>JAEVYT010000022.1 GCA_023392615.1 Bacillota bacterium | reverse complement strand
TGTTATATTTAAAGGGCTTCGCCGCATTTTTTTGACTATTTGTCAAGTGAATTTTTTTAAATCAACAAAAAAAAGACAGCCTGATTAAAAAATCAAACTATCTTTCTTAACTTAATGACATTGGTTGCATTACGTAACGGTACATAAGGTTCTAAAAAACAGAACCTAAGTACCGACGAATGCAAATACTCCTCTTTGGAAAACATTGTTGGACTCGTTTCGCGTACGTAGTGAACATGATTGCAGACATGGGTTAAAGTATACAGTTTACGTGCGTTCTTGGGGATTTGCGTGAACGACAAAATCAGACGTGCGATAATTCGTACAAACGCAAATGTCTGCCTATTCTTTAAAGAGCTTTTGTGCGTTCTGATTGATTTAAGTGAATGAGAATGTCCTGGAATTGCTAGTAAACTGTAATTCAATACAACATCCTAGCAGCTTTCTCTTGTCGGTAAACATCCCTAGAATAATTATAAATACTCATTAAAAATTCAATTACAAATTTTCATTACTAATTTTTTATAAATTCATGGGTTGACAACATGTTTTGTTTCATGCTATAATTCGTTTTGCGTGAATTTATAGTTCACACATGAAACTGCCGAAGACAGTAGGTGCCGTAAGGCATAAGTTGATAACGCCTACCGAGGAAATGTTGATTGAATCATTATGATTTTATTAACCTCTCTCTACTTTGGTGGAGAGAGGTTTTTTCGTACAATCAATGAGGTCACGGCGAGTTGTACCGAAAGGTTACCGGAATACCGGCAGTCTAATAAGAAACAAGGAGGTGTACGTAATGGCTAAAGTTGAATTAAAACAACCAGTCGTTGAAGAAATTAAAGGCTATGTAAGCACTGCTAAAGCAGCTGTATTAGTAGATTACCGTGGTTTAACCGTTGCTCAGGATACTGAACTTCGTAAGAAGTTAAGAGATGCTGGTGTGGTTTACAAGGTATACAAGAACACTATGCTTAATTTCGCATTTAAGGGAACAGAGTTCGAAGCTTTATCAGGCGAATTAAACGGACCTACCGCTGTAGCGTTTGGTTTGGATGATGCAACCGTTCCTGCAAGAGTTATACTTGAATGCACAAAGACAATGCCTAACTTAGAATTTAAGGCTGGTGTTGTTGAAGGAAATTACTATGATAGCAAGAAGATTCAGGTTATCGCAACAATTCCTTCAAGAGAAGTTCTTATTTCCAAGTTACTTGGAAGCTTACAGTCTCCGATTACAAACCTTGCTCGTGTACTTAATCAGATCGCAGAGAAACAGGCTTAATCAGCACTGCTTCAAGAGATTTGTTTTTGTAACATTGGCGAACAAGCTTCGTAACCGGCAAAACAGCAAGATGATTTTTAATAAAATGTATCTTGCAGAATTATTGGGAACATAAATAACCCGAATATAACAAATAATAAATATTTAATGGAGGAAATCGAAATGACAACTCAGGAATTTATCGAGGCAATTAAGAGCCTTACTGTATTAGAGTTAAATGATTTAGTAAAAGCATGTGAAGAAGAATTTGGTGTATCCGCAGCAGCAGGTGTTGTTGTAGCAGCAGGTCCTGCAGCAGAAGCTGAAGAAGAGAAGACAGAGTTCAACGTTGAGTTAACTGAAGCTGGTCCTAACAAAGTTAAGGTTATCAAAGTTGTTCGTGAAGTAACAGGCTTAGGCTTAAAGGAAGCTAAGGATCTTGTTGATGGCGCTCCTAAGGTAGTTAAAGAAGGCGCAAGCAAAGCAGAATCTGATGATATCAAAGCTAAATTAGAAGCAGAAGGCGCTAAAGTAACTTTGAAATAATCTAATCAATTAAAATTCCACTCGAAAGAGTGGAATTTTTTATGTAATCAAGTACTTGATTACATAAACCTCCGTAGGAGGTAAATGATTAACGAGCAATTTACGTTTTATGCAAATTGTGAGTCTAGGCAAGAATAAGACTGTAACCCACTCGAAAGAGTGGAATTTTTTTATGTAATCAAGTATTTGATTACATAAACCTCCGTAGGAGGTAATTAACATTTCTTCCTGATAGGATTACTTTGTTTTCTAGGCGTATTTACAAGATCAATGCTTTTGTATGTATTCACTCAATTGTTCATGCCATTGAACGGTTCGATATTCTTGTGGTTCTGTCACCTCGCCAAATACTAAATCAAGAACATGGCGCGGCGTTTTCCCGCCAATGTGCATGGATTTGATACACGAGACACAGTATACTACAACATCCTCACATGGCATGGAGTCGGCACGTCTTTGCATCGCCTTATGAACCTCTTCAAGTGGTACTTTCCCGTATAAATCATCCCCGCAACATATTGATTTTGCTCCATGCATTTTTGTTTCAATGATATTAATATTCATTTTTTTCAAGAGGTTTCGTATCGCTTGATGAATTTGTGGTTTTTCTCTGATAGGACAGGCGTCGTGAACTGTCATTTTAAGGCCGTTATAATTAGGTAGAGGGAAGTTGTCAAATTGGTCAATTACCTCCCAGATGGATAAGGTATCAATCCCGTGATATAGGGTACGAAATCTTCTGTCACATCCGGAACAGACATTAATGATAGTAGAACCCTCTGGTAAACATGGGTCATGATGACAACATATCTTATGCATTTCTACAGAGGAATAAATCCTGTTTAAATATTCTAGCAATTGAATTTCCATATTTGGTTTGTATAGACTTAAAGCACATCCTGGATTGAAATATAATGTTTTGTTGGGCATAAGGTTCCTCCTAATAGTGATGAATATGGATGTAAGAAAAATGCTATTTGAATTTATTATACTAAAAGAATTAAATATCTTCTATAGAATTTCCTTTCGAAATCATCTATTCATTTCAGCGTAAATTGCTGTGAAAAAAATAATATAATAAATAATTATAACTTATGCAAAGGTAACGGGACAATTGGAATTTACGATTGCAATTTAGAATAGTAACGTATTGCAAAGATAAACTACTGTTTGTATAATAATAACATAAATGTAATTGTATGGTGTGGTGTGGTGATTGAGGGAAGGGGAAACAGATGAGGTGCAAAAAGTGTAATGCCGAATTACCGGAAGGATCAAAGCAATGCAATTGGTGTGGAGCTTATGTTGATGATGATATTAGTACAAATATGAAAAAAAATAAGATAAATGAAGGACATAAAAAGTTATGGATAGCATTAGGAGTTGTGGGGATAGCTGTAGTCTTAGTAATCCTTGCTGTAATGTCACCTCATGGAGAAAAAGATAATAATGGGTCGAAGGTGGTGTCAGATAGTCATTTGAATACATCAATCACGCCAAAGAACATCTCGCCTACGTCATTTCCGAAATCTGCTACTAGCGCAACCCCTGAACCCGTAAAAACTACAGTATCGCATAATTTGTTTTATTTCAAAGATAATACCCTCTATTGTATGAAGTCGGATGGACTAAATGTAAAACCGGTCGTGTCAAATGTAAAAGATTTTGGAGAGTTTTATGGAAGCTTAATGATGGATAAAGGCGAGAAACAGTTGTTGTATTTGGATGGTAAAGAGGACAAGAAGAGTTTGTTCAATTGTAATTTAATTTTATTGAATAAACAATACAAAGTTGATACGAATATTAGTGAATATAAGATCAATGCGGATGGAACTAAAGTTTATTATTTAAAAAATGAAAATCTATATCGGAGTGATTTATCCAATTGCGACAAGATAGAAGATGGGGTTAATGATTATTACAGCAGTGAGGATGGTAACAGTGTTGTATACACGACGTTGGATGGATTCTTGATGTTGAAAAAGAATAAACAATCCAGTCAACAAATCGCAATGAATTCAAGGATTGTATATGTGTCTCCTGATTTAAATATAATTTATTATTTAGAGGAAGATGCATTGTATCTTCTTCACAATGATAAAGAAAAGAAATTAATTGCAAAAGGAGTATCAAATGTTATTCAAATCTATGAGGGTGGACAGATTTATTATACATGTGGTGAGTTCAAAACGTTAGCAGATTATATTGATGATGATATGGCAACTGCGGATTCTGTGATGAAGAGCCCAAATAGAAAGGATTTTTCGAATCAGGACAGCTATAAAAAAGCGAATCTTAAATACATAGAGAAAGTGAATAGAGATGAACAAAGAGAGGTATTTGATCAACAGATAGCAATAACGAGTAGCTTATATTATTATGACAAAGGGAAGTCAACCAAAATTGCCAGCAATTGTACGGATTGTTGGGCAGTGCAAGAGCGAAATTATAAAACAATCGCGCCGTTCCAATACAATTATGGTGGATCAAATGAACCCAGGATAGTATATTCTTGTGTAAAGGTACAAAATAGCAAGGTTAAGATGTCTCAAGTCCCAGATAATGAAGAGGTATATAACTACTTATTGCAAACGTTGGATAAAGAGGTGAATGAATTCATCTGCGAGAGGGCGAAAAATGTGCACCAGCTAGCAAGTGAGAAATTGTATAATTTGTACTATGATGGAGCTTCAAAAAAAATATTTTATTACAAATTGAAAAATCAAAAAGATGACAATGGAGAGTTATTCAATATAAATATTAATGACACAAAGAATATCGTTGAGAAGTTATGTGCTAAAAATGTAAGTGTCAACAATAAGTTGATATTAGGGAAAGATGTAATTTATATTAAAAATATGGACAAAACGAAGAAGATGGGGGAGTTGTTTATCAATAATAAAATGGTTGATCAGAATGTAATTGGTGTGGGGACAATAAAGTTAACTGGTTCCGATTCGATAATTTATAGTACGGATTTGACTAAGGATGGAACATTTACATTAAAAATATATAAGCATGGGAAAATATATATAATTGCTAAGAATGTTATGCGTTTTAAGGCTTTTGACGAGAATAATATAGCATATATAGAGAAAGTGACCAAAGCGGATAGTTTGGGGGATTTATACTTTAATAACGGAGTGGAGCGAAAGTTAATTGCAAGACAAGTCCTGGATATTGTTGAACCAATGGTTAGTGGAAATTAATGAAGTGAAAATACGTATATAGAGGAGATAAATATTGAATAAATGTAAAAGCTGTACTGCTGTACTTGAGGATGATGCTAAGATATGTCATTGGTGTGGCACAGAATTAGATGAGACAGAAACAAAGGAAGCTTATAATGAGAGGGATGTCATTCAGGAGGGCGTTGAGGAAAAATCTCTAACTATGAACAAGGATGAGCATAAGTCGCAGGGTCATTTTAATATTAGAAATAGAGATGATTTACGAAATTTATTCATTAATAATTGGAAACGGTCATTATCATCAGTAGTTGGAATTTTCTTTATATGTATGATTATGTTATTTGTGATTATTCCAAACATCGTAAAAAGTGAAAAACTCCCACAGTTATTACTGTATTATAAAGATAACAATTTATATTCTGCACAGTTGGGGGCAGGGAAGCCGGAATTATTTAGTGAACCTTTTACGCAGGAGATTAAGGATTATTCACTGAACCGGGGTAAGGTTAAAGTTTATTATGAATTTAGTGGTGAACTGCATATGAAAAGCCAATCCGGTGATACTGTAATTGATGAGAATGTTACTAACTTTAAAGTAAATAGACACGGTGATGAAATTGTTTATGAAACGAATGAATCAAAAATCGTTAAGATAGATGCAAATAATAAGAAGATTATGATAGCAAATAATGCAAGTTTATTGGAGGCATCGAAGGATTTAAGTGTAATTTACTACAATCAAAACAATTATCTTTATAAAAAGAAATATGATGAGAAAGCAGTGAAAATTGCTTCGAATATCTGTGAGATTATAAAATTATATGATAGCGGTGAGATGTATTACACAACAAATCCCTACATATCCATTACACCCTCTCCTGATGATGAGATTTCGAAAGGCATATCTGAGAATCTCTTTAAAGCTGTTCCGGTAAGAACTACTAATATGGATGATAATAGTAATGGGGAATTTAGTGTTGAAGAAAATGATATCGATAGAAATGATATAATAAATAAAGCGTCAGAGAGTATTGCACTTAATCCGGATGATTTAAAATCAGGGCGAAGATTTAAATTATATTACTATGATAATAAAACTTCCAAGTTGGTTAATGAGAATTATACTGAGTTAATTAGTACAGATAAGGACGAACCGATCATATATTATAAGAGTTTTATCGGTGATAATATTAAAGAGGAAGTACATTCAACAGAGGATGGTTCAAATGAATCGGTTAAATACAATGTTGTGAGTGACGATAAAGAGATTTTTATTTGTAACAAAGATAAGAACATGAAATTAAAGGACGATCAAGGTGAGGCGAATTTTGATTACAGTGATGGTATATATTATTATATGACTGCCCCCTATTCGGATGGGGCAAGAGGAGATTTGAGTTATTGTGAGTTCTCCGATGGATCATTTACAATTAAAAAATATGCGACGCATGTATCCGGGTACAAATTATTTAACAATCATGTAGCATATATTACAGATGTACAAGGGTCTACGGGCGATTTGTATGTCGATCATAAAAAAATTGATAGTGATGTCAGCATTGCTTCTACGGTGATTAGATCATACAACAATGAAACGGATTCAATAATGGGAACAGAGTCTTCTACGGATTTAAATAAACACTCGAATACACTTATGTATATAAAATATGATAAGAATTCAAACCATAAAATATCCCTGATACTATGGAAAAAAGGAAAGACAGAAAAAATCGATGACAATATAGTGGATCTAAAAGTGTATAAGGATGGGCAGATTGTATATTTAACCAATAAAGGAGATGATTCGTGGTCTTTTGATCAATATGTATATAAGGGAAAAGGGAAAAAAGAACTGATCGATAAAGGCATTACAGAATTCGTTAGATAACCGTAAGCTCTGCATAAAATACGTATGTACTATAAGACTGAGTTGGGTGTTGGTAAAGTGACCATTTGTAAGAATTGTAATGCGGTAATTGAAGATAAAGCTAAAGTATGCCACTGGTGTGGTGCTCAAGTTACGCCAGAATCAAAGCAGGAAAAAAGGAAACCCCGGGTGCTGCTGTGGCTGGTCGTAACAATGTCAATCGCTTTATTTTTATTTATGTTACTTCCTATGTTACACTTTGGAGGGGGTACGGCGAATAAAATGGTATCCAACCAAAGTCTGGAAAAGGTGAATGTTACAACGAGCCCAACTGAGATTAATAAGGCTAAAGTGACAGCTATGCCTTTGCCTTCAAATGATTTATACAGAGATCCTGATCATAACCTATATTATCTGAAAGGGAATAAAGTCTATCGTTCCTATCTAGATGATCTAAAACCCGAAGTTGTGATTAATTCATTATTCCACAACCAGGAAATGAGTGATTCCATTGTATTGAGTAAGGATGGGTCGAAGCTTTTTTATCCTCAAAATCATCAGCCGGAAGCAAGCAATGTAAGTGTTTTTCGGTATGATATGGATTCATCGGATAACGAACGTAGTAGAATCGACTCGAGTATAAACGGTTATACCATCAATGATGAAGGTAATAAAATATATTATTTTAAAGACAATGATTTATACTATAGTGATATGAATAAAAGTAAAAAAATTGATACTAACGTAACGGAATGTTTGATTAATCAAAAGGGGAATTGGATTTTTTATTACAAAAATGACGGAAGTGTTTATCAGAAAAAGGGGAATGAAGATAAGCAACTAATTGCTAACAATGGGAGCATACAATATGCTTCTCCAGACTTTAATACGATTTATTATATACAAGAACAAACACTTTACCGACTTGAGTATGGTAGAGATTTGGTGAAGATCGCAGATGGGGTTGTAAATCTTTATTCCGTGTATTCGGACGGAACAATTTATTATCTTAGAAGCAAAGAGGTGAAGGCGGCAGATTATGTAGATGATGATATGGCAGTACCCGACGCAAAGATGAAGATGCCGATCCGGGCAAGCTATGCTGATTATAATAAATATGAGGCTGCTAGATCAGAATATCAACAGAAGTTAACAAGAGATACATTGAGAGATAAGTTATCTATGAGCAGCACTCAAGGTAATTGGTATGATCTGTATATATATTCAAATAGTCAGAGTAAGTTGATTGGTAATGGTTGCATTAATGTATGGGGAATAACAAATCAAAAACAGACATATGGATTTAACTCAAACTATGCTGGAGATACAATACCAATGCTTTTCTATTCGCAGTTGAAAAAAACTGACATTAATAAAATAAAAATCTCAAAAATAAAATCAGTGGAAGATGTATTCCACTTTATCTCGGATGAATTTTCGAGTAAGCAAGAGTATTTCTATTGTGTAAGAGATAAGAAAATTAAAAAAATTGGAGAAGGAGCCTATAGTGATTTTGTAATTAGCCCAAAACAAGATGGAGTATATTATATTAAAGTGAATAAAAAGCATGGATGGGTTGGTGATTTGTACTATTCATCCCTGAATGAGACATCGATTACAGATGGAGAAATGAGAGAGAAAAATGTGTATGTCGGAAGTAATTTTTTTCTCGGTGATAGGTTTTTGTATTTTAATAATGTTGATGAATCGAACTCAATGGGAGATATGTACATGGATGGGAAAAAGATAGATAGTAATGTATATATCTATCAGTCGTTTGAAAATGAACCGAATGCAGGTTTGTTTGTCTATGTAAAGAATGTGGTAGAGGATTCTTCTTCATTTACAGTAATGCTTTACAAGGATAAGAAGACCTATAAGATTGCTGATCATGTAAGTAGTTACAAGGTGATAGGCATCAATACGTTAGTGTATGTATCCGGAGATGTGGCAGCAGGGAATAATGAGAATCTATATATTTATGATGGTAAAAAGACGAAGTTAATTGATAGAGGGGTAAACAGAATTATATCTCCTTCGAAAAATATATATTTTGCAATCCGTGGAATGTATAATAGTAATTGGTAATACAAAAGAGATTATTACGTTGAGTAAATTTAATATGATTGTGGTAATGCGAATGAGGAATTATTGGGGGGATAAGGAATGATCTGTAGGAATTGCGAGGCGGAGATAGAGGATGGAGAAAAGGTGTGTCGGTGGTGCGGAACGGAAACGCCATATCATCCGAAAACTAAAGAACAAAGAACCAATAAAATCTCTTTAAAATATATTTTACTAATATGTAGTGGGGTTGTAATTGTTATCATTGTATTGATTGCGGTGTTATCGATCTTCTTACAAGATGGTGGAGTACATGCTAAGAATTCGGCCGATGCTCTGAAAGAGAATGTTAATCAGCATACTTCTGTAGGTGGTGTAGAGGAGCAAGCTGTCAAGAACGAAGATGACGATAATAAAAATTTGGATGCAGGTGAAATCAAGGGAAAGTCATGGGGAAGTGTGTTTTATATCAAGAATTCTAAGGAACTTATGTTTAGTATGCTCGATCACATAAAACCTCAGAGATTAGGAGATGCATCAAGTGATCGATATTCTAGTTCATTAAATTCAAGTGAGGATGGTACAAAAGTTATTTACAACAGCAATACGGATGGAGTCGGCAATTCTTATGTTTTTCAACCCAATAATTTAACTAATTCTATGGCACTATTTTGTGATTTGACGGATGGTAAAGTTAATAAATTTAAAATCGGTAAGGACATTGATAGCTGTGTTATGAATAAAACTTCAAACAAGTTTTATTATTTAGCAAATTTCAAACATCTCTTTTTTAGTAACCTTAATAAAATAGAAGATATTGATGATTCTGTCGTAGATTATTACATTAGTGAGAACGGAGATACAGTATTATATTCTAAGGATGCTTATTCGTTATATCTAAAAAAGGAAGGGAAGAAGAAGCAATATATAGCGAGTGATGCAAGTCTTCAATATGCAACGAAGGATTTAAAAGAAATATACTATACTAATGAGCAGAACCTATGTTTATTTAAAAATGGACAGACCATAGTCGTTGGAAGTAATGTAAATTATATTGTTAGCATAAATGAGAAAGGGCAAGTTTATTATATAACTGTAAAATATGATAAACCCAGTGATGATTCTGATTCAGAAGTAAGTGGAGAATATTCTTTGTATTACTACGAGCAGGGTAGTTCAACGCTTGTTATGAAGTATCATTATGCGTATAGTGATAGTTATAGTCAGCCAGAGAATAGTGTGATTGAAAAATTTGACTCACCAGACAATAAACCTATCATAGTGTTTTTGGCAAAGCAAGTTACTAAAAAGGGTAAGGATAAAGAGTCGAAGAATAAATATACAACCTATATTTGCAAGGGAGATACGGTTATCGGAGAATTTAAGCAGGAGGGGGAAGATATATTCAACCAGGATGTTGTGAAGGATAAACTATATTATCAATCCTCTAAAACAAATATTTTGTATTACATTACAATAACGGGTGACGGGGTATCAGAACCAGTTCAGTATATGGATAATGTATATAAATATGAATTATATGGAGATGATGTTGTAGTTTATAAAAATGTAAAGTCGAATGATCAAGGGGACATAGGGGATTTATATATAAACAACAAATTGATCGATCATAATGTTGATCTTTATTCGGCAGAAAGAGATGAGAATTCGAAACTTTATACATATGATAAAAATTACAATGAATCTACTATGATATACGATGGTGTTAAGGTTAAGAAATTGGGAGATGGCATATCTGTATGTAAACAGTTTGATGGGAATAAAATAGTTTATATCAAAATGAATGTTGATAATGTCGGTAAGCTTTATCTTTATGATGGAAGTGGAGAAGATAAACTGATTGATGATGGAGTTACTGAGGTTATTGATGCAAATCATGGAGGTTATGGATATACAGGTTATATGGAATAGGTCATGAACAGGGTAAACAGTAGACTCACGAATTGAAAGAACACAATTCGTTCGTTATACAAATCCTGCCTCGGCAGTTTGTATTAAGAGATTATTCACAAAAACAGCTCATAATCTCTGATACAAACTTTAGCCTTCAGCAGGTCATGAACAGGGTTTTACCCTGTTCATGCAAATTAATACAATCTAAAAAGCCCGTGCGATTCGCACGGGCTTTTTCAAATTGTATTAATTTGTTTGTATAAAATAAAAAAAATCAACATTTTACGTTGACAGTTGCAAATAAGTGTGATAGTATAAAGGGTGCACTATTGTGGTGAGATATGCCTATTTAATATAATTATAACATATCTGTCACAAATTGAAAAGAAGTTTTTTAACAATCAGCAACACAATTAAATTCAAGGGGTGAAAACGTCAATGGACAAGAACAGAATGCATCCAATTAAGGTTGGTAATAACGTTAGAATGAGTTACTCCAAACAAAAGGAAGTCCTGGAGATGCCCAATCTCATTGAAGTACAGAAGGATTCCTATCAGTGGTTCTTAGATGAAGGACTCAAAGAAGTATTTGATGATATTTCTCCAATTGCAGATTATAGCGGACATTTGAGCTTGGAATTCGTGGATTTTACGTTATGTGAGGATGACATCAAATATACGATTGAAGAGTGTAAAGAAAGAGATGCTACTTATGCAGCTCCACTTAAAGTCAAGGTCAGACTTCATAATAAAGAGAATAACGAAATCAACGAGCATGAGATATTCATGGGTGATTTACCGTTAATGACCGAAACAGGTACCTTTGTTATCAATGGTGCCGAAAGAGCAATTGTAAGCCAGTTGGTACGCTCCCCCGGTATTTATTATTCAATAGATCATGATAAAATCGGTAAGAGATTATTCTCTTCCACTGTTATTCCTAACAGAGGTGCGTGGTTAGAGTATGAAACAGATTCTAACGATGTTTTTTATGTACGTGTAGACCGTAACCGTAAGGTTCCGATCACTACATTTGTAAGAGCACTTGGTTATGGAACAAACGAAGAGATTAAGCAGTTGTTTGGTGAAGAGCCGAAAATCTTAGCTTCACTTTCAAGAGATCCAAGTACTTCTAAGGATCCTACAGGAAGCTATCAGGACGGTTTGTTAGAGCTTTACAAGAAGCTTCGTCCGGGCGAGCCTTTAGCGGTAGAGAACGCGGAGTCTTTATTAAATAGTATGTTCTTCGATGCAAGAAGATATGACCTCGCTAAGGTTGGCCGTTACAAATTCAATAAAAAGCTTGCTATGCGTAACCGTATCGTAGGTTTTGTATTAACTGAGGATGTAGTAGATCAGTCCACCGGTGAGATTATTGCAAGTGCAGGAACACAGGTTGATGATGCGATCGCTAGACAGATCCAAAACAGCGCAGTGCCTTTCGTTATGGTACAAGCGGAAGAGAGAAATGTAAAAGTTCTCTCAAACTTGATGGTTGACTTAAATTACTATGTTGGTTTTGATAAGAGAGAAATCGGCATTACGGAAGCGGTTTACTATCCGGTATTAAAGAATATTCTTGCTGAAAACACTACAGATGAGGATATTAAGGAAGCAATCAAGAAAAATATCAACGAATTGATTCCAAAGCATATAACAAAGGAAGATATCATTGCTTCCATTAACTATAATATTCATCTTGAATATGGCATCGGTAACTCCGATGATATTGACCATTTGGGTAACAGAAGAATTAGAGCGGTTGGTGAGTTGTTACAGAACCAGTACCGTATTGGTCTTTCCAGAATGGAACGTGTTGTAAGAGAAAGAATGACAACACAGGATCTTGAAGGCATTAGTCCTCAGTCCTTAATCAATATCAAGCCGGTTACCGCAGCTGTGAAAGAGTTCTTCGGAAGCTCTCAGTTGTCACAGTTCATGGATCAGCATAACCCTCTTGGTGAGTTAACTCATAAGAGACGTCTTTCTGCACTTGGTCCTGGCGGTCTTTCCCGTGATAGAGCCGGATTCGAGGTTCGAGATGTTCACTACTCCCATTACGGAAGAATGTGTCCGATTGAGACTCCTGAAGGTCCTAACATCGGGTTGATCAATGCTCTTGCAACCTATGCAAGAATCAATGAATATGGTTTCATTGAAGCACCTTATCGTAAGGTGGATAAAGCAGATCCGATGAATCCAAGAGTAACTGATGATGTTGTTTATCTCACAGCAGATGAAGAGGATAAATACATCGTTGCTCAGGCGAATGAAGAGCTAAATGCAGACGGCTTCTTTGTTGGAAACAGTATCTCCGGTCGTCATAAGGAAGAGACCTCCGAGTATGAGAAGCATATGATTGACTTGATGGACGTTTCTCCTAAGATGGTATTCTCCGTAGCAACAGCGTTGATTCCTTTCCTTGAGAATGATGATGCGAACCGTGCTCTGATGGGTGCGAACATGCAGCGTCAGGCAGTTCCGTTATTAAAGACAGAAGCTCCTGTAGTAGGTACCGGTTGTGAAGCGAAGGCTGCGATTGACTCAGGTGTTTGTGTATTATCCAAAAAAGACGGTGTTGTTGATCGAGTATCAGCAAAAGAAATCGTTATAAAGAATGATGACAATACGAAATCTGCTTACAGACTTGTTAAGTTTGCAAGAAGTAACCAGGGAACCTGTATCAATCAAAGACCAGTTGTATCTAGAGGTCAGAGAGTGACAGAAGGCCAGGTTATCGCAGATGGTCCTTCCACAAATAAGGGTGAGTTGGCTCTTGGTAAGAACCCGTTAATCGGTTTCATGACTTGGGAAGGTTACAACTACGAAGATGCTGTATTATTAAGCGAACGTTTGGTGCAGGAGGATGTTTATACCTCCGTGCATATTGAAGAATATGAAGCAGAGTCCAGAGATACTAAGCTTGGACCGGAAGAAATCACACGAGATGTTCCTGGTGTCGGTGACGATGCACTGAAAGATCTTGATGAAAGAGGTATTATCCGTATCGGTGCTGAAGTTCGTGCCGGAGATATCTTGGTTGGTAAAGTTACACCTAAGGGTGAAACAGAACTGACTGCAGAAGAAAGACTTCTTAGAGCAATCTTTGGTGAGAAAGCAAGAGAAGTTAGAGATACCTCCCTTCGTGTACCTCATGGCGAGTATGGTATCATTGTAGATGCAAAAGTATTTACAAGAGAGAACGGTGATGAATTATCACCGGGCGTTAACCAGACAGTACGTGTATATATTGCACAGAAGAGAAAGATACAGGTCGGCGATAAGATGGCTGGTCGTCATGGTAACAAGGGTGTTGTTTCCCGTGTATTACCTGCAGAGGATATGCCTTTCTTACCAAATGGTAGACCGCTTGATATCGTTCTTAACCCTCTGGGTGTACCTTCCCGTATGAACATCGGACAGGTACTTGAAATCCACTTGTCCTTAGCAGCTAAGGTACTTGGTGTTGATATCTCAACACCGGTATTCGATGGTGCAGATGAGTTTGATATTATGGATACCCTTGAGATTGCTAATGATTATGCAAATACAACCTGGGAAGAATTCGAAGCAAAATATAAGGATTCCTTGGATCCTGAGTTAATGGATTATTTAGAGAAGCATCCTGAGAATAGAGAAGACTGGAAGGGCGTACCGATTAACCGTGATGGTAAGGTAAGACTTCGTGACGGTAGAACCGGTGAGTTTTTCGATGGTTCCGTAACAGTTGGTTTCATGCACTACCTGAAGCTTCACCATTTGGTTGATGATAAGATCCATGCACGTTCTACTGGACCTTACTCATTAGTAACTCAACAGCCATTAGGTGGTAAAGCACAATTTGGTGGACAGAGATTCGGTGAGATGGAGGTTTGGGCACTTGAGGCTTACGGTGCTGCATATATCCTTCAGGAAATCTTAACAGTTAAATCCGATGATGTTACCGGTCGTGTTAAAACTTATGAGGCAATCATTAAAGGTGAGAATATCTCTGAACCTGGTATACCTGAGTCCTTCAAGGTTCTCTTAAAAGAACTTCAATCCTTGGCTCTTGATGTAACAGTTCTTGATGAGAACGGTGATGAGATTAGGATGAATGAAAGCATCGACATGAATGACGCTGATTTAACTCCATTAATTGAAGGAGAAAATAGTAATTTCAGATATGATGAAGGATATGAAGAGGCTGGCTTTACACAGGGAACAGTTGAAGATATCGAATCTGAGATTTTTGACATCTATGAAGATGAGTCAGAGGATATAATGGAAGATGGAGTATATGAAGTAGAGGAAGATGCTGGCGACGATCTTGAATTTTAGATCTGATAACTAACATTGGAAATCCTATGGATTGACTCTGTAATCAGTATTGGCTGGGTAGACCGGTCACATTCTTCACATTTACTTGATAATTATTATAAATGAGCATGATATTTAGTTGGTCATAAAGCCGATAAGCAGAAATACCCTGGGTGTTTCTGCCTCGGTATAACGAAGGGAGAGCCAAGGAATGTCTGAATTAGCAAATAGCATTCAAGAGATAACCTATGATGCGATAAAAATTGGTTTAGCTTCACCTGAAAAAATCAGAGAATGGTCTAAGGGCGAGGTTAGAAAACCGGAGACGATTAACTACAGAACATTAAAGCCGGAAAAAGACGGTTTATTCTGTGAGAGAATCTTCGGACCTAGCAAGGACTGGGAGTGTCACTGCGGTAAATACAAGAAGATTCGTTATAAGGGCGTTGTTTGTGATCGATGCGGCGTTGAAGTAACAAAGGCGAGCGTTCGCCGTGAAAGAATGGGTCATATTGAGCTTGCAGCTCCCGTATCCCACATCTGGTATTTCAAAGGAATACCTAGCCGTATGGGACTTGTACTTGATCTTTCACCAAGAACATTAGAAAAAGTATTATATTTTGCTTCTTATATCGTACTTGATAAGGGAACCACTGATTTACAGTATAAGCAGGTTCTTAACGAGAAAGAAAGACAAGAAGCAATTGAAAAATATGGATATAGCGCTTTCCGCCTTGGTATGGGTGCGGAAGCTATCATGGAATTATTACAAGCGATTGATCTTGAGAAGGAGTCCAAGGAATTAAAGAGAGGACTTAAGGATTCAACCGGTCAGAAACGTGCAAGAATTATAAAACGTCTTGAAGTGGTTGAAGCATTTAGAGAATCCGGTAATAAACCGGAATGGATGATTCTCTCTGTAATCCCAGTTATTCCTCCGGATCTTCGACCGATGGTTCAGTTAGATGGTGGACGTTTCGCTACCTCTGATATGAATGATTTATATCGTCGTATCATCAATCGTAATAACCGTTTAAAGAGATTATTAGAGCTTGGTGCTCCTGATATTATCGTTCGTAATGAAAAAAGAATGCTTCAGGAAGCAGTTGACGCTTTGATTGATAATGGTAGAAGAGGCAGACCAGTAACCGGACCTGGTAACCGTGCACTGAAATCTCTCTCCGATATGTTAAAAGGTAAGCAGGGACGTTTCCGTCAGAACTTACTTGGTAAACGTGTTGACTACTCCGGACGTTCCGTTATCGTAGTTGGTCCTGAACTTAAGATTTACCAGTGTGGTCTTCCAAAGGAGATGGCAATCGAGTTATTTAAACCTTTCGTTATGAAGGAGCTCGTTGCAAAAGGAACTGCTCACAACATCAAATCCGCTAAGAAGATGGTGGAAAGACTTCAGACAGAAGTTTGGGATGTCCTTGAGGAGGTTATCAAAGAACATCCGGTTATGCTTAATAGAGCACCTACCCTTCATAGACTTGGTATCCAGGCGTTTGAGCCGGTACTTGTAGAAGGTAAGGCAATTAAACTTCATCCACTCGTATGTACCGCTTATAATGCGGACTTCGACGGTGACCAGATGGCGGTGCATTTGCCTCTATCTGTAGAAGCACAGGCTGAGTGTCGTTTCTTACTTCTTTCTCCTAACAACTTGTTAAAGCCATCTGATGGTGCTCCGGTTGCTGTTCCTTCACAGGATATGGTACTTGGTATCTACTATCTGACAATTGAAAGAGAGATGGAAGGCGGACTTCGTCATTATTACAAGAGCTTGAATGAAGCGATTCTTGCTTATGAGAATGGTGCAATCTCCTTACATGAGATGATTGGTGTAAGAAGATTTGGTATCAATAATCAAGGCGTAGAAGAGATTAAAACTGTTAAATCTACTTTGGGACGTTTCATTTTCAATGAGATTATCCCTCAGGATTTAGGTTTCGTAGACCGTTCTAAGGATGAGAATTTCTTAGAGCTTGAAATCAACTTCCTTGTTGGTAAGAAACAGCTGAAACCAATCCTTGAAAAAGTAATCAACATCCATGGTGCTACTAAGACAGCTGAAATCCTTGATGCTGTTAAGTCACTTGGTTATAAATACTCCACCCGTGCGGCGATGACTGTATCGATCTCCGATATGAAAGTACCGGAAGAGAAGAAAACAATTATCGCAAATGCAGAAGCTACCATCGAGAATATCGCGAAAGAATATCGTCGTGGTAGAATGACTGAGGATGAGAGATATAGTACAGTTATTGAGACCTGGAAAGAAGCAGATAAGATATTGACTGAAACACTGTTAAATGGTCTTGATAAATTCAATAACATTAAGATGATGTCCGACTCCGGTGCCCGTGGTTCCGATAAGCAGATCAAACAGCTTGCCGGTATGCGTGGTTTGATGGCAGATACCTCAGGTAGAACCATCGAGTTACCGATTAAGTCTAACCTTCGTGAAGGTCTTGACGTATTGGAGTACTTCATCTCTGCGCATGGTGCTCGTAAAGGTCTGTCCGATACAGCGCTTCGTACAGCCGATTCAGGTTACCTAACTCGTCGTCTTGTTGACGTATCCCAGGATTTAATTATCCGTGAAGTGGATTGTTGTGAAGGCCATGAGAGCCCTGGTATGTGGATATCTGCATTCGTAGATGGCAAGGAAGTAATTGAATCACTTCAAGAGCGTATCACAGGAAGATATTCCTGCGAGTCAATCTATGATGACAATGGTGAGATGATTGTGAAAGCAAATCATATGATTACACCAAAACGTGCAGCTAGAATTGTGGGTACAAAGACAATTGTAGATGCAGGAGATAAAGCAAAGGTTAAAATTCGTACCGTATTATCCTGTAAATCACACATCGGTGTTTGTGCGAAATGTTATGGTGCTAACATGGCTACCGGCGAAGCAGTTCAGGTGGGTGAAGCAGTTGGTATTATCGCAGCTCAGTCAATCGGTGAGCCTGGTACACAGCTTACAATGCGTACTTTCCATACCGGTGGTGTTGCGGGAGACGATATCACACAGGGTCTTCCTCGTGTCGAAGAACTTTTTGAAGCAAGAAAGCCTAAGGGTCTTGCAATCATTGCAGAGTTCGGTGGCGTAGTTACCATTAAGGATACAAAGAAGAAACGTGAAGTTATCATCACGAATAATGAAACCATGGAATCTAAGGCATACTTAATTCCTTATGGTTCAAGAATTAAAGTTATGGATGGCGATATCCTTCAAGCCGGCGATGAGTTGACAGAAGGTAGCGTTAACCCTCACGATATCTTAAAGATTAAAGGTATTCGTGCAGTACAGGATTATATGATTCAGGAAGTACAAAGAGTTTACCGTTTACAAGGTGTTGAGATCAACGATAAGCATATCGAAGTAATTGTTCGTCAGATGCTGAAGAAGATCCGTATCGAGACAAATGGTGATACTGCATTCTTACCTGGTACATTGATTGATATCTTAGAATACGAGGATGAGAATGAGAAATTAGTTGCTCAGGGCTTAGAGCCAGCGGATGGTAAGCAGGTAATGCTTGGTATCACTAAGGCATCCCTTGCTACAAACTCCTTCTTATCAGCGGCATCCTTCCAGGAGACGACAAAGGTTCTTACCGAAGCAGCAATTAAAGGTAAGGTTGACCCGTTAATCGGTCTTAAGGAAAATGTTATCATTGGTAAGCTAATTCCTGCTGGTACTGGTATGAAGAGATATCGTTCAGTTAAGCTTGACACAGATACTCAGGAAGAGTATATGATTTCTGAAGATCTTGAAGGTGATGGCAAGTTTATGGAATACGGTGATTTTGAGTATTCTGAGGATGAATTCATGACAGATGAGTTCGGTGATGAGAGCTTCGATATCGAAGATGGAATTCCTGAAGTTGTTTATGATGAAGATCAGTACAGAAACTCAGCAGATCGTATTCAAAGAGAAGATGCTATCCCTGGTATGGATGATGCTCATATCGCATATGGTGAAAACAGCCATAATGACGGAGATTGGACAGAAGTAGAGTTCAATTTAAAGGGTATCTCCGAAGATGATTACAGTGATGATCTGTAGAATACAGATAAAGTGATAGAGAAAAAGGTTATACCGCAGGTTTTGTAACTTGCGGTATAACCTTTTTTGTTCTATAGAAGTATTGATTTGGTAGTGAGATAGGGTTAGAAAGAACGATAGAAATAAAATCATCTGAGATTGGTGTTCCTAAGATTGCTATGCATACATAAGTATTGTATATTTTGCATATAGAAGTGCATACTCAGAATGATAGTGTTCTTGTTGTTAAACTGAAGTTAATTTCAACCCGATAATTCCTGATAGTATCAAGAATAAGAAGAACATTCGGGATGGATTGATGGATTCCCCTAATAGAAAGATACCTAGTATAACCGTACCCAGAACACCAATTCCAGTCCATATTGCATAAGCGGTACCAATTGGTAAATTCTTAGTTGCTAGTGCCAATAGATAGAAGCTAATCAACATGCCTACTATGGTGACGCCGGATGCTACTGGCTTTGTAAAGCCGTTTGAGTATTTTAATCCGATTGCCCAAACTGTTTCGAATATACCCGCTATGACAAGATAGATCCAAGCCATTCATATCACCTCCTCATTTTATATTGTCGCTATTTTTCTTACGATACGCATACATGAGTTTAGAGCAAAGTATACTTCTTTCACGGAATGATAGTGAATCTAGGATTCAAAAACTTGATAGGTTAAGGAATATTTTATATAGAAATAAAAAGAGCCTGAGGATATCATATCGATATCTCCCAGGCTTTTGTCCTTCCGTGACATAGCGTAACGCTATGAGTTTTCTCTCGGTCACGGACCAGTAATACTGCGGAACCCTAGAAAACATATTATTAAATTAATCACTAAATCTTTAGTTAACGACAAAAACATTATATATTGGTATGGTAATGAAATCAATAGGAAATAGCAGCAAATAAAGGAATTTATATGGTTTTTTGTTGGTTATCATTGTTTATCTCCTTTTCAAATGTTAAAATGTGTATATTATTTACGCATTCTCGGTATCCGAGAATCATTTTCGTTTTATGAGGTATAATTTTAATTGACGTTTTATTAGAATTTGATTATGAAAAAAATTCTAACCTGGGAGGCATATATGGAGAAGAAAACAATCGGGGCTTTTATTGCAGTCCTTCGAAAAGCAAAAGGAATGACACAACAGGAATTGGCGGATATTCTTAATGTATCAAATAAAACAATAAGTCGTTGGGAACGGGAAGAGTGTGCCCCTGACTTGATGCTAATACCGGTAATAGCAGAGCTTTTTGGGGTTAGTTGTGATGAACTTTTAAAAGGGGAACGTATAATTGAATATAGCCATGCAGAGAAAACTGAAAATACAAAGACAAACGAAGAAACAGCGAAAATGACTTCAGGGAAAGTAGATAAGCAGGCAAAGTTATTAATCAAGAATGTACTATACCATTATAAATCTAACATGTGGATCGCAAGTGCAATTTCAATTATCGGAATGATCCTATTATTTGGTATATCCTATGGCTTTTACAAACCAGCTATTGGTTTTTGTGTTATGCTTATCAGTGTTGTTGTCAGTTTGGTATTAATCGTAATCTCTGTATCCAAGTTGAATGACCGATTGGTTGGGAATGAAATATTTAATTCTGTGGAAGAAACGCTTCAAAAACAAGCAATAAGAATAAGATATCGATATGCTTTTAGAGCAATATACATAAATATATGTGTGGTTGTATTGGGGCTTCCGATTTTGTTAATAAGGGATGCATATTATGAAAAAAGCGTTATTACAATAGATTCTTATCTGAATTATTTTATACTTTTGCTGGTGGGTGCATTTGCTGTTTATTGGTGTGCTTCTATTTATTTGGAGAAACTTTTTTTGGGGCAAACACGCAAGTTGCTTAAGCTGCAGTATGTTTTTCGAATTGAGAAAGAAGCAATTCTGCTTAATGTTTTACATGGAATATGGCTGATGAGTATATTCATATTGAGTTTTAATATACAAGATTTTAGAGTTGGGGGAATAATTATGCTTGTGATATTCCCATTCTGTGTTGTGATCTGTATAGTAATTAACAGAGCACATTATCGTTTAGTAGTTATTACTGCTCTAAGAAATCTTGGTATATTTATATCGTTAGGGTATATGTCTTCACTATATGGTTATAGCTATGAATATAATTCGAGTGGAAAGATGATGATTTTGGCAAAGTATTTTGATTGGGATCGCATATATATTCCTTTTATTATTTTCTTGGTATCATTGTTAGGCTATCATATCCTAAAAAGATGGTTGATAGATTCAAAAAGTTTCCAGAAGAATGAGTGTATTTGAATGAGTGTAAGTGAACTAGTAGGAAGTATGAGAAATCTAATCAGGATAAGTGACTATACAAAGAAGGATATCGCTAGAGTATTTCAAATAGCGGATGATATTAAAAAAGGGAAATTTATTGATTTTCTGAAAGGTAAAGCAGTGATACTGTTTTTTCCTGAAACCAGTATTCGGACAAGAATAACCTTTGTAGGTTATGATTTTAAAAAGTCATAACTGGAACTTAGCAAGCAATTATGATATAACTTGAGAGGATAGATAGAATTTATAACCTAATAAGTATACATAGAATCGATATGAAAAAAGAGAGGATGTTACCTCTCTTTTTTCATGATTGACTATATGGGAATGATAAGCATGCAATTTTTAAATACTAATATTTATTTGACAATTACTGTATATTAATGTATACTAACTGTATTAATATTGTTAATACAGTTAGTACGGCAAATAAAAAGAAAGAAAGGGATCAAATTGATAATTTTAGATTATAAGGATCGAAGACCGATATATGAGCAGATCGTGGATCGCTATAAGGAGATGATACTAAAGGGGATCCTAGAAGTGGACAGTCAACTGCCTTCCGTTCGAACTTTAGCGATGGAGTTGTCGATTAATCCAAACACGATTCAGAGAGCTTATACCGAGTTGGAACATGAAGGGTTTATTTATTCGGTAAAGGGAAAAGGAAGTTTCATAGCGAGGAACGAAGCACTTTTACAGGGGAAGAAGGAAGAGGTTATGAAAGAAATTAAGAAATTAGTGGAGGAAGCAAAACTTTTATTTATTACGGAAGAAGAAATAGTCGAGGTAATAAGAAACTGCTATGGGGAGGAGAAAAAAGATGATTGAAGCTGTTCAGGTTAGCAAACAGTTTGATAAGATCAAGGCGGTTGATGGAATATCAATAACGATCAAAGAAGGCAACGTATTTGGGCTTATCGGAACGAATGGGGCAGGAAAAAGTACATTCATCAGAATGTTATGTGGAATATTAAAGAGTGATAAAGGCACGATCCGAGTGGATGGTATGGATGTTTATGAGAATACAAAGGCAAAGGAACTATTCTTTTATATATCGGATGAGCAATATTATTTTACAAATTCACGACCAAAGGATTTAAAGGCTTTTTATCAAAGTATTTACCCGAACTTTAATGGAGAACGTTTTGATAAATTACTAGAAAAGTTTGATTTGGATAAAAACCGAAAAGTAAATACTTTTTCAAAAGGTATGAAAAAGCAATTATCCATCATATGTGGTATCTGTGCTACGACAAAATATTTGTTTTGTGATGAGACCTTTGATGGGCTTGACCCAGTAGTACGTCAGGCGGTTAAGAGTATTTTTGCTAAAGAGATGACCGAGCGTGATATGACAATTATCATCGCATCACACAATCTTAGAGAATTAGAGGATATCTGTGATCATGTTGGTTTGTTGCATAAGGGCGGTGTTTTATTATCTAAAGAATTATATGATATGAAGCTAAATATTCACAAAGTTCAGTGTGTATTCAAGCAGGAAGAGGATATTGATAAGGCCCTAGACGGCTTGGAGGTAATTCATAAAGAAAAGAGAGGGTCTCTGAATACATTTACAATACGAGGCACACAGGAGATGGTAGAGAAACAGATCAAATCCGTAGATCCGGTATTTTCAGAGATTATTCCTTTGTCTTTGGAAGAAATATTTGTTAGTGAAACGGAGGTGATTGGTTATGACATCAAGAAACTTATTTTTTAAATTATTAAAGGAAGATTTGAAAAGAAGACTATGGACAATTTCATTGTTTTCCATCTTTCTTTTTCTGTTGTACCCAGTAGTGGGGGCTCTCCGTTTACAAAATAGATTTATGGGTGAAACTTCTGCGCAACAAATTGAGGTTATGAAAGTTCATCTCGGGCCTGAGAATAGAAGCATTATTACTTTGATAATGATCTGTGCTATTGTATGTGGATTAAGTACTTTTTTCTATCTCCATTCTAAGAAAAAAGTGGACCTGTATCATAGTTTGCCGGTGAAAAGAGAGATGCTTTTTGCAGCGAATTACATCAATGGGCTATTATTATTTCTAATTCCTTTCGTAATCAATATTTTGCTCACATTAGGGATTGGAATGTTAAATAGGCTTGTTACAATGGAGGTTTTTAGCATTACACTTCAGGGTTTGATGATAAACTCACTGTATTATTGTATGATCTATACGGTAACGATTATTGCAGTGATGCTCACCGGTAATATTTGGACCAGCTTTTTAGGGACGATTGTATTCATGTCATATGGCTATATATTATCAATGGTGAAGGAGATGTATTACTCGACCTATTTTAGTACGTATTATTCTATAGATGGGTTAAATGAAAAGGTAGCAATGTTATCGCCAATACAGTGTTATTATCATACTGTTAATTCATATCAAATAGGTAACACTTATCTAGCTACATTAGGTATTCATCTATTTATAACAATTGTACTGATTGGCCTTGCTGTGTTTATATTCAAAAAGCGACCGTCAGAGGCGGCTGGAAAATCAATGGCATTTGAGATATCAAAACCGATTATTAAATTCTTATTGGTAATACCATTATCGCTAGTAAGTGGTATGATTTTGAAAGAGGCAGTATCATATAATCACGACGCCTGGTTAATGTTTGGAATAGTTTTCTCAATGGTTATTATCTATGCAATTATTCAAGTGATATTTAATTCCGATATTAGAAGTGCATTTCATCATAAGAGACAATTTTTAGTCTGTGCACTGATTACATTTGCAATTGTTGGTTATTTTCGTTTGGACCCGTTCAGTTATGACGAATATATACCAAAAGAGAGTAGTATAAAAAGTATTGGTGTCTATTATGATTTTATGTTGGATGATATGCAATATTTTGATTATAGTGGAACAAATGAGGTATATATTGATCCGGTTGATTACCATTTGAAACAGCCAATTCATAGTGATATCTCTGATGTTTACTCTTTGTGTAAGCAAGCAGTAAAAAATGAGGCGAATAATTCGTATAATGTGGGCAGTAATTATATGGTTGTAAGGTACAATCTTAAAGACGGAAGATTTATGTATCGTAGCTATCATTTCGATTTAGAGGATAATACCTTGGTTAAAGCTTTGTATCAAAATAAAGAGTTTAAAGCTGCTCATTATCCAATATTTAAAATGAAGTACTCGGATGTAGATATAATAACTGTTAATGTAGGTGAAGCGATGGAAACGAGTGATGGACTTACAACAAGTTTGACTTTAACTGGTGACAAGGTACATCGATTTTTAGATATCTATAAAGAAGAGTTAAGTAACCTTTCGTATGATCAATATAAAAAAGATAAACCGGTTGGTAACTTTAATGTGACAATAGGAAAAACAAATAGATATAATGGATATTATGTTTATCCAACTTTCACTAAGTCAATCGCATTTTTAAAAGAAAATGGTTATGATTATTTTAAAAATTAAATAATATCGTTAAAAGAGTCTTTGCTTAATGATATGATCTCCATGAAGTAAGCTTGATGATTAGTCAAGCCCACTGGTCCAGGGGATGATACCAAAGAGAAAGGCTCTTTTTCTTTTAGTAAAAATATTGGATTGATAGAAAAGATGAAGTAAGTTCCATAACTTAGGCCACTGATACAAACCTCTTGAAAATTAATGTTAGTTACTATATAATTGTATAAATATGGAATACGATAAGTTGTAGTGCAAAGGAGAGAGAATGATAATGCATGAAAAGGAAGAATGTAAACATAAGTACAACGTAGATTATAGCTTTCGGTTACCTCAACCGTTTTTTCGCAGTTTACCCTGTGATAACTGTGGTTGTAGTATAAAATTAAGTTTGTTCTGGCGAATGATTTATTTGTGTGTAATTATGATTGGCTACTCATTTGCTTATGTGGTATCTACAACGGTTCATATAAAAGTTCTTGGGAATACATTTGTTGTATCAATCCTTGTATTTTTAATTCTAATTTGGGTCGTAAATTTTTTGATTGGACTTACGTTGAAGTATGGACAGTGGGTTGAAGTTAATAAACAGGTACATTGAGAATAAATCGTAGTAAGATATATGACTTCAATTACCGGAGAAGTTTTCGGTTTTATTTGAGATGTTTATGCATCTATTAGTATAGAAACTAAATTAAATCTTTCCTAACCAAAAACCATTGCAATTACAAAAAAAGCATTGTATCATAGTACTAAATGTTTTAAAACGAAGTATTCCCCAATGAATAATGTAGTACATAGATGGATAAATATACATTGTCTATCAGTTGGTTTTGCAATATGAAAGGATGAGATTTAACACATGGAACATTTAAAAAAGTATCAAGAATGGTTAACGAACACTTACTTTGATGAAGCGACTAGAGCAGAATTATCTGCATTAAAAGATAACGATAAAGAGATTCAGGAAAGATTTTTCAAGGATCTTGAGTTTGGTACCGGCGGCTTGAGAGGGATTCTGGGCGCAGGAGTAAACCGAATGAACATATATACGGTGAGAAGAGCGACACAGGGATTGGCAAATACAATTAAAAAAGCGGGAGCAGAGAGCAAGGGTGTTGCAATTGCTTATGATTCTAGAAGAATGTCACCTGAATTTGCACTTGACAGTGCGTTGTGTTTGGCTGCGAACGGTATTCATGCTTACCTGTTCGAAAGCTTAAGACCAACTCCTGAGCTATCCTTTGCGGTTAGAACCCTTGGTTGTACTGCGGGTATTGTTATTACAGCAAGCCATAATCCGCCGGAATACAATGGTTATAAGGTGTATTGGGAGGATGGTGCACAGGTTACCGCGCCGAAGGATGTTGAGATTATCAGTGAAGTAAACTCGATCTCTGATTTTTCACAGGCTAAGATTATATCCAAGGATGAAGCGTTAGAAAAAGGTCTTCTTACTATCCTAGGTGAGGAGATGGATGATAAATACATTGCTGAGCTTAAGAAGCTTGTAATTAATCCGATTAATGAAGAAAGCAAGAAGCTTAAAATTGTATATACCCCATTACATGGAACCGGTAATCTTCCGGCTAGAAGAATCTTGAAGGAATTGGGCTTTGAGAATGTATATGTAGTTCCAGAGCAGGAGCTTCCAGATTCTGATTTCTCAACTGTCGGTTATCCAAATCCAGAAGATCCGAAGGTATTTACCCTTGCGATCAAATTAGCACAGGAGGTTGGAGCAGATCTAATTCTTGCAACTGATCCGGATGCGGATCGTCTTGGTATCATGGTTCGAGATGAGAAAGGTGAGTTTGTATTATTTAACGGTAATATGACCGGTGCACTCCTTGCAGAATATGAATTCTCTCAAAAAGCAGAAAAAGGAATTCTTCCAAAGAACGCTGCATTGATTAAAACTATCGTAACTGGTAATATCTCCGATATGATTGCAGAGCATTATAATGCAAGACTAATCGAAGTATTAACCGGTTTCAAATATATCGGCGAGCAGATTAAACTATTTGAGGAAACCGGTTGTAATGAATATGTATTTGGTTTCGAAGAAAGCTATGGCTGCTTAGTTGGAACTCATTCTAGAGATAAGGATGCTATTGTAGCAGTTATGTGTCTTTGTGAAGCAGCTGCATATTATAAATCAAAAGGAATCTCACTGTATGAACAGATGAACAATATCTTTAAGAAATACGGCTATTTCAAGGAAGATCTTGTATCGGTAACCTTAAAAGGAATCGAGGGTATGGGTAAAATCAAGGAGATCATGGAAGGGTATCGCGTAAACCCTCCGAAGTCAGCAGGTGATTATAAGGTTCTTAAGGTAAGAGATTATAAGCTTGATACCATCACTGATATTGAGAGTGCTTCGGTTGAACCAACTGGTTTACCAAAATCCGATGTTCTATACTTCGAATTAAATGATAATGCATGGTGTGCGGTAAGACCATCCGGTACGGAGCCAAAGATTAAGTTCTACTTTGGTGTAAAGGGCGATACTGCAGATGACGCTGATGCAAAACTTAAGAAGTTAATGAATGATGAAGTGTTTAAGGTAGGCTAATATTAAATCGATAAGTATAGCTGGGATTAATCTATTAAGTAAAGTCAATATGATAAGATTTATTAAAAATTAGAAATATAAAATAGAGCTGAGTTACATCATGAGAATGATGGTAGCTCAGCTCTTGGTCTTGTTGGCACAAATCCTTTGTGGAAGCTTGTGCCAAGGATTGTACGGGCACAAATAGCTAAGTATAATTAAGGGATTTTGTTTACGCTAGTTTCTGACCACAGTTCGGACAAAAATTTGCCTCGCCTGTTTTGGTTCCGCAGTTCGGACAGAAGTTTGGCTTTGCTCCACTGGTTGGAGCGCTCTGTGTACTTGGCTGAGTATTGGTTTGATTATTCACCGGAGCGTTAGTTGAGTTATTGGGCTGAGTATTCATCTGATTCATATTCTGCATCATTTGACCTGCCATATTCATACCCATCATCATTCCGGCCATATCACCGGCAACTCCGCCACCGTGAACATTACCATTTGCGATGCCCTCTGTCATGGCTACCTGCTGATAGCGATTTAAATCACCCACCATGCTGAAGGAGGCGTTCTTATTAATCATTTGTTGAACCTGTTCCGGATAGGTAAAACTCATAATGTTAAAACCTACTACGGATAAACCGGTATCAAAGATCTGCATATCAAGATCGGTACGGATTCCATTTGCAATATCAAAGGAATTGGCTTGTAGGTTAAACATATCCTTACCTTCCTTGGAGATCCATTTCATCAAAAGCTGATCTAGAACGCTTACGATACGAAGTTTAACATCTTCAACAAAGTAACTCTGTCTAATGCCTGCAATCTTATCGATTAACTTAACGTAATCGTTAACACGGAAGGTAAAGGTACCATTCGCACGAATTGGCATACCACCGGGAAGCTGAGGGGTGGGGATGTTGATTGCATTCTGCGTACCCCATTTTACGATAAAGTCCTTCGTGTTGACAAAGAGTACTTCTGCTCTCATTCCACTGTTAAAGCCGAATTTAAAACCCTTTAAGGTAGAAAGAAAGGGGATGATCTGGGACTCGATATCATAATCGCCATCATCTTTAAAGATACCCTCGACCTTGCCGTTATAAAGAAATATAGCATCTTGACCCGGACGTATAATTAATCGGCTACCCTTCTTGATCTCATCGTTATTCCATTTGTAAAATACCATATCCTCGCGAAATTCCTGCCATTCCACGACGTTTGCAAACTGTTTAGAAAATAAACCCATATTATTCCTCCTATAATTAGTTGCTTTCCTTGATGGTTTATTTAGATAATATTATGTTATAAGCTAGAACCTAGTGCTACCGGTACTGTGAGAACGACCACCAGGAGATATTCCGCCTCCAGAGCCATTGTTCTTAGGTTTTCGAATACGTGTAACCTGAGTATGGAGATAATCGTCCCTTCTTCCGATTAATCCGGAATGATTTGGATCCATATAGGTATTACCCCCAGCGGTCATCCTCCCACCGGAGTTATATGCCATAATACCAACCACAGAACCTCCGATGATAAGGGAAACGAGTAACTGGAGCCAAATATTTTCGATCAGGTTAACTGGCTTGTGTTTCATATAGTCTGCGGATTGATCAATTGATAAGGAAAAGGCATCGTAGTAATCTTCTTGTGTCACATAAGAAGCCATATTATCAGTAATTTTCTGACTACGAGCTGCATTGATATATTTTTTGGCATCTCCGTAACCCTGTACCATAATTGTGCGTGAACCCATATCAATTAAGATATAAACCCGATCGCCTCTTGGTAGCTGATCCTCAAAATCTTCGATAAACCGTTCTGGGTCTGAAGAGTCTGTATCGCCCTTGGTAAGGAGCATGATATCAATTCCGCTATCTTTACCTTTATCCATACACAATTGCTCTAGATCTTTTGTCTCTATTGTGGATAAAAGCTTCGCATTATCATATACATGTTGATTTTGTAACTCGGTTGAGCTACTCGTATTATCATTCTCGGCTGCTAGGCTAGGTGTTAGCGGTAGGAAAAATGCAGTGATAAAACATGCTAAGAGTAAAGTTAACAGCCTACACTTGTCAGCGAATAATTGTTTCATCAGAAGCCACCCCCTATCAAGAATGTTAGTAGACGCATTACAGCAAAGGAAGCGATTGAGATTCCTCCAAACCAGGCTGCTATTTTGCCGATGCTTAGAGGAGGTCTTCCTACCACTTTACCAGTCTGACCATTCATCGCAAAGATATGATCAGCTTTCTTGTAGTCGTAGCAAACCATCCAAACAGGCATCAATGTATATTCGGAGTTGAGCTTGCGGATATAGATGTCCTTATTGTGCATATTTACCGTAGCATATCCTGCAATTGTGGAATTTATGTAGCTCTCCACATAGGAGCGTGTTCGCTCTTTGATGCGAGGTAACATCTCATTATCATCAAAGTCATATTTTTCTGCAATATAACCAGCCAAATATGGCATATTAAAATCCTTCAAGTTGACATACTCATAGGGTTCAAGCTTATCCATCATGTTGTCCTCCATCTTCTTAGAGGCATCACAGGGGATACGGGTATAATTCAAATCAACCTTACGGTATACATGATAGTACTTTGTCTCTGTATAGATCCAATCTCCTAAGGTATAGGTTCGAACCTTTGTGCAGGTAGCATCGATTTCACCACGCCCGTTTAAATCGTATAACCAGAAGGGGACATAGATACCGGTGATATTCTTAATTCGATCCGCTGTCATAAAGTCAGATGGGGTTAAGAGACCTTTTTTACACCATTTTTTGAATGCTTCCTGAGCTTGTTCCTTATTAATGGTAAATGGTATTACTTTGGCTGGTGCCAGACTACCGGAGAGACGGTCACCAAGAACCACGCCTGCACCACAAAAGCTACAGGTGGTGGCGGTGGTCTGGGCATCAGTGATCAATACCGCACCACAGTTGTTGCAATGATATTCTACTGCTTCATTCTCATTAAAGGTGGAATGATTACTGGGTTCATCCGAATTGGATGCATCAGAATATTCCTGGTTGAAGGCAGCTTCTGCAGCACGTCGATCCTCCTCATTCATATCATAAGTATAGTCGCCTCCGCGTGAATGCTGTTGCCCTGCCATTGATTCAATGCTATCCGTTCTTCCACAGCTGCCACAGCGCAGCATACCGGTTGTTGTATCGAATGCCATATCTGCTCCGCAGTTAGGACATTTATATTGAATAACCGTGGCCATTCTTAACCTCCTTGCTCGCTAAAATGTCCGCTAAGCTTCCGTATTAACTTTAGCGGACATTTTGAAAGTCTTATAAGTATATTGTCGTCTTATTTTACATTTTATAATATCTAACTATATTTGTATGAACTTAAGGATAATTTATTTGTTTAGGTTGGCTTTTAAGGCAGCTAATTCATCATCTACACTTGCATCAGTGGAGTACTTACGTGTTAAATCCTCGATGGAATCCTCTTCGGTAGAACGATTTAATTCAGCCATAGCATTTGCTTTGTCGAGGGCTTTGTCAGCCATATCTTCAAATCTTTTAAAGCTTGCCATTGAATTATTTGCGCCAGTGACCGTGGAGCCCATCTTGTTGATACGTTCCTGTGTCTTAGCGACAGCCAGTTTGCCTTTAATCATATCCTTACGAGATTCTAACTCGCCGATGTCTTTCACAAGCTTGTCATGCATCTCTCGCATATGAGTTGCATTGGCGTGTGCCAGATCATATGCTTCCTGAAGACCGGAGAGCTTAGCGGATAAGGAAGCCTTCTGCTCTAAGAACTTTCTGGCATCTGCCTCGTTATTTGCTTCTAATGCTTTCACTGCATAGGTTTGCATTTTGGTTATATCTTCGTTGCAATCATCCAGTACACGCTTCGCGCGCTGTTCCTCTGCCATGATAGCGGCGGTCTCGGATTTTACTTTGCCAAGATCGGAATTCAAATTACGCAGGCACTGGTCAATCATTTTCTCTGGATCCTCTGCCTTATCTAATAATGCGTTGATGTTGCTGGACATAATGTCGCGAAATCTTGTTAAAATACTCATAAATGAATAATCCTCCTTATCATCGGGAGATCATCGCTCCCGGATCATATAATTGATAGTTGTTCCAAGTTGTATCTTGAAACTTTAGCCTAATAAACTAGAAGAAATATCGTTAACGTATAACCTATTTATGTAATTAAGTTTATTATTAATCTTATGTAACGTCAAGTTAAAATATGGTTAGAATAATAAGAGGAATCTTAAGTTGTAAAAGGGTGTTAAGTAATCGGCACCTTGCATTCGGAGTCAGATTTTTTCGTTGTATTTATTAGGGTGGTAGATTATAATAGGAAAGAATACGATTAGCATGTTGAATGACTTATCATAGAAGATAAGCCTTAATGCTGTGAATGAGTTGTTAAGGAGTTGAAATATATATTAATAGGTAACAAACACTAATCGATAATACAGATTTAGAAAGAGAGAAAGTTATGTGGATTGCAAGCGATTGGAAAGACTATGAAGTGATAGATACCTCTAAGGGCGAGAAGTTGGAACGCTGGGGTAATTATATATTGGTAAGACCGGATCCTCAGGTGATATGGGATACACAGAAAAGTAATAAGGGGTGGAAGAAACCAAATGCTCATTATCACAGAAGCTCAAAGGGCGGAGGTGAATGGGAGTTTTTTGATCTTCCAAAACAGTGGAATATTAACTATAAAGGGTTAACGTTTAATCTTCAACCATTCAGCTTTAAGCATACCGGTTTATTCCCGGAGCAGGCAGTGAACTGGGACTGGTTCTCGAATAAGATTAAAACTGAGAAGGACAGACAGATTAAAGTTCTTAATCTATTCGCGTATACCGGAGGTGCTACTCTGGCAGCAGCGAAAGCCGGCGCAGCGGTAACCCATGTCGACGCATCAAAGGGAATGGTAACCTGGGCAAAAGAGAATGCTACAGCTTCAGGGCTTGGAGAGGCTCCGATTCGTTATATTGTTGATGACTGTGTCAAATTTGTTGAACGAGAGATTCGCAGGGGGAATAAATATGATGCAATCATAATGGACCCTCCGTCCTACGGAAGAGGACCAAAGGGTGAGATATGGAAGATTGAAGAGAGCATTCATCCTTTTGTTCAACTCTGCACACAAGTATTAAGTGATGAGCCATTATTTTTCCTCATCAACTCCTATACAACCGGTCTTCAACCGGGCGTGTTGTCATATATGTTATCCACTGAGATCAAGAGCAAGTTTGGTGGAAAGGTTAATTCGGATGAAATCGGACTTCCGGTGTCAGGAAATGGTCTGGTTCTTCCGTGTGGTGCATCGGGACGTTGGGAAGCATAAAAGAGGAGCAATGTGAGTACCCAAGGAATATAATATATAAATAAGAAGTAACAGGTGCAACCATGAGAGCTTTTTGTAACCCACTTACAAAGGATATCCCACAGGTTAAGGTGCCTTATAAAATTCGTGAGGAAGAGCAGGAGCAGTTGAGTGTAGATGAGGGGCATTCCCCTTGGAAGCTTGATCCGGTGTTTGTGGCACAGGTATTTGCCAGTCTTTTGATAACGCCTGGAGGAATAGTAGGAGATTATCCGATTGCTTCTAATGAGGTGACACTTATTTATCAGGATAGTAAAAAAGCAATTATTGAAATCCATAATAAAAACAGTCCTGCTAAAAAAGTATATTTAGCTAGGTTATTCCGTTGCAATTATACAGGCATATGGACGGTAGTGGGGTATGATAAGTAGGAATTATAAGTTAACTAATTGTATCCTCGATTTACTTAATTATATAGAATGCTACGTAATGCTATATTGTCCGCAAAGGGGCGATATGGCATTTTTTAATAAGCTTACAATCATGATTGGTATTAAGGTTATATTGAAAATAAAAGCATCTTATATAGAGACACATCTAAATGTTTTTAACACATTGTGCAAAAATAAGTGAAAAAATAAAAACTGTTACATAATAAGAAAAAAGTTGGGAATACTAACAACAATTATACATGACAAAATATAACAGTTATAAGTTTGTATATTTTTAAAAAAAGTGCTTGCAATGCGACATGCTTTAGTGTATAATAACCCGTGTTGTGACATTGATAGCGTTGAAACGTGAGGTTGCTACCGAGTGCGGTAGGTTTTCCGTGGAGCGAAGGTCAAGTTATGAAACTGGCGACAAGTCACTGTACCATATAATGTTCTGCCACCGGGCAGATAAAACGTGTGAAAATCATATCGTACATTACATGGCAAATCCCCAATGGTTTGCTTTGTTGTTCGGATAACGAAGATACACACGGATGAGTGTACAGTCACCACTTGTCGTACTGAAATTAAGTGCGAAAAGGAGGCGGCTTTTTTTATGGCAAGTCAAGTAATGAGAATCACATTGAAGGCGTATGATCATCAGTTAATCGATCAATCTGCAGGAAAAATTATTGATACTGTTAAGAAGACAGGATCAAAGGTGAGCGGACCGGTTCCGTTGCCTACTAAGAAGGAAATCGTAACAATTCTTAGAGCGGTACACAAGTATAAGGATTCCAGAGAGCAGTTTGAGCAAAGAACACATAAGAGATTGATCGACATCATCACACCAACCCAGAAGACTGTAGATGCATTATCCAGATTGGAAATGCCAGCTGGTGTGTATATCGACATCAAGATGAAGTAAAACGTCTAATGTGAAAAAAGTCATCGCTCACGATGATGGACATCATAGGAAAGACCAAACAATTAATTAAGAAGAAATCCTTAGGGTTCATATATGTTTGTATATAACCATCTAGGATGATTGCACATCAAAGTGCAATCCGCTGTAGATTAAACAGGAGGTAAGAAAATGAAGAAAGCGATTTTAGCTACAAAAATCGGTATGACTCAGGTTTTCGGTGAAAACGGAGTACTTGTTCCGGTAACTGTGCTTCAAGCTGGACCACTCTTTGTTACACAGGTTAAAACTGTTGACAATGATGGATATGCAGCTGTACAGGTAGGCTTCGGTGATATCAGAGAAACTCTGGTAAACAAGCCAAGAAAGGGACACTTTGCTAAAGCAGGTGTTGCTAGTAAGAGATTCTTAAGAGAATTCAAATTCGATAATGCGGCTGACTATACAGTTGGACAGGAAATCAAAGCTGATATCTTTGCTGAAGGCGATAGAATTGACGCAACAGCAAAGACGAAAGGTAAGGGCTTCCAAGGCGGTATTAAGAGACATAACTTATCCAGAGGACCTATGAAACATGGTTCCAAACATCACAGACATGCAGGTTCCAATGGTGCTGCTACCACACCTGGTAGAGTATTCAAAGGAAAGCACATGCCTGGTCATATGGGTAATGTTAAGGCTACAGTACAGAACCTTGAAATTGTAAGAGTTGATGTTGAGAAAAACCTCATTCTTGTTAAAGGTGCAGTACCTGGACCTAAAAAATCCTTAGTAATGCTGAAGGAGACAGTTAAAGCGTAATTAGCTTTAAGAAAGGAGGAAGCATAAATGGCAAATGTAAAGATTTTTAATATCGAAGGCAAAGAAGTTGGTACTTTAGAACTTAACGACGCAGTCTTCGGAGTAGAGATAAATGATCATTTAGTTCATATGGCAGTTGTTCAGCAGTTAGCGAACAAACGTCAGGGAACACAGAGCGCTAAGACACGTGCAGAAGTACGTGGTGGCGGCAAGAAGCCTTGGAGACAGAAGGGAACCGGTCATGCAAGACAGGGTTCAACCAGAGCCCCTCAATGGAAGGGCGGCGGTGTTGTATTCGCTCCAAAGCCAAGAGATTATTCTTTCAAGATGAATAGAAAAGAAAAAGCTCTTGCAATCAAATCAGCTTTAACATCAAGAGTAAACGAAGCAAAATTCGTAGTAATTGATGAATTAAACTTTGATGAGATTAAAACTAAGAAGATGAAAGCAGTACTTGATAATTTCAAATTACAGAGAGCACTTATTATACTTGACAAGAAGAATGATAACGTAGCACTTTCTGCAAGAAATCTTCCTAAGGTAAGAACAGTATTAACAAACTCCATTAATGTATACGACATCTTAAAGTATGATACCGTGGTATTAACAAAAGATGCTGTAGCTCAAATCCAGGAGGTGTACGCATAATGGCTAATATTAAATATTATGATGTAATCATTAAGCCTATCGTAACTGAAAAAAGTATGAGCTCCATGGGAGAGAAGAAATACACATTTTCAGTTCATCCGGATGCTACAAAGAACCAGATTAAAGAAGCAGTTGAAAAAATGTTCACTGGTGCTAAAGTAGCTAATGTAAATACCATCAATATGGATGGTAAGACACGTAGACGTGGTGCTACATCCGGTAAAACCTCTAAGGTTAAAAAGGCAATTGTTCAGTTAACAGCTGACAGCGCAGAGATCGAGATTTTCTCAGGTCTATAAAAATGAAAAATGAAATTCAGTGAAATTTCATTTTGAACTTTTTACGTATTATATGAGATGTTAAGAAAACAATATTTAACATCGTTTTGAAAGGAGTGCAAATCATGGGAATTAAAACCTATAACCCATATACACCTTCCAGAAGACACATGACTGGTTCTGATTTTTCAGAAATTACAACATCAAAGCCTGAGAAGTCCTTAATCGTTTCTTTAAACAAGAATGCCGGACGTAATAACCAAGGTAAGATCACAGTAAGACACCAGGGCGGTGGCTCTAGAAGAAAATATAGAATTATCGACTTTAAGAGAAGAAAAGACGGTATTCCTGCAACTGTAGTTAGTATCGAATACGATCCTAACAGAACAGCAAACATCGCATTGATCAGCTATGTAGATGGTGAAAAAGCATATATTCTTGCTCCTAACGGTCTTACAGTAGGAACAAAGATTATGAACGGTGAAACAGCAGAAATTAGAGTAGGTAACTGCTTACCACTTCAGAACATTCCTGTTGGTACACAGATTCACAACGTTGAGTTATATCCTGGTAAGGGTGGACAGTTAGTTCGTTCCGCAGGTAACTCTGCACAGCTTATGGCTAAGGAAGGCAAATATGCAACACTTAGACTTCCAAGTGGTGAGATGAGACTTGTTCCTATCGCTTGTAGAGCTACAATCGGTCAGGTTGGTAACATCGATCACGAGCTTATCAATATTGGTAAAGCAGGACGTAAACGTCACATGGGTATCAGACCTACTGTACGTGGTTCCGTAATGAACCCGAATGACCATCCTCACGGTGGTGGTGAAGGTAGAACAGGTATTGGTCGTCCAGGCCCTGTTACTCCTTGGGGTAAACCTGCTCTTGGTCTTAAGACAAGAAAACACAATAAGCAAACAAACAAGATGATCGTAAGAAGAAGAGACGGTAAATCATTTAAATAATTGAAAATCGTTTCATTGGATTTCGAATTCAATAATGGTATAGGAATGAATTTTATACAACTATAAAGTTCATTTGTCAAGAATTCTAAGGAGGTTAGAATACATGGGTCGTTCATTAAAAAAAGGACCATTTGCTGATGATCATTTATTGAAAAAAGTTGATGCTTTAAATGCAAGCGGTGAGAAGACTGTTATCAAAACATGGTCTCGTCGTTCAACAATTTTCCCTCAGATGGTTGGTCATACAATCGCAGTACATGACGGAAGAAAACATGTTCCGGTATATGTGACAGAAGATATGGTTGGACACAAGCTTGGTGAGTTTGTAGCAACCAGAACCTATAGAGGTCACGGAAAAGACGAAAAGAAAACAAGAAGATAATGCTTAGGCATTAGATGGAAGGAGGTTCATCCATGGCGAAAGGACATAGATCCCAAATAAAAAGAGCTAGAAATGAGCAGAAAGACAACAGAGCAAGCGCGAAATTATCTTACGCAAGAATTTCTGTTCAGAAAGCTTGTTTCGTATTAGACGCCATTCGTGGTAAGGATGTACAGACAGCACTTGGTATCCTGGCATACAGCCCGAGATACGCATCTGCAGTAATTGAAAAAATATTAAAATCAGCAATCGCTAATGCTGAAGTTAAGAATATGGATGCTGCAAAGCTTTACGTTGATGAATGTTTTGCTAACCAGGGTCCGATTATGAAAAGAATTAGACCAAGAGCACGAGGCACTGCTTATCGTATCGAAAAGAGAATGTGTCATATTACTGTAGTGCTTAATGAAAGATAAGGAGGGAAATAATGGGACAGAAAGTTAATCCTCATGGCATAAGAGTCGGAGTTATCAAAGATTGGGACTCCAGATGGTATGCTGAAGCAGATTTCGCAGATAATCTTGTTGAAGACTACAACATCAGAACATTTCTGAAAAAGAAGTTATATAGCGCAGGCGTTTCTAAAATTGAAATTGAAAGAGCATCTGATCGCTTAAAAATAATCATCTTCACAGCAAAACCGGGTGTTGTAATCGGTAGAGCAGGAGCTGAGATTGAGAACTTAAAGAGAGAAGTTCAGAAGTTCACTGATAAAAAAGTAAACCTCGAAATCAAAGAAATCAAGAGACCTGATCTCAATGCACAGTTAGTAGCAGAGAACATCGCTACACAGCTTGAGAATCGTATTTCATTTAGAAGAGCTATGAAGTCCGTTATGTCAAGAACCATGAAGTCTGGTGCTAAGGGTATCAAGACTGCAGTTGCTGGTCGTCTTGGCGGTGCTGATATGGCTCGTACAGAGTTCTATAATGAAGGTACTATCCCGTTGCAGACTTTACGTGCTGATATCGATTATGGATTTGCAGAAGCAGAGACCACATACGGTAAGACAGGTGTAAAAGTTTGGATTTATCTCGGAGAAGTTCTTCCTGTGAAAGCAGTTAAAGCAGAAGGGAGAGATAAATAATGTTAATGCCTAAGAGAGTTAAACGCCGTAAGCAATTTCGCGGTAGTATGGCCGGTAAGATTTGCAGAGGCAATACCATTAACCAAGGTGAATTTGGTATTGTTGCTACTGAGCCATGTTGGATCAGATCCAATCAAATTGAAGCAGCCCGTATCGCTATGACACGTTTTACAAAGCGTGGTGGTAAGGTATATATTAAAATATTCCCTGACAAACCTGTAACAGCTAAGCCAGCTGAAACTCGAATGGGTTCCGGTAAAGGTTCCTTAGAGTACTGGGTAGCAGTAGTTAAGCCGGGTCGTGTAATGTTCGAAATCGGGGGTGTCTCTGAAGAAGTAGCAAGAGAGGCATTACGTCTTGCTATGCACAAATTGCCGGTGAAATGTAAAATCGTATCCCGTGCAGAATTAGAAGGTGGTGCAAACAGTGAAAATTAATAAATATGTAGAAGAGTTAAAAGCTAAAACAACTACAGAATTAAATAACGAATTAGTAGCTGCTAAAAAGGAATTATTCAATTTAAGATTCCAGAATGCAACAAACCAGTTGGATAACACAAGCAGAATTAAAGAAGTTAGAAAAAACATCGCAAGAATTCAGACAGTAATTTCTGAACTTTCTAAGGCTTCTAAATAATCACGGATCGGTTGTTTACCTGCCGGTAACCGGCGATCACAGAAAGGAGTATTTTTGTGGAAAGAAATTTAAGAAAAGTTCGTATCGGTAAAGTAGTTAGCGATAAGATGGATAAAACAGTTGTTGTAGCTGTTGTTGACAACGTAAAGCATCCTCTTTATGGCAAAATCGTTAAAAGAACTTACAAGCTCAAAGCACATGATGAGAACAATGAGTGTGCAATCGGTGATAGAGTAAAGGTTATGGAAACCAGACCTTTATCTAAAGATAAGAGATGGAGACTTGTAGAGATCGTAGAGAAAGCAAAATAGTATTTTTACAATTGCGCTTTCGAGACTGTTTCGACAGTAGAGAAATTTGATATAATATGCTTGGGATTTCATGAGCAGAGCATATTATTTGCAATACTTGATTAAAAAGCGATGGCTAAGCCAACGGTTTTTAAGATTTTTCTGAAAGGAGTATTATCATGATACAAGCTGAAACCAGACTCAGGGTTGCTGACAATACCGGCGCAAAAGAATTACTTTGCATCAGAGTACTTGGCGGATCAACCAGAAGATATGCTAATATAGGCGATATCATCGTTGCTGCGGTTAAAGATGCAACACCAGGCGGTGTTGTAAAAAAAGGTGACGTAGTAAAAGCGGTTGTAGTACGTACCGTAAAGGGAGCACGTCGTAAAGATGGTTCTTATATTAGATTTGATGAGAATGCTGCCGTAATTATAAAAGAAGATAAGAATCCGAAGGGCACTCGTATCTTTGGACCGGTTGCGAGAGAATTAAGAGAGAAACAATTCATGAAAATCGTTTCTTTAGCACCAGAAGTATTATAAGGAGGTGTCGACTAGTGGCAACGATGAAAATTAAAAAGAATGATAACGTTAAGGTTATCACCGGTAAGGATAAAGGCAAAGTTGGAAAAGTTATCTCCGTAGCAGATGGAAAAGTATTTGTTGAAGGTGTTAACACAATATCCAAACACACAAAGGCAAGCCAGAAGAATCCTAAGGGTGGCATCATCCATCAGGAAGCTGCAATTGATGCATCAAACGTAATGTTAGTGCACAAAGGCAAGCCAACCAGAGTAGGCTTTACAACTGTTGAGACCAAGAAGGGTGTTAAAAAAGTTCGTATCGCTAAATCTACTGGTGAAGTGATTGATTAATTCAGAGAGGAGGTTCATTCAAGTTGGCTAGATTAAAAGATATATATAAAAATGAAATAGTAGCCGGCATGACAAAGAAGTTCGGTTATGCGAACGTTATGGAAGTGCCGAAGATCGATAAAATAGTAATCAACATGGGTGTTGGTGAAGCAAAGGATAATGCTAAGGTTTTAGAGACTGCTGTTAAGGATATGGAAATTATCGCTGGACAGAAGCCTGTTGTAACTAAGGCAAAGAAATCCATCGCTAACTTCAAACTCAGAGAGGGTATGCCGATTGGTTGTAAAGTAACATTAAGAGGCGAGAAGATGTATGAATTCGCTGATCGTTTGATCAACTTAGCATTACCTCGTGTACGTGACTTTAGAGGTGTAAATCCTAATGCATTTGACGGTAGAGGTAACTACTCTCTTGGTATTAAAGAGCAATTAATCTTCCCTGAAATTGAGTATGATAAGGTAGATAAGGTTAGAGGTATGGACATTATCTTCGTTACAACTGCTAAGACAGATGAAGAAGCTCGTGAACTGTTAACACAATTCGGTATGCCGTTTAAAAAGTAGAGGAGGGTTCCCATGGCTAAAACGTCAATGAAAGTAAAGCAACAACGTACGCAGAAATTCTCTACAAGAGAATACAATCGTTGCAGAATTTGTGGCCGTCCGCATGCATATTTAAGAAAATACGGAATCTGCAGAATTTGTTTTCGTGAGTTAGCGTACAAAGGACAGATACCAGGCGTAAAGAAAGCAAGCTGGTAAGATTTAAGAAAGGAGGCAACTGAAAATGACAATGAGCGATCCTATTGCAGATATGCTTACGAGAATCCGTAATGCAAATACTGCTAAACATGATACAGTAGATGTACCTGCTTCTAAGATGAAAATTGCTATTGCCGAAATTCTTCTTAAAGAAGGTTATATTAAGAAATTCGAGATCGAAGAAGTTGAGAATTTTAAGACAATCCATATTACATTAAAGTATGGTAAAGATAAAAATGTAAAGATTATAACAGGCCTTAAGAGAATTTCCAAACCTGGTCTTCGCGTATATGCGAACAGAGACAATATGCCTAAGGTTCTTGGAGGTTTAGGAACTGCAATCATCTCTACAAACAAAGGTGTTATCACTGATAAAGAAGCTAGAGAATTAAATGTTGGTGGCGAGGTTCTCGCATTCATCTGGTAATAACCAGATGAATTTCACTTACACAAATAAAAATATGGAGGTGCGGGCATGTCACGTATAGGAAGAATGCCTATCGCTGTTCCTGCAGGCGTTACTGTAGTAATAGCAGAAAATAATAAAGTGACTGTAAAAGGTCCTAAGGGAACTTTAGAGAGAGTGTTACCAGCAGAGATGCAAATCACTCTTGAGGGTTCTGAAATTGTAGTTACAAGACCAAACGATTTAAAGAAGTTCAAAGCTTTACATGGTCTTACAAGAACACTCATCAGCAATATGGTAGTTGGTGTTACGGAAGGCTATACAAAAACTCTTGAAATCAACGGTGTTGGTTACAGAGCTGCAAAAGCAGGAAAAGAATTAACATTAACATTAGGTTACTCCCATCCGGTTGTTATGGTTGATCCGGAAGGTTTGGAATCCGTAATGGATGGTCAGAACAAGATCATCGTAAAGGGTATTGATAAAGAAAAGGTTGGCCAATTCGCTGCTGAAATCAGAGCAAAGAGAAAACCGGAACCTTATAAGGGTAAAGGTATTAAATATGCTGATGAAGTGATTAGACGTAAGGTTGGTAAGACCGGCAAGAAATAAGGGAGGAGTGAAATCAAATGGTAAGTAAAGAATCAAGAAGCGCAATTCGCGTAAAGAAGCATCTAAAAATCCGTAATCGTTTCACAGGTACTCCTGAGAGACCGCGTTTAGCTGTATTTAGAAGCAACAATCATATCTACGCACAGATCATTGATGATACAGTAGGCAAAACTTTAGTATCAGCCTCCACGTTAGAAAAAGATCTAAAGGCAGAGCTTTCTAAGACGAACGATGTAGCTGCAGCTTCCTATTTGGGAACTGTAATTGCAAAAAGAGCGTTAGAAAAAGGCATTAATACTGTTGTTTATGACAGAGGTGGCTTCATATATCAAGGAAAGATCAAAGCGTTAGCAGATGCAGCACGTGAAGCTGGTCTGGAATTCTAAGCAAGGAGGAAAAACATGAAACGTCAAATCGTTGATGCTAGTCAATTAGAATTAGTAGATAAAGTAGTATCAATCAAACGAGTAACTAAGGTTGTTAAAGGCGGACGTAATTTTAGATTTACAGCTTTAGTAGTCGTTGGTGATAAGAACGGACACGTAGGTGCAGGCCTTGGTAAGGCATCTGAAATTCCTGAGGCTATCCGTAAAGGTAAAGAAGATGCGATTAAGAAATTAATCAGCCTTCCTCTTGATGAGAATGGTAGCGTGCCTCATGACTTTATCGGTAAATTCGGTAGTGCAACAGTATTACTGAAGCGTTCCCCAGAAGGTACCGGTGTTATCGCAGGTGGTCCAGCACGTAACGTTCTTGAGCTTGCAGGCTTCAAGAATATTCGTACTAAGTCTCTTGGTTCCAACAATAAGCAGAACGTAGTTCTTGCTACTATTGAAGGTTTAAGCCAATTAAAGACCCCTGAAGAAGTAGCTAAGCTTCGTGGTATTCCGGTAGAGCAGTTATTAAGATAATTGCCAAAACGTATTAATAGATGAATTGATAAGTCAAATCATCTTGTATAAACATGGAGGTGTCAGAAATGGCAGATAAATTAAAAGTCACATTAGTGAAATCAACAATCGGCGCCATTCCGAAGCACAGAGCAACCGTTGAGGCATTAGGCTTAAAGAAACTTCATTGGACCAATGAATTGCCAGATAACGCTGCTGTTAGAGGAATGATCGATCAGGTTAAACACTTAGTTAAGGTGGAAGAAATATAATTAGCTAATAGAAGGAGGTGCACGACATGAATTTATCAGAATTGAGACCAGCTATTGGTTCCAAACAAAACGATAATTTCAGAAGAGGACGTGGCCATGGTTCAGGCAATGGCAAAACTGCCGGTAAGGGACATAAAGGTCAGAAAGCTCGTTCCGGAGCTCCAAGAGTCGGTTTTGAAGGTGGACAGATGCCTTTATACAGACGTATTCCGAAGCGTGGTTTCCACAATAGAAATACAAAAGAAATTATTGCAATTAATGTAGACGTATTAAATAGATTTGAAGACGGTGCTGTAGTAACTATTGCTTCATTGATCGAAGTAGGTGTAATTAAAAACCCGAAAGATGGAGTAAAGATCCTTGGAAACGGAGAACTTACTAAGAAGCTTGATGTCAAAGTTAATGCATTCAGTGCAGGCGCTGTCGAAAAAATAAAAGCTCTTGGTGGAAATGCTGAGGTGGTATAATGTTTAAGACATTGCGAAATGCTTTTAAAGTTAAGGATATTAGAGACAGATTAATCTTTACACTCATCGCACTTGTAATAGTCAGAGTGGGAACTTTGCTTCCCGCTCCGGTTATTAAGAGTGAAATTACGGATAAGTGGTTCAATACGGATGCATTCAGCTTCGTAAACAGTTTAACTGGTGGTTCCTTTAGAAAAATGTCTATTTTCGCATTGAGTATTACACCGTACATCACAGCATCCATCATTATCCAGCTTTTAACAATTGCAATACCCAAACTTGAGGAACTGCAAAAAGAAGGCGAAGATGGCAGAAAGAAACTGAATGAAATTACTCGTTATTTAACCGTAGGACTAGCTGTAATCGAATCTGCTGCAATGGCAATCGGTTTTGGTAGAATGGGTTACTTAGATGAGTTCACATTTACAAATGTTATGATAGTAGTCGCAGCATTCACTGCTGGATCCGCATTCTTAATGTGGGTTGGTGAAAGAATTACAGTTAAGGGTGTAGGTAATGGTATATCCATTATCTTAACAATTAACATTATTTCTAGATTACCAGGCGACTTTGTTGGTTTATTCCAGACATATGTAATTGGAAGTAATTCTGTAGTTAATGCTATCGTTGCAATTCTTGCAATTGTAGCTCTTACAGTTGGTTGTGTGGTTTTCGTAGTACTTCTACAGGCTGCACAGAGAAAAATTCCTGTAACCTATGCGAAAAAGGTTGTAGGAAGAAAAACAGTGGGTGGACAAACCTCCCATATTCCGCTTAAAGTCAATACATCAGGTGTTATTCCTGTAATCTTTTCAAACTCATTAATGAGTTTCCCAATTGTAATTTCTCAATTTTGGGGAATTGAACCGGCTAGAGAACACTTCTGGCCGAAAGTACTTATGGTTTTGAATCAGAACAGCTGGTTTAATATCAAGAGCTGGGGAGATTTCAAATATACGCTTGGTGTGTTAGTATACATCGCACTTACTGTATTCTTTGCTTATTTCTATACTTCAATTACATTTAATCCAATTGAGGTATCCAATAATATTAAGAAGCAGGGTGGTTTTATTCCTGGTATTCGCCCAGGTAAGCCAACAACAGAGTATTTACAGAAGGTATTAAACTATGTTATTTTTATCGGTGCAATTGGCTTAACAATAGCAGCTTTAATTCCAATCGTATTCTCTGGTATATTTAGTGCAAACTTCAGCTTTGGCGGTACATCACTCATCATTATCGTTGGTGTTATCGTTGAGACAATCAAACAGATTGAATCTCAGTTGCTGGTACGCCATTATAAAGGCTTCCTTACTGAATAATTCAGTATGAAAATATGACGGATGTTATGAACTAAGGACTTACAATGTTCAAAAGTAATAATTCTTTAGAACAATGTGAGTACCTTAGTTTGTAACATCCGCTATAGTGTTTCTCGAGGACATGAAACACATATTTGTTTATATGTCAGAGAAAGTTTGTATCAACTCCTTGGATATGGAATTTCATGTATGAAGGGGCATAAGTTAGGCGATAATTAAACTAGTTGTTATATGTTAAAATATGACATGTGATATCGAATTCTCAATGGAATTAAGAAACATTTTAATCAGATTATGAATATATTGATGATTAGCAGGAGGTAGGATAATGAAAATTATTATGTTAGGTGCACCGGGAGCCGGAAAGGGAACTCAAGCAAAGAAAATTGCTGCAAAATATGATATCCCTCACATCTCTACAGGTGATATTTTCCGTGCAAATATTAAAAGTGGTACAGAGCTTGGCAAGAAAGCAAAAGAGTATATGGATCAAGGTTTATTGGTTCCGGATGAGTTAGTTGTTGATTTGGTAATTGATCGTTTTAAACAGCCTGATTGTGAAAAAGGTTATGTATTAGACGGCTTTCCAAGAACTATTCCTCAGGCTAAGGCTCTAGACGAAGCTCTTGCAAAAAACGGTGATGCAGTTCAATATGCTATTGACGTTGATGTTCCGGATGAAGAAATCGTAAGCCGTATGTCAGGCAGAAGAGCATGCGTAAACTGTGGTGGTACTTATCATGTTGTAACAATTCCTCCTAAGAAGGAAGGCATCTGTGACAATTGTGGTGCAAACCTCGTATTACGTGATGATGATCAGCCTGAAACAGTGAAGAAGCGTCTTAATGTATATCATGAGCAGACTCAGCCATTGATTGACTATTATAAGTCAAAGGGAATCTTAAAATCTGTAGATGGTACTCAGATAATGGATGCTATCTTTGCTCAGATTGTAACAATTCTTGAAGCATAATTAGGTTAGGCTTAAGTCGAATGAAAACCTTCTTATGTTAATATCATTTATTAAGAGAACAGAAAAGGAAGATGTATCATGTCAATAGGTATTAAATCGGAGAAAGAAATAGAGTTAATGAGAGAATCAGGTCAGATCCTGGCTCGCGTTCTCGAGGAGGTAATGGGAATGATTCAGCCCGGTATCTCTACTCTGGATATCGATAAGAAATGCTATGAAATCATTAAAGGATATGATTGTATTCCTTCCTTTCTTAATTATAACGGATATCCTGCGTCCATCTGTGTATCAGTTAACAGTGAAGTAGTGCATGGAATACCGAGTAAAAAACGAATTCTTCGTAATGGGGATATCGTAAGTCTTGACTGCGGAGTGATCCATAAGGGGTATCATTCCGATGCAGCCAGGACAGTACCTGTAGGTGAGATTTCAAAAGAAGCTGCGAAGCTAATTGAAGTAACCCAGCAGAGTTTTTATGAAGGTATTAAGTTTGCGAAAGAGGGTCATCATTTACATGAGATTTCTGAAGCAATACAAACATATGTAGAAGCACATGGATATTCAGTTGTTAGAGATTTGGTAGGACACGGAATCGGTAGAAATCTTCATGAAGAACCGCAGATTCCTAACTTCAGACAAAAACGCAGGGGTCCGAAGATAGAAGCAGGTATGGTGTTTGCGATTGAGCCCATGGTAAATGAAGGGCGTTATGACGTATATTGGGAGGATGATGATTGGACAGTGGTTTCTGCTGACGGATCTCTATCCGCTCATTATGAAAATACCGTACTTATTACAAAGGGAGAACCTGAGCTATTAACTATTTTAAAATAGGAGAGGTTTTCACATGAAGAATGAGTTTAAAGTAGGAGGATATGTTTTATCCACAGCGGGTCATGACCGGGGAGAATATTATGTAATATTACAACTGGATGATGAATATGCATATTTAGTGGATGGCAGAATCAGAACTCTAAACAGACCGAAGAAGAAAAAACAAAAGCATATCACTGCATTGGTGGATACAGATCAGGTACTGGTCGATAAGGTAATCCAACAAACAGTTAAGAATGAAGAGATAAAAAGATCAATTAAGTTATTAAAGTATTCAAAATCTAATAAGGAGGTCACGTAATGTCTAAAACCGATGTAGTTGAAATCGAAGGAACCGTAATAGAGAAATTACCGAACGCAATGTTTCAGGTAGAACTTGAAAATGGTCATAAGGTACTTGCACACATTAGTGGCAAGCTTCGTATGAATTTTATTAAGATTGTTCCGGGTGATAAGGTTACACTTGAGCTTTCACCATATGATTTATCAAAAGGCAGAATTATCTGGAGAGATAAATAGTAATGCAGTAAAAAAAGAAGCAAAAACAAAATTTTGTTTTATTTTACATTCGAAATGGACAAGCATAAGGCTTGTCGGGCACACAATTGCATAACAAAAGAGAACTTATTCTTTTAATATATGTTATGAAAAATATTACTTGCTATTATATTATTTCAATGATATAATAGAAAACGGACTTTTTTGAAAGGGGTGAATTACTGTGAAAGTAAGGTCATCAGTAAAACCGATTTGCGAGAAATGCAAAATCATTAAAAGAAAGGGATCTATCAGAGTTATCTGTGAGAATCCTAAGCACAAGCAAAGACAAGGCTAATATACAATAGTTCGGGTACCTCAAAGACTCGTTATTGTTTTATATAATTAGTGTTCTGTGTCTTTTCTTGTAATGTAAACGAGAAAATGAGATACACAGAATACTGAGCACTTGCTTTCTGTGTTACAATCATCCGTCTATATGGCGGAAAGTTGTGATATTGTGGATAGCTGTACGGGTTCCATCTAAACCCTGATACTTCTATCTTAAGAACTGTGCCGTCATCACAGAGTCTTAGCTTCAGGCTGATTGTCCTGTAGGCCACAATTTAAAGCGGCTGGTGTAATGCTATGCATTCACGCCCGGCATTACAAGAAGAAAACAAAATATTTTTGGAGGTGTAACTAGCACATGGCTCGTATCAGTGGTGTAGATTTACCAAGAGAGAAACGTGTAGAGATCGGACTTACCTATATTTATGGTATCGGTAGAGTAAGTGCGGTTCGTATCCTTGCTGCAGCAAATGTTAATCCTGACACTCGTGTTAGAGATTTAACAGATGAAGAAGTAGGCAGAATTAAGGATGTTATTGATGAGACACAGCAGGTTGAAGGTGATTTAAGAAGAGAAATCGCTCTCAACATTAAGAGATTACAAGAAATCGGATGCTACAGAGGTATCCGTCATAGAAAGGGTCTTCCTGTTCGTGGTCAAAAAACTAAGACTAACGCTAGAACAAGAAAAGGTCCTAGAAGAACTGTTGCTAACAAGAAGAAGTAATTCGAACAAGTAGGTTGATCTATCAATTATCTTGTAAACTGCAACAATCAAATAATATGAAAAAATCGCAGTTGAATTGCGCTTTTATAAACCAATTCAATGTTGTAATGTAATTGAATTCATCTAAATCAATTACTGTGAATAATCCAATAGGAGGGTTTGTTAGATGGCTAAGAAAATAGCAACAGCTAAAAAAGTGACAAAGAAGCGTGTGAAGAAAAATGTCGATCGTGGACAGGCACACATTCAGTCATCTTTTAACAATACAATTGTTACGCTGACCGATGCAGAAGGCAATGCACTTTCTTGGGCAAGTGCCGGTGGATTAGGCTTCAGAGGTTCCAAAAAATCAACAGCTTATGCTGCACAGATGGCAGCTGAGACAGCAGCTAAGGCAGCACTTGTTCATGGTTTAAAATCAGTTGAGGTTATGGTTAAAGGACCTGGCCAGGGTAGAGAAGCAGCAATTCGTGCGCTTCAGGCTTGTGGCATTGAAGTAACAAGTATTAAGGATGTAACTCCGGTTCCTCATAACGGATGTCGTCCGCCAAAACGCAGAAGAGTCTGATAGGAGGTTATTAAACTATGGCAAGAGATATGAGTCCAGTTTTAAAAAAATGTAGATCCCTCGGTCTTGAACCTGCTTATTTAGGAATTGATAAGAAATCAAATAGAGCATTTTCCAGAGCAGGCAAAAAAGTGAGCGAGTATGGTACACAATTAAGAGAAAAGCAAAAGGCTAAGTTTATCTATGGTATGTTGGAGCAGCCTTTTAGAAACTTATTCGCTAGAGCTCAGAAGATGAAGCTCGGCACAGCTGGTGAGAACTTAATGACACTGTTAGAGCTTAGACTTGATAATGTTATGTTCCGTCTTGGATATGGCAGAACAAGAAAAGAAGCTAGACAGATCGTTGATCATAAGCATGTATTAGTAAACGGCAAATGTGTAAACATTCCTTCTTACACATTAAAGGCTGGAGATACTATCGAAATTAAAGAAAAATTCAAAAATACACAGAGATATAAGGATATCTTTGAGGTAACCGACGGAAGAACTGTACCTGCATGGCTTGAGTCAAATCACGAAGCTTTCACAGGTGTTGTAAAAGAAATTCCTACAAGAGACCAGATCGATGTTCCGGTAAACGAAGTGTTAATTGTCGAGTTGTACTCCAAATAATTAGAAGAGAAAGCAATATATTTGCTTTTTGTATTTAAGCTTTTAGAGCAACTCAAAATACCCAAAAGGAGGGTCCTGTTGTGTTTGATTTCGAAAAACCCAAAATAGAGATTGCAGAAATTTCTGAAGATAAGAAGTTTGGACGCTTTGTGGTAGAACCCCTGGAGAGAGGCTACGGTACAACATTAGGTAATTCACTTAGAAGAATTATGCTTTCATCCTTACCTGGTTCTGCTGTAAGTCAAATTAAGATTGACGGTGTTGTTCATGAGTTCAGTGTTGTTCCTGGTGTTAAGGAAGATGTTGCTGAGATTATCATGAATATCAAAAGCTTAGCAATCAAAAACACAAGCGATACGAGTGAGCCGAAGACCGCATATATTGAGGCAGAAGGCGAAGTTGTAGTGACAGCAGGGGATATACAGGCTGACCCGGATATCGAGATACTCAATCCTGATCAAGTAATTGCAACATTATGTGGCGGTCCGGATAGCAGATTGTACATGGAATTAACAATTACAAATGGTAGAGGATATATTAGCGCAGACAAGAATAAAAATGATGAGTTACCAATTGGTGTTATTCCGGTTGACTCCATTTATACTCCTGTTGAGCGTGTAAATCTTGCTGTAGAAAATACCCGTGTAGGACAGATTACTGACTTTGATAAGCTTACATTAGATGTATATACAAACGGAACATTAGCTCCGGATGAATCAGTAAGTTTAGCAGCGAAAGTATTAAGCGAACATCTTAATTCCTTTATTGACTTGTCAGAACATGCTAAGACCGTGGATATCATGGTTGAGAAGGAAGACAACGAGAAAGAAAAGGTTCTTGAGATGAACATAGACGAATTGGAATTATCCGTTCGTTCCTACAACTGCTTGAAGAGAGCTGGTATCAATACAGTTGAAGAGCTTACCAACAAAACTGCTGAAGACATGATGAAGGTAAGAAATCTCGGACGTAAATCTTTAGAAGAAGTACTTGCAAAATTAAAAGAGCTTGGTTTATCCTTAAACGCAAGTGATGACTAAATAGATTCAAAGGAGGGAAACAAATGGCAGGTTATAGAAAACTTGGAAGAACCTCAAGCCAGAGAAAGGCTTTGTTGAGAAACCAAGTAACAAATTTATTATATAATGGTAAAATTGTTACAACCGAAGCTAAGGCAAAAGAGATCCGTGGTATCGCTGAAGGCCTTATAGCACTTGCTGTTAAAGAAAGAGACAACTACGAAACAGTAGAAGTTACTGCTAAAGTTGCTCGTAAAGATAAAGATGGCAAGAGAGTGAAAGAAGTTGTTGACGGTAAGAAAGTTACTGTTTACGATGAAGTTAAAAAGTCAATTAAAAAGGATAAGGCTTCCCGTCTTCACGCTAGAAGACAGATGAACAAAGTGCTTTACTCCGTAACAGAGGTTCCTACAGAGAACGCTGGTAAGAAGAGAAACACTAAGGAAATTAGCGTATCCGATAAATTATTTGATGAAATCGCACCTAAGTATGCAACCCGTAACGGTGGTTATACAAGAATCGTAAAGATTGGACCTCGTAAGGGCGACGCAGCTATGGAAGTATTAATTGAATTAGTATAGTAAAGTTAGACCGTCACACATGTGACGGTCTTTTTTTGTGTTAACATAGGGACGGAACTGTACACTTGATTATATAGGATAGATTGGCAGTGTCGAAAACAAGCTAAATTTTCTTGAGTTACTGCATGCGTATATTACATTTTACTCCGACCTAATTAAAACGTCGGTCGCTCGTAAAATGAACTAGCCTGCAATAACTCTGACGAAAATTTGCAATCGTTTATCGACACCTGCCAAGCTACCCTATCATCAGGAGTACAGTTCCTGTGTTTGAAAAAATCAAAGAAAAAGCACTATGCGTCAAAGCTAAAACACGCTCTCGCTTGGATGCTGTACCAATGTCATTAAGTTAAGGATATTTGTCAAACTTTCAAATTCTGTAATCTATATATTAAATATTGATATATATTTTTAGACATCACAAAAAGACAGATGGAAATCTGCCGAAAGTACGATATA
>JAEVYT010000021.1 GCA_023392615.1 Bacillota bacterium | reverse complement strand
ATATTTACCACAACCGGTTCCGTGTAGTTATTGGGCTTCGACTTGATATGCAGCCTTACCCCCGATTATAGCCTGATATGATTTCTGTGCGTCAGACCAGAGATTTGCCATCCGGCTTCCTTCAGATTCGTAATCACCCACGACACCCTTGCCATTGGCTATATCCTTCCCACTACCAGGCGGATTCGGGACTTGCACCCGTTGAAACGTGCGCCCGCCGGGCGCACATATGAAAAAGCCTTATAACCATTGTGTTATAAGGCTTTTTTAATGCACATATTAATATGATAATTATCATGAAATGTCACAACATCCCCTCATTCTCGCTTCCATACCCCTCTTGTATTGGACCCGGCCAGGATATCCTTATCACCGATACAAAAGGAATATACATCAATTCCATCCAGGCCAGTATTAAACACTCTCCAACTGCTTCCGCTACTTTTGGAATTAAAAACCCCACCTCCATATGTTCCGGCATAAATGGTTTTATTGTTAACAGCAAGGGCATCAATATTGGTATTGGTAAGTCCTTTATTAATCTGACTCCAGCTTGCACCATAGTCTTTTGTTAGAAACACACCATCACGAGGCGTTGCAGCATAGACATTCTTGCCACTCTTAGTGAGTGTAAATATTTGATCATTTGTAATTCCTGTATTTTTAGCTATCCAACTAGAGCCGTTGTCCTCTGATAGAAATACTCCACCCCCAAATGTCCCTGCAAAGATAATTTCGCCGTTTACGACAAGTGAACTAATATATGTATTAGCGAGTCCCGAATTAACTGCTCTCCAGCTGGTACCATGATCCACCAGCATAAAAACACCACCCATGGTGCCTGCAAAGATGTTCTTTCCTTTGACAACCAGTGAATAGATATTTTTATTGGATAGGCCGGAATTCACCTCTCTCCAACTAGTGCCACCATCGGAAGATACAAATACTCCCCCACCGTTAGTTCCTGCGAAGATATTATCACCTTGAACGGCAAGGGTGAAGACATAGGGATTTGTCAAACCTGTATTGACCTCTCTCCAATTATCACCGCCATCATCAGATAAAAACACACCTGCCCCACTCGTTCCGGCATAAATAGTTTTACCGTTCTTTGCAAACGCACCGACATGCGTATTAATTAAACCAGTGTTGATTGGCTGAAAGCTGGTACCATGATTAATGGAATAATAAACCCCACCTCCGTTGGTGCCTACATATAAATAATTATCATTAACGGCCAGAGAATAGATAAAAGTATTCGTGAGTCCTTTAACAACCCTACTCCAGGTTAACCCGCTGTTATCCGATACATAAACGCCATCTTCTGTTCCGGCATAGATAAAACCGTCACTTACAGCAATGGAATATACTTTGTTATTCATCAGACCTGAGTTAATCTCATTCCAACTCATGCCATTGTTATCTGAACGGAAAATCCCACCTTTATAAGTACCGGCATAGAGTACCTTGTCCTTCCTTACGAGGGAATTAATTTGAGTATTGCTCAGACCAGAATTAACTGCCTTCCATTGTTCACCATTATCAGTAGTTCGATAAACACCACTCTCAGTACCTACGAAGATATTTGTACCATCAACGACAATAGTACTAACATTTAAGGAAGATAGACCTGTATTGATAGCCTGCCAGGTAACACCACTATCTATGGATCGAAAAACACCGTTGGTGGTTCCGGCAAAAATATCCTCACCATTCATGGCAATAGAAAGTACGATCGTACCTGTCAACTCTGAATCTATTAATTTCCATTTAACACCATGATCAGTTGAAATAAAGATACCACCATTTGTACCTGCGAAAATCTTATTACCACAAAATGCTAGGGAATAGACATTTTTGCTAGTTAGCCCTGTATTTACCTCTTTCCAGTTCACTCCTTTGTCTTCTGAATAAAAGATTCCGCTACCCTCGGTTCCTGCAAAAATATCCTCACCCTCAATTGCAATACAGTGAATGTATCCGCCATAAGGTCCATCGGTTTGCACCCAGTGTATTGACGACTTATTTGATATAAATAGAAAAGTAATGATAAATAGAATAGGTATGAGTAATAACAAGGATGTCAGCAGTCTATATTGCTTTATCTTCTTCATGATATCCTCCCTGTAATTTGCCTAAGACGGACTTACAAATAACAGCCGCCCGCATTAAATACAGGCGGCTGTTATAAATATTACTTTAATATTGTACGAAGCCAAGTCCTCGGTTCCTTAGATTCTGAGCAATGGTTGCGATTGCCGCATTCGTGGTTTGATAACCATCGTGCATCAGTGGATTACCTCCGCTTTGCAAGCTGTTGCAGGCATTAATGATTGCCTGTGTACTGGCTCCATTCCAGTCTTGAGTATCTACATTTGGACTGACAATCGATAGTCCTAGAGCCGAACAAGCTTGCTGAATTGTGGAATTACTCTCCAGATAAGGTAGGCGAATTCTCGTTGGCTTAGGTTTCCCAGCATTTTGTATTGCCTGATTACATTGTTGAATGTCATTATAAATCTGCTGATAGCTCCAGCTAGTCATATGAGAGTGTGTCCATGTATGATTTTGCAGGCTATATCCGGAATTTAAGTAAGCATTCCAACCAGTCTGGTTACTACTAATTCTGTTACCCCATACAAAGAAGGTAGCACTGTTAATACCTGCACTTTTTAAGTTATTTACCAACGTCGGTGAATTACTTGTTGGTCCATCATCAAAGGTTAAATAAACGTTGCCACTTGTTGGAGGCTGTGTAGGAGTTGGTGTAGGTGTCGGATTGCTACTACCACCGCTGACATCTACATAATCAACATAAGCATCCCAATTTCCGGTATCGTTCGTTACAATAAGTTGAATTGCATAGCTACCCGACTGAGGGGTACAGGAGAAAGACTGCACTGTAGGTGTGGTACCAGTAAAACTAACTCTACCCATTTCATATCCATTCATCTTGACAACAACGGTAGCGGCATTAGAATTATTGGATGCTCCTCTGACACTTACGGTTACTGGGGTGTTATTCCAAGTAATATTACTAGTTTGACAGTAATCATTATTGGCGTATAAAGCCACTCCTGAGAACGGAGAACTAATTCGCCCGGCGTATTGACCGCCCAAAGTCATATTCTCACATTCATATCTACTGGCACCAGAAGCATGTCCTACAGGAATAAAGATTGCAGAACACATTAAAAATGTAAAAAATAGCAAAACTCTTTGTTTCATTGGCATTTCTCCTTTCTGAAATAAAAATCTACTTACTACAACTCGAGTTACTTTCATAATATACATAGAGAAAAATCAATGCCACCACATAAAGTGCTGACATTCATTTAATCTCATGTATATTGGTAAATATTTACATTTGTATAGTAACACAATTAATTCAGTAGTGCAAGTTTATTCTTAATAATATTTAATTATAATGGAATGTCCACATAACAGCTTGAAGTGCAATCAGACTATTTATACTTTATAAACAACGGCCAAAAAAATAACAGCTCATTAAAAATGACTGCTATTTTTTCTATCTATAATCATTATCTTGAATTAAACCTTTTCCTTCAGTATAGTTTCTACTCTTTGTTTTATTTGATCAATCTCTATCCCTAGCGATACTGATAGTTCAGAAAACAATAATTCTTTAGCTTTTTGTAAATATTTTTCATCCGTAGCGGAATTCTTTCTTCCTTCCGATCTTTTTTCATTCTCTTCCTCATTTAATACATTAATTATCTCTACTAATTCGTTAGGATTTCCTTCTTTGAGCATTTTAGTATATACACGCTCTCTCATCTTCTTATCAGTAATACGTGGCGAATTACTATTGACTAATAATGTGTCCATTATGTCTTCCGCATTTTTCTTCTTCATAATCAAACGCATTTTAATTTTCTCGTTATTTACCGGAGTCATTATTACAGAATTTTTTACATTGATCGGATGCATGATATAGTACATATTTTTCTTATTGTCGATCGTTTTTTCCTTTATCTCATCGATTAAACATACTCCTCGACATGAGTAGTTAACATAATCACCTTGCTTAAACATTTTATTGCCTCCACTTATCAACAGGGTTGCATGTAAAATATAGCATACTAATGATTTTATGTCAACCAAGTTGACATCTAGCTTTTGTCATTGTATACTTCTGCTGAGGTGAAATGATGGAAAAAGAATCTGATAACTTAAATTTAATTGATTTATTAAATTCAAAATATTACAAATTCAAAAAAATGAACGAAGATTTGTGTACTAGCTCCTACAAGATATCTCTCTCTAATACTGAATGGTCTGTTATCAACCAGATTCACGGGAACCAGCCTACCATTTCAGAAATAGTACAACTACTCAAAATTACAAGGCAGGCAACTCACAAATGTATTAAAGCTTTAAATTCAAAAGGTATTTTAACGATAAATAATGTTGTAAATAACAACAAGAAAAAATGTCTAGTTCTCACTCCGTTGGGTGAACAATTATATCTAGATAATATTTTATTAAAAGAAGCAATTGAACGTGATATTGCAAAACAGCTAGGGGTAGATAATATGACTTTGTTAATAAGCTTGCTTAATAAGATATAAAATAAAAGTACCTATTTTTGTCTTCCAAACATGAACATTAAATATAAATACTCAAATCACCTAATAATCACTTTCTAGTTTATTAATCAAATAATAGGCAGTTGTTTCTTCGTGGGAGTCAACAATTTTTCTCCTACTATAACAACTTTACTGCATCCTTATCAGTTAGTCTGATTTATCGGATTATTATTTATATTTTTAATTGATTTATATCTCATACTATGTTATGCTTATAAAGTATTTTAAATAAGAATTGATTCCACATATTTTCGTAGATCATTTTTGATTTACTGAGATATGTGTTTTTTATTGGAGTATAATAAATTTAAGGAGGTATCTTTTATGAATAAAGGTACTGTAAAATGGTTTAACTCACAAAAGGGGTTCGGATTTATATCTGACGAACAAGGTAATGACGTATTCGTACATTTCTCCGGTCTTGCTATGGATGGTTTTAAAACCATCGATGAAGGTCAGGCTGTAACATTTGATTTAACAAATGGTCCTCGTGGAATGCAAGCAGTTAATGTTAACATTGCTTAATTAGAAACAACTAAAAGATCACTTACTAAGTGGTCTTTTTTTATTTGCTAAGAGTTTAAATTCTAGAATCAGCGACTGCAAAAACTGTTACAAAAGAATAATATATATAGAATGAACTCTTATATTACTTTAAGAATAGTTTGATTTAAAAGTTGTATTGAATAATATAAATGTATAAGTGAAAAGTTGATGTTTCTACTTATGATATTAGGTACGATAAAACCGAATCTGGTCAACTCAATTTTAAGACTGATATTGAAAAGTATATATCAATTACATATCCACAAATTGGTAATTAATGATTTACATTGTACACTTTGCAATTTATAATAAAGTTAATCATAAAACAATAGACAAATAATTGACCAAAAGGAAAGAGACTGAGGTTAGAACCTAAATTAAATTGGTGAATGATAAAAGACCTACACTCACCACAATACCTTAAATCATAGTCAAGATCTATGAAAAAGGAACGGTTCCCAAAAAAATAAAATAAGAAGGGGTTTCACTATGAAACGTTTTGCAGCTTTTATTCTCGTGTGCCTGTTTATAATGTCCATGGCATTAACAGGATGTGGCAAAGTTATCAAAAAGCCAATTAGTTCAACCATTACCCCCAGCATTTCTAAAGATGCGGGTAATAAAATCAGCCCAGAAGCGACTCCAACCGTTGATCCGGAAGATAAAATTATCAATATTTATAGTTTCACAGATGAAGTTTATAAATGTACTAATAAGTTCAAGGAACTTCATCCTGACTTCTCTTACGAGTTCAAGAGCTTTTGCTGGGCTGGGACAGACGGCGATTATCAAACAGGACTTGATCAGGCTTTAGCTGCCGGCGGTGCAGATGCACCCGACATTTACTGTGCGGAAGCTACTTTCGCATTGAAGTACACCAAAGGTGATATGTATCAGTATGCAGCACCTTATAAAGAACTCGGTATTGACATTGATAACCTCTTAAAAGAAGCAGATATTGCTCAGTATTCCGTTGAAATAGGAACCAACCCAAATGGCGACATTATTGGTCTTGATTATAAGTCAAATGGTGGTGCATTCATCTACCGCCGCTCTATCGCAAAGGATGTTTGGAACACAGACGATCCTGCTACGATCAAAGATAAGATTGGTCCAGGCTGGGATAAATTCTTCGCAGCTGCAGATGAATTAAAGGCTAAGGGCTATGGTATTGTATCTGGAGAAGGTGATATTTGGCATTCAGTTGAGAATGGTGCAAAAGTTGGTTGGTTAGTTAATGGTAAACTTCATATTGATCCGGAACGAGAAAAATTCTTTGATTATGCTAAAAAGCTCAAAGAGAAAGGTTATAGCAATAATACTCAAGACTGGCAAAATCCTTGGTATGCAGATATGAAAGGAAAAGGAAAAAAGCAAATCTTCGGTTTCTTCGGTCCAGTATGGTTAATTAACTATGTAATGACTGGATATTCTGGCGGAGAAAAGGTGGGCGAAGGCACGTATGGCGATTGGGCAGTATGCGTACCACCTGCCGGCTTCTCTTGGGGTGGTACATGGATTCTTGCAAATAAGGATACAAAGAAGAAAGCCGCTGTGGGTGATATCATAAAGTGGATTACTCTAGACAGCTCTGATACCGGACTTCAGTACTACTGTGCTAATGGCACTTTAAATTCTGATGGAATAAAAGATACCGTTGCATCCGCCACTGTTATGAAAAAGTCTAACGGTAAACTTGATTTTCTTGATGGACAGAATATATTCGATGTATTCATTCCAGCTGATAAATTAGCGACTGGTACGAATAAGACAGAGTTTGACGAAAGTATCAACAATATCTGGCGTGATCAGGTACATGAATATACATCTGGCAAAAAAACAAAAGAACGGGCTATCTCCGATTTTAAACAAATAGTAAAAAAGAACCTTGGTATTGATGCAGAATAAATTTAGAAAGGCAGTAGGATGTTGAACACCGCCTTGTTCCAAGGCGTCCCGACCATGCTCCGCAGGTCATGGCTTCAAATTTACTACCTCTAGGTAACAAAGAAAGAGTCCATACTTACGTATGAACTCTTTCTTTGTTACAGGGGCAGTAGGATTTGAACCCACGACCTGCGGTTATATTTGAAGCGTTTTTTATTATTATTTTAGGTTAAATTCTGTTATATATTAAATGTAACAAAACGCTTGTAACACCTGAATTTATTAGGTTCTTACTTGTTTTCTATTTAATTTGATTATTTAATGCTTTCTACGAAAATAATTAAGTTATAAGTTCAAAAAGGGATATATTAGGGATAATATAAGATTATCTGATACCTTGCATAGCAATAATTTGTAAGGTATCTTTTTATTTACAAATCATTTCGAGAGTAATATAATTGTTGGTAAACAATGGTATTTACACAGGAGGAAAAATCATGTCTTTAATAAGTTGTCCAGAATGCCAAAAGCAAGTATCAGATAAAGCCAAATCATGCCCAAATTGTGGTTATCCCATTGAATTAATAACTCCCCCTATTCCTACAGAGGAAATGTGTATTTACTGTGGAAGTAATAATCCTATAGGATCTGATTACTGTGATTCTTGCGGGATGAGATTAACTGATTATACTCCCATGGTTCAAAAAAATAGTTCATCACTTCCTATTATAGATGATAATGACCAACTACAGATTATCCAAGAAAAACAGTTACATATTCAAGAACAACTTCTGGAACATGAAATTGAAATACATAATTCTCAAGCAAAATGCCCAAGATGCGGCTCTATCTCTTTATCAGGGAATAAAAAGGGTTTTGGAATTGGAAAAGCAGTTGTTGGAGCATCGTTTATAGGTGCATTTGGACTTATAGCTGGTAACATTAATTCAAAAAAATTAATAATTACATGTATGAATTGTGGACACAGATTTAAATTATAATTATCACCCCCTCATTGCTTAAAGTAATGAGGGGGTTTGTTTCGACGTCGAAACGATTATTCATCCGATAATGATCCACGTGTTACTGGTCCACAATCACCATCAACCTTAAGCTTGTTCTTAGTTTGATATGCTTTAATGGCAGCTTCAGTGATTTTACCACAGCGACCGTCTATAGTAAGCTCTTCTTTCTTTCCGTCAACCTCGACATATATGATGCCATATGCTAATAGATCCCATTGTACCCACTTCACATCCTCACCCTTGCAACCAAGATTGATATTACGCTCTGGTACCTTATAGGGGTTTGACTTACAGCCGTGCTCCAAAGCCATCACTACATGATAACCCTCTCTCATATAGATTGCGCCTGGCTTTGCATAAGCATCTGATCCGATATGTGCCTTATCGGTATATGCTTTAAACTTGCCGGTATCCAAAAGAGCCTTACGCAATGAAATTGTTGTAAGACTAGGCGAAAGTTTCAATCCAGCTAATATGTAGCAGGCAGCCACCAGGGAGGAACAATCAAATTCACCTTTGGCACCTTTTATTTTTTTATTATTTTTTAAAATTGCGTTATACCCAGTCAACCGTTGGAGCTGATCATAACCGTAATTAGGATCTTTACAGATTTGCTCATTGATCTCAGCTGCTTTTTTAGCGATCGTCTGATCTGTACATACAAGATATACATTCCATGGCGGATTATGAGGATACCATCCACGGATACAAATTTCCTTACCAGTCTGATCCCCGACTTTACCGCCGGTAGCCTTCCCTTTTTCATCTATCGATGCATGTCCAATTTTTACACTCATGATATTAGTCCTCCTTCTTTTTCCCATCTTTATCAATAAGGTTACGCATGGTCTCATATAACCCTGTGGATGCAAGACCGCTTATCATGCCACTGAGCACAATGATAGCATTGATATTTGGTATATTCATCGCAATGCTGATTGTGGTACCTGCAAATAACATGATAGCCGGTATATATTTATTGTTAATAAAATCAAAACTGTACTTGATCACATATCCTAAACATAGGCAGATACCAAGCACCGCCAAATTAATATAGTTACTTAAAAATGATAAATCCATAGTTTTCACCTTTACCTTTCTTCTAAATCCTTAATTCGATGATTTGCTACTAACATGTCTCTTTCATTCAGAGCCATTCTTTCTTCAAGCTTGAATGTTCGGTCAATTACACTGTTATGCTTGTCGACCTTTTTTTCCAACTGTTCAATACGGTAAGTTGTCAGTTTGCTCGATAGAACTATTCCACCTAACGTACCGATTCCACTTCCACCTAATGTTATTAACGCGATAAGCACTTCATTTTGCATTACATAATATCCACCCTTTCATATTTTTATATTACAAAAGGCACCCGTAAGGATGCCTAAAGTTTAAAGTAATTCTAGTTGATTTATTTGGTCTCTTATGGACTGCCTATCTGCAATTAATGAATTAATATCATATGGCAATGGTTTACCAATTAATTGCGCTTCATAACACTTGATGATTTTGGGGTCACTATCAGACAATTGCTGTTTTAATTGATTAATTTGTTCTAGTATCAGCTCTGCATTTTCTGCATCCAAAACAGCTTGATATTTTCCTTCATCTAGATCCCATCCGAGTCCATTATATCTATAGCTACATATCGCTTTGGGATTATCTATAGGAGGTATAGAATTACAAATAACACTTCCGACTAAGTCAGTGTCTTGACTATAACAGCCTGTAAAATATGATCCATCACTTAATAATACATAGTACATATTCTCCCTCCTATGATCCCACTACCTGATAACTAACAGTTGTTGTATTGGTATTTGTTCTGGTCAGGTAAATATCAACACTTGTTAGGGTTAGGTTACTATAAGACACACCAGTAACCTGCGTACCAGGTACCGATGAATTTGCAGTTACTTGTATATTTGGCACAGATGTAAATCCTACGCTTGATAGTGAAACTGTTACTTTGGTTGGAGTATTTGCAGCTGATGGAGTAATGTCCACTGTTCCCCTTTTAATCTTTAAGTTACCTTGGTGCCAAGCGAGATACCCATTAAGGTAAGCATTATCATCCGTATAAAGCTGTCCTGTTTTAGTTACCCAGAAATATGGCAAGTGGTCATCAGTACCGTTTTCTATGTCACTAATCATGCCAGCATATGTAGTATTGCCAACATATAGAACAATGGCTGAATTAGGATGAGTTAGGAATCCTGCCTTTAGCGTATCATTGTAAAGTCCATATTGTGCAATTTTCCAACCAGCAATTGTACCTGAGGTAGCTGATGCATTACCAGCTGCATCAACTTTAAATCCCTTTGTGTCAATTGAACCATCTGAGAGGTTTATTTTGGTCCCTGATGCGCCAGGCGAATAGTTTTGTGATTTTACCTCTCCGGTCGTGAGTGAATTTGCATCGACTACAGTAACAGTACTAGGAGCCCAATCACCGGCTGTGCAATTTATATTAGTAACTTCTTCAAGCTGCAAGCAATCAAAATATACTGGTAAATTTGCCGTATTGGTATCCAGTCTAAATAAGCATTTTGTAGCGCCTACCGGTGCAGTAAAAATTTTTATAATTCTGTACCATCCATCCGAGTTTTTAATATTTGCACTTGATCCATAATGCGTTGCTGCAGAATCATTGGTTCGGGTGTAAATGTCAATTGATGCTGTTGTACTGCTTGGGTTATAGGCATAGGCACTAAAAATATAAACCTTTCCTGCTGTAATTGGGATATGATAATCTGCACCAGAAGAACCTAGGTATACCCAATTATCTGTTCCTGTGCCCTGAATCTTTAACGACCTTGCCCCGTCCATGCTATAATCAGTTGATATTGCTTTTATTGTCACGGTACCATTTCCTGTGCCTATGTTCGTACCTACGGCAATCTGTTCAAAGCTATCATATCCACGCATTACCATATTACGACCAGTACCAAATTTTAGCTTTTCTGCCGTAATTGTATTGGCTGCTATGAGTGCTGCCTTAAGTAAGCCTGTATTAATCCAATCTGCATCAAGTCCGCGAGCTATCAACACATTAAACAAAGCATTTCCTTGTTTATCAGTTCCACTAACAGTAACCCATGTTCCGTTAATCTTATTTTGCTCAATCATTCCTCCTGATGATAGAAACCACCTCACGGTTGAATCGTTCATGAGCGGCTTATCATGGATATAGAATATTATTCCGCCTAACTCATCAGTAACTCTAGTATAAAACATACCAAAACCATTAGTAATCAGTTCTGTGAGCTGTTGAACCATTAAGTCATAAATAGATAATTGCTGATCAGTATATTGCTTTGTCTTGATTAATGTTTTAGTATCAGCAGTATTGCCAACATATGAGTTCTTCTGAGGAGTGGAAGCATCACCGGTTATTGAAAGATTTTTTGCAATCTCACTTGTCATACTGGTTATAATCGTATTGTATTTGTTTCCTTTACGATCTGTAACAATCGCAACATCTCCGGCTTCCACAATCGGATTGTAAAGAGTTTCAATACTTAATGGTCTAAATCTTAGCCCTATTAATTTATAACCTAACGACACAGCAAATTCATTCGTTCTACCTATAGTAAATGGGTTATCAACTATCTCTAGAACATAGCCATCGGATCCATGCTGATATGTTTCTTTTCCGACTGTGACCCTAATACCAGTAATCACAACATCATCGGTGCCTATGCTCTGTGATTTTAAGGCACTGAATTGGTGACACTTAGTTGGATCTACTGGAGTACCTGCTGGGGCATCAAAAGTACTGGTATCGTACCACTTGACATCAATTAAACCATCTTCGTTACATCTTGCAAAATTACCGGTAATCTGACATATGTATTCAAGCATCTGCCGGTATGTATAATCAGTTATATTATCCGGGAGAGTAACCGGAGTATTATATCCATCAAACGTTAGGTTTTTCAGTAGTACTCCACAAGCCGTAGCTGCATTGTAGGCAACTTCTCCGACTGTTGATCCGGACAGTGTTATGATCTGCTTATCTAGCTTATGCATGTTATCCATACAAGTCATTTGAATATATCCGCCAGAGTCAAACGGATCATCTACAGTAAATACACCTTTTTTAACATATTCAATGCCGGATGATAGCTGCAATCCAACGAATGGAATAATTTTGGCATTGTAAAAATCGTACACAGTAAATTCACTAGATATATTATTGACCTTAAAAACAAGTTCCGCGCATGCTGCCTTTCCAATGCTAAAACTCCCTGATGCACTTGTTTGTTCAGTTGTCTGTATACCTCCTTCCCATATCTGCCCGGTTAAAATATCTGGGATAGGAGTGCCATCAGCCAGGGTAACAACTGCCCTGGCTGAATAAATCTTTGTGTTATCACTGTTGAGTAAATTTCTAAATTCTGTTGATACGTTATTCATAGCTCCCCTCCTATCTTTGTATTTCTGTGAGCGATATATCCCAGTATACTTTGCCATTATCTCCAAATTTGGAAGGCTTACATTCGCGGTCACCTACGTATATTGTCATGGTTGACATTGTATAAGGATTACGAATATCCATATACTGGCAAGAGATGCTTTCTTTTCCGTCAACTGCATTTGCTATTGTTGCAGCTACCGCCCATTCAACATCTTTCCATTCCCATGGAACTGATGATTTAACTGCAATTACATCTTTGTGCATTTTACCGTCAAGAGTTCTTCCGGATGTCTCACTTGATAAATCTGATATTACTTGGCTGTAGTTATCCGGTATAGGTACAGATATGCCTTCTATTTCAAAACCTGGTATCCATTTAGCCATATGTCACCTCCTAAGCTAATGCATTTTCACCGGTTCGTCTGGTGTTATAATTGTTCTGCTTCACTACTTCCTGGTATATTTGCTTACCTTCAAGATATACCTTTAAAATTGTTGGTTGATTGCTTCCAGATCCTCTACGATTCAAAACATTTTCAACTGCTTTTTCGATAGTACTAAGTGGAGAAACGACCTCGGTCTCTCTCTTGTTATCTCCTAATACTGCAAGAAAGTCACCATAATTTCTCGGGACTACAGTACCGGTTGCAAGCCTTGGTATTTTAGGAGCTTTAAACTTAATATCAGGTATAGGACTTGGCATATCCCAATCTATAGATAACTTAGCTATAACATTAGTGTTAATACTATCGATAAGGTCATTAACGAACTTCTTTATATCACCTAAGCTAGTTTTAAGACTAACCAGAAATTCTACTTTTTTTCCAACGAAGTATTTTGTAAGCGCATTGTATTTACCTTTTAAATCGCTCCATAATTGTGGTACTTTAGCACGAAATTCTACATCCTTATTCTTGAAATTATCATAAAGTGAGTGAAACCTTTCTTTAAGATCATTCCATTTTTGCAATATCTGTGCTCTAAAATTAACTAATTTATCTTTAAACCCAATCGCTAAGTTATCCCATGATTTTTTGATATCACTTGCTTTATTCCATATATTAACTTTAAAATTTACCGTTTTATCCTTGAACCAAGATAGCAACTCACTAAAATCAATTGCTTTCCCTTTGAATGCTGATCCTATTTTGGTAATAACATTAGTTGCAAATATAGTAATCGTATCCCACATTTTTTGAACAGCATTTGAAAATCCATATACAATACCCTCTAGTATATATTTACCTATCGGCATCATCTCGGTTGCTGGAGAATGTATTCCAAATACATCACATAACGCATTCCAAATAGCTAAGAACAGGTCGTTAATGGGTTCTAATATTGCCGAAAATACTGATAAAATTCCTTCTAATATACCAAGTACAATATTTTCCCCTATATCAAGAAAACTTTGATTTTCACTAAAAGCAGTCTCAAATTTTTCTACCATATCGTCAACTAATGCAAGTGTTGAATCCCAATTGAAAATTACACTTAAACTATCACCGATTGATTTATATAGATTATCAAAAAACGAATTAATTCCACTAACAAATTTCTGAATACTATCTGGCGCCGATAATAAAATCGAATCTACAAGCGCAGGAAGATAAGCACCTCCAGAAGATGATAGTTTACTTAGTTCCGACATGAAGGTTAAAAATCCATATCCACCGCCTCCAGCACCAAAAAAAGCTGTTATAGTTGATCCAAATGTTCTTATCTCTACAAAAAACTTAGATATACCTTCTACTGTTTTTATCAACCATTCTAGACCCTTTGCTGCTAAAGCTAAACTTACAACCCATCCTGTAAACTCTCCAAATCCTTTCACCGTATCAGGGTTTATATCATCCAGACTATCTGCTATTAGTGAAATACCATCCGCTAAACCGTTAACTGCATCAATTATATATGGCTTCAATGCTTCTGCCATCTCACCGATAAAATCTATAAATCCTTGTCCAAATGCAATTGCCAACGGTGCTATAGCTTTCCAAAAATCTGATAACGCTTTATTCAATCTATCCCAATCAATATCAGACAGTAGCCCATTTATAGCCAGAATAAGTTTCGGTATTCCCTCTCCAAGTGCCCATGATCCAACTGGTACTAAAAAGTAGTTAAAAAAATCAATTAAAGCTGTCCCTGCAAACCCTGCTAGTTTCGATAATCCATCATTCCATAATGTTTTTAACGCATCTGTAGCAGGTGCTAAGGCTGTTTTTAAGTTGTCAGCAAGCTTCATGATTGAGTTTTCAAATTCAGTAGTATCCGGTTTATTTATCTTAGGCGTAACACCGAAATTATAATTCCCTCCAGAATTTAGCGCATCTGATAGATCAGAAGAACTTGCGGACGTAGCTTCCATAACGGTATTCAATTGATCAAATGGAGCTGTACTGTTTTTAATTTTCTTTGCCGTTGCCTTTGCTGCATTTCCAACGTCCGTAATCCCTTTACTCGCATCGTCTGAACCAGAAGAAATAGATGATAAATTATTAGATGTTGATTGAGTAGCATTATTAAAACCAAACACTAATGATAATACTTTCCCGGCTGTTGTAGCCATCTGAGTTAAAGCATTAAGAGCTGAATTTAAGTACACTACCGCCGGAGTTAAAATTTGAATCAATCCATTGCCCAGGATACCCAAGAAGTTCTTCCAGTTTTCGCTTAATACTCTGGTCTGATTAGCCCAACTTTTAGATGTTTTAACGAAATCACCTGCAGCAAGGCTTGTCTTATCTAAGAAGAACAACTGTCTAACATAAAGCTGTTCTCCGGCACTCATCTTTTCGTATGTTTTAGTAAACCCTTGTTGTAGTGCGAATAGATGGAGGTTTGTCTGTGTGGCAACTAAACCTATCGCTTTTAATGGCTCCGTCTCTCCTGAGTACAGAGCCCTTCCTATCGTATCAGCTTCTGATTGAGTTTTATTATAAAATGACATCACATCAGCAAGTCGTCCAGTGATTTCTACTGCCATGTCAGAAGCTTGGTCTGCCATCTGCCCTATACCAGTAGACATAGCCATGTATGTACTTGCCATTTGCTTTGCAGCAAGCTTTGATAAGCCGAATTTTTCTATTGATGTTTTAGCAAAATCCTCAATTTTATACGACATATCGCCAAAAGCAGTATCAACCACGTTTTGTACCTCGGTAAGGTCAGAGGCTATATCAATTGCTTGTTTTCCAAAAGTAACAATGGCAGCAACAGAGAAAGCTGCTATCATTACCTTCCCCAAGCCTGCCAGTGTACTCTTAAGTGCATTTGCTTGTGATTTAATTGTATTTGTACCTCTGGAAAACCCTTTGGTATCTATTTTTGTGTCAAAATTTAAACTGCCATCATATGCCGTTATAATCGCCACCTTTCTAGCTTAGCATTTTATTAATATTGTTCTGTCTGGATTGCTCCTCTGGAGATAATTTATTCTTTAGGTCAATCCATGATTTATTCTCTTTGTAAAACTCCTGTTCGTGCCTATCAAGCGTCTTACCTCTGTTTTTTTTCTGTCTGATATTAACTACGGATGTAAACAACCCTTCACCAACCTCGTTAAAATAGCCAAGGAAAGTCCACCAATGCATATAGTCCACCGCCCTGGTCTCAAATCCTGCAACCTTGTTCACAGCGGAAAAAATAATAGGTTCATCTTGTTCCCAATCCATTACTTTCTTTGCCGTTTGCTGTTTTTCATCGAGTGAAGCTCCTCCTCCATCTAAAAACCAGATAGCTTTTTCAATTGCCTGAAGTATATCTTCTTCTGGAATACTTTCAAAATCTTCGTATAGGCACTCAAGCATTGCCTGAGTCTTTTCGAACAACCCCATTTTTTCATCTTCAATCAGTTCTGGGTCTGCATATGCCTGGAATATTAAAAGAGCCACCCGGTAATCTGTCCGGATAGCTCTATCTACGCCATTAATATTTAGTTTTTTAGGCAGGTATCCGATCATCCGTGAAACACCTGCTTTTTATACTTATTAACTCGTTTATGGCTGGCTTCAATTTTCGTATTCGTTTCTTTCTCTACCTCCTTACAGATACATTCCAAAAAACTTTCCCATAAATACTTACCACCGCCTACAATACTGAGTGGGCTTTGCTTACCAAACGCAATATCGCAAATATTACTATTAAAGATTCCATCGATAACATCTTTTATAGTCTTATCATAGATCTCGATAGCCTGAGCTGCACCATCAATATTCTCTTCTGGTGTACCATCTGGGTTTAACTTTATTCCATCTGCTCCTTCAGCAGCTTTATCTATCACCTTAAAAGCTTCATTTAATCTTTTGATCATTCCAAAATCTGTAGGATTAAATCTAATCACCTTATTTGGATCGTTATTTAGTTGAAATGACATAAACCCGTCATCAAAATTCAAATTCTGTGTATTCGCCATTCTCCATATCCTCCTTAATATGGGCAGCGGAAGGAGGAACCGCCACCCATCAAACTATTATAAACTTGTTATCATGTTTCAGGTGTGAAGGTTTTTGAAGTAAGATTCCAAGTGCCTTTCACTCTATTTCCGGCATAATGAATATCAAATGGTAAATTCACACCAGCGTTGCCACCTCCGATACTCTTTACAGCAATAATGGCATCTTCACGATATGCCCATACAACAGACAGTTCTTCGTCTGTATCGTCAATTAGTACATCAACAACAGTAGTTTTTACAGCATTACCGGTACGTCTCTCATTTGCGATCTGCATTAACTTTGCAGTTAATGTCTCGTCATAACTACCATAATAAGTATCCAGACTAGACGATACCTCATACCCCGTTAGAGCAACACTGTTTTCACCCATGATATTTTTCTTGGTTTCTACGGATGGATTCAGCTCGATGTTATATTCCTCGACATCTTTACCTAATCGATAATTTGCAACAGTTCCACCGAAACTCGCATCAATATAATGCGCTAGATATTTTCTTTCAATCATTAAAATACCCCACTTTCTAATTTGTATTGAGCATAGATCTGTAACTGATATCTAACTGGTCCGCTAAGAGTACCGTTTTGATATCCATATAGCATACCGTTAGCACTGCTTAGCTTTGTCAGTTTACCTGTTACAACATGCTCGTTTATAGTTACTTCTATTGCTTGTCCTTTAGCGGCTCTCTCAAGCCAATAAGCTAAGTCCAATAAAAAAGTGCTATTTGCTAATCTTTGATAACTAGTTAAGCCGTCAAAATTTGCATATAGCACAAATGAATGAGTTCTATCGGGGCTTTCGTATATTTCACCCAATATATTTTCTTTTGTCCACAACGGTTGATCTCCGGTAGGATATAATCCACAGCACCCGGAATCGGAATCGTTGAAGTCTACGTCAATGCCATTATTTAATTCTGATATCTTAGGAAATTCAGATATTATTTGTTTTACTAATTCAATTATATTCATTTGATACCTGCCACTTTCTGAGCTCCCCGAAGAATCTTGTACTTATTATCAGTCTTAGACCTTTCGAACCAAAATGGACCCGCTTTAAGATGCTGGCTTTTATTAAACACTAAGTCTTTATTAGTTAACACCTTCGATTCTCCGTGCCTTGCCCATGCACTTCCAGTTATTGAGGATACCATAAGTTTGCCGTAATAATCATACCTTGCATTAGGAGCATTCTGCTGTATATGCCCCGAACCTATTTTAGTACCAAGAGTAGCCGACTTTTCTGTTGTTCCGGTGATCATAGGAGTATACGGAGCCATAAGCCTAATAACTTCCTGGTCAACATACACCTGAGTCCTTCCTCCGACTTGTACCCCTCTTTCTCTAATGAGTTGTGAGATAGGCTTCATTTCAAGCTTAAAATCCAAACAATCACCTACTTACATGATAACTGGTAATGCTGCAGCTCTGGATCGCCATAAAGCTTACTATCAGCCACCGTGACTTCAAAAACTTTACATTGTGATTTGAGTGTCTTCATTGACTGCGATATGGTAACTTCTGATAAGTTATCAAATTCAAAAACCATTTCACCTTTTGCAACTAAATCCTTATTTGTAGTAAAAGTTAATACTCCAGGCACATTACTGGCCGGAATAAATATCTTGACGGAATCAGCTGAAGTCAATCCGGTTTTCTCAATATTGGACTGTCTTGACTCCTGCCAGAATACATCTTCAATATGCTTTCTGGTATATCCAGTAGGTGACCAAGAATAGAGTGTCATATCTGCATTTGTAATCATCAGTAACACCCCCTATACAATAGCCCGGTATCTGAGAGCCAGTTATAAATAGTCATATCCGTATCCCTCTTGAGCTTTGCATCAATGTTGGCATCGCTTTCGTAAGACAATGAAGCTTCTCCGGTCTTTTCAGACGTTTTCCCTGGGTGTCTACTCTTATCAGCCTTATAGATTACTTCTGCAAGATCGCAGCAGCACATCTTTACTCCGTCCGGGACTGTATTCTCATCTACTCGGTTCGAGGTCTGTTTCTTGATCTCCAAGGTAGCTTTACGGGCATAGGTATTAAAAGAGGCAGTGTCAATAACTGCCCCTTTGTATGTACCGGTATAATATGCTTCATCAGTATAGTTAATCATTGGCACCGCCCTCCACTCTTATTCTGCGATTAATGTTACTGTTTGAGATAAAGCGGAATCAGCAACTGTCACCGTGCCTGTCACCTTAGAATATCCTTTGAGCGATACAGTATATGGATATGTGCCAGCTCTCAGATTAAACACTGCCTGGCCGGAAGCGTTGGTCTTGATGTTGGATCCATTTACATTAACTCTTGCATTAGCAATAGCAGCAGGCTCCTCATCATTATCACTAACTGTAAATGTAACCGCCTTGGTAGTAACAGGAGCTGATGGCTCAAGATATGCAAAAGGACAACCTACACGATCCTCGTCAATACGAGTTGCTGGATTTGGAAGTGCCCAACCCATACGGAATACCACACGAAGAGCAATCATATCCTGCTGAGCTAGGTTATATACTATCTCTTTAGTGGATGGATCCTGAATAACGCCTTCAGTTAAGATTTTAACTGTGATATCCTGTCTGATAGCATACACAGCCTTAGAGAAGTCACCAACTACCATTTGAGCAATATTCTTATTAAAAGATCCATTGTCAGGGAAGTACATAGGAGCACCATCAAGCGCATACTGCGTAGCACCCTGCATCGTCTGATTAAAGATAGGCTTTCCACTATCATCCCTTAATCCTCTAAGCTTAGCCTTCATGTTTGTGGATGCAATTACACCAGATACGGCATATCCATCATCCTCAATCTTTGCAAAAACACCGTCTTCAGCTAGTAACTTAGCGTAGTAATCAGGAGTTGAACCCAATGCCACGTTATTACCTGCTTGTCTTGCAAGAGTAATGATATCATTCTGCCATTCTGCAGGGCGACCTTCACCAAAGATAACAGCGGAGTCAACGCGCTGTCCAATCGCCTCAATGACACGAGGAGTAACCTCACCCATGATATCGAATTCTGCATCATCAAGTACCGCCTCAGGGATAGGAACGATTACCGCAAGCTCTGCAGCTGTAAGATATACATTATCCCATGCTTGACGAGATGTCTGTTTCATACCCGTATCGCCGTTTACCCAGTATGCTGTGGGAAGAAAGTCAAGAACCCTGATTCTTGTCTGCTTTGAAGTCATGTTTGGGAGCTTCTTGGCCATAGCCATAAAGGTTGACTGCTTCGGGGAATCCTGCGCGATTGCATCTACAATCTGTTCCCTGATAATAGCTTCAGCATCTGATCTGTTAACAATACTGGTAGCAAATCGCTGTAAGGTCATTGCCATTTTTCTAATTCTGTTCATAAATTACCTCATTCTTTCTTGATTATTCCGACTTAAGCAGAGAACGAAAAGCTTCATTTGCAGCAGCTTTCTTATCTGTGTTGTCGGTAGTTGTTTGGTTGCTGGTTACCACTCTTGGAGTAGTTCTACTTTCCTCAAATAAATAACCATTGTCTTTCTTGACTGCTTCGAGTGCTGCGGTGAGATCTGTGTCCTGATTCTTTGATTTCTTCAAACTATCCATATCTAGTAAGGCCATAACCGCTTTAACATTTCTTGGCTTAAGAGCTGAAATCTTGCCTTCAAGCGCCGATGTAAACTGCATATCAGCAATCTGTGACTCATAGGTTGACTTTGTAGTGTTAAGATCATTTGTAAGAGTTGAAATCTTTCCCTGCAAATCCTTAACATCTACACCATCAAACGCCTTTAATTTGCCTTGTACATCTTCGAGCTGTGTTTTATACGTGTTTGCAACTCCCTGTTCACGAGTGATATCATTTCCATTTTCTTTCATAATCTGGTCTATCTGTTCGTCAGTCAGACCCATATCTTTCAAAAACTTTCTTTGCATATAAAACCCTCCATTACGCTTTTTACGGGTAAGCACCCGGGATTATAGTTTTACGTCATTCCGGACATAAAAAATAAGACGTTAACGCACGTCTCAAGCGAGATTAATGGATCACCGCCTTTCTATAAATGTAACATTCTCTGGATACTGCTCTGCTATACTCTTATAACCAATCTGAGCTGCCTTAAGCAATGTATGAGTAATAATGCTTACTTTACCTGGTATCTGATACTCGATATATGCATCGTTTTCCTTGACTTCCGGATCAACACCAGCCAATTCACACAAAGAATTGATTGTATTGATAGTTAAGATCGTGATTGCAGCGCAAACAATATCACGCCCAGGAATTGAATAATTTGCATGTCCTTCTACAATAAATCCGATCAACTCATCTTGGTAATATAATTCTTCTATTTTTGTCATAAATCCTCCAAAAAAGGGTATAAAAATACCACCTACCGTTATGATAGATGGCATTTATAAAATTCGCTCAATATCAATAAGCTTTAAATATCTGTCTTGGCTTTCACCGTCCACAGCGAATACCAAGTATTCAAAATCAAGTTCATCACCTTCATCGTCGAATGCCGGTTCAACTCCATGGCTTATACCAGTAATATTTTCACCACTCGCTAAGACCAAGGTTGATTTCTTCTTTTTATTTGAGTTTATCTCTATATCCGTGAATAAATCATACTTTCTCACTGACTAATCACTCCCTTTCTTTAACCGGATGTGCATGAGTTCCTTTTTTAGAATAATGAATAACAAATCTCTTTGTATTTTCATATTTTCCTGTACCTACGTTAAATACTCTTCCAATAATCTTATCTGTTTGAATATATTCATGTGGATAAATACTTTTAGAATTTGCAAATACTATCTTACCTTTCCCGATGCCATTATTAATTAGCTCAGAATAATCAATACTCTCTAAAAAGGCGCTTGCCGGAGTTTTTCCTAATTGCAAATCATCACGCACTCGCTTAGTCCATTCCTTAGTTCCAAGCAAGTGTTCCCTTTGTTTGTTCCACTTGATATTAGTGTTTATTTTACCGGAAGAAAGATCTTCCAAGAACTTCTTTGTCTTTTTATTAAGTATATCATATTTACCATTTTTTGCAACCTTTCCAGAAACCACCCTTCCGACTCCATCAACATAAACACGTTCTATCTGTTGTGGAAGATTCAATGCTTTCGAAAACATTCTGTACTGTCCCATAGAATTCTGATACCTAATTTTTGCATTTATGATATCATCCTCATCGGCTCCGCCGGACTCTAAAAGTTTTATATCTTGTCTCTGCTTTCGCATTAGTGTTTCTAACTGTCTTTGATGCTGTACTGCTTCGTATGTAGTATATTCCTTGCCATTATACTCTTTAGGAGTATTCTCCTTAGCATTCATATCATTTAACTTTTTATCAGTCCATTGACGTTCAGATACTCCTTCGACAAATGGATAGTAACTATGATAGCAATTCCAACCCATTAGTCCGGGACCGGTACCAAGTCCACAAATAGTAACAAGCTGTTGCTTAGTATAAACTCTGCCTTGCCATGCTTGGTGTGACGGTCTTGCCGATGCATGCCAGGATACCTCATATTTATCTGTACCCAACTCATTAGCATTTCGCTCATTAATATGACTCGTCACCTGAGTTACACCTGACATCAATGCCCTTCTGGCAGCTACTTCAATCCGGTTGCTCCACCCTGAAGCATAATCAACCGTACGTAATCCACTCTTTGTCATTTGAGATACAACTTTTTTAAGAGTGCTGTTATAATCAAATGTACCGTTAGTTACTTCAAATACCGCTGTGTCAAGAGTACGCTGCAGGTATTCGGATAAAGGAGTAATTACCTGTTTACCATTAAGCTCAATCGCAAATCCAAGTGTTTGGGTGATATTAGTCATCTGATTCTTAGTTTGAGCGATTACTGATTGGATCAGCTGTTGCAGCTCATTATTTTTCTTGAATGGAATAAAATCTTTACCAGTTGCCTGATATAGTTTTTTATCCCTGGTATAACCGGATTGAATAGCCTTTTCATATAAATCATTAATTTCGGTATCAGAGAAGTTAAGAGCTTGCTTTATCTGTTGTTCTATGTACTCTGAACTCTTACCCATCTGCACTAATCGATATATCTGCCAATCCGCTGATCGAGTGATCTCATCATTAATCTTGATGCGCCGTATGATGTCTTGCATGATATTTATTTCCATTTCAGACATTCGTTGTTCGAGTTGGATAGGCATAGCTTCTAAATCTGAAGGTTTGAACATTGGTTACCACCGCCTTATCGCTTTTCTAAAGTATTATTTATCTTAAACAATACTTTATTTACCACCTTAACCACCGGCAATAATATAACTTGATACCATCTCATATCATCCCTCCTAAATTTCACCATTGAGCAATTTTTTAGCAGCTTCTTTATCAAGCCCAATCGCTGTACTGATAAGATTTATAGCCTGTCCCTCCGATATCTGCTTTGCTGCATATTGAGTCATAATAGCCATAAGGCTCTGCATTTGCGCTCCGTTTAAAGACTTGCCTTGAACCTCAGCACCTTGCGGATCAGTAGTGACATCATTGCTATTAGCTTGCTTCTGTGCAGGCAACTGCACATCATCCGGTAACACATCCGCTGGTATACTAATCTTCTTAGCTGCTTCTTCCTCGGATTCTCCATACCACTTCATTCTGTAGTCAAGTAATGGCATGGCACCTATAGCAATATCCTGCCTGTCTTGGTTACGTTCTTTTTCGTTATCAGTAACAATACTGTCATCCCAATCAAATGTAACGGTATAAGTTCCTTCCTCTATAAGAGACTCTGCACTCGCCCAAAAATTGATAGCATCCACAAGATCGGTAAGAGCTTTCTGTAAAGCCTGCTGAATATCTGATACAGTAGTGTATGATCTCTGCTTACTTGATTTTATCTCCTCTGCTGTCTTTTCAACCTCTTGTATATTTGATAAGGTTCCATAAGCTAATCCGCTATCAAACTCTATCCTTCTGAGCTGTTCGTTGTAACCATGATAATATGATTCATCTCTTATCTCAGGGCTAAATGTATCCATAAATGGCTTATCAGTGGCACCAGAGCTATACTCAAGCGTCCGATATAAACGTTCCTTTCCTCCTGGATAATCAAATTTATCACTGGTTTTATCGTACTTAAGTAGCGATGATGCAATATGTACAGCTGTTTCCTTACTGTCATATTCCCAATCTATTTGATTGTACCGCTTATCAGCAATTTTAATATGTTCAGTAGAACGACTAAATACCGATATACCAAGTGGACTGTCTGTATCCACGTTGTTAGCAAGAGGTACTTTAAAAAATCCAATCGTAAGCTTATCTGCACCGGCCAGTAAACCTTCTGGTTCGATATCCTCCCATTGCTTAATAGTTGTTAAAGATACTTCGCTTCCAATCGTAGCACCGGTCTTACTTAGATAAGCGAAGTTATATACCTTTACCCCTTCATCCACTAAGGAATGTAATTCAACCCTGGTGTAGATCTCTTTTCCTCGTGTGAATTGTTCAGTAAAAGCACACTGAGTAATATTACCGTTACTATCAAACGTGATTGGGTAAAAACTGTCTGCAGCATTATATTGAATAGCTACTGACTCATTCGATGGATAAGGTTTAAATACCATGCTTCCCTTGGCACATCCATATTCTACTTGCTTCCTAAGTCCTGCTAAAACTCCCTGATAAATTTCATTGATATATTCAGCTCTTGAACTACCGATTACCTCTGATTTAAGTTCCAGTGTTACAAGTCTTGCTATCTCACTGGCAACTGATGCAGGTATTCCAGCTGACTTTTGATTTTTACCTAACCATGGAGCACGATTGCAGTACATGAGATCCCATAACTCTATAGCATTCTGCATAACCGATGACACATTTATTCCATCAAGCTTAAGGCTTTTATCAGTCACCAACTTATTTAGGCATTCAACCATTTTACTATACTTCATCTTCTCACCTCTATTCGTACCGGATGAACCGGCTTATATCTCTTTCATATGTATACTCAAATGCATCCAATGTATCAACATCACTGGTACCATCATCAAGACGTTCATCCTCAGTCAGGTTCTTTTCATTCCATAACGCTGTTGTTAGTGCATCTTCTAGCGTTATACATTGATTTTGCATATAAAAAAAGCGCTGCTGACTGAGCATACGCTGCATAAATCTTATACGATCATTTATAGTTGTTTTAAGAGCATTCTCAATTCTTAGCCAACTCAATCCACCTTTCCTGGCTGATGTCCTGAGCCCGGCAATGAGTGTCTGCTCAGCACTATCACAATATACATGAGTTATGAACCCATATAGGTTGATAATCTTCAGACAGAAATCCACGAATAACTGTCCAAGCTTATCCGGATCAATGCTGCCATCCTTGCTAATATGCCTTTCACTAGCAAGAGGAATAATATTTTGATACCCTCTGGTATAAGCCGTAGCCACAAAAGCATGTCCAGATCCAGTCCCACCAAAGTCTACACCAATATTAATCTCCATAATGTTATTAGGCTTTTCAGTAAGCGAATATGGATTATTCCCACTTCCGGAAACAGCATCACACATCAAACGATATATGGATCCTTCGGCTGCTACCCATAAACCTCGTATATAACGGTCATAAAGGACGGTACCTTTGTACTCCTTGCATAGTTCCTCAACGAATTTAGGATCCAGGAATGGATTATCAAATATAGTATACTGCTGACAATAAATATCAACATCACTATCAATGAACTTTTTAAACCAGTGCTGAGGTGCCCCTGGGTTGCATGCTCCATCGAAACACGAATACGGTTTATCTAAACGAGATTTAAGCATATCAAATACTTCTTGATTCCAGTCAGTTATCTCATCACCATAACAATACTTTATTGATGATCCTCTAATCTTAGATACCTGGCTCACCTTTTCAGCACCAAGACAATAAACATCTTCGCCAAACATCTTGCATATGTTCTCAGAATTAATATCGCCTACAAGTTTTGATCCCCATATCTGCTGTAATGGAGTAATAATATTACGTTGCAGTGTACCTTTCGATACACCGAGAATAACAGCCAATCCAGGTTCACCTATTCGGCTCCGGATTCGCTTAGGTATAACATAATAATCCATGTATGTCTTTCCGGATCTGGTTGCACCGGTCTTTACATTCCACCTGTGATCAGCTTTGTTGAAGAATTCATCTTGCTTAACAGAGAAGGGCATTTATATAACCCCCTTAATCTCACTTAGTACTTCATCCAGACGCTTTAGCTCTGACTGATTATCAGAACCAGATATTTTATCTGTTTGAGCCTTAATTAACGCTATTCTTCGTTTCTGCTCCTCTGTAGCCAGATCCCGATTCTTATGCAGCAGCTCATCGTATTGCTTAATCATCGACCGGAGTTCACCCATTGCTCGACTTTGAGCTTTCAGGAATGTAGCATGTTTATCCCAGGCCTGTTGAACTTCCCACTTCTCGCTACCACCGGTATCACTATAACCTTCACCTATCTTAGTTGTAGTTATATCTTCCTGATCCCGGACATACATTAACCGTTGCGCCCGGATAATAGCCGTGTACTGCAGATGTATGTTATCCCATAGTAGGTCAAGCGGATCTGCGTGCTGGATGCTCTGCATGATCTGCATTGTCTCCTCTGGAAGCCACTTACTGAAAAATCCATGCTTCTCCGAATTTTTATTTCCATCCGGAGCTCCATGACCAGTAGCATTATTATTACCAGGCTGACCGCCCTTATCTTTCGCAACGTTGCGTTTATCTGATTGCAACGTTGCATTATCCCATTTATATCTATTCTTCCAGCTCCTAACTGTTCCTTCAGGAATATTCAATTGACTAGAAATCTCAATTAATTTCAATCCATTCTGATATAGTTCAGCTGCTTCAATTACTCTTTGATCCGGAGCTCTTGCCAAGCATCACCACCTCTATTCGTTTGTTTTGTATATAAGAAAAGAGCCTCATTACTGAGACTCCATATCTATTACTCTCTTATATATTTCAATATTTTTCTTTGCATGAGCTTCAAGTTCATCAAGTAATTCACCAACCATATGTGTTCTAGCGTCAGCGATTTGTGTTAAAAAATCTTCTTCATCCCTTATTATCTGTTTACAATGATCTATGTACCATTCACCCATATCATTATCTCCTAAATGCAAATATTTTATCTCAATTACTAGTATTGATTTATCATGAGAATGATTTGTCATGATAACTAGTTATATAATTCTAACAAACTATCAAAAGATCAATCTACCTTCAGTCTTCTTCATTTTGTTTTCCATTAAGCATTGTTAATACTTTTGCACCAGCATGCGCATTAAATAATTGAAAAACATTAAACACAAAGCTTTTAATTTCCCATACAATCAAGAAGTTAAATGATAGATAAAGCCATATTGCCAAAAATGCTATACTATTGTTCATTATCAAATTATCAAATAAAGACCAGTTATTAGGAATCGCATCCAAAGATATACCTAAAAACAAACTAATAATTATTGAAAATCCTTGAAGCATCATAACCTTAACAAAGTACTCATTTGATATTTGTAACCGACTTTTTTTCACTTGTTTCTTGCGAGAATCCTTATCTCCCTCATCGCTACTGAGCATTCTTAAAAGTAATTCTTTATTTATTAATGCTTGGAAAAATGCATATCCAGTAAAAACTATTCCAAATAACGCTATCATCGCTTCATTTATTTTTTCTGCAGATGATTTTATTAAAGAAATAGTGTCACTTGAAAACCCAATTAATACTGATGGTATCATACTTAATAATATAATTATACAAAAGCTTAAATAATTTTTATTCGTTTTATTAGGTAAAATAAAGTTAAAAGATTGAAATAACATTTCTTTTGAAGTCTGATTCTTTAATAATTCCTCTATAATTTCTATATCTATTTCGATCTTCTGCTTCATCTTTATCACCTTCCAAAAAACTAATATTTTCTTTTCACAAATGGAATAACTTTACTAATATTATTGTCATAGATTTGTTTGTTTGATTTGCTCACATATGAAATTGCTTTAAAGTCCTTCCCTTTGATAGTTAAATCTTTTAGTTCTTCTTGCATACTATCCCCTTTAATATCCATATCCATTCTCTCGGAAATTTGATAATCACGAATTGTTGTCTTGCTTTTATCTGGGTAAGTAATTTCAAATATAGGATTAACTGTTCCACCTGCGTCTTCTAGAACTTCTGCAATACCATTAATATCTTGGGGCGACCGTAATAGAATTTCGCCGCTTTTACTACCAACCTTCTTTCTTAGATCCGTAGTCATACCAGTAAACATTCCTGAAAAGTCGATATCACCATTCAATGGGTAGAATCTTAATGTTAATGTATTTATTTTTTTTGCTTGTTTTAGTGTTTCAATAACTGATTCCCTCATAGGTATTCCAACAACATATAACTCAGGAATAGGTATTACATTATAATCAAGTTGCGTACTGTTTATTTTGTTGATATATCTATACAAATATCTATAGACAATTGCTGCAAAATTACGTAATGTTGGACTTCCTTTTTGGTTCTGCATAAAAACCATTCTGTGGTTCTTTAAATATATTGAGAAAAACGAAAAAGGAGCTGATGGATATTTATTTTCTATTTCAACCAAATTACCATTCTCATCCAACTCGGACAATACCTCTAATGTTGTATTTTTAACTATATATCCTACAATTGCATAATCTTCATCTCCGATGCTGGCAACATCAACATTCATAAGCATATAGTTGGTTCCATTTAATTTTATTTCTTCTCCAGTTTTTAATGCATTTATTACAGTATCAAAATAATCTAATAAAGGTCTTTCGTTATTTTCTTTGTCTCTAAAAACCATGTTAAAATTCGCTATAGTTGCTTTCTTTTTATTAGGCATATGCCATCCCCCTTGTACATTATATTTCCATCATTATACATCATATGGAAATAACATTCAACATAAAAGGGTAAATTATGACATTTATTACTTGTATGTGGTAAATCATATTATAGCAAACATTTGTTCGTTTTTCAATAGGATTATTTTAATCCATTTTATATTTATAACAAAAAAGGAACTGTTAAAGTTCCAATTTTATTGTTTTATATTATATTTATTAGGCTAAGCTCATCCCTCATATTATGCATTTAACACAATACCAAGGATTAAGCTATCATATACTACTTATTTCTCCTGTCACGCTTAGTAATAAAGCATATTATAATAGTAAAACATATGCTCGGTGTTACCAACACTATAGCTATAAGTAAGTAAAGCATGCACTTAGCCCCTCCTAAACTCGATTATAATTAATCAATATTCAAGAAAGGTTGCAATTATACCAAATATGTACCTATATTAATTATATGAACCAATTTCACATATATGATAATGTTTTATATAATATTTTATAACAATTTAAAAGGATCTCGAAGGATGCTCACCGTTCAAACTTAATAATTAATATATTATAATCTTTCGCTAAATCTTCAATGTAAACAGATCCAAGTAATTTATCTGAATCTGGACCATTCAATCCTTTTTCATTTGCTTCTTCAGCTGTAATCATTTTTGTAAGATAAATAATATTATCTTTTTCATGACTAATTATATAATGATTGCCTTCTTTATCTTTAATATCTTTCCATTTTCTTTCCATTTTACGTCTCCCCTTTCATGAATACTTTACCATTTTATTACATTTATTTCAATAGCATATATAAAAATTGGCTCCCATATACTATTCCAGATACCAGCCTTCAATCTTGAAGGTCTTTTAAGTATAATTTGGCCTTGTATACTCTGATGTTAATAATACTATTGATTTTCCACTTTTCTACTGTTACACTTATATAAATTAAAATAAATAGGGGGTAGCATATAATGACTAGCACTTTTATTGGGCTTATAGCATCCAATCCAGTTCCTACAAAAGGAAATCTAAACTCCAGTTATATTACAAGTATCTTAGCTATTATAATTGCTGTTGTTGCTCTAATATCTCCAATCTTCGTAGCCAAAATCAATAATAGACATCAGCAAAAAATGAAAAAAGATGAATATGATTTTTTAATCAAGTCAAAAGAGGCCGACAACAAATCTAGCAGGCAAAAGTTTCAATGGGAAACATATTATAAATTTGCTAATGAGATATATTCTAATTTATTAATAAATGTCGGTACATATTTGGCGGATCCTACTAATTTGGATTTATACGAAAAGGCGATTTCATCGATATATCAAACATACGCATACGCCGATGATGATTTAACTCGTCATCTACAAACGTTAATCAACGAATTATATAAGCACGCTGACGATTTAGATGAATCGGCTATTGCCAAAAAATCAATCCATCAAACATTGGAATTGTGTGCTGTAAGTATTAATAAATTATTGTCTAAATATACTCAATTTTAATTCAAAAGGCATCCCATGAAGACTAAGCTTTAGGATGCCTTTCATAGTAATATCTCTCTGGGGGAGTAAGAGAAATCAGCTACCAAGCTATGACAACTGGTAGCCAGGGAACTGTTCCAGTATCTTGTTTCTCAGCAGCTTCTTGCCACCAATCCATGAAATAAAACTATTAATAATATCACCTTCCATAATTTATTGGGTATTATTTTAGGCGATAAAAAACCGCCTCAGCAATTACTAAAGCGGTTAAGATGCAGCCACCGGGCTATTGACACCCGGCGACCGTCAGGAGGTCTCTTCGAGACTTCCACAATACAGATTATAACAGGTTACTATGTGTTTTGTGTGCAACTTAATACCATTTATGCTTTTACATCAACGAATCCCTTTTTCCTGCAATGTTTTCTGATACACTTCTTCTACATCTTGTCCAATATATTCGATTCTTGATATATCGTTTTCATTATACATATAAAGCTTGTTTTCTAAATCCTTAAACTTATTAATACAAACAAATCCATTCTTTTGAGAAAATTCTTCCCTATTGCACATAAGCATAGGAGTTGCATTTTTGAAGTATATTTTAACAGTCTCGTATCTAAATTCTTTAAATGAACAACTAAAAAAGTCCAACACTGAATAGGACGTTAGAAAAAATAGTATAATACTTAATACAATCACCCAAATATTGTTGACGAACATTATAATAGCAAGAAATGAAATATACATTAAGCTAGGTAATAAAGCAAATATAACTCGCCTTTTAATATTTTTAGTTATTCCATTTTTAATCTGTACTAAATAATTTCTTGTTTTTTTCTTTATAAATTGATATACATAATTTATTACCAAAGAAATTACAAATATGTACCTCAGGTGTTTATCCTCATAATCGATACCTTTAATTGTATTAAAAATTATATATGCCATACCAATGATTAAATAGATGACGATAACCTTGTATCCACTAACAACATTATCCATGGTTAATTTTGAAACTATGTTTGAAACTTCTGAACGTTTTCTGATTTTCAATCTCTTATCAGTTGATGACAATTTTATGCGTTCGTAAATATATGTTGCTATTATAGCACTTATTACACCTCCGATAATACTACCTAATCCTAATTCAGAAATAGTTGAAGTCATATCTTTAAAAGTAATCATAGCCTGAGCCTCCTTATAAATGTTTACTTCGATATTTTATAACATTTTTTTACTTATTTCCAGTATATAGGATATTTTTCATAAATTTCTTATTTTATCCTCATTAAAACTTAAGAATATAATTATTTATACGCCTTGAAATCACACTTCTGTCAATATGAAGTCTTTGTCCGATATTTTCTTGAGTCAACCCATCAATAAACCTCATGATAAATATCTGCCTGGTCATGCTATCCGGAATGCTGTATATGTAATCGTGCATTTCGCTTTCCTGCTGAACCAATTCAGCCAACTTTAAGTTACGCTTACGCTGCAGCTCACCGATCCTTCGCATTCTAAGTTTATATTCATCCGGATCAGCGCCGGTAATCGTAAATCGCCGTTCTGTATAAGGAAAATCTTTCATGGATCCAGTAACCTTATCAAATATCAATCCATCCTTCTGGTGTTCAAGATTCTTGATACGTGCTTCCAGATCTGCTATCTCCAGCTTAATAGCTCTGTACTGACTTAATTCTGCTTCTGTCAATTTATCACTCCTTTTTATTTTATAAAACAAAAAGCCACCAACCGTTATTGGTTAGTGGCTAAAAATTTTCGTATCTGCAATTCAGACATATGTAATAATCATATGATGCATCTACTCTCTCAATGCCTTTTCCCTTTGGAGGGATATCAAAATAATTTTCTTTGTTCTAATTAGATCATCTTCATTCATGAAGTATATTCCACAACTCTCGCATGATAATATAATATACAGTTATCCTCCAAGTATTTAACACTAACTAATGAGCTATGATAGTTGTTATTCTTATGGTTTATTCATTCAACTATAAGCATTATGTATTACTAACTTTTATAGATTAATAATAATTCCTTTTTTCTCTTTCCATTCAATTTATATTCTAAATATATTTTAAAATGTATATCACTGGGTATACCTATTCCATCTTGCTTATATTTAATTGTTTTTATTGTTCTTCCTTCAATGTTAGCTAACTCATAAAGCTCATTCCTTGAATCTTCAGGAGTAAATATCGCTCCAAACTCATTTCTTGTACCATCCTCATATTCTATTATAATTTTACAGGAATTTATTCCATACTTATCTCTTTTTTTATTAAATGCTACTATAGTAAACTCAAGAGAACTAGAAGGGGTCATATGATTTGGTTTTTCAATCACTACATCACTTACATCAAATTTTATTTTCCCTGATATTATTAATATCCAACTTACTATTGTACCAATTAATGTGCTGACCACACCTATGATACCTCCGATAATTACTCCCACCATTATGATAATCCCCTTAATTTTTAAAGAAATTATAACCTTTTTTTATCCAACTATCAATATTTAATTGTCAATGTACACCAGATATTCCTATACATTCTCCATTGAATATATCGAACATTTGTTCTATAATTATTTTTATCCCATATACTAATTTGAGGTGATTACGATGGTCTTTGGACACCGCCCACATACATATGAACTACGAATACCAAGAGGTCAACGTTTATGTGTTGCTGTAGTATTTAATCCTGCCGGTGAGTTTAAACCGGTTTCTTTTGGTGTAATTATAAATTCTATGAGATTCCGATATAACATTAAGTCTATCCAGGCAAAAAAAGAAGATCACGGAAATATTATCTTCGACTGTGAATACATCGACCTCGGCAGGATAAAAACAATACGCTTGGTATGTGATGTGGCATTATGTATATGGACTGTGGGCTAACGTAGTGCTTTACGTTAATATGGTTATTTGTTATAATCACCATGAGGTGATAATATGTCGAAACCAGTCAATGTATTGGCTATATCTAATATTGAAAATGATCTGAAGCCCTGCCGGTATACCCTTGATGGTAAAACTTATAAAGTCGATGAGGTAGTATCAAAATTTGAAACTCCATATATGATTGTTTTCCATTGTTTAGTTAATAGAACGTTTAACACTTTGATTCTTGATATTGCTACTAACCAGTGGACTATTGAGACGGCTTATTAAGTATTTACTTATTTTCTTAACATTTTATTAGGCCTGCCTATTACCGCATTTGCATCCCGGTACATCTCCAAATACGAAAAACTCTCCTTATGTCCTTTATGTATTACCGATACGTGCGATGGATAGAACTGATCTATGATAACTCTAATTAGTTTGTTTTTCTTTCCGGATTCACCGGATATACAGATATCTACCTCTTGTCCTAATCTGAATCTTCTAATAACGTCTTTTTTATATTCTGCTATAGTCAATCTTTTCCCTCCTGCTTTAATTTATTTTCAATTGCTATAAGCTCTATTAATATAAATATTAAAACTACCAGTATCGCTACTTCCATATAACTCCTCCTTAAAGCTTATCTTCAATAAACTTCGCTAATCCAATTTTCATTTCCCCGAGTTCTGCTGCCAGGCGAATTGCTTCCCTATGCCAGAAGTCCTCATCCTTAATTATCTTTTGATATTCTGTCACAGTAAGTGTTATTGTTTCTGCTTCGCTCTGATCTTTTTTTAAGTCTTTGCAAGCTTTTCTCACCTCGCAACCTTTACAAACTCCCTTACACTTTTCTGATACTTTATTAATCGACATACCGCTCCTTTCTTCCCGAAGAAGCTTTTCTACTTCCCCGGGATCTCCTATGTTCATGCCATTCGATTTCACTGTGATATGTTATCTATGACAACTATTCCATGGTTTCATACTTGCGCCCACAATCCGGACAAAACTTGATAGGTCTTCTCTCTATCTTTTTGATTTTATCCCCGTCGAATTGAGTGACTACCATTTCTCTGGTATGCTTGCTAAGTTCAATTATCAGCTCTTTAGAAGAGTAGATGGTATATTGTGACTTGCTACATATCAAGCAACCTTCGGATGCATTTTCAACGATATCTGCTTCGATAATTTCTACACCCTCTATATGCTCTGGTTGGTATTCTGGATATTTATCAATGTGAACTTGTCCCGGAATATTATCATCATCGATATCCGGTTTAAGTTCTTTCTGTTCTTCCTCAGGTTCTTTTACTGGTTCTATCCTTGGCTCTTCTTTCGGCTTGGTTGGTACAGACTTTGTCGATTTCGGTGGCTCCGTTTTCTTAGTAACCGGTTTACTCGATTTCTCCTCCTGCTTCGGTGCCGGTTTTTCTGGCTCTGGTTCTGGTTCCCCATAGAATTCAAGGGCAGGATCAGTGGAAGTCATATCAAATGTCAAACAAAGGTCATGTATAAAATCTGAGTATGTAAATTCCTGTGTTCCACTTGCTTTAAAATTGTTATACTTAATTTCCTTCTCCTCAAATGTCATTATTGTAAACGTGCTTCTGAACATTAGATATCCTGAAGGATTAATAATCTCTGCTGCCAACCTTACAGTATCCTTAGTTAATTCATGAACGCGGAATAAGTCAGCTAATTCCTTCAGTATCCCTCTTCTGTTCCTTTCTCTGAAGAATGCAATTAACAGCTTTTCCGCTTCAGGAATTATGTATTTTTTCTCCTCTTGAAAATCCGCTTCCGATTGAGTATTTTCAAGGCTTTCCGATTTATGCGCCGGCGCATAAATTTCCGCTTCCGCTTCTTTTTTTGTCTGCTTTAAATCTCTGATTTCAGCCCTGGTAGTTTGAACTGTAACTAACTTCATTTCCTCTTCAGTTAACGTCAACATTTCAGATAATTTGCTATATCCATACCCCTCGAATCGGTCCAGGAGCTTTGTGCTGCCACCTTCTGCAGAATATTTGTCATTAATAGCGATAAATCTTGATGTGTTTGATTGATTTAGGCCATACTCTTCTTTTGCAAATTCATGAATGTTGTTATATCCGTCCTGTCTGTAGAGTTCTCCGTCTCTTACCTGTTTCAGCTTGTACCCAATAACAACAAAGCTTTCGGCAACCCGGTTTAACTCCGACTTTATTTCTGACTTTAACCCTTGATAACTACTCTGTTCCAAATCGTTCACTGCTTTCCCCTCCTTGATATATTTTCGCTCCCATCAACTTTCTGATAATATCTTCTGTCCGGTATAACCCTGCTGCCGACGGAACTCTTTTAAAGTGTTTCTCAAAATATCTGGTTGATTTGCCAAGATTCTTCGCTATCTGATCTATCGTGTAATTTTCCTCACGGAAGATTTCCGATAATTTATCCTGCAATTCAAGCTTTAATTTTCTATCAACTAACCAGTTTCTATGCGGACCGTTGTTACCTTCATGATCTTCATATGTGAGCTCAATTAAGTTAAGATCAAAGTCAAGTCCTCCCTGAGAGCGGAATACTATGTGATGTTTATGCAACGTTTCCTCCTCCTTGCTTATATGTATCATCGACTTTTTTGAGCCTTTTCTCTGTGAAGCTCTTTACAAATTGTTTTACCTGTGGGGTCATGTCTTTATTATTCTTGCCTCTTACTTGTACTATGGTTCCATTTTTTACTTCCATAGTATAAAATGGTTGATTAACAAATTCTTTTTCTCTGACAAACAAAATTGTTGTTTCACCTTTAACTACTCTGTCAACATAAGTTCCAACACAGTGATGTAATTCTTGACCTTCTCTAATAATGTCGCTCGTGATATTTGGTAAAACTATTGTGTAATGTTCTGTTTCAAACTGATATTTTTCAGCTAGTGCCGACATTAGCTCCTTCAATTTTATATCCAACTCTTTATTTCTAATATCTGTGACTAGAAGAGATGTCCTATCATGTGCTTCTTTTAAATTTCTTGGAAATATTACAAACTCATTATTCATGTCATATTCTAATTTCTTGCAGTTTTCTAAATAGTCGCTCCATTCTATCAATAATGTATTTGATGTTTTATATCCCATAGGTTCCTGAATATATCTGATTGCCTTAGTGGTTGTTGTATGTTCAAGAATTTTTTCTAATCGATCAACATCTACCGTATTTTGTGTCATGAATATAATTTGCTCATCACTGAATTTTCTACCTGTTTTTGCTTCTGCCTGTAACAGTTTTAACGTGTACAAATTCCCATCTATTTTTATCAATCTATTAAGCTGTTCTTTTGATATTTTTAATATTTCTAAAGGATTCTTACCTTCTTTGTTAATCGAGGTTGTCCAATAATGCTCAGCAACATCATTGGCCAAATTATACAATCCCATTTTTATGAAATATTCTAAATATCTGTTTCCTTCAAAGTGACTTAAGAATAATTCATGATTTATCACATATCCATGTTTGTGATCTGCTAACTGCTTTAAAGCACAATATTTAAAAGTAGTGTCCCGAATCACCTCATCAATATTTTTATGATATAGAATCCCCTTTCCATATGTCACACGACTATCGTACGAGTACATCATTGCATTCTTATCCCACCAATATGCTTTATTCGAATCATTCTCACCGTTAAGGTTATAGTATGTTTTAGCCGACTTTCCATCGTATATTACTCTCGCTTTTTCAACTACCTTGTAATATTCATTTCCTTCAGTTGAGTTTCTTACTGCATCGTAATATCTACTAACAAATCCTCCTTCAATTTTTTGCATCAGTATAAACTCTTTGATGTCTGTTAGTCTCGGACTCCAACCTGGAGAATGATATTGAATCCTGCTGCCACAATGCTGACAAAAGCCATATGCATTATGTTTTGGGCGACACTCTGTTTTTGTGTCAAGTTTTCTCTCTGACTTACAGTGTGAACAAATGATTTTTAAATATCGCTTTCCACCGTCATATGTATAAAATGCATGTCTAAAATCTATAAATGATTCATCAATAAATTGTATAAAATCATCTGGTATCGGAATTTCATTTACAATTTTCATTCTTGTTTTTATTCGTTCAACTCGTAATTGGTATGCTCTTGACGATTTTTTACTCCGGTTTTCTTCTTGCTTATTTCTAACTCTATCTAAGTAATCACTATCCCATGGATGATTTATAGGTAAAAATGAATCTATTTCCTTCCCAGTTTCATCATCATGCAATTCGTAATAGTCTTTAAGGGTCCCGTAACCCGGCATTCCGTGCAAATTCTCAATTTTTTTTGAGCACCATGCTTTTTCTTTAAAATTATATATAAAATCTTCTTTATCATTTAAGCAAAGGCGATGTTGTGGGTATTGCGGCTCCATAATGCAACTATCATTTCGATACAAATCAATTACTAGCGTCTTATCACCATCAACAGCATTAGTTTGAGCAATTATTACCCATTTTTTATTTTTCTTCGTTAGCTGAATCTGTTTCATCGGCAACTTCTCTAGTAGCTTCTTTTTCACCTTTGGAAACCTCCTTCATAAAGTAATAGTCCTTTTCCATTGCATAAACCACTCTGTCCCTGAGAGCACCGTTTTTTCTACTCAGTGCTTTTTCTATCTCTTTTTTGCATTGTTCAAAGCATTTCTTTAGGCTCTTTCCTTTCTTGCGAACTTCATTTGCGAAATCATCATTCTGGCACTGTGAGAGGAGATAATTAATCATGTCATCCTTCATATCACCGAAGAACGGATCTGATATTCCGCTTCTCTCTAACTCAATTTTTCCTACTGCTGCCATAAGTGCGTTAGTCAGCTCTGGGATCTCCCCTTCTATGTATGCTTGTGCGAAGGCTTCATCCAAACCATTCTCTTTGGCCAGAACATAAATATTTTTCTCATCACCTTCTGCAAGAAGTCCTGCTGCTGCTTGATTGATTTCTTGCGCTGAGTTAAACTCTCCAAATATATCAAACATTTTCTTTATCCTCCATATACTCGATTTCTCGGTTTTCTACTTCATATAGCATCCAGCATGTGTATGGTGTATGCTCTGTAAATTCAAACTCAAAAATGTGCTTCTCCATTACCTGGTCCAGCTGCTTCCATAGTTCCAAATTACTCACCGGCTTCTTCTTTGCATTAAGTCCGGTTCTGATCCACTCGATGTATGTATTCGAATTGATTGCCTGCGTTATGTACATTGAATTAATCATTACCTTAATATTGCATTCCTTGGTTAATCTCTTAAAGGCTTCGATGCATGCATACAAAGCAGTTCGATTTTCGGTTGTGCCTTTGATCCCCTTAATTAATGTAAGGGTTGCCGGCTTTCCACCGGAGCTTATGTACTCAAGTACTGCCGCATATGTTCCGGTACCTTGCTTTAGGCGACCTTTATGATAGATCCCAATGTAGATTGTTACTTCCAACTTTTTATTCCCTCCTAACCATGGTGTATCTAAACCACCCATATCCGTAATATTCGGGGCTATGGATGCCTCTTTGAATTGTTTCATCATCAAGGTAGTAACCTTTATACGGCTTCGCTTCACACCTAAACCAATTTCTATGAGTTACAATTTCATATTCCGGTTCTGGCCGGATTAAGTTTTTACTACTGTTCCAGCGCTTGCCCTGTAGAGCGTTTTCGGTACCAACTGTCTTATCACTGTACTTGATGAAATATGCTGCTAATTTTTTATACTGTCCGCTTTTATCTAATGGAGAAAAATATATAAAACTGTTTCCCTCGTATGCCTTATTCCAGCATCTCTGTATTGCTTGGGTACTTACCCCTTGATTGATTACTAAGTGATGATGCCTGGACCCTTTTTCTCCAATCTCCATAACATGGACATATTTCAGTTCAATTCCTTCCTTTCGATATTCCTTCCGGAGCTCTCTTAGGAAAACATCTAGATCCTTACGCATCTGCTCTTTTGTACGGTACTCCTGTCCTCTTTTTCTGATGTATCCCATGTCAATGTGATGATCTCCATACCTGAAATTTGCATTTAGTATTATCCGGAGATTCCTTTCTGCTATCCGCGAATTGACTTTCTTCTGTTCTTCTCGAGTAGGCTTAATTTTCTCACTCTTCTTGATACCCTTTTTCTGATACCTACTGGTGTAAAAATACTCTACCTCTATTGTCTTTCCTGCCTTAGTTATTCGCTTTACATATGGCACTAATTCAAAACCCCTTTGATTAGTCTCTTGTCGGCTCGTTAATACTTTTATCAAGTGTGTTAAGCGGGCAAAACACCGCTATTTTATTGACTTTTTGCCATAAGTGCGCTATAATATTTATAGAATATTTTGTTCAGCGCACCTGCTGAATCGCCCGCCATCTCTGCTAAGATGACGGGCTTATTTTTATGTTTGGATTCGAACTTTTTATATTCTTAGATTGACACTTTGAACAGTGATCCGGCTTAGTCAAACTCCATCCGGCATGACCACAACTACAAGTATATTGCCAAAACGGGTCCGTTACTTTTGTAATCCCATCGTTATACAGCAGCGGTTTCATGGATCACCTGCAAGTTCGATGCTGATACCTCATAAGCAATTCGCTCCTCTGGTATATCATCTATGTACTTGGTATAAACCCTGCTCTGTAATCTCCCTCTAACCTTCAGTTGTGTACCTACCGGTTGATTGGATACTTCAATTGCATTTCGTGACCAGAAGATTACCGGGATATAATCCGATTTATTAAATTTACGATTAACCGCAATACATACGTCCGTCAGCTGTCTTCCCATTGGGGTTGTCCTTAAAACAGGCTTAGTGCATATAAACCCTTCAATTAAAACCTCATTGTAGTCTAAATCGTTTGTAAATCTGATGTAGTCTGTGAATACGTATAGCGACACTCTGTGTTTGCCGTTTGCCCTAAGATCGTAACTTCTGAATGATCCTGTGACTTCTACTTCATATCCTCTCATATCCCTTGTAACATCAAAAATCTTGGATGATATGATAACCGGCAATTCATCAATCTTTTCGCTCTTTCTCATAGATGAAAGAAAGAACTTATAAAAATCCTCTCCTTTAACAGAATGGTCATATGTAAACTCGCTTGTTATAATTCCGATTAGATTGACCTGGTTATTAATCATGCAATCCCCTCCATTACCAGAGCTGCTGACTTAACAATTTTAGAAATACATGCAGGGCATAACTTATGTCCATTTGCTTCGATAAGATTGTTGCTTTCATCGCACCACTCACAACCATCTTTACGAATGTGAAGTACATCACCTTCCACATACATTTCAATATCTTGTCCAGGTTCCCATCCGAACGCTCTGCGTAGTTCCATAGGTAGAACATATCTTCCAAGCTCGTCTACTTTACGGCCATTACCCTTTTTCAAGCATATTACCCCATCCGCTAAATACAGATCCGCTCTAACTCCGCGGTCAATTCCTGTTTCTCTTCTCATTTCGATAGGAATTGTGACTCTTCCTACCTCGTCCAATTTTCTTGTAATTCCTCTTGCCATATTGCAAGCCCTCCATTTCTGTGCTATTATGCACTTAGTGTATTTTGGTTTGAGCCTTTTCCGATGGCGGTCGGTTAGGCTCTTTTTTTAATTTCATCAAGAGTATTCCTGATCCAAATAAAACAATTAGACCGATTGCTCCTCTGATGATAAATTGATTGACTGTTATTGTGTCACAGTCTAACGAACCGTATTGGCCGTATATGTACAAAAATGATCCTATTAGTGTGATGCTTGATATTAATTTCAAAAGCTTCACTCTCTGCTTGCCCTCCTTTCAATTTGCATATTCTCCCATAATCTTCTATAATGTGATTACCGGATGACTCTGGAATACATATGAAAGGAGATCTTGCTATGTCCCTAGATGGATTATCTAATTTAAATTTTCCAAAGTCTTTAATCCCAAATTTTGAACCTATTGAAGTTAGAAATCATCATCTTGCTGACCGTCAATATGAAATCCTTTGTGAATACATTAAAGAATTTCAAGATAGTCTTGATGACGAACACGAAGTATGCATTCAATTAGCGTCATTTGGTCAAAGCATTCTAATGCAAGTTACAAGCATGGGTTATGCTAATCCAAGCCTTATTACATTTGATGGATATGTAAACAATCAGTATTGCCAATTAATACAACATGTAAATCAGTTGAGTTTTATGTTAATGTCTTCACCAAAAGCTGAGCCCGAGGAACCAGCTAGACGCATCGGTTTTGATATCTATGACTGTCAAGAGTAGACCCTTTTTTCATCATAATTTCATTGCTTTCTACCAAAACATCAATCAATTCACTCAAATATTTCTGCTGACTTTGAACTTGCTCTTCAAGGTCAGCAATTCTCTTCTCTAAAGTTTTGAATTTCTTCTTTGATATCCAGATGTGTTTGTCCTCCTTTCCGCCGACTAAGCAGTTTTATTCGTCTGACACCCCGGCTTATTTAAGGTATCAAACTCTTTCAGATCTTTTCCTTCGTTAATTCTAAGAAACTCATCTAGCGAATCTGTCCTCACAATGAACTTACTTCCTACACGCATATAAGGAAGTACTCCACTGGTACACCATTGCCGAATAAGCTGTGGAGAAACATCACAAAGTTCTGCAGCTTCATTCATCCCTACGGCTAACTTCATCTAATTACCCTCGCTTTGCTAATATTAATGGCTATTTGACCATCCTCATAAAGGGGATGGTGCTTTTTTCTTTTTAATACTAAAGACACATTCTCCCCTTCTTTTTTATTGCATATTTCTTCCTTTTCTCATATACTTAAGGTAAGAGTACCAACCAGAACACATAAGAAAGGAGAAAATACTAATGCGTAATTCATTTGAAGGTTTTATAAAACGCTCCGGACAAAAGTATCAAATTGAAAGAAATAATAACATTGTTGCTGAGATTGATGGACTTCCAAACCATGAACAGGCCTCCGGCAAATCCTATATTGGTTTTATGCCAAGTTCAGATGTAAAATCCGGTGATTGGGTGATCAATCCTTTTGGAGAGCGCTTTTATATTACCGATACAATAACAACCGTTTTTCTTAAGTCACCTCACAGCTTAAATGCATATTATCTGTCAAGTGTCGAATACCAAAAGTCTATGCAACAAAACAATCCAGTTTTTAACATCCAAAATGCCTATGGTTCTGTAATAGGAACCCAAGAACATGTAAGCATACATTACAATGACTCCATTAACCAAGCCAAGGAGCAAATCGAAACTTCTAATTCGTCTGATAAAGAAGAACTTCAGAATATAATTACACTGCTTGAAATGATCGTTAATAATCAAGTCCCTGTTAGCAAAGGTTTATTCTCAAAATTCTCAGAAGTAATGGAACGAAATTCATGGATTACTAGTTCTATAACTTCCACCCTGTTAAGCTGGCTGACAAGTCAAATACATTTATAGTTCCTATAGTTTAATCACAGGCTCCGTTTCAACCGAGGCGGAGCTTTTAATCTGAAACAGGAATTTAAATTCCATTAATGATTGTGCTTATCCTTTCATCAATCTTCACAATATTTATATCCATCCTCTCACCCCCTATCCTGTTTTCTTTTCTTCTTGCGTTTCGAATAAATAATCAAATTTCCGATTAAACAACTTGCATAAGATTTTAATTTCGAATGTGGTAAACTTACCTGTCCTCTTTTTGTTTTCATAAGACACTCTCGATATACCTAATTGTTTTGCTACCACTTGATTAGTAAGACCATATCTAGCCTGTTCTGCTTCTAAGTTTCTGAACATAACTACTCTCCTTTCTTTGTGTGTTTGCATTATGCAAACTTTTATTTTATTATAATTGCATTATGCAAACTTGTCAATCATATTTTTATTAATAGTTTTCATTTTGCAAACTTTTTATTGACATATTTCGGAACCACAACTATAATCAAATTAATAGGAGGTATAAAGATGAATGCAGAATTTCATGAAAATTTGAAAGAGGCCCGTTTATCAAAAGGGTTGTCTCAGAAAGAAGTAGCTGAAAAAATAGGTGTAGCTAAATCAACATATTCTTTATATGAAAGCGGAAATAGGGAACCAGGAGTGCCAATAATCAAAAAAATAATAAGTGTTCTTGGGGTGAGTGGAGATGATCTCATTGGTTTAAATGATAACAATAAAGATGCTAATGTCTATTCTGAGCAAGAAATTGTACATATAAATAAATATCGCTCAATAGATAATAAGGGAAGACATACTGTAGATACTGTTTTAGACATGGAATATAATCGATGCACTAAGTCACAACAAGAGCAATCCACATTGCCCCAAAACAAGAAATATATTCCTACTGAGGAAGACATTCGATCATTGGTTGCTCGTAACGGTAAAAAATTATCCAGAGAAGAAGCCATTGAATTTATTTCTACAATGTATGATGAAGACGACGAGGATTAGTTTACAGGAGTAATTTATGGATTTTAACCATATAGATTTAGCAATTATAGACACCTATATAAAATACAACGTTCATTCATTCCCAATTAACTGTTTTGAACTTCTAGAGTTATGCGGTATGAAAATCAAAAAGTATTCTGAGCAGAAACCTAAGAAAAAAGAACAATGCTTATTATATAGTGATGATGCTTTTAAATTGAAAAATACTATTTACTATAATGATAATAAACCTTTAGGACGGACTAGGTTTTCACTAGCACATGAATTAGGACATATCATTCTAGAACATACTAATTCAAATTTAGAAATTCAAGAAAAAGAGGCAGATGTATTTGCAAGCCATTTTCTTGCTCCAAGAATAGCAATTCATTATTCGAGATGTAAAAATCAAAATGATGTTGTGAAACTTTTTCATCTATCACAAGAAGCTGCACTATATGCTTTTGACGATTATCGGCGGTGGCATCGAAGAACCGTAATACATAAAATGAATGTATTGGACAAGGCTATGTATTCACATTTCTATAAAGATGAAGCTAATTGCTTTGTTTATAAAATTAATACCTGCGCTTACTGTGGATCTGAAATATATAATTCAGACAGCCACATTTGCCCAGAATGTATAAACCCTAACGATAAATCTATATGTGACAATGAACCGAGTATAGATTTTAAGATAGCTGAAAGCCATTGGCTATATGGAGGTCTATAATTATTGAAACGAAAGGAGAATAATTTAATGCAAAAAAATAAAATAATAAATACTTTGCTTCTTTTGGTGATGGTAGCATCTCTTATGGCATGTAGTGCTGACACTAGTACTAAATCTAATAGTCCCTCTCCTACTTCTACCATAACATTAGCACCTTCTCTTACATTACCACCTGTTACCTTAAAACCTACTCAAAAACCTAGCATTACTACCAAGCCAGCACAATCCTCTTCGGATAATAGTGATTATTATAAATATGATGGAAAATCCTATAAGATCATTAAAGTCGACGGAGGTAATATGTCCGGAGAAAGACAGCCAAATGTTGCAGTTGATATAGGCTTTGGAAATAGAGTCTACTGGGGTTTAACTAATAAATATGGACAGCTCGCTTATGTTATCGCTGAAAAAGTCACTTTACAAAATGATAAAACCGAGAAAGTAACCTCCTCAGGTAGATATTATCCTGATGAAGCGAATGTACCTGGAACTGAGCTAAAGGATTTAGATCAGGGTCATGTAATTGCAGATTCACTCGGAGGTGTGTCTAATGCCTATAATATAACTCCGCAAAATAGTACTTTAAACAGACATGGTGATCAAGCATACATGGAAAAGGTTATTAGAGATGCCGGTGGTTGTGATAAATTCGTGGCTACTATTACATACCCAGATACGAAAACTCAGATACCATCAAAATATAAGTATGAATATATATTGAAAGGTAAAAAGATTGTTGATGAGTTTAAAAATGTTAATCCAGATGTAGTAAATAATACTCCTACTCCAAAGCCTGCAAAAACATCTCCTCCTAAAAAAGGATTTAATGAAAGCGCTGAACTAGCTAAGATAGATACAAACGGAAATGGTAAAGTTACGATAGCAGAAGCTAAATCAGCCGGATTCTCTATGCCAATCCGCTCCAATCATTGGTTGTATAAATACATGGATGATAGAGATGGAGACGGAATGGTAGGCGAATAACTAGAAGGAGGATGGATGTGGATTACTCTATTAATGGTAAAGAGATAACGATTGGAAGTAAAAAAATATATTTTAATGATAAAATTGTGAAAGTTAAGGATTTAGGTGAGTCAGTATTATTATTGTTAAAAAACACTTCAACTGGCGATGTTCAAAAACAACCACTAAATAATATTCTGGCTATTGATGAGGATGGGAATATTTTATGGAGAATATCAGACATAACAAAAAGAAATGAGTATTATCAACTTTTCTCAATTCAACATATTGATGGAGTAGGCAGGGTTTTGATAACAGTTGATTGCATGGGAATAAGATATAAAATAAGACTTAGTGATTTGACACTTTTAGAAAAGAGAGGATTTAAGTAATATTTGAAGATTAATATTAATAAAAAACCGCCCCTGCAGCAAACAGAAGCGGTTCATGCAATAGAATAATCGGTGATTATAATACTGCCCTAGACAAGCATATTATAGCACCTTAAACATAAATCAACAACATGTTGGGTGTATTTTTTATACCCATTTTTAAGGAGGAATTATTATGGCGAAACAAACAACAACTAAGAAAGGAGCTCTACGATTTCGTAACGGTATATGGAACTACCGTATAACAGTAAATGGTAAACAAATTGAGCGTGCCGGTACGCCTGATAAAGATGAAACTGAAAATATGATGATTCAGGCTATAGCAGAAGCTAATCGAACCGGTAAAGTCTTCAAAGCATCTATTATAACAGTTGGTGAAATGGCTGATCTATGGTTTACTGAGTGTTGTAAGGAAACTCTGAGACACGGAACGAGAAGTGATTACAAAAATGTAATAGAAAATCATATTAAACCATACTTAGGCAAGCGAAAACTTAAAGATATTATTACCGATGATCTGCAAGCTTATATTGATGAGAAATCAAAGAAATATGCAAAAAGCACGATTAAATCGCATCTAGTAGTACTAAATGGTATGTTTAAATATGCTGTCTATCCCAAGCATTATATTGAAAACTCACCAATGCTGTATGTAAGGAAAAAGAATGTTAATAAGAATTTGGATACCTTTCTAGACATTGATGAAGAGGGAAAGATGGATACTCTAGATTCTGATTCCATGAAAAGCATCCTGGCAACTACAAAAGATTCTATCTATTACCTTCCTATAATGATCGCATACCATACTGGAATGAGAATTGGCGAGATATGCGCCTTGTCCTGGAACAATATCAACTTAAAAGATAGAAGTATTACTGTTAATAAATCCATGTTCTATAATTCAGAGTTAAAGCAGTGGGAACTGGGTAAGCCAAAAGGTGGTATATCAAGAACTATAGACTTTGGCAGCACTTTAGCTACTATTCTAAGGCAATCGAAAAAAGTACAACAAAAGAACAGAATATTCTTCGGTGAGAACTATATAAATAATTATTATAACCAGATTGAGGTCGACGGGATGATGCATATCCAATTAACTGAAGATACTTCTGGTAAATCTATACCTATTGATCTTGTATGCTCTAAACAAGATGGCAGTCTATTTACAAACCAAACTGCTAAGTATGGATCTAAAATGATTAAAAAGAAAACGGGAATTCCATTCTACTTCCATATGTTGCGACATACTCATGCCACATTACTTATTGAGAACGGTGCAAATATGAAAGATGTGCAAGAAAGACTTGGCCATACTGATATCAGAATAACAATGAATACATATGCTCATGTTACACCTAAGATGAGGAAGCAAACCGTGGATATTTTTGAAAATGCTATCAGGTGATTATCCCTTGAACGCATCTCATAAGGGATAAATTAGGGATAAAAGGGTAAAACAAAAGCTAGCCAATCGAGGAAACCCTTGATTTTACTAGCTATTTTACAGGGGCAGTAGGATTTGAACCCACGACCTGCGGTTTTGGAGACCGTTATTCTACCAGCTGAACTATACCCCTATTTATGCAGTTTGTGCTGAGCACTTTTCTATATTACAATGAATTGTGTAAATTGTCAAGAATATTTCGAGCTATAACAACATTTTTTAATAATCTAATATAAAAAGTTATTTAAAATATGTGATCCTTCAGTACCATTTGAAGTTCTGCACTTGCTATCACTTCATCTAATGTTTCCGACATTTTATGTACTGATGTTGTTGCCCCTTCTTCAATTTCCTTTAGGTCTGCCACATTTTTCTCAATTGTATGTGCTTTATCGTTGATGATTGATGAGGCCAATGTGATGTGGGTAAATGTAGTCGCAAGCTCTTCCAATGAGTTCTTTATCATTTTAGTAGATTCTTCACCCGGATTGGTCACTAATTCGTTGCAGCATTCTCTTAACTTATCTACCAGAAAGCTTCCGACTTTAGAGAGATTAAGTACTGTATCCGAAGCGTTCATGGATTCATAAGCACCTTGTTCAATAGTTGTTTGCGTTGCATCCCATTTCTTTAGTTTATCCGTGACATCCGCCATCGACTCCCGGATAGACGAAAGAAGTATTAAATCATCTTCGATCGAATTCATAATTGGTATCCCCCAAATCCATCCATGTTTATAATACTATCTTTTTAGCATGCCCATCACTTCTTGTATATTTCTTACGCCTATTAACTTTATTCCCTTTGTTTTTATTTGTTCTCGATTTGCTTGAGGAAGAATGCATATCTCAAAACCCATCTTCTCTGCTTCAAGAACCCTCTGTTCTGCCATATTTACAGCTCTAATTTCCCCGGTCAGTCCTACCTCACCAAATAGAACGGTTTTGTTATCTAAAGCCACATTTTTATAACTGGATAATATTGCAGTTACCACCGCTAAGTCAAGTGCTGGTTCTGTAATTCGCATGCCTCCCGCCACATTAACATAAGCGTCACAATCTGACAACTGAATCCCTGCTCTCTTCTCAAGCACAGCCATAAGCAGGTTTACACGATTATAATCGGTACCAGCTGCCGTTCTTCTTGGCATATTAAAATTAGTTCTGCATACTAAAGCCTGTAGCTCCACAAGGATTGGTCTTGTTCCTTCGATTGAAGCAGCAACCACTGAACCCGGTTCACCCTCCGGTCGTCCTTTTAACATAAACTCAGAAGGATTTTTCACCTCTACCAAACCGGTTCCCTGCATCTCGAATACACCTATTTCATTCGTCGAACCAAATCGATTCTTAACTGCACGTAGTACACGATATGCTGCATAATTATCACCTTCAAAGTACAATACAGTATCCACCATATGTTCTAATACTCTAGGACCAGCTACCACACCTTCTTTGGTAACATGTCCAATGATAAATACAGTAACCCCCATTCCCTTCGCTATCTGCATCAGTGCGCCGGTTGCTTCTCTTACCTGACTAACACTTCCGGGTGCAGAATTCACATCATCCTTTGACATCGTCTGAATGGAGTCTACGATTACAATCTCTGGTTTATATTTTTGTATTGATTCCTCAATATAATCCAGATTCGTTTCACAGAGGAGTAAAAGCTCGCCGTGGAATACGCCGAGCCTTTCTGCTCTCATTTTTATCTGGCTTAAAGATTCCTCTCCTGATATATAGAGTACTTTTTTTGATTTTGCTGAAATCTCCCTACACATCTGCAGTAATAGAGTTGATTTTCCAATCCCTGGATCACCACCAACCAGCACTAGACTTCCACGGACAATACCGCCTCCAAGTACTCGATCCAGCTCATCAATCCCTGATTGAATTCGTTGTTCCGATTCAGCCTTAATATTTGATAATAATTCTGGCTCTTTTTGAATTAACGAACTCGAAGGTTTTTTACTCTTTTTCACAACCGGTTCTTCTGTAAAGGTATCCCATTCCTTACAGCCCGGACACTGACCCAACCATTTTGCTGATTCAAAGCCACATTCTTTACAGAAAAACACAGTCTTACTTTTTGCCATATTACTGCTTAACCACCTTTATAGAATCCTTCTTATCATTTTCTAAATCAAGGCTGAATACTAACTTACCACCTAAATTTGTCTTCATTGTACCAAGGCTCTCGCTGTTTTTAAATACTTCGTAAAATGACTCCGCTTCTAATTCCAAAGTTATCTGTGCCGTATCGTTCCCCTCCACATCAAAGCTCAGGCTGTTGCCCTTAGCATCGAAATTAAACGCAGCAGTTCCAGGTACTGATTCATAGACAAACATACCGTTTCTCTCCAGCTTTGTTATCTGATTAAATGTTTTTACCTTATATAAATCACCCTGATGCTCAAAATCTGATGCCTTTGATTTTACATTCAATGTATAATTACCAAAGCTGATAGTCCCATCGCTTTCTTTGCGTATTAACTCTTCTACAACTGCCATTATATGACCCTCCTAATTGTATTAATTTATCAAAACGTGACACTAAATTCTAAATCGGATACTCATTTACATTATATCTGATATATCGAGCGATTTCTACTGAAATAATTAAATATTATAATATAGTTCAATGAAAGACGGCGGATATATATTTATCTTAACTAGAACATCTGAAGTAATAGTTTATTATTTCACCTGTACAACCATTTCATTGTCAAGGTACTCGAAGCGCACGGTGTCTCCCTCTTTTATCGTTCCAGCTAGAATAGCTTCAGCCAATTTATCTTCAATATTCGTTTGTATTGCACGTCTTAGCGGTCTTGCTCCGTACTTTGCATCAAAACCGGAGTCTGCAAGATAGCCCACAACCTCTTCACTGGTTTCTAATGCTATATTCATCTGTGATTTACTTCTCTTTGAGATAGTATTAATCATAATCGCTACTATACTTCTAATATTATCCTTTCCCAAAGAATGGAATACGATAATTTCATCAATACGGTTAATAAACTCAGGTTTAAAGATTTTCTTTACTTCGTCCATTACCCCTTCCTTCATTCTCTTATAATCTTCCTTCTCATCAATAACAGAAGCAAAACCAAGACGTTTTGGTGCAATGATATTCTGTGCACCTGCATTGGAAGTCATAATAATAATGGTATTTTTAAAGCTGACTTTTCTACCCTGAGCATCTGTTATGTGTCCATCATCTAATACTTGTAATAAGATATTGAATACATCAGGGTGAGCTTTCTCAATTTCATCAAACAGAATAACCGAATATGGATTCTGTCTTACTTTTTCACTTAATTGTCCACCCTCATCATAACCTACATATCCCGGAGGGGAACCAATTAATTTGCTTACGCTGTGCTTCTCCATATATTCGGACATATCAACACGAATAATTGAGTTCTCGCTACCAAACATAGCCTCGGCAAGTGCCTTGGATAATTCAGTTTTACCTACGCCGGTAGGGCCAAGAAATAGGAATGAGCCGATCGGGCGATTTGGATCTTTTAATCCAACTCTACCACGACGGATTGCCTTAGCAACTGCGCCAACTGCTTCCTCTTGTCCGACTACTCGTTTGTGAAGTATGGATTCAAGATTCTGTAAACGTTCAGTTTCTTCTTCCGCAAGCTTTTTCACAGGAATTTTAGTCCAGTTTGCTACAATTTCTGCAATCTCATTTTCATTTACTACTAACTGTTTTTCTAATTTCTCTTTCTCATCAATCAGTCTTTGCTTCTCAAGCTCTTCCTGCATCGCCTCCTGCTGTTTCTTTATCTCACCGGCTCTCTCGTATGCTTCGGATTTGATTGCTTTTTCCTTTTCATCCTCAAGTTTTTTGATTTCCTGTTCGAGATTTTTGATTTCAGGAGAAGAGGTATAGGTGCTTAGTCGAACCTTTGACGCTGCTTCATCCATTAAGTCGATTGCCTTATCCGGCAAATATCGATCATTAATGTAGCGACTCGATAGCTTTACTGCTGCCTCTAATGCGCTGTCGGTAATTCGAACTTGATGATGAGCTTCATATTTATCACGTAATCCATATAAAATTTTTACAGCTTCTTCCTCTGAGGGTTCATCCACAACAACCGGCTGAAAACGTCTTTCGAGTGCCGCATCCTTTTCAATGTATTTACGATATTCTTCTCTAGTGGTAGCACCGATGATCTGTAGTTCACCTCGAGCCAAGGATGGTTTTAAAATATTAGAAGCATCTATTGCACCTTCTGCTCCGCCTGCACCTATAATTGTATGAATCTCGTCGATAAATAATAATACGTTTCCATCTGCGATTACTTCCGCAATTACTTTTTTAATTCTCTCCTCAAATTCACCTCTGTATTTTGAACCGGCTACCATACCGGATAAATCCAAGGTAACTACTCTCTTTTCTCTGATAGTTTCAGGAATATTACCTTCTACGATCTTTAAAGCTAAGCCTTCAGCAACGGCTGTTTTACCTACCCCTGGTTCACCTACAAGACAAGGATTATTTTTTGTTCTACGACTCAGGATTTGTACAACTCTTTGAATTTCATTTTCACGCCCAATAACCGGATCCAATTTCCCTTCTCTTGCGTATTCCGTAAGATCACGGCTGTATTGATCAAGCGTCGGTGTTGCTGACTTACCTTTTGCTTTGGTTGTTTTACCTGCTGCATAATCATTCTTTGCTGAGTTGACATCAACACCGGATGCCGTCAGAATATCGATATAAACTTTTTGAACATTGACCCCAAGTGTATTAAGTAATCTTACTGCAATACAATCCACTTCTTTAATCAATGCGATCAGAATATGTTCTGTTCCAACTGATTGTGCCTTGAGTTTTGCTGATTCCTTATAGCTTTGATCAAGGATACGTTTTGATCTTGGTGTGAAGTTACCTGCATCCATCATCTCTACGCTATTATTTGGTGCGATCAATTGATTGACTAGCTCCAATACTTTCTCAACCGTAACTCCATTTTCCTCCAGGATTTTTGATGCGACACCTTCTACTTCCATCAAACCGATTAGCAAATGCTCCGTTCCAATGTAATTATGTGACATACGAAATGCAATTTCTTTTGCCAAATTGATAGCTGTTTTTGCGTTTTCAGTAAATTTATCGTACATGCTTGTATCCTCCATTCTTACGAAAGTATACTTAATACTAGTTATTTTATATTGATATATTTGATTAGTATATAAAAAGTCCTAATCGATTTATCAGTAATCATCCAATTTTTGAAAAACAATGTGAAAACCTTTTATATTAAATCTATCCTTTGTGTTAGTTTGTGCCGAGGATTTCGCAGGCACAAACTTGGTGGTGTGAAAATCGTTTTATATTTTCACACTATGTCGGGAAGCTCTTTTCTAATGTAGTCGGCTCGGGATTGATCTCTTGAAACACTCCCCACATTCTTCCCAAGTGTCCATTGTAAGCAACCGGGCTGAACACCCATCATAAGTTTATGAATGTTAAACTCTTTGTTGAAATTGATCAGACCGCAATCTGCTCCTAATTTAATTTGGGATAACAAAGTCATTGCATCATCGGATGAGATTTGTCTCGCATATTTTAATACTCCATAAGATCGATATACTTGATCTTCTATTTCATTTGCATTGACCGATAGCATATATTCTCTTCGTCTTCTCTCCTGTTTCACTACCTGAGATACAATTCGCTTAAGATTTTCTATAATCTCGCTCTCTGAGGTTCCTAGTGTCTTTTGATTGGATATCTGATAGATATTACCTAAGCTTTTCGTTCCTTCACCATAAATACCACGGATGGTGACTCCGTATTTTCCAACCTCTTCTATCAACTTTTGCATTAACCTTGCAGAGCTTAGTGCCGGTAGAAAAACCATACAGGATGCTCTCATCCCAGTTCCTACATTCGTAGGACATGCAGTTAAATACCCATACTTTTCATCGTAAGCAAATTGTAGTTTTTCATAAGCCACATCATCAATAAAATCTGCTTCCTGATACGCATTTTCTAAGTTGAAGCCACCAGATATTGCTTGTATCCTGATATGATCTTCTTCATTTATCATTATACTGATGGTTTCATCCTCGGACAATATGACTCCGGTGGTTTGTTCCTTCTCAGCAAGTAGCGGGCTAACTATGTGACGCTCTACCATGGCAAGTTTATCAATATCACTTAATGTACTAATATTGCAGGTAAAAAACTGCCGATTATCCATCTCTATCAGTGTAGGTGTGATTCCCTTAACTTCATTAACTAAGGAGATTGATTGTTCTTCTGTAATCTTTTGGGAAAAAGGATAGTGGGTTAAGTTCCTAGCAAGGCGAACACGACTGGAGATAACTACATCACTGTCAGGAACAATCTGTTCGTACCATTTAAGCATTACTAATCTCCTCCTTTTTCATCTGCTTAATTAAATCACGGAGTCTTGCTGCTTCCTCGAATTCCTCCTTCTCAATTGCTTCCTGAAGTCTTAATGAGAGCTTGTCAATTTCCGTAAAATCTTTTGTTACTCGTTCAGGTCCCGCTGTTTCAAATCCCTTCGGGCGTTTACCGGTATGGATTTCAGCTCCTTGAATTCCCTTTAATGTCTTATTTAACTGTGCACTAAAACTCTTATAACAGTTCGCGCAGCCAAATCGTCCTGTTTGTATAAATTCTTCATAGGTGGTACCACAAGTTTCACAGCTAATGACTGGATTAACTATGCCCGGTTGCTTTTTATCAACAGCCGCATAATTATCAAGTAATGTAGATAGAAGATCACTCAACGTCAATTCATTATTTACTAACTGTTTTTCTACTTGAAAGGATGTATAATCTGTTGCACATTCCTCACAAAGATGCTGCTCTTTTTTTACTCCTTTGATTATCTCAGTATAAAGTATCTTCGCATCCTTCTTATGACATCTATCACATAACATAATTGTTACCCCCTTTCAAATTCACTAAAAATGTCGTTGACGATTTCGTGTGCCTCCTCACAACTGATATTTTTACATATAGCCTTTGCTAAAATCACCCGCAAATTATCTCTCATCTCTTCAATTGCTTTTAGCTTATTAATATCAATTGCAATGACAGCGCCTTTTCTCCGATCCAGTTTAACATATCCCTCTTGTTTCAATATTGCATATGCTTTATTAACGGTGTGCATATTGATACCAATATCCTCAGCAAGATCTCGTACGGAGGGTAGATTTTCCCCTTCCTGAAGCTGAGCGGTAGCGATACCGTATATTATTTGATTTCTTAGCTGTATATAAATTGCTTCATCACTATTAAAATCAATTCGTACATACATAATGAAACACCTCGTATTCTAAAGTTACCGTTATATCTGTTATACACTCAGTATAACAAACAACTTTCATTTGTCAAGCGTTTTACAGCCACTATCTTCTGCGTTTCCTTTTCTTAGAAAGAACCTTTAGTGTTCTCACAGTTGTGAATAACAACAGTAGTGCAACTGCACTAAGAATCGCTATTGCAATCGCTGCTTTTGAGAGATTACTTTTGTATTGCTGTATCTCTTTACTTTGATTATCGGATTTAGTATTCCCCACAGAACTCTCAGTAAATCGTTGAATTGTTTTTTCTACTTTATCATATTGATAAAATCCTTTTTCACCATCAGAATTTTCCACATATAATAATGCAAAATCATCCTGCATATTATCGTTTGGAACATATGCTGTTACTGTTTCTCCTGATATAGTTATCTCAGTTTTTACATATCCTTTCGGAATAGCAGTCCCTTCCTCCAGATCAACTAATTTATAACTTCCTCCTATGACCAGGTATTGATCAGCACCATTTTGTACAATTTTTACTGAGCTAGAAGAAATCGTATCTGTATCCGGTGTCGGAGTAATCGTAGGAGTTGTCTCTGCCTTTTTTTCTTTATTTACATTTATAGTATATTCTATGACGTTTCCTGATTCTGCTAATACTTTAATAACAACTTTATTTTTACCTTCTTTTAATGAATCATTACCAGTTATGGATACTGTGGCCTTTTTATCCTCAGGGTCTGCGACAATAAACAACTCATCTGTTGAACTATCAACACTGACATTATATTCAAGTGTCTTTTTATTAAAAGATGGCTCTATCGAAGGATTAGTGGTCAAAGATTTTAAATTTGCATTTGTTGATGCAGTATTTTTCGCCTTAACTTTCAATGTTAATTCATCACTGGATACTGATAATTCATTGCCACTCTCATCATACACAACTGGATCTTCCAGTGCCATTTTGCAGTTTCCAACCTTAAGTGTTTTGAACTTCATAGCGTATTTTCTTTTTGTGCTACCTTCCATAACATCAATATCATTGATTTTTAAAAGTCCATTTCCACCAGTAATCTTTTGAGCACCGCCTGTATATTCTAAAACATTTGAATCATATGCTAAGTTTGCTACAAAATCAGTAAAAGTAGTCTCTGAATTAATATTTATATAAACATAAACAGTGTCACCTATCGTTACTGTTGAATTATTACTTGTTAACTCAACCTTTGCACTAGCAGCAAAACAAGGTTTTACATTAATAAAGCTTGCTGTGATTCCGACAAACAGAAATAACATTAAAATTTTTTTAAATTTACTCATCATTTTCTCCTCCTTTTGTCGAAGGAATTCTCCTCCGTATGCAATATCCGGCCGATAGGTAGAAACCTTCGGCCGGTATTCTTTTCATATTAAATATCTATTTTTTTCTTACAACAGTTAATGTATAAGTCTCTACTGCGCCGTTCTCTGCAGTGATTTTTACAGTAACTTTGTTGGTACCCACCTGCAACTGAATTGTTCCTGTACCGGATACCTTCGCCTTAGTACTTACTGCTGCCGCAGCTACAGTGATCTTGTCCACCTTATTATCAACCTCTAAATCGTAATTTTTCACTGTTTGGCTAAAGGTTGGTGTTAATTTTATTATTGTACCATTTAAATCCTTTACATTAAGGCTCTTAATCCAGTTATTCGGATTAAGCTTAGGTGCAGGTGTTGGTACTGGTTTTGTTGGCATGTTCAAATACACCGGAATAGAGAATACAATTGGAGTATTTAATACACTGTCATAGGCTATCTTAACTTTTTTTGCTTCTGCATAAGGTGCCTCCACGTTACCCATATATTGATGACTATAAGTTGATATATCTGTTACATTAAACTTCTGTAGATATACGGTATCTTGTCCTCTATTGATGTAACGACTGCCAATCCAAAAAGCACCGCCTGCAATTGCTTTATATTGGTTGTTCCAGGGTAACATATATTGTGCGTTATTTACCGAACTGGTGGTTCCGTTCTTTGCATAAGAAAGACCTTTTGCAATAGCACCACCTCCTGCGCTGTTTGAAGCACCGATATTATAAAAGTTGAAGTATCCCTCGTAATCTGGATATTTACCTGATGCACTTCCACTAAAGGAGGACGCACTTCCTAATACTTCCTGCTTTGACCTAGAGGCCAAATGATATGGGCTTACTCCGGAAAACAGAGCTGCTTCCATAAATGTATTCGCGTAGCTATAAGTTTTCTTAATACCATAATTATTTGTAAAGTTATAGCTTCCATCGAACACTGTTTTGTTGAGTATATTATTTACACCATTTATATTTTGGTATGCACTTTGATATCGTAGCATTTCAAATTGGAAAATACCGTTTGTCGTTAAAAAGTTACGTGGATCCATGTAATATCCAAGGCCTTCTTTTGACGCCGTTACCCATGTAGTCCCATCATACACAGTAAATTTATCTGTTTTCCAATCATACGCACTTCCATCCATGGAAAGCCATTCTATCCCTTTATAATTCGGTATCAAATTCAAGCCCACTTTATTTTCTGCGGTAATCACCTTATTCCAATCTAATCCGGTATGATACGCCTTAAATACCCACTGAGGATATTGGTTGTGTAGCATTCTTAAATATACCTTATAGCTTTCTGGAAATCCTTCCTGTGACATAGCCTTCTCGAAGTCCGTATTGTTTAGTCCCCCCGGAGTTGGTGATACACTAGGTTGCTTGGTTGGTGTTACCGATGCTGCATTCGTCGGGGTAGGAACGGGTGGGTTCTTAGACGGCATATATACGATAGAAGGCATTACGTATCCGGTTTTCTGAATTCCTTCGTAAGTAAAATTAATTTTATAATACGGTATGTAGTTTAAAATCACAGATTGTGTCACCGTTACTGGCTGAGCACTTTTTAAAAGAATGGGTTTTCCGTTATCAGTAAGTAAACTGAGTGTATTACTAGAAGAACTATAATTAAATACATTAAATACATAGTTTGTATTACAGATATATCCTTGTGTTGAGTTAGTAATCGAATCAAAGATTTTTAAATTACTAACATCAAAGGCAGTACCGATTGTAGGAATTTTTATCGTCCCCCCACTGTTTGTAGGAGTAGGTTTCGCTGTTGGTACTGGTGTAGGTTTCGCTGTTGGTATTGGTGTTGGCTTCTTTGTTGGTGTTGGTGTTGGTGTTGGCTTCTTTGTCGGTGTCGGAGTAGAAGCGATTGATTTCAGTATCGCTTTATTCGCATCCACATATCCAGTAAACGTTTCACCATTCACGCTAAAGGAAACTTGAAACCATTTGACTCCCTTAACTGTTGTTTCGTTTTTAACTGATATAGTTTTACCTTTGCTTAATGTTACCTTAGTCCCTTTTTTATTCTTTAAATAACTACTAGTCGATCCGGCTTTCGTGTATACAGATACTGAATTTGACAGTGTCTGAGCGTTAATTGCTTTGTTATAGGTTAATTTTATATATTCTCCAATCACAAAACCATTCAAAGTTTTATTATTCTTCTTAACAGAAATACCGTACCATTTTTCATTATTCGTAGTTGTGTCACCCTGAACAGTTATTGTTTCTTTATTTTTTAACTCACCGACTTTATTATACTTCGTGCTTGGGCCACTCCTCATATAAAGTCTAGATGTCGCCACCGAAGCCTTCACATCCAACCCCTTATTCACGAAATTTACGGGTGTAGGTGTTGGTTTCTTTATAGGTGTTGGTGTTGGCTTTTTAGTAGGCGTCTTGGTTGGTGTTTGTGATAATGAGATATACCCTTTATGTACATAGCCTTTTAATGTTTTACCGCTAAACACGAATGAAACATAATAAAACGAACCACTCGTACTAATAATAGTAACTTTCTGCCCTTTTGTTAAATTCACAAACTTACCGTCTGATTTCAATTGATTTTTTGAAGATGAAGGACCGGTTCGTACATTTAATGATTGAACCGTAACCTTACCTGTGGAAGTAGCGGATGCACTCTCTGGCTTTTGATATACAAAACTCTGAATTATCAGTGCCGTTATAATTAAAAAAACAATATATTTTTTTAAATTCTTTCGTCTCATACTTCCCCCTTAAGCCTATGTAAAATATATACAATCCAAAATAAGCAATAATCAAGGCCATAAAATCATTATTCGTGCCATGATTCTACCTTTCTCATTGCTTATATACAAATTACCATGACACATATATGTCATTTCTCACATTTATTATATTATAAACCATAACATGTCATAAATCAACAATCCATTCTTACTATTTCAGTATATTATGCCTTATTCTAGTATAATTGAATGTGTTTTAAACAAATTAAGAAGGCACTTTCAAAAATTATCGCTAATCTTGTAAGTGACTTCTCAATCTATCTGATTATTTAATAAATAAAAAGAAATTCCAAACTTTTTTACTTAAAAACACCACATTAGTAAACGTAAAAATCGTACGATATATCTATTTACCGACCTCATCAATTGCTTTCCCGATATCAGTTCTCATGTATTTATTATCAAAGTCAATCCAAAAAGTAGCTTCATAAGCTTTCATTCTTGCCTCTTTTAAATTCATTCCGGTTGCTGTTACACCAAGTACTCGTCCACCATTTGTAACAATCTCGCCCTCGGATCTTTTTGATCCGGCGTGGAAAACGAAGTAATCATCCTTATCCTTAAAGCTATCTAGTCCCTGTATCGGATAACCCTTTTCATAATGTTCTGGATAGCCGGCAGAAGCAAGTATTACACAAACTGCAGCATTATCGTCAAAATCAAGAGTAATGTCATTCAGTCTACCATCAATGCACGCTTCAAATACCTCTACGATATCATTCTTCATTCTCGGAAGTACCACTTGTGTTTCGGGATCACCAAAACGAGCATTGTATTCTAATACCTTTGGTCCTTCCTGTGTTAACATTAAACCAACAAACAGAATCCCGATAAAATCTCTGCCTTCTGCCTTCATTGCATCCATCGTAGGTTGATAGATATACTTTTTACAGAAATCATCCACTTCATCCGTATAAAAAGGACTGGGTGAAAAAGTTCCCATTCCACCGGTATTTAATCCCTGATCATTATCCTTCGCACGCTTGTGATCTTGAGCACTGGTCATTGGCAGAATTCTTGTACCATCACAGAAAGCCAATACGGAAACTTCACGTCCAGTCATGAATTCCTCTACTACGAGACGATCCCCGGCATCACCAAACTGCTTGTCTTCCATAATCTGCTTCACTCCATTGACAGCCTGGGTAAAGCTATCGCATATTAAAACACCTTTTCCTAACGCCAGTCCGTCCGCTTTTAGTACAATAGGATATTTACTTGATTTTAAATATTCAATTGCCTTATCAGAGGAATCAAAGGTTTCATAAGCTGCTGACGGGATGTTGTATTTTTTCATTAAATCCTTGGAAAATGCTTTTGAGCCTTCAATAATCGCCGCGTTCTTACGAGGTCCAAATACTCTAAGACCCTTGTCCTCAAATACATCCACAACTCCACCAACTAACGGATCATCAGGTCCTACAATTGTAAGATCAATTCCTTCTTTCTCCGCAAACTCTGCAAGTCCGTTAAAATTGCTTACTGGGATATCTACGCATTGTGCACATTCCTCAATCCCTGCATTACCAGGTGCACAATATAATTTGCTAACCTTTTTACTCTGTGATACTTTTTTCGCTATTGCATGCTCTCTTCCGCCACCGCCGATAACTAAAACCTTCATAAGAACCCTCCGTTACTCTTCATTTATTCACGTTCATGTGAAAAAACAGATAGCAAATTGAAAAAATCAGCTGTCTGTTTTTACTTTTATTATTGAAGTATTGTTACGTGATTATGTTCCACCACTAATTTATTCTCTGAAATGAGACGAACTGCTTCCGGAAGGATCTCCCACTCCGCCTGTTCCATCACTCTTCTTTGTAAAATCTCAGCTGTATCTCCACTTTCCACCATAACAGCTTTTTGTAATATGATAGGTCCGGTATCCGTCCCTTCATCTACAAAATGTACCGTAGCACCTGTAACCTTCACACCACGTTCCAAAGCTGCTTCATGAACCTTAAGCCCATAATATCCATCTCCGCAAAAAGACGGAATTAAGGATGGATGAATGTTGATAATTCGGTTTCGATATTTCCTAACAACATCTTCTGGAATGATCATTAAGCATCCTGCCAGTACGATTAAATCCACCTCATAATTTGCTAACAATGCACATAACGCATCAGAAAACATATCGAAAGAAGCATAATCTTTCTTAGAGATTGTCTCTGCAGGAATGCCATGCTTTTTTGCTCTCTCTAGTGCATAGGCATTCTTGTTGTTACTGATTACAACCTCTATCTTCACATCGGGTAGGTTATTCTGTTCTATCTGATCAATCAAGGCTTGTAGATTAGTTCCACCACCTGACACCATGACAGCCAGTTTTAACATAAGGTTACTCCCTTCGCTCCCGCTACTGCCTCACCAACAATAAAAGCTTTCTCACCGGATGCTTCAATTAATTTCACAGCGCTATCTGCATCTTTACTATCCACAGCAATAATCATACCAAGACCCATATTATAGGTATTGTACATAATCTGCTCTGAGATATCACCATCTTTTTGAAGCATACCAAAGATCGGAGGAACATCATAGCTGTTTTGCTTCACCATTGCATGCACGCCTTCCGGAAGCATTCTCGGAATATTTTCATAGAAACCGCCACCTGTTATATGGCTACATGCCTTTATCGTAATCCCACCATTTTTTAGAGATTTTAATGCATTTACATAAATTTTTGTAGGTGTTAACAAAGTCTCACCTAACGTTGTACCCAATGCTTCATAATATGAATCCAAAGAATCTCTCTGCATACGGAACACCTTACGAACCAAAGAATATCCGTTACTGTGAATACCAGAAGACGCGATACCGATTAATGTATCTCCTGCCTTCAATGTTGCACCGGTAATCAGTTTCTTCTGATCTACGATACCAACAGCAAACCCCGCAAGATCATATTCATCCACAGGATAAAATCCCGGCATCTCTGCTGTCTCTCCGCCAATCAAAGCTGCTCCCGCTTGTTTACAACCGTCAGCTACACCCTTTACGATTGTAGCAATCTTCTCCGGTTCATTTTTACCGCAAGCGATATAATCTAAGAAAAATAACGGCTCACCACCTGCACATGCGATATCATTTACACACATCGCAACACAGTCGATACCGATTGTATCATGTTTATCTAAAATGAAAGCTATTTTTAACTTCGTACCTACACCGTCTGTGCCGGATACTAAAGTAGGCTGTTCCATATTCTTAAAGCTCTCTAATGAAAATGCTCCCGAAAAACCACCAATTCCGCCTAAAACCTCTTTACGCATGGTTCCCTTAATATGTTCCTTCATCAGATCGACCGCTTTATATCCTGCTTCAATATCTACTCCCGCGTTTTTATAGTCCATTCAAAATACCTCCTGTTTAGATATGACAGCTCCTCTGCTGTGTTTTTACTTACCACTCTGCTCACATTTTAGCATACTACTCAAACTTTGTCGTTATCTTTTGTCAGATAATTTCTTATGCAATTTATTAGAAAGACTAATATACAGCTACCCATCTATAAGCAGTAATTATTGTCAATCCAGTATCTGCTTAAACCCATATATTAAATACTCGTTCACAACGAATTATAACATACTCTAGTAATTCGAAACAATTAATGTATAATTATGTTACAGATATAGAAGGGAGCAACAAGATGAAACTTAACGTTTTAGTGGATAACTACACCTTTATTGATCATTACTATTATGGCGAACCTGCTGTTTCTTTTCATATAGAGGATGAAGAAACACGAATACTATTTGATGTTGGTTATTCTGATTTATTTATCAAAAATGCTAAGGCACTTAATTTACCCCTGGATCATATAAATTATATCACCTTATCTCATGGACATGACGATCATACCGGAGGCTTACCTTACTATTTAGAACAATTTCACAACAATAGGATATCCGTGATTGCTCATCCTGATGCTTTAAATGAAAAGGTGCTTGAAGATATAAGGATCGGCTCCCCTATCTCCAAACACCAATTAAATACAAAATGTAAATTATTACTTTCAAAGCACCCTCAAAGAGTTACAAAGCATCTGATATTTCTCGGAGAAATCCCTGCGTCAAACTCTTTTGAAGCCAGAAAAGCGATTGGCAAACGACTAGAAGAAAATCGTTATGTCGATGATTATGTTTTAGAGGATAGTGCACTTGTATATCAGGGAGAGCTGGGTATCTACATAATAACCGGTTGTTCCCATAGCGGAATCTGCAATATCATCGAATATGCGAAGCAGGTATGCAACACTGATAACATATTAGGCATAATCGGTGGTTTTCATCTGTTTGATGTCAATGATCAAGTTCATAATACAATTAATTACTTACAAAACAATAACGTGCGAGAGTTATACCCCTGTCACTGCACCTCTTTTGACGTAAAATGCGAGATAAACAAATACATCCCTGTCAAAGAGGTTGGTGTGGGCCTAATTCTGAACTGGAATTAATTCTATAACTTATAGTAACGCTTGCACCCATAACTCATAATCACCTTATACAAAACTGCTGCCACTATCGTTGTAAAAAGTCCATACGATAAATAGGCTAACGCAGCAGAAGGAATTATTGCGATAAAGATAAATAATATTGCAGCATAACCCATGCCTGAGAAGATAGTTATCATGGTAGCAGCACTTTGCTTAATCACAGTAACCTCGGCAGTCCAATTAAAGTTCGGCAAAAGGAGGTTGATAAACATACCATATAGACTAATAAAACAAGCACAAGCAACAGTTACAAAGATCATGCTGAGCAACTGAACAAAATCCATCTTGAAAACTACCCCTATTATTAATGCATCAATTAATGCAGGTGATATGATGGTAAAGTTCAATAATAACTTAGACTGAAAAACTGTTTTAGGTGAAATAGGCATAGATTTTAATATCCAAAAGCTCTTTCCTTCCAAGGATATTGACACCATCGTGGTACAGGACATGACGATGCAAAATACAACATAAATCGGAATATAATCCGCTATGGCTCCACTTGTCTCAGCTGTCTGAAAAATCTTATTAATATCCACAAAAATCATTGCTATAGAACCTAATGTTAACAGAACAATACCAAACCCTGTATTCAGCACATAGAGTGTTGATGAAAAGTACCTTTTGATTTCCTTCATATATAGCGATTTAATCGGTGATGAGGTTTTTAGTTCTCCCATCTTATAATTCGATTTCACTCCACCTGTGAACATCAGTGTATTGATGCGTTTGAATACCTTATGAAACAGATAGGTGTATATCATGAATGCCCCCAATGAGACCCCTACAAATACAATAAACGAATAAATATCACTATGTGTAAGTGCTTTCGCATAAAATGGCGCCAACGGATAGATCTGATTAATGCGGCTCGTTAAAGTCTTACTGATATTCAGTAGTTCCTGCCCGTCTCCTTTAATCATAAAACTGGAAGCGATGATTGCGGTAAAGAATATTAAGGAAACAATTAAGTTAACCAGGTTACTGTGTTTAAATTTGGAAGCAATAAAGGCAATCAAGGTTCCAATCAGTGTAGCCACGATAATTGGCACAAGAGGAACAATGAAAATTGTAATAATTCCCATCAGATAAAACAGTGGTCCCGGATTTGCAAGAAACCCATAAGAAATTATCATTGGTACCATCATAATAATTACAAATAATATATTTAGTGTATACAGAACAATTAATCGGCTGATTGCAATTGCACCGGTGCTAACCGGAAGTGACATAACCATGTCGTAATCACGAAAGCCAAATATTGTACCCTTTACCTTAAAAATTGTAGTAAACAAAACCACAAAGCAAGTCGCTGCCATAACAAGCGCCGGAAGAAGATCCAGACTATTAAACATCTTAAGCCCTGCTCCTATTAGAAAGCTATATACTAACACTACAAAGCTCATCAAAAAATAGAAAAACAACACCCCTGCTATCAGCATCTTTGGTTTTTTATTCCGGTTTTTACCGATAGAAAGTGTATCGCTAAGTACCGCCCATAGCTGTACTCGAACCAATCGATTAATTTTATTCATATCATTTCACCTCTATCAATTCCAGGAATACATCCTCAAGGCTACTGTTACCCTTCACTTCCTCAGTCGTTCCATAGGAAACCAACTTGCCTCCCTTAATGATTGCAATCTTATTGCATAGCTTTTCTGCAACCTCAAGTACATGGGTGGAGAAAAAGATCGCTCCCCCTTCCTTACAGATATTAGCCATAATCGTCTTTAATGTATGTGCAGCCTTCGGGTCTAGCCCAACGAAGGGTTCATCTAGTACCATCAGCTTCGGTTTATGTATCAAAGCAGATATAATAGCAAGCTTTTGCTTCATACCATGAGAATAAGAGGATATCGAATCCCCTAGATTTTGAGTCAGTTCAAATGCATCTGAATATTCTTTAATTAGTAATTGCCTTTCTGACTTATTAACTTCAAAGATATCACCGATAAAGTTCAAATATGCAATTCCTGTTAAGTGATCATATAGATCAGGATTATCAGGGATATATGCCATCTTTTTCTTACAAGCCACCGGATTTGATTTGATGGAGTCACCGTCTATCAGTATTTCTCCTTCCTCAAAATCAAGCACACCTACTACAGATCGTATCGTAGTTGTCTTACCGGCTCCGTTGTGTCCGATAAATCCAAAGATATCGCCACTTTCCACAGTGAGATTTAATTGATCTACCGCTTTTTTATTATTGCCATAACTTTTAGAAAAATTTTTAATTACTAACATATAACCCTCCAATCTATAATTTTTTAATTAATATACTACTTACTTTTTCACACCCCAGGTAATGTTAAGCATCAAATGCAACGTTCAATTCCTGAGTGCCTTCCAGAACAAATCTTGCATCCTTAATAATCGGTATGACAGTGCCATCCTTCTTTATCACACTTATTTCTTTCAACTCATCATAGGGTAGTGTGATATCGGTATGACAGTTAAAATAAGCCTTTTCCGGTTCTGTCTTACGTAGAATGGATACGTCGTTATCCCTTGCGACTATTTCTTTGCCATTTGAATTATAAGTCTTCGTATCCTCACTGAATTTGTAACATGTATCACCGATCGCAAAATGAGGGCCGGTTTTCTCTGCTATCAGTATAGGTAATCTTGAAGCAATATCAAATTTCTTTGCCATCATATAAGCCGTTGTATTCGTTCCGATTGCAAATTCACCGAGTGGAAGATTCTCCTGGTTAAACAAGAGGTTCTCTTTCAGATAATTCTTATTCTTCTCATCCTCCTCGTAATTTGCACAATTATAATCCACGATTCTACCATCTTCAAATACAAGTTCAAGCTCTCGGTATTCCAAATCATTCAGATAAATCTTTGGAACATGAAGCGTTCCGTTTGTCCCTTTCAATACTGGGGAGGTAAAGACTTCTCCTACAGGAATATTTACATCCGCTACACAATTCTCAAAGATGGTTTCCTTCTCAGGGTCTTTCAATTCATATAAATTTACTGTCATATCGGTGTGGTTCTTCCCTGCACCTAGAACTCTTACGCTGTCACCTTGGTCGAGGGCATCTATGATATTCTGTTGAATAGTGCCATACAATTCACTCTCTAATGTATTGACTTTGACTGTTTCTTTAAAGATATCTTCAAAGTCTTCTCCAATCTGCGGTACCGGGTAGGAGATGATTGTAAATGATGTTTCTTCTAGCTTTAAATACCTCTGCTTGATCATCGAATCTTCACGATAATAATCAACATATAATTTCTGCTGTCGATCATCCAGCTTCACAGCCTGTGGATTCTCTTCCGGAGCAAATAATTCTTCTCCAAAAACTTCAATAACAGCAGGACCGGCATAAGCTCCTGCAATATCCTTATATTTTTCCAGAGAATTTTTATTACATTCTAGCTTTCTCTCTTTATAGGCTTTATCAAGAAATAATCCGATATCATAGCGATGATCATAATCATATTGTCGATTTGGGCTGGTAGCGTGATATCCAATCTTTAAATGCTGACGTTTTAATGCAGCACAACTAGTGGCTCTCTGTATGGTTGCCTCCAATCCCATCTCTCTAAAATACTCAACAGCTGAACGTACCATCCGTTCAAAACCTAGTTGGTATCTGATATTAACAGTTTTCTTCTTGGACAAATCAAGCTTATTCGCGAGAAATCCTAATCGATAACCTTCTGTGTAGGTACGAGCCATCGCCTCAATCCGTTCTTGTGGCAGCGTATTCATAAACTCTGCCGTCTTTATCTCATTCTCTGTAATATATTCACCGAACAGATATAAATATCGAATATCATTCAAATCTGATTCCATAATAATATCTTTTGCAAATGACATATTCGAGTCCAAAAGCTCAAGAAGGTTCGATTCCACCAACACATCACAATAGTCAAACATAAAGTCATAAATTGCTCGCTTTACATCTTTGTGAGTATAATCATCTTCTTCCTCAAAATAATTGTATATCTCAATTAATAACTCCAGATAAATTGTCAACTCATATAATCGGTTTTCATAAGCGTAGGTGATGGTTCCCCTCAACTCTGTTGCCAAAAAGGCTAGTAACCTTCCATACTTTTCACCAAATATACCAGTGGTATAGGTTGGATTGGTATAACTGGTAGCATAATTATTATCTGCTACACCTTTATATAGATTAAGATTTAACTGCTCCAGTTCAGACAACGACAACTTGCATAGTTCATCCTTTTCAACAAGAGATACAATCTCCTTCACCTTCATCATGAGTGCAGCTAATCCGCTAAAATAAGGTCTGTAGCAATCCTTTACACTCTGCTCCTTCTCTATCATTGCAATTCGTTCCATAGCAAGTTCATAACGTTCTCTGATTTCTTCATTCTTTTCTGTAAATAATTCCTGCTGCTTCATAGAAACCTCCGATTTTATTCCGTTTATTATAAGTTACCAAATAGCCCGTAACTAATTATTTTTCTTATTCTCTGATTAATTAAAGACCCAATAAATATAATGCAAATAATATTATAATCATTAATCCGTTAATTACTGCTCCAGCGATTGGAAACCCATAAAAAATATCCTTTTTCTTGAAGGATTTATAGGAAACCACAAACCCGGTCACTGATAGCACTAATAATATTATTCCTGTAATTCCTATTATAAAACCACCTTTTCCCCCTGCAAACCCAGATATGATACTGATGATCAAAAACCCAAGAACATCTATAACCCCTATAACAGTAGAAAGTATCCCCATCTTAGTTTGTCTTCTTCCTGAAAAATGAATCATTTCTTTATTACGACGAAATAACATTCCTACTTCCTCCCTTTCTTCTTTTGCTTTGGTTGAAAAAGCTTAACCATACCATGCAAAATCGCATAGGTAATATAACCCACCATACCTCCGACGGTATTCATCAATATATCATCCACATCGAATATCCCGACCTTAAGTACCAACTGAGTTGTCTCTACACATACGCTAAAAAGCAAACATAGAAACACAGTAAAGAAAAACTTTTGATACTTTTTGCTTAAAACAGGTAGCAAAAATCCAAATGGTGCAAATGCAAGAACATTTCCTAATATATTTACGACAAAGCTCTCCATACCCAATTGCTGTCTATATTGAATAAAACGATGAATTTCTTTAAACAACTGTAAATTGTAATGATAATCCTTCATCACAATCTCACGTCCATAACGTTCACTAAAAAACAAAAAATAGGATAATAATATAATATATAAATAAAATAAAAGCCACCCGGCTCTTATAAATGATTTTTTTTTCTTACTAGTCAACTCTTTTCTCCATCTCTTATTTTATAATAGACTTTCCCTGTCACACTAAAATATACATATTTCCCTAATATTACCGTATATACGTTTAATATTATAAAACAAATTCAAAACCTAGTAAAGCCTAATAAAAGCATAAAATACTTGAAACCTATTAATTTTCATGTAATAATCAGAGCAAATGAAGGAATATGTAATAAATTCCATAAAAGGAGGTTATCTCTTTTTAACTATCTAGGTGAAAATGAGTAGAAAAATAATGCTAACTTATAAAAAGTTATTCTGCACATGATATTATTCGATTTAATCAATATCTTCTTAAAAACATACAAATCAACTAAAATTATATTCTACTCACTTCCCTAATAATTAATTTGATGATGGTCAAATGGATTGTTAAGGGCAGAAAAACATATAATACCGAAAGAGATATTTGAAAGGACTACGAAAAGCTTATGAAAACATTTGAAGAGTTATATTATGAAGTATTGGTACGAACTTTAAAGGAAAAAGATACAAACTTTTTGGAAAAGCTGGAGCTTTATGATACCCATCATCTTGATTGTCTCCTACACCCGGAAAAACACCCTTTAGTGTGGAAAACCGGAAACTGTCTGTGTGATGATGAGTGTAATTGTATCAAAGTCTGTCCTTTTCATGCCATCCACCCCGGCGAATCCGGTCAGATGACAATTGATGAGGAAAATTGTATCGGCTGCAACTTTTGTGTACAGGAATGCAGAGCGAAAAATCTTAAAACCAGCAAAGATGTTATCCCGGCTCTTCAAGCAATCCGCTCCCATGAGGGATTGGTGTATGCTCTCATAGCCCCTGCATATTTAGGACAATTCAGTGGTGATGTAACGCCAGGTAAGTTAAGAAATGCACTTAAACAAGTTGGTTTTGATGGAATGATAGAAGTTGCTCTCTTTGCAGATATTCTTACACTAAAAGAAGCACTGGAATTTGATAAAAACATTCAGAACGAAAAGGATTACCAGCTAACCAGTTGCTGCTGCCCCATGTGGATTGCTATGCTTCGTAAAATCTATAAAGATCTAATGCCCCATGTTCCACCTTCAGTTTCACCTATGATTGCTTCCGGTCGTGCAGTAAAAGTATTACATCCTGATGCATTAACAATATTTATCGGACCATGTCTTGCTAAAAAAGCGGAAGCCAGAGAAAATGATATAGCGGACGCGGTTGATTATGTACTTACTTTCCAAGAGGTTCAGGATATCTTTGATGTGATGGAAATCGATCCTTCTACAATGGAGGAAAGCGAAAAAGATCATTCCTCCAGAGCCGGTAGAATCTATGCTCATACCGGAGGTGTCAGCGAAGCAGTAAGACAAACCCTAGAGCGTATCAATCCGAATCGAAAGATAAGTATTCACACACAACAGGCAGACGGAGTACCGGCTTGTAAAGCGATGATCAATGATTTATTATCGGGTAATACTTCTGCTAACTTCTTTGAAGGAATGGGTTGCGTAGGTGGATGTGTCGGAGGCCCCAGAGTACTTATCCCTCATGAAGAGGGAGCCATACATGTTAAAGAATATGGCAATGCAGCTCCTTATCCTACCCCGATAGACAATCCTTATGTCATAGAACTTCTACACCGATTAGGCTTTAATACAATAGAGCAATTATTGGAGAAAAGCGATATCTTCACACGTGATTTTGGGGAGACCTCCACCAACAAATAATTGTAATACCTTACTACAATCAACAATCGTAAAAATACCGCATTTAATTTTACGATTGGAATATAACAAATTATTATAACGAGTTATTTACTTGTTAAGATAATCCAATACTTATTCCAGTCAAAAATTAGTGCGGTATTTATTTATGCTTTATTATATCCATCTATTATTCCTGACCAATTAACTTATCACTTTTTAGGATGTGATCTATTAACCACTCATTCAGGAATTCAAGAATTTCTAATATGGCATCCTTCTGATTTTCATCTATCTGGCTAAAGTCATAGGCAGATACTTTGTCAATAAAATCCTGATGCTCTACTTTCTGGCTTAGCAGCTTACGATAATTGATGCTAGCCATATATTCCTCCTCATGTTGAAAATGGGTTACGGAATAATCTCTTAGCTCATTCAATATTTCCACAATATAATCATACTTATCATGTACATATTCATCCATGAGCACAGTGTATGCTTTGTCAGCAATTTCAAATAGCTTTTCATGTTCCAAATCAAGCTGTTCCACTCCGATGCGATACTCGTCCTTAAAATTATACATCTCTTTACTCCTTTCATCTTATTGTATTAGTATAGGTATTCCAACCTAAGAATACCTCCTACTTCTAAGCCTCATTTTATATGATAAATATAATTCTGTAAAATAATATTTTTATAAAATCTAATGACCAACTTGATTTCATTATATGAATAACGGTACATCAAATCACGTATTTGTGATTTGATGTACCGGTTGTCAACACTACTAAATCCTCTTATTTTCATACACCATACGTTTTCTACATACTTTATCTCTAGAAGTCACATTTTCATAGACAAGTTCTACTTGAGAAGCGAATTCCTCCGTTGAATACATTTTGACCTTTAATGCTGCATTATCTCCATATGGTATATCCTCATTAAATAATACTTGATCTAGCCCGTAATAAAAGCCGTCTCGATTCGTAAAGGTATATCCGTTAAATCCCTGTTCCAAGATATCCTCTAAGCACTTATCCTCCTTGGCTACTACCGGAAGTGCCGAGGCCATCGCCTCAATATATGTTAGTCCCTGTGTTTCGCTCTGTGATGCACTGACAAATACATCTCCAAGTCGATAAAACAATCCAATTGTATCCCACGGCTGCGATCCGGTAAAGATAAGTTTATGGTCGATTCCAAGCTGTTTTACCAAATTCTGAAGTTTCTCCAGTGCTGGTCCGCTTCCTACAATAACAAACTTAACATTCTCCCTTGTATTGAAATAATCTGGTAACATCGTGATAATTTCTTCTATATTTTTCTCCTGAGATACTCTTCCGATATAAATCAGAAGCTTATCAGTAGGATTGATATTATATTTCTTTTTTAATGCAAGGATGTCTTCAGTGGAATAATTTGCTTTATCAAACTTACTTAAATCAATCCCTGTTGGTACTACCGATATATCTTTATGAACACTGTAAGTCATCAATAATTCTTTTGTTTTTTCCGTTGGAACAATTACTTGCTCTGCCGTATTACATGCTACTTTAGAATAAACTCTGGCGAAAGCCTTTGCTCTTCGATCGAGTGCTTTAAAACGAGTCAAATAATGCGTATAATCTTCATAAATTGTATGATACGTATGAACGATTGGTAATCTTAATTCTTTTGCCATAATACGTCCAAAAATACCCAAACAAAATTCTGTATGTGTATGAATAATATCTAAATTAAGTTTTTTTATGATATGAGCGATTTTCGGCTGATAAAAAAGCCCAACTCTGCGTTCTGAGATAAAGATAAACGGAATACTGGGAACGCGAAATACATTATGCTCGTGCTCCGGTGCTCCCGGTGTTGTGGTTGTAAAAACATAGACATTATGACCTCTATGCTCAAGTTCGTTCTTAAGTGTGTAGACGGAAGTTGCCACTCCATTTATTTCGGGATAATATGTTTCTGAAAATAATCCGATATTCATTTGTGTTCCCTACCTTTTTCCTATAATGCATATTTCTCACAATTAACCTTATCATAGAATATTTATGTACAAAAGTAAAGGTAATATTCGTAAAACCCTCTATTTCTCTATATCCATATTCTCACATGGAATTTATATCATTTTTTACAAATTTATAGATTTTTTACTTTATTTTTTATGCAACCCGAATTATAATGTAATAATAGTATATAATTATTAATAAAAACAGAAAGGAAGCGACTTATGAAAAAATTTGCAAAATTAATTTTTGGTACTGCTATTATCGCATCTATTGCAGCTGGCGCTTATTATATCTTTAAAACTTATATTCAAAAGGATACAACAGATGATTTCGATGACTTTGATGATGAATTCGAAGAATTTGATACAGAAGACGATGGTGCTGCAGAAGAAGATACCAGAGAATATGTTTCGATCAATTTAGACGATAATGAATCAAGTGCTGTCGATGCTGCTTCTGAGCAAGAGGATGAGGAAGTATAATTTAACTCTATCATATATTTGAATGACATACGGGGCTGTTTCAAATAAATAATTCATTAGGAATATAAGCTACTTCCTTCTTCGAATTATTATTTTGAATCAGCCCCTTAATTCATTTCTTCTTGTTAATTATTTATATTCACTGATGAATTCTTTCAGGTCGTGAATTAATGTTTCACTATCATTTACAGAGTATGTTTTATGGTTTAACGTAGTGTCAGCTTTAGTCGAAACAGATATTCCTTGACCAATATTCATCATATACGTTTGCCCCTCAGGTTCACTGCTTTTCACTTCAATTAAGTAAATTTCATCGTTGCCTTCTTTTGAGTCAGGGGTATAAGCAAATTTATTCAGTATATCATAAAAATTTTTCTTCTCGGATTTTTCTTTAATCAATATACTTTTGTCGGATTTTATATCAGTTATCCTGATATATTCTGCCTTAGCAGAGGATGTTACGAAGATATCCTTCAACGCCAGAGCCTTTTCAGATGTTTTATCTTCCTCCCTCACAAAGCTGTCATTATCATCTGACCCTCCGTTACTACTTTCTAGAACCCCATTATCAGCATCTGATGAATCACCTGGACCCTGTGATTGCAACCCTTTCTCTCCGGAAGCTTTTGCCTGATCATTCATATCATAGGAATTGTCTTTTGAGTAAAGACCACTTTTCTTATCATCATTTGCCATTGCACCATTCTCCGCGATAGTTCTCTCCGGCATACCGGAATCTGATTTTGCTCCGTCATACTTTGAGGAACCGAGCAATCCATAACCTACTGCCAAAACCACGAATGCTGCCGCAACTCCGGCTATACGGCGGAAATATTTATTCCATGGTATCTGTTTCTTATCAGCTGACTTATTATATTCCTGAGCATCCTTTACTGCCTGTAGTGTTTTTTGAATTAATTCCTCAGAAACACTGATTTCGTTAATATCCAGGGAATGATCTAAATGTGATTTTATTGAACTTAGTTCATCAAAATCACCAGTTATTGATGAGTTTTTCTCATGCTCATTCTGTTTGTGTATCTCTTGGTTTTTCTCATCGAAACTCATATCAAATCCTCCCTTCCAATACGAACTTTAGCTTTTGTCTTGCTCTGGAGAGCCTACTTTTCACTGTACCCTCTGCCAGATTTAGCAATTTTGCCGCTTCTGAAATTGACATATCCTGAAAATACACACACAGTACAACATCTTTATATTTATCCGGCAACGACATTACCGATTTGCGAATCAACTCCCTGGAATCCTTATTTTCTACATCATCGTAATCATTTTCACTGATAATCCGGTCTTCCTGATAATCCACCATCGGTACTACACGCCTATTCCAAGCACTTTTCAAATGATCCTTACAGGTATTTATTGTTATACGAATGATCCAAGTTTTGATACTGGAATTTCCTTCAAAAGTCGAGATCTTTTGACTCACTTTAATGAAGACATCTTGAAAAATATCTTCGGCCGTATGAATGTCTCGAACATATAAATATGCTGTTCTAAGTACATCATTACCATACTGACGAATCAAGGTTTCGATGTCATAAGTTTTGTCCGAGCAATCATTCTGCACATCTTTCTGCATTCAATTGTCCCCCTATACTATATTCAATCCTAACCAATATCCTTACCGTCAGGGAGCTATGGTATACAGCAAAAAGTCATCTCTTCCACTTTTTACTTTTAATATTTTACTCTTTTCCTGACCTATCAGCTACAATATAGTATACATGTACCAATTAGTGATGTAAATAACAGAATAGATGCAATAAATATTAGTATCTGTATTCATCAATTAGACGATACGTGTAAGAAAAAGTTCCGTAAGTTCAACAATAATTAACCTAATTTACTAAAAGTAAATTGCCAAGTAAATTGCCAAAGTAAATTCCAGTCTGCACTCCTCAAAAGCTGATGTTACTTTGGCAAACGGTTTAATTCCTATTAAATTAGTTCTTCTTCTCTACGTGCATAAGTCATATGATATAGATTTGCATAAATTCCATCTTGTTTTAACAAATCCTCATGTGTTCCGCTCTCTTTTATTCCTTCTTCTGTAAGCACCAATATCTTTTTCGCATTTTTAATTGTAGAAAGACGATGTGCAATTACAAAGGTTGTTCTGTTTTTTGCCAACTTCTCCAGTGAATCTTGTACAACCTTCTCACTTTCATTATCCAGAGCAGAAGTAGCCTCATCAAAAATCAAGATTGGAGGATTCTTCAAAAACACTCTAGCGATGCTGAGCCTTTGCTTTTGTCCTCCCGATAACTTAATTCCTCTCTGTCCGATAAAGGTATGATATCCGTCAGGAAGCTCCATGATAAAATCATGTGCATTTGCATTCTTTGCAGCGGTGATTACTTCTTCCTCCGTTGCCTCAAGCTGGCCATAACGAATATTATCCATAACCGTTCCAGCAAATAGATATACATCCTGTTGAACGATACCAATGTTTTTACGTAGAGACCGAAGTGTAATATTCTTGATATCCGTGCCGTCAATCGTTATGCTTCCCTCTGATACTTCATAAAATCTTGGAATCAAGCTGCACATAGTGGTTTTGCCTACACCGGAAGAGCCTACAAGCGCCAGGTAATCACCAGCCTCCACTTTCAAATTAATGTTATGAAATACATCAGAGGTAGTATCATTATATTTAAATGCCACATTGTTGAATTCAATATTACCATTCACTTCTTTCAGGGAAATCGCATTCTTTTTATCCACTATATCAGGATCTATATCTAATATCTCACAGAAACGATCAAATCCAGCCATACCATTTTGATAGGTCTCTGTAAAATTAATTAACTTTCTTACCGGTTCAATTAACGTATTAATATAAAGTAAAAAGGTTAGAAAATCACCGATATTAATAACTTTATGGGAGATAAAAAGACATCCACCTGTTATCGTAGCTATATTGATTAAAGCAGTAAAAAAAGTTAAGCCTGCATGAAAGTTGGCCATATTCCAATAGCTGTTTCTCTTACTTTCAACAAAACGAGCATTCCCCTCATAAAACTTTTTAATTTCGGTCTCCTCATTCGCAAAGGATTTTACCACTCTGATTCCTGATAGATTATCCTCAACCTGTGCGTTTATTTCTGCAATTCGTTCTCTATTTTTACGGAATGCTTTGCTCATCTTCCCCCTCATATAATAAGCAAAGAGAAACATGATTGGAAGAAATGCAAATACCAATAGTGTCAGCTGCGGATTTATCCCCATCAGTATGATAAAAGCACCAACACTTTTAATAATGGAGATAACGATATCCTCAGGACCATGATGGCATAGCTCGGAGATATCGAACAAGTCATTTGTGATTCTGGACATCAATTGACCTGTTTTTTGATTATCATAAAAATTAAAGGACAGTTTTTGATAGTGGGTGAACAAATCATTTCTCATGTCATATTCCATCTTTGCGCCCATGATATGTCCTTGATAAGCAATAAAAAAGTTGCTTACATACTCTAGAATAGCCAACCCTAACATAATAAATAGCAGTTGCACAATGATCGGGGTAGATTTTGAGATATCTCCTGATACCAGTACATGATTTGTAATATACCTCACAATCATCGGATAGATTAAAGAGATTGATGCCGCTATCAATGCAAATAACATATCCAGCAAAAACAAACCCCGATATGCTTTATAGTATGATATTAGTTTTTTTGTTTTTCTGTTCATCCTCATTCTCCTTTATTATTGATATTGTTATGGTAGTTATTCGTTATTAAATATAAATAGATCTGATATCTATGTATCATAACTCTTTAATTATGCGGTTTAATCATCCGATATTATAAAAGATAAAAAATCTGATTGCAACAGAATCTCTTCTATTGCAATCAGATTTATATTAAACTACGATTTATTACTCTGTATTATTTAGAAAGTCTGATAGAAAGATCATACATATACTGATCTACATCTTTCTTCATTGCTAAGCCTTCTTCGATATCATAATCCACCAACTTGCCATCCTTCATACCGACGATACGTTTTGTCTTACCTTCAACTAATAAATCAACTGCTCTTGCTCCCATTAAGGATGCATACACTCGATCAATGGCCGTTGGGCTTCCACCTCTTTGAGCATGGCCAATAATAGTTGCTCTGGTCTCCATTCCGGTCGCAGCTTCAATTCTCTTCGCCATACCGTTAGAATCACCGATACCTTCTGCATTAACGATAATGTAATGCTTCTTACCGTGCTTACGTTTTTCTATGATATTGTTAATAATTCTTTGTTCATCGTAATCATAACGCTCTGAGATAAGAATTTCTTCTGCGCCGTTTGCGATACCACTCCAAAGAGCGATGTATCCCGCTTTTCTACCCATAACTTCAATAATGCTACATCTCTCATGTGAAGTAGAGGTATCTCTGATTTTATCGATTGTCTCCATCGCAGTATTCACCGCGGTGTCAAAACCGATTGTGTACTCTGTACATGAGATATCCAAATCAATTGTACCAGGAATTCCAACTGCATTAATTCCTCTTCTGGAGAGTACCTGAGCTCCCTTAAAGGAACCGTCACCACCAATAACAACTAATCCATCAATTCCATGCTTTCTACAGATATCTGCTGCCACATCCTGAATCTCTGGCTTAAGCATCTCCAAACAACGTGCAGTATATAGAATAGTTCCACCTCTCTGGATAATATCGGATACGCTTCTAGCATCCATATCTACAATATCCTCATCCAACAGTCCCGCAAAACCTCTTCTAATTCCTTTTACACTAAGACCTGCTTCTAAAGCAGTTCTTACCACTGCTCTGATTGCAGCGTTCATACCTGGTGCATCTCCACCACTTGTTAATACACCAATTGTCTTAACATTACTACCCATTATTATAACCTCCGACTAATTTACACTCAACATTGACAGTATTCTAATCTATTTTGCCTCGTTTTTCAATACTCTTTTCAGTAATTCGTACATTTTCTTCCGAATAATTTGTAATTAAACGTTGAATAAGGTCATTATTTGCCTTTACGCTCCTACTTTTTGGAAGTCTTTTCATGCACTTTTCTTCCTCGCAGTATATAACAACCATGTCATTACCGTCATATTCATCCAATAAGCCAAACAGTGTATATTCATCCTTCTGAAATGCTTCTAAGTTCTTATATTTAATCCAGAGCTCTCTTGGCACTGAATCAAACGGAATAATATCCTGACAAATCAGCTTTGCAGGCTTATCCTCTTCTCCAGATACTTTTCCTCGAACGAATATTTTCTGATCCTGTTCTAATATCCCTTTAAATTTTTCAAAATCCCTTGGGAATATTATAACCTCAACAGCGCCGAATAAATCCTCTAAAAGTATAAATGCCATCATACTGTTAGTTCGGGTTGTTTTTATAGTTTTCGATGTGATCATTCCACCGATCACTTCATTACTACCGTCTGTAACCTTGGTTCGATTTGTTTCTTCATCAATAACAAAATCATTTGAATTCACAGTAACATTTTTATTGATGAGACCCTCATAGCTTTCAAGCGGATGTCCGCTTACATAGATGCCAAGAACTTCTTTTTCCAAAGCTAAGAGCTGTTCTTTGCTGTATTCATTCACATCCGGCATTACAATATCGTATTCCTGTTTCTCCTCTTCCGAGGCAAAATCAAAGAGTGACATTTGTCCGGTAAGTGACCGTTTCTTATCTGCGGCGATACTATCCAGTATCTGAATATAGCTCATCATTAACTGTCTTCGATTGGAATGAAGGTTCGTAAATACACCGGCCTTGATAAAACTTTCTATCGTACGCTTATTCACTTCTTTTCCAGACAATCTTGTTGCAAATTCTTTTAAATTCTGAAACACGCCGTTCTCATTACGTTCCGCTACAATTGCATCAATTACCGGTCTTCCGATGCCCTTGATCGCAGATAAGGCATACCGTATCGCTCCCCTTGATACAGTAAATACCGCATCACCTTCATTAATATCAGGTGGTAATATCTCAATGTTCATTTGCCTGCAGGTATAGATATATTCCGATACTTTGCCCGGATTATCAATCACTGAGGTCATTAACGCAGCCATAAACTCGACCGGATAGTAGCATTTTAGATATGCTGTTTCATAAGAGACTACTGCATATGCTGCCGCGTGTGATTTGTTGAAAGCATACTTAGCAAAGTCCATCATCTCATCAAAGATATGGTTTGCAACTGTTTCAGGAATACCGTTTCCGATACAACCAACTACTCCCTCCTCTGGATTACCATATACGAAGGTCTGCCGTTCTTTGATCATAACAGATTCCTTCTTCTTTGACATTGCACGACGAACCAAATCACTTCTTCCATAGCTGTAACCTGCTAGATCTCGTACAATCTGCATAACCTGCTCCTGGTATACGATACATCCGTAAGTAGGCGATAAAATCGGTTCCAGCTGCGGGCACTCATAAACAATTTTACCGGATTCATTTTTCCCTTTTACATACTTTGGTATGAAATCCATCGGTCCCGGACGATATAGCGCGATACCGGCGATCACATCCTCCATAGAGCGTGCCTTCAATTCCTTCATAAAGCTTTTCATTCCGGCGCTTTCCAACTGGAATATACCTTCTGTCTTTCCAGATGCAATTAAATCATAAACCTTACTATCATTGTAATCTATCTTCTTTATATCAAATTTATTTGAAGCATCCCTGTTTTTATTGATTAATGCTTCTGCATTCTGAATTACGGTAAGGGTTCGTAATCCAAGAAAATCCATCTTCAACAGTCCCAATTCTTCCAAGGTTGTCATGGTAAACTGCGTCGTTACGGACTCATCCGAAGATTTTGATAGTGGTACATACTCATCCAGGCTTTCCTTACCGATTACTACTCCTGCCGCATGCATGGAGGTATGTCTTGGCAGCCCCTCAAGTCTCTTCGACATGTCGATCAGGTATTTTACCTCCTGATTGCCTTCATAAAGTTGCCTTAATTCCTTATTTGCTTCCAGTGCTTTCTCTATCGTAATTCCAATCTCGGTCGGAATCATCTTAGCTACCATATCTACCTGAGCGTAGGGCAGATCCAAGGCACGACCAACGTCACGAAGAACCGCTTTCGCAGCCATCGTACCAAAGGTAACAATCTGAACCACCTTGTCCTTACCATACTTACGGGTTACATAATCAATAACCTCCTGTCTTCTCTCAAAACAGAAGTCAATATCAATATCTGGCATAGTTAAACGTTCTGGATTTAAAAATCGTTCAAATAACAAATTATATTTAATCGGGTCAATATCGGTAATTCCCAGGGAATAGGATACAATCGACCCAGCGGCACTGCCTCGGCCGGGACCAACGATAATTCCGTTATCCCTCGCATATTTGATAAAATCCCATACAATCAAAAAGTAATCCACGAACCCCATATTGGTGATTGTATTTAACTCATAATCCATACGTTCCCATAATTCCTCCGGAATGGGATTATAACGTTCGGCTAAACCCTCACAACATAATTTTCGAAGATACTCATATGCCGTAAACGGTGCCGGAACCGGATATACCGGCAACTTGTACTCACCAAAAGTAATCGTTACATTACAACGTTTGGATATCTCATATGTATTTTCTAATGCTTCCTTCGCATAAGGGAATATCTCTAACATCTCCTCCGGAGATTTCAGATAATATTGACCTCCCTCATAACGCATCCTATTTTCATCGGTTACTTTCTTCTGTGTTTGAATGCATAGTAGTATATCATGTGGATCTGCATCCTCTGCAAAAGTATAGTGAATATCATTCGTAGCAACAAGTTTTATACCTGTCTCCTGTGACATTCTAAGTAAGCCTTGATTGGTTGACTTTTGCTCCGGCATTCCATGATCCTGAAGCTCCAAGAAGAAATTCCCCTCTCCAAAGATGCCCTGAAGCCTTAATGCTGCTTTCTTACCTTCTTCATAAAAGCCTTTCAGTAGGTTATTAGCAACCTCACCTCCCAAACATGCGCTTAGTGCAATAATACCCTCACTATACTTCTCAAGTACCTCATAATCAACTCTAGGTTTATAATAAAAGCCTTCAAGAAAGCCATTAGAAACAATTTTCATTAAATTCTGATAACCGACATTGTTCTCTGCAAGTAGAACCAGATGATAATAACGCTCATCTGAATTCCCTAATTCACGGTCGAATCTGGAATTTGGAGCAACATAGACCTCACAACCAATAATTGGCCTAATTCCCTCTGCCAGACAGGTTTTATAAAAATCTATCACACCGTACATTACACCGTGGTCTGTGATCGCCAAACTATCCATGCCAAGCTCTTTTGTACGGCGAACCATCTCCTTTATCTTGCCTGAACCATCCAGTAAACTATATTCCGTATGTACATGAAGATGTGTAAAATTCATATTGCTCCTCCCTTCGTAAATAAAAACGCACTGCCTTCCATGTAACATAGAACGGCAGTGCCCAAGAAATATTTATTTACTGCTCAAATATTTTTCAATATTTTCTAGTGCTGCCTCCTCGTCGGGTCCGTCAGCTGATACGATTACTTTCTCTCCGGTAGAAATACCCATACTCATCATACCCATGATGCTTTTAGCATTTACACGTTTCTCATTACTGGATACGTGAATACTGCACTCATATTGGCTTGCTACCTGAACCAATAAAGCAACTGGTCTGGCTTCTAATCCGTTCGGAATATTAATCGTTATTTCTTTCGTTGTCATATCAAATATCCTCCTTATTTTCGCGCAACTGCTCTGCAATTATACTTAGTTTACGTAATCTATGGTTTACTCCGGACTTACCGATTGGGGGAACAAGCATTTCTCCCAGCTCCTTGAGAGAAGCCTCCGGATACTCGATTCGAATGCTAGCTATATCCTCTAATCCATCTGCAAGATCACCAAAGCCCACATGATCTCTAATATAAATAATGTCTTCTATTTGTTTTGACGCTGCATTCACTGTTTTATTAATATTGGCAGCCTCACAATTAACCTGTCTGTTAATGGAATTACGCATCTCTTTCAGAATTCGTACATTCTCCAACTCCATTAATGCTTCATGGGCTTCCATCACATTGAGTAAGTCAACAATTTGTGACCCCTCTTTAATATATACCACATAATTTCTTTTACGGGGTATTGTTTTAGCATCTATTGAAAATGCCTGTATCATCGTACGAATTTGTTCAGCCTTTTCCTCACTCGAAGTAACAATTTCAAGATGGTATGCCTTTTGGGGATCACTCATTGAACCGGAAGAAAGAAACGCTCCTCTTATAAATGCTCTTTTACAACAAGCATTCTGAGTGAGAACCGGATCTGATACTCCAAATTCGACCCCAATTGGCGTGCTCGTATCAAACAAGCCTGCCAGGTGTGTCACCAGAAAAGGATCAAACGAAAGCTTTGTCGCTTGTAGTATCAAGTCAATCGTTTCTGAATTCCTAATAATAAGAGTATAAACATTACTTCTTTTGGTACTATTATTAGTTTTTACAGAAACATCAATATTTATATTAAATGTTTTTCGAATTAATGTAAAGTATTTTCTTGCCATGATCAGATTTTCCGTCTGAAGCTTCAAATAATACTTTTTGTCGATAGAAACAATTCTACCTTCAAAGGATAAAATAGCCGCAAGCTCGGCAAGTCTACAATGCCTGGCATTACTATATTGAAGGGAAAGCTCCTCTTTTACATCTTTTGAAAATGACATACAAATCTCCATTCTTCTAATACACTGTAAATATGGGTGTTACAACATACTTACCGTGTGAAAAATTTTGATTTTTCACACTGATTTATTTAATGACAGCTTATAATGAATCCCTATCTATATCTCTATGTTCCACCTTAACTCCATATTCTGTTTCATTTAATCTGGAGGATAATTCATTCACCAATGTAACGGAGCGATGTCTACCTCCTGTACAACCAATTGCAATTACGATTTGATTCTTACCCTCCGTAATATAATTTGGAATCAAAAACAAAAGCATATCCTCTAGTTTATCAAGAAATTCACCTGCGATACTGGCCTCTAGAACATAGTTGCTTACCGGGCGATCATTTCCGGTGAGTTTCTTAAGCTCCGGAACATAATATGGATTTGGTAAGAATCTTACATCAAAAACCAGATCTGCGTCCACCGGAATGCCATATTTAAACCCAAAAGATAATATTGTTATATAAAAATTATTAAAGTTTTCGTCATTTAAATAGATACGATTAATTTGTAGCTTTAAATCACGTATTAACAAATGGCTGGTATCAATAATGACATCTGCTTTTTTTCTCAAGAACGCCAACCGTTCCTGTTCCAGTGCAATTCCTTTTTCTACACGACCTTCACCGGATAGAGGATGCATACGTCGTGTCTCTTTATATCTTTTTACCAAAACTTCCGGGGTACTGTCAAGAAATAATATCTCATACGACACACCGGTTCTTTTTAAATCCTGTAAGATAGTATCCATTTCTCTTAAAGCTTGTCCGCTGCGGACATCAATTCCTAATGCGACATTATTTTGATTTCCCTGAAGAATTAATTCCGCAAACTTTTTTACCAATTGAATCGGTATGTTATCTACGCAGAAGTATCCAGCGTCCTCTAACATTTTTAATACGGAGCTTTTTCCGGCTCCGGACATACCTGTGACAATGACGAACCTCATGATTGAATACTACCTCACTTGTTATTAAAAGTCGCCGAGAAACTTCACTTCCGGCTCTAATTTTACACCAAACTTTTCTTCCACGATACGAACCACATCGTCAATCAAAATCAGAAAATCTTTCGCGGTAGCATTTTCTTTATTAATTACAAAACCGCAATGCTTTTCAGAAACTGCTGCTCCTCCGACCTGATAGCCACGTAGACCGGCATCATTAATTAGTTTTCCTGCAAAATATCCCTCCGGCCTTTTGAAAGTACTTCCTGCGCTATATTTATCCAAAGGTTGCTTATCACGCCTCATTCCGTTAAGTTCCTTCATCCTCTGGCGAATCTTCTCTTCTTCCCCTTTGCTCAGTCCTATCGTAGCCTCTAAGAGGATATAATGATTCTTCTGCAGTATACTTGTACGATAGCCGAGTTCCAATTCCTGATTATTCAGTACAAGAACCTCTCCTGTCTCAGTTAAAACCTTAGCCTCCACGAGACAATGCTTCATCTCACCGTCATAAGCACCGGCATTCATTGTTACCGCGCCGCCCAGTGTTCCCGGAATACCGGAAGCAAATTCAAATCCGGCTAATGAATAATCTGCTGCTACACTGGCCAGTTTTGATAATAGTATACCAGCCTGAGCTATAATCAAGTTTCCATTTTGTACAGTAATATTTGAAAATTCTTCACCCAGTTTAATTATCACGCCACGATATCCTGAATCGGATACCAATAGATTACTACCGTTACCAATTACATAATAAGGCATATTATCATTCTTACATAAGTTAATTACCGCTTTAATCTCCTCTATCGTAATCGGCATAACTAAGTAATCGGTGTTCCCGCCTATGTGCAAGGATGTATGTTCCTGCATACTCTCATTCGTTTTCACGTGCTCCTTAGGACATGTAAGAATAAGTTTTTGATAAAATTGCTCTTCCAAATCTGCCTCCTAAAGCATTCTCTTCTTTATAACAATATATTGGGGTATCATAAGCTCTTATCACTATTTTTATCAATATGCATATACAGATCTATACCTTAAGAATAGTATAACATATATTCGTATGCAACTGTATGAAGACGTTGGTACTTGGAACACGTAATTTGTGTTCCAATGTACCACTACGTACTTCATCTAAGCGAGAGCGTGTTGCTTGAGAAATATGTTTTGCTATTCTTATTAAAATACTATTCTATGCATATTGAAAACAATATCTGAAAGTAGAGCTGGGATACCCATAATAATTATTATAACACTATATTATGCAATAATTAGTTTTGCTGCTCCATAGATTCCAGCATCGTTACCTAAAGTTGCAAGCTTAAATTCTTTATTTTTCAATGCATCCATAACCATGGTATTGTAATACTTTTTAATTGTCTCGGTGATAATCTCACCAGCCTTTGATACTCCACCGCCTATTACAAACACCTCAGGATCAATCGTTTGAGCGATGTGTGCCATAGCAAGTCCAAGATAATAACAGGCTTTCTCTACTGCTGCTTTCGCGAGATTGTCTCCCTCTTTTGCACAGTCAAATACATTCTTTGCACTCAACTCACTAAAGCTTCTAAGTGTTGATGCTTCCGTACTGCTCTCAAGGATTCTCTTTGCCACACGTACCACACCTGTAGCAGATGCATACTGCTCCAAGCATCCACGTTTACCACAACCACAGGTAAGCGTTTCTTCTTCATTTACAAGAATATGTCCAATCTCACCACCAGCGCCATTGCTTCCTGCAATCACAGAGCCATTGAGGATAATTCCACCGCCAACACCGGTTCCTAGGGTTGCCAATACCATATTGTGATATCCTTTTCCGCCACCCATCCATGACTCACCAAGTGCTGCTACATTAGCATCATTCGCTGCCTTCACTTTGAGGCCTGTCATTTCCTTCATTTCATCTTCAATATTAAAATAACCCATACCAAGATTTGCCAGTTCTAACACATCACCGTTGTCCTTAACAGGACCCGGAATACCTACACCTACACCAAGAACATCTTCTTTATTTAACTTAAGCTCCTCCATCTTATTTAAGATGAATTCAGATGCATCTTTTAAGATGTCCTTCCCGTTACCGGTTTTTCTGGTGGGGAAATCCCATTTATTCAACAACTTGCCTTCTGTATCAAATAAACCTGCTTTCACCGCAGTTCCACCTATATCAATTCCAAAGCATACCTGACTCATTTTTATTTCTCCTGCCCTCAAATAATTTGTATTTTATAATTAATCTATTGTTTATTAATCTGTCTTCTTTAAGCTGTTGGTTACACGATTATAAAGCTCCTGAGCCGCATTATAACCCATCTTCTTCTGGCGGTAGTTAACTGCAGCTGATTCGCATATAACTGCTAGATTTCTACCTGGACGTATCGGAATAGAGTGACATACAACTTTATTTCCCAAAAACTCTATATAAGCCTCCTCTAAACCGAGACGGTCATATTGTCTATCCTTATTCCATTCTTCCAGCTTTATTACAAGATCAATTGCCTGAGTATTTTTAACACTTTCCACACCGAACAAAGTCTTTACATCAATAATACCGATACCCCTAAGTTCGATAAAATGTCTTGTTATATCCGGTGAGGTGCCGATCAAAGTTTCATCACTTACCTTTTTAATCTCTACAACATCATCGGAAACCAGACGATGTCCACGCTTGATGAGCTCCAGCGCTGCCTCAGATTTACCAATACCGCTTTCACCCATAATAAGGATACCTTCTCCATATACATCGACAAGACCACCATGAATGGTGATTCTGGGTGCAAGTTCGACATTCAGCCAACGAATTACTTCAGCCATAAAGGAGGAGGTCGTTTTTGTTGTTCTTAAAATCGGTACTCCCTTTTCATTAGCAAGCTTAATAAATCCTTCGCTTACTTCAAGATTTCTGCTGAATACGATGCAGGGTACATGATAATCCATAAGCTTTGATAGAATTACCAATCTCTGTTCTGGGTCCATTCTCTGCATATAAGCATGTTCCACATAACCGATGACTTGTACACGTTCTGAATCAAAATGATCAAAAAAACCTGCCAACTGAAGCGCCGGTCTGTTCACATCAGGCTGAGATAGTTTAATACTTTGTACATCGATATCCGGGGTACAATTCTCCAAACCCATCTTTTCTATAAGAGCTACTAAGTTTACTGTATACATTCCACAACCGTACCTTTCCTTTTTTATAGTAACCTCTGTGATTATTTGTATAACACTGTTGTATCATTAAGCAACATTTTAACATATTAAGTTATTCACTGTAAATGCTTATTAAACACTATCCTTGTGAAAAAATTGATATACTTCTTCAGCGGACTGGCGGTTCATCGCCGGTACCTTCATAATTTCATCCACATCAGCGCCTTGAATTGCTTCCAGTGATTGAAAATATTTCATTAACGCTCTTCTTCTGGTAGGACCGATACCATTGATATCATCAAGTATCGAATGTACCTGTTTCTTCTGCCTCAAGCTTCTATGATATTCAATCGCAAAGCGATGTGTTTCATCTTGGATTCTGGTTATCAACTTAAATAACTCTCCACTTTTATCTATCGGCAACTCCTTATTATCATAGTAAAGGCCTCTGGTTCTATGGTTATCATCCTTCACCATACCGCATACCGCAATATTTAACTTCAACTCATCCAGTACGCGTAATGCAATACCGACCTGACCCTTACCACCATCCATCAAAATCAAATCCGGATATTTCGTGAAACTGCCAAGAGATTCATCTAACTGTTTCTCCTTATACTGCTCAAGCTCTCTTTGTCCATGGGTAAATCTTCTGGTCAACACCTCATACATAGATGCATAATCATCCGGTCCTTGTACACTCCGAATTTTAAACTTACGATAATCCGCTTTTTTAGGTTTCCCTTTTTCAAATACTACCATGGAGCCTACGGATTCAAATCCGGCTGTATTGGAGATATCAAAGGATTCAACACGCTCTAGCACCGGTATATCAAGGAGCTGTGCCAACTCTCTTAATGCTCCTGTTGTCTTCGCTTCCTCTCTTTTTATCTTCTCCAGATCCTGATTCAGTACCAATTCTGCATTCTTGCGTGCTAGTTCGACTAGCTTCTCCTTGTCCCCTTTTTGAGGAACCTTCAGATAAACCTTCTGTCCTCTCTTCGCAGTCAACCATTCAGTAAGTAATTCTTCCTCTTCTGATTTTACACTTAGAAAGATTTCCTTTGGAATATAAGGTGTACCGGCATAAAATTGCTTAATAAAGCTTGCCATAACCTCACTCTCTGCAACATCCTGTACACCACTTAGATGAAAATGATCTCTTCCGATTAGTTTTCCGCTTCGGATAAAGAAGGTCTGCACTACAGCCTCATCTTTATTTCTTGCAAAAGCTATGATATCACGATCAATCTGATCGGTATTAGTGATTTTTTGCTTATTCGCAATCTGCTTTACGCTCACAAGAAGATCACGGTACTGTGCAGCCTTTTCAAACTCCATCTCTTCCGAAGCGGTCATCATCTTATCCTCAAGCACTTTTGCTACTCTGGAATAGTTACCGTTTAAGAATTCAATCACTTCATCGATATTCTTACGGTATTCCTCTTTGGTGATATAACCCTGGCAGGGGGCGTCACATTGCCCCATATGATAATAGAGACAAGGCCGTTCCTTCCCGATATCCTTAGGAAGTACACGGTTACAAGTTCGTATCTTGTATATCTTGCGAAGTAGCTCCAAAGACTCCTTCACCGCCCATACGCTCGTATAGGGGCCGAAATACTTCGCCTTGTCCTTCTTAATCTCTCTGGACATAGACACCCTTGGAAATGCTTCATTTAGCGTAACACGAATGTAAGGATATGATTTATCATCCTTTAACATCGTATTATACTTTGGCATATGCTCCTTAATTAGATTACACTCCAAAACCAAAGCCTCAAGTTCGGAATCCGTAATGATATATTCAAAATGATCGATATGCTCAACCATCTGTTTAATTTTCTCCGTATGATTCCTACTACTTTGAAAATATGATCGCACACGATTTTTAAGGATAATTGCCTTACCTACATAGATAATATTATCCTTGTCGTCTCTCATAATATATACCCCCGGCTTAGCAGGGAGTTTTTTTAATTCTTCCTCAATGATAAACATAAATTGCTCCTGTCTATTCGGATTGTACCATATATGATTAAGGCTAAAAAGCAACCATATCGATACTTTTTAGCCCTTTTCTCCTATTTAAGAAAATAAAATCATTTCTTACGATATGAAGTTTACCATATATTCAGGCTCTTTACAACCGGGGAGCCTATGGAAGATATGGATTCCTAGATATTTAGATTAATTCATTATTAAGCATTAATATCAGTAAGCGAGAATAGTAATGGCCCTACAATGTTCGCTTTTCCAACTGATGCAAGTTCAACTGTCAGCGTGTAAGTGTATATTCCAGCTGTAACAATTCCATCATCCACATGAACAAAAGATGTGGTTTTGTTCATATCCGCCCAGCTTTCACCCGAGTCGCGAATACTATATATTAATGTGCCGGAATACGGCGCACCACGCCATATCTTAAATAAAACGACAGTTTTTTGTACGATTTCATCCGTTAGGGTCACCTGCCATCCAACTGTTCCCCTGATGATAATCGGTGCGTTCTCGCCGGCTTCCAACGATAAAGCAGCGACCGGAACTGGTAAAGTTGATAGCGGAATCAGCGTTCCATTGACAATATTATTGGGTAATTCATAAACAACTAAAGGTGTTGACATGTTTTCTTCCTACCTTTCACAAATTTTATTCTACAATTTTTCTCCTACTGATATACCGTTAACAGGAACGTAAATGCTCCAATAATAGTGGCAGAACTATTCGAATTTAATATCTGAGCAGTCAGCACATATGATGTTTCCTGGTCAGGAACAAAATCAGTATCAACTTGAGCAATATTACTCACTTTAAAGCTATCAAAATCTGCCTCACAACTATCAATAAAACTACATATTGAAGTACCGGTAAATGGAGCCCCCCTCCATATTGTGAAACGAACTTTCGGAACGCTTTCTTTCCCTGTTGCCTGCCAACCTATTGTTGAATAGAGCGAAACACTCTCACCACTCTGTAAATAAGGTGATAGTGAAGCAATCGGTAATTCTTTTGTAGTAATCGGAATATATGCACTCATTGAGGTATTGTCGGGTAATTCATAATAATATAAAAGTGCCATTTTTCCACCTCTTCCTTGATTTATTTATAAGTGATACCTACAACTGTTAACCCGCCAATAATATTAGCTTGGCTTTTATACAATGGTGCCCGTGCAGTAAGTGTATACGTAACCAGCTGTGACTCTGTAAAGTCATCCTCATACTGCGAAAATGTGATTGTTTTATTGTTATCTACATCAGGCTCCCCACTGTCCATCGCACTACAAATCAGTGTTCCTGAGATAGGAGCTCCACGCCATAGCGAGAACAAAATATCAGTACGGTTAATAATTTTACCATCTGCATCTTCTCCATATTTAACAGCTTCCCAGCCGACGGTTACGCGAAGTGAAACCTGATTACCGGCATCTACATTGGTACTTATTATTGCAAACGGGGTTTCCATTGATGAAATCGGAATGGACGCTCCATATGCATTATTATCAGGAAATGTATAATACTTTAATATTCGTTCAGCCATATTAACCTCCATGTTGCTAAGACCCTACTAATCAGAGCCTCGGCACAAATTTGTTATAAGAAAGCTAACCCTTCTTATAAATATCCATGAGAGCATCGATTGCCCCCACTAATATTCTATGCCACTTGTTCTATTTTGTGTCGTATTATGTCGATATTAGTCGTTTATATTTGTACTGTCTAAAAAGTTCAGATTGTTATTTCCTAAATATCCGTTTATCATATCAGCTTATACTGAATTATAAATAATTACATGTGATTCCTTTATGAATGGATACACATTTTTTAAAAACACTAATTTTTCACTTTGCAACAACTATTTGATACAATCGAAAAAAAGCCTTCTATGATTGCATCTCATAGAAGGCTGTTATTTTTATATTAAATTCGCTGATTCATATTATACTTCTTCCTGTTTAACCTCTAATAAGGTCTCCTCTTTAGGCTCCGGTACAATTCCCTTAAGTTCATTAAAGATCTTCATGAATTCTTCACCAGTAATAGTCTCTTTGGTAATTAAGAATTCAGCAATCTTATCGAGAACCTCACGGTTATCTGCAAGCAGTTTTTCTGCGTTGGTATAACAATCCTTAAGAATCTTCATTACTTCCTGATCAATTTCTGCTGCTGTGGCATCACCACATTTAAGAACTGTTCTTCCATCAAGATATTTGTTCTCCACTGATTCTAGGCCGATCAAACCAAACTTATCGGACATACCATATTGAGTAACCATAGATCTTGCAAGATCCGTTGCTTTCTCAATATCATTGGATGCTCCTGTTGTCACTGAATTGAAGATCAAACTTTCTGCTGCTCGACCACCATATAATACCGCAATACGAGTAAGAATCTCTTCTTTGCTCATTAAATATTTTTCTTCCTCAGGAGTATGCATAACATAACCTAACGAACCCATGGTTCTTGGTACGATTGTAATCTTTTGTACAGGTTCTGTATTCTTTTGTAAAGCTGTCACCAGCGCATGACCAACCTCATGATAAGCGACAATCCGCTTTTCTTCCTTGCCAAGAATACGATCCTTCTTCTCCTTACCAGCGATAACAACTTCCACGGACTCAAACAAGTCATTTTGCGATACTGCAGTTCTTCCATTCTTAACCGCAAGGATTGCCGCTTCATTAATCATGTTGGCAAGGTCGGAACCCACTGCACCCGAGGTTGCTTTTGCGATTGCCTCTAGATCAACTGTGTCATCCATCATAACATTCTTAGCATGAACCTTAAGTATATCTACTCTACCCTTTAAATCAGGTTTATCAACGATAATTCTTCGATCGAAACGTCCGGGACGAAGGAGTGCTTTATCAAGCACCTCCGGTCTGTTTGTTGCACCAAGTACAACCAAACCTTTCGAGGAATCAAAACCATCCATATTTGCAAGCAATTGGTTTAAAGTCTGCTCTCTTTCATCATTGCCGCCGCCGTAATGAGAATCTCTACTCTTACCAATGGCATCAATCTCATCGATGAAGATGATACAAGGAGCAGTTTGCTGTGCTTGTTTGAATAAATCTCTTACTCTGGAGGCACCCACACCCACGAACATCTCGACAAAATCAGAACCGGACAACGAGAAGAACGGAACCTTTGCTTCACCGGCAACCGCTTTTGCAAGCAATGTTTTACCTGTACCGGGAGGTCCTACCAGAAGCGCACCCTTTGGCAGCTTTGCACCGATCTTCGTATATTTGGTGGGATTATGCAAGAAGTCTACAATTTCTAACACAGAGTCCTTTGCCTCTTCCTGCCCGGCAACATCCTTAAAGGTGACTCCGGTCTGTTTCTCCACATAAACCTTAGCATTGGATTTTCCTACACCCATCATTCCACCGCTGTTCTTCGATAACGTTCGGAACAGGAACCACATCACAACATAGATTCCTATAATCGGCAAAAACATAGATAGTGCAGCAGAAAACCAATTGGTTGTCTCGGGTGATCTAGAGAATTCTATCTTCGCCTTTGTGAGACGGTTTACTAATTCATAATCCTGGAAGGTAATGGTATAATAAGCATCTTCAACCACAGCCTTCTTTCCATCTGCTTTTTTGGTAATAAAGATCTTTTCACCCTTTACCTTAATAGACTGAACATTCCCTTTGTCAATCCAGTGTATGAATTCACTATAGGTTATCTCTTTTTTTTGCCCCTGATTTACCATACCTGTCAGCTGTGAAAACATATACCAAATAAATAATGACGATGCCAATATAATGATAATTGCGGTTCTATTAGGCAGGCCGTTTTTATTCGGCTTATTGTTATTATTGTTATTACTATTGTTGCTATTGTTGTTATCCATGAAATCCTCCTTATTCACAGAGCTGTCTCATTTTTACTGTCTGAATCCGTAAAATAACTTTTTAATCACCGATAATACGGTGTTTTATACAAAATGCGAATTTGATTTATGTATAAATAATTCCCATTTTATTACCAATCCTCTTATCGTATACCTCATTATACTTATAGTCTTGCCATAAATCAATAAAATTGTTCTTAAAATTCTGTGTATAAATTATGTAGAAATCTTAAAAAGTGATCTTTTATTTTAATAAGGAAGATTTAATGACAAAATTCTTATGTAATATATGGAACTTCAAAAATTAAAGGTGAAATAAATCTAAATTATAACTTGTAAAATACCGATATTTAGAATGATAACTAGTCCATATGAGCATATTAGCTATAGTAGCTTTTTATCGTCAAAAAGTCTTATTTAAACCTAATGTCATAATTGACTTCTTAAAATGAATGTAGTATACTATAGCAGAAATTGTACATCATCCAGCAAGGGAGCCGGTATATGGTTTAAGTCCAATTAAGGATTGACCGGCTATTTATACCCAGTTTGCCTTAAACCGTCCACTTGACTAGGTTGATGGCTTTTTTTATTGCTTAAATACAACAGATTTCATCTATTGCGTAAGGTGTCATCTTAAATAAAAAGGAGGAGAATGAATGGCTGTTAAATATGTATTTGTTACCGGCGGTGTTGTGTCCGGTTTGGGAAAGGGAATAACTGCTGCTTCCCTCGGACGTTTGTTAAAGGCACGCGGTTATCATGTAACGATGCAAAAATTTGACCCCTATATTAACATTGACCCAGGTACTATGAATCCAATCCAGCATGGTGAAGTTTTTGTAACCGATGATGGAGCAGAAACAGACCTTGACTTAGGACATTATGAAAGATTTATTGATGAGAGCCTGAATAAAATGTCCAACGTTACAACAGGTAAGGTGTACTGGTCCGTATTATCAAAAGAAAGACGTGGCGATTTCGGCGGAGGAACTGTTCAGGTTATCCCTCACATCACCAATGAAATCAAAAGCCGTTTTTATAGAAACGATAAAAACAATGATACCCATATCGCTATTATTGAGGTTGGTGGTACCGTTGGTGATATCGAAAGTCTTCCATTCCTAGAAGCGATTCGTCAGTTCCGTCAGGAAGTTGGTGATCACAATGTAGCATTAATTCATGTTACTTTGATTCCATATCTGAAAGCATCCGGTGAGATGAAGACAAAACCTACACAGGCAAGTGTTAAAGAACTTCAGGGTATTGGTATCCGTCCTGATATCATTGTCTGTAGAACAGAAACTCCTCTTGAAACCAATATCAAAGATAAAATTGCTCTTTTCTGTAACGTACCTAGCTCCCATGTATTGCAGAACTTAGACGTTGAATATTTATATGAAGCTCCTCTTGCATTAGAGAAAGAACATATTGCTGATGTAACACTTTCCTGCTTGGATCTACCGAATTCTAAGCCTGATCTTTCTGATTGGGAAGACATGGTTACTTCACTCAAAAATCCTACATCAGAAGTTACTATAGCTCTTGTCGGTAAATATACCCAGCTTCATGATGCATATATCAGTGTTGTTGAATCCTTAAAGCATGGCGCAGTTGCTCATCACTCCTCCATAAATATTAAATGGATTCCTTCTGAAAGTGTAACAAAAGATAATGCCGCTGAGCTTCTAGGCGACGTATCCGGTATTCTTGTACCAGGTGGCTTTGGTGACCGTGGTATTGAAGGTAAAATCAACGCTATTAACTATGCTCGTGAAAACAATGTTCCTTTCTTAGGACTGTGTCTAGGTATGCAGCTTGCATTAGTTGAATTTGCACGTAATGTAATCGGATTCCATGATGCACACAGTATTGAATTAGATCCATCCACTACTCATCCGGTAATCCATCTTATGCCGGAACAGGATGGTATTGAGGATATCGGCGGTACATTAAGACTTGGTACTTATCCATGCGTACTCGATGAAAGCAGTAAAGCATTTAAATTATACGGAGATAAGATTATTCACGAAAGACATCGTCATCGTTATGAAGTAAATAATTATTACCGTAATGATTTCCTCAAACACAATATGAAACTCTCCGGTTTATCTCCGGACGGACGTATTGTAGAAATGATTGAATTAGAAAACCATCCTTGGTTTGTAGCAACTCAGGCTCATCCAGAATTCAAATCCAGACCAAACAAGCCACACCCATTATTCCGTGGTTTTGTCGGAGCCGCTTTGGAACACAGTACTAAGTGCGGAAGATAAAAAAATTAGTACTGCACCGATAAAAATTGCAAAATCGCCGATATTGAATACGATATTCTTCAATCTTTTAAAGTTTATGGAAAAGTAATCAACAACATGACCTTTGGTCAGACGATCGGATACATTGCTGATCGCACCGCCTAATAATAAGGCAAGCCCTAATTTATATAATTTGTTTCCTCTCTTTGGAAGCATAAATGCAAAAAGGAGAAGTAAAAACCCTAGTCCCACACAGGAGACGGTTTTTACGATCTCCTTTTTGTTTTCTAAAAAATTTAGAAAGGCACCATTATTATAATATTTCGTAATCGTAATCCTACCTTTTAGTATCTTTCTTTCTTCTCCACACTCATAATTCTTCTCAATATAATTTTTAATCTTAAATTCCCCAAAGACAATTAATGCTACAATAATAATATAAATCATAATAACCTCCAGATTTTCTTTATCAATTAATCATAAAATAAAACTGCAATGTTTATCACAATAACACTCGTAAATAACATACTCTTCCTTTCGTATATATATTGTCATTATAATTACAAGCCCGTTGTTGCAGTGATACAATTGCTACCAGACAAACTAGTTCATAAAGCAAAGAATGTGCCTATGCATACTTGAGTGGAACACGTTCTTCCATAAGATATTTTCAATATAATAATAAAGGCTGTTGTAACACATAACACAATCGTATACTCATTCTATACCAATTGTTTGACAGTTACAACAGCCCTCCTTATTCAATTTTTATTTATTATAGTGCATTAATTGCTTCCGCCCATCCTATCTCCTTATTAAGTATGGATTTTGCAGCACTCACTCTGATATTTTCATAGGAAGGATAATGGATGAAAAAGCCCTCATCCTCGTCCTTATTATCCAATCTGCGAATTAACTCCTGATAGGTCGGATCGTAAATAATCTTAATTCTATCCTCTCCAATTAGCTTACTGATATCTGAAAACGCACAGGCCAACTGGATAACATTACGATCGCCTTCATAGATTTCAATCTCGGAGTTCAGACTTATATTAAGTAATTCTAGGATATGATATCCCATACCTAAGCCATAAATAATGTATTTATTCTTAGGCTCCTTTGACCAGTGTTTCGCAAGGATAAATGCCTCAGACTGAATCTGGCTATTTGTATGGAAGTAAAACTTTGCATCTTCATTTTGTGCACCCAGAGTCATAAGACCGCAAGAGGTAAACTCAACACGATATCCTTTCTCTAATAACTCTTGTGTATTAATCGGTTCTCTAAACTCCTCACCAAAACCAATTCCGCGACTAATAATATGTTCAATATTACTTTTATAATTCTCTTCATTAAATGTCATTTCTTCTTTGCTAATGATTAATTCTTGAACTCCAATTAAAAAGTTAATCAGCTGTAATTCCAATAGGTCAGCTAACAGAATAAAGTCCTTGTTCTTCTTCGCATCTAAAATTCCAGTAAGCATCTCCAATAAAGAACCGGTTGCAACAAGATTAAAATATTCTTGGTCATTGATAATCTCTTCAATTACAACCTTAATCTGATCAATCGAATTCGCTACTATGGTTAATGCTCTATCGTATTGCTGCTCCCTAAAATAATATACTGCTTTATTGGTATCACCTAGCAGATGAATATTATGTTCAAATATGTTTTTAATGTTCTCTGTCATATCACTCACCTCCCACTTTGGTTAACCAAGTATTATATTGATTAATAAAGGCTTGCTCCTGTTCATAGTTCCCTAATTCCTGATAACATTCTGACAACCGTTTCAAGGGAAAATCACCGCCATAATGAATATTCAGTTCACATTCTGTCTCAAATGCCGCATTATAGAACCAAATCGTTGCTTCTTTATAGTCCTTGATACCAAAAAAGTATTCTCCCAGCTCGTAGCATACCTCGGATGAGCCTTTTCCATCCGCAATATTATGAAGCGCATATTTCATCATTCCAGTCAGATCGGATTGTATCCTACAGCACTTCACCAATATGCATTCATATATTTTCCGTTCCCGTTCATTACACTCTCGCTTATCCCCAAAGGACTTAAAAAAAGCAAATGCTGTTAAAAAATCCTCCGGTCGGCCGGCTATATATAATTCCTTCGCATACATTTCATACAATTTAGGGGATAAGGTTCCCTTATCCTTAATAACTCTTTGAAATGTTTGAAAATCTCTGAAGGCATGATTTGATGTAGGCATATGCTTAATCACTATATCACTATCAAAAACAACCGGTGATAATATAACACTTTCATGAATAGGTTCTGTCCACTGAAATGTACGTAATCGCTTATACAGCTTAGGACGTAACTCTTCATCAAAATTATATGTTGTATTAAAAAGCAGCTGATTGGCATACCTCATCTGAACAATTTCTATCTCAGGAAGCAGTTTCTGTTTTAATTGCAAAAACTGCTTCCTATTCTCTTCATCAATAACCTCATCAGCATCTGCCACATAGATATAATCCATGGTCGCTTTAGAAAAAGAGAAATTTCTTGCTACCGAAAAATCATTGACCCATTTAAAGTCATAGATCATATCCGTATACTCAGATGCAATACGTTTGGTTCCGTCTGTTGAACCGGTATCCACTATAATGATTTCATCAGCAATTTCTTTCACAGACTCTAGGCACCTAGCCAGAACACTTTCTTCATTCTTTACAATCATGCAAACACTGATGGTAATCATATTTTTCTCCATTCTGTTGATAGCCAAATATCTATAAAGTCAGTTTTTACATAATTTGATATGTAAAATTATTCTAAATCATATTGTACACAAAGTAAATAAAAATTTACATTTTTATACTCCAATATTCTACATTATTAGACCTGCAGAAATCTGAATGCACTTAAATTTTATAATATTTCGTTTTGCATCCAACTCATAAATTGTAATATATTGATTTGCAGTAACTGTAATACTATCTCCAGATTCAAATGCCGTACCTGTAGCTATCGGCAAGGTATCTACTGTATTTTTGCCTATTACAGCACTGGTTCCGATATCATAAACCCATATATTACCTGAGCCTAAAGTTCCGTTTACCGTTATCTTTGTCATTCCTGCCGAAGCACCTTTTTCAGGAGTGATATTCAAAGTACCTGATGGAGTTGGACTAGTAATCGTCAGTATCACCGCCGTTTTATCCACCGTTCCATTCATAAACGTTATTGTTAATGGACGATTTGTACAATTCGGAGTCGACTTAATATCATCTTCATTCAAAGTAACTGTCATTATCTTAACGGTAGGTTCCGTCGGAGATGGCGCTGTTGTTACAGTAAATCTAATATCCTTTGTGCCAAGCTTTATATTCTTTATCGTAGTTTCATAAGGATCTTTCCCCTTATCATTCAACTTAATCTTAAATACTGTTGGAGTTCCATAGCCCTTCATATATGTTAGGTTTGACTTTGTAACAGCAGGTACAGATGGATAGTTGATTTTGACGCTTACATAGGTTGATGCAAGAGCATAAGCAACTGCATCAGTTGCAGAAGTCGCTGCTTTATATTTTATCTCTTTCTTACGTACATACAGCGTACCACCATCAATCGCTTTGCTTGCTAATACTTTTTGACCTGTACCCTTTGAAATTGTTGTCCATGCCGCATAATCAAAATTAAAGTTCTCTCCCTTTTTCGTGACGCAATATTCATATGGTTCCGCAGTTGTAGCTGCCGGACAGTAGATAACAATATTCTGATTACCATTATAGGAAACATAAATATTATCATCACCATTCACGATTGCATCGACCGCAGGTACTCCTTGGATAATACTATTTGTTATACTTCTTTGAGGGTTTAAATTAGTTTCACTAATCTTTGATGCCGCAGTTTTGGCGGTAGCATAATTTCTCACTTCAATTTTCATTTGAGGAAATGCAACTGTCTTACCATCATAATCGATTTCATTATTATTGGAATCAACATTACGTGGTACCACGTTGTTAATAATTGTCTCAAGTGGGGTCGGTGGGGTTCCCTTATTCATAACCTTAATCCATCCGGAAGACCCTGCTACCGTGCCATTTGAATAAATAGTAGAGACTCTATATTCCTTCCCCGGCTTAATATCAGCCTTCATTTTGCTGCCATCAATACCTGATACAACCGGTGGTGCCATCTTTTCTATTCTTAATTTCACTTCATCACTAAAGCGCCTTCCCTTGGCTCCATTTGGGTAATATGTTCCACTTGCATTATCATTAATTGCCTTAATTCTAAAATATAAGTAAGTACCTTTTACTAAATACTTATCTACTTTATCCACTGTTAGATACTGTGAATCTGTCCATTGGCCTGTTGTATTCTTTTTCCATTCGAGATCATCAAAAGTTATCGGACTTTTACCGGTACCCTCCGATGTCATAATGTTTACAAGATCTGCTATAGTATCTGTCGAGTTCAAATCATCCATATAGCTATAATTAATAGACACGTTCAGCTTGTATGGCTTATGTTTAACGGTTATACGCGCAATACCGCTATCCACATCACCCTTAACCAATAAAACATTATCAATAGCAGGTAACATATAGGAGGTGTCAATTGTAGTGTAAGTTCCTGAATCCACCGGAATGACCTCCCAGTCATTTTTCTTTGCAGCCGCCTCATCCGCATAATATATCTTATTATTTGTCCCATTCCTTACCTGAATGGTCTCATCATAGTAATTAACGGATTGAATTTTAATTGTTGTAGCCGCGAAGGCCTGACGGGAATCAAGAAAGACGATTGCTACTACAAGTAACAAGAATAGATTACCAAACAATAATCCTTTAGAAATACGTTTCATTATTGCACCTCCATGTGTTTTTATCATTAGAATAGATTGAGTATTCAAATGTACATAATCCATCCATACCATATTTATATTAATATCGGACAATTTTCTTATATTCTTAAGATTGTTAAATAAATTTCTAATTGAAACCTATGTGATTCTCTAAAAAACAGAGGCTCATAGTAATGATATTTTGTTTTTATTGCTAATTATCTCGTTCAAGAATAAAAAGTGGTCTTTTATAAAACTCACTGTTTTTTAACATCGAAAAATTATCAACGAATATTTGAAGACCGTTATCAGAAAGAGTACTATCAACATTGATATATACCTTCTTTTCAAAATGGTATAATCCCATATTTTTTATACAGTATCCACTTTTTGAAAAAAGATCTTTTTGATAATTTATCATTTCAATGATATTATCAGGAGGGACTATCGGATTACTTTTATTCCCTCCCCAATTATAACCCAATTGAAAAATCACCGTTTTGCATTTTTCCCGTAGGGCACTTAGGTATTGAATAATATAATCCTTTAACTCAGATAGATTCTGAACCAAATCCTTATCAAAATCAACTCCGCTATGATGTAATACATTCATGTGAAATGCGATATCAAAATCAGGAAGGTCAACCAACTCTCTTAAACCAGCTGATTTATTTATTACTTCAATGTTGTTTATGTCAAAAATCTCTCTAATCATTTTGATAAAATTTGCATTATATTCATTTATCTCAATTGCAATAAACTTAGTTAATGGATTTGTATTCGCGAAATCCAAACAGAATCTTCCTGTATTAGCGCCAACATCACCAACAATATTACCAGGCTGAAAGGCTATCTTGTCAGTGATGAACTCATATCTTTTACTATCCCCCCTCCAGTTCTCATCAATCTTAGCGGTAATACCAATTGCATCAGATACAAATGTCGGAAAGTTTTGATAATTGGAATGTTTACTACCATCACTATAATAATTAATAATTCTCTCCTTTGTTTCCGTTGAAATCTTTTTACTATGATTAATATTCATCGTATCACTCCTCCTATAAATCTCATCTTTTTTGAACAAAGGATAGTCCCTGATAAATCGATCTTTTGAATAATTATAATAGGTTACATCCAGGTCGAGATCAATAATGCCATTCTCCCAATAATAATATAAAATCTTACTATCTTCTGAAACGCCATTCCTATCTTCAATCGAAAATCCCATATCCTTCAGATACTCTTCAAAAAACGGAACACACGCATCAACAAAGAATTGAGATGGCCCCCATAATCTCGGATTAGCTTCTATCATATAGTAAATACCATCAAACTCCTTGACCTCAACCATAACCAATCCATGAAAGCCCTCAGCAATGAACATATTAACATATTTCTTGGTAATTTCAGTATCATGAAGGTTACTAGTGGTTGCCAGACATATCGAGCCACCATGTTTTTGTTGAATGATATTTCTTTGGGAAAATTTAAGATAAGTACCATCTTTTCTAAAATAATATAATAAGTAATAGCTGTTACCTTCAATGCTCTGTTCAATAAACATATCATTTCTTACATTTTCCGGTATATTATAAAAAGATTGCTTATCCTTTAACTTTATTGGTTTGCCTAAGTACCCTTCGTATGTTTTCGATTTTAAGTAGCATGGAAAACTTGTACCTTCTATGTCCTGATAAATAGTTGGAACCGGTATCCCGTGTTCACAACACATTTGATAAAATGTACTCTTATCAGATATCTTATGATATAACTCATTATCCACTAAAGGAATGTGAACATTCATTGCACGAAGCTTCTGTTTATTCAACAATAAAAATCGATTTAAGTACTCCGTGCTGGGTATAAAATATAAATCTTGTATAGTATATTTCTCTTTTATAACAGCAATGGCGGTAATGATATTTGTGATATCATTCTCTTCTCGTATATAAGCCACTTTATCTTTATATATTGTGTTGAGAATAGAATCATCCTTACCTGATGCTATGATATAGAAGGGAATATTATATTTCGTACATACTCTCAGAAAAGCAATTACTGCCCTTTGGTTATAACCGGATAAAAGTAACACAGCTTTGTTATTGCAATTTTTAATTATATCCAAAAACCTCACCTCTCATATCTCAACATTTAGATAAGAATTATTATTTATTATTTATTATCTGATCTATTGAACCTATAACTTGGAAGAACTCAACTTAATCTTCAAATAATAATCAATGTTACTGTCTTTATTAAGCCACTCCATTTTCAGACCGCTGCAAGATGATACTATACTTTCTAGTTTATCTTTTTGAAATATAGTTGTTTTTCCATTCCCTTGATACATTTTTGATATGCTTAAAATCATACAACCTGTATGCTTTAGCTTTTTCGCCAATCTATTCAGTACCTGTTTGATATCCTCCATATAATCAATGGCGTTCTCGATCAGAATGTAATCAAAGCTATTCGCTTCAAAAGGAAGCTCCATTGTTCGAATATCTCCGCATAGTATGTGAGCTAGGTTTCTTCCGAATTCAACTGCCTTTTCTTCTTTTTCAATACCGGTTATCAAACTTTTTGGATATAAATAATTTGCTTTGGCTATTGTAGCTCCCAGACCACAATCTACTTCTAATATATTAAGCTTTGCAAAAGGCTCTTCATGAATTAATTCCAGCATGTCGGTTCTAATCCAACTATAACGATCAATTTCAAAACCGAACTTTTCAGCTAGTTTCATTCTATTTCTGTTTAATAACTCATCAAATGCCTTTTGGTTTTTACGAAACCCAATACTTCCAAAATGATAAATGAAACTATTCTTACACAATAATTGTTGATAGCCTTCTTTTAGCAAGCGGTAACCAATATCATTGTCTTCATAATTACCGGGTGAGAATCGTTCATCCAGATAACCGATTTTGTCTAAAGCTCCTCTCCGAAACATTACCGCAAATCCCATCAGCCATGCTTTTTTCTCATAGGGATATTTTATTGGAACATTATGCTCTTCTGCATATTGATACCAGCCCTCAGGACTACCTTTTTGCCCTTTAACCATCTGATCATTATTTGCATGATTACTTACACTTCCTGTTGCACCAACCTTATCATTCTCATACAATCCCATACGAAGAGAAAAGATCGCATTCGGAGGAACAATAGTATCATTATTCAGCAAAAAGATATCATAATCAGGCTCTGACATAACAATCCCTTGATTGCAGCCTGCGGGAAATCCTGTATTCACCTTATTACACTGAATTTTTATATTCGGAAGCTTATTATGCACCCCGGTACTATCTTCTGATTTGTTTAGTTCCAAAAGCCAATCTGCACTACCATCTGTGGAAGCATTGTCAATCACAATGATTTCTCCTGCAGATTTCGGAATACTATAACGGAGGCTTTCCAAACATAACTTTGTTAATTCTATATTATTATAAGACAATACAACTACCGCAACTGGTTTTACATCAACATTCTCACTAACCGATAATTCTTCCATTACTCCGGCTATATATTCTCGATCCTCATTATTACAATAATAAAGCGCATTCTCATAACACAAATATGCTTGATTCTTGTTTCTTTCACGATAGTAATTACCAAGCATAAAGTATAGCTCATAATTCTTGCAGTTATAGGAAATACCTTTTCCGATGGTTAAGAACGTCTCTTCATCCTTCCCTTCCATCTGTAGAATACTAGCTTCAAATATAGCCATATTATCATTATAAATTGCACTCTCTTTATAATTTACTAATAATTCTTTCGCCTCGCTATACTCCCCAACATTTATCAAAGAACCAATTTGTTCTTCAATGGAATAATTCCTGTTCTCTATCAAAAGCTTATATTCCCTTATGAAACGCTCTCGCTCTATCTCATAACCGATATTAATATCTGTTCCGCATTCATGAATAAGCCAGGGTGAATTCTGTTTTACTACTGCAGCTACATAACCTGCCTTTGCAAATTCCAGGCATTGTGATGTGTCATAAAAATGCCATCCCTGACAGATATCCTCACGCCATATTATATCATATTGAGTTATGAGAAACTGACCATCTAAAGCCTGTACCTCTTCAAAATCCCTCTCTACTTCTCCTAAGTTAAGCTCTCTTAAACATTCTAAATTATCTTCCATCGTTTTACCAATGCAAGAATTACTTTCCCACCATATTCCATTCTTGGGTACCCTTTTACATCCAATCACACCCAATATACCTATATTGGAATTTGCTAGAAGAACACCTAAACTTTCATTCAAAAGATTCGTATTGATGACAAAAACATCATGATGCATATATACCTTAAACTTCGCATCACTTTTTTTCATGGCACGATTATAACCTTCCGCCATTCCTTTCGCATCTTCGATAATAAGAACTTCAATTTCAAAACCTATCGGAACATTTAATTTATTGATATATTTTAAAATCTCTTCTCTTATCCTTTTTTGATGGGAGCAAATAATAAATGCTATCTTTCTTTCGTTCATGTAACCCTCCAGTACTAGACATTCTCAAGCATATGAAGTGCCTTTGACATGCCAACATTATTACTCTCTTGATAACATTTCTCTAAGATACCTGCTACTTTTTTTCGATCACAACTAAATAATGAAATCATCATCAATAACATCTGCTTTGAAATTCCTAGTTTTAGGATGGCTTGGGACGATGTATCATCAATTTGAAATTCAATCCGTCTTAAGGCATACTTTACATCATAATATAATGAAATGTAATCATCAAAATCTTTCATATCCATTCTTTGAAAAAGTTTATTCTGACTTTCATCCTTTTCCATCATACCGATCTTAAGCAGTACTGAAAATGCAGAAATATTTTTATCTGTTTTCTCAGCTTCACTTAATTGATCGTATAGCCGGATACACCCGTCTATATCATGCTGTTTTATATAAAGATTGAACTTCTCCTTGATGTCGATATCCATTCATTCTCTCCTCCGTTTATAAAACATGTTTAATGCGGTAATAAGTCGTTTCTCTATAGGAAAATAACAGCTGCAGTGTGTATGCAGCTGTTATTTTAGCTTTTACTTCACCTAATTTCCACACCTAAACTCTACTTTCTCATTATATATAGTGTCGCTGTATCCGACAGTCCATTCTCCTTAAAAACCATATCCCCAAAATAATCTTTTCCAAGGCATTCTAGGGAAAACCCACATTCCCGTACTCTATTTATAAAATCTTGTTTTGCGTACTTTCTGACATGGTCACCCTGACCAAATCTTCTCCAGTTTTCTTCCTCAGAACAACCAATCTCTTCATCTGTTTCTGCCATATTCAAATCAATTGGTACAAGAAGAATGCCAATACCATCTTGCTTTAATATTCGATGTAGTTCCTTAAGGGCCAGTCTATCATCAGGTATATGTTCTAATACATGAGAGCAGATCAAAAAATCATAACTGTTATCCGGTATCATATTCATATCTTGCAAATCCACCTGAAATGTTACGCCCTTCATATATAAGTCAGCAGAATGATACTTTAAATGAGGATAGTTATCAAGCAGATATTTTTCTATAGTCCTTGATGGTGCAATTTGAATTAGCGAAATATCATCTTCCTTTAACTTTGCACACCTACCTAAGTAAGATATAATTAATCTATCTCTATCAAAACTTCCACATATTGGGCAAATATATTCTTTCTCATTTAACGTTTCGGGCCGGGATTTTGGAACATTATATTGCTTTCTTTTATTATTATACTCTTCCGGTAATGGAAGATAAAAAACTTTTCTATTACATACAATACAGTTACGAATATTTTCTTCATAATAATTCCGGTACGCTACTGTAATACTATAAAGTTCTTTTATAATATCTCGAAATTCACCCTCAGCAACAATAGGATTCGTGAGCTTGTGATGATAATAATTTTTAATATCCGGATGACCTAATTCTTCTAGTATGGATACCATTTCTGTTGAGATTTCTAAAAAGTCGCTCCAATGCTGCTCCACATTATGATTAACACATGGATATAATTGTTCGAGATACTGTTTAAAAATTTCTAATTCCTCTTCTCTTTGCTCAAGCTTACGATATATCTCTAGTGCTTCCTGATTCATATTCTCTCCCTTATTGCTTTATTAAATCACATATCCTCTGTATAACATCATCCTCCAACTCGGAATACAAAGGAAGCGTTAATATACGTGTCGATGCAAATCTTGCATTTTCTAAATCATATTCTTCATACATACCTTCAAAGCACTGTTGGTCAGAGGTAATTGGATAGAAGTACTTTCTGGCGTAGATATCATGTTCCTTCAATCTTTGGTACACAAGATTTCTTTGTTCTTCAGTAGGAAACAAAACCGGATAATAACCATGATTAAGTTCAGTGCGATTATCACTTTTCCGGATTATAAGATCCGTTCTTTCTGCCAATTGGTTATCATAATAAGCAGTTTTTTCTGCTCTTTTGTTTATCTCTTCCCGTATATACTTCAAATTACATAATCCCATAGCAGCACAGAATTCATTCATTTTTCCGTTAGCACCAACAGCCGCCACCACTTCTTCTGATCGAATACCAAAGTTTTTTAGGTTATATAACTTATCATATAGATCCTTATCCTTAAAACAAATCGCGCCACCTTCAATAGTATGAAATACTTTTGTGGCATGAAAGCTAAATACAGATGCATCCCCCATGCTTCCTACCGATACTCCATCTATGGTTTCTCCAAATGCATGAGCCGCATCATATATTACTTTCAGATTATATTTTTTCGCTATACGGTCAATCTCCTTATAATTACAGATATTCCCATATACATGCACAGGAAGGATGGCTACCGTTTTTTCTGTAATTAATGCTTCAATCTTGCTCTCATCTATAGTATAATCATCCAGCTTAATATCACAGAATACCGGAACCATATCATTTCGGATAATAGAATGAGTAGTAGAAATAAAGGTATATGGTGTTGTAATAATTTCACTTCCCACCGGAAACTCCATAGCCTGGATGATCATTTCTAACGCAATATGTCCATTTACAATCAGCGATATATTCGGAACGCTCAAAAACTCTTGGAGTTCTTGCTCTAACCTCCTATGATAGTCGCCCATATTCGTTAATCTATGAGTATCCCATAATGGACGAATCATCTGAATATATTCTTCGTAAGAAGGCAGGAATGAACGTGTTACATATACACTTTTGTCTTGCATTTTCTCAACTCTCCGTATCTTGCTATGCCCTCGTTAATAGTTCGCATCGATAATACATTGACCCATATCACGCATTATTCGCTTTTTTTCTTCTTCCTGCATTAATAATTTTGCATAACCTAAGTCAGTCTCTAATTTAAAGAAATCTTTTCTGCTAAAGTTATATAAATCGGCTAATACTTCTTGAACTTTCTTGTCTTTGTATATATCGTAAAAATAGAAAATTGCTGCCTGCCTCGCAAACTCATTATTTGCTCGAACCAGCACAAAAAACTTCTCACATTGAATTTGTTGTGGTGTTACTGGTTGTTTATTAATCAATATGTCTTGAAATACAGACAGAAAGAATTTTTCCTTCATATGAGCTATAGTTTCATACCACATATAGCATTCTTCATTTCGGTGTCTCGCAATGTTTTCAATAGTAAGCGCACTTACATTTGAAGAATCACCTGAATTATGCCACCGAAAACTCATTAATTCTTCTTCAATGATATGGATTTTTTCTTTCTGAATCAATTCAATCCACATCTGAAAATCCGGTAATTGGCGAAACGCAAAATAAACGCTATCCGTTAATCTTTTGTAGATATCCGTGCGTATTAATATGGAAGGATGAGATAGACAATTGCCACGTTCGTAAAAATATCTCATCCATTCTTCCGATGTTCTGTTTTGTTGATTGAATGTAACAACGCCGGATGTTCTCTCACCCTGATTGTTTACTTGAGTACACCAGGTAAAACAAGCAGCACAATCCGGATTTTCTTCCATATAACGAACCTGCTTCTCCAACTTTGTCTCATGCCAAAAATCATCTGAATTAAGTAAAGCAGTATATTCATTCTCCACTCTACCCGCAAGAAATATTGTCTGTCCACCACGATTTTCATCAAAGAGATGGATTTCTTTCATTTGCTCGTCATATGAGATTAATTTATCTCTAGTCCCATCCGTAGACGCATCATCCGCTGCATAAATATCAAAATCACGATAGGTTTGATTAAGTACACTTTGAATTGCCTGATCCACATAATTAACATGATTATAACAAGGAATAATCACACCAACCTTCTTATTTCCCATCGACTAAACCTCCCCCATTCCTGATGTTTGTAATGCTCGTAATTGTTTGTTTGCCGGTTCAAATCCCTGACAACGAGTATAATAACTCTTAGCAGTGTCATAATCACCCAAGCATTCATATATAACTCCAAGATTATAATAGGATCTGTAACTGTTGACACCATCCATTTTCGATTCTTTCATTTGTGTGGCATGACTAAATTCTGCTATTGCTTGATCAAATCTAGTATTATTCATATAGATTAATCCCATCAAAAAAACGAAATCGGCACTATTACTAAATTCTTGATATACACCCGCTAATTGAAGCGCATTCTCATATTGGCCATTGTTAATTAGTGCATAACCATAGCTTTCAACCATATCCTGAACATATTCAAGAGATGGATCCAAATCGTAATAAAGTGCTTCAGCAAAATACTGAGTAGCAAGCTCATAATCCTTTTTCATATAATAACTCTTGCCTAATTGATATAATAAATATGGATCATTCGGATTGCTTTTTAAAGCAATCTTTAGTAGATCGATGTTTCTCTGAGATTTTCTATTTACCGCCTCTATGTCCCCTTCATAACCGGAATGCACAATCGATAAAGGAATTTGATAAGTCAAGATTCTATTATTATCGGTTCTGGTAAGTTGTTCATGTATCATACCTTCATAATGATAATACTTTTTAGAGAATAATCGATTCACTCTTTCCTGATATTGATAAGGATTATTATCACGGGAAAATTCATTGATTCGAAGTAATCTGCCTATATGATCAGGATTCCTTTCAATCAAACCACTAATAGCATTAATATTTATATCATTTACTATCTCATCAGCGTCAAGTATCAAAATAAATTCATTCGTTGCTTTGGCAATTGAAAAATTCCTGGCCTCTGAAAAATCATTATTCCATTTATAATCATATACCTTCGTTGTGTATCGCAGCGCTATCTCCTTTGTAAGATCCGTAGATCCGGTGTCAACGATAACAATCTCGTCCATATAATCCTTTACCGCCTTCAGACAATATGGCAAGGTCTTTTCCTCGTTTTTCACAATCATACAAAGAGTCAGTTTCATTCTGCAATCACCTCTAATTATAGTTTTATAATTTGATATTTCTTCCTAAACAAGATTATAAAAGCTTTTACTGAGCTGTATCTTGTTATTTTGAAGATAATCCTTAATAACAGTCAAAATCTTATCCGAGGTGTTTCCATCCCCATATGGATTTATGCAAGCTTTTGCCACTGCTTTAAAATTCTCACTCATGGCTTTCGCAATTGCTAAACTGATATCATTTTCATTTGTATTACTATTAATTACTGATGTACTTTGCTCTCTACCTTTTTGACGATCCCCGATATTGATGGTAGGTACTCCAAAAGTAGGTGCCTCGATCAATCCGCTTGAAGAATTGCCAATTACCATTTCACAATAATTTAAAGCACTAAGGTACCTCAATGATCCCAACGAATCAAAAGCCATAACATTCTCATGTTTATCTGCAAACTCATCGATCATCTGATTAATCCTCAGTCCTCCCGAGTCTGCATTCGCTTTGGTAAACAGATAAAAAAGCTCCGGATGACGTTCACAAGCTTTCAGCAGCTCCAACATTTGATCTTCCGGTTTATCATTCCCAAGAGTAGCAGGATGAAAGGTAACAACTGCATATGGCCTGTCTGCGGGTATCGAAAGATTAACCGTAAGTTCATTCCTAGTCATTAGTTTTATATTCTGCGAGTTTTCAATTCCTAAGGAGCCTACACAAAATACTCGATCGGGTTCTTCTCCTAATTGAATCACCCTTTTTCTGGCTTCCTCCGTACTGGTGAAGTGCAGATAACTCATCTTGGTAATAGAATGACGAATCGCCTCATCCAATGCACCTTCCGTCGTTTCTCCACCGTACAGATGAAGAATCGGAATCCTTGCATTCATCGCAGCACAGCATACCGCCAGCGTTTCATATCGATCCCCTAATACAAGGAGTGCATCGGGGCATGTATGTTCAAAATATTCACCAAACTGAATTAATGCTGTTCCCATTGTTTTAGAGATATCAGATGGTAAATCGGAATTTTGTATAATATGAATCTTTGTATCTATATCAAACCCATCTTCTTCAATTTCATGATATGTCAAACCAAACTGTTCAGATAAGTGTGTACCTGTTACAGCAAGTTTTACATCAAATTCTGATACACTGTTTAATTTTTCAATTATCAGCCTTAAGAGTCCGTATTCTGCTCTGGTAGCAGTTAATACACAGATTTTCTTTTTCATACGACCATCCCTATTCTTATCTTCTTGGAGTAATATTTATAATTTACCTGTTCTCTTGAGGTTATATTTATTAACTACCTATCTATTTTTTCATCTTTTATATAATTTCGATTAGCTTTTGTCCCTACGACAGAATCCCATTCAAAGGGAGAAATACCATCTCCAGGCCTTTTTGTTGATAGATTAAACTCTGTAAGTAAATCGCCTTCTTTAATATCCGTTCTGGCTACGATACTTTTTCTAGCAATAACTTTATTGCCCATCTCAGAAGTTGACGGTTTTTTCTCTGGTATTCCTATGGCCAGCTCCACATTGCGTATCTGAGTAACCATATCAGCTAATTCCCTCGGCTCTAAGCTTGCCTTATGATCTGGTCCATCCATGTTCTTATCTAAAGTAAAATGTTTCTCTATTACAACTGCTCCTAGTGCAACGGCAGCTATCGATACTTCAAACCCTGGGGTGTGATCGGAATATCCTACCTTCACTCCGAATTGACACTTCATCGTAGTCATTGCTTGCAAATTCACATCCGAATACGGTGTAGGATACTCAGTGTTACACTGCAGCAGGGTTATATCTGTCCTATCATAATGTGAGAAAACCTCAAGAGCATGAGAAATCTCCTGTATTGTGCTCATACCGGTGGACATAATGATTGGCTTACCGGTGGATGCGATTTTTCTTAAGTAAGGTAAATTGGTTATCTCGCCGGACGGGATTTTCCAAAAGGGCATATCAAGAGTTGATAAATATTCCAGGCTTTCTTCATCAAACGGAGTCGATACAAAATCAATTCCTTCCATTGCTGCGAACTGATTTAATATGGTAAACTCTTCAAAGGACAATTCTAGTTTCTTAAGCATGTCCATCTGTGATTCATTTGAATCTGTATTGAGCTTTTGATATCCTGCTTTTGGCGCATAGGCAGCAACCAGATTCTGTGCCTTGAAGGTTTGGAATTTTACCGCATCTGCACCGGCTGCTTTTGCGCGAATTATCATCTCTTTTGCAAGATTAATATCACCATTATGATTTACCCCTGCCTCTGCAATCACATATGTTCTTCTCATATTTTCCCTTCACTTCTCAATTTGTTTCTCATATTCTCTAGCTCTTCCAACTGCCCCATATCCATCCAGGAATGTTCATTAATTGAATAGCTTCCGACCTTTTCTCCACGGTCGATACAGCTTTGAATGACATCCGTTATATTTATAAAAGTATCGTCAGGTATATAATCGATGAACTTTGGTTCCACAACATAAAGTCCTGTGTTCACCAAATAGGAAAAGCTAGGCTTTTCCTCAAATGATTGTACCTGTCCTTCCTCACTCACTGACATCGTTCCGTAAGGAATTACGATTTTCTTTAATGCTGATACGATTGTAATAATATTATTCTCTCTTTTGTGATAATTCATGATATCACTATAATCATCTTCGATAATGATATCACAATTGGTTAAGAAGAATGAGTCCTGATACTTACCGCTCAGAAACTTTAATCCACCACCCGTGCCCAAAAACTTCGTTTCATCCACAAAAGTGATATCTCTCTTCTTTTCATTGTCTACAAAATAAGATTTAATCAGATTCTTTTTATAATTAACGATCATATCAAAATGTTTACATCCATACGCTTCAAAATGATCCATTATAATCTCTGTTATCGTCTCTTCACCAATAGGAATTAGGGGCTTGGGTAATATCTGTGTATATGGATACAGCCTGCTCCCTGTTCCTCCGGCCATAATAACAACAGGAACCCTCATGTCCGAGTTTCGAATCACACTGCTATCATACAAAAAACGTACGGATAACAGTTTATTATTCTTACCGACAACCGGAAGAGCAGTGATAGAATGCTTTTTCATATATGTTTTATCGTCTTCTATCATTTCATCCTGTGTTATAAATATCGGTTTATAATTGCTTATCTCACTGATTGGGCTGTGTAAATCACCATTTTTCAATATATACCGACGGATATCACCATCGGTTACTACAGCAAGTAATTTTTTATTATCACAAATAAGGGCGATACCTTTGGCATTATTATCAATGACTTTCATAACTTCAATGATCGTGTTATCCTCAGACACAATAAAATCCTTTAAGTTCATGAAACAGTCCCTCCCTGACGTTTTTTATCCCTGATCGTTAGAGATTTATAAAATTACGAATTATGGATAGTCCAGTTTCTCCGCTCTTCTCTGGATGAAATTGACAACCATATACATTATCTTTACCGGCTACCGCACATATATTTCTACCACCATAAATCGTATTGGCCAGATTGCTATTTTGATCAACCGGCTTTGCTTCATAAGAATGAACGAAATATACCTCTTTGCCACTTTCAATCTTTTGCAACAATTCATTATCAAACTGTTCTTTATCATTATTCGGCTTCAATATATTCCACCCGATATGAGGAACACATTGCTTTAAATCATTACAATCTATTTCAGGAATCTTCTCTACTCTTCCCCCTATTAATCCCAAGCCTTGATGAACTCCATTTTCATCACTTTCATCAAAAAGCATCTGCATTCCTAGGCATATACCTAGTAACGGTGTTGAGGTAACAACCTTGGATTTGATTGCTTCATCCAGTCCGAGACTTACCAATCCCTTCATACCATCCTTAAATGCACCAACGCCGGGTAATACAATCTTATCCGCTGTCATTACTTCCTCCGGATTGCCGGTAATAACAATTTCTGCACCACAATGCTCAAATGCTCTCTTTACGCTTAATAGATTACTAAGTCCGTAATTAACAACTACTATTTTCAAAACGTACCTCCTGTCCACAGTCAATCAGATTCTTCTTTAAAGTTTGTACATCTGTTTTCTTATAATGAAGAATACTGGCAACCGCCACAGCTGACGCTCCCTTGCTCGCGGCTTTCTCCACATCCTGATAACTTCCGACACCACCACTTGCGATAACCGGAACCGGAACCGCAGCACATACTGCCTCAATCAATGCTTCGTCAACGCCTTTTTGCATACCTTCCTTATCAACTGAGGTTAATAAGATTTCTCCAGCTCCAAGTTCAACGCCTTGTTTCACCCATTCGATCACATCAAAACCCGAATGCTCTCTACCGTTATCATAGTATACTTCCCACTTATTTTCCGCAACTTTTTTTGCTTCTACGGAGAGAACCATGCATTGTGATCCAAAGGTTTCCGCAATCTCTTTAATCAATTCCGGTCTTTTTATTGCAGCAGTATTGATGGCTACTTTATCCGCACCTAACTGCAATATATTCCTAACATCTTCTACACTTCTTAATCCGCCACCAACCGTGATGGGAATAAACACATCATCCGTGGTATGGAAAACAATATCTCCCAGATTATTGCGATTATATAAGCTGGCTACAATATCCATGTATAGGATTTCATCAATACCTTGCTCATAATAATTTTTCGCATATTCGTTCGGATTACCGATTTTTCTGAGACCTTCCAGCTGGATACCTTTTACGATATAGTTATCCTTGATATCTAATCTCGCTATCACTCTTATTTTACTCATATCATATTCCAATCTGTGCATTAACACGTCGTTATCTGTATTCTAGATTATTCTTCAAAAACCGTATGACGCAGTTTCCATACACCATTCTCATACTTCCAAAGGTGCGGGGAACGGAATCGATCTGCCAAGTGTTCAAAATACGCACGATCCATAGTCGGTTGCTCAAAAAACTTAGAAGCCTTCGGAAAATGCTTCTCATCAATGGACAAATATTGATAGATATCATTCTCAAAACGTGTTGGATATTCTCCATCGTATTTCTTAACTAACGCAACACCCTCTTCACGGTTAATTTCTTCATTACGAATTTCTTGTGCTGCATCATAGGTAGCACGTCCGATACCGAATTTGATATAAGTTGTATAGTAATGCATATCATCAATCTTATCGTCAATGCTGTTATATTTTGAATAGGTTCCCGGAGTACGTTCCGGTGATGGTTTAAAACCACCATGTTCAACGGAATAATAATAAGCTTCCTGTGGATGCCATTTGAGGTAATAGCCCAAATAATGAACCTGTATATTCTTTTGTTTAATTGCTTCTCGATCTGCAGGCATATAGATTTCTAAATCTGACCACGGTACTTCAAATTCTTCTACTAATTCCTTAACCGATACCCCACCTAAATTAACCTTACTCTTGTCATCTACGGAAAAATAGTTATCACTTCTCAACGAAGTATTGGTATCGTGAATCGGATTACCGTATTCTGCTTCATTCTCTCCGTAAAATACTAACGGTATATTAAAGAGTAATGCCATCTTAGGAGCAAGCTGCTTTTGTCCAAGAATAAATGGTTGGAACGGATGGAACAAATTTTCTACCGCTAATCTGGTGAGAAGTCTATGGGTCTGTCCATTTGGGGTACATAGATAATTATCAAAGCCAGAATGGATCCAGGATTGAAAATTCTCAAAGCCCCAAGGTGTATACATATGAGGCGCCCAGGTTACTGTTAACGGATGCATTCCGTATTTATATTTCAAGATATGGGCAGCATAAAAACTGTCTTTTCCGCCACTTCCCGGAACCAGACAGTCATAACTTCCGTCATTCTTACGATGTTTATCACATAATTCCCACAGTTCTTTTTCTCTGGCTTCCCAGTCAATTTCCCTATGTTTCTTTTCATTCACTTTACATGCATCACAAATTTGATCATCATCAAAATGTATCGTAGCCTTTTTTGTACCTTTTTTATGCTCAAATTCTTGGCATGAATTTGGTCTCTGGTTAGAAATAACACACTTCTTGCAGAATTTCACCTCTCCTGGTAGGCCATATTTTCTCTCTGCTGCCTCTTCCTCAACCATAAATTTTGAATAATCAATTTCCTCAAAACGCTTGTACTTTATCATTGAAGCCTCCTATTTAGAACGATATATTAATAAATGAAGAAAGTCACTATAGCATAATAGGACTTTCTTTTAACTTTCTATATATTATATCGACATTTTACGCAATTAATTTACACCTTCTCGTATTTTATTGAGAGATAATGGTATCATCCTATTTTTGAATTCCTGTTATTCTTAAAATAGTTTCTGCATTTTTAGCCCAGGTATGTGAGTTTTTCGCAATCTTATAACCATTATTAGCAATTTCTTCTGCTTTATCAGGATTTGCAATCAACTCTTTAATTCGCTCTGAGAGTTCGAATATGGTCTCCTCATTATACAGAATAATATTCTCCCCATCAATAAACTCCTCGTGTATAATCGGAAAATCATTCGTTAAACTTATCGCTCCGCTCAACATACTACTAAACATTCTTTCATGCATTCCTTGTTGAAGAGTGGGGATGTGATTTAAAACCATTTTTGAATTCCCCATACACTCCAAAACTTCTGTAAAGTCCATACCTCCGTCATTTAAGATTTGGATTTTGTCTTTTAGATTAATATCTAACTCATCCCATCCGCTTCCACAAACGCTTAGCCTGATACCGTTGTTCAATAAACCACGAATGCAATAATCTCTGGAATCTTCATGGATATACTCATCTACAACGGCCACTGCTAACATGATTTGTGAAAACTCCTCAGAAGAAAATGCAAAATTCACTTCTTCAAGGTATTGCAATAACACATCCTGTAAGGCAAGCAGGGGATGGGCCTTCATTTCATCGATTAATTTGTAAGACAAATTACGGTAAACCTCTGGAAGATTATCGATCTTATCAATGACCGCTGAAGGCTTCTTATATGACCCTGGGAAAAACACTTCTATCGTCCGTTCTTTATAAGGCACCATTCTATTAGGAGTAAATCCGCCGTGTGGTATAAACATTACATTCTTTACTCCAGGATAATATCTCTCTATGTAGTCAACATGTCCTTTATCCATGCATCCTACATACATGTTTATTTCATGATTTGAAGCCACTCTGGTACTATGATAAATCGGGTGATCCATAATATGACCAAAGAATTTTGTATCTTTGAAAGAAGCAAACATGGCGCTCTTCCCGTCCTGAGGGCAATAATCAAATAATAATGCTTGAAAGGAAAAGACTAGATCAAAATTCTCAACTAAATTCCAGTTAAAAGCCTCCACTTCTTTATCAATTGTAAGATCAAGAACCGTTACTTCATAATCCATATCATGAAAAGCCTCTGCCATACTATCTGCTGCCATACGTAGTACATTATATAGTGACTGCCCTTTTAATACCAATATGCTTCCTTGCATTCATGCTCCTCCATTGTGTACTATTCGTTTATCAAATTAAACATTTTCAGTATCTTTTCTGCATTTCTCGCCCAAGTATGATTCTCTTTTGCGTATACGTATCCTTTAAGGGCAATTGACTCACCTATGGAAACATCATCTAGAATCAATTTAATTCGGGCTGCAAGATTCTCTAGTTCGTGCATAGAATATAAGATAATATTCTCGTCCTGAGAAAACTCTTCTCTTATGACAGGGAAATCATTTGTCAAACATACGGAACCACATAACATGCTGGTGAATATTCTTTCATGCGTTCCATACTGATAAGTAGGGGCATTATTCAAGACTATTTTGGAATTACTCATTAATTCCAATACTTCAAGAAAATCCAGTCCATTCTCTCCCACTATCTCTAAATTACATTTATCTTCTGATTGAAACCGATCCCATCCACTTCCGCTTACCGTAACCTTGATATTCTGTGACAACAGATATCGTATGCATTGATCACGTATAAATGCTCTGATATATTGATCCACATTCTCCATATAATGCATGAGTACAGTGAATTCCTCCCCAGAATAAGCAAAATTGACACTTTGTAGGTAATATTCCAACTCATCTTGAAGTAAAGCCAAGGGATTTTCAATAAGTTTTGAAATTATATGTTTTGCTATATTTCGATACACCTCAGGTAGATGATCAATGGAAGTAAGGACTTCCTCTGGATCTTTATAGGAGCATGGGAAAAACAAATCAATCTCTCTATCTCTATAAGGTATCACTTTTTTGGGAGAAAAACCAGCATGTGGTAAATAAATCGCATGCTTTACGGTCGGATAATACTTATGAATATAAGTTACATGGCTTTTATCAATACAACCAATATACATATTATCTCCATGCGTGCTGATTAATCTGCTGGCATGTTCATTTGGATGATCTACAATATGACCAAATACCGGTGTATCTTTAAACAAAGAGAAAAGTGACATCCCCGAATCACCCACTTCGGTTTCAAAAAGCAACGCTTGGAACGAATAAATCAAATCATATTTGTTTTCTAAAACATTCAAAAAACATTTTCTATCTTCTTCCATTGTTAAATCGAGAACAATAACCTGATAGCCATTTTTTTGAAAAGCATCTGCCATATAATCTGCAGCAATACGCAATACATTGTATAATGATTCTCCTTTAAGAATTAATATTCTCTTTGTCATAAAATTCCCTTGCCTTTCCTGTCACTCTGCATGGATTGCCAAATGCAGTAACCTCATTCGGAATATCTCTGACTACTACACTGGACAACCCGATGATAGACGATGCTCCGATATGAATTCCTTGGCGAATTACACTTCCTGCTCCGATATGAGTATCTCTATTAATTACAACTCCTCCACATATTACGCTTCCGGGAGAAACATGCACAAACTCACCGATATTACAATCATGTTCAACAGTGCTACTTGTATTTATAATAGCCATATTATTAATCTTAGCATTCGTATTAATAACCGCATTTTTTCCTACATATATTCCTTCGCCGAGGGTACACCAATGGCTAACGATACAGGTTTTATCAAGTATATTCGGAATATGAAAGCCAATTTCTTTCACCTTATTATAAAGCAAACGACGAATTCCGGTATCTCCAATACTTCCAACCGTAATAAAAGCCTCTGTATAACCGCTTTCGAATAATCGTGGCAAATCCTCATCACTTCCGATAATCGGTACCCCAAGTAATTCTTTTTCAGATTCCTTCGTGTATTCTTTATCCACGATACCAATTGAATTATAATCATAAGAAGTAATTAGACTGTCCAAAACCGACGCACAATGCCCACCTGCTCCGATTAGTATAATTCTTTTATTAATCATACATAAGCCCTCCAGAATGTATTATATCATTTAAAACTCTGTATCGCTTCTGAAACAGTCTTAACCTCATCCTGTGTAAGATTAGAGCTACAAGGGAGGTTCAGAATATGGTTATAATAATATAATGCTTTCTCAATCTGATAACTTTGAGAATTCCCATATGGCTTTAACATGTGAATTAACTTCCAGATCGGCCTTGTTTGAATTTTCTTATCATCAAGGTACTGTAATAAGCGGTCTCGATCCCTTGTCGTATAGGAATAGAACCAGTAATTCGGCCTTATATTATTACGAAATTCCATCAGGTCAATGCCCAGTCTTTTATAACATTTATAATTTCTTTCCTTTGTTTGAATGAATTCTTCTAACTGTTCCAGCTGCGCCAGACCGATTGAAGCCTGAACATTCGTCATTCGATAATTATAACCCACTTCATTATGATCAAAGTAGATCAGATCATCCTTTGCCTGAGTGGATAGGTACCTGCAATAATCCAAATAATTTTTATCATTGGATACGATCATCCCACCACCACCAGTAGTAATGATTTTATTTCCATTAAAGGAGTATACGCCGATATCACCAATTGTTCCTGCATATTTCCCCTTATACAAACCGTCTGTCCAATACGTACCTAACGCCTCCGTGGCATCTTCGATAACATGGAGATTATATTTCTGAGCTACATTCATGATTTTTTCCATATCTGCGGTATTGCCAAATACATGAACTACTACAATCGCAGTGATCTTTTTTTGAGTCTTACAATGAATCAATACTCCTTCATCAAATTGGCATTCTTCTTCACAAAAACGCTCTAACTTAACCCCATCCATCGTTAAACCATCGTCACAATCCATAAAAACAGGCTCTGCGCCAATATATTTCACCGGATTAACCGCCGCCACAAAGGTAAGCGTAGGTACTATTACTTCCTCTCCCGGTTTTACTCCTAATGCCAGAAGTGCTAAGTGTAATCCAGCTGTTCCGCTTTGGCAGGCAACCCCGTCAATAGCACCGACATATTTTGCGAGTTCCTTTTCAAATTTTGTTATATATAAACCAGCTGTTGATACCCATTCTGATTCAATTGCCTCTGTGATGTATTCCAGTTCCTTCCCTTTCAGATTTGGAACAGATAACGGAATGCTTTGATTCATATCGATCACCTCTATAAATTATAAATGTCTGTTTTATATGCATGTAAATTACCACGCATCCATTCGATCGTTTCACTTATTCCTTGTTCAAAGGTATAAGACGGACGCCAATTCGTAAGTTGTTTAATCTTCTCATTTGAGCCCAACAAACGGTTTACTTCACTGTTTTCCGGACGAAGTCTTTCATTTTCACATATTATTTCTGCATTTGGGTTGATTTGAGAAATGATTTCTCTTGCCAGTTCACCGATGGATATCTCTTGCTGGGTAGCAATATTGATTTCCTCACCAATTGCCTTATCCGACTTAGAAATCTCAATAAACCCATTCGCCGTATCCTTAACATAGTTAAAATCTCTGGTAGGACTTAAGGAACCGAGCTTGATCTTATCTTCCCCAGCAAGAAGTTGAGTTATGATAGTTGGGATAACAGCCCTAGCAGATTGTCGAGGCCCGTAAGTATTAAATGGTCTTACTATGGTAACCGGTAATTCAAAACTTCGATAAAAACTCTCCGCCAAACGATCTGCACCTATCTTTGTTGCAGAATAGGGGGATTGTCCCTGATATGGGTGTTTTTCATCCATCGGTACATACTGAGCGGTTCCATATACCTCTGAGGTTGATGTGATAAGGATACGGCTTGTATCAAGCTTTCTTGCAGCTTGTAATACATTCAGTGTTCCTTTTACATTGGTATCCACATAAGAATCCGGCGAGTGATAGCTAAACGGGATTGCGATTAACGCTGCCAAGTGGAACACCTGATCAACCCCCTGCATCGCTTCATACACTCCATTCGGGTCACGAATATCCCCTGAGAATATCTCTATCTCCTTCTGTTTTTCCTTTGGAAAAGAATCAATCCATCCCCATGTATTAAATGAGTTGTAATAGGTGAACGCCTTTACCTCATATCCTTGCTCCAAAAGCATCTCTGTTAAGTGGCTTCCGATGAACCCATCTGCTCCGGTTACCAGTACTTTCATAATTATCTACCATACCTTTCGTTAATATCTATCCTACTAAGTTTTATCTTAAAAACCAAATAATGTTGTTTTATTCCTTCTATCATCTCTCTACAATCATCAATCATCATTCATTTACTTCTTTATCAAATCATTAATTCCATGATATACCTTACCCATAGCATCATATTTTGAGAAAAAGTATTCCGCCAATACCTGCATTAACTCCATATCCTCTTCACAATCGATATCTAATACTGCGGTATCCTTCATTAACCAAGTAAGCGCCTTCCCATCAAACACCTTGTTTGTATATTCAGAGGTAATAAACTCTTTTGTATAAGCATAAATTGAAGCATTCATATCAAAACATTGAGGAGCCTGCTGTCTGGATATATACCCCTTGTTAATCAAGGGAAGAAAATACCCGTTCTCGCCTGCCGCTATCATATTAAAAAAGGGTAATCTTCGTGCATTCGCTACGGAACACACAACATCCGCATTAAGATCTCCTTGTAGCGTGTCTATCATTCCTTTGATATCCTCTACTGTTCGTAATGGTGAAGTCAAATCTAGATCAATAACCATATCGTAATTACAACCTAGCTTCTCCTCCATCTTCTTAACGCTATCCTTTATAACATCGGTTTTTGATACAAAGTCCCCAGCCAATTCATCTCTTCGTGGTATATGTTCAAACACTACGTTAGTCCTCGTTATTTGATTAATCAACTCACTAGAATCCGTATTAACTGCAAGATGTATTTGATTATATTGATCAGAAAAACTTCTTAAAAATAAATGGTACGCGGATAAAGTATAGTAAACAATCGGGTATTCCAAAAAATTCTTTATATTTTTATTTTTAACCCCTTTACTACCAGACCTGGCACAAATAGTAAACAGCAAGTTCATCCCTGTTCCTCCTAACAATAACTTTTTCCTGTAGCCAATTTTAATACTTCGAACGCATGGTTTATATCATTATGATTGAATTCTCCCTCAAGTACCATATCTAGGAAATAATTCATTTCATTCTTATACATATCTTCTATCGGTAAAGTGATTATCTTCTCCTCTACCCCATTATAACACAATGTATTATTCCGCAAATCAGCCTTGATTACATAATCTTTGCAATAAAGTTCAATCTCTCTCGTATTCTTTCTTCCAAAATAGTCAAGGTGAAGCTCTGCCAACATATTCTTGTATGCTGCAATATAGATTGATATGTCATCACTGGTAATCTCTAATTCAGAATATTTTCCATTAATTTGATAGACTGTTTGAGGGATTCCAAACAAGTAAGTGATATAATCCCACTCATGAATCAAATCAAGGGAGACTCCTCCCCCATGCTCTTTTTTTGCACTATATACTTCTTTATAATCTACACCTATTCTCCACTCCGGTAGATAGGAGGAGCATATAGCTCGTATCGAATAAATTCTCTCACCAGGAAGTACTTTTTTCAAGTACTGAACAACCGGAGTATATCGTAACGGACATGCAACATAGTAAATATTTTGCCCTTTTCCTGTCAGTTTATTGATATCATAGGAAGCACTTTCAAATAAAGGTTTTTCAATAAATAGATGAGTAGTTTTATGAATGACCTTTTGTATCGCATCATAATGAAGGAACGTAGGGTTTGTGATAAAAATAATATCGTAATCCCCAGGGAGTTCTTCAAAGCTATAATACTCTTGATTAATTATGGAACGCAGCTCTTCTTTTAATGTACACTTACTACTTCTGTAGGCGTCGATCTGATATGATATCTTACGTTCCTGTAAAATCATTATTAAATTTGTTATATGTCTAGTTCCAATTGAACCCAAACCGATAAAGCAAATCTTCATCATTATTTTCCCTCGATTTTATCAATAATCTCAAGTGTATACCAGTCTTCATCAAATCCGTATTCACCGGATACTCCATTCTCCAATACGCTGAAAAAGGTTTTTAGTTCATCCAAATACTGATTTTCAATAATCGTACTGCTATACCCCTCCATCCTATCTATCTCATCATAAAGATTGATTGAAACAATTGATTTTGATTCCATATCTTTCTCTATTAGGGTGTCAGGAGTCCCTCTCCACTCAAGATAGAGTGATTCACCGACCACTTCAAGCTTTCGGACGGCTTCCCTGCATACAACATCTACTATTATCGTTCCAATGCAACCATTCTCATGTCGTATTTGAATATTGAAATAATCATCGAATTCAATCTCCAGATCAGTCAAACGAGCCGATACTACGCTGATATCGGACACTTTTCCAAATGCCCTGAGAATCCAAGGAAGCTCAATTGCAAGTATTTCACGACAACCGTTGGTTCTTTCTTCTGAAAAAAAAGATTTTTTGTAATTCTCCCAAGGATGCCAATCCGGAAGATACTGTCCAACATGATAACTATAACTGAGTTTCTTTTTATGGTTTTTTACTTTACTATTAATATAGTTCATTTCCTTACGGTAAAGTGCAGTAGACGATAAAAACAATATCTTGCCTTTTTCCTTGGCTAGCTGCATATTGATTTCATATCCGTCTTTCACCAAATTCAACTCAGTAAAGATATGCATCCCATTATTCAGACAAAGTGTAATTATTGTACTGTGGGTGAGTGGCGGGGTACATACAAATGCACAATCAAGCGCGACCGTATCAACTGCATTCTTGATATTATCAAAGCAGGAAATCTCAAACTCTTTTCCACATTCTTCCGCCCTTGATTTATCTCCTTCAATTCCATATATATTGTAATCAGGAAAATACTTCTTTAAAAGTCTTATTCTTCTTTTCCCCATTGACCCCAAACCAATAACTGCAATATTCATAAACCCCTCCTGCGCCCTAAATAACTAAAATGAATAATTTACGACCGGCTATTTCTTATGGTATATACAAATAACCATGTCGATAATTAAACGCTATCTCTTCTAACTGATCCGGTGTACACCTTGATTCAATTAATAATAACATATGGATCTCACTCTCGTTTAATCTATCACTGATATATTTATTTTCTTTGTAATGTGGAAAACAGATTTTAACAGTCTTTTGCATTTCATAAAATATCTCTGAAGGAATTATTGTGAATCTGGTAAATAGAATATTTAATGTATTTAAAAAATATATTCTCAGAAATTGTAGCTCAAATTCATCTTGGAAGCTCGAATAAAAACCCCTAGATTTATATTCTTCCAGCTTCATTAACTCAATCAACAACCTGTCAAAATGGTGAAACGAATCTCTTTTCGTTATTGTAGAGTTTAGATTAATATAATAATGGTATAAATATTCCTCAACCACATAAAACTTCTGGATATAAAGTTGCAATAACGGTAACCAGAAATTATCCTCATAGCTCATTCCTTCCGGAAATAGTATATTGTTCTCCAGAATAATTTGTCTTTTATAAATATTGCAACAAATTCCTCCTTCTATTCCATCAAGTACGAATGCTTTTCGATCAGCTGCTGTTTGAATGTGATAAAAGCCATCCTCATATCCCGTTAATCCCATGGCCTCTGTCTCATCTGCTACTCTTTTATATTTACAACATACCATATCACAATTATACTCAATCGCTCTTTGATAGAGTTTTTCATACATGGTCGACTCTACCCAATCGTCTGCATCTACAAATGCAATATAATCCGAGGTTGCATATTGAAGTCCTATATTTCTTGCAGCGCCCTGCTTATTATTCACTGGTAAATCAATCAGCATTATATTATCGGGATACCGCTCTTCATATTTTCTCAATATATTAATTGACCCATCCGTAGAAGCATCATTAATAAAGATTACTTCAAGATTAGAAAATCCTATCGTTTGGTCAAGTAGTGATTGAATACACCTGTCCAGATATGCTTCAACATTATAACAAGGTACTATAATTGTTATCTTTCGATCCATATGACACACCCCAGTATTTTTTGCTATAGTTATAAAATGAAAATGATACAAGTTAAATTTAATTCTAATTTGTAAAAAGAGTTTCATTTCGATATTTATCACCAAGTATCTCAATTTGTTCTAGATTTAATTTGATGCTAACTAACGACAAGAAATATAGCTCCGTATTGTTCATACATTCAAGGTAAGGATTATTTTCATAATCAGAGAAATTCTTCGTTACACCCTCTTGCATTAATTCAAAAATTCCTTCCGGAAATCGATCAAACCGTGTAAATAGAATATTCAAGGTATTTATAAAATACATTTTAAGAAAAAGGTATTCAAATTCTCTATAATATTTTTCTAAAACCTCTCTCTTCTTATATTCTTCTAATTTCATCAATTCAATCATTAATCGATCTAGATGATGGAAAGAATTTTTACTTAATATAGTCGATTGCATGTTGACAAAATAGTGATAAAGATATTCTTCCAGTATATATACCCTATTAACATATAACAACAATACTGGCAACCATAAGTTATCCTCGTAAGTTATTCTCTCAGGAAACATCAATTCATTCTCAAGAATAGTACTCTTTTTATATAAATTACACCAGATGCCACCTTCCAGACCATCAATAATAAACCTCTTTCTGTCCTGCTCCGTCTCAATAAAATATAACTGATCATCCTTTCCTGTCCGCCCCATGGGAGAACCTTCCTCATATACACGCTTAAATTTACAGGAAACCAGATCACAATCATATTTAATTGCTTTTTCATATAAATGTTCATACATAGTCGGCTCGATCCAATCATCTGAATCAACAAAACCAATATAATCCGTAGTGGAATATTGTAATCCGATATTCCTCGCTCCACCTTGCTTTATGTTTTCTGGAAGATCAACAATTAGGATATCTTCAGGATAACTATTTTCATATTCCTTCAATTTATCCAATGTATGATCAGTCGAGGCATCATTTACAACAATTACTTCCAAACAATGTAGTCCGATTGTTTGATTAATCAGAGAACTCATGCAACGATCAATGAACTTTTCTACATTATAACAAGGGATAATAACACTAATCAGTTTACTCATCTTTTATCTATGCCTCCCTATTAATTCAATTGATTCTCTGCTTCTTCTAACCTCGGTTTAATATACTCTAATCCCTCTACAATTGTCTGGAATACCCCTTTTGCTCTTTCATAGGTTTTAATATTATCAGTAATCGTATCACCTGTAAAATGATAAAGGGTTGATATTTCTTGAACTGCTGATGACATGATATATTTATCTAATAAGGAATACAAAACATGATTACTAATTTCTTCATTGATACCGGTAACTGATCTTATTTTATCATTCAACTGATTCGTTGTACTTTTTTTTGATTGATACGCATCTATCAAAAAATCACAATGTCGAATTGCTTTTTGTGCTTTTTTCGTTAGCATATCGATATCTTTAAGATTCTCCTTTAGATATTCTCGTAAATTAGTTATCTCATTCCGGTTAAAGGTAGGTTGTAGCGTTTCTACTAAACCGGCTATATCAATATTACCCTTACCGTATTTCTCAACAGCTTCCTCCAGTGGCATCACGGTTGTACCGATAATTTTAGCGCCCTCCTTCTTTGCATCAATTACAGTGAGGTTTTTATAAGTAGCTATCACATCCTGATACCAGATAATAAAGTGTTTCCAATCATATCGCGACTTTATCATATTGCCACTAATGCCCTCAACCATGACATCTTGCTCATCACCATAATTCTCTTCCACACTACCGGCATGACTTACTGTTCCCTTATAAGCCAAATCCTGACCAACTAATATAATTGTTCTAAAGCCAAGTTCTATACATGCCGTAAAGGTAACCGTAGCTACCGAAGCACTGGAATAAACGGCCGGTACTTCTTTATGATTACGCTTGTAAGCCTCTCCTAAAAAAGAGGAACTATTACAGATAATTTTTCTACCCTTATGCACATTAAGCACGTCATGATTTGCCTGCATAAATAGGATCAGAGGAATTGCAATATTATCTCTTTTAGAAAAATATTCTACGGGTTTGTCCGGATCAATTGTAACAACGAAATCAGGTTCAATACCAGAGTCCAAAAGAAAATCAAGAATTCGGTCTACCGCAAAGATAACTGCCTTCCCTTTAATACGTTTTAATTCTTCTATATTCTGCTCAACTGATGGTCCGGCCGCAACAATTACTGCAGGTAATCCATCAGGAATAATCTCCTTTATATCAGTGATTGAATTACTATCCTTTATATAAATTAAGTTCTTTAAAATATTATCAACGAACTTTTCACCGAACAGTACTTCAGTATTTACATTCATAATCGCTGATGTATAACTATCTCTAATTTCTCTCCAAAATACCACATATTCTTGTTCAAACATCTCATTATAAAACGGATGATTGCATATAATGATGCTTTTAAGGTTTGTCACATTCATTACTTCAAATAAAGAAAAATGAAATTCTTTACTGTTCATTTTCTCCACAGCAATAACAATATGCTCGTTCTCAATTATATCTGTGAGGTCATAATTATTTAGTACATGCACCAATATCTCAGGACTTGGCTCATATACTAATACAAGGTCTCCTGCCTGTAACCTCTTCATGATGCTTCTAAGAAAAACACCATTCCCCAGTCCAAACATCAATATATGGTTATTTAATTCTTGGACTTTAAATTGATCTGCCCATACATCAGCTTCAAAAGAGGGACTATAAATACTATTTACGCGATAACTCTTATCCTTCGTTTGTACAAACAACGCCTGTTCATTACTGATGGTTTCTAGTGTTGATATTTGTAATGTTGTAGATTCATTTTTATAATTATTAACGGCATCGTATAAAGACGGTCGATTCATCTTCAAACTTTCCATATTTATTTGGAAGTTATTCATGTTCTCACCTCATTTTTGGGTCTATTATTGTATTGTATTTCGGATATCAATTAATAATCCTGCCATTTCATGATAGAATATATCCGCAATCAACACACTGTCTTGTTGTTTAATTGACTCCATCCCTCGAATCAAAACCTGATTAAATTCTAACTTATATCCATCCAATCCACTATTCTGACACTGTGATAAACTTTCAGAAATTTGTCCTAATGAAGCTAAAATCTGATTAAGATAATCGTATCCCACTGTTTTTCTCTGCTGGTAAAAACATTCTGCCATCCGCTCAATTTTTTCAATAATTATCACTATGTTATCTGATAGATTCAAATTTTCCTCCACACAGAACTATTAGAAGTACCTGCTAATGGTTACTCTTTTTTATGGTTAAGCCAATATATACTACATGTACTTATATAATAGCCGACTTTTCTTTTCGTTATATATAATTATTCTAAAAAACAGGACTGACTCAACGTCAGTCCCATTTTTATTAACTATGATGTTTGTTTGATTAACGTAATAATGATAAAACACCCTGTGTAGACTGATTAGCCTGTGAAAGCATAGACTGTGCAGCTTGCTGAAGAATATTGTCTTTGGAGTATTTAACCATTTCTTTAGCCATATCAACGTCACGGATACGGGACTCAGCTGCCTGTAAGTTCTCAGCAGTGTTATCAGCATTAGCAATTGTATGCTCTAATCTGTTCTGTAAAGCACCAAGTGCAGATCTCTGTGTAGAAACCTGGTTAAGAGCACTTTGTACAATACCGATTGCTGTTGTAGCAGAACCGTATGAAGTAACGCTAGATGCAATGCCATCAAGACCTAATACAGATGCAGTCATTTTACCAATCTTGAAGTTGATGTTCTGACCGGAGTTAGCTCCAACCTGAAGATCTTTACCACCACTGAAAGTACCATCAAGTAATTTCATGCTATTGAATTCTGTCTGCTCACCGATACGTGTAACTTCTTGAGATAAAGCATAGATTTCTTCTGTGATAGCCTGACGATCTGCTGTAACGTTAGTATCATTTGATGCCTGTACAGTTAATTCTCTCATTCTCTGAAGAATAGACTGGGACTCATTAAGAGCACCTTCAGCTGTCTGGATTAAAGAGATACCATCCTGTGCATTTGTGGAAGCCTGATCAAGACCTCTGATCTGACCACGCATCTTTTCGGAAATTGTCAAACCAGCTGCATTATCACCTGCACGGTTGATTTTGTAACCAGAAGATAATTTCTCTGTAGATTTTGCTAAGTTTCCAGCTGTTACACCTAACTGTCTGTTTGTGTTGGCTGCTGCCATATTATGTTGAACTATCATAATCAATTCCTCCTTGAAATATAATTTTGTAGCTTCCATGCTACTTAAATTTTGATTTGTTCCTTCCGGCCGTACGCTCCATTAGGAATAAATTTAGTAAGTTGTCTTACCTGTATTATATATCGGCATTCTAATATAAAACTTTATACCGAATTATAATTTTTTTTATTTTTTTTTGTCGTAAAAAAAAGATTGTGTTTCTCTTTGTTCCGCCATATTCTTATAGTAATTGGTAACTTGTCGATTACTCATACGGGATTGCCCAATCTCTTGTCGTTTTCTTGAAAATACTACCTCGCTAGTTGTTTTATTTCTCTTTTCAAGTGCCTGAAGCTGAACACTTTTTTCAGTTAACTTAACAATCAGTTCCTTCATTCTATTTATTTCATTCTGATATAAATTCTTATTACTCATTAATTCCTGTTGTATGCTTTGATAAATTTGCTCAAAACCTTGATCCAACTTATCTAGCTGTAATAAGAACCCATCTTTAAGATTTACAATATTCATGAATTCCTGCTCGTCAAACGCAGCTGTATTCAAAATCGTTTCCTGCTTTTTGGATAATACGAGCAACTCGTCCAGTACATTTATCTTTTTTGTAAGCGATTCTGTTAATATCCGAATATAGGTCTGCTTAGCAGCGTTGTTTTCTAATTCCATTTTTAATACCCTCTCTGGATTATTAACGGATTGATTATGCTGTCTTAGCAGTTTTCATAACCACTTTCCAAGCATCTCTCATTTCTCTGATATGCCCCAATACTTCTTCCAATATCTCAGGATCTTTCTTCATATTAGCTGTCATCATTCTATCATAAACATACTTATATACATTATCAAAATCCTTTGCTACCGGATACTTAAAATCGAGTGTGGCACGAAATTCCGAAATAATTCTTTCCGCTTTAATTATATTAATATTCGCTTTTTCAAAATCCTTCTTCTCTATTGCAATTATTGCCAAATTACAAAATTTTATAGCTCCTTCATAAAGTAACAATGTAAGCTCTGCCGGGCTGGCGGTTAATATTTTACTGTCCATATATGCTGCACTTGCATTTGACGCCATACTATATCCTCCTGATTTTTAATATATAAAATCGTTGTTCAAATAATCACTAAATTATGTATTCTTATTTTGTTCCAAGCATGGATTGGAAACTTGAACTTTGTGAATTCAATTTAGCCATAGCAGATTCCATGGCTGCAAATTGTTTGTAATAACGATTTTGAATATCATCTAGTTTTTTCTCCATATTGGAGAGGTCTTTTTTGTAGGTATCCAAATTTGATGAAAGTTCCTTATCATTATAGAGTTTTAATGCACTCCTCATCGTTGTACTTTTCATCTTATCAGTTAAGTCACTATACATTTTACCTGCTATGGTATTCATAACATTCATAACCGTATCAGGATCATCCTGAAGAGCTTTTTTTAAGGAATTTTCACTGGCAGATACAAGGCTATCATCGCTATCACCATTGATGTGCAGTAATCCCTTCTCTGTATAGTTGGCAGATGCAATACCAAAAGTGGCAAGAGAATAGGACTTTCCGTTTACTTGTACTGTTTGTCCCATACTGCTTCTCATTGTATCGGTGAGTGATCTTAAATTATCGTCTCTACGTAAAAGAGAGTCCTTAATTTTTGATTCCCATTTTTCAATCTGTGAATCTGTCATTTTTTCTTTTTCATCATCACTAAGCGGATCATATCCACGCGAAGTTGGTGCGTCATAATCCTTATTCATTTCCATTAATACTGCATTATAATTTATAATAAACGCTTTAATGGTATTATAAACATCATCTACATTATTTTTTACATTAAGACTGACTGAGCTTTCATTCGAAGTTCCATATCCTGCTGTTGTATTCTTTAATGTAAGGGTTAATCCATTAACCGTGACAACATTAGATGAACTTGTCATCTCTGCATCATTATATTTAAATACAGCGTTCTTAGGTTGGATTAATGTAACGTTAGGCGCATTGTCAAATGTTAAATTCCCACTAGAATCTTTTGTATAGGTTATATTATCAAGACCCAGCTTAGTCATATCCACACCAGATCCCTGAATTGAAAATGCATTGGCAGTTCCACTATCTTTTGAACTTATAAAAAACCTTTTTTGGCTCGCATCGTAAGATGCATTAAGTCCTGCACTTTTCAATGTATTTACAACATCTATTACAGTAGTAGAATCAGTTATTGTTAAGGATTGTGAGGTCTTTTCTGTCGTAATCGTTATCTTATTACTAGTTCCGTCTGTTAATCCCAAGTCAACAAGTTTAGTACCTAAATCAATCGGGTTACCATTGACATCTTTCGACAACTGGGAACCTGTCACAAACTGTGAGCTTGCCAACTGCCCTACTTTGATAGAATGAATACCATTAGAAGCATTAGTTCCAGCTGTCGCTGAAACAGCATTATCATCGGATGATGTTAAGTTCTTTGTTTTAAAACTTGATTGCAACCTCATCTTCGATAATGTTCCTGTATACATTGCATAGATCTTTTGATTCAGGTCATTCCATTTTTCCTGTTTCCACTGTGTTGTTGTGATTTTATCCTGTATCTTAGTCTTTTTAAGGTTTTGAGCCTTCATTAACTCGGTAACCATGCTCTCAGTATCCATACCTGAAATCATACCCGATAATTTAATTGCCATAAAGCCACCTCACTATCTTCTTTCGTCTAATAGAAGCCCCGCCATCTCCCATAATCTATCTGCCATTTTTATTGTGTCTTCGGGAGGGATTTCTTTAATCACCTCATCGGTTGCTTCATCGATCATCTTAATTGAAATTCGATTACTTTCCTCATGATATGTAAACTCACATCTGGTTCGATGATCTTTGATCTTGCTGTTAATTTTCTCTATAGCATCTTTAATCTGTCTGTCATTTGGGACTTTCTCAACTTGTACTTCTCCCGAATCACTATTCGCTTGAGTATTCGTCGTAATCGGTATTTCTTTCAATTTTAGAGTCGTATCTGGTGAATATTCCACCTTATTAAGCATCGATGGATTTGATACACTTCCATGTGTAGTTCCGTTAATTGCATCCAAAGCCATAATCTTACACCTCCGTGTGCTTACACTAATTCAAACAAGCTATTGTTTAAAAGTAAATTTTCAACATCTGTCATCCTTGACTGTTTTACGATAACTCAAGTTATCATCTAGTCAATATATCGGTGAAACCAATAAAAATGTTTATATCTTTTCGCAAAAAATTATAGGAATATTTTTGCACATCACTTTCTCGGTGTCTCAAAAGGCTATTTTTGACTCTTCCTGTAAATTGATTTTTAATTATCTCTTCACATAAGTTAAACCTTTATGTGTTGCACATATAAAAACGCAAAAGCCCTCAAATACTTTGACCTCCTGTCAAGCGTACTTAAAGGCTTCCTTCTTATATCTAATTCTTGTTTTTATCATACGTGTTCTATTTAAACAATTTCTTAATCGCTTCCTCTGATGCAACAGTTTCAGCTGCTTCTCTATTTGATTCCTTAATTTGCAAGTAAATCTCTTTACGATAAATCGGAACTGATTTGGGAGCACTGATGCCAATCTTAACCTGATCACCTTTCACCTCTAAAACAGTTATTTCAACATCATTGCCAATTATAATTGATTCGTTTACTTTCCTTGATAGGGCTAACATATTATTTGCCCTCCTTTGCTGCTTTATACGCCATCAGCTGATCATAAAAATGATACTTCACCGCATAATCCGAATTCTCTACTATTATTTGGACCCCTTTTTTATCATTTGCATTAATGATAAATGGAGCTTTCAAGTTAGCAGTTATTTTTTCAATATCCGCAGGTACGGTTACGGAAACAAATATTGCTGCATTTTCATCATTCAGTTCACCTAGTGGCTTGAGCAATTCATCCTCTACTTCTGGATTATAGTCCTTTTTTATAAGGAAAGGGCTGATTACCGGTATAGCCAGTGCAGCTTCATCTAGGCTCTGTAGCCATGTAATATCCGGTTTTTCACCTTCATCATCGTATAGCAATGTATATTTTTTGCAGTCTTCAAAACCTAAGATACCGTTTTCGAAATATATAATTTTACCTTCATCTAAATCAATTTCACCAAAGTGTCTTGTCTTAACCAGCATGGTCACGCCTTCCTTTCAAACTGCTATCTTTTGTACTACTAATTTTACATAAACTCCAGTTACTTTACATTATTATTCTTACAAATAGTCTAGTAAAGTATTCTTAACTATTTTTGAAGCTGCGGACAAGGACGCATTATATATTGTCTGAGCCGAACCATATTTTATATATGTCTCAACAACATCTGCATCTTCATTCTTTGACATTAAGTCAGTAAAATCCACCTGTTGACTAGATAGACGGTTTTCAATCAATCCCAATCTCACAGCTCTACTGCCCAAGTCTGCTACCGCAGTATTTACCTTATCTTGTTGCTTAGTAGAGACAGTATTTCCACTGGAAAAAGCCTTTTGCATCACTTCTTTTTTCAATTGCAATTCCGTAGTGAACTGATCCTTCAACTTTGTATAACGATCTTTATCAGCCTGGGACAGAGCTGGATCGGCTAATCTTTTATTTACTTCATCTAGTTTCGATTCCGCATTGGTAACATCATTCACAGCTTGTAAAATATTATCTATTGTTCTTCCGATATCATGAGTAATTGAATTTGAAGCCTCTGTATTTATTGTAAGCTTCTGATTAAAATTCACTTCATATTGAATCGGTTGACTATCAGCCTTTGTATAAGTCACTGTACCAAGCTCAGGTTTGGCACTGTCAGACATCGTACAATCAAAATAATGTTCCGGCTTTAAATCTCCTTTTTCAAAGCCCGTCTTCGAATACTCAATCTTCATATTATCGGCAGTACGAAGCGAAGCATAAACATTCGAGCCAAGGATAAGTTCACCGGTATCAGCTATATAATTCACATCATCAGGCCCAGGTGTATATGCATTCGTATCTGTTGAAGAAACAGAATTAATATTACTTGTAATCGGAGTCTGCTCTACCCCATCCTTAAAATAACGTATACTGGTTGGAGGCGTGGAATCCAGTTTACTGTAAGCTAGCTGAATCCGGTAAGCGCTCTGCATCTGTGGTGCTTGAGATAAATCATTCGCCGGATCATCAAAATCGTCTAATGTATAGCTCCCGGTTACCTTATTAATGGATTGAATCTCAGAACTAGGTATGTTCTGTGTAATCGTATAGGATATCGTACTACTGCTATCTTCAAACAGAAGGGAACTATCCGTCTTATATCCGGTAAATACATATCTACCGGCATAATTCGTATTACCCTCTTGATAAATCTGTTGCTTCAACTGTCCCAGATTCTCCGCAATATAGGAACGATCCTTTGGTGTTAGTGTATCTGTACTGCCCTGCACACAGTAGGTATTTATCTGAGATAATACATCATTCACTGTAGTTAATGCACTTTCTGACACATCCATCCAGTTTTTAGCATCGGGAATGTTCTTCTCGTAATATTGCGTTAGTTCAGAAAGATTTGTTCTAAGCTTCAACGCTCTAACAGCGATAATCGGATCATCGGAAGGTTTTTGTATCTTCTTACCACTGGAATACTGCTCTTCAAGCGAATTCATATTGAGCTTATTCTTATTAATATTGCTCATCATATTATTCGTCATCATTTTATTGGTTATTCTCATATCCTATCCTCCTAACCAAAGCTACTATTTCCAGCAGCTTACCTAAACACCCATATCATTAATTAATTTATCATAGACTTCATTTAAAACAGTGATACATTTTGCAGACAGATTATACGCATTCTGGTATCTTATCAGATTCATCGCTTCTTCATCTACATCAACGCCTGAAATCGATAACCTTTGATTTTTAATCGTATCAAGTATATTACTTTGACTTTTAGAAAACGTATCCGCTTTGTTTGTATCTATACCAATCTCCGCTACTAAGGTCTGGAAAAATCCTTCCACACTTCCCTGATCAAATAACATCTTATTGTTTTTCAGTGCTAGTAATTTATCCACAATATCATTATTTTCTTGTCCATTCGTGATATCAGAACAAGTACTCATCAGTTTCGGATTCTTAATTAAGTCTTCATTCACGGTAAAGTTAGCAGCTGTTACAAAATAATAAGAACCGTAAAGAGGCTGTCCACTCGGTACGGAAGTATAATAACCGCCGGTACCCGAATTATAAGTGGTATAATCGTAATACTCACTGTCTTCCGACCCTTTGATTGGATCGAAGGTGTAGTTTCGACCGTCTACTTTACTTGTTCCGGTAAAGAAATCAGCTGCAGGCTTCCCTTGAAGATCAACACCGGACCTATGAATATCATTAAACGCTTTTGCATAAGTACGAACCAGCTGGTTTAATTGATCCATGTAATATGGAATGCCTTTATAATCAATGCTTTCACCAATCTTTATATCAGCATCTTCCGCATCAGCGGTCACCGGGTCCTTTAATTCAAAGGTATAACCCGTTATCTTTCCCTCCGTATCCACATTAAATTCAAAGCCCGTATAACTATATTCCCTATTACCGATTACAATCTTACCAGTCTCAGGAATATTTAATTTGCTGATATCTGTAATATTAGAATCCGATACAGTAACATAATTATCCCCAGTCTCTACACTGGTCTTACCTCTAAAATTCAATTGGTTATTGCCATCACGAACTTCCAACAATCCTTGCAGATAACCACTCAAGGAAGCACTTCTTTCATTAAATGACTGTCCATTTTCCCATTGAATATCATACAGACCATCGATATCATTTTGATTTTTCTTCTCTTCTCTAGGTACTACTTTTAATTTGAAGGTATTGATCCCATCTACCAATGTAACACCATCAAGTTTTACTTCGTAATTTGTAACACCAACACCAGCTCCAACCACTTTTTCTGATACTGAAATGTTGCAAATTTCTGAAAGATTATCTACCAACAAAGCTCGCTGATCTCTTAAATCATTCGCTGTCCCACCACTAACTTCAAGCGTATTGATCTGCTTTGTTAAAGCTGCGATCTGCTGAGCTGTTGAATTAATTTTATCAACCTGATTTCGAATTTCAAAGTTACATTCTTGTTGGATACTCTGCAAGTTTTGAGAGATCGAGTTGAATGTTTCTGTTAAACTTTTTGCATAATTAAGTACCTGCGTACGTACCGTTGAACTGGATGGATTCTTTTGCAGTTCCTGTAAGCTGTCATTTAACGAATTATAAGCTGTGGTGAAACCGTCAACACTCACTTCATTAAAATAATTCTCAATTTCACTCATATAATGTGATTTACTTGAGTATTCACCATATAAAGTACTGCTCTTCCAGAACTTCATGTCATAGTAATTTTCTCTCTGTTGAACAACGCCTGTCACTGCCACACCTGTTCCAGCCATACCATAAGTACTATTCATCTGTAATGCCTTTGAAGCCTTTTGCCCCATAATCTGGCGACTATAGCCATCTGTTTCAGCATTACTGATATTATGTGATGTTGTATTTAACGCTGCTTGATACGCGTATAATCCTGATTTGGCAATATTTAGCCCAAAGAATGTTGAACTCATCGTTTTCACCTCACTTTTGCATCATTTTGCTAAAGCTTTTCAATAATATCCTTTAACATCTCGCTCACTACATTGACATAACGTGCTGATGCATTATATGCATGTTGAAATTTAATCAAATTCGTTAATTCATCATCGGAAGATACTCCCGCGACTTCTGCTCTCTTATTATCAATGCTCTCTACCGTTGATGCTTGATTTACGCTGATTGTATTCAACTGCTGCCCACGATTTGCCAAACCGGAAATCATGGATGTATAGTAATCATTAAAATTATTCTTTGTTAATGTATTTGGTGATAAAGTTGCAAACGAATCCTGCCATTTTGTCATAAGCTTATTCACCGTGCTAATATCATAATCACCGCTTCCACTGTTGCTAGAGAGTGGAATATATGCATAATTTTGCATGATTTTGGGATTTACTTCAATCTCGCCGGAGGTAAACAAGGAATAATTATTGCTCGGATCTTCCTCGTTATAGATTCTCGCACCGGTTATCGTTTGATAATTACCGTCAGCATCAATAATCACGATATCCTGTGGGTCTCCATAACGACTCATTGATTTACGATTGAAAAGAGCCTCCCCTGCGGTTTTATCAGGATCAATGCCAACTGGTGCATTCTCCGTATCCAATATCTTAACTTTTGATCCATCTGCCAGTGTTACTTCTTTGTTTGGACTAAGTATATCGTTAATTGCAGTAGTGATACCATGTATCAACTGATCAAATTCAGCCTGCATTGTCATGATTACAGAAGAATCAACCGTTTTATTATACTTATCTACCGCAGCATTATATAATGCATCCGATGTAAAATTGCCACGGAGTGGTATGTCTGTATAATTCGCCTGCTTCGATCCTCTGGCTACCAGAAGACCTTTCAATGATCCGATATCCGTATTATTCGCCGAATCCGGAACCCTGTCTAGATTAAATACATCTATTCCACCACGATCCGGCCATACCGGCTTAATCATCTCAGAGTCATCGCTCATTTTGACAGTGCTCAATTTAAAAGTTCGATCCTCCGTAACAAAGGAAGCGCCTTCTAGATTAACTTCTACGATTCCAGTTGGATATTCTTTATATGTAATATTCGCATACTTACCTAATTCATCCAGAAGATTATTACGCTCGTCACGAAGATCATTTGCCTTTTCAACGCCGGTACTTTCATATTGCCTGATCTTTATATTTAACTCTTTGATACTTGTGCCGATTTCATTAATGCGGTCTACCTGACTTTGAATTTGAGTATTTAAATTAATTTGATAATCTTTTAATTGGGATGATATGTTTTGCGCTCGTTCCACAAATGTTACAGCGGTTTGAATAAAGGATGATCTTGCAACTACACTATCAGGTTGTTTTGCAAGCTCCTGCAAGGATGTCCAAAACTTACCCATCGTATCTTGAAACGTTTCTCCTTGCAATTCACCAAAATAGCCTTCCACCTCATTCACCGCTTCATACTGTGCTTGATAAAAGCTTTGTCTGCCAATTTCTTGACGGTAAGCTTGATCTAAAAACGAATCTCTAACTTGCTTTACAGTTGCAAAGTTCGCACCTAGACCCTTCATCATCGATGATGCATAGGATTCACCTAACTTGATGTAGTTGAAATCTGTCAATACCACCTGCTGTCTTACAAAGCCTTTGGTATCCACATTGGCTAAATTATGTGAAGTTACATTCAAAGCTGCCTGACTAACATTCAGACCTGTCACGCCAACATATAAGCTACTCATTGAACTCATAGTTTCACCTTACCTCGCTCTTACTGCTTCGCATCGAACATCCCTGTTCCTCTGGCTTGCGCCTCGTATTTTGAAGCTCCTTTTGTGTAAGTATTACTCCCTGGCGACATCCGTGTGCTCTGAATAAAATTCATATTGAATTCTATCATTTCTAGGGATTGTTGTATTAATGATTTGTTTCGATTATTAACTTCATCGAATGTAAGAATTGTATTTCTTAATTTATCTCGTATAATAGACAGAGCTTTCTGCTCCTTCGGTTGGTTGGCCAATAAGTCAACCAGTGATTTTATTGTTAAATCTTCCTTACGGCTAATTACCGTTTTAATGTTAACCATAATTGTTTCTCTTTTACGTTCCAATATACTTATCTGATCAATTGCAGTCTGTTCTTTATTCGTAATCTCCTGCAAGGAATCCAGGTCATTTATTAAGATGACCTGAGTCTTTTGATTTGCTATCGGAATGAGTTCTTGATAAATATCATATTCTTTCTCAAGGGTATCAATCAATTCATCAATTAAACTTGCCACTATAAACCCTCTTTCCTATGCAGGCTCTTATACTAAATCATCAGCCTGTTCTACCAGTTTTCCGGCTACATCTTCCAAGGTTACTTGATATGTGCCTGCTTCCATGCGGGCTTTGATATCATTTACTTTTGCTTCTCTGATGTCCGGAGTGCGTGCAACTATTTGTTTTGCAACCTGATAATCTTTTCCCGTTTGGGAAATCTCAAGCATATCGTTGAAGTTTCCGCCTTTTACTTTAGAAGTATTTTTCACACTGCTAGCTTTGTAAACTTCATTAATTTTATTGAACGCATCGATACGCATTCGAATCACCACCTATCTAATTAGGACTCCACTAAATTCTTATCTCTACATTATTTATCGGATGTTTTGGAATTATCATTATAGGTATTTTAAAAATTTCTATATAAAAATATCATCAAATATCCTTATTTTCCTTTAAAACACGTTAATTTCCATCACTTTCCATGCACTTTCAACAAAAAGAGTTCTTACTTATTGAATTATTTGAGATAACACCAGATACTTCACTTCAAATAATATCAATTAGTAAAAACTCTTATTTTTATACATTTAATTTAATGACACACTAACTTTTTGAAAAAATAATGATTATTTCATCTTACCCTTAACTGTTTTTATAGCTTGCTGTAACTGATTGTCTTTATCCATTGGTATCACTGCTGATTTCTGCACATCTTCATTCAACTTCACTTCAATATCCGGCTTAATACCTGTTCCATGGATGTTTCTTCCATTCGGTGTATAATACTTTGATATAGTAAGCTTAACAGCTGTTCCATCTGATATAGGGATTACTTTTTGAACAATTCCTTTTCCAAAGCTCGTTGTACCAATTAAAGTTGCAACCTTATAATCCTGTAAAGCTCCGGCAAATATCTCAGAAGCACTGGCACTCTGTCCGTTAATTAATACTGACATTGGCACATCAACTTTTTTTCTATCTACTGCTTTCTCATCCTCACGATGTCCTGTTTTGTCTTTTGTATATACAACCAATTCAGGTGGTAAGAGACGATCTAATATCTTGACTACCGAGGTCAATAATCCACCTGGGTTATTTCTAACGTCAACAACTAGACCTTTCATTCCATCCTTCTCTAACTGATCCACTGCTGCTACAAATTGTTGAACCGTTATTTCATCAAATTCAGAAATCAAAATATAACCAATCTTGTCATCAAGCATCTTATATTCTATTGTAGGAATTTCAACTTTCTGCCGTGTTACAGTAAATTGCAGCGGTTCACTTTTGCCTTCTCTCATAACAGATATTTTAACTTTGCTACCTTCTGCACCCTTCATCTTACTAACAACCTTGGATAAATCCACCCCGGTAACTGAAGTATCATTCACTTTATAGAGTATATCTCCCGGTAAGATTCCAACCTTATAAGCTGGTCCTGTAGAAAAAGGCTTTACAATAGTTATTACACCTGTTTTAGCATCTTGGCTGACGGTCGCTCCAATACCGCAGTATACACCTGAAGAACCCTCCATTAATGATTTATATTCATCCTTGTTGTAATATACCGAATACGGATCCTGAAGACTTGCTATAAAGCCCTTGTAAATACCGTCTTCAAAGGATACATCTTTCGCATCATTTAAATAATATTGATCCACCAATTTTTGTAAGAATGTAAGTTTATCAACTATTTTATCATATGGAATATCTTCCGTCTGTGCCGACTTATTACCGGACGCTTTTGATGCTTTTTTATCCCCCACCCCAAAGAGCGCATAGGACAATACAGCGCCGATTACCAAAACAAAAACCAGCGTTCCGCATAATCCTGCAATTACTCCGGTCCAAAAATTCTTCTTCATAGATACCTCCATTCCACGAACCGAAAGAAACATGCTGTACTAGTTCTTCGGGTCATAATAAAATCGATAAAACTGGCTGCTACAAAACATATCTACTTTCTCTCCATGTTTTGCAACAGCCTTTTTTCTAGTAATCTAGTTGTTCCATGTATTTCATGTACTTAACAACCATAAGTGCGATTTTAAATGTGATAGCATCTTCAAATACACGCAGGTCAAGATTTGTACTCTTTTGTAATTTGTCCAAACGATATACCAACGTATTACGATGGATATATAACTGTCTGGAGGTCTCTGATACATTCAAGCTATTTTCGAAGAATTTATTGATTGTTGTCAATGTTTCTTCATCAAAATCATCCGGTGATTTTCCTTCAAAGATTTCCTTTATGAACATTTTACATAACGGCATCGGTAGCTGGTATATCAATCGTCCAATTCCCAAGTTATTGTAAGCCACAACATTTCTTCCACTATAGAAGATCTTGCCAACATCAAGTGCCATCTTTGCTTCTTTATAAGACCTGGAAACATCCTTAATCTCATTTACTATTGTACCAAAAGCAACATGTACCTTTGTCATTGCTTCCGTATTCAACATATCTAAGATCACCTTAGCTGTCTTATTCAGATCTTCATATGTTTCACTTTGCTTAACTTCCTTCACCAGAATAATATTTTTTTCATCTACAGCTGTAATAAAATCCTTCGTTTTTCCTGAGAAAAGACTTCTTACTGTCTCTAGCGCATTCGCATCTTTTTCATTCTTGGTTTCGATAATGTAAACCACTCTTCTCGCTTCTGTATCAATATGAAGTTTCTTTGCTCTGTTATAAATATCCACTAAAAGCAGATTATCGAGCAAGAGGTTTTTGATAAAGTTATCTTTATCGTATCTCTCTTTATATGCAATCAAGAGATTTTGTATTTGGAAAGAAGCAATCTTTCCAATCATAAATACATCTTCGCTGTCACCCTTTGCCAAAATCACATATTCTAACTGATGTTCATCAAACACCTTAAAAAATTGATACCCTTGAATTGCTTGACTGTCTGCAGGGGAGGCAACAAACGCTAATACAGCACTTTCATATTGATCTGCATAATCTATTGTAGTAGCCAACACTTTACCTTCCGTATCCATTACACAGATATCGATACGAGTGATGCCCTTTAATCCGTCAATAGTACTTTGGAGAATTTGATTGGAAATCATATTATCGCTCCTTTATATTATATTTCTGTTTTTCTTTAAAATACATGTATATGAAAGATATTTTATCATCCATTTCGTCATAAGTAAACCAATTTTATCAAAAAAATATAACTTTTTTCGTGTAATTTTATCAAATTTAATGCTCAACATAATAGTATACTAAATAAACTATATTATTTTATAATATTTTTATATTTAATTCAACGAAACTTTATAGTATAAAACCACTCCAAAATAATATCATCTTATAAAAATTACTTTTATTTAGAAAACGATCACTATATCAACAGGCTAATACCTTCACACTTAATTATTATGATGCAATTGACATGAAACATGCATCCTTCACCGAGTAATTCCTTGGATGCACTATTGGAATGGCAAAGAGCCACAAAAAGGGAACACTTTCGTGTTCCCTTAAAATCATATTATATTCAATACTAGTTAACAATAACCTGCTCTGTTTCTTTATCGAAAACATGTAATTTAGACATATCAAATGCAATCTTTAATGTGTCATCAGGTCTTGCTGTTGTACGAGGATTTACACGTGCTGTGATGTTGTATGTTCCATCAACTAAGAAGTATAAGAATACTTCTGCACCTAATAACTCATAAACTGTAACAGTTGCTTCTACTACACTATCAGGAGAATTGCTGATGAATACTTCTTCATCATGGATATCCTCAGGACGGATACCGATAACAACTGTCTTACCTTCGTAACCACCTTCAAGAACTTTTTTAGCTTTTGCATCAGGAAGTTTTACGGAGTGAGAACCAAAGTTAACATATACATCACTATCTTTTTTAACAACAGTTGCATCCATGAAATTCATCTGAGGGGAACCCATGAAACCAGCAACAAAGAGGTTTGTTGGATTGTCATATAATTTCTGAGGTGTATCAACCTGCTGAATTAAACCATCTTTCATAACAACGATTCTTGTACCAAGTGTCATAGCCTCTGTCTGATCATGTGTTACATAGATAATAGTTGTCTGTAAGCCAACATGTAACTTAGCGATCTCGATACGCATCTGAACTCTTAATTTAGCATCAAGGTTTGATAAAGGCTCATCCATAAGGAATACTTTAGGATTACGAACGATAGCACGACCCATAGCAACACGCTGTCTCTGACCACCGGAAAGAGCCTTAGGTCTACGCTCTAATAAATGCTCAAGATCAAGGATCTTAGCAGCTTCACGTACCTGCTTATCAATCTGATCCTTTGGAACTTTTCTTAATTTAAGACCGAAAGCCATATTATCATATACTGTCATATGTGGATACAAAGCATAGTTCTGGAATACCATTGCGATATCTCTATCTTTAGGTTCCACATCGTTAACCATCTTATCACCAATCCATAATTCACCGGAGCTGATTTCTTCTAAGCCCGCGATCATACGAAGTGTTGTTGATTTACCACAACCGGATGGTCCTACGAAGATGATGAATTCTTTATCTGCTATCTCAAGATTGAAATCTTTAACCGCAGCTACACCGCCTGGATACAGCTTGCATATGTTCTTTAATGATAAACTTGCCATTTTATATATCCTCCTAAAATTTTGTACATGTCCTATATTCTTGTACAATTACTATATTTGTATGATACACCATTTAACTTGCAAGTACCATATCCCATTTTAACAAAATAGATTTTTCCGTTTTGTATAATTTGTATATTTGGTCCGAAAATAAGTAGATTTACCGATAATACATTAAAATATCATTTAACTTACTGTCTATATTCAATAAAACCTTCTCCCATTACCTCTCGAACATCACTTACAATCACGAAAGAATTCGGGTCAATTTTCTTTGATATTTCGATTATTTTTACTATTTCTTTTCTTGACACCACGCAAAACAACATTTTCTTATCCGTATTTGAGTACATCCCTGTGGCACTTACTCCGGTTACTCCTCTACCTATTTGATTCATCACAGCATTTGCAATCTCATCATAATGATCCGAGATAACATAAGCCATCTTAGCAAATTTAAGCCCCTCAAGAATACCATCCGATATCTTTGAAGTAATGATTACAGCTATAATAGCATACAACGCATTCCCTAATCCAAAAACAAAAGCACCGGACAATATAATTACTCCGTCCACAAAGCCAAGTATCTGAGGGATTGATATATGCCTTTTGGTCGTATGAATAATACTAGCCAATAAATCTGTTCCTCCTGTGGAGGCTTGTGATGAAAATACCAATCCGATGCCTACACCGCCTATTATTCCACCCATAATCGATGAAAGTAGCATATCGTGAAGCTTTAAATCATATACCGGAATCATCATCAATGTAAGAATAAAAGACACTGTTCCAAAAAAATTCGCAATCAGGCTTTTGATTCCATTTACCTTTGCAGCGAGTAAAAACAATGGTACATTGCACAATACAGTGAATGCCCAAACCGGAAAACCTCCCGGCACTATACCTATTGTTAAATATTTTACAATAATAGCTACACCAGATACCCCTCCGGTCACCAGGCCTAGCGGTTCGTAAATCAGATTAACTGAAAGTGCCATTAATATTGATCCTAATATAATAACAACATACTTTTTTAAGATCAGAAAATGTTCATTTTTTATTTTCATTAATCTGCTCACTCCTTTTGTAAAGGCAAATATCATTATAAATAGAGTATACACTACCGAGATTGTTTATACATATTTCAGTAGATGCAAAAAACTTGTTATTTGATTCGGATATTTGGGGAGTTATGTTTTGCGCCTTATGTTTTGCGCCTTATATATGAACATAATATTTGCGCCTTATATTTGAGCATTTTATTTTTTTGTAATATCAGCCACCTGCTGCTGAACAACAGAATCATCAATTACATAACCATTGTTCATATTTTTTCCTTCCAATAGTTCAAAAGATACATCTTTCGTTTTAATTTTATTATAATACTTTGATAAAGATAATTTATCTTTAATAGGAAGATTGGACTTCACATCGGAATAATTGTCTTTTATGTATTCCTTCACCTTATCTTCAGAGTTAAGTGTATTTAATTTTTTCTGATAAGCCCACTTGAATGCATACTTTGTCACCACACCACTATTATCAGGTTGTTTTACATCTTTGCCAAGAAACATATTACTAAAAGTATCACTTGGAATTACAGTATAGTAGTTGATATTGGTATCCAATACACCGGCAAGAATTTTCACACTATCAAGCGCCGACTTTTTAAAATCCATATATTCGGTTAATGCAGATAATTTTAACATCTGTGGCATCTCAGGATTACCAAGTGCCATTTTTTGATAAAGAGCAGGATTCATGGTTAATTGTGTCTTTACCGGTAAGGTAAGATAAAACAATTTGTCATTTTTGCAGTCCATTATCTCTAGTATCACTGCATCAATCTCATTATTCTCTTTATCATAACTAAAAATCAAATTCTTTGATATATTATCCGAACCGATTGGAGTAACCTTAACCGGCTTCGTATCCTCCTGAAATGCATTTCTGGAATTCTTATCTTTCGGCTGCCAATAGAGCATTACTGTATAATAGGTCAAACATCCCGCCGTGATTAACAGCAATAGCAATATTGTTGTTCTAAGAAAAATATGAATAAATAGCTTTTTCTTTTTACGTTTCATAACACTCTCCATTCCGTCGCCTTCTAGCGCCAATAAACCTCGCCTCCATGCTGATGCATAAAAGACTTCACATTCATTATTCTAGCACACAGAACTGCGCATATCAATGTAACATTCTGTGTGATTTCTTTATTAAGTGAATGAATTGTGGTATACTTATCCCATAATAATTGTACCCTACTACATATAATTCATTAATTACTAATATATGGGAACTGGTACTTTGTCTTGATCAAATATACTTTAATGCTATATTAGTATAGAAAGGAAGCACATCTCAGATCACTATATCTGATGATGTCAGGCAAGCTAAATGAATAAGAAAACTGTACTGATTACAGGTTCCTCAAGGGGAATCGGGAAGGCTATTGCCGTAAAATTTGCAAAAAAGGGTTATCATGTGATTATTAATTGTGCACATAACGAAGAGGCTCTATTAAAGACAAAAGCCGAGATTGAATCCTACCAGGTATCCTGTCACGCTTATCTGGGGGATATGGGAAATTACGAGAATGCAAAAGAATTATTTCATCAGATAAAAAAATTATATGACCGGGTCGATGTATTGGTGAACAATGCCGGTATCTCCTATATCGGCCTCTTTACAGATATGACTCCGGAGGATTGGAACCGAGTTATTACCACCAATTTAACATCCGTATATAATTGCTGTTCTTTAGCAATTCCCGATATGGTAAGAAATAAGTCCGGTAAAATCATCAACATCTCCTCTGTGTGGGGGGATGTAGGTGCGTCCTGTGAAGTAGCGTATTCCGCATCAAAAGGTGGAATGAATTCATTAACAAAGGCACTAGCTAAGGAGTTAGCTCCAAGTAATATTCAGGTTAATGCCATATCTTGTGGTGCAATTGATACGGAGATGAATCAATTTCTGGGAGATGATGAACTAATGCAATTGATTGATGAAATCCCCGCAGGACGCTTGGGTAAAGCAGAGGAAGTGGCAGATCTGGTATATCATCTATCCTATAAGAACGAATACCTGACCGGACAAATCATCGGTCTTGATGGTGGATGGATATAATTATCTTTTATGGGTGTCTCCAAAATGTTCTATCGTCGCAGAAAGTGCAGCAGATACAAACACAGCAGTAAAGGTAAATCCAGATAAAATTATCACCATAGATAATAACTTTGTCGTCTCTCGAATCGGGTATAGATCTCCATAGCCAACGGTAAAGAAGGAAATCACTACAAAATACAAAGCATCCCCCCAAGACTTAATTGTCCTACTATAGCAGGGTGTCGGATAAACAGCCTGTATCTCATACACCAGATTACTTAAGGCTATGATGGCAAAACTAGTGTTAATAATAGCTAGGCTCCATATACTTTTAACGAGTATTTTCTTATTTAATATAGTCCAGATGATACGTCCTACTCCTAGAATATTAACCACATACAACACTCCGCTAATCCATAAAAAACCTTTTGGATAGCCGATGTCATTTCTTTGAATCTGTGAAAACAGTATAATACAGGATAAGACTGAATAGATTAAAATACAATTGATGGTGCGATCATTCATATAAATAACTTCTTTTATAATAACTGTAAAAAAGAAATAAAAAGCATACAAAAGCGCTAAAAACACCAAAGCTACGATAATCGATAAAAGAATACGAAAGCTTACAAGCCCATCACTTTCCTTACGATATACGATAATCCCAACAACAGTTCCAATGATACCATGTAACACTACAAAAGGAATCCATATGATTGGCTTTATACGAATATCAGTGGGTTTCTTCCCACCTACTGATGAGAGATACTTCATGAGATATTTTCTACCACTCCAGATAATTTGTACAAAATACAATAACATGACCATTGTAATCAATAATATGAAAACATCATCCATAAGGGTTTCTCCTAACATTTCATTATTATGCTTATATCCCCTCACCCATTATATCTACATTAACTTTCTTGTATCGATTTTTTACTAATCGAATTCCGCTGAGGCCTATGTCCAAATTTCATTTCTGATAAAATCAAACCTGCAAAAGTCAATATAGAACCCAATCCTGCTAACCAAGTAAGTCTCTCATGTAATATTATTACCGAAGTAAGTATTGTTATAGCAGGTCCTATATAAATATATACACTAGTTTTTACTGCGCCAAGTATCTTTACTGCCAAATTCCAGGTAACAAAACATATCGCAGATGCCGCCACCCCCAAAAAGATTAGGTTAAACAGATTTACCGGTTTTAACAGCAAGTTAAAATCTGGTGTAAAATCCATAAAAAATAGCGCAGGCAGCATGAATACCACACCATAGAGAAATACTCTTCTTGTTGTTAATAAGGTGTGATAACCATAATTACTAACTTTTCGAAATAAAACGGAATAAATCGCCCATACCGCCGCTGCCAAAAAAGCCAATACATCACCCAGTGGATTTAGCTGAAACTTTGATGTACCACTGAAACTGATTAAGCAGATACCTACCATTGCCGCTAAAAATCCAATAAAGAAGTTAAAATGAAGTCGATCTTCGCCCTTCATGAATATATGTGTTATCAATGCTGTCAAAAATGGTGCTACCGAGATAATAATTCCCACGTTGCATACTAGCGTATAGGTAAGGGCAATATTCTCCAGCAAAAAGTACAGAGTGATACCGCATAATCCGGCACCTGCCATTGTAAGTTCTTTCTTGAACCCAGTATACTTCATACGATGTGGATACACCAGATACAAGGTTGTAACTCCTATAGCGAAGCGAATAAATAAGATTTCTATCGGAGTAAAATCCGTCAATAATATCTTTGTAGAGACATAAGTTGTGCTCCATACCAAGATTGTAAACAAAGCTGCTACATGACCTTGTAACCTTTGATTTTGTTTCATGCTTACCTCCATACCTGTGCATGTTTATGCGCATATAAAGTTTGAGCCTAGGATTCCATGACACAAACTTTTTTTGTTGGGATTAGTAATTTGCAGGAATAATGTTATATTGCCTTAATACACTGTTTGGAAATCAAGGCGACATTCCCTTTATCCCTTCCCAATATCAGATAATTTTTTAACAATTTCTGCTGCTTTTGATAACCGCTCGCTAAACTGAGTGTAGAATGCTTCTTCCTGATCATAGCACTTTACATAAAACTGATTCAAAACATACATAATCAGCTGCTTAATCTGTTGTTCCTCTTTCATAATACGAACCAGACTCTCCACATCATTTAAAAAGTAATGCCAGTTAATCAAAAACTGTTTATTCTCTTCAGGCTGGTCATTATCAATCCAGTTTATCACTTTGCTCTGTGTTTTAGAAGTATTTTGACATTCATTTGCCTGTAGAATATATTTATAATCATGATTTTCATAATATCTGCCCAGCGGAAAGATTCTACAAATCCCAGGACGCATTGCATGTATGGTGCACTTTCCGTTCTCCGCCAGGAAGGAACATGCTTCCATCTCTCCTGCCAGTTTTAGATTTGGCAAAACTACACCATCTACCATATTTAACTCAAGCTTATCTGTGAGTAATTCTTCAAAGGTTTTCCCAAGTCCGGTTGTGATACGATATATATCATACGGATCAAGTACGATGGAACTGCCCATTCCGTGGCAGCAGGAGGCTTTCCCCTTACATCCGTTACAACTGACCTCCACCAAATCATCTAATTCATATAACTTGCCATCCGAGATTTCCTCGATGCTGCAATTTCTCTTCATATCATAGCCCTCACTTTATATCTTCTCACACTAATACGCGTATTTTATCACAGTAAGAATAATGCTTCAATTCTTTTTATTTCTTTAGATATTCTTTCCCTTCACTAAAACCCCTGCCTCTCACTTCACTAACACGGCTTATCATAACAAATGCATTCTCATCGATATTGTGAACCAGCTTCTCCACCTTACTCAGTTCTCTATTTGATACCACACTTAGTACGATATCGGTTTCCTGTTCTAGATAACCGGTCATGCCATGAAGAAGAGTGACTCCGCGGTCTATCTCTGTTAGAATCGCCTCTTTAATCTCTGACGCACGGTTACTGACCACCTTAATCTGCATCTTATTGGTACCTACCATAAGAAGCTTATCAATGATAATGGTGTAGGTTAATACAAGGACAATTCCGTATAAAATTTTTTCTCTCTCATTTGAAAAAGCCTGGAGAGCTAGTATTACGCAATCCGCTATGTATAAGCTCACTGATACCGGAATTCTCATATGCTTTTTTAATATCAGCGGAGGGATATCCATTCCTCCTGTACTTGCTCCTGCTCTTATCACGAGTCCAATTGATGTACCGATACAGATTCCTCCAAACAATGTACATAAAAAGATATCATTCGTTACTATATAGTTTCCACATATACGATGCAAGAGCGCCAAAGCAAGAGGATAACAAAAGGTGCTGAGAAGTGTCGTAATGGCAAACTTTTTACCAAGTACAAAATATCCAAGCAAAAACATTAATATATTAAATATAAGAACAAAGCCGGATATTGAAACGCCAAGGTAATGATTAAGAAAAAGCGCAATTCCCGTTGTTCCTCCAGTTATTAATCCTGAGGGAATAATAAACAACACAACACCCAGCGCATATAAAAAGTTACCGAATAATATCATTATAATCTCCAACAGCACTCTTTTCTTCATACCTATCTCCAATCCTTTCATATAAAATAATGATTTCAATCTATCAAAGTGTGATACTATTGATACACTTTTTATGTATGAGATACATTTATATTCCCAAATAAACAAAAACACGTCTGTTAAGATTTTCCCTAACAGACGTGGATCAAGGCATTTGCCTAATACTTTATTTAATATTCATTTCCATATATTTATATCATAAGCAAATTGAAAACTCAACTAGTGATTTGATAATTCTATGCAAAAATCAAAAAACTAATTCATATTACTAAATTATTGATATTAATTATAAAAAATGTTAAACTAGCCATGGTAATTACAAAAATATTCTTAATATTTTAAAAAGCAATTAAAAAAGTATAAATAGGAAGATGATATATAAGAGCTTATTCTAAAAAGCTCTTTTTTCTTTAAACTCTTAATTTACACAAATTTTTAATAAATATTAAAATGAGCCATAAGCCAGATTAAAAGAAAGGTAGTACAGGATTAACTATGATAAAAATTGATAACTTATCCTATTCATATCCACAAAAGGATTTATATACTGATATTTCATTTACTTTAGAGGATGGGCAGCATTGTGCTTTTATCGGGACAAGCGGTAGTGGTAAGAGCACACTGATTGATATTATTATGAACCCGGATCAATTTATGTTTGATGGAAAAATCGAGAAGGACCCCAATTGTAGAATTGGGTATGTAAGTCAGTTTTCTCAACTGGACAACACAAAGGATATAACAGTTTTCGAATATATTGCGGAAGAATTCATTAAGTTGCAAAGCGAATTAACTGCCATTTGTATTGAGATGGAAACTTCATCCGACCTTGATCCTTTGTTAGAAAAGTACCAACATACCTTAGATGCATTTAGCGCGATAGGTGGGGATGATTACGAACGAAATATTCATAAAAACCTAAGTATCGCCAACTTAACCAAGCTTGAAAATCTAATGGTATCAAAGCTTAGCGGCGGGGAATTTAAACTCGTTCAGGTAATTAAAGAAATGCTGACCTCCCCTGACTTAATGATTATGGATGAGCCTGATGTCTTCCTAGACTTTGCAAACCTCAACTCCCTAAAAGATCTAATAAACTCACACAAAGGCATCCTGTTAGTGATTACCCACAATCGTTATCTACTAAATCACTGCTTTAATAAGATAATTCATCTTGAGAACAAGCAACTCCAGGAGTTTGACGGAAGATATATCGAATACAACTTTTCCTTGCTACAAACCAAAATCGAATTACAGGAATTAGCCGTTGCTGATACATTAGAAATCGAGAGAAACGAAGCGTTAATCGACAAGTTACGATCAGTGGCGACCGTTCATACTGAGGCTTCAAGAGGTAAATCCTTAAAAGCTCGTGTGAAAATCAAAGAAAGATTGGAAGCGCGCAGAATCAAAGCTCCTTTTGTAGATATTAAACAACCGAATATTGATTTCCCTATAGAAAACGGAATAGAAGAAACCATTGCACTAAAGGTCTCCAATTACAGTGTAGCTTTTGATGAAATCCTTCTTCAAGATGTTAGCTTCGAGCTAAATACTAACGAAAAAATAGCCATTATCGGTTCAAATGGTACAGGCAAAACGACACTACTTCGTGAAATTTATCACAACAACCACAATGCTATAGAAATCAACCCAATTACGAAAGCGGCTTATTTGTCCCAGCTTCAAGGCGAAATGCTAAACGAGTCCAATACGATACTTGATGAATTCTATGATATTGGTTTCCAATCAAATCAAGAGATCATGGAATATGTTACAACATATGGCTTTGAGGAAGATATGCACCAGAAGATTGAAGCATTATCCGGTGGAGAGAAAAACATACTACAACTGGCTAAGATTGCTACCACCAAATCGGATCTTTTACTTCTTGACGAACCGACAAGCCATCTGGATACTTATTCTCAGTTAGCGCTTGAAAAGGCTTTGCAAAATTATAAGGGTGCGATATTAATGATTTCTCATGATTTTTATACAATCGTTAATTGCATGGATTATGTATTAATTATTGAAGATAAAACGATAAGAAAAATGAGCATTCGAAAATTCAGAAAAATGATTTATGCGAATCATTTTGACAAGGATTATTTAGAAACCGAGCAGAAGAAAAAAGCGATAGAAACTAAGATCGAGTTTGCTCTAAAGGATAATGATTTTGCGCTTGCAAGAGTGTTATCCGAGGAGCTGGAAGAGATAATAAAATCACTATAAATAATTACCAAAAAATCCCGGCGAGCTTACGATACAACTCACCGGGACTTCTTCTTTATCGTTTCAAGAATATTTATTTAGTTGATTTCTTCCAGTTCATTGATCATTTACTTTGATCTTATTTATTCTTCTATATTTTTTGTTTCTAATACAATGAATTTATCTCTTCCCTGTTGCAGAAATTATAGTTCCACATATCTTTTTGGCGCATGTAACTTCTGACTAATCTTATAAGAGATCATTATTGCTAATAAACAGATTATCCCCATAATTATTAAAAGCAAACTATAGTTTGGGATTTTCACTGCATCCTCATACATATTACCACTAGTTCGAAATCCTTTACTACCAGGCAATAAATTAACCAGTAAGAGCGTCATTCCGGCAATGGCAATCGCTATCATACCAAAGGATATATACCATTTTCTCTTATCCCTGATAAGTCCAAGGGGGAATAAGAGCGAACCCATAATTAAGTAATAGAACAACGACCATGCTCTATTGTAAATTTCTTTACCAAGATTAATATGTACTCCATTAAATACATTACCACCTGATATCGTAAATACTGTTGCTCCGATTATCGAAAGCACCCCAAAGAATACAACGATTGCAAAAAAATACTGTATTAACAAAGCAACACTTATCTTAATTTCCTGTTTTGCAGTAAATGGTAGTTCTCTTGCAAACTGAGGAAGATTGATCAGTCTATTATATACACATGCATACATCCCGATACATAAATAAAATGGAACTCCACTTGTTATTGTTATAAATCCTTCCGTTGTATCACCTGAGATATGAATTGACATTCTAAAAACAATAAATTGTAATATGAATGCTGCCAATATCCATCTACCAAGGCCTTTAAAATCAATTCGATCAAAGCTACTTAACCTTACATCTCTCCATAAATTATTCATTATTTGAACCCCTCCCTCTTATGAATTTCCCGAATATGTATTGCCAAATCTTCAATCATTGGAAGTTTCGTATTTACCCCTTCTATCTCCCATATGGAAGAGTCATTCGTAATACCCGTAACACCAAAGGTATTCTTTCTCATCCCTATCAATTGTTCTTCTATCATAAAGTCAAAAAGTTGATGAGGTATTTCAACCACACGATACTGTTCTAAAATCTCATCTTTATTTCCTTCTGCTACGATTCTACCACTATCAATTAAGATAAGATAATCTGCGATTTTATCTAAATCGCTTGTAATATGTGTCGAGAAAATCACGGAATTATTTTCATCTTCGACAAATCTTTGAATTAAATCTAATATCTCATATCGATCTGCCGGATCCACTCCGCTGGTCGGTTCATCCATAATAAGTATCTCCGGTCTACAAGAAAGGGTCAGAATCAGCATAAATTTGTGTTTCATTCCGGTAGAATATTTTATAATTCTTTTATCATAAGGCAATTCAAACTTTTCCATATATTCATGAAATAAATCAAAATCGAAATCTTTCAGATAGGGAGCAATCTTCTTTATTATTTTTTTTGGAGTAAACTGATCATTAAAATGATTACTATCATAAACAATTCCTAGTTTTCTCTTTATACCGACCTCATCCTCCCAATACTTCACCCCATCATACAGTATTGTTCCGTTTTCCCGCTCCAAGTTATTGGCTATCACATTGATCAGTGTCGTTTTACCAGCACCATTGCGACCAACCAATCCCGTAATCATTCCTTTTGGAACCCTAAGATTAATATCTTTTAGGGCAAAGCCTTTCACCTTATAATTAACATTTTTCAACTCCAATGCAAACATAGCACCCTCCATTACTTTTCATGTTTATCAAAAAATATATTAACTTGTTCCATTAGTTCATTCTTACTAATTCCCGCTGTTATCGCAAAATCGCAAAGTTGTCTGATCTGAACATCGAGCATCTCCATATTAATTACTTTAATCTGTTCTGTTCGCACATCTGCAACAAATACTCCTTTGCCCGGATGTGACACCAAAATTCCTTGTGCACAAAGATCATCATAAGCTCTTCTACAAGTGATAATTCCAACTTTTAGATCTCTGGCTAATATCCTAATCGACGGAAGCTGCATACCAGGTGTAAACACACCAGTCATAATCATCTCTTTAATCTGATTTTCTATCTGCTCATATATTGGTATTTGAGCGATTGATGATATCTTTATATCCATAATCACCATCCCTTCCTCATATTCTTTAGACTTACTTTCAACAAATCCGACTGTGCTTACTGTATCTACTGTGATTATATTGTAGGTACAGTTATAAGTCAAGAATAATCTTGTAATTTTTATAAATAGCCAAATATCAAATTATAATTTAAAAGTTTTTCATTTAATAAAATGTATAATAATCACATGGTTAATATCAATAATACCATCTCAGATTGTCTCAGGTTGATTTTGGTAAAATATTGTAGTATTATAAGGACAGTTTATTAATATAATTGGAGGGTATAATGGGAGAACAGTTTAATTATCAGAATTATCAAGTAAGAAGAAAGATATTCACCTTTTTGGGAGCAAAGTTTCATGTATATAACCCGAACAAAGAAGTTGTGTTATTCTCAAAGTTAAAAGCTTTTAAATTAAAAGAGGATGTCAGATTATATTCTAGCGAAGATATGTCTGAAGAACTCGTCAATATTCATGCTAGAAAAATCATTGATATCTCTTCCACCTATGATGTAAATGATTCTCAAACCGGTGTAAAGATTGGTGCATTAAAGCGTAAGGGTATGAAATCTATGCTCAAAGACGAATGGTTAATTCTTAATGAAAACGACCAGGAAATCGGTGTGATTCAAGAAGATAATGTAGGTCTTGCTTTGGTAAGAAGATTCTTATTCAAACTAATTCCACAAAGCTTTAATGTTATTATAAATGGTACTTTGGTTGCTACCTATAAACAAAACTTCAATCCGTTTGTTCTCAAACTAAATCTTGATTTTACTCCTGATAGAGACGAAGTTCTTGACAAGCGATTAGGAATCGCAGCAGCCATTATGTTATGCGCAATCGATGGAAGACAGAACTAGTCAGATAATTTCATCCATCACTTTTACTTGATTCTATCCGAAGTTGTGTATATTAACATCTGCGATTTTTATTAGTTATATGGTATAATTAACAGGGGCTTACTGCTATCGTCTTTTGATAGACAAATTGCAATAAGCTTCTATTATAATTCATTTAGCATTTTCCTATATATCAATCTCTAACCTTGTATACGATCAATAAATTCTTGCCTGGTGATCCCCCTATACCGCTTTGCAAAATCATCTAAATCTGTATCTTCACTAATCCCAAGACATCGAAAAATCATTTTTAAATATTCTTTATTTTCATTATTTAATAAATCGCCTCTTAAAATGTGTTTTGGATATTTCTTAAAAAACTCTTCTTCCGATATACCACAGCTGAGGTAATCAATTCCAAGACTGACTCCACCGTGTGCATTGCTGTATTCCCTCATAAATTCCTTTATTTCTTCAGAGATATTCTCATAAAGCAATTCAACTTGACCAAATCCCCATTCGATATAAAGTTTAAATTCCCTTTCACCACTAACCAAACCACTATGCATTAAAAAATCATCCGTATAAAGAGTTTTATGTCGATTCCTTTGCATAATTTTTATACAATTGAAATGAAATTGAACATCTGACGGTATAAGTTTTTTATGGGCTACCACCGGATGAATCCCCCAAATAATCTCATTATCCACACAGATTTGCAAATTTCTCAAAGGGATATTCTGTAGCTCCTCCGGCGACATATTATCTTTTGTTGTAACAAAATCATACATGCGCACCATAATCGGCTGTGACATTAGCCAGCGAAACGAGTGTTCTTTCGGCAGGGTATCCCATTTCTCTATATCCCTTGTCTTACCAATAATCAATCCATAGCAGTAATGAAATCTATCGTATTCACACCGAAATATATCTCCAGCTTTAAATTTAACAGTCTGACGTTTGGTCTTTTTAATGAGATCAATTCGATCAAAATAATCCTCCGGGCATGTATTCATATACCAGTTCATGAACTCATGAAAATCTTCTCTCGTTCGAATAGCTGATATTCTCTCAAACTCTCCTATTGCAATATCTTTTGAATTTATACCATGGGTTACTGCCATCTGCGTACCCCCATCATCGCAGAATTTACTCCCTGTTTGAAAGCCAAATATAAACCCGGTAGCTGGCATCGACATAACATTGGTAGAAGTTACTGATTTCACATGTCCTTTATTTGTAAGTGGAAGCAGTTTCACTCTACCCTCCGTCCTCAAGTTTGTATCATATTCTGTATAACTTGCTCCGATAAACTGTCCTTGTTTATCTAAAACATGTTCCTCATATATAATCTTAACAATATTGTCTCCCGAATAAACAAGTGTAGTTCTTTTATTATGCCCATATGTTCTGCTGAAGCAATATTCAACATCATATTCCTTACGCAATTCCTCCAGACCAAAATAACGCCGCTCCTCATTCGTCAAATCAACAATATATTCACCTGGTACAAAATACTTTTCTGCTGTACTTCTAATCTTCCTCTCATTATTTTTTACACTTGTTTGTTTATCATTCGAATTTACTAACCGTCTTTTATCTATCGCCAACTGCTTCCCACTAAAGCTACTGAAAATTTGATCAACTGCTTCATCATTGATTCCACAATTCCCTCTCCAAAAACAGAACGGATAGAACTTATCTATTTCGTTCTCAAACCCTCTTTTTGCAAAAGGTTGAAACGTTGTAAAATAACCTTTATTCTCTGGCGTTTCAAACACACCGCACATTCCTAATACACCTAATAAAGTGTGTATCTCTGCATTTGTAGCTACCAATATATTCTCTTGTTTAATCATCTTCACAAGAGCATTCCCTTTGTTATAAGAAGTACACTTGCTTGCTTCCCCTAAGATTCGGTTTAATATATAATAATCTTCATCACACGGTTCCACCGGTGGTAATTTGATAAACTCCTGCAGATCAAGCATTACATATTCAGGCTGACAAAGGTCCGTCCATTCACCAGGATGCAATTTGTTACAGCTATATCGGTTCCAATCCACTTCACATCGCGAGGTATCATCCACCACTTCAACCAGATTCACGCTGACATATGGGCGATAGCCAAACCCGCAGATTGTGCAATATGTATGTTTTTCCATACTTTTTCTACTACTTAGTACTACCTCATGAACCGGCATAGTTACAGCATAAATATAGCTAGATAATGCTGATCGATATTCTTTTGCACCGGTACTTAAGCTGTATAAAAATGCTTTTGCAACCGCCTCTAAAGTAGTACTATTCGCCAGTTCCTTAATTTTACGGATGATTTCATGATGTGATATGGCAGTTTTATCAAACATGGTGCCATGATCGAAACAATATTCAAATTGCTCCTTTGCAGGAGTGGTTTCAAATAATTTATTGGTATATGGGTGCCCGCCGTAATATTTTTTCAGTATGCTTAACGCCTTTTTATCCATATCACCCTACTCCCTTCGCCAATTCATAATAATACTCCGTAGCAAATTGTATCTTTGTAGCATTAAATCCTTCTTCGATCGGAAAGATAAAGTAGGAATTATCCAAAGTAGAAAGAACCACACACTGTCCCTTACCACGATAATTATATTCAGTATGTATTGAGGTTAATGATATTGAAGAAAAGTATAATGTCTTCGCCTTATCCTCCCCATATTCCGTGAAGGTTAAATAAAAGCCCTCCCTTTTATGTTGTAAAATCCCCTTTCCCAAATCAATAAAATTCACTGCATTCGGTAGAGATTCTATAGTTACCTTTATATTCAGTGAGTATTTGTTTTCATTTATTTCACGAATTACCTGTTCTCGCTGCCACTCATACCACTTCGGTATCTCTAATTCCTGCTTCGAGTTGATATGTTCCATACGGCCAAGATCTGTCACATGCCACCGTTCACCACAATGGTTACAGTACAAATCTGCATTATCAGAATTAATCGTAAATTCACTTTTACAGACCGGGCACTGGTATAAAGCAAGCTCTAATCCAACAGCACGTTTAGGATAGGTGATTTTTTGATTCGTTTCATATTGGTAGGTATATTCATCATAGGTCAAATACTGTTGCAGCTTCTCATTCACTTCCGCCGTTGTAGTCTTTATAAGTTCTTCTTTCGTAAATACCTGAGTAATGGTAGCTTCCAGTCGTGCCTCCTTACGAAGGGAAAGATTCCATATTGGTGATTGTAGATAATTCCCCTTCATGTTGATTACAACAACCGGTACTTTTAGCGCTTTTGCCAGCTTTCCAACTGATTCCGGAAGCTTCGAGCTTGTACCTACATTTGCATATCTCGCTTCAGGGTACAGCACCAAGATTCCCTTTCGATCAATTACTCTCTTTATATTTTTGACAAGTGCCATATCATTTACAAACTTTCTCGTTCCAAGGCAACCAATCTGACGATAGCACCATTCCCCATACGCTTCAAAGCCCTCTAGCTCAGAGACGTAATTCGCCCTATGGGGGAATAATGCTAACGGGGTTACACAAAAGTCCATAAATGCATGATGACTCCCAAGTACCAGATACGGGGGCTTCAGCCCTTTCATCCGTTCTTTTTGAATTCTAAGTTTCCCTCTCCTCGTCATAATAAAGCAATACAGCCACATGATTGGCATAATGAGTAAATTTTGTTTTGGTGGTATTTTATTGCGATTAAAGGGTTCTGTATTAATTCGTTTTTTCTTTTTCATAATGACCTCCATACTACAGGTATCACACTATTCCTCTCCTGCAATCTATGTTATCTAAATCGTTAACTCATCCCTGTCTTGCAAGAGATAATTACGTATAACAGGAACTTTACTTAATAGATAATATAACAGTCCTGTTCCAAGAAAAGAGAAACCAGTAGGGGTAAGGTGAAAAAGCAACATATTATGTACCTCTCTTGTGAGTGGATTATAGATTAAAAATGACATCCCCACTCCTGCTACCACACAAATCAAACCAACCCAATTAATTCCCTTTGTATAATCATACGCATGGTAACCCGGTAGAAAGAACGCCGATCGTAGGGATAGTTTCTGCTTCCGTATCAGAAAAAAATCCACAAAGAGAAGCGCCGCGAGTGGTGCGTAGATTGCCGCACTAATAGTCAAAAATGATCCAAAGAAATCAATAATTCCACCCCATATACATAGTATCCCAACATAAAGTGCTAAGATTAATATAAGTACGCGGTAGCTCGTTTTCTTAAATGATGACTTTAACATAACTCCGTAGATATAGGAGCCCACTGCTTGCGTACCGATATTAGCAAATGCTACAAGCAAAAGAGAACTGATTGCCAGTGCAGGTATAGACAATGTTGCAAGCATCACGGTTGGATCATCCACCATCTTTCCCGTTACATATTGCATAGCAATCGCCATAACCGCTCCAATCACCACAAACAATGAACCGGATAATCCCTGTCCAAGAACTCCTGACCAAAATGCTGAATTCTCGTTTTTTGTAAGTCTCGGGACACCGGCCATGCCACCCACCAACGTTATTACAAACGCAAAATTCGCCTCAATCGATATGATATAAGGAATAATCGAATTAGAAAAACCGGTATCAACAGGACGATAATTCCAGATTACATCAAATGGCACAGCACTAAATCCTATGACAATTACCATCACTCCCACTATTAAAAGCAAAGGAACTAGAATACGGGTAGTCCAGGTTATGGTACCAATTCCGCGATACGCGATAAAGGTTCCAAGCATTACACATCCGATTCCTAGCATCGGATGCAATACATGTGGTAATGTAATACCAAACAGAGCTGCTAGATTCGTCATTGAGGAAGCAAACAAATCGGCACAAACTGCATACCAAGGGAAATTGATAATAATTATAACAATCGTCATAATCTTCACACCTGTAGCTCCAAATACAGAATTCAACCAAATCCATATATCAATTCCATATCGTGCGGATAAAACAACCGGAAGTTGATAGATAGCTAACATCAATATTGCTCCGATAAATGCACCAATTAACAATTGTTTAAATCCAACCAATGTAGCTAAGTAGGAACCTTGCGTATAGCTCCAGGTTGCTATACAATATCCAGACAGCACTAAAAATGCATCCATAAATCCATATATTTTTTCATTTTGTAGTACAGGAACAATTCCAAATACCGCTTCTTTCTCTATTTGTTGATTAACATCATTTTTCATATGATTGCCTCTACCCTCTTATGTGTATTATAGATATGCGCCTGCAATAATTGCAGCCAAACATAATAAAATTATTATCATCGTAATAATATAATCCCGTTTACAAAAACGCTTTCCAAACTCATACCCCTTCCCCTCCATCATACTGAGGCGCTCCTCAATCATCTCATTCATATGAAGTTCATAGCTGGATTCTTTCAATTTGCTCATGGTTATCTACCTTATCTCCTTTTTATCTGTTCGTCATAATATGGTGAATTTTGTATTAATTATAGCTCAATGGAGAAAAAATTTCTACCATGTCTCATATAAATACATCTAGTCGTTTTTTACATACTAAATATTATACTTTTAAATGTATTTATTACATTTTAAAAGGCTAAAGTAAAATTTAATTTCATTTTACTTTAGCCTTTTAATTGCTATATAACATTTATCTATGCAGTATTATATACTACCTTTTTTTCGCTCTAACTTATATTTCTCAACAACAATTCCAGTTACTATAAACAACAAACCGAAACCTAACAAATAATGTTTATTCAAAAAATGGTTTGATTGCATCGAAAACAAATATACCATCCCAAGCTTCTTTTCACCAATACCATAATTGATAACATAATAGATTAATGGCACCATATAGGCAAACACGATTTGACCTGACAAGGAATATGCGATCATTCCCAATCCTCCTAGAAAAATAGCGTTAGCCATAAAGGAATATCCCATCTTGCTCCAAGAGAAATCACAATCTCCAGTATATAAAACAGTGAATGATAGTACACCAATTAATGCAATAATCAGAATTGACTCTAACATCCTTAATATATGCAAAATAAAGACAGGTTCTTTTTTGCTACGTATCAATTGATAGATATCATTTTCCAAATCGGGAATAAAAACCGGAATCAGAAGCAATATCCCAATCAATGATAAATAATATTCAATCATCTTTGCTACCTGCCCCTGATTAAGATGTTCTATTCCCATTATAACAGGCGTAAAAAAAATCATGAGTAAACAGACAATGATATGGGGTAACATGTTATATCTTATGTTCACGTATAAAATTCTGAGATACCTTTCCATGAGTAAACCCTCCACCATTACGTTTCCATTCAACTACAACTATCACCATTAATACAACGATTGAACTTATCACTGTATAAAACACTCTATTTTTAATAAGCTCTGGCAGTAATGCCTTGTAACGCTCATGCTCACCTAGAACATTAAACCTTGGTATAAGATTCCACCCTACGTTGACTAAGTTCGCTCCCATCCCTGTAAAAATAGATAAAAACCAGATTGCTACGCCTGCAAATATCGTCAATACACTTCCAGTTAATTCTGAAATCCAATAAGATATCGCCGTAACAAACATCATAGTTGGCAGCAACCAGCCTAATGAATATTTTATAAAGGCAAAATAATCCGGCGATACCTGAGATGCCTGTGCAATATATACTGCTTGCGATAATGATAAGCATGACACTAAAATTAATGGCAGGAACATAACAATAATCATACCTACATATCTTGATAGTACAATGTCCATTGATGCTCCTTTTTTAGAAAATACAACATCGGAGCATTTACTTCTTTTATCTCTCAAGACTCTTGCGATACTAAAAAATGCAGGGAGTATCCCCAAAATAATCCCCATGTAGTCACAAAACAATCTGCCAAATGCACCAGTAATATGATCTTTACTTATTACATTATTATAATCTGATAGCGCTTGTTCATATGTTCTTGGCTGTCTGCCATGTCGTTGTAATGCATTTTCGCTGTATTCACTTCCAGGCCCTATTATATGAGCCACCTTATTCATAATACTCTTAAATTCTTCAAAGCTTAGACCGGGTCGTATATTAAAATCCTCTGGATTTATCCTCTCCTCCTTACTCTTTCCAGTCAAGGATGTGAGATATTCCTCCATCTTACTCTCGTCTTTTTTAGATAATATTACTTCTTTATAAAACCCATATGGATAAGATACGTAATGACCCTGACTATGTTCAAATAATAAATCTCTAACAGTTCCCTTCATAATGATATTCTGATCTTTTGAATAGGTAGTACCATAATCCATCTGCCCGGGTTGAGGTTTTTTAAAAGAGGTATCCTCCCCCATCTGTGTTACATAGAATAGAAAAAGTAGAATGATGTAGGCATAGAATATAATACTCTTTAACCACATCTTACATTCCAGTTGTATGAGTCTGGCCAACATCACTTTTCTCCCCCTTCCTATTCATAAGATACAAATAACCATCTTCTACATTTGGCTCCACTTGTACTGCACCTTCAAACGGGTCTCTATCACTTAGAAATCGAATCTCGACCTTACTGCCCTTGGTCAATACTCCTGTTACGATATACTCCTGTTTCACTTTCTCTAAATCAGTCTTTGATATCTCTGCGGTATAGACCTTTCCTTGTGTATCTTTTAGAAATTCACTGACTGTACCCACGAAACACAAACTACCTTCCTCCAGAATACCGATATTCTCACAAGTTGCCTCAATATCTCCAACGATGTGTGTAGATAAAATTACAATCCGTCTCTCCGCAATCTCACATAATAAGTTACGAAACCGTACTCGTTCTTCCGGGTCAAGCCCAGCGGTAGGCTCATCCACAATCAGAACCTTCGGTTGATTTAGTAATGCTTGTGCAATACCTAACCTTCTTCTCATTCCTCCTGACATGGCTCTGACCTTCGTTTTACTGTTATTCTGAAGATTAACTTCCTTTAGCAATAAAGGGATACGTTCCACTCGTTCTTTCTTGGTTAGCCCTGATAGAGTTCCAAGATAATCCATTGCTTCGTATACGTTCATATTGCCATACATAGAAAAGTCCTGCGGGAGATAGCCGGTGATTGCTCGTATATTCCTGCTTCCACTGATATCAAGTCCACATATCGTAATGCTTCCACTTGATGCCCTGCTTATCGTGGCCAGTATCTTCATCAGTGTGGTCTTTCCTGCTCCGTTTCTACCTAGCAGCCCGAACATTCCTGTTGGAATTGTCATGGTAACATCCTTTAGTGCCTGTTTTTTACCATAGTACTTATTTACATTATTAAGAATGATCTCCATCCATATACCTCCTTATTACTACCGATGCCCGTAGTATACAGCCTAATTCTCTATTTTTTCCCTATGGAGATTTATTTAATATAGAAATATGCACATACAACAGCTCCACCTTCAATTGAATTCATAAACTCAAGATTACCACCGTGTTTTTTACACAAGGTTTGACTTATCGTTAAACCCAAACCATAATGCTCCCGATTCGTTGTAAAATAGGGTCTATTCCCATTTTCTAAAGCTTCTTTAGTAAAACCACTTCCATCATCCTTAATATATAAATATAGTTTATCCCTCTCGATCTGCGGTAATATTACTATCTTTGTCTTGGCATAGCGAAGCGCATTCAAAATCAGATTGTCCAATACCTCAAGAATCAAATTTGCATCACAATGAAGTAACACATCCACATAATTGTAATCAAGTATTATCTGAATGCTTCCATTTGACAGCGGTGTGATATTCTGTTGTAGTTTACTCATTATTTCATCAAAGGAGTGTATCTTTTTACATACTTCCCACTCTTCCATCGTATGTATCTCCTTCATCGTATTCGAAAATTGCTCCATACGATTAATTTGATTATCCAGTAGCTGCAATGTTTCCATCAACTTCTCCTCTGATATATCCCCGCAAGGATAGAATCTCGAAAGAATCTGAATATATCCTTTCATTACAGTAAGCGGTGTTCTGATATCATGAGCAAATGCCGCATTTAATTCTTTTTGTGACTCCATAATCTCCCACAGATTTTTTTTATTCTCTGATAATTGAAGACGTGTTCGATTAAATGCTGTGCAGACTTGACCCATTTCATCTTTGCTTCGATAGCTGCTGTCAAAACTCAAGTCATCCCTACCTAGGTATTGAATTTGAGTCTGTAGAATTTGAATTGGTTCTTCCAATTTTCGCTTGTAAAAGAGATGGCTTACACATGCTATAGCGATTACAGCACATGCAACAACCAAGATATTCTCAACCTGATTTAAGAAATTTAATTGACAAAGTACTCCATTAGAAATCTGTATGGTTTGTCTGAAATACTCTGAACCATAACCCGAATAATCTGCAACATCAGCGAACCCATTCACTTGATAAATGATATGTCTCCAATTTTCAAAAAATATTCTTATAACCAGACTACACAAAAGGGCTGTAAACAGCCCTATAAAGATATATACAAACAATGCCAGTTTTATTGGCATATTCGTTATATCACATCTTTTTTTAATACGATTTTTTATATCCATCGATAACCCACTCCCCAAACAGTCTCAATAAATTCTTTCCCACTCCATCTTCCAAGTTTGCCACGAATTCTGCGTATATGTTCTGTAATGATCGAGCTATCTCCGTCCTTATCATAGCCCCATAATCTTTCATAAATTGTTTCCTTATCAAAGATTCGCCCTCTGTGACTACTTAAGAACTCAATAATGTCAAATTCTGTTTTCGTAAGTGATATTATATTATTTTCAATCATAACCGATCTATCATAATAATTGATTAAAAAATCTCCGGATAAGAATATATTCTTCTTTTCTTTGCCTCTCTCTTCGCGCCGTAGATGTGCCACGACTCTGGCAGATAACTCGTCTAAGCTAAATGGTTTTATAATATAGTCGTCTCCCCCAGCCATTAACCCATTGATCTTATCCTGTTCCTCCACTTTAGCTGTGAGAAATATAATTGGAATATTCACATGAGAACGTATTCTTTTACACACTTCAATTCCATCCATTTCCGGCATATTAATATCCAGTAACATAAGGTCTGGGGATACTGCCATTTGTTCCAGTGCTTCCATTCCTGTTGACACGGTATAAACCAAATAACCCAACAACTCAAAATAATCCTTAAGCATTTTACAGATATCTTTGTCATCGTCTACTATTAACAATTTGTATTTCATTCTCCGCTACCTCTATCAATTTATCGTTATATATCATCACTAAATTACATGAAATTTCTCTACAAAATCTCTATTTTAAGATTACAAAGACAACCACTGCGATTTATTTACCAGTTATTACTAGATTATAACAAATTAAAAATATCCCGTAAAGAAGCCCTCTTATCTATATCCTCTGTCAATAATGTGCTACATTTTGTCTTACTAATACTAAGAATTTATCACTACAATTATCTAGTCTTTCCTATAGAATAAAAAGCCCCCGGATTCTTTTAAATCAGGGGGCAGGATAGTGTGACTTAATTTGTTTTTCTTTTAGCTGTTAATATGCATCTTTAAATTTATTCATTTGATTATTACTTCTCCATTCTCTTACCAAGTATGTTAATAGCAAACAAATGCAGGCGATGGCTACAACAATGATAACATTAAATTGAAGCATCTCAGCCTTTCTCATTAACCTTTTTACAACTATAGTTATTATAATAAACATAAATTAAGTTATTGAAAAATAAATCGGAAAGTATAATGAGGTCACAACTTTACTAAATACATACTTTTGATTTATAAATGAAACTAAAATGCTTGAACAAGCTATCGTTAACATCAGGCTAAACATAAACGGTTTGCTGATATAGAGCCATCCATTTGTAAATGAGTCCTCTGTTGGATTTATTAATGAAATCAAAAACAAGCATGGCAAACCCAGCGCAACCACAATAGAGGCTGTCAGTAAAAATTCTATCAAATAATCTATCATTCTTTTTCTAGGGCAATTACCAATTAATTCATCACAGAATAAATTATAGTCCTTACCAACTACTGTTACTGCGTCTTCACCACGTTCTTGATTTTCTAACAGCATACCGGCAAGGTCTAATTTTATCTCTTTTAAAACTTTTGTGTTAACTCCATTTGCATAGATATAATTTAACAATTTGATATATAATTGCTTATTTTCTTTATTTAGCTTGGACTTGATTTTTCTTACCTCACTCATTGCCTTTCCCTCCATTTACAATTGAGTCCACACTTTGTTCTAATCTATTCCACTCATTAATAAATGCTTCTAATTCATTTTTCCCTTTCTCAGTAAGAGCATAGTATTTTCTCTTTGGGCCTAGTGGAGAGGCTTTCAGCTGTGCTGATATCACATCCTGCTTTTCTAATCGGATTAGAAGTGGATATATCGTACCTTCTGTAATTTCAGTAAAACCTTTTTTCTTTAAGATTTCTAATATTCCGTAACCATAGGTACTTTCCTGTTCAATAATCTGTAGAATACAACCCTCAAGTATCCCTTTTAATATTTGAGTTTTATCCATTAGATCACCTTCCTTTACTACTATATTGCAATACAAGGTATGTGTATATTGTAATGCAAGGTAGATACGAAGTCAAGGCTTATTATACCATAATTTACCTATTGTTTTTCTTAACCGGGTAGGGATATTAACGTATTCTCTCTAAACGATTGCGATTGTTATCTGATCTTCTTAGCATAGATATCCTAAATAATAATATAAAAAAGGTGCTCCCCAGTCAATTTAGACTTTGGGAACACCAATATACTTGATTGCATACACATTACTCTATGATATATGCTTTAACAATTTCTCCATAATATGCGGTATGATAATCTCGGTTTGCCCCATGGAAAGTACTGTCTACATCTTGAGGATAGTATTTTTTGTTATTCTCTTCTGTCATAGCACTCGCCACTTGCCCTTGCTTATATACAACCTTACATTCAAGCGTAAGTGGAAGTTCCTTGATCGCTGGTACGGATACTTCATCTGATTCCACGAGAGTTAAGCCAAGATCCTTTATTTTATCCGTGTTATGCCCGGATTTTGTACCACATACACCCAGTATTTTTTTATCGTAATCACCATATGGAATATTAATTGTGAATTCACCATTTTTATCTAGTAACTGTTTTGTATAACGATTTTCTCTAACAAATATCGTAAAGATAGCATTTGTCCACTCGATTCCTAAGGTACCCCAGGATATCGTCATAGAATTTACTTTATCATCTGCCTTAGTCGTTAATAAAACACCGGTCTTAAGTTCATTCAGAATCACATTTGCATAGTCAAAAACTTGTATCTCTTTTTTCATATTACTGCCTCCTAGATGTTATTACATTGACATGTTCAATATTTTACTGCTCTGTTACCCACTATATTCAACTATATCTTACTTGAAACCTTAAAGTCAAACAGAATGGAATAATAGTCTATCTCGTGTACCTTACAGATAAGTTACTAATTCGTCCAATGCTATTCTCGTCTTACTATGTCGTTCTGTATCTGCTTGAGTCTCATTACTATAACCAATCGCTAATATATTAATGGGTTCTAGATTCTCAGGTAACTCTAGTTCCTTCTTTAAAACGTCAGCCTTAAAATAACAGATCCAAACTGTGCCTAAGCCTTGTTCGGTAGCCTCGAGCATCATATGATCTGTTAAGATAGATGCATCAATATCCGTTGTGATCATACCATCCATCGGTCTTTTCCATGCCTTAGTCTTATCCGCACATACAACAATCGCAACCGGTGCTTTAAAAACATTCGCTGCTTTCCTTAATTTTTCATGTGCTTCTTCGCTCTGTACAACAAATAACTTTACAGGTTGCGCATTCGCTGCCGTTGGTGCTACATGAGCAGCCTGCAATATTTTGTCCAGTTTTTCTTTTTCTACGCTCTTATCTGCATATTTACGAACAGAAAAACGCTTCTTCGCCATATCCAACACTGACATAAATAACCTCCTTAAAATATACTTACACATAAGTTAACTTGAATTTCACTTCTTAACAAGTATGCACTTTTAGGTAAGCTAGTTACCAAAAGGTAAGTATATAGCGGATGTTATTCCTTTTCCAGATAAACAAAACTAAAGCCTTCTCCCGTGGGTTTCGCTTGAAACCGCTTATATCCGTTCTTTTCATATAATCGGAGATTATTCTCACTCAGACTACTGGTATATAATTCCTTACGTAAATGTGGGTTCTCCGCTTCAATATGTTGCAGCAGCTTAGATCCGATACCCTGCCCCCTATAAGAGGGATGAACCATAAGCTTACCGATATATAATGTGCTATTGTCTACTCTGCCTCGAACAGAACCAATAATTTTACCGTTTTCATCCACGGCTTTGTAAAAAACTCCGTTTTGATATTCTTCTGTCATCTCCTCAAGCGTTTGAGTTAAGGGCTGAATTTGAAAATCATTTAGAAGAATCGCTTCGCTTTGGTACGCCTGATATTGTAGTTCTAATATCTCTTGCAAATCTTTCAGCTCAGCACGCATTATCATAATTACTTCGCCTCCTCATATCGTGTATATTTTGACCCTCCAATTAAGATTGCCACTTTCTATCACGATTTTACCACTTTTCTCCATTCTCTGCACGGTCATTCTTGAAAGCTTTAAAATGTCCGCTATAATTCTCTCTATTCTAACCTTTAGTCCATAAGGATTGTTAATTACAATTATATTTCCCTCCTTAAATTGCAAAATCTCCTCCTCTTCATTCAATACTATATTTACCGACATTGGCGTAATCTTGTAACAAATATTTGCATCATCAATCATAACTCTGTTTCTTGAAAATAATGTTTTGTCCAATCCATACTTTTTAGATAACGATAGATCATTCTTTAAAAATTTATCGTATAAGTCAATTTCTATCTCTGAGGGTTTTACTCTTTTATACACCGTAAGATTAAAGGTATGTTTGCATTCCTCACACTGATAAATTAGCCATATATCAATCTTATTTCCATTCGCATTCACGCGAAAATTATTCGTATTTTTATATAACGACTTACCTCCACAACCAGAACAGTTACGAATTACCTTGTAGGATTCTAACGGTTCAATATTGTATTCATATTTCTTTCCATAGCACATATTGCATCTCCTTCAATTTAGCTCGGATATGCAAAGGCTATTACTATAATTAAATTTATTTGCAATAGCCTCTGCTATGCAATCAAATTAGGTGTGGTCATATAATTGTTCCTCCTATAATCAATTCATCATATATTTTAGAGGAATGAACGCTTACATCACAACCTCAATCTTTATTATAAAAAAGAATAAGGATGTTACAAAACATAATTCATAAGTAGAGTAATCATTTACCAAAATAGGCAAGTCACTAACTCATAAGAATTATTTTGCAACATCCATATCAACTTACTTTTCTTTTTTCATACGGAGTAATATTCGTTGAATACTTTTTTCTGACAGATAATATTTTTCCCCGAGTTTAGCAACGCTGTACCCTCTCTCAAAATCTTGATAAATACATTCGTTACGCTCTTTTAGTTCTTGCTTGATTCTTGTATTCGCTCCCCATTCTTGTCTGGAGCCTTCCTTCTTAGGAATATAAATATTTTCACCGTCTACATATGTTTGTATCAGCTCAATTATTTCTAGCGGAAGTATCTGTTCCGCCCTTACATAGCCCATATTGCCCTCCTAAATATTTTCTCTAGGAATTCGCAATGGCTATAACAAATTTATAGGAAGCTTGCAATAGCCAGTGCTATGCAATCAAAATATATCTTCTCATAAAACATCTTCCTCCTTCTTGATTTTTAGAAAACCGTTAATCCATTTCGTGATTAACAATTCAGTTGAACCTCGTACCAATCATTACTCTATATAACCAATTATATCATATCGCTAAAACCATCAGTAATATAAATTCTAGTCACAACCTTCAACTATCTCTCAAAATTATTTGATTGCCTTAACCGCAACCAACTCCCGATACCCTCTACTTCCAATCGGCTCTAGCTGAATTCTTGGATTCTCATCATCCCACTGATATCCTCTGGTTGACGGATCAAATCGCTTAATTGCCTCCTGTACACCGTCAATCGCAGCGCAATACTCCTCTTCCATAAAAGGTTCTCCCTGGAACATCATATAATCTGCCTCCGGTAAGATAATTGTATCGAATCCCTCCGGAACAATTCCCTCATAATCGACGGACACTTCTACCCCCTGAACATACACGCTTGTTCCTGGCGATTGATAACTCTTTGGCAACCACATACATACCGGTTCCCCACTGATGGAAGGGATACTTGTTAAGAGTCCCCATATATCGCAGCCAACCTCTTCACAATAAGCAAAATAATCATCCGCTTTAATTCCTCGTTTTATTAATACTTTTCTTTCCGGTTTATGAATAATATAAACGTACACGTCTGTCTCCTCCTCTATATGCTTATGATTTCTTCGAATCTCATTATAAATAACACCATAGGGGATAAATAAATAGATAGGAACCGGATGCTTTGCATATTCATTCGGATTACAGCCAAACTCACGCCGAAACGCTCTTTGGTAACCTTCCACGCTCTGAAAACCCATTTCAAAAGCGATCTCGGTAACGGATATTCCATCATCTCTGAGCTTTAGGGCAGACTTTGATAATTTTATTCTTCTAACGTAGTCCGCCGGTGTTAATCCGGTATATTCCTTGAACAAACGATGGGAGTACCATGGGGAATAAAAGGATACCTCCGATAACGCTGCCAAAGTTATGCCCTCTTCCAAATGTTTAATAATATAATCCTGCATCCTTTGAACTGTTTCAATCTTCTCCTGCATTCATTTACCCCCTCTCTTTATTCCCACTTAAAGAATTTTACCGAAGCAATGATACATATCACCGCTACTATTAATGTAATAATAACAGAATTTGTAATGTTGTGAAGCGGTAAACCTAATGTTGTAGCTTTTAATATTCTAATTCCCTGCGTCAGCGGAAGCAGCTCAACAACCCTCTGCATAATCTTGGGCATAACCTCATAAGGCAGCGTTGCCCCAGAGAACACCAGCATCGGAAAATACAGTACAGAAGCAATCACTGAAGCACTCTTTGAATTTTTAGCAACCCCGCCCACCAATAAACCAATGCTTAAAGTTGAGATTAAAACCAAGAGCCACGCAGCGATAAATATAAATATTGAACCTTTCAACTGAACACCCCATAGCAGCTTCCCCACAATCCAGAGAGTCACAACTGATACGGCGGAATACAGCGCATATATACTTAAATGTACCATTAATATCATCTGTGGGCTAATGGGAGTAACATGAAACCGTTTTAAAATCTTTCTTTCTCTGTACTCTGAGATTACAAGGGGTAACCCCATTAACCCGCCAGCGCAAATCGCGATACTGCAAAGAGCTCCAAATGACTGCTCAAGGAACGTATATTCTACTCCGATGGTTGCCGCTTTCCTCCCATAAATAACTCCTAGTATGACTAATACAACAATTGGCATAATAACTGCAAAAATTATCATATTCATATCTCGAATAGAAAGTCTTCCTTCAATTATTAATAGTCTTTTAAATGCTTTCATCAAACAACTCCTCCTTCTCATCATCAGAGAAATAAAGATAAGCATCTTCAAACTTTTCGTAGGAGCTCTCAATCAATGCTTCCTGAACCGTTCCGCGGAATACTGTTTCTCCGTTTTTTAAGATTAGAATATAATCGCACAGTGCCTCTACTTCATCCATAAAATGAGAAGTCAAAATGATGGTAAGTCCTGCTTCCTTTCTGTTCTTTAAGATTTTCCATACATCTCTGCGTGCTCTTGCATCCAACCCCGTCGTTATCTCATCGAAAAATACAATATCCGGTTTTGGAATAAGTGCAAGAATTACAAATAATCTCTGTCTCTCACCACCTGATAGATCCTTCACCATCCTTTTTTCTAGATCCGCAATTCCAAAGTGCCTAAGTAGCTTCTTCCAATCTTCCACCTCATCATATAGAACTGAGGTTTCAAGACACAACTCATCAACTCTGATTTCTCTTTGATAGTTCGAATCCTGAAACTGTACCCCCACCTTTTGAAATAGTGATTTTCTGTTTCTATCAGGTCTCATACCTAGGATTGTGGCTGTCCCGTTATCCTTCTTCCTTGTACCAAGAATACAATCAATCGCTGTACTCTTTCCGGCCCCATTTGCTCCCAGTATTCCAAATACCTCGCCCTTTTTTACTGTAAAACACAAGTTATTTAGAGCCTGTTTTCCGCGATAAGACTTTGATAGCCCTACCACATTTAATATTTCCTGCATAATCGATCCTCCTTTGTAAATCCATTGTAATTATACAAGGAAATATTGACTCGACTTTTTTTGCTCACTTCACGTACTACGGAGTTAACCGGTTTAAGTCTCTTGGAAATAGAGTCGATAATCTTACATTATCTTGCTCCAGTAACTTCGCCGTGAAGCGTTCTAACCCTAAGCCCAATCCTCCGTGAGGTGGCATTCCATACTTATGCATCATTAGATAGCTTTCAAACTGACTGATATCCATCCCTCTGTTTTCCATCTTTTCTATTTGCTCTATATAGGAATGAATTCTTTGCCCTCCTGTTGTTACTTCAACCCCTCGAAATAATAGATCAAAGCTTAAGGTTTCTTCACGGTTTTCCATATTGTCCTTAGCATAAAACGGACGTTTTTTACTAGGATAATGTGTGACAAAAACAAACTCACTTCCAGTCTCTTCTTTAATTAACTTGCAAAGTAATTTTTCTTCTTCCGGCTCCAAATCCGTTTCATTTATAATTTGTCGTTTATACCTCCTCGCAACCATTTCCTTTCCCTCGCTAAACTTCACCATGGGAATCTCATTGATCGTTGGTACATTCACCTTTAGTAATCGAACTTCCTCACTGTAATTATGATTGATATACTTAACGACATATTGCAGCATCTTAGTTTCCATCTGCATGATATCTTCGAACCCACGAATATAACCCATCTCAAAATCTACACTTGTGTATTCATTCAGATGTCGTGAAGTATCATGCTTTTCCGCTCTGAAAACGGGTGCAATTTCATACACTCTTTCATACACACCAACCATCATCTGCTTATAGAACTGTGGACTTTGTGCTAAATAAGCTTCCTTCTCAAAATACTTTAATTGAAAAATATTAGCCCCACCCTCGGCACCGGCATATACAATCTTGGGTGTTCTAATTTCTGTAAACCTTTCCTTTTTTAAGAATTCCCGAATACCAAATACGATTCCTTCCTGTAACTTAAATATAGCTCTCTGCCTTTCATTTCTCAGAGTTATGGGTCTATAATCAAGTAAAGTTTCTATTGATGCATCAACATATTTATTATTGATAACAACCGGACTTTGCTCCTCCGGTTTTGATATGATTGTGACTTCCAGTAATTGAAGATCATACCCGGTCTTCGATCGCTGCTCTTCTTTTACATATGCTGTGACATCCACACAGCTTTCTTCCACTAACTCTTCTAATGAGAACTTTGAAAATTCACCGGAATATATACACTGCACAACTGCTCTTTTTGTTCGCAACAACACAAATGCAAACTCACTCATTTTCCTGATTTTATAGATACTGCCATGTAATTTAACCTTTTCACCAATGTGATATTGTAACTCTTCGGCTTCTACCACCGCTTCTATATTTCCAACAATGCTTCTTATCATCTTTCATTCCTCCTGGATTATAATTTTTATACAAATCTTAAATCCATAAGGACATAATCTATATATCCCATACGATCACAACCTTTCTCTCTATCAAAGCTGATGTGCTTTCAATTATGCAGACCCGCCTTTTATCAATAAACTCCTGTTTTTAGATATAAAAAGAGCCGCACTAGTAAAATAAATTACCAATGTGGCTCCTACTATAGATTATCCACATAGGCACAACACTTTAAGCGCTTGCACCTATGATTCATCACAGTTACAAGCGCTATAAATCGTCGTCCCTATTCAACAAATTAACTTGTTGATTCTGATTCATTACAGCTACCTCCCTATATTATTGGATGAAATATATCACATAACTGATGCAATATCAAGAGAAAATGTAAAAATATTTCATTTAAAGAGAATATTCAATTACTGTTCACACTCCTGCCAAAATTTTAGTCGAGGTGTGAACAGTAACAATATTCAATCATAATACTAACTTATATTATCATATATACAGGCTAAGCTATTCGTTCAAGGAAACTTGAAGAAAATACGCCAAATCCTCAATTGCAATTTCTGTCTGTTTCATCGTATCTCTATCACGTACTGTGACAATCCCTTTATCCAAAGTATTATCATCAATCGTGATTGCAAATGGGATACCTATCGCGTCACCACGCCGATATCGTTTTCCAATACTTCCTGCTTCATCATAGTTAATCATTATGCTTTTTTTCAACTTTAGATATAATTCCTTAGCTTGATCTGAATGCTTCTTTTTAATTAATGGCAGTATATTGGCTTTTATAGGAGCAAGACTGGGCTTAATATTTAATACAATTCGCGTATCGTTATCTCCGATCTCCTCATGATGGAGGTTTTCAAATAATATCGCTAAAAATATTCGATCTAATCCATAAGTTGATTCTATAATATATGGAATATATTTTTCACTGGCAACTTCATCAAAATACTCCATTGACTTTCCTGAATACTGCTGATGTCTTTTTAAATCAAAGTCAGTTCTATTGTGAGTACCATTAATTTCTCCCCATCCAAACGGAAACAAATACTCGATATCACATGCTTCCTTTGCATAATGAGCCAATTTATCATGATCGTGGAATCTAAGCTTATCTAGTGAAAGTCCTAAATACTCAAAAAACTTCATTCCATAGTTTTTATAATACATATAAGTTTCACTATCCGTACCACTCTTACAAAAAGTCTGATATTCCATCTGTTCAAATTCTATAGTTCGAAATGTAAAATTACCGGGTGTGATTTCATTTCGAAAGGCTTTTCCTATCTGTCCGATTCCAAAAGGTAACTTGGCACGCATTGAACGGATTACATTCAAGTAGTTTACATACTCGCCTTGTGCATTCTCCGGTCTAAGGTAAATTGTATTTGAGCTATCCTGAGTAACACCCCTCTGTGTTGCAAACATTAAATTAAACTGTCTGATATCTGTATAGTTTGCCTTTCCACACTTTGGACATGGAATCTGGTGCTCACGAATATATTCAACCATCTCTTCTTGCGTCATAGAATCTACATTTGCATCATTGTTATAATCGTTAATCAAATTATCCGCTCTATGTCTTGTGTTGCATTCTTTGCAATCTAATAAGGGATCGGTAAACCCAGCTAGATGACCGCTCGCATCCCAAACAGTTGGATTCATCAAAATATCGGAGTCCAGCTCAAAGCTATTATCCCTTAATTGAATAAAATAATATCTCCAAGCATCCTTTATATTGTTTTTAAGTCTCGTTCCCAATGGTCCATAATCCCAAGTATTCGCTAGACCTCCGTATATCTCACTTCCCTGAAATATAAATCCGTACTGATTACAATACCTTACTAACTCATCCATCTCAAAATTTCTCATTGCCATGCTATCACCTCTTATATTTATTAATATTGTAAATGCAATCCTGAACAAGAACATAGAGTGTGTCTTAGTAGATTCTATTGCCGGGGGCGATCTGCCGTAGGAAAATAAAAAAGCCCTAAGCATAAAAACATATGCTTAGGGCGACATTTTGCGCGGTTCCACCTAATTTCAGATAGATAATCTATCTGCTCTTTATCGATACGGATTATAAGTATAACCTTATATCGAATTCTTGTTAACGGTAGAATCCTCCGTCGGTAGCTACTCATTTCACTCCGCTGCTCCAAGACGCCTTCCATGTTATTCTCATAGGAATTCGCACCAACCATTCCCTCTCTGAATTCAAAATCACATGTACTATTTCTTTTCATTGCATTTAAAATATTTATATTATCCTAATACGAATTTACAGAAAAATCAAGTCTTATTTCATAATCTTATATAGTGGTGAAATCAGATGATGATCGGAACCCAAGTAATTACTTTGCTTACAAGAAATATCAACATGTATTCGACTCTTTTCTGCTATAAATTTATTAGCAAATATATTATTATATTACCATATATTAGTTTGCAATTATAGTTGTATAAAATTTTATTATGCGAAAGGATTAAAAATAATGGATGCACGTGTTAAAAAAGACATTGAAAAATTAATAGTAGATAGCAAGAATGCCATCGTTTGTTCTTTGGACGAAGATGGATATCCAAATTCAAAAAAAATGTATACTATTAAAAATGATGGAATTAAAACATTTTGGTTTTCAACAAATGTATCAGCAATACGTACACAACAATGGCTGAAAAATCCTAAGTCATCAATTTATTTCTACAATGATGCAGACGTCCGTGGATTAATGCTTATTGGCATTATTCAAGTATTTACAGACAACGATACGAAACAATTATTTTGGAAAGATGGCGATGAAGAATATTATCCATTAGGTCCAACCGACCCTGATTATTGTATGTTGCGATTTACCGCTGAAAAAGGTAACTACTTTTTCTGTGGTTTAAAAGAAATCTTTGATGTTGGCTCAATTTAAGTGATAAACTAGTGTAGTTACCCATACTTGTTATAAAATTGCGAGAGATAGGAGGGATATAAAATCCCTCCTCAAATTTGTTCTTATCCAATCATCTTATTAATACTGTCTATGTTTCTAAAATACTATTTCCTTAAACACATTGCCGTCTAGTGTCTTAATCTGGAAAGCTTGTCCTTCCAAAATACCATAGGTATTCGGATTATTCTCTTTTGGCATGGAGATAGATCCGGGATTAATTACATAGATATCTCCTTTTTTCTCCGCTACCGGTATATGAGTATGTCCGTATACAAAAAAATCACCACTGCTAAGTATAGGAAGATGATCCGGTCCGTATATGTGTCCGTGACTTAAGAATATTCTTCTACCTTCATATAAAATAGTTGAATAATCGGACATAACCGGGAACTCCAGAACCATCTGGTCTACTTCTGAGTCACAATTCCCCCTTACCGCTATAATTTTATCCGCATAAGAATTTAATAATACAGCTACTTCTTTGGGATTGTATCCTTCCGGCAGTGGATTCCTTGCACCGTGATAAAGTTCATCACCTAGAATAATGATATAATCTGCCGCTTCTTTCTCATATTGTTCAAGTGCCTTATTTAGATAATGTAATGATCCATGTATGTCAGATATAAAAAATAGTTTCATGATGTTCCTCCTTGCAGTTTGAAAAATAACTCTTTTCCATCATATACTATTTTAATAAAAATTCAAAGTAATATTGATGGACGAGGTGGATTTTTCACTACTTCAGGATTATTTTTTAAAACTTAAACTTTTTGCCGAACATTCAACCATGCAGTGTCCGCATCTTACACATTTCTCATCAACCCAGTTCCAAACTTTTGCTTTGTGATCGACTGTAATTGCTTTCGCTCTGCAACTTTGACATTTACCACAATATAGGCACTTATTAAAATCGTTATTTAAATCTCCTTTGATTCTCTTTGCAATATTTATCAAAAATTTACTCATACCATTTCTCCTTAAATGTGAACTCATCTGATATTCATCAATTAATATTTTATATGAAACCGATCGTAGCAAACAATATTGTTTCTTGGAAACCATATTATCAGCATGTTGGGGAATTGTCAATATTGTTTCGAAGAAACAATATTCATTTACGAAATTGCGGAACCTGTGTTATACTTTAGATAACGTTTATTGAATATCAGAGAGGAGTTCGTATGATAGGTAATTTAGATCAAACCGATAAGACTTTAAATAATAAAGATAAACTTGAACTTGTTCACGAGATCAAGAAACAATTTACTGATTTGCTTATGATGCATACATCCGGAATGGACGATGAAAGGCACTGGATATTATCACATTGTACCAATCCTGTATTGCTAGAAAGAATCAGTGACATGACAATCATTATGCTGCATGTACTTGACGCGGTCGGAAGGCTCGAGCCCGTCAATAGTATAACCATATCGAAGGACACCAATATTCCAAAAGGTACCGTATCAAAAATAATACCTAAACTACTTTCAAAAGAGTTTATTATAAAGGAAGCATTGCCCGATAATAAAAAAGAATCAATTTTTACTATAACACCACTTGGCAAAGAACTTTTTTACCTTCATCAAACGATGCATGAAGAAGCTAATTTAATGATAAATGCATTTTTGATAAATTATGATTCTTCCGAGTTGCAATTTCTTATTCAGTTATTAAAAGATTTCAGTAATACTGTTTTGTTAAATAAGAATGATAAAAGCAGTGAACGATCTAGTCAATAGATATAAAAATGTCCATATAAGTGATGCCATCTTTCTCATACTCTTTTTCAAAACACGATAAAACATCTTTCGTTTGCTTGTTCTTTAGTCCATTTACATCCATATATCGCATTAATGTTTTATACGCATTCGGTATCAATGTGAACGGCGCCGTAAATGGATCTTCCATTGTGATGACTGCATATTTATGAGCTACTTGAGTGATAATCTCTGAAACAGTTGTGCTAAAATCTAGTGGCAGGATGCAAGCATCTGCATAGCCGAGCATGTGATATAAGAAGTACACCAACCTCCATGTGCTGCCTAAATAACTTGTGCCACCTGAAGTTGCAATTCTTATCTAAGCTCTATACCATGATACATGCAATTAATAAAACTACCGAAACAAACGCAAATCCATACGTCTTCCAATACTTATAATAAAGAGCTTCTATGATAGCGTATACAGCAAATAAACTAGCGCTTATAACAAATAGATTTCTCATATAATCATGAAACAAATAACTAATCAATGCACTCCCAAAAAATAAAATTCCTGTGATAAGCATCGCCATTACTTTTATTTTAATTTTCCTATTGTCTAAGTTCTTGGGTAATTCGCCATGCTGCTTTCGAGCAGTTTCAAGCCCACCCTCTCGTAATAAATACGAACCATTTGTTAGTATATGCATCATTCCGAAGGCAAGGAAGAATGCTCTTAATATTTCTTGTCCCCAACTCAATTTATTACCTCCCCACTCATGTTAGCTATAATCCTATTTAACATATTCCTTAACTGCTCCGTCTCTTCAGTGTTAAATCCTTTTAATGCCTTTTCATTAACAAAAGTACCTTTGCTTTCTAACTCTTTCACAATAACTTTTGCTTTAGACGTCAATCTAATAATGAAAGCTCGTTTATCTATGCTATTAATAACCTTTTCAACATAGCCTTTTTTATTAAGCAATTTAATGATTTCCCCTACAGTAGCCTTATCACTGGATAGTCCATCCGCTATTTGCTTTTGTGTTAATTGTTCCTGCTCAGCCAAGAGCTTTAATACTGCCCACTGTGAGGTAGTTATTCCATAATCCTCTAAGTTTTTATCCATTCTTCTCTTTATAAGTCTGGTACTGGCACCGAGCATATACCCTAATGAATTCTTAATTTCCACATTATCACTCCTTATTTACCCATATAAAATGCATATAGTAAGTATACATACTATTATAGATGATTAATAATGGAAAAGTCAACCATATTATTGTAAAAAGGACTTAAGAGCAAGGTTTATATCCTTGTTTTCGTGTTGTGTATAAAAAGCACCCTTATATCCACATCTTAGCGTTGTGGATATAAGGGTGCCAAATAATATATCTATACTGTACTATGCCACTTTACTTGACGATATTAACTGTTCCTTCTTTTCTCGGTGATGCCGCAGGGAGCTGCTTACTGCTATATCCTAATACAGCAGAACCGGAAACCTCATAATCTTGTGGAACTCCTAACTCAGTCAACATACCTCTTACTTTAGGATCCCTTCCAAAGTAAGATAATATATGAATCCAGCAAGAGCCGATATCAAGGGAATGTGCTGCTAAAAATATATTTTCAAGTGCAACCGCACAATCTGCTTCCACTGTTGTTGAATTTTTATCATACGAAGTTATGATTGTGGTTGGTGCATTATAAAATGGATTGAAATCCGGATTACTTCCCATCTTTATAAAACGTTCTTCGGTTGATTTTTGCATCAGCTCTTTCACTGTAGCGATTAATTGATTCATTTTCTCTTTATTTTGTACAACAGTGAAATGCCATCCTTGTCTTCCCATTCCGCTAGGAGCATATTTTGCTGCTTCTAAAATTGTATTTAAATTTTCATCCGATATCTGCTCCTCTGTGAAGGCTCGAACACTCCTTCTTGTTAAAATGTTCTGAATTACTTCGTTCATATACAATCTCCTTTCAAATAATAAAATTATGTCAAACATTGTGCTGCAACCATAAGTCTCATTTTGACTAATCTATAAATATGTTTTATAATTAGTTCATAAGTAACTGTATGATTTTTGAATTCTACGTCATAATAACAGTATTTTCAATTTGAGTCCAGATAATTCTTTTCATCATTTCAATAACTAAAAGTTATAGATTGGACATACACATATATCAAACTATCACAAGAAAGCAGGATGTAATATGAACTGGCAGCAGCTAGAATATTTTAAAACCATAGCAGAAACTGAGAACTTTACCGAAGCTGCAGACAAGTTATCGGTATCACAACCTGCTTTAAGCAAGGCAATGTCCAAACTGGAAGAAGAATTAACAGTACCATTATTCGAAAAACATGGACGAAATATTCGCTTGACCCGTTACGGAAGCGTATTTCTTAAACGAACAGAAGCTGCATTGGGCGAAATAGAATACGGAATTAAAGAACTGAATGAGATGATTAATCCTGATAGCGGAACGATATCCATATCTTCTCTCTACACCACAGGAACCCGACTGATACCGGAAGCGGTTGGTGAGTTCTTGGATATCTATCCCAATATCAAATTTGAATACTGCATGGAAAGAATAGATAACATTGTAAAAGGTTTGGCGAATGGACAGTTTGATTTAGGTTTATATGACGATATTGATGATAACATCTCGATTCGAGATATTGAATCCCTCCCGGTAAAACAGGATGAGCTTGTAATTATTGTGCCCAAAAGTCATCCATTATCTAATCAATCTGAGGTATCCTTACTCGCTCTTCAGGATGAGAATTTTATATTTTACTCAGAGAAAATCAAAGCGAAGGTAACTACTTTTTATGAAACTCACGGCTTAACACCCAAGTCTATTCTTAAACCCAATGATAATAGCATGGTGGTTATCGGCTTTGTAAGTGCCGGCCTAGGGATATCGATTGTCCCGCACTCCACCGTTATCAAAGCGGAGGATATCTCTGTTTTAAGAGCCAAAGAAAAACCCTGCCACAGAACAATTTATCTAGGATGGAAAAAAAGCACAGACTTGTCTTCCTCAGCGAAGCTTTTCAAGGAATTTTTGATAGAGTTCATAACCAAGAATAAATGTTAGCTCTTTCCTATCAACATCTTATCTTTTCACAAAAATCCTTGAGGGTCTATGTCCCGAATTACTCGTCATTTTCCCGGTGTCCATTATTTTATCCGCTATCGTTCTTCGAAAAGCCGGAGCAAGTAATTTTTCACCCAGTATCATCTCATATACCTCCTGTAGCTCACTAATTGTAAATTCCTCCGGCATCATATTAAAAATGATATCTGTGTAATTAATCTTACCTCTAATCCGTTTTATCGCCTCTTCTACGATTAAGTTATGATCAAATGCTAACGATAAATTATTTAATTCTTCTATGTCAAACCACTCAGCTCCATTCACCTTGGCTTTCCCTATCTCAAGAAGGGAAATATAAGCACAGCTGATTATTCTCATTCGCGGATCACGGTTAACATCACCAAACGTATATAATTGTTCACTATATATTCCCTTCAAGCCTGTCTTATCAAGCAGCGTTCTTTCTAAGGTATCCTCAAGCGTCTCATTCTGCGATACAAATCCGCCTGGTAAGGAATAATAACCTTTATAAGGATACTCATCACGTTTTACAAGAAGAACTTTTAATAACTGGTTATCAAGCTTTCTATAATTATCACTCACATTTTTCATAACACCAAGCACAACAGCGTCTACTGTTACTGACACATGCGCATACTCGTCTGGGTTGTAGTTGTCCAAAAACTTCTGCTCCTCCATATTACAAGGAATATACTTCTTATTCTTATTATCCACTATAATTTACCTCCATTACCATACTTCAGTTTCTATATAGACTAACATACCTTCCCTCTGTGTTAGTTTGTGCCGAGGATTTCACAGGCACAAACTTCGAGGTGTGAATTATGTTTTTAGTAATTCACACTACTTCCAATTCGGAAATGCTAATGTTTCTCTTATATTCTCCACCCCTGTTAATGCCATAACCACTCTCTGCAGTCCTAATGCAAATCCACCGATTGGTTCACCTTTATACTCAGCCAATTCGTCTAGATAAAATCTATACTTTTCCTTATCAACAGCAAACTTATCCATCATTAATTCTTGCATCAGAACATCCATAATTCGCATATCACCGCCACCAATTTCAATCCCGTTCATCACTATATCAAAGGACTCCGTTGTAATATCCATCAAATTGCAATCCTCTTTAAACTCACATGGCTTAGCAAATATGTGATGCGATGGCATGATTAAATGCTCTGCTGTTAGTTCCCCATTCGTTAGCGGCATATGTTTAATTATTACAATTGATATCTCATCTTCACTTTCTCTTAAATCCGGTTTCATCTCATTTCCAAATAAATTTCTACAAGTTATTCCATCCAAGACTTGAAACTTCGCCCTTTTATTCAGTTTTAAAAGGATCTCTTCAAGTAATGATTTTGCAGTATTTATAAGGGTATCCAGATTATTCACCTTCATCTCTGTATCAATCTGTACAAACTCACATATTCTTGTATTATTACTAATCTCGTGTGCAATCGGTCGAAAACAGTGGGCAAACTGATAATATCGATCATACCCTCCGTACATTAGTAGCATCTTATATATTTGCGGTGAATCCACCAGACTAAGATAATCCCCATCCACCTCCACATCAAAGGTGGGATTATATAACTCGCCATTCTTCATCGCAAGCACGGGAGTATCAATCTCAACAAATTCATTTTCCTCAAAGTAGTTTCTTGCAGCTGATTTAATCTGATTCGTTAACTCAAGACACCTTAACACTTCTTTCTTCTGCAAATGCTTCATCACCATCATCCCCTAACACCTCCTGTAAATTGTTTCTTATAAAGAATTCTTTTCCTGTATAATCAACTCTTGAAATATCATTTAGTATATCGATATATTTATCGATTGTATCATGGTCACTATCTCCCAATAATAATGCCCCAAGCTCCGGATTATTGGATGGGCATGTACTGATCCATCCGCTTGCTGAGTGCTTCAAGCTATAGATTCCTTCCTGACAGTATTCGTTACACTGCCCGCACATAGAACTTCTATGTGTACAGGATATACTATCCTTCATATTAACTACCACACCGTTCCATACACAGTTATAAGAATCGCATCCAACTCGAATTCTATGATTAACCGTAATCCCTCTTCTTATCAAATCCTGCCTTAGATGCTCCAAATTGACGAATTGTTCCTTCCAAAACTCTCTTGTTCCTTGCGAATAATATAAATCTAACACACTTATATAGATATCTGTCTTGTACTCATCCTTTAGTCGGTTTGCAAATTCCACAAGCTTTGACAGTTCCTCCGCATTCTGTTTCATGTATACAAAATTAAATCCGATTGTTTTAATACCAGCTTTGCAACATTCCTCTATTACATCCAAAGTATTTACTGAATGTGTACTTTTCGTAATCGCAACCCTTAAATCACTATCAACTGCATCAATTGAAATCTTTAATACATCAATGTACTTTTTAACAAGTTCTATATTCTCTAGCAGCCTTGTTCCATTCGTTGTAATCTCCATTGTTTTAAACAGTGGTCTACATCCAACAAAAATCTTACCAATTTCTTTTGATAGAAACGGTTCCCCTCCTGTAAATGATATTGTTTCAAAACCATGTTTAGCCAGCGCTTTCATATTATTTACATAATCCTCAGTACTCAACAAAGGAGCCGTTATACACTTCGGAGTGTGATTCTCCATTCCAAGGTCTGTTGCACAATACTGACATGAAAAATTACATACATCACTGATAGATGCTCTTAAAAATGTTCCTTTTTTCTCTTTTGACAAATGCTTCATATGGCACCCTACTCTTTCCTGATCTGTCTTTTTTGTATAGAAATAACTATGTGCTACAAGAGTTCCTCTTACAAATATTATTACGTTTCTGTTATTATCATTTTGTTAATAACATGATATACCATATACCATTTAATGTCAATCCTATTCTAATGAATTTTTCATTATTACAAAGGACATAAAAAACCTCTCAAGAGTCATATCTTGAGAGGAAACATCAATTACTCCTTATCCTATATATTATTTCTTATATGCAATCGCATCAATCTGAACATGCAAGCCATCCGGTCCCCCTATATGTGCAAACTCAGTCTGAATTGTCTTTCTTGCAGGGTAAACACCCTTAAAGCGTTCTTTGAACACCTTCTCCATTACCGGAATATTCCAGGCATCCTTTAGCAAGACATCGATTTTTATCACATGGTTCAGGGTTAAATTTATCTTTGACAGTCGACTTTCCATATCATTTAACGCTCCATGAACCTGATCTTCAACCGAGGAGCCTACATTGCCCACACAAAAACTAAGAAATACAAAGTCCCCCGCCTCTACAATTCCTGAATATGCAAACTCTTCATTCACATTTGTTCGAATAATACTACTCATCGCCATAACTCCTCCATCTGCTTTATTATTGTTCTTAACCATTACGGTACCCCGAAACTATTGTAAAGTCTCTACCTACTACACTCTAAATATAGCAAAAGAAGTGTGACACCTATATGTCACACTTCTTCGTATTGTTTTAATATTTCGTTGCAATTTGTAACTACTTTTTTAATTAATTCCGGTGGTTCAATTACTTTCACCTGATTTCCCAAAGCAATTAATGTCCCATACCAAAAATGTTCCTTTTCTGGTACTACCATCTCATATAGGAATTCTCCATCTTCTCTTTCTTCAATAATTCTTCCACTCAAGTACTCCTCGCACTTTACCCTTACGCTATTATTGCACAATAATAGCACTCTGATATTCTTTTGCTCCTGTTCACTCTGCTCCCAGCTCCTGATCGCCTCTGACACATTATGTAACTTGCTGTTTTTCTGTCCTGTAAGAGTAAGTTCTCCCATTCTCACTAATTTAAAAATTCGGAAATCTTCATATTTAGGATAGTAGCATAATAGATACCAATTATACCATTTATACATGGTAACTACCGACTCTACTTCATGCTCTTGCTCTTTGTTATCCGCATTCGTATATGTGAACTTCACCTTCTGCCTCGTGTTAATCGCTCTTTGTAACAGGATCAATTTCTCATTGATATTACTTTTTTCCTTGAGCACACCAAAATCCAACACCATATCAGAATTACAATCCGGAGCTATCGCCTGCATTCTTTCCAAAGTAGCATTCAAATCTTTATCATCTATGACTGATTGCAAGCCCTGCAAAGCGGTAAGAATGTACGAATGATCGTTCTCATTCACAAGTTGATAATCCATTTTATATGAGTCCAGTATTTCATAACCGCCGTCAGCACCATAATAGGTTACCACCGGAATGCCCGCCAAGGAAAGCGTGTTAATATCCCTCATCACTGTTCTGGTCGACACCTCAAAGCGTGATGATAAGGTCTGCGCTGTTACTCTTTTATGCGAAAGCATATAATTAGTCATTGCAAGTAATCTTTCAATCTTCATTCGATATAGATTTCCTCCCAAGGAAGTATTTTTTAGTTGTTATCAATGTATCACAAGGCTAAATATCTATGCCATCCACTATTTTCTTGTAAAAATCAAATCTTTCGATAATGTTTTTCTTACCGGGCAGTTCTCCGCTAAAGCGATAATTTCTTGCTTTTTCTTCTCAGCAATATCACCATTAATATCAATACTATAAATAAAATTAGTGTATTTATCACTTCTATCCAATATTCTTTCTTCCATTTCATTTTTCTCAATGGATAAGAAATTCTAGTAACTACATAATAGCACTCATTACATTTAATTACAAATACAGAAAATCTACTAATGCTCTATTATTACTCCTTCATGATATTTATAAAATCGCAAAATCCACCTTGTCTAGATAACAGTTCATTCAAACTACCCTTCTCAACAATAGTACCCTCCTCCATATATATAATCTGATCATATTGTGCCAATAAATCTTCATTCAGATTATGCGTAATGGTAATCAACGTCAAATCTCCTATATAGAGAAGATTACTTTCAATATCGTAAGCGGTCTGCATATCGATAGCTGATGTTCCTTCATCAAGGATTAGGATTGGTTTTTGTCTGATTAATGCTCTTGCCACCGCAATACGTTGCCTCTGTCCTCCTGATAGATTTGATCCATTTTCTCCAACTTTAGTCAAAAGTCCCTCTGACATTCGTTCGAGGAACAGCTTCACCCCACTTGTAGTAATAGCATCTTCTAGATCCTCCTTATCAAATTCATCATATAAGCATATATTTTGCTTAATACTGTCATCAAACATATAGATGCTTTGATGAATGATCGAAACCATATTTTGAATCTCCTCGATTTTTAAATCCCGTATATTTTGATCGTCATATGTAAGATCCCCGGTAAAGGATGAATACGTTCCAGTTAATATTCTAACCAAAGTCGATTTTCCACATCCACTCTTCCCTACCAGTGCATATTTCTTACCTTTTTCCAGAATTAAATTGGTATTTATCAGAACATAATTCTCTCCCTCGTATGCAAAAGATAAATCCCGGATTACGATTTGCTTCCTAAATGATGGTTCCCGTGTTCCTTCCCAAGATGTATCGTGATAATCAGCAAGTTCCCCTATTCGCTTAATAACCGGGACGATGCTGCTAATCTTGGGTATGCTTTGCAAAATCATCATTACCGGACTTACAAATGTAGCAGAAAGTTGAATTAAAGCCACTAGCGTACCCGCGGTTATCTTTCCATTTATAATAAGATACGCACCAATAAACAAGCCGGAGAATTGGGTAAGATAAGCTAATATTTCGGAAACGCTTTCATTTATCGCAAATAATTTATCCGCTCCATAAGATGCATTAGCTACCTTATCATTCTCATTCACAAACTCATTCTTTATATGATGGGTTACCTGAAATGATTTGATTACCTCATAACCGGAAAAGTAGTCTTTTAGCTTAGTGGTGAAGGTGGAAAATTGTTTTGATACCTTCTCCTGCCTTGCCTGCAAAGACGATCCCATAAGCCCAGGAACAACGAACATAACTATCATGCAACCAATTAAGCATAACGCAATGAACGGACTGATATCAAAGAGCAATATAAGAGTTACGATAAACATCACTCCATACTGCAATACCATTAAAGCCGGCACGATATAATTCTCCTCTATTAATTTAACATCATTGGAAAATGCAGAAATATAATCCGCAGTATTGACGCTTGCAAAATCTCTGATATTTCTCTTCATTATCCCGTAAAATACTTTTTGCCTTATCATTCTCGTCAAATTCCTAATAAGTAACTTACTGCATAACGAATATAGGAAACTAATGATACCCAGTACGATGATATAGAGGATTGTTATTACCAATACTCTCTGAAATGCAGACATACTGCCGTTGATCGCAACATCAATTACTTTTTGAAGAATCTTTGCAAGAAACACCGCTGCTACAGAGCTAATAATATTGAGCAACAACGTAATGGTTAAGATTAATTTATTTTGCTTAAGATAAACTTTCATAATCCCTCCTATATATTAGACATATATCTAATTAGTTATGTCTTTATCATATATTATTATTTTATTAAAGTCAACTATGTTAGATGTATATCTAATTATCGACATGAAAAATTCCCGGTATATGCCGGGAACTTTGTAAAATCCACTTATAATATTATAACAATGTCTCTTCCAACTCTTTGATTAACTCTTGCAGATTTTCCTTTTCTAAATGATAGTATACCTTACCATCTTTCTTCTCGATTCCTACTAAATTACAGTTTAATAGTGCAGTCATGTGATGGGACATGGTTGCAGCTGTTAACCCCAGCTGCTGTGCTATTTCCAAATTATACTTTGGACTTACTTTGAGCGAAGCAATAATACCCAGTTTGCTATTGTCACTTAATGCTTTCAATTTGAGAAGTAGCAATTCTTTGGAGTTATTACGTATTTTTCCGTTCTTTACTATCTTTTCACAAAGCAATCCATAGTAACAACTATTTTCAAATAACATCTGTGATAACGGAAAAGCTAGAGATGGATATACTACTGCCGATTCTGTAAATGCCTTCTTAACTTCATAAAATCTTTTATCCCCGGATTTTATCTCCATCATATTATACTGATTAAGTAGCTTTTCCAACGATCCGGCAATCTCTTTCACAGCCTTATGATAACTATTCATATTGGAATTTATTATGTCAATAATCTGTTTTATATGTTTGATAGGATTCTGCATTATGCGAAGCAATTTCCATTTCGCTTCTGACTCAAGAGCACTATTATCCAAAAAAGACACAATCTCATCCAGAGATTTCGGGCTCTCCATATCTGTCTCGTCCTCTAAAACTGCTTTGCATATATAAAAAATCTGAGAATTAATTTCTTCTTCAGTTATAAGATCCTGTGACTCAAACCAATTTTTGTTTTCAACAATAAGAGACAGAAGTATGGTAATGTAATTTGAATCTTTTTCATTAAAAAAGTCACTTGTTTCCTTACTTTCGACTCTGTTTTTTAGAAAGATTTGAACATATTTATCATATGTTTTGAAATTCTGTGAGTAAAAGTGTTCCTTATCAAATCCCATATCAGAGAGTAGCTTTTTCATCTCATTCTTTACTTCTTCCAGATTGTAACTGACTAACAACAACCCCAATGTCTCAAAGATAGGGTCCATCTGATTTAATGTTTTATCTTGCATACATGAATATCCTCCTACTATCTTTTTATTATTGTACTAAATATGACTGATAATCCTATTAATACAAATGATAAAGTAATTGTTTGATAATTATTAAATGAAGTAAGATATCCACTAACCAAAACAATCAATGCAAGAATACATATTAATTTATTTATAACTGAGAATCTCTTCTGCTTCATTGGCAGCAGTATCTGATAAAAAGCAAGAACTACAATTATGATAGGTGCTATGATTAATAATACATCCATTGATGAAACCTCCCCCTATTATGGCAAATCCGATCTCATTTATCTTAACATTTGTTGCCATATCTGTCTATATCCCTTACATAGTAACCTTTTGGAACCTCCTTTTAATATATATTCTGTCATATAATATGCTTAGAGTATTTAGAGAATTATTTAGCTATTTTAGTATAGGCATCACTACTTACTTAAACATCCATCCCTATGATTTAACCAAGAATCTTGATTTCCCTATTGTGACGGTATTGTATAAATATAAGACACCCCATCTTCGTTGCTGATTTTTATTAGCTCACTTTTTTGAGCTACAACCGTAAACCCGTAAATATTTAGTCCATTTTTCGCAACATTGTCAGCGACCTCCTTATAATGTTTTGATGAATAGCCACTTTTTATCGTTTTATTAAATGCTTTTTGTTTTGCCATGTATTTAAACATACTAATGACACATCTGTCTCCTTTTACATAGGTAGCGCTTATAGTAATATAACAATATAAAGAAAAAAATGTTACAACAATATAGCAGTTTAGCCTTAAGCATGTCCCATCCGTAGATTGCTATAGTAAGGTGTCATTTGCATTGTACCACAAAAAAGAACCCCAGGGGTGAATCCCCTGGAGTCTCTGGGCTTTATTCTATGATACCGCATCATTCTCTTCTTCATATGCATCTTCCAGCTTCACTGTATCTTCTATCTGTTCCTGTATGTATTTCACACGAACGACTGCCTGTGGCCAGTTTATCGATACCTGGCTGTGCATGTTCTTTTCCTTTGCTACCCCTGCTATAATATGTAGCATTTCCTCCATCACTACTTTTGTGAGATATCCACCTCTCCAATGAAAGGTTAGTCCTTTTCCCTTTTTAATTGCTTGTTGGCAGCGCTTTGCTACCTCTTCCAGCTTAGTGAAGGAAAGCTTTTTCTCTTTATAATAAAAATGATCCCCTTCGTTGCACACAGGAACTTTGTAGATCACTGGTTCATGATCTTTAAAGATACTTTTATCATCCAAATTATAATAATCATATCTCACTTCTTTTTTCCCTAATGTATTATCAAACGTTGCATCGATATGATACCATACTCCATTAATTCGTATCACATTCCATGCGTGACGATATTTGATATTCTTTTCCGGATTATTCTCGGATATCACAACAATACACGGAATAGAAAGCTTATCACAAAGTACTTTTACGGCTTTCGCGATTCCCTCACATACACCGACCCCCTGACCCAATGGACCTAGGATTTCATGGGAATATTGTTTCTTCAACTTATCATAAGTCACATTTTCGCAGATAAAATCATGGATATATTGCTCCTTCTCCCAGTCATTTTTATCTTTTACGACTCGTGTAAGCTTCTCAACCCGGACGCTCATTGCCTTCTGATGTTCTTTAATTTTATTCTTTTCAAACAGGTAGACCGGCTTTATCTTTACCAGAGTGGAATCCTCGTAGAAAGAATAACGAAACGTTGAAGCGTAAAACATCTCCGGACAATCCAATCTTAACTTGTGAAATATTTCACTCAACTCTGTTCCATCAATTCTTTGAACATCAATACTTTGTGAATATACCTCTAGTCCACTCTTGATAACTTGGTATATTCTTTGCTGTTGTTTATTCATATGACTATAATAATATGGTTCCATTTTTATCAATCTACTCTTTCTTCTGCTTCGTTTTCTGCTAACTTACTGTTATCCAATGAATTTGTTCGCTTTTGATCATCTGAAGTATATGAATTATGACTAATATGTGGCATAACATAAACTGCAAAACCTAAGAATACTGTAACCAGTACCGCTGCTGCTACTCCATATTTTGCAAGTAATGTTTTTCGTTTTGATTTGTATTCCTTCGCTTCCTTGATATACTTTCATTAATCATCCATCTTCATCCTCCATGTTCCATAAGTCCTTATAAAAAGTAAAACGACATTTTTAATCTTATATTGCACCCATCAATTAATCAGTAGGATTTTCACATACGCCCAAGAATAATAGGGTATTGTCATTGGTAAGAATCCCATAGATAAATGGACGATTCAAATTCATTTCAATCGTGTCCTTTGGCATAGCAGCCCCAGCCATATCTATTTGTGTAAATGCTGTTGCTTCTACTCCCTTTTCATCGATACCGATATGCGTCTGTTGGCGTACACTTGATATGCCAACTTGTGAATCAGTTATACCTGAAAAGTCCGCATTTTTCCCAAATGCTGATTTAATTCCCAAGGTCTTTAATGTATTATTTAGATTTAAATCGGATCCAAATTTAAATTTGGGGACAGTCCAAACAACCTTACCATAATCTTTTATTTCGCTTTCAAACATTGTCTGAATTTTTTTTGGGGAAGACAGTAAATCGCGTGCAGAAACGTTTTTATCCGGTAGGATAAACACCATTCTGTTATTATTCTTCAGACTAAGATCAGAACGTACGTATCCTTCTCCCTTTATAAACCCATGGCTAATATGGGTCATATGCATAAAATCACTATTTACTGTTTTCCCGTCCGTTAAGTGAAATGCATCTTTCGTATTTAACGCTGTATCAAATTCATCATCCCACTGATCGTAGAAGTATATTGTATTCATAATCGATAATACTTGCATTGGATCCGGTTTGATATGGGGTTTGATTGTTCCACCTGTATTCTCAGAAACCCAATCTGACATTAACTTTGAAGTATTCTTGTTTTTAAAATTAACACTAAATGTTGATGCGTATAAGTTTTTAGCAGCATTGTTAATAAAGTGATCTTTCCATACGATACCTTTATCCATCCAAAGAGAATTACCAAGTCTAAGCTTTCCAATTTTATTATCAAAGAAGAAGCGATAATAAAGGTTTTTACATTGTAACGATAGCTCCTCTTTCGAATCAACCCCTAGCAAAGTGAGCATCTCCGATTCCGTAGTTCCATTCGCGCCTGTAGATGCTAGGGACAAAGCATAATAAAGTGATATCGGAGAATAGTTGATATTACCTGAATTCTTTGCAATTATGTCTGCGGTCGTTTTATATGCAAATTGATTCACTGCTTTTAGGAAAGACTCCTTCACTGGTTTTCCATTCATTTCATCAAGCCTAGGGTCAGTATCTCCATATGCATAGGCTTTTGGAAAAACTGCTGCCATGATTTGCTTCCCAGGAGTATTACTATTACTTGGATTCTTGGTAATTCCTAACCCAATCAGACCTGCGCTAACAGCAATAATGAAACTAGCTGCTACAACCACCCATTTCATACTTCTCTTTTTCGTTTTTGGGGTTATATGCTTTCTTGTATCTTCAATTAATTCATCATCAACGTTAGTAATAGCATCGAATATTTTCTTCTCTTTCATAGACAAATCCCTTCCCCTTCTAGAGTTTGTTTTAGTTTTATACGCAATCGAAACATGCGCCCAGCCAGTTTATTAGGTGTTGTGGAATACTCCTTCGCCAATACTTTTACACTTTCACAATACCAATACCTTCTAAGAAATAAAATTCTGTCTTCCTCCAGTAATGTTCGTAGCCAATTATTGATTACTTGTGTTAATTCTTCCGTTTCAATCTCATCCTCTACTGAATTTGACGCCGGAATACAATCTGATAGTTCAGAAAGTAAAACAACACCTCCATTATAACGCTTTTTTGCATGATATTCATGCCAACGATTAATGGACAGGTTACGGGTAATGCGTCCTAGATATGCAGCCAAGCTATTTGGCTTTTGTGGTGGAATAGCATTCCAAGCGTTAAGGTATGTATCATTTACACATTCTTCACTGTCTTCGAAGCTCGCCAATATGTTTATTGAGATGCGTTTGAGTAATTTATCATATGACTTTCTACTTTCCTCGATGGCAAGCTGATTGCGATCCCAATACAACTTTACAATTTGATTATCCTCCATGTACTCCCTCCTCTTATCTAATAGTGCCCTATGTATCTATAGACAGGATTTTTTAGTCAATATTCGGCTACTTGAATCTTTTTCTATCTCTTGCATGATTTTATATAATATTGAATCCACTTCAATAAATATAACAGCAAAACGCAAAATGTTACAACTATTTTCAAAAAATATAAAAATTTTCCAAGGCATACATCCTGAAACTTATCTCAACAACACCCAATTACTTGCGAATCGTAAGACACAACCTCACCTTCGCTCCGCTAATGTTAGATCATCTCAGATGATTACTTCACGATGCATAAAAAAACTCCCTGAGAATAAACTCCCTGGAGTCTTTTAAACAAGCTATCATTCATGAATCCAATCTATATAAATCAATAATTCTCTTTTTTTGAGGTTAAAACTTACGAGTATTACGGAATTTATTAATTATCAACGCCACAAATCCAATTAGTAAGATAATCTTAATGATACCAGACACCGTAAATATATTTACCGAAAGAACTCTTCCAGTTAGTATAACATTAAGACCAGTCGAAATGAAGAAAAATATCCAAACAGTCCATATAACAGTCAGTAATACTGCCTTTTTTACAATAATCATTTCTATCCCAATAATAATAATCGGTATTCCTATTGCAATTCCTAATAGCCACTCTCCATTATAAGGTCCAAAAAATAATCCTAAAGCAAATGAAATTCCTCCAATTACAGCTAATAAAACTCCACAGATTTGCAAATGAGTTAGACCTTTTTCCATCCGAGAAATTGTTTGCTTACTCTCCATCTCTCCTTGCACAAATGTATCCTTATCCTGAAACTTTTCTTTAATAAGATAATCAGTTGTTACAGAAAAAATATCACTAAGCTGACTAATATAATTTATATCCGGAGTAGACTGATCTAATTCCCATTTCGATATTGTCTGACGTGTTACCCCTAGTTGTTCAGCTAATTTTTCCTGTGTAATACCCTGTTTTTTTCTTTGTTCCGCCATTTTAGTTCCAAAGCTCATACAATTTTCTCCCCATATGTAATAAATCTTTTACCTTATCGAATTAATACTATATCATTTTATATAATAATTCTACCCTTTAGCCTTGGAAATTCCGCAACGAACCGTTGCATACCCAATTCTTACTTCTTGTTATAATAACAAGATAATTTTGCCGCCTGTTCTTTATTCAAGTCGCCAATAATCACATATGTAATACCCTCTCCCAGTACTATATACATCGAATATTTCACTACAGTTTTTGATATAAGCCCTACATCTCAGATATTGGTTTCAAATCCAAAGTAGTATACTTGTCAAAGTAATCGACCTTAAACTTTAGCCTAACAGGTCGAACTCGTAGGACATGCCCGATCATTTAATAAACATCCACCCTTTGGCTGCCTCGTTTTTATTATTTTTATTATTCATAGTATCTATCCCCACTTATTTTGCTTAGTTGGTTTACCCTCTCTAACTTACTTTACCATAATTCAGCATAAGTGCATACAAATACCTCCCAAGACAAACGTCCTGAGAGGTTCTGAATAGTTATCTACTTTTTCTTTTGGAGATACTCCGCATCCAGAGTTCCCATGATCACTTTTGAATGGATGATTTTAAATAAACAATATTACTGTCATATACATCACCATTCCACTGTGTAAACATTAATTTATCTCCCTTAGGGCTCCAACAAGTGGATGCATTTTGGACATCTACTGCTATTTGTGTGACTTTTGCAGTCAGGATATCGTATACATAAAGTCCGCTCACTTTTGCATTTGTTCCATCACTTTTGACGTTATAAGCAATCATTCTCTGATCTGCTGACCAGGAAACGCCGCCAATATCAGTGCCTTCTGCAATTTTTACCTGATTACTGCCATCAAGATTGCATAGCAACAGAGTATTTTTTGTGTTGTCACTTTGAATCACCAGCATTTTTGTTTCATCATCAGAGAGAACGACATTAAATACATTCTTTAGATTAAGTTTTGTTTTCTCCCTTGTGGTACGATTCATCTTAATTAAGGAAGTATCATCTTCCGTATTATAGTAAACATTGTCCTTTGTTACTCGAAGGATAAAGACTGATTCATCCTTCAGACCACCTAGCACCGAGATATCTCCGGATACACTCGCCAGATATGCACCATTTTTGTATGACGCACCTGCTACTTCATTCCCAAACCATACGGCACTCTTAGCTCCACCGATATCATTTCCCATAATACCAAAGGTGTCCTTGGTATTAAGATTCATTACGTAGTAAGCAGGATCACCCAGGACATACTCTGAATATAACAGATACTTTTTATCTGCAGATAGAGTGGCTCCTCCCAGATATACATTCTTTTGTTCCTTAATTGACTTATATTCTTTGGTCTTAATATTATAATAATACAAGCTCTTGGGATAAGTATCCTTTAACTCTGATAGGGTCATCTTGCCCAAAGTATCATTATCTTTGGATACAATTACAGTATCCTCGTCCAGCCAATCCGATATCTCAACATTTGAAAGTCGTTCGATTTTCTCAACTGATATAATTGGCTCCTGTGTTTTCTTATCGCCCTTATCGATTACTGTAATTGACCCTCCCGGCTGTTTAGTGATAACTCTGCTCTCGTTTTTTATACCACATGCATTTAAGCTTAATAGTAACATTAGTACAATTATGATTCTTGTTGGTTTTTTATATTTCATATTAATCGCCTCCTTGTAAATAAATCATAACAATCAACTGTTTCTATTAAATATACAACGGTAACCAAATAGCAAATTAAATGTAACAAATTTGTTTCCAACCACATTTTTAACCCTCATAAACAGGAAACATAATTCGAAAAACAGTTCCCTCTTGATCCGATTTTAACAGGGTAAGGGAGCCTCCTTGTACCTGTGCATACTTATTAGCAAGTGATAATCCCAACCCGACCCCACCATTTTCTCTGGCACGATTTTTATCAATGGTGTAAAAGGGCTCAAAAATCTTCTTTGCAAAGTCTGGAGTTATCCCTATTCCGGTATCTTCGATGTCAATTACAATCATATTATCTTGTATAAGATTTTTTATAACTATACTGCCTCCAGCTTTATTATACTTGATGGCATTGTCCATGAGATTCATTAATACAATCATCAAACTGTCCTTATCCGCTTTTGCATAAGCTTCTACTAATTCAGTCTTTGTTTGAATTCCGAATTTGTCAAGCTTTCCACTGAGACTACTTAGAACTGTTAAAATAATCTGTTTAACCTCTAACCGCTCCAACTTATATTCGAACTCATATTTGTCCAAAGCTGATAAATCAAGCACTTTTACTACCATCTCATATAACTTTAGAGTTTCATTTTTTATGCTCTCTCTAGCCGTTTCAACAAGTTCACTATCTCCCGGATACATTTCCAATAAATCAAGATACGCTTTGATTGACGTTAAAGGCGTCTTAAATTCATGGGTTACATTACCGATAAATTGTTTCTGCTGCTGATCCAGCTTTGACAATCTCCCCACTGCCAAGGTAAGCTTCTCCTGTTCCTCCTCCATATCCTGAAGAGTATTCTTAATTTGTAAGCTCATACCACGTATACCCTCACTAAGTCTACCTAGTTCATCTCTTCGCTTAAGAGCTGCCACATCATATTGTCCCTCTCCAATGTGGCTTACCTCCTTCTCGAGGCGGATAATGTTATTGGCAAAGGTTCCAAAATAAAGATAGGCAAGGAGAAAGCTTGCAAAAAATACTCCAGCTCCTACGACAATAAACAGCTGCCTAATCTGATGAAAAAACTCCTGATACTGAGCCAGAGAATAATTAAACCGCACTACACCGATCTGCTCACTTCCTAATCTTATCGGTGCGAAGTAATACAGCTCTTCTCCTTCGGTCAGGTATGCGGTTTTGTCATCCAATGCAAAATTTAGAGTTTTCTTTATATTCTTTGATTCTGTCAGAGGCATTCTTTGACTGACAATATTGCCCCCTTTGTCATATAATACTACGGTTTGACCACTGATCAATTCTAATTGAGCAGCAAAGTCAACTCCCTTTTCTCCAAGGAATGTTTGCGTTGATTGATTTGGTTGCGCTAATATCGTTTGAATAAAATATGTGTTGGCTATCTCTGTCTGCTGCGCAAGATACTGTTCGTACCGAACTCTCTGGTTATTCTTAATTCCATGTAAAGCTAAAACACTCAATATGCACACAGTAAGAAGTAACAAACCAGCCAGAAAAATACTGAATTTAATTTTTATACCGCTTCTCACTATAACCTCCTAAGGCCTTATAGCCTATTCCGTGTACGGTCTGTATTATCTCCATGTGATTTTCTCCAAGTTTCTTACGTACTCTTTGTATATGAATATCGACAGTACGCGTACCGCCTGCATACTCTATTCCCCACACCAGATCTAAGAGCTGATCCCTGGAATATACCCTGTCTGGTTTTGATAAAAGCAATGTTAATAAATCATATTCCTTTGGTGTTAATTCAAGCTGTTGATCTTCCACATATGCTGTTCTCTGCTGTGGATAGAGTACAATGTCCCCAAGTGTCATCGTGTCCTCTTCCTGCCTGTCACCTTCAGCAGATTGCATTCTCCTGAGCAGCGACTTTAGGCGGGCAAGTAATTCCCTCATATCGAAGGGTTTTGTGATGTAATCATCCGCCCCCAGCTCAAGTCCTAATATTTTATGTACAATATCATCCTTTGCTGTCAGCATTATTACTCCGATTCGTTTCGGCTCTGGAATCCTCTTCAGAATATCGTATCCATCCATACCCGGAAGCATCACATCCAGTATAGTTGCATCAGGGCCAAATTCCAAAAGACTCTTCAAAGCCTCACCGCCGTGATATACCACTTTTGCGGTATATCCTTCTTTTTTCAGAGCAAATGCTATGGCATCAGCAATATTTTTTTCATCCTCTATCACCATTATCTTTTCATTCATAATTATATCGATGCTCCTAACTTCACAAATATCCATTTTTATAAGTTTTCATACAAAAGGTTAATTTATTCTACGTCTCAAACATATATTTGTCAATTTGTTCTAGTTGAAATCAAGACATCTATTCTTTGTTATAATGATTTATGATAGAAAAAGCCCTTGAAGTAAACCGACCTCCAAACGTTAGATTTTACGACTAACATTTGGGGATCGCTTCAACTCTCTAGGGCCTTGTGTATGCTTTGAATTCGCCAGCCACTATCTCTTTGTACAAAGTAAAATGAACTTCGCATCCGCTCCTCTACTCCTCGGTCATCAATGTGACTCAATGAATTATAGTAATCATTGTTGCACATGCGCTTCACACCCGCGACATTTTATTACGTATCAGGATGTTTCATAAACTCTATTTCTACCTTATAGGCTGATCATTCAAATAATTATTTCTTTACAAATATCCTTGAAGGTCTATGCCCTGCATTGCTGGTCATTCTTCCGGTATCCTCAATTTTATCTGCTATAGTTCTACGAAATGATGGAGCAAGTAGTTTTTCTCCGAGAATCATTTCATAAACCTCCTGTAATTGACTGATGGTAAACTCATCTGGCATCATGTGAAAAACAAGGTCTGTATAATTTATTTTGCCCCTTAGACGAACAATTGCTTCATCAATTATTTGATTATGGTCAAAGGCCAATGACATCTTTTGAGCTTCCTGAAGTTCAAACCATTCAGCACCATGAATTCTAGTTTGACTGGTGTCAATCAGAGAGATATAAGCACAACTGATAATTCTCATTCGCGGATCTCTATCTACATTGGCAAATGTATAAAGCTGTTCGCAGTAAATGTCTTTTAGTCCTGTCTTTTCTTTTAAAGTTCTTTTTAAGGTATCCTCCATTGATTCCTCTGGTAACAAAAAACCTCCAGGTAAGGAATAATCATCCTTATAAGGATGTTCTTCCCGTTTAACCAATAGAACCTTTAAAGATTGGCTATCTAACTTTCTATAATTATTATTGCCATTCTTCATAACACCAAAGACAACTGCATCAACAGTTAACGAAACTAATGAATACTCCTTTGGATTATACTGATTAAGGAATTCCTCTTCTTCCATATTCTTGGGTATATACTTCATTTTGCCTCCTTGAACTCATACTACTAATAACCCCTTTTTATCAGCTACTGTTATACATGCCTCAATCCCTGAATTAAATTGCAAATAGTCACTCTCAATTCCATCACTAAATATTACACCATTTTCAGGCATTTGGGAACTAATTCGTAAGGGCACCTCTTTTGTAATTTTGCCAAAAACAATTTCGGTACCAGAGATTTTACTTGGAAATGGCTCTCGCACTGCAAAATATAATTTGTTTTCATCCCAGGGCATTTGACTATCTATCCTTATCTCATTTCTTACTCCTGACAGTTGTTTCATTATATTGTTTGATCCTGAAATAATACTTTTCAACCATCCAGTAGAACCAAGCCCCGTCGAAACAATGATACCACTTGAAGACTGAGATTCATGTTTTTCACCTAGCTTTATTTGATATCTTGATGAAACATGGGTCCTCTGTCCAATAAATAAGTCATTCACGGCATAAAGCTCCTGACCATCATTCAATGTGGCCTTTGCCATCGACACTTCCTTAACTGCCCTCTTATCTTTTATCACCTCTTGCGCAATTATACGGATATCATCGACAGTAAATGGTAACAACACTCCATCCCATCTGGTAGGATCAGGGTTAATCCCAATCAACGGCTGCCCATTTAAATACTTTAAGGTGTTGGCAACCATTCCATCTTGGCCTATCGCAATAACAATATCACTTTCTCCAAAAAGATAATTGGGCAAGAATCCTCGATCAATCACCACTATTCTACCGATACGATCCAGATCACTTTGGGCCTTTATTAAGACCTTCTTATAACATTCATCCTCCGATATGTAATCAGAAAAATCACTTCCCATATGTTCAATATAGAATTTTGCCTGCGCCACAGTATTAAATCTTACAATTAATTCTTCTAACCTTGTTTTTCTTTTTACAATGACAATTTTTCTCTCTGTTGAATTATTCATTCATCTACCTATTCTCTCATGAATTCTTGAAGCAAATCCGGAGTTATATTCAACTGTCCAATCTTATTCGCTTTTTCAGCCAGTTCCTGAAAGGCAATTGCAATTAATTTATTTGGCTGCATTCCTATGCTGGCAAGGGATTGAATTACACTGGTATCAATTCCCTCAAGTGCTTTCATAACAGATGATAATTCATATGCCTTCGCATCTGCATTTGCCTTAGAATTCTCTACCGTTAATTCTATAAGATCTTTTCTCTTCTCTTCCAGTTTTGTATCAAATGCTAGTTGTTCTTCCTTCAATTGATTCTGTTTTTGCTGTACAGAACGTTCTGCTTCAATTTGGGTTTCACGCACCTGCTTTCTCTTATTCTCAACTGCAATCTCTGTATTAAATTCATTTTCCTTAACTCGTCTTTCCTGATCAATAGAAGCATTTCGTCTCTCATAAACTGCTTCATCTGCCTTTTTCAAAATTTCTTCTCTTGCTTGAGCTTCTAACGCTCTTGTTGTTTCCTTATTCGGCAAAATAGCTAATATCGATAATCCTAATATCTCAATTCCCAGAAGATTAATCTCTTCATTTTCCCTAATCTCATCTAAAATCCCCTTGGCCAGCATTTCACTGGACTTAATTGCATCCCTTAGTTTTAATCCTTCAATGGTTTTCTTAGTCATAACACGAACAATATTTATTACCCTCTGAGGCAACTTAATAGGGTCATCTGAAACATACCCTTTTCCATTCATATTAAGCGTATAATTGAGCAAAGCGGCAATCTTCTTTTGATCCACAATTCGATACGTAACCTGACCCTGCACAGTAATTGTCTGAAAGTCTGACGTTACCTCCTCAAATATAAAGGGTGCGTCAACGCTACCTATTGGCACAACCACAATGGATGTAACCGGTTTGTAGTAATAAAAAGAAATCCCTGCACCCTCCATAACGATTTTACCATTTTTGTATTTCAGTACATACTCACTTGGTTGAAACTTGATAAAATTTACCCCAAACATAAATTTTTCCTCCTTATATTGATATTATCATTTTGTTAATATCAATATAATACTATCACAGATTCTTGTCAATAGTTTTTTTGCAAATATGGAAACTATTTGAAAACTGGCATCTTACAAAACACTCCGATGTACTCCAAAAAGACTCCATAGGAGTAAACTCCCTGGAGTCTTTTTGAATGCGTCGATGACATATTAGCAATGCCCCGTTACTTGCGAATCACAAGACACAACCTCGCATTCGCTTCGCTACTGCTCGGTCATGTCTTGCATTCTTCCAAATTCAAAGCATAAAAAAAGCCCTTGGAGAGTAAACTCTCCAGGGCTTTTTTTATGCTTTGAATTCAACTTACTGCCTACGTATTATCTGCGTCATTCTGCGATGAACCTCGATTCCGCTATGCTCCATCTCGGTCATCTCAGATGACTACTTCACGACGCACGCAAAAAAGACTCCATGGGAGTAAACTCCCTGGAGTCTTTTTGAATGCGTCGATGACGCAGATAATACTATCTCTTTGAAAACTGTGGTGCACGACGAGCAGCCTTTAAGCCGTACTTCTTTCTTTCCTTCATACGAGGATCTCTTGTTAAGAAGCCTGCCTTTTTAAGTGCTGGACGGTAGTCACCATCTGCATGTAATAATGCTCTGGAAATACCGTGTCTGATAGCACCTGCCTGACCTGTGAAGCCGCCGCCTCTTACGTTTACTAATACATCAAATTTGTCTGCTGTATCAGTGATTGCAAGTGGTTGACGAACGATCAACTTTAAGGTCTCTAAACCAAAGTAGGTGTCCATATCTCTCTTATTTATTGTAACCTTACCTGTTCCAGGTACAAGGTAAACTCTTGCGATACTGCTTTTTCTTCTTCCGGTTCCGTAATATCTTGCGTTAGCCAATGTTATTTCCTCCTTTCAACCTCTATTAGTATTTAATCTCTAATACTTCTGGTTTCTGAGCTGCGTTAGCGTGCTCTGCGCCAGAATATACATGTAATTTGTTAATCATGGATCTTCCTAAAGGTCCCTTTGGTAACATGCCTTTCACTGCAAGTCTAATTACCTCTGTAGAGTCTTTTGCCATTAACTGAGCTAAAGTTGTCTCTCTCATACCACCTGGATAATCGGAGTGATTGTAGTAAATTTTTTGCTCAAGCTTCTTACCTGTTACCTTAATCTTATCTGCATTAACTACGATTACATAATCACCTGTATCGATGTGAGGAGTAAAGGTTGGTTTGTTTTTACCTCTTAAAATAGAAGCGATCTCAGATGTGAGACGTCCTAATGTATGTCCTGTAGCATCAACTACATACCATTTTCTTTCAATTGTTGCCGGACTAGCCATAAAGCTTTTCATGGGTTTACCTCCTTATGAAAATGTGTTTATTATTTTTTCCGTAACGACCGTAAATGCTTATATATTAATATTGAATCGGAAATATTCAATCATATTAAGCTATACTGTGTCTAAAATCATCAATCACGTTCAAAAATACCGTTACCGGGGCTTTGGTTCAGGCATTCTCACGTCACAATTCATTATTATATTATATGTTGCCGGGTGTGTCAAGCATTTTCCAGAAACACGCAAGGATTTTCATACACAATTTGGTGAACGATATCTTTATCACATTTTTTCTTGAGCATTTGCACTGTTTTCTTCATATATGGCACTCTAATTCTATGATCGTGGCAGTCACTTCCTAAAAAATGTACCATTCCACTGTCAATTAATTTTCGATTATAATATGCTCTCCCATTCAAGATACTACCCATCAGACTGTTGCAGTTCATCTGAATATAACAACCCATTTTGATTAGTTCACTAATTAGCTCATCGCGCTTGTACAAATGTGAATAACGCTCCACATGCGCAAGGATCGGTATGTACCCACTGTGTATCAGTTTATCCATACCACGATAGATTGACCTGTAATTTTCACCAAATGAGAATTCAACCAGAACATACCTGGTTCCGGCGAGAGTTAATGCTCTTTTTTCATTCAGCTCTTGGTCAATGGAATCACTGTAGTATAATTCATTCCCCAATAATATTCTTACGTTCTCATCCAGCTTCTTTGCTTCCTGCTCCACCTTTTCTCTTAGTTTTTGCAACTCTTCAACCGATCTGTTCTGTCTTCCAACCGCATAGTGCGGCGTAGCAATAATCGTTTTGATTCCCTGAGATAATGCGATTTTTACCATGCTGATTGTCTCTTCCATCGTGGCGGAACCATCATCAACTCCGGGTAGCAAATGTGTATGAATATCAAAAAAACCTTCCAGCGTATTCATATTCTACCCATTCCTTTAATTATTTATCTCTTACTAAACTTATCGTACCTGTTCTTACAGCGTGAATTATGTTTTTTATAACTTACTCTTACCTAATAAGGCTTTTTCTCGATTATACTTTTATCGCTTACAATTAACTTATCAAGCTTTTCCTCAATATACTTTCTGTCACATACACTTACTTTATCAAGCTTTTCCTCAATATATTTTTTTCATATACACTTACTTTATCAAGCTTTTCCTCAATTATGCTTTTTACCACATACACTTACTTTATCAAACTTTTCCTCAATATATTTTTTACCACATACACTTACTTTATCAAGCTTTTCCTCAATATTTATTTTTGCTAAGGATACTACAGGCTGAAACTTGAGAAATGCAGTATATTTTTTACCAATTTACTATTTCCTATTTCTATTCTTGTCTGAAATATTAATTTCAAACAAGAAATTTCAATCTTATTCCATACCAATCTTATTATTATCAATTTTATTAATACCAATCTTATTAATATCATTTGATCAATTCTTTATCTCATATTTCTCTCCATCAGTAAGAATCGGTTGACCTCTCTCCCTACATGATACAAGGGAGTCACATCACCTTACTCCAAGGCTTTCGTACTCCCTTACTTCGCACTATATCAATTCATACTCGTATGCTCATAATATTTACCATAATAGCGGTAATACTTCCTATAATACTTGTGATAATATCCGCTGTTCTCCACCGGAATCTTATTCATAATGGCTCCCAGTATCCGACATCCCGAGCGCTCCAGTTGTTCCTTGATATTCTGGGCAAAGCGATAGCTAATTGCATTCACCTCAACCACCATTATCGCTCCATCCGATATCTTCGCCACGATAGCACTGTCTATTACTGCGCCCAAAGGTGGTGTATCGATTATCACGTAATCGTATACTTCCCTGAGTATCATAATCATATCCTTAAACCGATCATGTCCCAGAAGCTCAGCAGGATTCGGACTGTAGCTACCCGAGAATATGATATCCATATTTTCATATGTGGTGCTATAGATGACGTCATTGAGATCACGCTGTCCGGAGAGATAGTGACTCATGCCACACTCCACTTCCCCCACCTTATAACGACCAATCAGTACGGATTTTCTCATATCAGCATCAATCAGAATCACTCTCTTGCCTGCCTCGGCAAAGGATACCGCCAGGTTAAAGGATATACTTGATTTTCCCTCGTTCGGTGTGCAGCTGGTAATCGTTATTACTTTAATCTCATTACCGCAGAACTGAATATTAGTCCTTAATGCCTTGTATGCTTCTTTGGAGCGGTAATCCATCTCATCGCACTCAAAATATTTTATCTGGTTCATCTGATCCATTCACTTGCCACCCCTTCTAAGCAATCACCTTCTGCTTCTTATTCAGCTTATGACTGATACCCGTTTGTTTACTGGCGTAGGTTGAGATCGGTATATGTGCCAATGTACTGAGTCCAAGGTATTTTTCAATATCCTCCTCACTCTTAAGCGTATCATCCATCAGATATAATACAATCAGGATTCCCGCTGCCACACAACAGCCAATGATCCCACCGAGAATGGTATTCTTCTTGGTGTTGACATTCGACGGAAACTTAGCTATCGTCCCCTCCTCCACAATCGTCGGTTTCTCAGTATCCATAATCTGAGCGATACGGTCGATTGAAACCTTTGCGAACTCATCCACTATCTTTTTTGCAATAAATGCATCCGGATAATTGGCTGTTACTTCAAGGATACGGGTATTACTCGGATTCGAGATGGCGATGATACTTGCTAATTGATCATAACTCATATTCAAATTCAGATTATCAATCACCTTGTTCACAACCGGCCTACTCTTTACCAATACCATATAGTCCTGTGTCAATTGCTCACCCAGTTGAATATCAGCCAAACTCGTTATCGAAGTGCTTTTTGTAAGTATGTACAGCTGAGTCGAGGAAGAATAGATCGGAGTCGTTGTAAATTTGCTGATCAATCCCACCACTGCTGCAAGCAAAAACCCCGATAACAGGATAAGAAAGACACGGGATTTCAATACATAGAATAGCTCAATCAGATCTATCTCATTCTCTTCTTTCACATTATTATCCATGAAAAACTCCTTTTACGTAAATCTATTTAATTCGATTATCCTACTGACTAATAATTCTCTTCTTCATATAAAAGACAACATAAGCAAGCGCCGCGGACATTACAAGACCGATACATCCAATATAAATAAAAACCATGGAATCCCATCTAAGATATGCACTGATTAACTTCTTATAGTAATCCGGCGCGACATTAATTCTGGAATACTGTTTTGTTTTTAATAGAAAGGATGCTACTCCGACCGTTAATAACGAAGAGGTTATCAACGCATATACAATATAACGAATGCCCCTGTGCTTATATTTATAAAGCCTCACTGAGAAGAAACTGAGTATCGCAATCAGTGCCAGTGAAATCAATATACACATACGGATTACCTGCTCAAACCGAGCTTTATTTTTAACAATGTCATCTGCCAAATGCAGCTGTACCGCAGCCTCATATTGGTTACCGATTGCATTCGTCAACTTCGCTATATCCTGATCCATTGATTTCGTGCGTTCCACATTTTCATTTTTTAGATAAGCATTAATATTATTCAGTAATTTGTTAGTCAGCTCCTGCGTCTTTACTGTAGGGGGGGTTCCGGCCAAAGCCTTATCCACGTAATTCTTACTTTCGATATAGACACAATCAAGGGTAATCACATCAGCCAGTACGGTAGGCGGCAGATTTGCTTTTTTAATAATTGTCTCACTGTTTTTATATAAATTATCATAAACATTTTTATAATAATTGCTTTCATAGATGGCTCTCGTCACACTCTTATTATCATATACACCCAGTATAAATCCCACACTTACAAATAAAACGACGAACAACAGTGTTAAGAGAAATGCAAAGATACTGCTGACCAGATTTTGCAACGCCTGTTTACTTAATTTCATGATTTATCCCCCTTATTCCACCTGTGTATTCGTAATCGGATCACAATATACAAAAAATCGATTCATACCATATCCAACCATTTGACCGAAGGGGTAACATGTATAAAGTATTAGCTGTTCTTTGTTCTGAGCCAGATCATAAGCCGCTTTATCATCAGCCATAGCGATAATCTTGGAGGATACCGAATAACGATGAAGCTCTGTCCCCATATGTACCTCTACTACATCCCCAATCTGAATTTGTTCGAGTGGTGCAAAAAAGGTAGTATCATGTCCACCAATCAAAATCGGCTTTCCCTGACCCGGTACATAACCGCCCGGGTATTGCCCTACACCAACCAATAACGATTGATCACTGTCTCCATAATATATCGGTGCAGATAATTTTACTCTGTCACAGGTAATTGTACCGTAACATGTGTCCAGTTTTGGTGCCTGAGATTCGCTCGTCTTCGAGGCGCTATTTGTATTCAAAACCAGTTTTGACATGTCAGTATCCATACCCTGTTGACTAACGGGTGCATTTGTTGCAATCACCATATTCCCCTGAGCCATCACAAATGTGGCGATTGGCTTTCCCGCAACATAAATTACTATACCTCCTAAGACCAAAAAGAGTAAAATCATCCTAATGTACCGAATTGCGCCGAATATAAATTTATTCATTACGATGAGCGAATAAATTAAATTTTACAGTTACAAATATTCCAATTAACATAAGTAATCCCATCCCTGTTATCATAATCACTGTATTTTTTAAATCGATACCGGTAGCCTTAATGATCAGACCATTGCTTTCACTTGTACCCGTTACGTCCGTAGAAGTGTTTTGGTTTTGTCCCCCGGTTAGGATATTACCAATGGTATCTTGAGGCGTTGAAGAGTTCTGTTGATTATTGGTGTTCTGATTATTACTTGTATGGTTTGTGTTCTGATTATTATTTGTTGTCTTAGGTGTTGGTGTGTTGTCCGTACCATCTTTATCCTTATCATCCACACTTATATCATTTCCAACTCCGGGTGACTTCGTCTGATCCGTAATCGGAATGAGATATCCTTCTTTGATCCCCTCTTCCACATTGGAAAAGGACATCTGCAGAATCTCTTTTTCCTGATCCTCATTCAGATCGATGCCATCGGAGGAAAGATAACTAATCAGTTGATTAATATAACTATCATCTACCTGATATTGTTCTCCATTATATACATAGATTTGTTTCGCCGCTGAAATCACCTGCATCTCGTAGCTATTCAATGTACCTGCATATACGATGGAGGTCGGAGCGAGGATAATCAGTAAAATTGCAAGACCTAGCATTCCTTTCTTCACAAGTACCCTCCTTAAACCACAATGTTACTTTGCTTAAAACATCTCATCTATTCGTTCTAACTAGAAAGTAGGCGCAAATATCAAGCCCTTCGGTGTTCCGGTTATCGTTAAACTCTTCTCATCCGTACCTTTATTGATATTGAAGGTTAAGCCGCTTCCATTACTTGTAACCGTTACGGAATGATCTGTATTCACGGTCACAGTATAGGATTTGCCATTCAGCTGTCCACCACTGAATGATACTGTCTTCGTCATACTTCCTGCCTTACCGGTAACCTTTACTGTCTGACCGTTATAGGTCTTCGTTGTATTCGTCGTGTCCTTCCATACCGTCAGATACAAGGATTCTCCATCGATAAAATGTGCTAACTGATCGATGATGTCCTTATTGACTTCATAAGTGCTATTACCATAAATGATATTAATTGATTTCATCTCTTTATATGATTTCTCAAGAGTATAAGTGGAGCCCACTAGAATAGTAAATGTAAATTGGGATAATCTTGAGGCTTCCCCACTAACGATTAAAGTTCTATCATCCGAACCCTTACTAAATGTAAATGCTGCGCCTGTCAAATTACTTAATATCTTTACTGATCCATCCGTATTCATGGTAATGGTAAATACCTTACCATCAAACTGACCTCCGGTAAATGATACCGTCTTCGTAGAGCTTCCCTCCGTTCCGTAGATGCGGAAACTTTGGCCGTCATAAGTCATCGTTGTATCCTTGGTATCTTTCCAGAAGGATACAAAAGATGGGTCCTTCTCAAGCATATGAGTCAGAAGCGACAGTGCAGAAGAGCTAATCATATATGCTTTCCCCAGATAGGATACATTAATTGCAGTGATATCAGTAATCGGACAATCCAATTGGAATATCTTCTTCAAGGTACCGGGAGGGGTATCACCAGGATCATTTCCATCACCGGGATTAATTGTAACCACCTTCACATTACCACCGGTGCCAACAGTGACCTTAACGATTGAGTTACTGGTTACCTGCGGTACGACGGCATCCGATAGCGCCTGAATACTGGAACTCTCTGCTCCGGGCAATAATACAAGCTTAATCTTCTTAGTACAATTCAGATTTAACGGTACCGAAGAGGTGACATTTATACCAGCTACATTTGCCTTAATCGGTACCTTAGTTTTAGATTCTCCTGATACACTTAAGTTCGCACCACTCACTAAAACCAAATCCTGTATGAGACCGTTATTTACAACTCTTGTTGTAGCATTACTTGCATTTAATGTTATTTTAACCTTAGCATCCTCCCCAACCACTACACGTGAGTCTGATGAATATACATTCATTTGGTTCCCTGTTGCATTCTCAAACCAGGTGTTGGAGGCAATCTGATTCAAATCGATAGAGGAGAACTTCCCGTAGTTTACTACTTCTGACTTAGGCGCATTCACCACCAACTTTGTATTCGTAAAAGTACCGATCGGGATATAGAAATTCAAAAGCTTTGACGTCTGAATGGTAATCTTATTCACACCACTTCCCAATAGAGAATTCAGAGTGGACTGACTTGTAACCGTTCCGTTCTTATCTACAACCTTTACCGTCATCGTGCTCTTCACACCACTTAACGACTTAGCGGTGATTGCTGAGGTTCCGGTTTTTAATGCCACAAGTCTTCCGGATGAGTCTATTTTTATAATGGATGAATTACTGCTAGTCCATGATACTTTATCGTTGGAGGTATTAGGTACTAGGCTCTTCGCCGGTGTATAAATTTGTCCTACATTCAAAGCACTAACCTTATTCGTTATCCTTATCCCCATCGCCGGCATAATAACTGTTACCTTACAAGATAATCGATACGTTTTGCGGGGTGCTTTCATTGTACAGTAAATATATGTGGTACCCTTCTTATTCCCCGTCACCTTACCCTGCTTATTCACTGATGCAACACTCTTATTACCCGTCGACCAGGAATAAGTAGACTTAGCAATCTTATTTGTCACCTTTAGTTGATAACTGCTACCAATCAGAATATCCTTTGATGATTTCGAAAGAGACGGAGATGATGCCGCTTGTGATATCGATACCGGTATTACGACTGCAAACAATAAAACCAATGCACTCACCAATGTCCGAACAGCCCAAATCTTACCCTTATATACGCTGTGAATTCTCATGTCGAACCTCCCCTATAATCTAAAATGTCTAGCCGTCTGTATCATGCTAGAACCCTAATTGTTCCTATTCTGAACATAAATTACATTCATAATAATGTTAATATTTGGAAGTGTCAAGAATTTGTGGTCGTACTATTCCAACATAGTTGTGCATATTACAAGCAAAAACCAACAAAAAAAAGCAAATCTTCAGTGATTCACTAAGATTTGCTCCTGTAAAAAATAGTACATATGGACTATAAAATATCCTACCATCGTTCCAATTACATTTGTAATCACATCATCAGTCTGACAATAACCCCTTCCGGTAATCAACTGACTAAGCTCAATCATCACACTAATCAGCAGTCCTGCTTTGAAACATCGATATCCGGATCGAAATCTCTTCCATAAGAGGGGAAGTAAGATTCCAAGCGGGATGAATAGGAGGATGTTCTCGATGGGGTAAACATCCAGTCTCCAGTTAGTGGAAAGAGTGCTAAATGGCATTAAATCAAGCTTATTTCTAGATCCCGGTTCCCTAGACAGATAGGTAAGGCAGAATACCATAAATGCATAATTGTATAAGATGTATGCTAATAGGATTCGGTACTGGTAGCTATGATCGTAATCTTGTAACTTAATTTTTAATATATACCGGTTAAATAACAGGATCATTGAAAACAGAAGCAGACCGGTAGTCATTGCATATGGTAGATATCCGATTAGATTGTAAAAAATGTCATATATTATCTGATTCATTATACGCAATTGTTCTACCCTCTACTTCCCTAGTTATTTTATAAAAATATCATACCAAGTATTGTTCCATTCCTTTTTCTTTTAAACGATCCACCACTTCTTTCACACTCTGCGCCTTATCTTTTCTACAAACAAGAACCGCATCCTCCGTCTCAACAATAATCATATTCTCAACTCCTATGGTAGCAATCAGACGATTCTCTGCATAACAGATGGAATTCCTCGTTGCAATATTCACCTGCTGCCCCTTAATGATATTACCGGCCTCATCAACATCATAAAGTGTGCCCAAACTATCCCAGCTTCCTACATCATTCCAACCAAAGTCACCCAATACCACGACAACATCGTCAGCCCGTTCCATAATTCCATAATCAATTGAGATGCTGGGAATCTGCTTATAGAGAGCCTTAATCATGGACTGTTCATCGTCCGTGCCCATCGCTTCTCCAATCCGTTCAAGGTTTTGATATACTTTGGGTAAGAACCGATCAAACTTTTTTAATATAGTGGACGCTTTCCATATAAACATACCACTGTTCCATGCATAACCGGGGTTCTCAACAAATTGCTTGGCTGTCTCATAATTTGGCTTTTCAATAAACTGATTCACTTCATAAATCTTGTCACTAGTGCTCTGATTATAATTAATGTATCCATAACCGGTAGACGGAAAGGTAGGTTTAATTCCAATCGTAACTAACTTATCCTCCTTCTCAGCCACATCAATCGCCATATTAAGAACTTTATGGAATTCACTATTATACTTGATAAAATGATCCGCAGGAAAGATACACATAATCCCATCCCCATACTTTTTAACAATCTCTTCTGCAGCATAACCTATGCAAGCAGAAGTATTTCGAGCGGTAGGTTCAACCAATATATGATTTAATGGAATTTTGCCTTGTACGGAAGCTCTCATCTTGTCCCCTTGTGCCTCATTTGTCACGATAAAGATATCATTTGTGTCAATAATTCCTGAGACACGATCAATTGTCTCATTAATCATAAGTCCATTACCACTAAGATTTAATAATTGCTTCGGTGTCTTTTGTCTGCTTAAGGGCCAAAACCTGGTACCTCCACCACCGGCCATAATCACTCCATATCGAGTCATACAAAAACCACCTTTCAACTATAGTTCTGTTGAAACCACTGATAAGCCCTATGAACACCTTCATCTAAACTTATACTATGCTTCCACCCCAGATTATGTAATCTACTCACATTCGTCAACTTTCTTGGCGTACCGTCCGGCATATCACGATTAAAAGCAATCTCACCCTTGAAACCGACAACTTCCTTAATGAGCTTTGCCAAGTTACCGATTGATATCTCTTCTCCGGTACCGATATTCACATGTTGCTCTCCGTCATAATTCTCTAATAAGAACACACAAGCATCCGCCATGTCATCCACATGTAGAAATTCCCTAAGTGGTGTACCGGTTCCCCATATCTCAACCTGAGATTCACCTTTAACCTTTGCCTCATGAAACTTTCGAATCAGAGCAGGCATTACATGCGAATTCTTAAGATCAAAATTATCATTCGGACCATACAGATTAGTCGGCATACAGCTAATAAAATTATCTCCGTACTGCCTCTTATAGAATTTGCACATCTCTAAACCCGCTATCTTCGCTATAGCATAAGCTTCATTTGTTTCTTCCAGGGGCCCGGTTAACAGAGCATCTTCCTGGATTGGCTGCGGAGCCATCTTGGGATAAATACAGGTACTTCCAAGAAACAATAATTTCTTGACCTTATGTTTATGAGCACTTTCAATCACATTATTCTGAATCATTAGATTCTGATAAATGAACTCAGCAGGCATAGTGTTATTGGCATTAATCCCACCAACCTTTGCAGCAGCCAAAATCACATATTCTGGCTTTTCCTTCTCAAAGAAATCATCCACCTCCTGTTGATTGGTTAAATTCAACTCCTCCAACGTTCTTCCAATGATGTTCTGATAACCTTTTTTCATTAAATTTCGTGTAATAGCAGAACCTACTAATCCTTTATGTCCTGCCACATATATTTTACTTAAATGATTCATAATCTCACCAGCTTCCATATGTACATCTCCACTACGGTTTTCAACTTGACCAATCAGCCTACTCTTTCTAGTTCCTCTAGCTTTTTACGCTTTAAGTATTCTTCAATATCAGCTCCTGCAATCTCCATCATATCGTGATTTATCATCATATGTACTAACTCACGAAAGCTAACTTTGCGCTTCCAACCTAACTCTTTCTCCGCCTTCTCTGAGTTTCCCCATAGAAGTTCTACCTCAGCAGGTCTAAAATATTTCGGATTGACATCAACTAACAATCTTCCTGAGGATTTATCGTAGCCCTTTTCCTCAACGCCATAGCCCTTCCACTCGATATCAATTCCGACTTCAGCAAATGTAAGCTCAACAAATTCTCTGACTGTGTGAGTTTCATTCGTCGCCAGAACATAATCACTCGGTTTATCCTGTTGAAGCATCAACCACATTCCTTCCACATAATCTCCTGCAAACCCCCAGTCTCTCTTCGCATCGAGATTACCAAGTGATAATTTCTCTGACTTCCCCGCCAGTATACTTGCTACCGCACGTGTGATCTTACGTGTAACAAATGTCTCTCCTCTTCTCGGGGATTCATGGTTAAATAAGATACCGTTGCATGCAAATAGATTATATGCTTCTCGGTAATTAATAGTAATCCAATAAGAGTAAAGCTTAGCTACCCCATATGGGCTCTTAGGGTAAAACGGTGTCTTCTCGCTCTGTGGAGCAGTATCTGGTAATCCTCCGAATAGCTCCGAGGTAGATGCCTGATAGAACTTACATTTTTGCCCGCTCTCTTTAATTGCATCCAATAGACGTATCGTCCCTACGCCTGTGGCTTCCGCTGTGTATTCCGGCACTTCAAAAGATACTGCTACGTGGGATTGTGCCGCCAGATTATATATCTCATCCGGTTTAATCTTCTCAATTAGACGATTTAAATTACTAGAATCTGTCAAATCCCCATAATGCAAAAACAAAGTATGATTGCCTATCTCCGGATTTTCAAAAAGCTTATCAATTCTAGTTGTACTTATCATACTATGTCTACGAATAATTCCATGAACCTCATAGCCTTTTTCTAATAGTAATTCTGTCAGATACGATCCGTCCTGACCGGTAATACCTGTGATTAAAGCTGTTTTTCTCATAACCTCTCTCCTTGTTATTCATTCTCAGGTAATAGTACAAAAGTATGTATCCATGCTGATAAGACGTACCTTCGCTTCACCCATTACATCTAATCTCATATCAATATTTGAATTTTTCTTAGGCATGTTTAGACTTTAATCACACTATGAAAATGCTTGTTAAAGTGTTCCTGTGTTATTCGAATGGAATTAATATGTCCACATTAAGGGTGAAACCATAACTAACTACATACTTTGGTGGGTTATAAAGAATTGGATTATACAGATTGCATGAAAACTGTATCTTTTCAGCATTCCTAGAATTATTCTTATCATCTCTCGTATCTTGATCTTATGACTTTAGAAAAGGTAATTTGTTAGCATATAGAGGTGGCGCCCCGAACTTAAAAGTTCCTCACATAAATAAAAATTTGGATTGCCAATCTTCCTTGCACAAACAACTATGAACTGATTTATTATGATGAAATAAATCTGAATTTTATCTTCTGTGACATAATCTGATGTCGATTGTGACAGATTTTGGTGTAATATTGCTATGAAAAACTTAGGTCAAATTAACTGTAAAATATTACCTTTCCTAATATATCGTAGTATAATTAGATTATCAATGTAATATCTTGCTTATTAATGGTAAAATCTTGCTGTATTATCAGTAGATAGAAAGGAAGCAATATGAAACAATTATTTGAAACTTATCGCTCTGAAGAGCTTGTACAAACTAACCGCGTTCTCAATACTCCAAGTGACTTTGCTAAAAAATCTTTATTCTACGTTCAAGAAACCGGTTATCTTAAGAGCCTAAAAAGCCACTTAAGTGAGCGTTCCAACCTAAAATCCTATCTTTTTCTAATCGCATTATCCGGCAAAGGAACCTTCACTTATAATGATCAAAGCTATCAACTAGACTCTAACACTTGCCTACTCATCGATTGCATGGAGCATTACTCCCATCAATGTGAGGAAACTCACCCCTGGGAGCTTCTCTGGGTTCACTTCAATGGCGCCACTACCACAGAATACTATCAACAATTTATCTCAGGCTCTGACCCTGTATTCCACACCGATTCCCCTGGAGAATACTCCTCTTTAATCTATCAACTGATTGAATTAATCGAGCACAAAGATGTCAACTGGGAGATCTTATCCTCAAAGCTACTCACCGATCTACTAACCCTATGTATCACAAACACAGCCACCACGTCCTCGACCAAAAGTGATGCCATTGTTCAAAAATTATATGGAATAAAAGAATATCTGGACAAGAACTACCAGAAGAAATTACTGCTCGATGAGATTGCAGACACCTTCTATATCAGCAAATATCACCTATGCAGAGAATATAAAAGAATCTTTGGCTCCACAATCATGGACCACATAACAATGCGAAGAATCACAAAAGCCAAAGAGCTGCTAAGATTCACAAGAAACAGTATTGAAGAGGTGGCGCTGGAGAGCGGATTCTCCGACTCCAGCTATTTTAATAAGGTGTTCCAGAAGGTGGAAGGAATGACAGGGAGTGAGTATCGTAGGAAGTGGTAAATAATCATTTTTTACAGTAATCTGTTAAACAACAATATTATATGCTATGAAACAGCTCTTATAATTCATTCTCTATTCACACTATATACCAACTCAATTATAAGATTCCTACTATTTCATAATCACAAATGGTTGTAACTTGTTTATACTCGACTTTTAAATACAAAGTTTGCGTATTTTATTATATACTTTTTGGGCAAAACTGATCTATATTTTGTCATAAATGGAGCATAAGAATTTATAAAATGTATAATAAAAAATTCTACAATAATAATTGAAACAAACACAAATAATACATGTAAAGATTCTGATATATTAATTTCATTTATTAATATACTTAATAATGTAAGTACTGGTAATGGTAAGTGAGTAGCCATAATTATTAAAGAGTTTTTCCCAAAGAATTGCATGAGTTTGCTTTTCCCAAATATATATTTACAAGTTATAATTACAAATAGTGAACCAAATATAGAACTTGCAAAATAAAGGATTGGATTACCCAATTCAGAATAATGTAAATCAATTGGTAAATTCATCTGAGAGGTTAATAAATTAATAAGACCATATATTACTATAGCAATATATAATACTTTGCTTTTAATGTAATTAATATATTTAAATATATAGAATCCAACAAAAATAAAACATGTTCCTATTCCAGCTCTAGTAATAATATTTAGTAATAGAAAAATATAACTATTTAAATTATTCTGGACAATTGAACATCCCAAAATTTCCATTATGACTAAAGCGATTAGTATTAATGGTTTATTTAATTTACTTCTATAAATGAATATGAACATTAACTCTGCTAAAAAAAGTGCTGGTAGAAACCATAATGACATATATCCATCTAAAAACACAGTAAATATAACATTTACGAGAATAGGAGCAAAACTGGCATTATTAAAAAGCAATAATCGTATTACTTCTTGTAAAAACATTATAAAGATTGCCAGCATACTAAAAGTAGCATATGGATATAATATTTGCTTAGCTTTATTTTTAATTATACTTTTTTTATCTTTATAAATCCAACTTGATTTATATGATAAAAGCATACCAGATATTATAAAGAATAATGGCACATGAAATGAATAAATCCAATTCCTGATATAATTATTACTGGGTAAAACATGTCCTAAAATAATTAATATAATTCCTATACCTTTCGCACTATCCAGATAAGTAAGTCTATTCTCCATATTATCACCTCCTAATAATCTAACATATATTTATGACAAAAAATAAATTCTAAAATAATCTAGTGAACTGTATATAATTTTTCAGTGTTAAATCTTGGCGATTCAGCTATTTTAAATGAATCGGATATTTTCCCACATAATATAAATGCAACAACATTTTCTTCATTTGGAAGTCCTAAAATTTCACGTAACTTCTGATCCTGCTTAGGCATAACATACCAATTAAGAACACAGTGTGCTATTTTTTTATAATGCAAAGCATAACAAAGATTCATAATAAAAATTCCAACATTAGTATTTAAATCAAAAAACTCTTGGGCTCCTAGAACAGTACTTAAATCCCCAGTAATCACCAGTAATTTATTAGCAAGATGACCAAATCCCCTATTACCATTTTGTAGAGATAAACACTGAGTTATTAATATTGAATCTTGTATGATATGTACTCGTGCTGGCTGACGGTTACACGCGGATGGCGCTGTTTTAGCCAAATCAACCGCTTCAATTATTTCCTCAAGATTAATATTAATCTTAGAATCAAAACTCCTTATTGAATGTCTACTAGGTGCAAATGAACTGAATGCTTCCTCATTCCTTTGGTAAAATTCTTCTGCCTTATAAAGTTTATGGTTTATTGGAGGTATATTATTAAAATCTTCTTTTAAACGATTTAAAATAACCTGAACATCAGTATCTAGTTTATATCCACTTTCTTTATGTACTTGGTCATATTCTAATAGTATTGAAACAGCTGCTCTGAAACTACTTGAATCAGTTCCATAACTAAATGCATACCTTTTTAATAAATTATTAAGTTCCAGTATCTTTTCTTTTCCAAAACCCAGCCGCATTTCTGGCATTGAAAGCCCTTTTTCTATTACATGGTATAACCAAATTAAATAAGCTGTTTCCTTTTCTTTATTTTCTATAAAAGCACCTGAAAACATAAAAAAACGTTTTTTATGATATCTTGTTAAATGATTCATGATTTGCTTTTGTGAGGGGCTTCGAAAAAATTGTAATTTTATTTGATACAAAAACTTATAAAGAGTGTTTTTACTTTTGATGAACTTTTTTATTTTATTATACATTTCAAAACCACCTTCTAATATTTGCATTATTTAAAGTTTATTAATATATTCATCTCAAATAAATTTGTAATATATTAAAGCTTATGACTTTATTAATTTGTCAAATATATAATAGTAAGGACAATATTTTAATTTAACAATTTATAAAGTGCCTTATCGAGAAATTGGATGGACATTTTTTTTTTGTTTTCCCGAATATTATCAACTGAGTACCAATCTATATTCTGACTTATTTGTTCTTCTAAAGGCTGAAATTTATTATATATCATACTAAGAAGCCCAAATTGCTCCAATAATGAATATATTCTTTCATTCTGTTTTTCTGTCTCATCCGATTGTAGAAACACTAAGAATGGCTTATGAAAGATTATGCTAAAAACAGTTCCATGAAATGTATTAGTAAAAATAAATTCCGCATTTTTATACATACCAATCCATTCCTCCGGCGTAAAATAATCCAAACGATTTTGTTTTATAAACTTGTCAATTTTTGAAACAGCACCCGCGCATATAAAATTTCTATTATTCTTTTCCGCAAAACATTCAAATTCATTTAATGGAAGATCCCTTTGAGTATTAATATTCAAGAAATAACCAAAAATATATTTCCCATATTTAACAGCCTTTTTATTGTCACTAGGGTACTCGTTATCATCAAGCAATAATGTTGGATCAACAACATGCTCAGCTTTAACTCCCATACTCTTACATAATTCAACACCTGATTTTTCACGTACCGAAACAGAAGTGAATTTTCGAATCCATGGTTCTACAATTCGTATCTGTTCATCCGGTATTACCTTTTTACCAAAGCTTGCAGCATACGCAATACGAGGGACATCTAGTCGTACAAAGCAAAGATAATTAGCATCCAGTGTTCCGCCCCATACCTGATCACTCCCTGCTATATATGCGTCAGCAGGTGGTTCAAGATTTATAAGTTCATCATAATTATTATATATCCTTTCAGAAACAGTAAGCCGATTTTTAACAAATGTCTGAAAACTTTGTAGTAACACGTATTTCCTATGTACATTTTTCCAATCTAAAGTATTTCTTATATTTTTCTTGAGTAATTGTGTAATTGATAAACCTTCCTTTGGTAATATGTATCGTAACCAATATGGGTCACAATTCATCTCTTTAAGGGTCTTCTCTAATGCATAATATTGTAGAAGTGAACCATAATTTACATATCTCTCTATATAAGCATACGATGATACCACACAAACTTTCCCCCTAGTCAACCCTAACACCTCCGTTTCGACAAAATCGGCTTTTTTCTCTTCTTTATCAAAATTGCTAGTAAATCCAATACTTCCTTTCTAAAAACAACCATATTTAACACAAAAGTAGTGGCAGATATGATACAAAACACAAAGAATGCATAAGCAAAAAACATTAAAAAATTATAAATTTTATGATACCATAAAGTCCAAAACAATATTGTTAAAATCGACCCAGGAATAATATTGACCAAATAACTTTTTATTATAAAATGCCAAGAAATATTAATTACATTTTTTTTCATATAAATTATATTTGCAAAAGATTTATAAATCATTGCTAAAACAGTACCTATAGTTACACCTACTATCCCAAATTTCCAGACTAATAGAATAGATACAATCAGATTGATTACTGCTTCTCCTACTGCAATCCATTGTGTTTTATTAATGTGACCAGCTGCAATATATATATTTTGATATGTCAGGCCCATACAATAAATCAATTCAGAGATCACCAATAAAATAGCAAATAAAGGTTGATAATAATTTATATCATTAACATTTGCTGTGTAAATAGATATAAACTGTGAAATTAAAGTCATACATGTAAAAAAACATATACAAGTTATAAATTTTGAAAGTAAGTCATATATCGGAATACTTCTACTCAACTCTTTCTTATCATTATGAGCAATTATATCTCCATATACAGCTTCGGTATTTCCAAGGATAGATGACACCAGATTAGATAAACTACCCGTTACATAATAATGAACGGTATAAACAGAAACCCACAGTACATTAGAAAATAATGTAAGAACCATTACATCAGTACTTGTATGTATATAAAAGGCAATATGCCTAACAAATGCTGCATTTTTTTGTGCTAGAATAGACTTATCGGGGATTACATCTTTTTTTAATTTCATCCATTTTTTAACTATTAAGTACATTGCTATAGGTCTTATTAAAAACATGAAAGAGCCACCTAGTTTAATAAGTTGAATAGAACATCCCAATTTCAGCAGTATTATACTAATCACTGTACTAAAAAGTATACAAATAATTTGTATTACTGAATAGATATAACCTTTTTGTGCCGAAAACAGGAGATTTAAACTTGCTTGTCCAAAGAAGAACTCAAACACTGATGCAAATCCTATTATTACGACTAATGAAGATACATGCCAATAATTTAACTTTGTGTGTGAAAAAATCGGATAGATTAGAGACAGAATAAACATGTAAGCTATAAATATAACTGCAAACTTTCTATAAAAGTCACTAACTGTCTTATAAGCAACGCTAATAGCATTAAAATCTTGATTTGCTAAAGGTTTATAAAAGGCATATCTGGCAACCGTACCCACCCCCCCTTGTAAGAGAGTAATGAAACCCAAAAATTGACTAATAGATGATATTGTTCCATTAATAGTTGAACCAAATCTTAACAATATCATTCGGGGGAGTATAAGACCACAGATCATAGTAACAATTTGTAACATAAATGATAACATACCGTTAAGCATAAATTTCCGACTTCGGCTTTTCATTCTTTTTCCTTTCTCAAGCAAATATATATAGTTAAATATATTGTTACTAACCAATACTCCTACCAGTAACATGCATTTTCAACTTTTTGAACTCCCCTAGGTTTTTCAGTTTCTAATGGCCTAGTCCAAAATTCATTAATATATTTGGAGAACTCAGGCTGATCATGTATCCATCGGTTACCATATATACCAAATAACATTTGAGTCCAACCAGCCAAATGAATAGCAATCTTTCCCTGTCTCTTCACGTGTGCTGCTAGGTGCATCCCATATGCTCCGCAACCAATTAACGCAACATCATAGTCCTGTTGGTCAATTTTCTTTTTCATATAATCTAATGCTTCAAACCAATTATCGAATCCACAATTCACATCGTTATCAGTGATGCTCTGAATTGCTTTTATCAACTTAAGTTCACCAAATTCAGGAAGTACATTAGGATCAACAAACAGTTTATCCCTATGAGAATACTGTGATTTAATGGAATCAACAAATGGATGTACAACAAGAACCTTTTTCCCTTTAAGTTCAGAAGTCCACGGATTTTCCCACATAAACGGTGCATAATATCCATTTAAATTAATGCGTACACACTTACCAATATAATCATTTAACATAGATTCCATTTCTAAGTAAGATCCTAAAACATCTATCATTTTTGCATCTTGCAAGACCAATCTCATATATTTTGTTCCTAATATCATGTCTTCTGGAAAAAAACCAGCATTATTACATAATGCCGGAAAACATTCATCTGGTAATATTGTAATGCGCCCTCGTACAAAATTTCTAAATGTTTTAAATGATATCCGCTTATCATGGGCAAGATAACAACAAACTGTGTTTAACTCAACAGTTCCGAATTTCGCTATCATTAGCCCTCCTTTTGCATTGTGAATACGGTCACGAATATAATCATTTGCTTTTTGGTCAAATAACTGGACATCTCTGTCACTATATATGCTATCATTCGTTCTTAGTAGGCACCTTAACGATCTCATTATAATTCTTTTTTTCAATTGATTTAGCTCCCCATTTAAAATATTATTCTAACGCATACTTGATTTTCCAATTCTATTATGTATGAACTTTTTATATTTATAGTACTTAAACTCATAGATAGCAAGTAAAAAAGGAATTGTCATGGCACGACCATGGTTTGTCATAATTAAGCTGCCAGAGGTAAATAATGCAAATGTGTATAATCCAACCATATAAGAGTAACTTAAATCTATGTATTGCATTTTTTTCATTTTATATAATATGTAAGTCATTCTCACAAATATAAATATATAAAGTATTATAGAAAACAGTCCTACTTGCGCTAAGAGTCCGACAAAACCAACATCAGTCATGTCATAACCCGCTCCTCCATTTCTTATTGCTGAATTGCTTGTAAACCCAAAACCGAATAATGGATTTTTCATAAAAATGCTCATATAATATTCTATTGCCCCTAATCTCGCAACTGTACTACTTCCCTTATCACTAATTATCGAAAAGGAGCCAACGTAGTTTTGTATAACGTTACCGCTTAACATAATTACACCAACTAGTAACAATACCCCTCTTCTTATTTTTTTAGATGTGACACTCCCTGAATACGCAAACATTATAATCATTGATAAAATAACAGTTATAATGTACATTCTTGTTTGCTGTACAACAACACTGCAATACAATCCCAATGCCAACTGTATGTATGAAAATAATTTTTTCTTTTTTCTTGTAATAATGATATAAAAATTATATAAAATCATTATATTTGCAATTGATCCCAACCCAATGCGTATTCCATAATCCCTTTGCCATATCCATTCATGTGATTGCGATTCAGTCATAAATATTTTACCGGTTTGTGAATATATATTGCTTTGAATAATCAAAAGGATATACCATACAACAATAGTATAGTTGATCACATTATGAAACCCATCTATCCCTCCATCATGCACCATAATCCTTAAATAGAAACTAACAAGTATGATGAGAAGATATGGAGAAGACTCTATAATTAGTTGGTTAATACTTGTTTCAGGACTTGATATTTTAGTAAAAATACATAAAAGCAATAATGAACCTACTATGCATACAGTGTATGGTCTAATATACTCATTACAGATATCACTAACTATCCTATTTCTTTTTACTAATCCAATTATATATAGAAAAATACCTATCCCAAGCAATAGCATCTTATTCCAACGTATATAAACATTTATAGCTTCTGGAAACTTTACTATATAAAATCCATAAAGATCAATAAAAATTATGAAAATCAAAATGGCCTTACGTATATTTTGCATACTTACCTTCATATTAATATTTACCTTTCATATAGCAACTTTTCCTTTTATACCTTTAATAGCATCTACTGTAGCGCAAAAAAACACTGACAAATCTAAATCACCATTGATGATTCGTTTCCCTGATATAAGTAAAAATCTTATAAATACGACAATTCTCTTTTTGGGTTCAATATGTTTCTGAATAATATAAAATTGATTGCGAGACATATAATATTGTGTAAAACGACTTGATTTTCCAGTTGATGCACTTACCTTATGATAGATTACTGCATTCGGTGTATAATATATCTTCAATCCTGAATCAATAATATCCCATGAATAATCTAAATCCTCTGCATACATAAAAAACTCTTCATTAAGCATGCCTATGTTTGATAACGCCTGTTGTGTCAATAGCATCAAACACCCAGTCGCAAAACTTATTTCCATTTCCTTACTCTCAATTACTGATTGATCATCAAGTTCATTATATTCAAGATGTACACACATACTAGATTTATAATTTATTACTCCTCCCGCATACCATTTTCTGCGTATATCATCTAAAAACAATATTTTACCAGTTACAATTGCTGTATCATTATGTGTTTCAGCCACATTTACAAGTTGAGTCAAAAACTCCGGGTCAACAATAGTATCATTATTAAGTAATAAGCAATATTTTGCTCCATTTTTTAAAGCTCTTTCAATCCCAATATTGTTTCCATGAGAAAATCCCAAGTTATTTGTTGATAAAATCACTTCAACATTAACGTATGTTGCTACCCTTTCTACAATAATTGGAGCATCTTCTGAATTATTATCTACTATAATAATATTATAGTTTTTATAAGTTATTTTCTGTAAACTTTGGATACACTCAATTGTATCAGCCATACCATTATAATTTACTAAAATGATATATACTAATGGTTCCGATTCCATACGTTCCTCCTTAAGATATAAATAAACGTTCAATTTCTGGATTCAATTCAAAGTAGTGAGAATAATATGTTTTCATCTTATCGTATAGCATTTGACGGTAATCTACAGATGATTCTATTTTTTTAATTTGTGCCATAAACTCTTGTTTGTTATCAGCAATGACTAATGCTGTATCTGTATCATAATCTTTGGCAGCAAATGAAGTACATATAGTAGGAATCCCTCGCCCAATTGATTCAAGCACTTTGATCTTTGCCCCTGTTCCTTCAAAAACAGGTACAATACTAATATCACAAAAATCAAAATACTTATTTGTGGAAGGAACACAACCTGTCAAAACTATATTATCTGGATACTTCTGTACCTCATTTATTAACATTGGGTGAGGGTCCTTACCAACTACAAATAATTTATAAGCAGAATCTTCTGCGATAAGCTCAGTAAGCACATATTCTATAAACCATAGTATACCTGTAACGTTCGGAAACCAATTCATGCTTCCAACAATTAAGAGTTTCTTAGAATATCTAACTAAATCTTTTCTATTTTTAACCAAATCAAAATGTACAAACGGCTTTGCAAACAAATGTTTTTGTGATTGATTCTGTAAATTAAATTCTTTTTCAAGATTGTAAATATCACTTTTTGAAATACACCATGTTGTATCTGCTTCACTTATTAGTCTTTTTTCCATAGATTTACGTATTTTATTTTTTAATTTTAAAATGATATTCTTTAGTCTATCGTTTATCGTGTATATATTATCACTATGCTCTTTTTCAGTATTCATATATTCAACATTATGTGAATGATAAATATAGTGAATTTGAGGACATCTCTTTTTTAAATAAACAAAGTAAAAATACATCACAAAATGGTCAATTATAATAATATCGGGTTTTTTCTTATTAATGGATTTATGAATTGAATTGATACATTCTTTGTAAAGTGGAGTCATATATAAAAACTTACCTAACAACTTATTATATGGTTTATATAACATGTACCTAAAAAAATTATGAGAATTTGAAAAAAAAAATTCAGTTTTCAAATGGTTTTTCTTCATAAAATTTATTGCTTGATCTTTATCAATCCCATTTTCCAAAACAGATAATACATTCAAATTAGCGATTTTACTCAATTCCTCACAGTATCCAAAACTGGCCATTTGTCGTCCGCCGTTAAGCGGATATATTCCTGGTGTTATGAAAAGGACATCTTTCATTTTTTTACCTCATCTTAAATTTTAATTTATCATTATAAACATCTTTTCAGAAAAGCAAGATCATCTCGCATCATTTAGAAATCCTTTAACTTTATTCCCCCAAATACGATAATCAAACTCTCTTTCAGAAGTTTTTCTTGCATTGTATTTTAAAGAATAAAGTTTGTTATCTGTAAGTGTAATTGCCCGTCTCAAACCTTCTGCGCATGCAATTGGCGAGGCTCCTCTATAAACAATCGAATTATAATCATCAATTAAATATAAGGATGTATAGTCCCCTACATCTGAGCATACCGGTACAATTCCAAAGCAAAGCAACTCAGGTACTTTACTCGGGAAATTTGACTGTGTTACGATATTATCTTCGCGGGCAAGATACAGATAATCCATATGTTTATACAAATCAATAAGTTCATCATATTTTAGACTTCCATGAAAAATAATATTTTCGGCTACGACTTTTAAATCTTTCATTGAATATTTTGTTATTTTCTTAAGGGTATTTAGGGTCATGGTAGTTAAATGCAATTTGATTTTTTTTCTTTCATCTTCATTTAAAAGTAACAATCCCCCAATCATGCCTTCAAAAGAATCTTTATTAGTTGCTGCCCCTGGATAAATAAAATTATAATAATTTTGGTCCATTCTAGATTTATAATCATGAGGTTCAAATTTCTTGGTATCAACTAAACATGGTAAGACATAAGTTAAACATCCTTTATTTTTAAAATAGCTCTCTAGTCTCCTACTAATTGATATTATCTTTTTAAATTGCGGAAAAACATTTTCAAATTGATATTTCCAAAGTTGATAATCCAAATTAAGTACTGTAGCAGTGTATTGGAAAGGCTGGTACCATTCAACAATGCTATATATTATATGTGACTTTCTATTTAAATTCTCATAATGCTCAAGAACCATTTTTGTTACACTAATATAATCAGTATAAAGAACAATATAATCTTCTTCTGATACTTGGTAAGCTTCAAGACAATTTTTAATATAGTCTCCATAGCAATAATGATTTCTTAGTCTAAATGGCAGTCTACTCACTTCAAATGAAATATTAATATATTTTATGTTTAGAAATGTTCCCTTATTGTATTCGCTACCTTTTAAATGATTAGCTGTTTTAAGTCCAATTACATAAACTTCATATCCAATATGATTAAAAAGTAAAGCCAAATTTCTAACATAATTTGAATTTGCTGTACCATAAGGAAAAGGATCATCACAACAAATAAAAACTCTTTCTCCTTTTAATGTTTTGGGCAATAATATTCTATCTAAATCCATTTATACTCCTTCTCAGTGAGAGGTAGATTCATCTACGTGATTAATAATTTGGTATATATTGCATTTTTCATATATATTAATATCCTCATGCAATATCCTAGCTGGTACACCAGCAACACTACAATTATCTGGAATGTTGTGCAATACAACAGAATTCGCCCCTATAATGCAATTATCCCCCACACGAACATTACCTAATATTCTTGCTCCTGTCCCAATAAATACACAATTACCAATGACCGGTACATTATTATCATTATTACGGCCACCTATCGTTACATTAGATTCAATAACACAATTCATTCCTATAACAGCATCCTTATGTATAACTACCCCAATACCACCGTAGGCTATTATAGTTCCACTACCTATCTTTGTAGCAAAATGTACGTGGCAGTTATTCAACAAATAAATCATTCTATAAAAAAATTTAGGAAGTATTGGTATATGTTTTAAATAAAGCTTGTTAGCAATACGATAAAACTTAATCGCTGTCATATTTCGCTCCTAACTATGGATCTACATTCCACTATATAAATCCTTTAATATCGTGATATTTTTTTCAGCATTGAACCGTTTCTCAATTGTTGTTTTAGCCGCCCTCCCTATCTTATTCTTAAGTTTTTGGTCCATAAGCAAATTAATAAGAATATTTGTAATCGCTTTCACATCTCCAGCTTCTACACGATAACCATCAACGCCATTTTCAATAATTTGAGGAATACCTCCAGCATTAGTTGATACAGTAGCTAATCCATAACTCATAGCCTCCAAAACAGACATTGGCATGCCCTCGTGATAGGATGGCAATACGAATACACTACATTCTTTTAGATACTTTTCTTTTTCTTCTGTTCCAATCCAACCAAGAAGTTTTACGTGCTCACTCAATCCTTTTTTCTCGATGATTTTTTGACTCTGTTCAACCTCACCATCTCCTCCTAAATAAAACATCGCTTCAGGTACAATATTCAAAATGTCAGGAATTGCATTTATCAAATCATATGAACCCTTACGCTTCCCCAGTTTGCCAAGGAATAAAACATTGCAGTCATTATAATTTTCCTTTATATATTTAGGTAAAATAACTCCATTATGTAATACTATAATTTTCTCTTTATCACACACATTCTCCGCAAAGAATTTTTCCCATTCCTCAGAAAGAACGATAACTTTATCTGCCATATCGAATATTTTTTTTATGCACTCTTGTTTTTTTGTGTTTCCCTTTATAAAAAATTCATCAAAATCCGCTGCATGTTGATGAATAACTATTTTTTTACCTTTTAACTTAGCTTTCTTTATAAATAAACTTTTTCTAGTAAAGCTTGCTTGGGCTGCCATATGAACATGAATAATATCGTATTTCTTTATATTTAAACTAAAACTGATAAAAGATGCAAAAGCTATAAATATTTTTTTTATTTTATTTGCATCCACCATAGTAGCAACATATTTTAAATGGAGTATTTTATCCAGCCCTAACTCATAGTAAGAATTCACTACTGTGGATATACCTCCCCTTACTCTTCTACCTGGCCCTACCATAAGTATATTCTTCATTTCATATAAACCTTTCTAGCCTTTTAATTAAACCTTTTTGTATATATTTACTAACTAAGTGCAACAAGCCTACAAGTTTAGAATTTTACTTCCCAAATAGGAGCCCTGTAGAAACAAAAAACATACAATTACCTAATGATCCTCCTGTAGCTAGTGCACTAATCGGCCAAACACCATCAAGGTGAGAATTCACTACCAAGCATGATGCAACCGCCTTCATTAAATTAATAAATTCATACATAATTTATTTCCTCTTAATCATATTAATAATTGAATAGTAAAGATATTTGACTCCACCCCATATGTATCTTCTCCACAACCTTCTCGGTTCTTTAATCAACCGGAATAGCCATTCCAGACTAGCCTTTTCCATCCACTTTGGTGCTTTCTCCAAAGCACCTGCGAAAAAGTTAAATCCGGCACCGACACCCAACATAACTGTCCCATGAATTTTTTTCTCATGATGCCACATCCATAATTCTTGCTTAGGAGCTCCTATACCGACCCATAGAAAATCCGGATGTAGCGCATTAATTTCATCACATATCTTATTGTCTTCTTCCTCTGTCAATGGACGAAAAGGCGGTGAATACATTCCAACTATTTGAATACCAGGGTAATTCTTTTCCAGATTTTCTCGCAGATTTTTCAAGACATTTTGATCTTTACCACCATAGAAGTAATGTGTTTTCTTCTGCTTTATACTTTCTTCAAACATCATCCCCATGATGTCGGGAGCTGCACATCGCTCACATTTATATCCTTTACGGAGTCCTATTTTCACAATTGGCATTCCATCGATTGCTGCCATAGTACATTTATTATACATCTCAGCGATTTTTGGATTTTCTTTAGCGGAAATGACAGCTGGTACTCCTACTAAATCAATCGTAGCACTGACTGGTTCGGTAGGCATAGAGAAAGCCTCTTTCACAAATCCCTCTCTGGTTGTGGCACATAACCCTACGATTCCCCAAACATCAAAATCTCTCTTCCTCTGATAAATCACACTATCCATATACTCAACCCCGTCAAATTAATATGTATTATCTAGTAACATAACCTATCATTAATGGATTGCTTGATTCTATTTGTTTGCTTATCCATTGGTAAGATTCACGTAATCCCTCTTCCAGAGAAGTTTTAGGCTCCCACCCTAGTACTTCTTTTGCCTTCGAATAATCAGCACAACGAGCCTTATCCCCTTCCGGTTTACTAGTATCAAAGAAAGGTTTGATATTCTTACCTGATATTTCTATTACTTTCTCAGCGATATCTTTGATCGATGTACAGTTGGATGGGCCAATTTGGATGTGACCTTGTCCCCATCCTTTCTCGAGAGCGAGTACTAAAGCGTCTACTATATCATTTACATGGATAAATGCTCTCCCCTGTTCACCACTCCCCCACACATTGAATTCTTCATTCGGATAATTAACCGCTTTACGAATCAACGCCGGTATCACTTGACTGCGTTCACCAAAGTCAGTCGGTGTTCCATATACGTTATGAAACATAAGTATGCTACACGGTATACCAGTTTCTTTCTCAAGGTATCCCAATTCAAGCTGCCCCATTAATTTGCTCCATCCGTAGGCTGATTCCGGCAAAGCAGGATATAATTCCTCCTCACGCAGAGGTTCGGGATTTACAGTATTTTGTCTTGTCAACGGAAAGCTACATACAGTTCCTACATATAGAAGTCCCTTGACTACTGTCTTACCCGCTTTTCTGCAACAATCAAATACATTAGAATTAATTAAATTATTGATACGGAATAGCTCCCCTTGATTTTTAAATACATAATCTATGCCTGCAACAACATCTGCGAGATGTACAACATAGTCTGTTATTCCTATGACCTCCTGCGTGTCTTCATACGAAATCAAATCTTTGTTAAAAAAATGTGTTTCTAAATCGATAACTGGCTTGCCATCCTCATCATTTAAGTATTCAAGTTTTCCACGCCAAAGGTTATCTGCCACATAAACATCCCATCCATCTGAAACCAATCGTTTCACCAAATTAGATCCGATCATTCCACATCCACCTGTTACCATAATACTTTTCATATAGTTACCTCCAAATCTATCATTAAACCTGTTTCAATTCACGAAACCACATGGCATCTCTATCCTTATCTGATATTATCAATTCATCATTTCCAATAAAGTCAGATATATGCCAATCTATCTTCAACTCAGGATCATCGTATCTAATACTTTTTGCATGCTCTTTAGAAAAATGATTATCTACACAATACTGGATAAAGCAGTGATCCTCCAATGTCAAATACCCATGCGCAAAACCACGCGGTAAGTATTGCGATAATTTATTCTCCTTACTCAAAATGACCCCAGTGCTTTTCCCATAATTTATAGAATCCCGTCGAATATCTACCCCTATACTGAAGATACTCCCTGAATAACAGCGTATAAGTTTGGCTTGTGAGTAAGGGGATTCTTGAAAGTGTAACCCTCTTAATGTCCCTTTTTTATTGCTAAATACCGTATTAATTTGAACTACATTAAGGATTTTATGGTCTTTATCTACTTCTGAATACATTGATAAAACAGTTAAACAACCTCGACTATCAGCATACTCACAACTTTTTATTATCATAGGCTTATCAATTTTATCCTGCATATGTTTACACTCCCAACCTATTCGTAACCTCCATTACCGTCATATAAAGTTCACAAGATCATGATCCAGTAATTGCTCATAAATATTCATACCATATTTTTACATTTTAACAACATCGATTCTCGGGTGCAAGTATTTTCGAACATCAATTTATTGCATTAAAGTGTTAAATAAATCATTATGGTACAATACAAGCCATCATATAACATATTATTACAACTCTAAATTACATTTGCATTACAGTTGTACGAAAATATACAGAACTGACAATAATATTTATAAATGCGTAAAAAAAGAGCCTTAAGGTTATGATTACCTTTAGGCTCTTCGATCACTATATTGAATTAAAACAGTTTATCACACATTTCTAAAGCAGATAAAATCACTGCATCCATATCATAATATTTGTACTCTCCAAGTCGGCCGCCAAATATGACGTTATCTTCCTGAGAGGCCATCTTTTTATACTCCTCATAAAGCTTACCGTTCTTTTCATCATTAACGGGATAATACGGTTCGTCACCAGGTTGCCATTCGGAACTATATTCACGACTAATTACTGTCTTAGGCTGATCTCCAAACTCAAACCATTTATGTTCAATGATACGAGTATATGGCGTCTCACTATCAGTGTAATTTACAGCGGCATTTCCTTGGAAGTTTGGCTTGTCCAATGTCTCAGTCTCAAACCGTACTGAACGATATTCCAAAGTACCTAACTTGTATTCAAAATATGCATCAATTGGGCCGGTATAAATCACCTTCGTAGCCAAAGCATCTAATTCCTGCTTATTCTGAAGATAATCCACTCCCAGTCTGATTTCAATCCCCTCCAACATATTAGAAACCATCTTCGTATATCCACCCATTGGGATACCCTGATATAATGCGTTGAAGTAATTATTATCGAAGGTTAATCTCACCGGAAGTCTCTTAATTATGAATGCAGGAAGCTGATTACAGGGGCGTCCCCATTGCTTCTCTGTATATCCTTTAATTAATTTTTCATAGATATCTGTACCCACCAGTGAAATAGCCTGTTCCTCCAGATTCTTTGGTTCAGTAATCCCAGCCGCTTTCTTCTGTTCCTCAATCTTCTCCGCAGCTTCTTCCGGCGTAACTACCCCCCACATCTTATTGAAGGTATACATATTGAAGGGCAAAGAATAAAGCTCCCCATGATAATTTGCTACCGGTGAATTTGTAAAACGATTGAATTCTATAAATTGATTTACATATTCCCATACTCTTTTATTATTTGTATGAAATATATGAGCCCCGTATTTATGGACATTAATTCCTTCAATTTCTTCCGTATAAACATTACCAGCAATATTAGGTCGTTTGTCAATAACCAGTGCTGATTTTCCATTCTTTGTTGCCTCTCTTGCTAATGTAGCTCCGAATAAACCTGCACCTACTATAAGATAATCATACATAATTTTCACCACCGTTTGTTAATTTATTGTAATTCTCATATATACTTTATAACGCTAACCTAACTTGAAATTTATTTAGATTGTAAGAGACAGGAATTTCATAAGAACTTATTGAGATCTTGAATCTAACAATACATTTCATTATACCACCTACATTGTCTAAAAACCACGTTAATTTAACCATAACTTCCAAGTTAATGAAATAAGTTAATATTACTCTAATTTCACATTAAATATTATATCATTCGTGTATATCGTCAAACAAGCTATCCCTAAATAAGAGATAGCTTGCTACTGCATGTCTATTTGCTTTAAGAAAATTAATCCTTAATATACTTATTAATTGTTGCTGCACCTTCATCATGTGCATGGTAGTAAACTCTAAGTATCCCATTAGTATCAAACTCGAATCGAGTCTCTTCTATTAAACCGTTGGCTTCGGCTGTCATCAATGCTGATACCACTGCATCTCTTTTTAGTGCTTTAAAATGTCCGTACTCTCCTTTTAAGGCTTCAATTACATCCTCGGCACAAGCTTCTTTTACCTTGGTAAAGTGTTTGAGTATTGCATAATTAAGAGGCTTCATCTTATATTTCCTCCTTTTTCTTAAATAAATCGAGAGGATTCATAGAAATAATCCATATACCAATAACCATTAATACAGCTGCAATCCATGCAATCGCAGGAAGTGACCAACCATCTATACCGCATATTACACCGAGAACAATCCAACAGCAGAATGGCCCCCAGAATGAATAAGTTCCATTACATGCCATACCCAAGGCTGCTCCACACATACTATTCCCCCTATACCAAAACATAAATGATACGAATGAACAAAGACCACTTAGTACGAACCATCCAATCGCTGGCCCGCTAGTAAATGCCTGCATTGTTAATTTAGTAGAAAGAGGAATACTTCCAGCCAAGAGACCGAAAATAGGTACTAAGATTATTAAATTTGAAAGTCCTGAGGTGGCTTGTCGGATTGTAATACCAATTTCTGAGTCTATCATTGATGTACCATATCCAGCAACACAACCTTCAAATCCCCATCCAAGGGCTGCAATAAAAGCAATACATATACCTAAAAGTGCGTCTTTAGATGCGCCACCGCTTATACTGGTACTACCTATCATAAAACTAGCTATAACACAGATCAGTATACCTAACATCATACGTTTATTTAACTTTTGTTTAAACAGAAGTCTACCCAATATTGCACCAATTGCGGGACATAGGGCTGTTATGGGGATAACAATTGATCCAGCCATTTGCAAGCCAACAACATAAGCTGTACTGGCAATTGGTCCTCCAATTAAAGCTGCCAATATCATTACATGTCCTGGTTTAGTCTTTAATGTTCTTATAAAGTCACCAAATTTGCCTTTTGCAGTGGCATATGCCAGCGCCAAAATTGCACTACAGGTATCATTTACAGCACTACCTACTGCACCTAATAGATACGTTATTGCAAATGCGGAAAGTGCCGCTGAATTTACACCATACCAATCATTCCATACACCCTTAGTCATTCCTAAAGTTAAAAACGCTGAATAAAGACCATACATTAAACCAGAGATTAACGCAATTGCTATTCCTTTCCTAAGAAACTGGGATGACAGTTTCGTTTTTGCAGTGATTGCTGCTGTATCCAAATAACTATTTTCTGTATTCATTATCATATCTCCTTCTCTTAAGGTACTTACAAGTTCATCATTTCGTAAATATATTTTTCTTTATAATCGTTAATATAATTAAAACTACACTATATACGATTTATAAGAATCATCAATTGCCAGCAGCTCCGAAAAGTTATCAATCTCTACAATGTCTTCTTTATCGATTGGTTGAACTCCTAATTGAAATTGCTCTGGGTAACAAAACATTGCAATATCATCCCAATAGATATCTCGGTTCATATTTTTATCGAACTCTATCTGCAGAAAATACCTCAGTTTATTACCATCTTCTTTATTCCACTTCGATACACTGAATAATTGCCATCCCCCTTTCCCTCCATTCCTACTGCAGGAAACCACAATTCCGTTCTCAACTGTTTGTAACCATTCATTCGTATCCTCATCTGTCCATACACTACAATACCCTGATCGATCAAAGTACGGTGTTAATATCTTGGGATTATAAATAATCTGATCGCCATCCAAAATGATGCAATCGGCAAGATATTCACGTGCTACATACAACGACGATATGTTATTACATGTTGCATAATAAGGATTTTCTATTAGCGTAACACCCGCATACTCAATTTCCAAATCCTTAAACTGTTCTTTTAAGTAGCCAACTACTACATATATTTCTGTAATATCATTTTCATGTAATCCTTCTATGATTGTATCAATCATTCTCTTCCCATTAACTTTTATCAATGGTTTGGGTATTTTCTCAGATACTGGCTTCATACGATTCCCTTGACCCGCAGCCATAATTATTGCTCTTTTTATTTGATAATTCGAATTCATTTTACTTTGTGATATCTCCTTTCACAGCAAACTCTTCTTTAAATATTTTATAATAGTCTTTTGCATATCTATACTGCCTCAAAGAGTACTCACCAAATTCAACTCCTAAATGTCTCTTATACTCGCACCAATTACTCCATAAGAGTCCACATACTGCTATATAGGCGTAAATTTTGAGCCTAACTGATTTATCACATCCATCGTAGTAATATGCATCAATTAATTGTTCTATTTGTTCACGATCATAAAGTGCATATAACGCAAACATTGCCACATCAACACAACTATCTTGCATTCCTGCATATTCCCAATCAATTATTTTAGTTTCTTCAGGTGCATCTGCATTATTATCCGATTTAACAAACAAAAAGTTATCACTAATTGCATCGATATGGGCTAATGACCAACATTTATCCTGCTTATCGATAAATTCTTTTAATTCCATGATCTTTTTCTTTGTCTCATTGTAATCAGAATATATAGAAACATCTCCACCCCAAAGAGATTCATAATAATCAATTTGTCCAAATATATCAAAGGTATGATCTACTTCTAGTCGCATCTCATGAACCTCTCTTAACTTTTTCATACATTTGGCAACATCATTCATATCTTCTGCATCACATACTCTAACATTTTCAAAATAACCAGATATCTTAAAGCCATTGTTAGGATTGATATAATAGATATCATCACATATTCCTAAATCTTTTATAACATTGTATACATTGTATTCCTGATATCGATTAATTATTTTATCTGTTCCTTCTCCTGGAATACGCATTATATATTTTTTTTCTTTACATTTAAACAAAAACGATCGATTTGTCATACCTTTTTTTATTGTAGTAATTTCTTCAATTTCAGCCACTGTGGTATTAAACACTGAAGCAATTAATTCTAAAGTTTCGCTTCTTAAATGCTCTGATTGATCATCTATTTCTCGTAATTGTTCAAAAGTATTTATTTCATATGTATTTTTGGAATTTGCAACTTTTGCAATGACATACATGCGATCCCGATTATATAAAGCTTCTTCCCAAAAGCTTGTTATATATTTATTACTCTTATCATATTCCTTCAAATTATTAATCAAAACATTTGAATCATCCTTTGTAATATATGTAATGCCAATCATTTGATTACCGCCGTTATTAGTCTTCACCAATTCTTGCTTTCTATTAACACGTACATCACTTTCATCATCAAACATATCGCTAACCATATACCAGGAATATAATTCGATTTTGCTAAATGGGTTTTCTCCGCACCAAATATCACAAGGCAAAATATAAGTATTTCCAATTATATCTGCAACTAAGTTTAATGTGTGCAAATTATTTTTAATTCCATAATCAACATTAACCTTAAACTTCACATTATATTTATCTATTAAATACTCATAAGATTCTTTCATAAACCCCACAACTATAGTAATATCAAAAACATTACAATCATGGAGCTGGTTAATTAATCGTTCTATTAATACTTCATCATGAACTTTAATTAATCCTTTTGGAATTTCTGTGTTGATTGGAATCATTCTCATTCCGTACCCAGCTGCAAGAATAATGGCATTCCTGGGCTTATTATTGTCAATCAAACTATATGCCCGATTTGTTAACTTCATATTAGTATCTAGGTAATCTTCTGCTTGTAATGTCTTTAGTGATTGATTTACTTTACCAAGTGATATTCCCGATAATTCTGTCAACAGTCTTTGATTAATAAAAGGATTCTTAAACATTATTTTAATAAGATCTTTTTCTTGATTGTTCATATAATACCCCTCTCTCATTTTCGTGAACTAATCATCATTATAGCACTTTGATGAATCAAGTCAAGTTTTCTTATATTATAAACTCTTCTATACCGAATTAATATTTTCATGGCCGCATTTAATCCAATAAAAAGTCCGAAGAACATAGTGATTAATTTTCTATCACAACATTCAACGGACTATAAATTAGTATTAATGCATTTATATATACCTTGATTTTATTTAAAATTTATAATTCTCTCATTACTATACGTAAAAATTATGAACGACTTACAAGGCTTTTGCATTTTCGCAACGTTTTCCATAGAATCATTAATGCTGGTATCCGTTCACAAAAGTTATAATAAATCTCTCGCTTAGTACACTCATATTTAAATAGTAAATACTTTTTTATACTTAGCCTGACTTTATTTTTAGGCATTAATTTAGAATATGGACATTCCCTACCTTCCACATAGCTGTCGATAATATCCATAATCATTTTCGAAGATTTACCGATATTCGAAAAATTATTCTTGCTAAAAGTAAGCGCCTTTTCCTTGTACATATCGTAGTGATCAATTATATTTTTAACACACTCCGTTAGGTTCTCTTTTAAAGTCATTTCCACAAAATCATAGTCACATGCAGGGTATCTACTAGGTACAACATCAGGAATTAACCAGTTAGACACTGAAATTGATGGAACGCCCATCATAATTGCTTCACACATTGTTGATGATTCATCTGATACCAATATATCCGATACAGCAATAACTTCAAAGATATTCATTTGTGGATTTAAAATAGTTACACGAGGATTGTCCTTATGTAATAAACGCATTCTTTCTATTTCTTTCGCCATCTCTGGAAATAATCGATTATCCGCTGGATATTGTTTTATTAGTATATTGACATTTAACTTAGTTAAAGCCTGAACAAAATCATCTTGTTTACCATCATTTTCCCAAGCTGGTGCATAAAGTACGGTTCTTTTCTCCGGATCTAAATTATATTTTTGAAAGAATTCATGCTTATAATTAGTTGGATCAATAGAAGCTATTTTATCAGCTTTAGGCCATCCTATTTTGTACATACCTGCCTTAGGCACTGCATAAAATTTTTCTGAACACTGTTTCCAATTTTCAACCCATCGATTACTAGGCAAAATACCCACATCATACTTATTCCATGGTTCTAAAAACCAAATATCCGGCCAATTACTATACTGCTGCACTATATCATGAAGCATAACAACAGAGAATTTACTAAACTGAGGGAAATTCCTATGTTGGCAATAAAATCCTATCTCGCATTTTTCGAACTTATTATCTGTAAGCTTTACGTTATAGCCTCTTTTTTCTGCTTCTTCTGCTAACGGTAAGAATATTGCTCTTTCAACAGAATCCATATAAATAAAAGTAATCTGTTTTTTTACAGTTTCATTCTTTGCCATTCCTTATTACTCCCTCAATAGATATTTTTTATTTTTAAACAGAACTACGCTCAAAACCACTATTATCAAGTATCTTGCTATAACTATATCGTATATGAGCATACTTAATAAACTTAGAATAAAAAGGACTATAGAAATCAAACCAATAGCTCTATTATCATAAACATATGATCCCAATTTCTCTTTTCTACATATCTTGCGCATGAATAAATAATGCATAATCATGAAAACAAAATAACATACAAGGGTTGTATAACCAGCCGCAAGAAATCCATATCTTGGAATAAATATGATATTCAATAATATGTTTAACACAGCTCCTACCATCGATGCAATCATTACATAACGTGTCTCATTATAATAAAACTCAACATTTGCAAATAAATTATAACAAAAAGTAAAGTATACACTAAGTGAAACTGATGGAATTAACCATATTGCTTGTCGATACTCACTGGTACCAACGATCATAACAACCTCTGGAGCAATAAGTGTATTAATCATTGTTACTATTGCTATTAATATACATAACAGCCTCGACGTTCTCTTAATACTATCAATGTCTCGAACTTTTAATTTCCCATAAATCCATGGTATTAATGACGCGTTAATGGCGTTTACAAAAATACTCATAATAGTAGCCAATTGATAAGCCAAACTATAAATACCTGCTTTATCATTACCACAGTATTTCTTAATCATTATACGATCAATCTGTCCTAAAACTATAAGTGACAAGTAATGAGGAATTAAAGGTATATTGTATTTTATTCCGTGTATCCAATACTTCTTGTGATAAAAGACCTTACCTCGTATAAACTGATATATATAGAAATAGATTCCAACTGCAATTTGTACAAGCAAATATCCCTGAATAACTGCATTTTCACGCATATTGGTTGTGATGAGTAAAATCAAGCTGATAACCGGTGTCGCTACTGTAACAAGCATTGTAATCGCTACCATGCTTACATATTTATTCTCTACTTTTTTTCTTACTGTCCAAAAGTTAAAAGCAGGAAATGTTATAAAATACCCAAACATCATTAACATAGTTGTTGTATCCATATCAAACAACCTGTCCCAATAGCCCGAAAATAATAGATATACAGCCAAAGTAAATACCGTGATTACAGTACTTAGTCCTTGCATGCATGACGTATAAACATCCCTATCATCATCGTAATCAACCATAGCCTTGGTAAAAATACCGCAATACAGATTAAGGGTAGCAAATATAATTAATACATCTCTCCATGACTGAAAGACTGTATACTTACCATACTCTCCTGTTGTTAATACTCTTACATAAATCGGAATTACTATAAATGAAATTCCTTTTTGCAAAATGTTGCATAATGTATACCATATAGATGCTTTTGCCTCAATCTGCATATTTTTATATCTCTGTATACTATTACTAATTACATTCATAAAATCTTATGCATACCGTTGAACTTAGACGTTTTACATATATCTATCCATATCTGTTTCATGTCCTTATCTTTTCCCCAGTACTTACTCCTTATCATCTCATAGTTATCAGGTTTTGCCGAATTAGGATTTTTCAGACTCTCTACTATTCCCAATTGTAGTTGTTCTTCATCATAAAATTTGGGACCACTTAGTAATTCCTCTGCTTCTTCAGTTACACCGTTTTCTCCGTTCATATAATCGTCTATATCTGGTACATAGAACAAAACAGGTTTACGGAAAAACCTAGCATCGCTAGCAGCAGAAGAATAGTCAGTTATCAAAATATCTATATGAGGTATAAGTACATTAATATCAAAATCATGATTTAAACTCAATATGTTTTTATCAGCACTTCCTATTTTCCCGACACCGCTTGCACTATGTGCTTTTTGAATCCATAAAATATTATGTTCTAATAATATATTCTGTAAGCGATTAGCCACTGAAGTAAAATCAAATCTATTCTGACCTGTTCGAAATGTAGGCAAATATAATATAACTGCTGAGTACTTATTCATCTCAGTTATTACCTCTTTTTCATGGCTAAAATGCTCAATGCATGAACATGTACGCGGATACAATGATTCGATAAAATTTTTTTCCGGAATATAGGAAAAACGTTTAAACTGTTTTGTAGTTGTAGGAGTTGGACTAAGAAAATAGAAATCACCCCATCCACCTTTTTCTTGAACAAACAAACGATATAATTTGAATTTCTCTAAACCTTCCTTAATCTTATATATAAGAGGCCGCAATTCTTTCTTTCTCTTATATTCAAGACTATCACACCCTACTCCCTTGACAACTCCTACTCCATGCCATAGATTTACTCTTTTCGCACCAAATGATAATTCATGTTGAATATCGGGTTTTGATCCATTTCTATCAGAAGAAGCATTACAGAGAATATGCATCCCAGCTTTCTTATGATAATAGGTAGATTCTTCTGAGCCAATCATATAAGCTTCATATCCCATTAAAGTTAATTGATTACACAGAGTTTCATTTCTAGTAACCCAAACAACATGTGATAATTTCAGTTCTTTTTTATTCTTATCCAAATACTGAAATAAGAACCTAGAGTTATCAGCGAATTTTTCTCCAAACCATGCTCCAAATAGAATGATGTCATTTTGTCTCTTCCATGTTTTAGATTGAACAGCATATAAAACATTGCTCATAAGAATTTTGGACTTATTGTATAATTTGTTTATCATTCAATACTCCCTTCTGAGCTAGCATTACTTCCTTACAATATTCAATATTATTTTTACGTAAAACACTTAGTGCGATACCAATATAAATAAATGCAATTGAAATAGCTTCCATATCATAAATAAAATTTGAAAAGAACATATTTATAAATAAGTATATTAAGACAGCATATGCTCCATTGCATATTCTCTCTCCTAAATCATTTCCACTTTGCATACATTTCTTTGCATTCATTTTTACAGTGTAAGCCATAGATACCATAAGTCCAATATATAAAACAGCACTTAACCAACCTGTATCGAGCAACATGGCTAAGTATGAATTTTCACAAGAATAATAATTTTCAACCACACCTGCTTGATATGCAACACTTCCAACATGACCAAACCCTATGCCCAATGGGTTCCTAAGCACTGCCAATAATGCTGTTAACCATCGTCCAGACCTTCCAGCAGCTGATGATTCTTTGAAGCTTAAACTGTCTTTAATCCATGTCACCATCTCATATAATATACCATTCTGACCTTGTATTACACCGATAATTATAGCGACAATAACTAATACAATTGAAGCAATGATCAATTCTCTTTTATGCGGAATGTATCTCCATGCTATGAATATAGTGACAATAACCATGGCTAGTATATTTGATCTTGAAAAAGTTAATATATAAGCCACTGCGATTAATAATATGGATATATTTCTAAATTTATTATTTTTTAAGTACGGATAACAAAATACCAAAAATATCAGTGTTATACCTAAAATCAGAGCACATACATTTGAATTACTTATCGTTGATACTACTCTTTGTATACCAAGTCCTCCAAAATAGTATGAGTTATATAACATTTCTCTCTGATATGCATATGAAAATTCAACCGGGTATCCTAACCATTTTAAGAACTCATCACCTAGTACTTGAGCCTGAAAAACTCCCCAAATCGAAAATACAGTAAAAAAGATCATGATAAATTTAAGAAATTTATCAAAACTCTTAATTATTTTTGAATTATAAACTACTAATAATAAGAGTAAAGGGAACGTATATTTTCTCATTACTAAAATTCCTAATGAGAGATTATCAGCTCGAAACATCCCATTTAAAGCTGTTAATAGGAATATTATAAATCCAACTACTCGATAGTCAAACTTAATTTCAACTTCATCTTTTAACGCAATAATCATACATAATAGAATAATATCTCTAGCATATTTCAGTATTGGAAAATCACCCAAAACTATGCTAACTATCATATAATTGCATACAAGAAGCACAATTAAAATTTTTAAACTTAATATTGACAGGTTCTTTTTTTTCCATAGTTCCATAAATTTCTCCTCTAGTTAGCAATCTCATAATCTAATCAGTTTATATTCATGCATACACCTATTTTATTCAATTTACCTCTTTCATCATGTTTTTTAGCAATAAACAACTTTTAATATTCCATTTATAGTAAAAACGACGTTTTTTCTTTCCATTGCCTAACATTTTCTGTGTGGAAGATCCCTCCTTATGAATTACTTCTATTTCATCTATATATTTCATAATTAGTCCATCTCTTATTACAATGTATTTTAATATACTTTCCTCACCATACATAAAGGTTTTATCATACAATCCATTATAGTTTGATATATATCTTTCTCCAAAGATAAGACAAGCACCATGTAATTGATAATCATCATTTTCACCAGGAAAATATTCTTCTATTTCTTTGGCAAATTTCTGCTGTATTATTAAATCAAAATTAAATATACTAAAAAAATCTAATAATCTATATTTTAAAATTCTTTTCCTTAAGCTACTTATATCTTTATAAAGGACTGGTACAGGATTTTGGTTCTTATGATCAACCAGCGATATAATTCTTGGACCAGCAATATCAAACATATCACTTTTATATTTTTCAAGAAGTATATTAATAAATCCATCTTGGTTAAAGATTAAATCATTATTAGCAAGAACTATTAAGTTAGCATGTAACACATCCTTGGCATACTTAAATCCTATATTATTACCACCTGCAAATCCCAGATTTTCTTTGGAATATAAAAAATGTATTTGCTTTGACTCTTTATATTTGTCTTCTAAGGATTTTAACATACCTACTTTTGACCCATTGTCCACTACAACGATATACACATTTTCTTTATTAATATCCTTTTTTAAAGAGTTTAAACACTCTTCAGTATCATTCACAGTCTCATAATGAAGTATAACGAACGCAATTTTATCCATTTAGATATCTCCTAACTTTATCCATCAACCATAACTTGTAATTATTTCTTCTTCAAATTGGAATATTTCACTAGTTATATTATTAATACATTTTATCAGTAATATATTTCTTTAATTGATTTTGACATATCTTCAAGAGTTATAATATCCTGATCCTTTAAAATCACGATATTCATTTGCTCTAATTTATGATGAACTATTTCCCTTAATTGATTATATAGCTTGTCTACATCCATATCCTCAACAATAATTCCAGCACCTGCTACCAATATATCTTTAGCTCCAACATTTCCGCTAATCAATACAGGAACCCCATAGCTTAGTGCTTCCAGAACTGTATAACCAAAAGTCTCATACCACACACTCGGAGTTATGAGCATATCCGTTTTGTCCATTATTTGACTAAGGTCACTGTACGTGTACCTTGGATGTGATTTAATATATATCGCTGGTTCTATTGGCTCAAAATAAACGTTTAGTTCAAAGTTATGTGTTACTTCCCATAATTTATCGAGAGCCTTTTTAAGAACAAAATATCCCTTTGCTCCACTCTGAGCACCGAGATACGTAAACCTAATATGATTCGTGAACTTCTTCATCTTTCTATTGTCAAAAATATCTGCATGACTTATTTTTATAACTGTCGATTTTGGAAATTCAAAGTACCGTTCATAAATATTTTTTGTTAGTGTACTATTGTAATGAATCATATCCATCAATCTTAAAATTTGATAATAATGGTTACGTAATTTCTTATAATCTTCTGAATTTCCTGTCTCAACTGAGTTCTCACTGTTTGCATTCTTACTGTGAAATTCGTCTCTATGCTGTTTTCTCAATTTACGAATGATTGGAGAGTCTTTGAGTACTTTATATATAGGCGATTGTAATAACCGTATTTTCTTTATTGATAATGAGGTAGAATTACAACTACCACATTCAGCACAACTTCCAACAGATGGGCATAATTGTCCATTACGAAACATGGTAACCTTAGGGCATATCGGAAAAAAATCATGAGCACTAAATATAAGGCGAATTTTTTCCTTTTTAGCAGCCACTAAGAAACTACGATGGAGCCCCATCAGAGTATGAACATGTATTACATCTGGTTCATATAGTTGCAGTAGTTTTCTATAGACATTCTCTCCTTCATCTAGTGTAAAAGCTTCAAAGTTGCTGATTCCTTCATCATAAGATACTGGCAAGGGATTGATCACTTCAAAACTACGTATACCGGAATTGTCAGTTCTCTTAACTATGCCCCTATCTTTTACAGCCACCTTATGATATAGAAACCCCATCTGGCCTGGCCATAGCATTGCAACTTGATGACCTTCTATATTCTGTTGTATCATTAAATCCATACAAAACTTAGTAAGACCGCCCGTTCGATATGGTGGAAAGCCAAGAGCATAATGTAGAATTTTCACAATTTGTTACCCCTAAAATAATTTTTATAGTAGAATTACAACTTTTACTTCATATTCAAATCAAGTTTAATCTGAGTTGTACTTATTTCGGGTGTTCTAGGTAGATATACAACTTCGACACCTTCTTCTTTCAGAAAGTCAAACTTTCCTTTCCAATCATCTCCCATAACAAAAGTATCAATTTGATATGAATGCATATCACTACACTTTTGGTCCCAACAAGTTTCGGGAACTACCAAATCTACATAACGAATCGCTTCTAGTAATGCTTTTCTCTGCTCATAAGTAAAATAACATTTCTTTTGCTTCTCATTCCAATTAAACTCATCAGAAGAAAGTACTACGATTAAATAGTCACCCAATGCTTTTGCTCTGCTCAGCAGATTAATATGTCCATAATGTAACAGGTCAAAGGTTCCATAGGTTATTACACGTTTCATAAACGTTCTCCTCTTAATGTTATTATTCATTATTATATTCAATCACTAAAGATAACTTTTAGGATTAATTACTCATTACATCAAAACTTATTAGTAAAAGATTAATAGATTTTAGTCCTGTAAGAATACTTTCTGGTATCTATCTGTAATATACTTCCAACTATAAGCATCCTCGATTCTTTTCTTAGCCTTTATACCTTTTGCTCTAATATCCTCGTAACTCAAAATATCCGCATTATTAATAATTTCTGCAAGTGCTCCGTCATCTTTATTCCAATAGATTGCCGCATCCTCAGCAACCTCTCTATTGAAACCGACATCTAGTAATAGATTTAAGTCTGTACTTCCTAAAGCTTCAAGAAGACTTGGATTGGTACCACCAACTTCATGCCCATGTAAATATCCATAAGCATTTTCTCTTACTTTCATTAATAATTCTTGGTCATATATTGTACCAACAAACTTTATTCTCTTATCATTCATGAAATGTAATCTCTTTTCAAGTTCTTCCAAGAATTTATCATTTACATTAGTAATTATTGCAAAATCTCGTTTGCTTTTGCTCTTCATGAATTCGCGAATCATAGTTTCATAGTTATTTTCCGGAACAAATCTACCAACTACGAGATAATATTCCTTTGCAGATATATTCTTTTGCTTATACCAGTCCAATAACTTTGGATCTTCATCACTGAGTTCACTTTTTCTAGTCTCTGCTCCATAAGCTATAAAGGTTGTATTCGGATTACCTCCTTTAATACATCTATAATCATAGGATGCATGAATATACTTTTCAATGTTCACCGAATCACAAATCACCAGATCACTGTACTTAACCATAAACTTTTCAGATATCTTCCAGTACCATCTAATTGGTGCACTCCATTTTGCTCTCATCCATTCGTGGCCATCCGGATTCAAGTAAACTTTCCCACCCAATTTGTGAATTATACGATAATAATAACCCGCTAAAGGTCCAATACGACAAGCCATAATATATACGATTGGATTTTTGATCTTATTATTCTTAATAAATTTACAAAACACATGTAAGGCATATATATCATAATAAATCGCTTGTGCCGAACCAATATTTGGTAATCTCAGTTTAAAGCAATGGGCATTATGGTAGATAAATTCCGTTTCGGAGATTTTAGTTACATTATCCATTTTAGTTTCATCCATGCAACCATCACCATTCGCCTTGCATGCTACATAATACTGTATTTTTTCATTGTGCTGATGATATTCAGTCAACTTGTTAATGAAGGTCTCATATCCTCCATAGGCGCCAAGGCTTTTTGCACCCACCAAAAAAACATGTTGTTTAGCAGCCATCTTCTGCATATTGCCTCTCTCCGAGTTATGTGTTCAAACTCAATCATTTCTTCTTAGTATTAAATACATCTCTTCATAATCTTTATCAAAACTTAAAAGTATTATTTAACCCTTGCCACTTCTGATCCTTTTCAGAAAGATTAATTAATGTACCATCAGATAATGTATATCCGGCAGAAGATGCCGTCCCAATATATGATCCAGTAAGCTCAGGCCACAATATTCCGATTTCAGGATCATTCCAAGCCAAACCGCCCTCATCACCCGGATGATAAAAATCTGTTACTTTATAACAAAATTCTGCAACATCACTAAGGACTAAAAAACCATGTGCGAATCCTTCACTAATATAAAACTGCTTCTTATTTTCTTCCGTTAGTTCAATGCCATACCATTGACCATAAGTGGTGCTATTCTGTCTCAAATCTACTGCAACATCAAACACTCTACCCTTTATAACTCTTACAAGTTTTCCTTGTGGATATTCTTTTTGATAATGTAAACCACGCAATACTCCCTTAACACTCATTGATTGATTGTCCTGCACAAACACCATATTTAATCCGGCTTCATGCATATCGTTTTGGTTATATGTCTCCATAAAATAACCCCGATTATCTCCATGAACTGCAGGTTCAATGATATACAATCCTTCAATTGGACATTTTGATACCTTGATTTGACCCATTTACTATACCTCTATTTCTTTAAGATAACGACTAACAGCATCTTGCCATGTGGGCAATGGATTAAAACCATTTAATAATAATTTACTTTTATCTAGTCTGCTATTACTCGGTCTTTTTGCCTTTGCAGGATATGCATCGCTACTTACTGGTGATACGGTTACTTTACTATAGATCGGATTTATTAACGCTGCTTGTTTCATTATCTCTACTGTAAAGTCATACCAACTTATATAATCGCCTTCGTTCGTGGCATGATATCTTCCATATCGATCAGTTTCAATCATGTCAACTAACAGACGCGCTAAATCATAAGTATAAGTAGGAGTACCTATTTGATCATTTACAACAGTTAAATGATCTCTAGTCTTTCCAAGGTTTACCATTGTCTTGATAAAGTTTTTGCCGTTTAATCCAAACACCCATGCAATACGTACGATATAAAACTTATCTACATACTGTTCAACAGCCAGCTCACCCTCATATTTTGATTGACCGTATACATTTAACGGTTTACGTTCATCATCCGGTTCCCACGGACGTGTTCCTTGTCCATCAAACACATAATCTGTTGAGATATACATCAATTTACAACCGATATCTTTGCATGCTTTTGCTATATTTTCAGTTCCGGTTACATTAACTAATTTTACTGTATCGATTTTATCGTCCTCTTCTGCAGCATCAACAGCAGTCCAAGCAGCACAGTGAATAACAGCATCAGGATTTACTTTAGTTATAACCTTATGCACTATAACTGAATCAGTAATATCCATATCACTAATATCATATCCATAAGGTTCATACCCACGCTTTTTCAACTCGTTAAATGTATCAAAGCCAAGTTGTCCATTTACTCCTGTTACTAATACTTTCATTCAATCGTACCTTCCTTATTAATTACTAACGATCTTTATACATCTTTTCATAATAATTTTGATATTCACCTGATATAATGGTTTCCCACCACTCTTTATTATCCAAATACCATTTAATAGTTTTCTTTATTCCATCCGCAAACTTAGTTTCAGGTAACCACCCTAGTTCATTATGAATTTTCGTAGGATCAATTGCATATCTCATATCATGACCCTTTCGATCAGTAACATAAGTAATCAAGCTTTCTGGTTTATCTAATTCTTTACAGATTATTTTCACAATATCAATGTTTTTCATCTCATTATGACCACCAATATTATATACTTCACCAACTCGTCCTTTGTGGATAATGAGATCAATTGCTTTACAATGATCCTCTACATATAACCAGTCACGCACATTTAACCCTTCTCCGTAAACCGGAAGAGGCTTATCATTGAGCGCATTAGCAATCATTAACGGTATTAACTTCTCTGGGAAGTGATAAGGACCATAATTGTTAGAACAGCGACTTATAGTTACAGGAAGTCCGTATGTTCTATGATATGCCTGAACTAAAAGATCGGCTGATGCCTTAGATGAACTATATGGGGAACTAGTATGAATTGGTGTTTCCTCAGTGAAAAACAAATCAGGTCTGTCCAAAGGTAAATCTCCATATACCTCATCGGTGGACACTTGATGATATCGGCTTATTCCATATTTACGACAAGCATCCATAAGTACAGCAGTACCTTTTATATTGGTATCTAGAAATACTTCTGGATTTTCTATAGAACGATCAACATGACTCTCAGCAGCAAAGTTCACTACGATATCCGGCTTTTCCTCTTCAAATAACTGATATATTGCCTGTCGATCAGTAATACTTTCTTTTACAAATCGAAAATTTTGATTATCTAAAACTGGAGTAAGTGTTGATAAATTCCCGGCATAAGTTAAACAATCTACGCAAACGATACGATAGTCAGGATATTTTTTTAACATATGAAACACAAAATTACTTCCAATAAAACCGGCTCCACCGGTAACTATAATATTCATGAGTGTGTCCTCCTAAGATTAATGTAATACATCAATATACTTTCCATCAAGTACATCCTTGATATATTGACCATACTGATTTTTCTTTAGCTCTTCATAAATCATCAACATATCTTCTTTGGTTATCCAGTCATTAAGATATGCTATCTCTTCTAAACATGCAATTTTACGATGTTGATGAGTTTCAATTGTTTTAACAAAATTCGTAGCTTCAACAAGGCTTTCGTGTGTTCCAGTATCCAACCATGTAAATCCTTGTCCCAATAATTCCACATTTAACTCACTATTGTCCAGATATATTCTATTTAAATCAGTTATTTCAAGTTCACCTCTGGCAGATGGTTTTAAATTCTTAGCATATTCAACAACACGGTTATCGTAAAAATATAAACCTGTTACACAGTAATTACTTTTTGGATATTTAGGTTTCTCTTCAATTGAAATAGCCGTTCCGTTATTATCAAATTCAACGATACCAAATCTCTCAGGATCATCAACATAATATCCAAAGACAGTTGCACCCTTCCCTAGTTCGGCATTTTCTACCGCAGCCTTAAGACGTTTTTTCAAACCATGTCCGGCAAAAATATTATCTCCAAGAACCATTGCAACTGTATCCGAGCCGATAAATTCTTCCCCTATAATAAATGCCTGCGCCAATCCATCAGGGCTTGATTGAATCGCATAAGATAGATTTACACCAAAGTGCTTACCATCACCTAACAATTCCTCAAATCTTGGCGTATCCTGTGGTGTTGAAATTATTAGGATATCACGTATCCCTGCATTCATAAGCACGGACATTGGATAATATATCATTGGTTTATCATATATCGGAAGTAATTGTTTTGATGTTACCTTTGTAAGTGGATAAAGACGGGTACCCGAACCGCCTGCTAAAATAATACCTTTCACGATGCACCTCATTTAATATATTTTATTTTATAACATTCTTAATTAATATCTATAAATAACTTGTACGATATTATATGTATATGCCCTTACACACAATATCAGTGAACAGTAATAATTACTGTCCACTGAATTAATATATATCATATTATTACCATATTGATTAGATTTTATCAATGACTACTTTGATCCTCTCCGAAGCAGTACCACACCTACAGTTTTAAATAGGATTTTTATATCCAAGAAGATTGACCAATTATCAATATACTGTAGATCCATCTTGACAACATCTTCAAAGTCTTCTATATCACTTCTGCCACTAACCTGCCACATACCGGTTAATCCAGGTTTGAAGCTCAGTCTTCTCTTATGCCATCCTTCGTACTGATCAAACTCATCCTGTGTCGGTGGTCTAGTTCCTACCAGACTCATATCACCTTTTAGGACATTAAAAAATTGCGGGAACTCATCTAAGCTTGTCTTACGAATAAAGCTTCCCACTTTGGTAATTCTAGGATCATTGGTCATTTTGAACATTAAGCCGCTCATTTCGTTCTTCTCCATAAGCTCGGCTTTTCTCTTCTCAGCATCACGGTACATGGAACGGAATTTATAGATCTTGAACTTTCTACCATTCTTACCTACACGCACTTGGGAAAAGAAGATTGGCCCCGGTGACTCAATTAAGATAGCTGGAGCTAGGAACAGAGTAACTAACAGTGTTAAGATGCAACCTAATAACCCACCCAGAATATCTAGAATTCTCTTTATAATTACGTAGCCTTCATTAAAATATACGGTAGAGAATGAAATTACCTGATGACCCGCATACTCTTCAACTACTTTATTTTTGATACTCAGATTATGGAAGAGATCCATTTTTAGATGAATTACCACTCCCATATTTTCTAAAGTAAGGATCAATTCTTCAATCTCAATATTATAATCATTTGGCAGACATATAAAAACCTCATCAACAACATTACGTCTTACGATGTCAATAAGATTCTCCTTATCAGCCACAACCTCAATTCCTTCCATGATTTGTCCAATATCACTTTTGTCCAGTAGTGCAATTGAATTAACATGGATCTGCCATTCATACTCTATTTTTATCTGTTGAATCACTTTGGTAACATTCTCTGATATCGTTACTAACATCACTTTATTACTGGAAGAACTATGCTTATATACAAGCATAAGAATCATCTTCATATAACCTCTTACAACATAGGTTATTAAGAAGTTTAAAACTATAAATATTCCTAAGAATAATCTGGATATATCATTTGCTTCCCGCATCACTATAATATATCCGAATACAATCAAATATAAGATTGTATGATCTTTAATAAGGCTTGCACATTCTCGATAAAAGCCTCTCTTACATATATTCACATTCAGCGACATATTACCTATAAATAACGTTGATAAAATCAATATTGCTAATATATTTCCATATACTTCTCGCATTAATCCATGGCTATTTATAATTCCTCCTCTAATGAATCCGGAGAGATAAAATGCTACCACTACGCTTACTAAATCTAATAATAAAGTTATCGCCTTTGTTGTTTTAATATTTTCACGCTTCATATGGTTCCCCTATCATATCATGCTGTTACTTTAGCTCTAGGTTTTCTCTTGTGATGGATGTAAAGCCTATTTCTTCTGGTTATACGAACGCAAATATATAATGCAATTAGTAATATTGCTATTACAGCAATAAGTAAAGGAAGATTAAAATTCGTTAAATTCTTTTCCTGATTTAAAAATGACATATGAGAAATTATCGTACTGTTCATTCAAACCCTCCATCAGTTTTTTACTCCCACATCTAATCATTATAGTACTATTTACTTAAATTATAAAGATGAATTTTGAAATATATGCAAATAAATTTCACATTTTGTAAATATATAGATTTTAACCTCTAAATATGGTAGACTAATTATAATATATATTTTTATCTTGTCAATATTTTCTTTCCTTAAACATCCAATTGCATATTATATTGCCACAATTTATAATTATTTGAATTGTTATATGAAAATCATTGCGTTTGGTCTTTTTGTACTTGTCCTATTTATTTAGCATACCCTTATTTATACATTCCAATATCTTTGCTCATAGCATTTTAAAAATTAATCCAGAATTATATACCAGCCCTAGATCTCCTCTGCAAATTCCACCCCTTCTATTGCACAGATCGCCCCAATGATGTCTAGTCTAATTCTCTTATTCTTTAATCGAAGCGTCATAATAACAGCAAGTGCATTGGTATCATAAGAGGCTCTAACTATCTCAAGAGAATCGATGCTAATATCATTCATCTTAATCTCATCCAGCACTTTATTTATTGGTGTTGTCTTTTTTATCTCTATGTATACGTCCAAAATCTTTGACTTGGACAACATAATATTATCAAACCGATGGAGCACGATTGTTGCAAATACAATCAAAAAACAAGATACAAAGGCTGCCTTGTAAAACCCAATACCTATAGCCAGACCCATACATGCGGTAGCCCATAGCCCTGCTGCTGTGGTTAATCCCTTTACCTGGTGTCTTCCGGTAACTATAATCGTTCCCGCACCGAGAAAACCGATGCCGGATATGACCTGAGCCGCTATTCTGGTGGGATCACTGACATTATATTTTTCGAATACATATTGATTGGTCAGAATAGCCAATGTTGATCCTATACATACGAGTATATGTGTACGGAGTCCTGCTGGACGACCCGCACGCCCTCGCTCAAATCCAATAATACCACCGAGCACCATCGCCATTACCATTCGAACAACGATTGTTGTATCATTAACTGAAGATAAGTCAGTTGTAAAATGAAACATGAATTTCTCATCCTTCCCGTCTATCTATCTTGCATAGATTCCATTTCATCTAATTCAGGATAATCTATCTTTATCAGAGTGAGACCCATAGCTGGTGCCGTAGGTCCAGCTAACCCTCTGTCACATCCCTCCAAAATGGATATTATCTTTTGCGGAGGATAGGCACCACGTCCGACTTCAATCAAAGTTCCTGCTATGATTCTTACCATATTATAAAGAAATCCACCGCCGGTCACGCGAATTGTAATGTTATCCACATTCTTGCTTACTTTCAGTTGATAAATTGTTCTTACAGTATCCACAACCTGTGTTTTTACAGAACAAAAGCTCTTAAAATCATGGTCACCCACAAGATAGCTTGCTGCCTCCTGCATCTTAGCAATATCTAATTCATAGTATATGTGATTAGAATATAATCGTTCTGTGGGAAGCGCAATTCTTCGATTAAGTATTCGGTATTCATATGTTTTATAGCTCACCGTTTTTCTTGGGTGAAAATCCTCTGGGACTTCAATAGAAGTTTGAACACGGATATCCTCCGGCAACCTCTGATTTAGTGCAAAACATACCTTTGTTGCAGGTATCGCACTATTTGTATCAAATACAGCCACATTTCCAAGCGAGTGTACTCCGGAATCTGTTCTACTGGCCCCAATTACTGCAATCTCTTCTCCCAAAAGCTCCGTTAATGCTTTGTTCAGTTTTGCTTCCACAGTAGGTTGATCCGGTTGTAATTGCCATCCCGCATAAGCGGTTCCGTCATATGCTACTGTTAGTTTAATTCGTTTCATATATTGACTCCGATATCTTGTTTTTTAAGCTTACTATAATCACATATATCCTTCTGACTTATATTCTATCGATTTAAAACATAACTGGAATTATTCCTTTATTCTCAAGTATCATAATCGCTATGATAGCTGCCATATAACCCAGTAAAATAATATATGCGATATAATCTCTACTATGATAACGAAGCGGCTTCATCTTGGTACGTCCGTCACCACCACGATAACATCTTGCCTCCATTGCCATCGCAAGATCATTTGCTCTACGAAATGCAGATACAAATAGAGGTACAAGTAGTGGAATCATGCTTTTCGAACGCTTGATGATACCGCCTGATTCAAAGTCAGCTCCTCTAGCCATCTGTGCTTTCATGATTTTATCTGTCTCCTCTAGCAGGATCGGGATAAATCTTAGTGCAATAGACATCATCATCGCAATCTCATGTACCGGTACTTTAATATGTTTTAATGGACCCATAACCTTCTCAAGACCATCTGTTAATTGATTAGGTGTAGTAGTAAAGGTCATAAGTGACGAACCTAGAATCAACAGTATTAATCGAATGCTGAAAAAAATGGCGGTACTTACACCCTTGTCGGTTATATTAATAATACCGATGCGATATATGGAATTGCCCGGTGTCAAAAACAGATTAAAGACGGACGTGAATAATAAAAGGAACACAACTGCCTTTAGACCACGGATAATAAATCCAAAAGGAACCTTTGATAGTATTATCACTGCTCCTAAAAATGCAGCCACCAGGATATATCCAAAGATGGATTTAAAGAAAAACAGTGATATAATATAAGCAAATGTTGCGATCAGTTTCACCCTAGGATCCAAACGATGGATCACGGAATTCGCCGGATAATACTGTCCGATAGTAATGTCTCTGATCATGATAACCTCCACGCCTTCAAAATCTCTTCTTTGGCTTCTGAAACGGTAGTAGCTTCTGTAGATACCGGGTATCCAGCATTCTTCAAAGAATTCATAACATAAGTCACTTGTGGTGCTGCCAAATGCATACTCTCTAACTCTTTATAATGAGAGAAAACTTCCTTCGTTGGGTTCTGGAACACTAGCTCACCATGGTTCATAACAAAGAGACGATCTGCATAATTAGCCACATCTTCCATACTATGAGTAACTAGTATAATTGTGATCCCACTTTCCTCATGTAGTTTATTGATCTGTTCTAAGATGTCATCACGCCCCTTTGGATCGAGACCTGCTGTAGGCTCATCCAGTATTAACACCTCCGGTCTCATTGCAAGAACGCCGGCGATAGCCACTCTACGTTTTTGACCTCCTGACAGCTCAAATGGGGATGCGTCCAACAGATCCTCACCGATTCCAACCATCTTCAATGCTTCATAGGCTCGCATCTCACACTCTAACTTATCCAGTCCAAGATTCGTAGGTCCAAAAAGTACATCTTTATAAATGGTGGTCTCAAACAGTTGGTGTTCCGGATACTGAAATACCAACCCAACCTTACTTCTTAAATCCTTCAATTTGTACCCCTGATCGTAGATATCCTGGCCGTTAAAATATATATTGCCACTTGTAGCCTTCACTAATCCGTTCATATGCTGGATCAGGGTTGATTTACCGGAGCCGGTATGACCGATTAAACCGATGAATTCGCCTTTATTGATGGAAAAGCTGACATCCTTAATTGCATGTCTTGCAAAGGTAGTGCCCGGACTATATATATAGTTGATTTTATCAAATATTAATTGCAATATTTCACCTGCTTCTTTTTATATTATGCACAGTACGTACTAATAAAACCGTACCGATTTTTCATTCGTCATTCACTGACCTATCCATAAGTTGATTATTTTGTTAACCCAATGTCTTTTGTATTGCTTTTGTATTGCTTTTATAAATCTACCTTCGCTATCTTCTTGCTTCCTTGATCGCTTCCATGAACTCTTCCACGCTTAAGATACCCTCGGGAAGATCAAGTCCTGCTTTTCTAAGTTCATACGCTAGTTCCGTTACCTGTGGAACATCAAGACGATACTGCTTAATCTCCTCTACGCGGGAAAAGATTTCTCTTGGAGTTCCTTCCATCACGACATGTCCCTTCTCCATAACATATACACGATCTGCGTGAATTACTTCATCCATATGGTGGGTGATCAAGATTAGAGTAACATTTTCTTTTTTATTCAGTTCTCTGACCGTTGTAATTACTTCTTTTCTACCGTTAGGATCAAGCATGGCAGTCGGCTCATCAAGCACGATACATTGCGGTTTCATCGCCATAATACCAGCAATTGCTACCCTTTGCTTCTGACCCCCGGATAGTTTATTCGGTGAAGCATCACGGTACTCAAGCATTCCTACCGCTTCTAGACTCTTCTCAACTCTCTCCCATATCTCTTCACTCGGTACCCCAAGATTCTCAGGACCGAAGCCTACATCTTCTTCTACGACCGTTGCTATTATTTGATTATCAGGATTTTGAAATACCATTCCGGCAGATTGTCTTATATCCCAGATATTCTCTTCGACAGAAGTATTTAGGCCATTCACCCATACACTACCTGAAGTCGGATATAGGATTGCATTAATGTGCTTTGCCAATGTTGATTTTCCTGACCCATTGGCTCCTAATACTGCAATGAAATCACCCTTCTTCACATTAAGGGTTACATCATCGATCGCTTTATTAATGGATTCCACATTCCCATCTTCATCACGTCTGATATATTCAAAAGATAATTTTTCAACCTTCAGCATATCCATGTTAACAGTCCTCATTTCCATCACATTAATTAACTAGCATTCTGGTTACGCTACAATTCGCTGTATGCATACCTGCTATCTTATTAATAGTATTTCTCTTTTTTTCTAAATGAATAAGAGTTACAAAAGATTATAACTCATAAAGCCATAAAAAAAAATATAATTTTAAAAATATGGCTAAATAATTACTAGAATTGCGTAAAAGAGCCTTATCAGATGAGGTACCAAAGTAAGTTTTTATTTATATTAATGTTTCTTTCATAATAATAATATGCCTTCTATATGTTGATTCCAGAAATGTGCTCCCAAATATAGGGTATCTCAGCCTGTGGCGACAACCATGCTAACTCAGCATGATTTTGACACTACCAAGATACCCTATTTTATCATAAGCAATATAAATTCATAATTTAAGTTTCAATTCTATCGAACTATCTTAAAGGTTTTCGTTATCGTACCACTGTAGTTACCTATTCCCTTAATTGTTACTTTGGCTGTTCCTGGTTTAATATTCGAGGAGTAGGTAACAGTATAATCTTTATTTAAGACCAATGATTTCTTACCGTACTTTAACTTCACAGAAGGTGTCTTCTTCTTACCGGTATATTGGTATTTGGTTTGACTCAAGGTAGAAGATAAAGTAGTTATACTTTTCGGTTGAATGGTATAACTTTTCTCCATACTGCCTGTATAATTATTGATGCCTGTAATCGTAACAACTCCTGTACCGGCATTTGTAGAATTACGATAAGTTAGTTTATAATCCTTCCCTTCCTTTAACGTGAGTGATCCATCTTTTACGCTAGCTTTAGGCTTTTGCATAGATCCATTATAAACAAAGGAATTTTTACTGAGTGTTACTTTAGTTATATTAATATGTTGTGCAAATGATACTCGTAGAGTATAAGTATCAGTCTTCAGATAAGATCCTGTTTCATCTGAATGGTTATTGACTTTAATATAATATTTTGCCGCTGGTAGAAGCATCTTATTCGTTTTCAGATTATAACTTCCGCCGATCAACCAGGGTTCATTCTGTATTGATTTATAACTTGTTCCATCTTGTGTAAATAATTCTACATCCCAATAATGTTTAGAAACCCCTGATTTAAAATATGGGTGTGAAAATGAAACCGATACATAACCCTTCTTTGTGGTTGTGAATGTAAACCAATCATTATCTTGCTTACTCTTGACGTTACCATAATAATCTTCATTTGTACGAATAACGTTCGCTTGTTGGAAGCTACCGTTATTCTCAGTTTCATACTTCTTTCCCTTCTCCGTAGCCGCACTTGCTTTTTGTGTCTGAACATTCAACATAAATACTGTGGTAAAAATTAAAACGACCAATAACAAAATCTTTCTTTTCAACTCTTTCCCTCCTATAATTTTTAATAATTGCCACATTATCCGCTATATATTTTATGCAATGTTTAGTCCATCAATAATAAAGCCATTCCTCCATGTATTTCTACTGAATAGAAGAATATATCATTCATCATGCACAATCATCTAGTAACTTGTATTATATGTATAATTATAACAGAAACTTCCTGGATCTCAAAGAAAATATTACGATTTATCCCCATTTTCACGCAAACACAGCGCTTAACCCATGAGAATTTAACTCTTATATTCGTCAGAGTTATTACACTCTTACGATTTATGCAGTAACACAAGAAAATTCAGCTTGTTATGGCCAAACCCCAAGTTATTTTATTTTTATTTACCTCACCGTTGATTGTATAGGATAGTGCTATATACAATTTAACTGAAACTGTACTCCTGATGATAGGGTAGCTTGGCAGGTGTCGATAAACGATTGCAAATTTTCGTCAGAGTTATTGCACTCTTACGATTTATGCAGTAACTCAAGAAAATTCAGCTTGTTATGGCCAAACCTCAGGCTATGTTATTTTTATTTACCTCACCGTTGATTGTATAGGATAGTGCTATATACAATTTAACTGAAACTGTATGCTGTCGTCGGTACTTGGGTTGTAGCTGATATTTATATCGGGTACAACCCTATGTACCGCTACGTACAGCATCCAATGTCATTAAGTTAAGAAAGATAGTTTGATTTTTTAATCAGGCTGTCTTTTTTTTGTTGATTTAAAAAAATTCACTTGACAAATAGTCAAAAAAATGCGGCGAAGCCCTTTAAATATAACA
>JAEVYT010000015.1 GCA_023392615.1 Bacillota bacterium | reverse complement strand
CCGTCGGGGCTTTGTGCAGAACGTACTACCCTATTCTATGCCAACTCCCAATATCCCGACCAACCGGTTGTCACTCTTGCTATTGCGGCACGAACGGAAAAGGACTTCATCGACCATCCGATTCCTCCCTGCGGTGCTTGCCGGCAAGTGATTCTGGAAACGGAAAAGCGTTACAAACAACCCATCCGCATCCTATTATATGGCAAAGAATGTATCTACGAAGTAAAAAGTATAGGCGATCTACTGCCATTATCATTTGACGCATCAGCAATGGAGGATTAATTATGTTACAACAATATCACACGAAACTAAAAGGAACACTCGCACTTACAGACTCTTATCTGACAGAAAAAGCACTGCAAAAAGAAAAAGGGCTTTATAAATTTATATGGGTACGCAGCGGAAGCATTACAGTAGAAATCGATCATCAGGAAATGATGCTTACCAAGGATGAAGTGATTTCACTCACCCATCTGCAACACCTCGAATTTAAATCGATTGACGGCGAATACCTGACTTTGCTGTTCAACAGCAATTTCTATTGCATTTATGGCAATGACCATGAAGTGTCGTGCAGCGGTTTCCTGTTCAACGGTTCTTCTCACCTGATCCGTTTTACCCTGAATGAAAAAGAACGTAAAGAGCTCGACACCATTACCGAAGCACTGGAAAACGAGTTTACCGTTTCCGACAGCCTGCAGGAGGAGATGCTACGCATCCTGCTGAAACGCTTCATCATTCAATGTACCCGTATTGCACGTCATCGCATGAATATCACCCGTGAAAAAGAATCCGGTTTCGAGATTGTCCGCCAATACTATAACTTGGTTGACGAGCATTATCGGACAAAGAAGCAGGTACAGGACTATGCCGATATGCTACACAAATCTCCCAAGACACTATCGAACATCTTTTCAACCTGTAAACTGCCTTCGCCACTCCGGGTAATCCACGAACGGGTGGAAGCGGAAGCCAAACGCCTTTTGCTTTACAGCAACAAAAGTGCTAAAGAAATTGCCGATATTCTTGGATTTGAAGACCAGGCCTCTTTCAGCCGTTTCTTCAAAAATATGACCGGACAGAGTGCCGTACAATTCAGAAACACACAGGAAGGGAAAAATTGACAAGGCATACGGAAGTATTGCTATTTGGGGGGTAGTGGAAATGGACGACCTTTGCAACATAAGATAAACCAATTAAAACCCCAACAAAATGAAAGAGAAATTGATCGCTTTACTGACCTTCACTTCAAGTCTGAAAAGTTTTGGTATGAAATTTATCCGCGTTGCCATCCTGGTAGTATTTGTATGGATAGGCGGATTGAAGTATTTCCATTATGAAGCCGACGGGATTGTTCCGTTTGTTGCCAACAGTCCTTTTATGAGTTTCTTCTATGCTAAAGGTGCACCCGAATACAAAGAACATAAAAATGCGGAAGGTGCTTTTGTCCCGGAAAATCGTGCATGGCACGAAGCAAACCGCACTTATACTTTCTCTTACGGACTGGGAGCTCTTATTATGAGTATCGGCATACTGGTATTCCTGGGAATCTTTTTCCCAAAAGTGGGATTGGCAGGCGACACCCTCGCCATTATCATGACGCTCGGCACACTTTCTTTTCTTGTCACCACCCCGGAAGTCTGGGTTCCCGACTTGGGAAGCGGAGAATTCGGTTTCCCATTACTATCCGGTGCAGGGCGGTTGGTGATTAAAGACATTGTGATCCTGGCCAGTGCCGTAGTGTTATTATCCGACTCGTCACAACGCGTACTCAAAACACTTAAAAAAGACTAAGACAACCACTAAAGAGGATTCTGACTTCTTGCCATTGCGGAACAAATCGTATTTTCAGACTGTTATATAGTCTCATACGAATCGTTAATACAAGAAGTTATGAAACAATATGATGCAATTATTATAGGATTCGGCAAGGCAGGGAAAACCCTGGCTGCCGAACTTTCCAACCGCGGATGGCAAGTGGCCATCGTAGAACGTTCCAACATGATGTATGGAGGAAGCTGTCCGAATGTAGCCTGTATCCCAACAAAGACGCTGGTGCATGAAGCCGAGGTTTCCGCTTTGCTTTACCACGATGATTTTCCGAAGCAGACGAATATGTACAAACAGGCCATCGGCCGAAAGAACCGCCTCACTTCCTTTCTTAGGAATGATAATTACGAAAGACTAAGTAAACGTCCTAATGTGACTATCTACACCGGGATGGGTTCTTTTATATCCGCGAATACTATAAAGGTAACACTACCTGAAGGATATATCGAGCTGCAAGGAAAAGAGATTTTTATCAATACGGGGTCTACTCCTATTATCCCGGCAATAGATGGCATTCAGCAAAGTCAGCATGTATATACCAGTAGCACGCTTCTGGATCTAAGCGTACTTCCTCATCACCTGATTATCATAGGTGGAGGATATATCGGACTGGAGCTCGCTTCTATGTATGCCGGTTTCGGCAGTAAAGTGACGATACTCGAAGGAGGAAACAAATTTATGCCTCG
>JAEVYT010000012.1 GCA_023392615.1 Bacillota bacterium | reverse complement strand
GACTTCATACAGTTGCTTATGAAATTATGTTTCCTCACACAAATGGATTACAGTTTAATAGAATTGACGTTTTTATGATAATAAGGGCTTTTGACGTTCTAGTCATTATTTACTTCGTATTGTATTATGACGTCAATTTTGTTTAGTCTGTGATTTTTATTTGTGAGAGAAAACATATTCCATCGCAACACTTTTCTTCGATGTAATGTTGTAATTCACTAATAGTTTTGTTATATAAATATGAATAAGCTCTCCATATTTTACAGAAAATATATCCTTAGAGATAAGGAGGTAAACATGGAGAGCTTTCCTACGATTCATACCAATTTTTGGGATGCAGTTATTGCTGTTCCGCTTGTTTTAATTATAACCCAAGTGATTAAGACGCTTATACCAATACCTCGCTCTTTTATTCCATCAATAGCAAGTATTATTGGGCTTATTATATCGATATTTTTCTCGCATAGAGGCAATCTCCCTGCAGGGATTTTTATGGGTTTTTTTTATGGGAATGCTGCAGTGGGGACATTCTCATCTATAAAAATCGCATTAATTGCTTATAAAAACAGAAGAAACAGAAAAAGTGTAGTTCCTTAATTTGTTATAAATATTATTATGCAATCATGATATAAAAAATATATATTAATAGAAAGATATAGTATAATAAATATTAGAAGCAAGTATATAGGAGGATGGACAACCATGGAACAAATTACTATAAATGCAACAATTAATTCATCAATTGAAAATGTATGGAAGTTCTTTACTGAACCTGAGCACATCAAACAATGGAATACTGCCTCAGAAGATTGGCATACCACAGCAGCAAAAAATGATTTAAGAGAGGGGGGAAGATTTTGCTACAGAATGGAAGCAAAAGATGGTAGCTTTGGCTTCGATTTTTCAGGTAGCTATGAAAAAGTAAAGCATTATGATCATATCATATATAAGTTAGACGATGATAGAAGAGTTAATATCACCTTTCACAAATTAGGTGGCGATGTGACTCAAGTTGTAGAGGTATTTGACGCTGAGAATGAGAATTCAATCGAAATGCAAAGAACCGGTTGGCAAGCAATCCTTGACAATTTTAAGAATTATGCCCAATTTTCTTAAATTATTGAATGGATACGAACGTCTATTGATTCGCAATTTATATCGAAGTGATTTGTCTATTGGTAATTATAAAATGGTAGTTTATAAAAAGTTTAAAGTTATTTTAGCATATTTTGATTGACTCTTATATGGAAATACAATATAATGAGGTCACAAAAAAGAATACATCAAACACATCTGTATTAGGGAGTAGTTTTAATGTACCATCCAACAATGCGGCTTAACAGCCTGGAGGTACATGCCAAAAATTTGGTTACCAGACTTTTCAGTGGATTTATTTTATTTAAAATAAGTCCATGAAAAGTCTTTTTTTATTCTATGAACACTTGTAGAGTATTAAAAGTTTGCACAGGTTCAGGTTCATGCAAAGAAAACTCACGAAATACATTTATTAATAAGTGAAAGGTAATAATATTTGAAGAATGTTTGAATGTATGAATTTTGATTTGGCATCAAGGAGGATATAAATGAAACAATGGTTTAAAATGCCCGTAGATGACATACTCAAGGATCTTAATGTATCAAGAGATGGTTTGTCTACGCAGGAAGCACAAAAAATTAGAGATGAAAAAGGTGAAAATGCGTTATTAGAAGCTGACAAAAAAAGTGTTGTTCAGGTTTTTTTAGAGCAGTTTAAAGATCTGCTTGTTATAATCTTAATTGTAGCAGCTGTTATATCTTTGTTCTCAGGACATTTTGAAAGTACGATTGTTATCTTTGCTGTAATTATTCTGAACGCTATGTTAGGTACCATACAGCATATCAAAGCAGAAAAATCGTTGGAAAGTCTAAAGATGCTTTCTTCGCCTAATGCAAAAGTATATAGAGATGGTAAGAAGGTTGAAATTCCTGCAAGAGAAGTGGTTCCCGGAGATATATTGTTATTGGATGCCGGTGACTTAGTAGCCGCTGATGGAAGAATTCTTACTAATTTTTCGTTGCAAGTTAATGAAAGCTCTCTGACTGGAGAATCTACAAATGTTGATAAAAGTGATAAAGATATTACTGAGGATGTAGCACTGGGAGATCGCATTAACATGGTGTATTCCGGTAGTCTTGTAACATATGGACGTGCAACCGTAGTAGTAACCGATACCGGAATGAATACCGAGATTGGTAAAATAGCCGGATTAATGAATGATACAAAGGAGAAGAAGACTCCGCTTCAAATCAGTCTTGATAATTTTAGTAGTAAATTAGCGCTTGTCATCATGATAATCTGTGCACTGGTATTTTTACTTAGTATGTTCCGTGAAATGCCGCTTCTTGATTCGTTAATGTTTGCAGTTGCTCTTGCTGTCGCTGCGATTCCTGAGGCACTTGGTTCGATTGTAACTATTGTTCAGGCGATGGGTACTCAAAAGATGGCGAAAGAACAGGCCATTATCAAGGAATTAAAGGCCGTTGAAAGCTTAGGTTCCGTATCCGTTATTTGTTCTGATAAAACCGGTACTTTAACTCAGAATAAAATGACGGTTCAACAGATATACATTGATGAGCAAACAATGGATTTTGATGAAATTGATTTAAAAAATCAGCTCCATCGATATTTGTTATATAATGCGATCCTTACAAATGATGCTTCAATTCATAATGGGGTTGCAATTGGTGATCCCACTGAGTATGCTTTGCTTGAAATGGCACGTAAGGTTAGAATTCAAGATGAAGAGATTCGTGATATGATGACTCGCCTGGAGGAAATACCATTTGATTCCGATCGTAAATTAATGAGTACTAAATATGAACTTCGCGGAATTCCGACAATACTGACTAAGGGTGCGCTTGATGTACTGCTCGAACGTACCATCAAAATTCGTACATCCGCAGGGATTAGGGATATTACCGAGCAGGATAAGAAAAATATTCTAGATAAGAATATTGAGTTTTCAGAAAATGGTCTTAGAGTACTTGCCTTTGCCTACAAGGAGGTGGGTAAGGAGGACGAGCTAACCTTAGAAAATGAAAATGATTATACTTTCATCGGTTTAATCTCGATGGTGGATCCGCCAAGAGAGGAATCAAAGGCAGCTGTTGCTGATGCGAAACGTGCTGGAATTAAACCTGTTATGATTACCGGTGATCACAAGATAACGGCGGTTGCGATTGCAAAACAGATTGGTATATATGAAGAGGGTGATTATGCATATACCGGTGCAGAACTGGATGCGATGACTGAAGAAGAATTGGATGCAAAAATCAGTGATATCTCTGTCTACGCAAGAGTTTCACCCGAGAACAAGATTCGAATTGTATCAGCATGGCAGAGAAAAGGGAATATCGTTGCTATGACAGGTGACGGTGTTAACGATGCGCCAGCTCTAAAGAAGGCAGATATCGGTGTGGCTATGGGTATTACAGGTACTGAAGTATCCAAGGATGCCGCAGCGATGATATTATCTGATGATAACTTTGCTACCATTATTAAAGCAGTAGCAAATGGTAGAAATGTATATCGTAATATTAAGAATGCGATTCAGTTCTTATTGTCCGGTAATATGGCGGGTATATTAAGTGTTTTATATACATCACTTTTAGCACTACCAGTTCCGTTTAAGCCGGTACATTTACTATTCATTAATTTGCTGACGGACTCTCTACCGGCGATTGCAATTGGTATGGAACCACCGGAGGATAACTTACTATCTCAAAAGCCGAGAGATCCCAAACAGGGCATTTTAAATAAAGAATTCTTAATGATCTTGTTAATACAGGGTGGTTTAATCGCAGTTAGCACCATGATTGCTTTTTATATCGGTTATCAGAATGGCAATGAACTGGTTGCAAGCACGATGGCATTTGCTACATTAACAATGGCAAGACTATTCCACGGTTTTAACTGCAGGAGCCATAGATCGATTTTTCACATCGGTTTTGCAAAAAACTGGAGCAGTTTATGGGCGTTCTTAATTGGTACAATTTTATTGAACTTGGTACTTTTTGTTCCATTTTTACAGAACTTGTTCGTAGTTTCAAACCTTACCGGAAGTCAAATCGGTTACATCTATTTACTGGCAATCATGCCGACAATTATTATTCAGATATCTAAGCTTATAAAGAATAAATAATATATTAATTAAATACCGATAACATAAAGGGCTGTAAAGAATCAAATATCACTTGAAGGAAACTTATTTTCAAGGAATCTAAATTCTTAATAGCCCCTTTGTGTTTGTTGTGATTGGTTACAATAATTGTATTTGTAAATAGTATAAAACTTTCTGTATATTAGCAACCCATCAACAATAACCATATGATAAACTCCTTAATATGATGATTGTGAAACAGATTTTAATGCAAAAACACTAAAACAGGGGGAGGAACTGCCTAGTGATTGTAAAATTATTTGTTTCACTTGAATTGATTAAAATATTAGAGGAGGGTTTTATGAAAAGTATCAGATTAATTTATTTTGTTGGTATGGTATTATTATTAAGTGTGGTTGGTTTGGCCTGTGGTAAAAAAGAGACGGCTGATACGAATGCGAACATCACCAAGTCAGCTCAGGGGAGTGGTGATGTAACACCAACGAAGCCGGTAGAGGCAACGAAAGCACCTGAAAGTGGAGAAAATTCTCCATGGAAATTACTATCAACATCCACAGTGGAAACTGCTGTATTTTATGCCGGATTTTTAAATGAATCACTTGGTGTAACGGTAGGATATGAAGGTGCAGTAAGTTATACATCGGATGGTGGGAAAACATGGACAGATGCTAAAATAAAACCATCAGCATGTCGATATGGATTGGACTATTTAAATGAGTCTTTTCTTGTTACAAGTGGAAACTTTGGTGTAAATAGGCTTTCAAAGGATAAGGGGAAAACATGGTCGGATTTGGGAGAATTTCCATTAAAAAGTGGTAATGAGTATAATAAATTTTTATCAGTAATTGACCAAAAGAAAATGTATATCGGAGCACCGAAGTCATTTGGTGTAACTACGGATGGCGGTAAGACCTGGAAAGAACTTGCTTTGCCGAAGGATTGTAAAATAATCGCTGGGATGAATTTCATGAATGAAAAAACTGGATATATCTTAAGTATGGACGGGAATTTATTTAAAACAAATGATTCCTGTAAAACATGGACGAAGCAACCGGTTAATTTATTTGGAGAAATGATTAATAAGTCTGCTATGTCAGCAGTAGCAATTAATTTTAAAGATGAGAACAACGGAACAATTGTTTTTGCAACGAAGTCATACAAAATGTTATGCATTACTACAAAAGACGGCGGAGCTAATTGGGAGAACGTACCGATGCCAAAGGTAAATGGTATGGCTCCTTATCTATCGAAGGACGGAAAATATCTAACAGTCTCATCGGTAGTTAAGAATATTAGTTTATATCAGCTTAATCAATAAAAGATATAAGAAAAATATAGGTTAAAAAATATAAGCTAAACAGATATGAGTTAAAAAATAAGTTACTTATAAATTGAGGCTGTTGCAAACAAATAAATGATAGGAATAAGTTATTATGTCAAATGCTCAGTTTGGATAATTATGAACATTGTTTCCCAAACAGCGTGTGAAGTAATATATCATAATTCCTGATAAATTATTTGTTTGTAACAGCCTTTCTTGTTTGTAACAGCCTTTTTTATTTGTATAGCCAGGTATGTACTTCACGATATTGAGAAGGAGACATCCCGGTAATATTCTTGAATGACCTAACAAAGTGTGAAGTGTTTATAAATCCTACACGGAACATAATTTCAGATACTTGCAGTGCGGTATCTTTAAGCATCGCCATGGCCAAATTTATTCTCAAACGTATCAAATAATTCATGACCGTATATCCGGTAGCTTCTTTAAAATACTCATTCAGAGATGTTCGATTGATATTGAATAACTCAGACAGCTGTTGAAGTTGAAGCTTCTCTTGGTAATGATTTGAAAGGTACACAATTATTTCATTTATATGTTGATGCTTATCAGAGATAGTAATCGATTCATCGGTAATTGGCTCTATATAGATGCGATCAATGACTAACAATAATTCTAATAAATAAGATCTTGTACGGCATGGCCAGTACCAGTCTCTTTGATCAAATAGCTCCTTCTTGATTTGTTGTAAAATCATCTCGATACGATGTGATGTACCGGTATTAATATTCATGATTCCATTATATTGCGACATTCGTTGAGTAAAAGCATTCATCCAAGCCGCTTCTTGAGGATCTCCTTCCAGATACACTTTGGGTTGAATTCTAAGTGAATGATAATTATATGCAGGATTAAGAAATTCCGGATGAAAGACGAGTTCAACCGTTTCACACTTTTGCGATGAATTAACTTTGAAAAATTCGGTTTCATTCCGACAACACAGAGTTGGAGCTATAAAAGGAGAAAAACCTTCTGAAGTTTCAATCATACCGGAGCCTTTTAATATAAGAATGAGCCGAAACCTGTTATCAATATTTTCTTCACAATACTTTGCTTCTTTAATGATCACAGGAACTTCTGTTCCTACATAGAAGTTAGTGCCTAATGTTGAATATTTCATATAAATAACCATACCCTTTCTTATATTAGTAAACAAAATCATACTAATCCAGATAGATTTCCACATGATTACAGAAATTATATATTGATAAAATAATAATCGATAGAAGATTTGTTGTCAAGAATACCGATTTTGAAAGAATCTCTTATTATATTACTATGTATTATATAGAAATCATATAGTAATATATTTTGTACAAATAAATACTTTGTATTTTAAATATATGCAATATATAATGGTAATAATAAGCATTATATTTTGCTTGTTAATGATTGGATTATGAGACATATGGAGGAAGAATTAGGATGACAATCAATCGTAGTAAAGTAGTAATCGTCGGTGCAGGACTGGTAGGTTCATCGACAGCATTTAGCCTGATTACACAGGGAATTTGTGATGAGGTAATGATAATAGATATTAATCGTGACAAAGCACGCGGAGAAGTGATGGATTTATGCCATTGTGTAGAATATTTAAATCGTAATGTAAAAGTATCAGTAGGAGAGCTTACGGATTGTTCGGATGCGGATATTGTAGTAATTACAGCGGGTGCACCACCAAAACACGGACAGACAAGACTTGATACGTTAGAATTATCCGCTAATATTGCGAAATCAATCGTTGAACCAATTATGAAATCCGGTTTTCGTGGGCATTTTATAGTAGTATCAAACCCGGTAGATATAATTGCTTATTATGTATACAAATTATCCGGACTTCCCAAAAACCAAGTAATCGGTACCGGTACGGCGATGGATTCCGCCAGATTAAAGCATTTTATTGGAGAGTTAATTGGAGTGGATCCGAGAAGTGTTCAAGGGTATACGATGGGTGAACATGGTGACAGTCAAATGTGTCCTTGGTCACATGTAACGGTTGGAGGTAAGCGCTTTACAGATATTTTAGAAGATAATCTGGAATATAAGAATACAAATCTGGATGATATCGTAAAACGTGTTACGAAAGTTGGATTTGATATCTTGGAGGTAAAAGGAACAACCTGTTATGGAATTGCAACAGCTGTAGTAGGAATTATAAAAGCAGTCATGAATGATGAAAATAAGATTATCCCCGTATCTACTTTGTTGGAAGGAGAGTTTGGCGAAACAGATGTGTTCTGTGGTGTTCCTGTAATTTTAAATAGAAACGGCGTACAGGATGTTGTTGAAGTTCACTTAACACCGGAGGAGCAGCAAAGATTCAAGCATTCTGTATCTGTAATCAGAGAATATTCAAAGAAACTTAACTTATGATAATAAATATAAATAAGGAGGACAGCTCTATGCAAAAAATAATACCTCATTTATGGTATGACAAAGAAGCGTTTGAAGCAGTAACCCGATACACGACATTGTTTCATAATTCAAAAATTCTTCATTCCACTACGATTACGGATACACCATCGGGGGATACGGAATTGGTGGATTTTCAACTAGAGGGCATGAAGTTCTCATCGATCAGTGCGGGTCCTTATTTTGAATTTAATCCATCGGTTTCTCTTATGATAGGTTGTGATTCTGTTGAGGAGGTGGATAGATTATATAATGAGCTTATAAAAGATGGGTTCGAACTCATGCCACTGGGTGAATATCCGTTCAGTAAACGATATGCATGGATTAGTGATCAATATGGATTAAATTGGCAGCTTATGTATGATGAGAATCGGAACGAGCATGCGAAAATTAGGCCTAATTTGCTGTTCACAGAAGAGATGTGCGGGAAAGCAATGGAAGCAATTGAATATTATCACTCCGTATTTCCAGATTCAACAATTGGACACATTAATCATTACGCTGAAGGGGAAGCACAGGATCCGAAAGCGGAGATTAATTACGGTGAGTTAACAATTGGAGAAACGGAATTCGTTGTTATGGATCATGGATATGGCGGCGATTTTTCGTTTAATGAAGCAATTTCCTTTATGGTAGTCTGTGAGGATCAGGAAGAGATTGATTATTACTGGGATAAGTTATCATTTGTTCCCGAAGCTGAGCAATGCGGATGGGTCAAAGATCAATTCGGAGTATCCTGGCAGATAGTCCCCTCTAATTTGAACGAAATTATGATGCAAGGCACCAAGGAGGAAGTACAACGTATCACGCAAGCCTTTTTACAAATGAAAAAGTTTGACCTTAAGGCACTTGAAGAGGCACGCTTGGGTTAATGGAATAATAAGATAATCTGATATATTTAATAAATAAAGCACTTTTAATATGTCTTTATAATCCTCACTGGATATAAACATAATATGAAAGTGCTTTTTAATATACAAAATACAAATTAATGATAAAATAATTCAAAACTAAAGATTATATATCATGGTATCTGGTAGATTACTTCACTGATAAAAAGAAAGAAAATAATTAAAATCACAAGAGTATGTTATATTGTTATATTAATTTCATTCTTTAGTTTGTGTAGTGTTTTGTTTTTTGGATTAACGAATTATCGTATACTACAATATAGCCTCTTGATTCAAATTACTTCATGGATTATATTATTAACAACGTTGGCTAGTGTAAGTGATTTGCTTGTGATATCAAAAGATAAATTAACTACTTATAATAAGTTATATTTATATGTTTATAATTTCATAAATGTATTGTTCTGTTTTCTACTATCACATATGCATTTTTTATAAATAGGATATGAAACTCTACGGAGCGTTGATTGAAAGAATTGTTATAATATTTTAATATATAGTGATGGAGGGTAAAACATTGGATTGCATGAAAGTTGGTGCGTTGTTATACAAACTTCGTAAAGAAAAAGGAGTGACCCAAAAACAGATTGCTGACATGATGTGTATCAGTGACAAAACAATATCCAAATGGGAACGTGGCTTAGGATGCCCCGATGTATCCTTGCTAAAGGAACTCTCTAATATATTTGAAGTAGATATAGAGAAGATACTGGAGGGTGAATTGGAGAATAATATTACAGTTTCAGGTAATTTAAAGAGAATGAAATTCCATGTATGTCCGAGCTGTGGAAATGTAATCACGAATTCCGGTAATGGTAATATATCCTGTTGTGGTAGAAGGCTTCCGGCTCTTAGTGGACAGACAGCAATCGATGGACATATACCGGTTATTGAAGAGATAGAGGAAGATTATTATGTTACATTTGATCATGATATGATAAAATCACATTTTATTTCTTTTGTTGTATTTGTTAATGGTGACCGTTTCTTGTATTTTAAGTTATATCCAGAGCAATCCCCTTCTGTCAGACTTCCCAGATCAATAGTGGGAAAACTTGGAGCAAAGCTGGGCGGAAAGCTATATTATTATTGTACACAGCATGGATTATGGGTTTATTAAAGCAGACGATGACTAAGTAGTTTGTATTAAGTATTAAGTTTTACGAACGGTTTAAGCTTGAAAATTGAAAGGTATATCGAATATGAATGATTTTTCAAAAAAGGAATTAAGAGATAATTATAAAAGTAGAACCGTAATAGGTGGGATTTATTGTATTAAATGTGAAGAAAACGGAAGAATGTGGATCAAGTCTACAAAGGATCTAAAAGGTCAAAAGAATAAATTCGATTTCTCAGTTATGACGAATAGTTGCTTAGACAATACAATGAATATGGAATGGGATAAGTTTGGAGCTAACACCTTCTCGTTTAGCGTTCTAGAAGAGTTAACAAAGGGTGATACACAGACGGATAGAGAGTTTAAACAGGATCTGGATTTATTGCATGAATTATGGCTTGAAAAAATGAAGGAGTAATTTGGAAGGAATCTTCCAAGTTACTCGAAAGAGGCGTTATCCTTATATATTATAAAATGTTCATCTGTTATAATATGTGACGATAATGCCTCTTTATTAATCTTTGCAAGTTTTAAGCCCTGATAATAATGTCTTGTTTCCGAGGATTAGGAGAGGGTAACGATATATTACTGTAGCCGATGGCACAGGATCCCACGCAGCTATAACCTTCAGGAACGGAGTATTCCTCCTGTAATTTCTTGCCTCGATCTGTCTTAAAAAACTGAGGAACAACGTGTATCCAACAAGATCCTAATCCTATGATATGAGATGCATTCAACATGTTACCAATAGCGAGACTTCCGTCTTCTATAGGAGCGCAGGAATTGTTATCAGTGAATACAATAACAAGGGTTGGCGCATGATAGAATGCGTTCTCATCTAAACCAAATTCCTGGTTGATTTCATCTAGAAGTTTCTCCATAGCCCCATCTCTTTGTACTACGACAAACTTCCATTTATAATCTCCCATGCCGCTGGGTGCAAACTGTCCTGCCTCTAGGATGATGCTTAATTCTTCTTCCGTGATTTGTGTGTCTTTGTAGCTTCTAATACTTCTTCGTTCTAATAAAGCTCTGATTTTTTCTTTCATGATGATAACCTCCAAAAATATATTCTATTTAGGCGTTTGCGAAACGCCACAACCCGCATAAATACGGGATATTTCTTGTTATAAAACAATATAACTCCTCACCGATTTGTGGTAAAATTGAATTGTCGAGAAACAAATCCACCAAAATCCGAAAGGAGTTATATACTAATGATATCATATAAACAGCTTTCGTTGGCAGAAATTTTTACAGATTGCCAAGAAAAATTTGAAAATGACAAACCTGCGTTTCTTACTCTTTTAAATAACAACTTAGACCTCGATGAGTATATTTCGGCCTCATTTAGAAACCATTACTATGCTTCTACCGGTAGACCTCGTAAATATCCTCTTACAGCGATGCTTTGGGCGCTAATTCTACAACGCGTTTTCTCTATCCCTACTGATTCCCTCCTCGTTGTATTTCTGCAATACTCCAAGGAACTAAGGGATTTCTGTGGTTTCAGAAAGGTACCAGACACCTCAAAAATCACTCGTTTTAAACAAGATTTTCTATCGGACTTACAATCGGTTTTCGATAATCTGGTTGATGTTACCGAACCCATCTGCCAGGATATTGACAAGACTCTTGCCTCTATGACCATATTTGACACTTCCGGTATTGAAGCCTTTGTTACCGAAAACAACCCTAAGTTTGCAAACCGTATTATCAGTCAGTTAAAGGCTTATGCAAAAGTCATGGGCTTTGATAAATCTTATGACCCTTACAAGGCAGCCTACAGTTCAATGCCTTCCCATGCAGTAGCCAATCCTTCAATTAAACAGCTTTATATCAATGGACATTTCTGCTATGTCTTCAAGTTTGGTGTGATTACCAACGGGTTAGGTATTGTCAGAAGTATTCCTTTTTATAACAAACAGTTTTTTAATGAACATCCCGAAATCAATGTTGATAAAAAATCGGATTCTCCTGATGAAGATAAATCTGTTCATGATGCAAGACTTTTAATCCCTACTCTCACTGATTTTTTCAAAAAGCACCCTTTGATTAGCCCAAAGATTTTTCTTGGTGATTCCGCTTTTGATTCAGCAAGGATCTATAAATCTTTGCTTCAGGACTTACATTTTGATAAAGCTTATATTCCTCTTAATCACCGTGCCAAGTTGGAAAATACGAATTATACCATAAATGGTGACGGTATCCCCTGCTGTCCCAATGATCCTACTCTTGCCATGAAACATGAAGGTACTTCTAAGCGTAAGAATGGGTTAATACGATATAAGTTTGTATGCCCAAAAGTGTGCTGGCAGAAAGGTGAAAATGGAAAATACCATCGTGTATGCATGTGTGATAAACCCTGTACTAATTCATCCTGTGGACGAATGGTATATTTATATCCTGAAAAGAACCTTCGTGCATATCCTGGCACTCTTAGGGGAACCGAAGAATGGGACAACACCTACAAGATCCGGGTTAATGTCGAAAAGACAATCAATCACTTTAAAGACAGTTATTGTCTGGCAGATCGGAGAACCCAGAATGAAAAGACCCTCCATGCTGACCTTCTTCTTTCAGGAATAACCCAACTGATTACAGTTATACTTGCCGACAAAATACATGAACACAAATATATCCGAAGTATGAAACCGTTAATTGCATAGGCTGATGTCTATGATTTCAAATATTAAAAACTGTGGTTTTCTTTTTGTACTCTTTTTTCTGTCGTAGTCTATGCAATAGTGAAATTGCTCTATGAAAACTTAAAAAATTTAGAAATTTAAGTTTTGATCAAATCTGCCTCCTTATCGATGGTGAGTTTCGCAATCACCTATATATTCTATTATTATCATAAACAGAAATTTGAGAATTACAAGTACGCACTTTATTGTAATAAAGTAACTGTTTGGTAACTTGATTTATTCTACTTGTGGTAAATTTTACATTGGTGTATAATATAAATACATTGTTATGAGGGAGGTTTCTATGAGAAAGATTTGTCCTTGTCCGGTAGAAGCTACCATCACTCTAATTGGTAACAAATGGAGAATATTAATTATTCGTGATCTTATAGATGGTTCTAAGCGTTTTAATGAATTACAAAGATCGGTAGGTGGAATTAGCCAAAAAGTGTTAACAGAGAATTTGCGTACTTTGGAAGAACATGGGCTGGTTGATCGTAAGGTCTATAACGAGATTCCTCCAAGAGTAGAATATTCCTTGACTGAGACTGGTTTGAGTCTTGAACCGATGATTGCTTTTATGAAAAATTGGGGTAATGAATACTTAACAAATCGGAATTTAATAAAATAACGATAGATAAATGTTTATAAAAGGGGCTTTGGCAAGAGTTGTTGCATAAGCCTCTTTCTGTTTCAAGGATGATAAATCGATTAAGATAATAGGGTTTTCCTATAATATAAAACATTGATACAGATATATGTATTTGATATAAATGTTATAGATACTATTAATTATATCTGGACACTAGTTCGTACAAGCAATCGTAATCCTAAAATATATAATAAAAATCTATATGAGGAGAGTATGATGTATTTGATACTAAATACATCATACAAGTGAACAGATGCAGATTACAGAGGAAATATTTCTACTTGATTGCTCAAAAGGTAGTCGTGTATATCTAGTTAAAGGGGCGGAGACAATTTTAATCGATAGCGGATTGCCCGGTTTAGCTACAAAAATACTATCAGAATTAAATCAACTGGGTGTTTCAAACCATGATATTAAGAAAATACTGGTGACCCATCATGATATCGATCATATCGGCAATGCAAAAATAATTCAAGATAGAACACAAGCACAAGTATGGGCGCCTCAACTGGATATCCCTTATATTAAAAGGGAGAAGAAGCGAGAAGGAATTAAGAGATTCCTACAACTAATCATACATCCGGAGATACCAAATATAAGCGGTGATTATAATACATGTAATGAATTTGGAGAAATCCTTGCTATACATGCTCCCGGACACACCCCCGGTCATACGATTTTCCAATATAAAAATGTTTTATTTACTGGTGATTTATTTCGAGTCAATCAAGGAGTAATTAAAATTACGCCTTCGTATATGAATTGGGATCACGAAGTGATAAAAAAATCGATAAAGATATTAAAAACAATGGATTTTGAATGGATTTGTCCGTCCCATAGTAATCCGGTAAAAAGAAAAGAATTAAGAATAGGGTTTTAAAATCATATCATATGACACATACATAATTAATAGACAAAATATTTGGATTAACAAAATCATTTATTTAGATGATAAAAAGGAGTACAACATGTTAAGAAGTCAGGAATTAAGAGGAAAGGCACCGGAGATGGATCCCCTTCGTATCGGAATGGGATGGAAAGTAGAAGAGTTATCAAAACCACAGATTATCATAGAAAGTACATTTGGACATAGTCATCCCGGAAGCGCTCATTTAGATGTTTTGGTTCAGGAAGCATATCAAGGCGTTATGGATAACGGAGGAAGAGCGGCGAAGTATTTTGCGACTGACATCTGTGATGGTCAAGCACAGGGGCACGATGGAATGAATTACTCGTTAGCATCCAGAGAATATATCGCGAATATGATTGAAATCCACGTAGGAGCCACACCATTTGATGCTGGTGTGTTCATTGCCAGTTGTGATAAAGGAATGCCTGCACACTTGCAGGCAATTGCTAGACTTGATATGCCGGCTGTGATTTTGACGGGTGGAATCATGCAGGCAGGACCGGATATGTTGACACTTGAGCAGATCGGAACTTATAGTGCCAAATTTGAGAGAAATGAGATATCAGAAAAAGAGTTTGAGTACTTTAAACACAACGCCTGTCCTTCCTGCGGTGCATGCTCCTTTATGGGAACAGCAAGTACGATGCAGGTGATGGCTGAAGCACTTGGAATGGCATTGCCAGGAACCGCACTTATGCCTGCAACAGCACAGGAGTTAAAGCAATATGCCGGTCAGGCAGGAAAACTAGCTCTTGAATTAGCTCAGAAGAATTTAAAGCCATCCATGATTATGACAAAGGAAGCATTTGAGAATGCAATTATGGTACATGCAGCGATTGCAGGTTCTAGTAATTCTCTGATTCATATACCTGCCATTGCATATGAACTCGATATTGACATTAATCCGGATACCTTTGATGAAATTCATCGTAAAATTCCATATATTCTTAACATCAGACCAAGTGGATATTACCCGGGAGAATATTTTTGGTATGCAGGTGGTGTACCGGGTATAATGGAAGAAATTAAAGAGCATCTTCACCTTGATGTTATGACGGTTACCGGAAAAACATTGGGTGAAAATCTGGAAGAATTAAAGAAGAACGGGTTTTATGAAACCTGTTATAAATATTTATCCGAAAGAAACGTCAATAAGGAAGACGTGATAAGATCCTATCAAAATCCGATTCAAAAGGAGGGAGCGATTGCAATATTAAGAGGCAATCTCGCACCAGAAGGAGCGGTTGTTAAACATTCTGCAATATCAAAGGAGATGCTTTGTGTTGTGCTAAGGGCAAGACCCTTTGATAGTGAAGAAGAGGCAATCTCTGCAGTATTAAAGAAGGAGATTAAGCCTGGGGATGCGGTAATTATTCGTTATGAGGGACCAAAAGGTTCCGGTATGCCGGAGATGTTTTATACAACGGAAGCAATTGCATCCGATCCGGAACTTGCCTCCACTACTGCGTTAATCACAGATGGTAGATTCTCGGGAGCGACAAGAGGACCTGCAATCGGTCATATATCTCCAGAAGCATGTGAAGGTGGTCCAATTGCATTTATTCAGGAAAATGATTTAATCGAGATCGATATCCCATCAAGAAGTATTAATATAGTTGGAGTGGATGGAGAGAACTGCTCAATAGAGAAAATAAATGAAATCTTGAATATTAGAAAACAGGATTGGAAGAAACCTGAGCCAAAATACAAAAAAGGAGCATTAGCTGTCTATACTAAGTTAGCCGTATCTGCTATGAAGGGCGGTTATATGCGGTGCTAATTTTGTTTTAAACCAATATTTATTTTATATTAGGAGGTAAAGTATGATAAAAGCATCAGATGACAATAGATATTATCAATTAACCGACCCAACATTTCTTCCTAAGGCCTCAGGCTTTTTATGGAATGAATCCATGATGATTCAAGCAAATTGCAGAGGATATGCAATTGCACAATTTATGCAACCTGAGCCTGCGAAGTATTCACATTCTCCAAATCTGGAAGCGAAAACATTTATGCAGCCGGAGCAGCCATTTTATGCTCATCATCCGGGTAGATTTGTATTTGTTAAAGATGAGGAAAACAGTGAAGTGTTTTCTGCTCCGTATGAGCCGATGAGGGCGCCTTATGAACAATATAATTTTTCGGTTGGTAAAGATGATATTATATGGCAGATAGTAAGTGGCGGAATACAAATTGAGATGAATTTAAGTCTTCCCAAAGAAGATCCGATGGAACTATGGACAATTAAGGTTAAAAATGCATCATCAAATCATCGTAGGGTAAGTATTTATCCATATTTTACGATAGGATATATGTCATGGATGAATCAATCCGGGGAATATCATGAAGATTTGCAGGCTATTATTTGTTCTTCCATCACTCCGTATCAAAAGTATAAGGATTATTATACAATAAAAGAGTTTAAGGATCAGACCTTTCTATTAGCTGAAGTAGAACCAAATTCCTGGGAGGTTAATCACGAGGTGTTTGAAGGAGAAGGTGGAATTATGAACCCGACCGGTATCAAGCAAAAGTTCTTATCAAAAGGAGATGCTCGATATGAAATGCCTGTAGCAGTGATGCAGTATCGTCTTGACTTGGAGCCTGAGCAGGAAATGGAATTTCGATTTATATTCGGACCTTCTAAAGATAAAGAAGAAGTTATGAATATACGTAAGAAATATTTCCAAAAGCGAGATTGGAACGGACGAGATGGCTTCCATATAGAGCTGACAAAATATAGAGAATATATTGGAGAAGGAGTTGGTTGCATAGAAATCAATACTCCTGATAAGGATCTGGATAACTTTGTAAATCACTGGTTACCGCGTCAGATGTATTATCATGGAATTACCAATCGATTGACAACCGATCCACAGACTCGTAATTATCTTCAGGATAATATGGGTATGAGTTATATAAAACCACAGATAACAAAAGATGCATTTTTGCTTGCATTAAGCCAGCAAAAACAGAACGGTTCTATGCCGGATGGAATTATTCTTCATGAAGATGCAGAGTTAAAATATATTAATCAGGTGCCTCATTCTGATCACTGTGTATGGCTTCCCGTTTGTCTTAGCGCTTATCTGGAAGAGACGAATGATTTTTCTATTCTTGATGAAAAAGTATCTTTTAGTGATTCGACCGAGATGGTGTCGATCTACGAACATATTAACCGTGGTATGGATTGGTTGATCAATGATAGGGATGAAAGAGGTCTTAATTATATTCGACAGGGAGATTGGTGTGATCCGATGAACATGGTAGGATATAAGGGCAAAGGGGTATCGGGATGGTTAACAATCGCTACCGCATATGCACTGATTATATGGTCGGATATCTGCAATAAATATGGTCACCCAACAACCGCTAAGATATTTCAGAAGGAAGCGGAACAAATGAACCAAATCATAAATATATATTTGTGGGATGGTGATTGGTATGCAAGAGGTATTACGGATGATAATGTAGTATTTGGTATTAGTGAGGATAAGGAAGGTAGGATATTCCTAAATCCACAGGGGTGGGCATTGCTAAGTGGAGCACCCAATGTGATTCAGAAGGAAAAACTCCTGAAAGCTGTTGAGGAGCAGTTAGAAAGTCCATATGGGGTGGAAAAATTAGCCCCTTCCTATACTTTTATGAGGGAAGATGTAGGACGTGTTACTCAAAAGCACCCCGGTTCTGCGGAAAACGGAGCGGTATATAACCACGCCGCTGCCTTCTATATCTATGCACTTTACCATGTAGGAGAGAAAGAAAATGCATATCGGTTATTACGTAAAATGATACCTGGTCCAGGCGTGGATGATATTATCCAAAGAGGACAACTTCCGGTCTTTATTCCAAACTATTACCGTGGAGCATATCATCAGATACCTAGGACAGCGGGTCGTTCCAGTCATCTATTCAATACTGGTACGGTTTCCTGGTATTATCGCTGTCTGATTGATGGTTTATTCGGATTACAGGGCTGTGTTGATGGATTAAGAGTAAACCCACAGCTACCTATTGAATGGAAATCAGCACAAATAAAGCGGAATTTTCGTGGAGCTTCTTTTGAGGTAAAAATCATTCGAAAAGAAGACAGTGAGGAAACTGAGGTTTACTTGGATGGAAGACCGATTGAGGGGAACGTGATAAAGAATATACAGAGTGGTGTTCATTACAAAGTTTTGATTTATGTGTAATATAGAACTATCAGATCATTCTTTATGGAGACAAGATTGATAGAATATAAGTAGAAAAATCATCTATAATTAAGCATGTTTGATTACGAAAGCATCAGGTTACCAACAATTAAGTGGACTGATTCTGAAGTGATTTGACATGCTTTTTCTTAACATGAAAATATGTAAAATACTGATGAATTGAAAGTTATTTTGATAATTAGATAGCAATGTAAAATTATTTTACATACATTTCACATAAGTTTTTCATAATTAACACAAAGTACAATTGAATTTCAAAAATAAGTGTGATAATATTGTTAAGGTTGTATTTCTTCAAATAGTTACATCGCTATTTGAGCCAAAGGCGGCCAAGTACATATAGCAATATGCTAATCTTATCATGAATAAGATTCAATGGAGGAAAAGTTATGAAAACAAAGCCAGATAAAATTATGTCTTTATTATTGGAGATCGCTCAGAATTTAAAAGAGTGCGGTGATACCTTCAGTACATTTGAAATCACTTCAACTACCGATTTGAAGGTATTTGCTGAAAAGATTAAAGACTACGAGAAAAAAGGGGATACCGTAGTTCATGCATTGAACGTTGAATTAAATCATGCATTCATTACACCTCTTGATCATGAAGATATTTTAATGATCGCTGAGAAAATGGATGATGTTGTAGATGAATTAGAAGAAATCGCAATTTATTTTGATATGTACGGATTAACAGAAGCAGATGAGTATATCTTGGAGTTCAGGAAGAACATTGGTGTATGTACTTCTGAGTTACTTGTTGCAATTGAACTGCTTGCAACAAAGCAGATTAAAAAGATTAGAGAACATACTATTAATGTAAAAACACATGAAGAGATTTGTGATAGCACGGAACGTCAAGCAATTAGAGAACTCTTTACAAAATATACAGATGCTATTAGAATTATTCAATTTAAAGATCTGTATGAGATGTTAGAATGCTCCGTTGACGCATGCCAAGCCGTTGCTAAGACTTTGGACATTATCGTAATGAAGAATATGTAGGAGGACAACTATGTTAGTTACTATTGTTATTGTTCTTCTGGCATTAACCTTTGATTTTATTAATGGTTTTCATGATACCGCGAATGCTATTGCAACAACAGTATCAACGAAAGCGTTAAAATTAAAATATGCAATTATTCTTGCGGCATTCTGTAACTTCTTAGGTGCTATTTTGTTTACGGGTGTAGCGAAAACGATTGCAAGTGAGATAGTAGACTTAAATACGGTAGCGAACGGAACTGCAGTTATGATGGCGGCCATGATCTCCGCCATTGTTTGGAACCTCTTCACCTGGTATTTCGGTATTCCAAGTAGTTCATCCCATGCATTGATTGGATCATTAGCTGGAGCTGCTTTAGCGGATGCTGGTGCAACTGCAATTAAACTTCGTGGATTTGAGGAAATTATACTATTCCTTATCTTATCCCCACTTTTAGCGCTTACCGTTGGTTTTATTATGTATTCGATAATTAAATTTCTCTTTAAAAAAGCTAATCTGGGACAAGCAAATCGAGGCTTTCGATTATTTCAGATATTAACTGCTGCATTACAAGCTTTCTCCCACGGTACCAACGATGCTCAGAAATCAATGGGTATTATAACGATGGCACTTGTAATCGGTGGATTTCAAAAAGATATGACAATCCAGCACTGGGTGCAGATAGCATGTGCAATGGCTATGGCATTAGGAACAAGTGTAGGTGGATGGCGTATTATTAAGACCGTTGGAACTCAGATTATGAAACTTAAACCAGTAAATGCGGTAGCAGCCGATTTATCTTCTACAATCATTATTCAAGTTGCTACCTTAATGCATCAACCGGTAAGTACCACACATGTTATATCTTCATCCATCATGGGTGTTGGCGCTGCACATCGTGTTAAAGGTGTAAAATGGAGCACCGCTAAGAGAATGGTTTCTGCATGGGTTATTACTATTCCGGTAACTATTATACTCTCTGCAGGGGTATTTTCAGTGTTTAAGCTTTTTCTAAAATAAACAAGTTACTTATTTAATATACTTCTAAATAGACAAATGGGCTGTTGCAAAATAATAATTTGTAACAGCCTATTTGTTATGTTGAAATAATCCTTAACAAAGTGTATAGTTATATGTTGTCAATAAAATATAAAATATATAATATAAGAATGTTCTTTCAAAATAGTGATCAGAATTACAGAAATAAAATTAAGTACTAATCTACTTATATTTTATTAATAATATTACGAGTCGGGATGTGTAAATTATGAAGAAATCAAAGCGTATGATTATTACCAATATATCAATCGTTATTGCTGTAACACTTAATTCTTTATTAGGATTGGGTAATATACTATTTACGCCTTATCAGCGTTTTCAATTCTTACATCGAGTTAAGGATTATTATTCCTTTTTTATACCGAGGGATCTTGCCGTTCATAGAATGTTATCAATTATCGTAGGCTTTGGATTCATTTTTATTAGCTTTCGTCTGTATAAAAGGATGCGTATGGCTTGGGTAATATCGATATGCTTGTTAGTTGCTTCTGTAATAATGCATATAACCAATCATACAAGGTTATCCATGCATATCGCTGTAATTGAACTAATTATCATTTTGATCTTGACTCTGAATTATAAGGAATTTAAGAGAGCATCTAATCCAATGAGTTTACGTAATGGAATGCTTATGGCTCTATTGGTGTGTGTTCTTATCTTGCTAAATACTTGTTTTACGATTTTTGTATTAAAGATGAGAATAACAAGATTACATGATATGGAATGTGCATTCCGTTATACACTTCAAACATTATTTTTTATTGATACGAAAATACTTGGGGATTTATCGAAAAGAGAGCTTCTATTTGTGAAATCTTCTATTGCTATTAATTGGATTGGTATTATGGCGATATTTGCATTTATACTCAAACCTTTAATATACCAACCAATTATAACAGCTATTGATAAAGAGAAAGCTAGAAAACTGCTACATCTTTATGCGAATAATCCGATATCTTATGTATCTTTAGAAGATGATAAGAAATATTACTTTGGAAAAAATGTAGAAGGTGTCATAACCTACGTCATTACCGCTGGAGTTGCAGTATGTGCCGGAGACCCGGTTAGTTCAGAAGAAGATATGCCGCTTCTTATTACTGAATTCATAACGTATTGTAAAGAAAATGAGTTAAATATTTGCTTCTGTCAAACCATGGGTGATAATATAACTTTATATTCCCAGTTAGGGTTTGGATATATAAAATACGGTGAAGAAGCGATGTTTGATTTAGAAAATTATCAACTAAGTGGTAAAAAGACTGCAAAGATTCGTCAAGCGATTAATCATGTTGCTGCATATGGAGTTACTGTATCAGAATATAAACCTCATATAAAACGAGATAAAGTCATCGAAAATCAAATACATCAAATTTCAAAAGAATGGCTAGACAATAAAAAGAGTAGTGAACTAAGCTTTATGTTGGGATCAATATCTTTGGAAAATCCTATGGATCGAAGATATTTTGCAGCATACGATAATGAAAACAAGATGCTTGGATTTATAGTATTTGTTCCTTTTGAAGGCGGAAATGGATATTATGCGGATGTAACTAGACGCAGAAATGATGCTCCAATCGGTGTAATGGAGAAAATAACGATAGAAGCATTTGCTCAGATGAAATCAGAAGGGGTAAAATGGGGTACATTAGGTCTTGCCCCGTTAGCAAATGTTGCAGAAGACGGAAAAAGAGCCAGTAAAGTTTTGGAGTTTGTATATGAAAATCTTAATAATTTTTATGGATTTAAAACCTTGCATCAATATAAGAAAAAATATGGGCCAACTTCCTGGGAGTCAAGATATCTGGTGTTTTATCCAAAGCTGTTTACTCCCAAAATAGCATATTCTGTTATTAAGGCACAAAATCCCAAAGGTGTTACTGATTTTATATTAACTCAGCTTAAATCGATATTTTAATTAATGATATTGCCTTATGCATAGATGAAGTGGATAACACTCTTGCGGCTTGCATAAGGCAATATCATTTTTATGGATTTTGATTACACTAAAGAACTTGAATAAAATAAGCTGGACTTTGAGGAGGGATGCTCATTGTTTGAAATGTAGCGTGTTCCACATATACCATCTTACCTGGTTCAATCATCGATATCGGAATGTTCATACCATTTTCATCAATAATTGTGGTATCCTCAGAGATGTTAAATCTTATTTGTTCATTGATATCATAAGGATTGCCAGTGGTAATAAAACCATTATCTGTATCAACACTAACTACTCGATCCATGGTGATATCAACTTCGTGTTCATTTGCTAAAACGATAATACGATATGCATTTGTTTGTGGAGGAATACTTCGGGTCATAGCTGAAGAGAACTCAGCATCGATACGCATACCGGTTGTTAAATCATCTATGTTCATAGGTTCTCCATTTTCACTGATTATCATAGTGTTTCTGCTGATATTTAATCTGATTTGATCAAGTGTGTTCTGGCCGGTATGATCCGAGTTACCAATTGATATCAAGACATATCCGGTTCTTTTATTCGCAACATTTACCTGCTCAATTACTGCGTTTTCAACTCTCATAACATTTTCGCTTAGTAACTGTAAGCCTTGTGATGACATTCCAAATTGATTCATAAAAATCACCATACCCTTCCTCATAATAATCTTGCAGGATTGACACTTAATTTATATTTCATTATGTTCTATTTATATTATATGCGGCATATAATGGAAGTTCCGCATAGAAGCATTTAAACCACTTAGAAGATGACATTAATTTCATGTCGTTTCTTGTTTTTTATGGATAGATACTTGTATTATTCTTTTTTCTATATATAATATAACTATTACATTTAGAAAGTGAAGGTCATTAGAATGGAAAATTTCGTTTTTTATAGTCCAACTTATTTTGTGTTCGGTAAGGGGGAAGAGAATAATACCGCTGAATATGTAAAACGCTTCGGAGGTAGCAAGGTGTTAATTCATTATGGTGGCGGATCAGTAGTTCGCTCCGGTTTGTTAGATAGAGTGAAAGCATCACTAAGCAGTGAAGGCGTTGAATTCGTTGAATTAGGTGGGGTAAAACCGAATCCTAGAAGTGGCTTGGTTTATACAGGTATAGAATTATGCCGTAAGGAGAAGGTGGATTTTATTCTTGCTGTCGGTGGCGGAAGCACTATAGATTCAGCGAAAGCGATAGCAGCGGGTACTATATATGAAGGTGATTTCTGGGATTATTATCAGGGAAAGCCTGTTACGAAAGCATTACCAATCGGTACGATCCTTACTATTGCTGCAGCAGGAAGTGAAGGGTCTCCTAATACTGTTATTACAAATGAAGATGGAATGTATAAACGTGGAGCGTCAGGAGAAGCATTACGTCCAAGCTTTTCAATATTAAATCCTGAACTAACACAAACACTACCTCCTTATCAGATAGCATGTGGTATTACTGATATTATGGCACATTTGCTTGAGAGATATTTTACAAACACAAAGGAAGTAGAAGTTACAGACCGATTAATAGAAGGATTATTATTGACCATGGTCAAAGAAGGTCCTCGTGCAGTCAAAAATCCTGATAATTATGATGCACAATCAAATATTATGTGGGCAGGGATGATGGCTCATAATAATTCTTGTGGTGTGGGAAGATCCCAAGATTGGGCAAGCCATGATATCGAGCATGAACTTTCAGCTACTTATGATTGCGCGCACGGAGCCGGTCTTGCAGCAGTATTCCCTGCTTGGATGACATATAACATGAATCATAATGTTAATCGATTTGCACAGCTTGCAGTACGTGTATGGGGATGTCAAATGGATTTTGAAAATCCTGAAAATACTGCGAAAGCTGGAATAGAAAGCTTTAAAAGATTTTTACATTCAATTGGTATGCCTTTAACTTTTGATGAGCTTGGTGCGAAGGAAGAAGATATCGAAAAGATGGCGCATACTGCTTGTTTTGGAGATGTTCGAAAAGGAACCGTAGGTAACTTTGTGAAATTGAATGAGACCGATGTGACTAATATTTATCGATTAATGCTGTAATTATTTGTATTTGAATCGCTATAGAATTTTTTTTACTGTAGAATATGTGTGAACTAAAAGGGCAATAGACTTTAGAACGCGATTCATATTTGTAAAATAAATTCTATAGCGATTTTTTTATACATAAATATACAAATTTATAACAGTTAAATATTTACTTTATAATTGAGGAGTGGTAATATATGCATAAAACATTTATCAAAAATTGTAAGAAATGCTAAAGAATATCATTATAAATGTACAAAGGGGAATAATATGAGTAAAAATATTTATAACTTTAAAAAAGCCGATTTTGTCTCAACCTGTATCATATTGGCCGTGTGTTTGTTTACCACGATTTATAATTTTGTTGGACATACAATGTCCGAGGGATTGGATCTTTCAATTCCTGTAATTGTAACTGCAATTGTGGTTATAGGTCTCTTTTTTATTCCGATACCCAGCCAGGTTAAGGGTTTCATCTATAGTATTATTATTCTAGCTGCGTCTGTTATGGCGCTTATCGATGATTCCTCAGATCAAAGTACTAATTTCACCATATCTGCATCTATCGTTATACTATGTCTTTATTATTCCTCAAAATTATTAATTGCATATTGTATTATATTGAATACTACCTATGTTATCATTTACACAATTAGCAGTAAAATCCTTTTTAATATGGAGAGACCGGTTAGTTTTTTACTATCAGCGTTATTAATGATTAATAGTATGTTTTTAGTGATATATTTTTCAAATCGATGGGGGAGTAATATTATTAAGAAGGCAACAGCGAAAGAAAAAGAGGTAAATGAGTTGTTGTCCAAACTACAGATAACAATCAATGGGGTGGAAGATACCTCTACAGTTTTAATTAAGAATGTATCACAGCTCGATCAGAATATGAACTCTATTGTAGAGTCCAGTCAGGAGACCAAAAAGACGATGCAAGAAATCGCAGTCGGGACCGGTCATCAAGCAGAAAGCATATTTGAAATAAATAGTAATATGTCAGAGGCAATTAGTGAAGTTAATTCAACGAAAGCAATTTCCAAACAGATATCTTCGAACTCTAAATTGATATCAAAAAAGGTTGCTGGCGGTACGGAAAAGATGAAAGCGATGAGCGAAAAGATGGAAACGATAAATAAAGCAGTAAGTGCAGCTCTTTCCACCGTAACCATACTACAGACAAATATTGAAGAAATTAACAGTTTCTTGGAGGGGATATCCCACATATCGGAACAGACCAATCTTTTATCCTTGAATGCATCTATAGAATCTGCAAGAGCAGGAGAACATGGAAAAGGGTTTGCTGTTGTGGCAGGGGAAGTTCGAAAGCTTGCAGCACAAAGTGCCACAACGACTTCAAAGATCCAAGAGATTACTGATATTATATCGGAAAATTCGGCCGATGCAGTCGATACGGTTAATAAAGGAGAGCAAGCTGTTATTGCAGGTAATCAAGTATTGGATGATGTTGTAAAATATTTCTCAGAAGTTGAAAGTGCTATTAATGAAACTTTTGAATTATTAGAAACGGAGAGACAGAAAATATCCAATATTTTGGATCGTTTTATTCAGGTACAGGAGAGGGTAGGGAATATTGCTAGTATATCGGAAGAGCATTCCGCCTCGAATGAAGAGATTCTTGCCACCATTGAGAATGAAAGTAGTGATATACTTGAAATAAAAAGGGCAATTCATGAGATTAAGAATATGTCAATGCAGTTAAATGAAATGATATTGTACCGAAATTAGAAATGTAGTTAGAAGTAACATAATTGCATATAATAGTAACATAGTATTAATGGGAATTGAGGGGATTTCTATAGAAGAAAGAAATTCAATACCACCAACTATTCGTGATGATCAAAATCCCTCAAAATACTCTACTCATTTCAATGTTTTTTTTCAAATCAAAGTACCGTGTGCTATTATAAGTGAAAATCAAATTAAAGCAGATAAGGTTGATGCTTCAATCTTAAAACATCAATTAGTTACAATTGGTAGACCAGGCACCCAGGAGCAGATTATAACAGATAAAAAGTTATTGTTTGATGGTTTGATAGTTATTAATCTTAATTTAAACTGCTCTAAAAAAGGCAAAAAATTATATGGAGTTAAAAAGAAGGTTTTTTTCAATCATTTTATTAGTGTTCCATTTGATGCGGATGATGAATTTGGCGATAAGCTTGAGTGCTCTGTAGAGGATGTGACATATAGTCAATTAAAGAGAAGAAAGTTAAATGTAACGATAGCATTATTTGTGGAATACTGTACTTAACGATATAGTTGATGAAATTGGTAAGTAATGATAGAATAGACATACTTAATAAGTAGGAACGTATCAATAAAATCATAATGTACCGGGAGGACAAAAAATTCTATGAGTGAAGATACAAAATCTTTTACAAATGTAGATGAATATATTAAACTGTTTCCGGATAATGTTCAGGATATCTTGAAAGAAATCAGGGAAATAATTACTTTAGCCGCACCGGAGGCCGAAGAAAAAATCAGCTATCAAATGCCCAGTTATTATTTTTATGGTTATGTGGTTCACTTTGCAGCTTTTAAAAAACATATTGGTTTTTATCCTGCACCCAGCGGAATAGCTGCATTTCAAAATGAATTATCAAAATACAAAAGCTCAAAAGGCGCAGTTCAATTTCCGCTAGATCAGCCGATTCCTTCTGATTTAATTCATAGAATTGTGAAATACAGAATGAATGAGAATTTGGAAGCATCAAAATTAAAGAATAAAAAGTGATACAACAACGGGAATTGTAAAATTCCATATTAATAGGCGATAGCAAAATGGCATTTTGTTATCGCCTATTTTGTAGAAGCACCCTAAAGATTTATACAAATGGCTCTACATGAATAATAACAGATACATGATTACCAAATTTCGATTTTAGTTCATTCTCTATCTTATGCTGCAGCTTGTGTGCTGTTGTAACTTGCATATCAGGGGTTACCATGATATGAAGATCAATAAAGACTTCATCTCGCCTACCTCGACTTCTTATTTTATGACATTCCATAACACCATCACAGGACATCGTAACAGCACAGATTTCATCGGAGTTTAGTACCGCTGTATCAGTTAAAGTATTGCTTGCATCAAGAAATATAGAAATACTTGCTTTGTAGATAAAAAGTGCAATGATACCGGATACTATACCATCTACGATAGGAGGGCAACCAAGTTTTAGCAAAAGCATAGTAATTAGGACGCCCGTAGTTATGAATAAATCACTTTTTGTATGCTGGGAATCTGATAATAAAACATCACTACATAATTTAATACCGCGATAATGTTCATATTTTGTTACTAAGAAATTGATGCACAATGTAAATATCATAATAACGAAACTTGCTGTTGTGATTCTAGGAATCTTAGGTTGTATGATATGAAGAATAGAATTGTAAAGAACTTCACTTGCAACAGCAAATAATAGGAATCCGATGATCATACTGGAGATGGTTTCGAATTTTTTATGTCCGTAAGGATGGTTATTGTCAATTGGTCGGCCTGCTATCGATAAACCAACAATACCAACGATATTACCGCTACCATCGCTTAAGGAGTGATAACCGTCAGCGAGGATACTTCCACTGCATACGATAGTTCCGATAATAATTTTAAAAGCTGCAACAAATATATTCAAGAACATAATTATCCATAATGTCCAAATTGCTTTTTTTGCTCTGGAATTCGCTGTTTTCAAAATCTAAATTCCTCCATAATTAAATTTTAATAAGTACATGTGATAATCGAATTACTAATAATAAATGATGTTATATTATAATGTTGGATACCATGACTTAATCAATTTACGATAATGTGGTTTTTCTAGAGTAACAAAAAAGAATATCCGCGGGATATAGTACTGTCCCGCAGATATTCTTTTTGTTTCATCTGCTGCCATATTAGGAGGCCCGGCTCTATAATCAGGAAAGATTATCGCCTGTTCAGTTAAATTTTAAGATGCAGTTGTTATTTGCTTCTAATATATTATATTAAAATTTTGCGTTTTTGCTTGTGATTTTGAAAGGAAACATTTCGCATAATCCGTTCTTTCCTTCCCTTGCTGTTAATATAATAAGTTTACAGGTGTCTTGTCAGATAGATATTCATGTGCTATAATCGTGGAAATATCCGTAATAAAGGAGGAAAATAAAGTGGATGCAGTCATAACACGGATACACGAGTTAAAAAAAGAAAAGGATGCAGTTATATTGGCACATTACTATACCGATGGCGAGATTCAGGCACTTGCTGATTATGTTGGTGATTCTTATTATCTTAGTAAGGTTGCAACAGAGGTTCCTCAAGAGACTATATTATTTTGTGGGGTATCTTTTATGGGTGAAAGTGCTAAGTTACTAAACCCTCGAAAAACTGTAATTATGCCGGATAGCTATGCAGATTGTCCAATGGCTCATATGGCCGATATCGATAAAATTAAAGAGGTAAGGAAGCTGTATGATGATGTGGCTGTAGTAGTGTACATAAATTCTACGGCTGAGATCAAAGCCCATTCTGATGTATGCGTGACTTCCGCAAATGCATTGAAAATAGTAAAAAAGTTACCAAATAAGAATATCTATTTCATACCGGATGGCAATCTCGGACGTTATGTTGCCAATATGGTTCCGGAAAAGAATTTTATTATAAATGATGGATTTTGTCATGTTCATACCAGTATCTCTAGGGATAGTGTTGAAAAAGCTAAAGCAACTCATCCGCATGCGTTAATACTCGCGCATCCAGAATGTACATGGGATGTACTAGAGATAGCCGACTATATCGGAAGTACCTCAGGTATTATCGATTATGCAACAATGAGCAGTGCAGAGTCGTTTATCATATGTACTGAGATGGGGGTACTCTATGAATTGGAGCTGAAAAATCCCAACAAGAAATTTTATTCGGTAGGGCATAGACAGTTTTGCCCAAATATGAAGCGAATTACGGTACAAAAAATCCTAGAACAGCTAGAACATATGAATAATGAGGTTGAATTAAGACCCGAGCTATACACCAAGGCGAATTTGCCGTTGGAACGTATGCTTGAGTTAGCGAAATAAGAGGTGATAGAAGATGGTATTAGAAACGGATGTTGTAATTATAGGAACCGGTGTTGCAGGCTTATATTGTGCACTTAACCTACCGGAGGATAAGAAGATCACTTTGATTACAAAAAGTACACTCGAGATGAGTGATTCCTATCTGGCACAGGGTGGAATCTGTACTTTGAAACAAGAAGATGATTTTGCCAGCTTTTATGAAGATACAATGAAAGCGGGACATTACGAAAATAATCCGGATTCGGTAGAAAAAATGATTCGAAAGTCTGCTCAGGTGATCAAGGATTTGATCAGTTATGGGGTTGAATTTGAAAAAAAAGATGGCAAGCTTTTATATACAAAAGAAGGTGCGCACTCGACGTCTAGAATTTTATATCATAAAGATATTACAGGTAAGGAAATCACACAAAAATTAATCAGCCAGGTGAAGGGTAGAAACAACATAACAATATTAGAAGAAACTGAGATGTTAGATTTGATCTGCTCTAATAATCAATGCAATGGAGTTATATTGAGAACCAAGGAAGAAAAAATAATGAGAGTTGATGCAAATTATACGGTTCTTGCAACTGGGGGAATTGGTGGACTATATCAAGATTCAACAAACTATCCTCATTTGACCGGTGATTCACTTGCGCTTGCATTGAATCATAAGATTGCATTAAAAAATCTTAATTATATACAGATACATCCGACTACTCTCTATACGAAGACCAAGGGTAGAAGATTCTTAATATCCGAATCCGTGAGAGGTGAGGGTGGATATTTGTTGAATGCAAAAAAAGAACGTTTTGTAGATGAATTATTGCCCAGAGATCTATTGACGCAAAAAATACTAGAGCAGATGGCGAAAGAAAAGAGCAGATATGTATGGTTATCACTTGCTCATTTATCCAGTAATATGATCATTAGGCGTTTCCCTAATATTTATCAACGTTGTTTGGAGGAGGGATTCGATATTACAAAGGAGCCAATACCGGTTACCCCTGCACAACATTATTTTATGGGTGGAATAGAGGTTGATCAATATAGTAAATCGTCCATGGAGCGTTTGTATGCAATTGGAGAAACAAGTTGTAACGGAGTACATGGTGCAAACCGATTAGCTAGTAATTCCTTGTTGGAAAGCTTGGTATTTGGCAAGGAGGCGGCATTACAAATCGCTTCAACATTTACTAATAATAAAAATAACAAATTATTTATTAACTTTAAGAAATATGAAGATGTTGATCAATTAAGAAGAAAACATTCTGAGATTGTATTAAAGGAGATAGAAAGGGTAAACCAACATGAACAACGAAATAACATTAAGATTAAATGCGGATGATTTGATCTTACAAGCCTTAAAAGAAGATATAACAAGTGAGGATATTACAACGAATGCTGTGGTACGTATGGGGAAAAAGGGAACTGTTCAACTTATCTGTAAACAGGACGGAGTTATAGCAGGTCTTGATGTGTTTTTTCGGGTCTTTACTTTACTAGATTCCTCAGCCAGTATGAATGCTTTTGTAAAAGACGGATCAGCAGTAAGTGACGGTGAGTTATTGGCTGAATTAACTGGAGATGTAAGAACTCTTTTATCAGGAGAGAGAACAGCACTTAATTTTCTTCAAAGAATGAGTGGTATCGCAAGCTATACCCGTATTGTTGCAGATATGCTAAAAGGAAGTAGAACAAAATTACTCGATACCAGAAAGACCACGCCGAACATGAGAATCTTTGAAAAATACGCTGTAAAAGTCGGCGGAGGATATAATCATCGGTATAATCTATCGGATGGAATCTTACTAAAGGATAATCACATTAATGCGGCCGGAGGTGTGAAGGAAGCAATTCAAATGGCAAAAGAATACGCTCCTTTTGTAAGAAAGATAGAAGTAGAAGTCGAGAATTTAGAGATGCTAGGAGAAGCACTAGAAGCGGGAGCAGATATTATTATGCTTGATAATATGAATGTCGAGATGATGAAACAAGCAGTAGAAATAGTAGGAGACCAAGCGCAAACAGAATGTTCAGGTAATGTGACTAAGGAAAGTATAAAGCAACTGGTTGATATTGGTGTTGATTTTATCTCATGTGGAGCATTGACACATTCTGCTAGAATTCTTGACCTTTCTCTAAAACATCTTAAGGTTATTGAATAATAGAAGAATAACAAAACGCCCTGTTACCGATAAAGATAGGAAGCAGGGCGTATTAACACATTAAGTGTAACAGCTATTTAACATTATTTATCTTTTTTAATAATATCAGTGATGGGGAAGTTCCAATCTGAAGTTTGGAATTCGTCGCTGGTGTCTTCTTTTCCGAAGCCGTCTCTTAAACATACCTGCTGGTTCTGAAGAAGTTTCAGGCAAAGATATACAACAGATTTATCAGTATACTCCTGGAATTCCTCTTCGTTGATGAATCCGTCAATTGGTGTTCCTCTGTCATCGATATTAGCATCGAATACAGCGCTCCACTCTAATTCACAGTAAACTGGCTCATTGAATATTTCAATGTCTGATCTGTCTGCTTCTCTAATATTCTTACCCATTCTATGCTCATCAAAATATCTAGCTACCATTGGAGGAAGATTAGGATGAATGATAGGTTTAGTGCAACCAAAATCAACTTTTGTATATGCCTTAAATGGAATGTGAATTGTGGTATCTCTAATTGTACCACCGATTCCGTGACCTCTTGAGCAGAGTTTAGTAGCATATTCAATATTTTTTCTGATATATCCTTCAATGAAAACCTTATCGGTCGGAGGAATAAATCTGCACTGGGTTAAGAAAACCTGCTTCTCAACTCGTTTGATCTCATAAGCAACATCATTTAATTTAACCTTAGCTTCAGTGTCTATCTGAATTACAAACTCGGAGAGTACTCTAGGGAGTTTGAACTCTTTTTTAAACCAAGGATAGTTTTCTGCATTAGTAAGAGTATCGGATTTGAGAACAGCTGCGTCACATGCTGCCTCACCCGGACAAGGTTGATTACCATAAGATGCGATACTTACATTGTTCGTATGAAGATTACTCATATAATGACTCCTTTTTATATTATAAAATTTGGATAACAAATTTCATATCCTACAATATAATATTCATGTGCTCGAAAAATGTACTCAATTTATAAAGAAAATTATTATATTATGTCATTAAAGAGATGATTACCCGATATGAGTACTAATTATACAATAATTTGTAATACAGTGTTTGGGTATAAAAAGATCCCCAGAGAGTTTAAGTAAAAGAATATCGTAATTGAGATATCTGTTTACACTAAAATCCTCTGAGGATATTTGACATTGTATTATAAAAAAATCTTATTTACAAAGGTCACCAACAATCTGATTGATTAATTTTCCGTCAGCTTTTCCTTTGAGCTCAGCCATTACACCTTTCATAATCATGCCTTTATTTTTCGTAGCAGCAGCTTCTGAAAAGTTAGTAAGTATAAATGATCTAATCTCTTCCTCTGACATCATGGTAGGTGCATATTCTGTGATAATATCAAAGGTTGCTTTATATTCCTCTTTTAGCTCGGCTCTTTCAGCAGGACAGGTTTCCATTTGCTCCTTAACAAGCTTTAATTCTCTTAATACCGCGCGATCCACGAGTTCTTCGGGGATAGAGTCACGGCAGCCCTCATCGATTGCGAGCTTCTTTACAGCAGAGACTAGGGTAGAGATTGCATCCTTACGAACCTTGTCTCTTGCCTTCATAGCAGTAATCATATCTTTTTGTAATTGCTCCATTAACATAATAAAGTACCTCCTTACTTGGTAATTGGATATATTTTGAATAAATTCAATATTATTCAATTGATAGAGACTAGTATATGGTAAATCTAATTATGAATCAAGGAGTTTTTATAATATTTTATTCTAATAGGCAATCATGACATTTTATGATATATTTTTATTAAATCTGTAGAAAAACGTCAATTAGTCTTGAAAAATTTGTAGTAATGAATTAATATTAATGGTGAATAATTGTATTATTGTAGATACTAAATTGTAAGAGATGCCACGATTGGATTTATTGGAGGTTGTTATGGCTAAAATAAACAGTGTATCAAATGTTGAACAAGGTAATTATAATAAAAGTAATCAAAAAATCAGCAGCAGCCAGAAGACTGATTTTCAATCCTATTTAGGTGAATCAAAGAGTTTGGATCAAATATTTGATAAGGCTTCTAAAAAGTACGGTGTTCCGGTTAATTTATTAAAAGCAATCGGAAAGCAGGAGTCTAACTTTAATCCGAAGGCTCTTTCTCGTTGTGGAGCACAAGGGATTATGCAGTTAATGCCAGCAACTGCAAAAGGATTAGGTGTAACAGATGCATTTGATCCGGAGCAGAATATAATGGCTGGTGCAAAATACATCGCTGCAAAAATTGATAAATATGATGGTGATATAAAATTGGCTTTAGCTGCATATAATGCGGGTAGCGGAAATGTTGCTAAATACGGCGGGATTCCGCCTTTTAAGGAAACTCAAAATTATGTGAAAAAGGTAATGGGATATTATAATGATTCTGATGTGAAGATAGCGGACAAGTATAATTACGCTACGAAATCAAGTGATACAAGCAAAACAGAGGAAGCAAGACCTCTTCATGTCGCTTCGGTAACCATCCCTACAACAATAGCTACGAATAATTCTTTTCTCTTTGGATCAGACATATCGAATATCGTGGATAGTACACAGGATTTGGATACTATCTTCTCATATGATGACTATATAAAGTTTTTGGACATCCTTTTACATGATGACAATGACGAGAAGGAAGAGAAGAATGGGAATGTGAATAATTCGAATTTTTCAGATATCACATATAACCCCACAGTTTTGAACCTGATAACGAACCAAAACAATCAATGATTCTGCAATAATAATGGAGATTGATCTATAAAACAAGAATTTTTGGCTGAAATCAAACATCATAAAAATGGAGCATATATTGAACCTCCTTTTGATGTAGAAGGTGTATTTGGAGGCCTTTTTAACGAATTCCGAAGCGAAAAATAACTTTGAGAAATTGTCTTATACAGGGAAAAGGGAATATGTTCTTTGGATTAATGATGCTAAGAAGGTAGAGATGAGACAAAATCGTATTGAAAAATCACTTCATTTACTAACCGAAAGTAAAAAATTTAGATAAGAATCTAGATGTAATGCATGATAAGAATTTAAATATCAATGATGATAAATAAAAATATATAAATTAAAAGGGTTATTTTACTATAGTAAAATAGGTGCATAAAAAATGCGTCTTTTTTAATATAGCAAAATAACCCTTTCGTTTAATAATGTAGTTTTTCATCGAATAGTTGGAGTGATTTTAAGATTTATTTTACATTGATAGTAAGTGTATATTTAGTAAGCGAATTCTACAGTAATGGATGCATCAATTTGTTTTGTTCCTGGTTCTACAGGTGTGGTATATGCTTCTCCCTTTGCTGCAAATACGGGTGAAAAAGGTGTGACGGATGGTGTATTTTCAGTAATCTTTATTGGTACTGCATTAAACATTATACGTAAGCTGGAAGTTAATGTCTTTGCCTTTTGAAATGCATTATTTAATGCCAGTGTTAGTGCTTGTTGATAATAAGCATCAGGATTAGCAACATCAAAAGTAATTAAATCAACCACATTAGCACCATTATTTACAGCCGTATCTATAATTGAACCGACATTTTCTAAATCAGCTGTTCTGATTTCAAATATATTTCTTACAGAGTATCCTCGATCTATTCGTTGTCCATTTTCATAATCATAAACTTTTTCAATTTGATATTGAAAGGTTTTAATATCTGATACACCAAGCTCCTTAATCGCATCAAGAACGTTTTGACTTATCATAGCATTATCTGATTGTGCTTTTGTAACATCCTCCCCATTGGTTTGAACTCCAAGACGAAGGATTGCAATATCCGGATCTGCCTTTATTTGCCCGGTTCCGGTTAATACCATTTTCCTAACAGATGATTCCTCCCTACTATTTGGCATAATCATGCTCCCTTATTTAATCATTTAATTATATGATAAATAAAAGTAAACATGCATAAAGTTGTCTATCTTGTACAGGTATTGCTTGATTAACAATATAATCATACAGCAGGGAACGCATTCTTTCTTGATAACGATATTATGTAGTGGTATAGTGGTTAATATGTAGGCGAATATTGGAAGAGTGGAGGATTATAATGAAAAAATTAATTTTGGTTACGTCGCCACCGGCGTGTGGTAAAACTTATATTTCTAAACAGCTCTCGAAGACATTAAAGCATGTGGTATACCTTGATAAAGATACCCTAATATTGTTATCCAAACAAATATTTAAAGTAGCCGGGGAGGAGTATAACCGTAGCTCTCAGTTTTTTGAAGATAATATCAGGGATTATGAGTATGAGACAGTGGTAGCATTAGCACTAGAAGCTCTTGATTATGACGATATTGTATTGATAAATGCACCGTTTACGGAAGAGATTAGAGATACCAATTATATTAATAATCTGAAGGAAAAATTAAAAGAGAAGAACGCAAGACTCGTAGTAGTATGGGTTGATACTTCAAAGGAAGTGTGTAAGCAACGTATGGTTGCACGTAATTCTGACCGGGATACCTGGAAGATTGAACATTGGGATGAGTATATCGCAGATTGTGATTTCTCAGTACCGACATTGCTGGATGATCCAAAGATAATTGATGACTTGCTAATTTTTAAAAACTCTTCTGATGAGGAATATAAGGAGTCCATGAGTAGAATTATTTCCATTTTAGAAACAACATAGTAATTGTAAATAATAAAATTAGTCATAGTATCTATGGAGATGAATTTGTAATTTATACAACTAGTTCAAACTTTATATTTGTAATAATATGTTATATAATGTAAATAATGATTTTTTAAGCGTATTAAATAGTATATATTTACAAAAATACAATATATTCTACTATATAAAATTAAAAAAATAATAATATTTGAAACTTTTTTTAAAATATTTAAAAATATCAATTGACATATGTGCTGATTCATGTTAATTTTTATTCATCAAAGGCGATCATACTTTTAGAATATAATCTAAAAGTGGTCGCCTTTTTGCGTACGTTATAACGCACACTCGGAGAAGTAACCTGAATTTATTTCTCCGAATAAAATCTACTGGAAAAAGGATGGATTATTATGGAAATCAGTTTAGGAAATAGCGCATTTGTTATTATGTGCGCCGCACTAGTATTTTTAATGACACCAGGATTAGCATTGTTCTATTCTGGTATGGAGAGAAGGAAAAATGCATTAAATACGATAATGTCATGTTTCTTTATTTGCGGTGTTGCTTCCGTATTATGGGTTATCGTTGGCTATTCCCTATCATTTGGTACGGATCACGCTGGAATTATTGGTGGGTTTAATCATCTGTTCTTTAACGGAGTTGGAGCTACTCCAAATGAGGCATATTCAAGCACCATTCCGGAATCATTATTTGCAGTATTTCAAATGATGTTCGCAATTATTACACCTGCGTTGATTTGTGGTTCACTTGCAGGAAGAATGAAGTTCTCAGCATTGTTTATTTTCGTAATCGCTTGGTCAATTATTGTTTATTATCCATTAGCTCATATGGTATGGGGCGATGGTGGTTTCTTACGTGAACTTGGTTCCGTTGACTTTGCCGGTGGTAATGTAGTTCATATCAGCTCAGGTGTGTCTGGTCTGGTAGCATGTATCTTATTAGGTAAAAGAAGAGAGTTCGGTCTTGTGTCCTATAAACCACATAACATTCCATTTGTTGTAATAGGTGCCGGTCTTTTATGGTTTGGATGGTTTGGATTTAACGGTGGTAGTGCATTAGCAGCTGACGGTTTAGCTGTTCAGGCAATTATTACTACTAACACATCTGCAGCAATTGCGATGTTATCATGGATGTTAATCGAAAAGATTTTACACGGAAAGCCAACCGTACTTGGTGCGGCTACCGGTGCAGTAGTTGGTTTGGTTGCAATCACACCGGCGGCAGGATTTGTTCCGGTTTGGGCATCCTTAATTATTGGTGCAGTAGTAAGTCCTCTTTGCTACTTCTTCATCACAAAGGTTAAAGGTAAATTTGGATATGATGATGCACTTGATGCATTTGGATGTCACGGTATTGGCGGTATATGGGGCGGTATTGCAACCGGCTTATTTGCACAAAAATCAATCAATCCGGTTGCTCAATGGGATGGTTTAGTATTCGGCGAAACCAAGTTATTCGTAGCACAGCTGATAGCAATCGGTATCACAATTGTATTTGCAGCAGTAGCAACCTTTATCATTGTATCTGTAATTAAAGTATTTATGCCGATACGCGTTACACCAGCAGAGGAAGCACTTGGACTTGATGTTACAGAGCATAGTGAATCCGCATATCCTTCCTTTACCGGAATGGACTAACTAGGATGTCAGACAGGAGTGTGTTAATATGAAGAAAATTGAAGCAATAATCAGACCGGAATGTCTTGAACCACTGAAGGATATTCTACTGAAGAATAAAATTAATGGTATTACAATTAATCAGGTATTCGGATGCGGAAATCAGTTTGGATTTACCGAATACATCAGAGGTAATACAGTAATTATGAATACCTTACCGAAAACGGAAGTTAAATTAGTAATTCCAGATGAAAGATTGGAAGAGATTATTGATTTAATCACATCTGTAGCTGCAACCGGTGAATATGGTGACGGAAAGATATTCATTAGTGAAGTAACAGAATGTGTTCGTATCAGAACAAAAGAACGTGGGCTAGAAGCATTATTATAAGATAAATAAAAAAGCACTTTAATGTTTGGTAAAGAACATTTGAAGTGCTTTTTTTTACGTTGAAACGGAATACGAATGAAAGCAAGAACTTTAGGTAATTTTTTAATATATATTGGTAGAAGTGGTTGTTTTATATTACTTAAGTTTGAGTAGCTGGGTGAATAGTAATTATAAATGTAATTTGACATAAAAAAGCCATGGAGATAAAATATAGGAAATATATAGAAATTTATAATCTGTAGAGTAAGCAATAGTATGTTTCGTAATGAAAAATAATGGATGGAGAGATTAGAATGAAAATTAGTGAGGCGAAGGATTGTATTAAAGAGTTATATCTCAATACCGATTGTGTTACCGCATTGGTCAGCGAAAGAGGAATCGGGAAATCCTCTGCTTATCTTCAATGCGCTAATGAACTTGGGATTGGCTATATTAGTTTGTATGGAGCAGCACTGGAAGGGCCTGATTTTATGGGTCTGCCTGATAAAGATAAGGAACATGGAATTACTGTTTATCTCGCTCCACAATTTCTACCTACCAAGCAGGCAATTGATAAAGGGTTATTTCCCCCGAAAGGAATTCTTGTATTAGAAGAAATTAATAGAGTTCCGAGTGATACAGTTTCAGTTCTCTATCCATTATTATTAGAGAAGAAGATAAATGGTCATAACATTGCGAGGGGGTGGGAAATTGGAGTAACGATGAATCCGGATACGATGAATTACATGGTAAATTCCTTGGATGATGCTATGATTGATCGTTTTATCTCAATTGAAATTAATGCTGATGTTGATGATTATATTCAATATTCAATAAAGAATAAACCAAATGACGATGTCTTAGCATATCTTCAAGCATGTCCCGATATGCTACTTATTGTGAAGAAAGCAGCAGATTCCACTGCATTATCAAAATATCCTACTCCACGAGGATGGACTAAGGTGCAAGAAATCTTAAACAATTGCAAGCTGGAAGATAGACTTTTGCGTGAGTTGGTGGCTGGTATTGTCGGAACACAGGCAGCCTCATCCTTCTTTGGATTTTTGAAAAACAGAGATATCAAGATTCCTTCGACAAAGCGATTGCTTATGAATTATTCAGAAGTCAAACCGGATATTCTTGATCTTATTGAACAAAAGAAAATGGAGATTATGAATTACATCATCAAAAAGGTTATTATTAGTCTTAGTGATAAAAAGTTAGAATTTGAGAATGTAGATGCATTTGTTGGAGATTTACCTAGTGAATTGCAAATTTTATTTTATAAATATATGGCACAACAACGGAGAGATATCGCGGAATTGTTTATGCAGCAGTCAAAGAATTTTGCATCCATCAGTGAAATGATGGTGGATATCCTGCTTACAGAATAGGCAGAAAATATAAAAAGTCCACAGTGTTACGATTGATTATAACAAAATTGCAAGTGGAAAGGAGAACATTGGTGTATTAGATATAATATACATCATATTAGATAATATGAGTATTCAAGAAGTGATTATGAAACTTTTATTAGAATATCCGTACTACGGTTATATAGCCTCTTCGGTTACTATGGTCGAAAGTGAGCATACTCCTACAATTACTATGGCCAGTATACCTGATTTAATCATAACGTATAATCCTATTTGGTTTAAAGCATTATCAAATACTTATAAAATTGGAACAGTATTACATGAATTAATTCATGTAATCTTGCTGCATCAATACCGTAGAGAAAATCGAGAGAATATTCTGTGGTCAGTCGCATGTGATATGGCTGTTCATGAATTGCTTCCACTAAAATATATTTCAAAGGAATGTGTAACAGTTGAAGTAGTTGAGAAAAAGCTTAAAAGAACGATTGAGAGGAATCAAAATGCGGAATATTATTACAGCATATTAACGGATACAGAAGAATTTCTATCCTTTATTACGACGACATCGGATAGTATTCTTATCTCGGAAGGAGGTCACCAACTTCGGGTACAAAAAATATCAGAACAATCAGCCACATCTACAGAAATTAATGCTTTAAAAAGTAATCTTGCTCAGAGTTTTTCGGATTCAACAACAGAGGGTGAAGTACCCGAGGAATTGGAAAATCAAATAGAGGAGATATATCAGGATATTCACATTAATTGGAGAGTTATATTAAAGAGATTTTTAACCGGACGTGGCAAAATAATCAGCCGAAAATCCTATAAAAGACAATCGAGAAGGTACGAAGAACTGCCTGGAACAAAGCGCTCCATTGGAATTAATGCTTTGATTGCGATTGATGAAAGTGGTTCGATATCGGATTCTCAGGTACATGCCTTTTATCATGAATTGATAGAAATCAATAAAATAACCGGTACTTCCATGTATGTTACAAGATTTGATACACAATGTTCGGAACCGGTGCCCCTGGGATCATTTGTAATGAATCAGAAAAGATCCAAAAGAGGGGGGACTGATTTTCGACCTGTTTTTAGTCTTGCAGATAAAAGGAAGATCCCTTTGATAATTATATTTACCGACGGTGACGGAGAAGCACCGCCATATGCAAATCAGAATACCCTATGGGTGATGACGAAGAGATCAAAAAAGCCAGCTACATTTGGTTACTATTTGAATTTTGAGGAGGGGTAATATGATGAACTATATATTGACAGGAGGTCAATTAATAATCGATAAGCAAGCCTTTGGTAAAGAAATTCTTCTTCCACATAATTCATTGAAACAACTGATTGGATTAGGGGACAATTGCGCAAACAAACCTCCTATCATTAGTAAAAATGAAAATGAGGTAATCATTGAATATGGTAATTCATGTGAGATTGAGTTAGATGCGAATTTTTACGATATATTTAAGAATCTTAAAATTAAATATAGGGACAAAATAAGGGGAAGAGTAGTAATTCGGATTACTTCTTTAAGCTCCTACTATGTTAATCTAGATCTCAATACAGAGGACGAGAAAGTGATATATGAGTAACGAAAGATAAATAATTGAAATGTCATTTGGAGTCGATTTAGATAATAATTCTATCAAGGGGAAATACATCAAACAATAGAGTTTTATTATATCATTAAAATAACCCATAAAAAAATAAGTCAAAATTAAATTGTTGACTTAAAACGGAAAGAAGCATATAATTAAGTAATTAACATCATTATGTATATGAGTATTATTTATCAATTATACTATAGCATATTTATTAGGTGGTGTCAATACCTTTTTTAAAAAAACTTACTTTTGATATTAAAGTTATGTTAGCTAATTTATTCCAGTTATTTAAATATAGCGGGATATAAGGAGGGTATGGTTATTATGAATGATTTATTTATGCTTTTACCGGTTTCATTATTAAATCAACATATGATTACTGAGGTCAGAAAATGTAATGATTATTCGTCAAAATATGGACTACTTCTTACAGAAGAAGATATCAATACTTTAGTAATTCATCGCAAAGAAAGTCTGCAACAGAGCGGAAGAATTGAATTTGGTGGAGGTGTAATTCAAAAGCTTATTCTTGAATTTGCAGATTCTCCTTACATTAATCAAGATAATTACCTTGATATTTTATCCCAGTTACAGGATATATTTTATCATTATAAAAATGATTCTCTAGAAGAGCTTACCGATGATGAATTGATAAAGATTATGAAAAAATATTTTGATAATGAATGTAATGGTTCCCTAGAGTATTTAAGTACAACAGCACTGGAAAATTACTGTAGGGATATTCGTTATGGCGGACAAGAATATCGAGATAACACCGGTTATGAAGATAATTATATTGAATTTCTTGATTGGGATGGGGAGGATTATTAATGGATCAGATTTCAAAAATATCCTTTATAGAAGAGTATGAATTAAAGCAGGATTTTTATTTTCAGTCCTTATTTGAATTAATATGTGAGAGAAAATTAATATCGATGAATGAGATTGAGAAAATTCAACTCTCATTGGTTGAACTTTTAGCAAAAGAAATTGATCGATACACAAACGGAGAGAGTTCTTCGGTTCCGATTGAAAAAGCGCAGGATGTCTTGCGCTCTATATCATACTGCCTCGGTGTGTATCTAAAGACAATACCGGATATGCAAGAGAAAATAGGTGAATTAACCCACAAAGATATAAAAGCAATGTTTTATTCCGGAATGGATCGAATTACATTACTTAAAAATGAGGCGAAGGAAGTTCTTGACTGGATTCAAAATAATTATATAAAGGTAAATCACATCGCTCTAGAAGATACTATATATGTAGGAATACCGGAATTTTTTCATGATTATAATACAGAGTATGCAGCTGATGAGATGGCCGGAAGTATAGATTATCAGCTTTTACATTCGGTAGAGGGATTAATTGGGGTAGAATATATCCAGGAATATTTAAAACGTCTTAAAATGGAGAATATGTTTCTGTTGAAATTCTCAAAATATGATATAAGTGGTTTGATGAAAGCATTCCATAAGGATTGTGAACATATGTTAGTTAATCTGTACGAGCTTGTTCTGACGAATGCTTTGGGCTGTGTAATTAGCGGTATGGAACCTAATAAACTAATCATGAATTCTAAGGATGTAACGTGGCTGACAAAAAGATTATCCAATCAAACCATGGAGGAGAGGAAAGAAGAGTTAATCAAGGCATTTGATAAACTGGTTGAAATGTATCATATCCCATCTGAGACGATTAATTACACAAAGCCTTGGCTTCATGATTTGCGATTAAGAATTGAAAAAAATCTTGAAAATGACACATTGGATAAGATATTCATATCCTACTCTGTACAGCAGGAGGATATCGGAATACTGGTTAGTGAAACGGTCATGGAGGATGAGGATTTACGAAATCTGATCGTAGAACTCCGTGAAATCAACTCTGTTTCATTAAAACTGAACAGAGTTAGAGAAAGTGTTCACAGTATGGAAGACTGGTCAGAACTTGTGAATGAATGTTTCTATGGGGAAGAACTTCAGGAACTGATGTCTCTCCTTACGAATCAGGAGAAGAAGATCTTAATGAAGCTACTGAAAGAAGAAGCAGGCATGGAAGATCTTGCTGATTATACTCCGAATATGGAATGGAAGAGAATGTTTTTAAAGTAAGGAGAAAATAGATGGCAATCGGTTATGCTTGTCTGACAGTTGATGTGCCGGATACTAAACTATCAAGGTGTATATTAAAAAACGCTTCACCGGATCATTTGAGAGTACTGATTCGAAGGAATCTGGAGGCACTCAGTAATATAATAGATTACAATAAAGAGAATAATATCAAGTTATTTCGCATTAGTTCAGATATCATTCCATTTGGCTCCCATCCTGTTAATCAGCTTCGCTGGTGGGAGGAGTTTCAGCTAGAACTGGATCAATTAAGCGAAAAGATTAAGGCTGCAGATATACGTGTATCAATGCATCCGGGTCAGTACACACTTATCAATTCACCGAATAAAGAGGTGGTGGAACGTGCTTTTATGGATCTGGTATATCATGATCGCTTTTTGACTTCACTTCATATGGATGAGAAGTCAAAATTAATCTTACATGTGGGTGGCGTATATGGAGACAAAAGTATTTCGATGCAAAGGTTTATTAAGGAGTATTATAGATTACCGAATGATATCAAAAAACGCCTTGTTATTGAAAATGATGATATAAATTATAATATAGAAGAAGTTACTCGGATATATGAAGAAGTGGGAGCCCCTGTTGTATTTGATAATCTTCATCATAAAATAAATCCTCCTTCCATAATCAAAGAGGATTATGATTGGATATCTGCTTGCGCGGATACTTGGAGTAAGAAGGACGGAAAGCAAAAAATTCATTATTCCCAACAGAAAGAAGGCGGTAAATCAGGGAGCCATTCTGATACGATAGATGTTTTAGAGTTTATGAATTATTATGATTTTCTACCAGACAGAACGATTGATATTATGTTGGAAGTAAAGGATAAGAACCTCTCTGCAGTAAAGTGTTTGTCAAGTATTAGGGAAAATTCTGAAATTTAGGTGGAAATCTATTGATTTGATACACAGCATTTGTTAAGATAATTAAAAATCACTAGGTCTGTACAGGATTATATTGAAGATTGATTAATTAACAGACTAAATGGAGGGAAAAATGAATACCTTTCTTTTTGATCTAGACGGTACACTTTTACCGATGCAGAGCACTGAAAAGTTTCTTGAAGTTTATCTTAAAGCGGTAGCAGCCAAGATAATCCCCTATGGCTATGACCCTAATGAATTTATCAAAGCATTAATGGTAGGAACAGAATTTATGATTAAAAATGATGGGACGACTACTAATGAAACATTATTTTGGAATGAATTTCGCAAACTGATTCGAACAGAAGCTGAGAATTTGGAAGAAATATTTGATGATTTTTATAAGAATGAGTTTGAATTGGCGAAAGCAACAACATCCACAGAACCATTAATAAGGGAGTGTATCAAACTTCTCAAGGATAAGGGGTATACGGTAGCAATAGCAACTAATCCATTATTCCCGAAAGTAGCGGTTCACAAACGAATCACCTGGGCTGGATTAGATCCCGAGGACTTCGATCATATTACTACGTATGAAGTTAGTTCCTATGCAAAGCCGAATCTGGATTATTACAAGGAAGTTCTTGAGATTATCGGTAAGAAACCCGAGGAATGCATCATGATTGGAAATGATGTGGTGGAAGATATGTGTGCTGCGGAGCTTGGAATGGATACATTTTTACTTACAGACTATCTCATATGCCCTAAAGATATGGAAATCGATCATATTAAAAACGGAAGTTACAAAGATTTATTTGATTTCATTCGAAAACTTCCCAATATCGCATAACATAATCAAACGAAAGGCTGTTGCTGGTAATTACCATGGCAACAGCCTTTGTGATATTAAATGTTTATAAATCACATTTATGGTTTTATTAATTAATACGTTTGAGGATACCTACAGAATAATCTAGGAATCCAAGCAGTACGAGTTCTTCATTGATCAATTTTGCCGAGTTCTTAATATAAACTCATAAAATATGGCAATAGACAAACCCAAACCAGATGCGTCAAATTAACGAAAGTATATAGTGAGAGCGAAATATTTACTGCTATGTTTGCCGCTTTCAGCTGATCTAAATTTGCTGCTTTAATACGATGGTAGATATAAAAAAGCAGGATCGCAGGTAGGATTACTTTAATCATTACACTGGCAAGAGGGCTACTGACTGCCTTCACCATAAAAAAGTTAGCTTCTGCGAAAAATCCGGTTTGTAGAAGTAAAAGAGTAAATATAATGTCCGTTACATTTAATAAATACAATAGAATAAATTTCTTTTTAATTGCTTCAATCTCATAATTCTTTATAAAAGTTATCATTCTTACACCTCCTTGGCTTGATTATTACCAAATTATAGTAAAATAATCATTGGACTAATTAATTTTATTAAACAAGCCATCGAAAATATGCTTCCTATTTGAATTGATTGTTGGAACAAGTTGGGCATTCATGTATAATGAAAGAGACGCATAAGAAATATCAATATTACTTGAAAAGAGATAAGAATATGAAAGAAATCATAATTAGTGGTCTTACTGTTGAGATAGAGAAAAAGAAAATAAAGAATGTATATTTAAGAATTCTCCCGCCGGAGGGGAGAATACATATTTCTGCCCCGTTGAGGATGAGTGAGGCAGAAATAAAGAAATTCGTATTATCAAAGGTTGATTGGATTATAGAGCACCAAAGTAAAGTAGTTGCAAGAAGTGAAAAGAATCAGATCAGTTATGATAATGGAGATTTGATACCTATATGGGGAAATAGAGTTCCGCTTATCGTCCATGAGGATTCAACACGCAGTAAGGTCACCTATGATGGTGAGAACATTCATATATTTATTAAAAAAGGTAGTGCTGATAGTAGAGCGTATCGAGAAGCTATGCTTAATGAATGGTATCGCATGGAACTAAAGGACGAGCTTCCGCGTGTAATAGAAAAATGTGAGAAAGTAATCGGTGTGAAGTCATCTGATTTTACTATACGTGACATGAAAACAAGATGGGGTACCTGCAATGTGCGAACCGGAAGGATATGCTTTAATCTTCAATTGGCAAAGAAACCTTACCGATGTTTACTGTATGTGGTGATTCATGAACTGGTTCATCTATTGGAACGAAGCCATAATCATGTGTTTAAGAGGTATATGGATCAGTTTTTACCTGAGTGGAGAATGATTAAGAAGGAATTAAATGATCAGGTGTAAGGGGATAGTTTACCGGAATTCAAAGTGATTCGATGTTATATGGAATAACTAAATTTCATAAAAAACAAGTTGATATAAAAAGTAATTTGTTTGTAAAAGCAGATCTATTTATAAAGAGGAGTCTATTTATAAAAGAAATCTGTATATAAAAGAAATCTGTTTATAAAAGTAATCTATTTATAAAGAGAAATCTGTATATAAAAGAAATCTGTTTATAAAAGAAATCTGTATATAAAAGAAATCTATTTATAAAAGAAATCTATTTATAAAAGCTAATCTATATATAAATAGATTGTTGGATATAAATTGATATCTTAAGAAAATTGAAAGATTCTTATAAATAACTTTGAAAGTTTTGTAATTTATAATACAGATAGTCTTTCGGAGAAAGGGATTAAACGGATATGGGAAAGATACTGGTGGTGGATGATGATAAGGAAATCGTGAATGCAATTGGAACTCTTCTTGCAAGAGAAGGATATGAGGTGGTAAAGGCGTATGATGGATTGGAGGCACTCGAGACTCTGATGGATCAAACGATACACCTTATCCTATTAGATATCATGATGCCAAAGCTAGATGGTCTGTCAGCCACAATGAAAATTCGGGATCAGAAGAATATACCGATTATCTTATTATCTGCAAAATCAGAGGATAGTGATAAGATTCTTGGATTATCCATGGGAGCGGATGATTATATCACGAAGCCATATAATCCTCAAGAGTTAATCGCCAGGGTAAAAAGTCAACTAAGACGATATCTTCATCTGGGTGATGCCGGTAATCAGAAGAATTCGAATCAACTACGTAATGGAGGCTTGTTACTGGATCTCGATGCGAAATTATTGTACAAGGACGGAGAGGAAGTAAGGTTAACCCCCACCGAGTACAAGATTCTGGAGTTGATGATGTCCAACCCGGGAACAGTATTTTCTGCAGAGAAGATCTATGAACGTGTTTGGAATGAACCGGCCTATTCTGTTGAAAACACAGTTATGGTACATATTCGCCGTATCCGCGAGAAGATCGAGATAAATCCGAAAGAACCAAATTATTTGAAGGTGGTGTGGGGTATTGGATACAAAATTGAGAAAGTTAAATAATATTAAAGTTGTCAAAGTACTATTATCATTATTGTTTATAGCGATAACTGCGGGGGGCCTAATCTTGCTTAAATATTGTAACGACATCGGAGGTGCGATTTCCTTTTATGTCAGTACAATCGCATTTTCACTGCTATGTTATACGATATTTTTTGTTGGTAATTCAGAACGTAAATATACGAATTTATTTGTATGGTTGGATAACATATATACAGATATACTATTCTTTCTATATTTCATCTCTATGATATTAGTAGGGAACCTATTTCAGTCTATAAATCGTTCATATTTATATAACATGCTTTATAAATATGGAATGATTATCAGTATATCAGTACCTGTAATTATCGCAATGGGTATGTTGGGAGGCTGTAGCTTTGTGTATATGGTATCAATACTAAGAAAGTTTCGAACAGGGAATTTTATAAAACATACTTTTATATATCAAAGTGCAATGCATATATCTGGAGCAATACGCTCTGTATATCAACATTATTTTGATGAGGATGAGGATTCTAACGATGAGCCGTTTGATAATTTAAACTTTAGGCAATCGCTGCTAATAATCCTTACAATCATAATCATGATTGCAATAGTGATTCTATCAACTCAAAAATCATATTGGATTTTTATGCTACTCCTTATGGAGTTCTCGTTATTATGGTGGTTTATCAATGGGAATAATCTTATCTATAAGCATCTTGATGAAGAATTTGAAGAGGCATTATCAAAGCAATTGCAATCGGAACGAATGAAAATCGCTTTGGTAACGAATGTGTCCCATGATCTAAAAACACCACTAACCTCTATTATTAGCTACATTGATCTTCTTGGAAAAGAAGAAGGCTTAACAGAAACTGCAACCGATTATATATCGATACTTCAAAAAAAATCAGATCGTTTAAAGAACATTGTGACTGATTTATTCGAACTTGCTAAAAGTACAAGTGGTAATATTAATATAGAGGAAGAGTTAATCGATTTAAAGAAATTAACAGAGCAAACCCTAGCGGATTTGGATGACAAGATAGTGGAGCAAGGTATTCAGTTTAAAATAACTCTTCCTGACGAATCGGTAGTGATTAAATCGGATGGTAAAAAGTTATATCGTGTATTTCAAAATATCATCGATAACGCGTTGAAGTATTCGTTAAAGAATACCAGAGTATATATCGATTTAGATAGAACAGAAGAAGAGGCCATATTCTCGGTGAAAAACATCTCATCTTACGAGATGAATTTTACCGAGGATGAGATATTACAGCGTTTTTACCGAGGGGATCAATCTAGATCAACAGAAGGAAGTGGACTGGGGTTATCCATCGCTGAAAGCTTCACCAAAAACTGTGGTGGAAAGCTTGAAGTGGCCATTGATGGGGATGTGTTTGAGGTGATTTTAACCTTTCCGGTGATATAGAGGAGTGGGAAGGTGATGGTAGAGGTTTTGGGATAAAAAAAATACGTTGAATCATACGGAAGCATCGTCATGTAATAGTGATGGTGCTTTTGTTATGTATAATACTATTTTAATAGATTGGTTAAAGTAAAGATCTTAATCCTTCTCCGCATAGAACTTAAGGTAATCTCCCAAACTGTCTGTCTGTAAGGAATGTCCGCCGTTATATAATCGGAAATTCACATCAATTCCCCTTGTTTGTAACGCTTTATATAAGGATTGTAACCCTTCGGAGAATGGATCATCAGCGTTACCTGCTTCAATATATATGTTTAGTTTATCAAAACCCTTCTTTTTATCAAACTCATTGATATTCTTAATATGATCGAAGTTATCATTAGGATAGAGCCATTCTTCAAGTTGTTTGTCAGAGTAATCATTAGAAAGCACTGCTGCAGTATACCCACCTACCTTGCTGAACAAATCGGTATGATGAAAGGCCACTCTTAAGGCTATCATCCCTCCCATAGAGAGTCCCCCGATATATCTGCCTTTAGGAGATGTAACGGTGTAATAATGAGAATCAATGTATGGAATTAGTTCTTTACTGAGGTATTTATCTATGTTTCTTTCATCAAATTTTCCATCATCCTCCATGTCTGCCATAATTTCTTTTACTGTTGCATCCTTTACATAGGGAAAGACCATGATAATCGGTTCAATTTCACCGTTATCAATCATTTTATCTGCAGTATTACCGATGCCTTCATCAAGCCACATAGATTCATTTGAGCTATGGCCGTGCAATGCGTACCATACCGGATATTCCTTCCCATTGCCGTAACCCTTCGGAAGATAAATCATACAAGGCATCTTTCTTCCCATGAATTTACTCTCCACAGACAATGTGATCACTTTTGATTTTGTTAAGGGTTCACTTACACTGGAACTGCGAAGATCCTTTTTGTTATCGCTACAACCACAAAGAATCACACCTGCGATTAATGTAATTGAGAGAAAGCGTACACTTTTAATTATTTTAAACAAAAGAAATTTCTTAAATTTTAGCCTCATATTTTTTCGGTTTTATTTTCATTTAACTATTGATAATCATTCTGAAAGATCAATAGTTAAAAAACCGATGTTCACCCCCTTCTAAGTTCATTATACAGTATAATAACGAAAAATATAATAAATTCTATATATAATAATTTGGCTTATTAGATAATAATATAAGTATTTGCTTGTGATAAGAATAGGGATGTGCTCTTTCCCTCTTTTAAGTGATATACTTTACAAGAATCCAACAAGAGGAATAAAATTGGGCGCATATGATAAGAAAGATTCGAGGGTACTCACACAGGAAGAACAAGCAAGTTTTATCAAGCTTATATTTTTACATGATTTCAAAGCCTCCAACTACTCTCGATATTGAACATTCAGGAATGCCTGCCATGTTGATTGCGTCTATGTCACGGTATATTGTGCGGGGTGAAACTTCAAACTTAAGACTTCCGGCGAACTCCTTTCAAAACCATGCCCTTCTTAATAACCCCACCGCCTCTTCAATGCTGTTTTCCGGCATCGTGGCAAAACCAAGTAGAATCGTTGGTGAAGTGCCGATGTCAGAGCTGATAGCCGATCGGTCGGAATAATACTTTGAGATTCCATAGGTTTTTACACCGACGGAGGAGGCTGACTGAATCAGTTCTTCTTCCGTCATGTTATTTGGTATTTTAATTAATAGATGAAGACCGGCATCCGCACCTAGAATTTCAATTCCACAATTCAAATCACTGATGGCTTTTACTAAGGCATCACGCTTCTTTTTATAGATTGTTCTCATTTTATTTAAATGTCGTTCGAAAAATCCTTCTTCTATAAATCTACATAATGCCTTCTGCTCCATAATCGGAACAGGGCAGAGAATATATGATAATCGTTCCTTGAATTGTTTCATTAGGTGGGTGGGAAGTACCATATAACTGACACGAAGGGTGGGAGAGATGGACTTTGACAGAGAGCCCATATAGATTACCTTCTCATTTGTATCCAGTCCTTGAAGGGCAGGAATGGGCTTGCCGCTATATTTGAACTCACTATCGTAATCATCCTCAATTAGATAACGATTCTCTCCATCATTTGCCCAGTTTAGTAGCTGAACTCTACGGTTGATTGGCATAATTCCACCGGAAGGAAACTGATGTGCCGGGGCAATACATAGGATATTTGCATTGCTGTTTAAAATTTCCTCCATCATCATTCCATTTTGATCAATCCCAATCGGCATGAATTTTGCACGATTACCGGTAAATAACTGGTTTAGCTTTTCGTAACCTGGATTTTCGATTCCGTAGGTACTGTCCTTGTGAAAGAGCTGAATTAAAGTTTGGAATAGCATCTCCGTACCGGAGCTGATTATTATCTGGTGAGGGGAACAGTTGACACCTCTTGATTGATGAAGGTAATCAGATAAAGCACTACGTAACCGAAATAGTCCTAAGGAATCACCCGGACTAAGTAACTCTTCATCATATTCATTAATGACATCCTTCATAAGCTTTCTCCACTGATCAAACGGAAAAGAAGGCATGTCAACGCCATGATAAGTAAAATCAAATAGTGTATTGCTGGACTCTGTTTTACCCTCTTCTAAACTATGGGTATTTACCTTAAGACGTTGAAGAAAATCGATCTTGCAGACAAAGAAACCACGTTTTTCAATGGCAATAATATATCCTTCTTCAATTAACTGATCATATGCTGCCTGAATCGTATTCTGACTGATACCAAGATAGGAGGAAAGCTTACGTTTGGAGGGGAGCTTTGTATCGAATGGAATTCTCCCGTTTTGAATCTCGGTTTTAATATATGAATATAACTGCTGATAATAAGGCTTCTTACTATCAGAGTCTAATTGTAATGTTAATAACTCCATAATCAATCGATTCCTTTCCTAAATATAATCTGATACCATCAACTTGTTGATTTCTGATGCTTATAATTATACCAGACAAATATTATAATAAATCAAGTTTTATAAAACTACAAGAATTTTACATATTAATTTTATAAAAGGAGAGATATTATTATGAATGAGAGATATGAGTTGAATAAAAACTTGGCACAGATGCTAAAGGGTGGAGTTATTATGGATGTTACAACACCGGAGCAGGCAAAAATCGCAGAAGCAGCGGGAGCATGTGCGGTTATGGCATTAGAGAGAATACCGGCTGATATTCGTGCGGCAGGTGGAGTATCCAGAATGAGCGACCCTAAGATGATTAAAGGCATTCAAGAAGCAGTATCGATTCCGGTTATGGCAAAGGTACGTATCGGACATTTTGCAGAGGCTCAGATATTAGAAGCAATCGAGATTGACTATATCGATGAGAGTGAAGTTCTTTCTCCTGCGGATGATACTTATCATATTGATAAATCGAAGTTTAGTGTACCATTTGTATGTGGGGCTAAGGATTTGGGAGAAGCATTAAGAAAAATAGGGGAAGGTGCTTCCATGATTCGTACAAAAGGTGAACCGGGTACCGGTGATGTCGTTCAGGCGGTACGCCATATGAGATTGATCAACAAACAGATTAGAGAATTACAGAACAAAAGAGAAGATGAATTATACCATGCAGCAAAGGACTTACAGGTTCCTTATGAATTGGTTCAATACGTTCATCAGAACGGAAAGCTTCCGGTTGTAAACTTTGCTGCTGGCGGCGTAGCAACCCCGGCTGATGCAGCTCTTTTAATGCAATTAGGTGCGGAGGGTGTATTTGTGGGCTCCGGTATCTTTAAATCCGGTAATCCTGCGAAACGTGCTCAGGCAATAGTAAAAGCGGTAACGAATTATAATGATCCTAAGATCCTTGCGGAGCTTTCAGAAGACCTAGGAGATGCAATGGTTGGTATTAATGAGGATGAGATAGAACTATTAATGGCACAAAGAGGAATTTAATAAGGTAGGTGATATATATGAAGCAGATTGGGATTCTTGCTCTTCAAGGAGCATTTGAGGAGCATAAGCATTCGGTGGAACAGCTCGGAGCCATTGGAGTTGAGATTAGGCAAAAAGCAGATTTACTAGAAGAATCGCTTGATGGAATTATTATTCCCGGTGGGGAAAGTACGGTCATTGGCAAGCTATTGCATGAACTGGATCTATTCGATGTATTACAAAAACGGATACAGGAAGGAATGCCGGTGTTTGGAACCTGCGCTGGAATGATACTGCTAGCGAAGGCGGTATCCAATGACAACCATCAATATTTATCAGTGATGGATATTAAAGTGAAAAGAAATGCATATGGAAGACAGCTGGGAAGCTTTCGTACTGAGAAAGAGTTCAAAGGTATTGGAGTTGTTCCGATGACCTTTATTCGCGCTCCTTATATAGAAGATGCAGATATATCGAAGGGGGTAGAAGTTCTTGCTGAGGTGGATGGGAATATCGTTGCAGCAAAACAGCGTAATATTCTCGTTACTTCATTTCACCCGGAACTGACTCATGATTTGAGCGTTCACAGTTACTTCCTGGATATGGTGATTTAACAATATATGTTTGGAATGTTTGCATAAAAGAAATCGTCGTTTCGCCCGAAAATAACATCAAAAATTACAATAATGACAATGAATTGTTTAATATGTATAGATTGGAATATTATTTTATTAAAAAATATTGATTCCTTTGTTGGTTTGTGCTAAAATACATATTTAGTTGGGAACACATTCTTAATTCAATCGCAAAAAGAGTGATTTACAGGATAAAATGTTCTTTTTGCCATGATTATTTACTTGGTAATCATAAAAATACTTTAAATGAAAAGAGGATGATTGTTATAGAAAATTTAGCACTCAAAAGGCGAGTTGAGGTATCTCTTGTAGGAGCTAATATTGCAATATATACAGCTGCTGCAATTTTTATGCCCTACATACTTTCAACTATCGTACTTGTATTTTTAGCAATCTATTTAATGGTAAATAAACAGACACGACAAATGATATTTATAAATAAAGGTTCCATGATACTTAAGATTTTCATGGCGTACTCGTTAATCGTTCCGGCTTTATACCGTAATTTAGCGGGATTTGCAACCGGCGTCGTGATGATTTTTGCAGCTGTATTAGGATTATATATTCGTAACATCATGACGAAAGAGTTATTTGAAAGATTAATGACCTTAGTTTGTACCTTCAGTTTAACCAGCGCTGGTTATGCACTGGTTGAGAAGTTGGTGAATGACTTAGAGAACGGTAGTAGTCGAGTATCTGCTGTATTCTTTTATCCGAATTATTTCGGTACCGTTGTAGGTATGGTTATTATCGTTTGTGCCTATAAGGTATTGACAAAGCAGAAAAATCCTTGGTTTTACTATATGGTAGCGTTTGTGAATTTGATCAGTATGTACTTATGTAAGAGTATGTTTGTGTGGGTGGAAGTGTTCGTTGGTGTAGCAGTGCTTCTAATTGTTCTTAAAAGACACAGATTACTCTCAATATGGTTATTTGCAGCGGCATTAGGAAGCTTTTTGATCCTATTCCTTGGTGTCAATATTATACCTAGATTGAATGATGTTGAAGTTACCGTAAGATTACGTCAGCAGATATGGAGTGAAGCATTTGGAGCGATCGCCCAGACCCCTTGGTTTGGACATGGATATTACTCTTATATGTATTTATTCCACAGTTCTTATTTGAACCAAGTGATACCACACTCACATAGCATATACATTGATACTATATTGAACTTTGGTATAATCGGAACAGTATTAATCGTACTTTATTTTACTAAAATATATAAACTTATATTCAGAATATGCTTTAAAGAGAAGAATACGAAGATTACCTCTTTGATATTGGCAATTACTGCCGCAGCTTTAGCACATGGAATTACAGATGTTACCCTTCTTTGGGTTCAGACAATGCCGTTTTTCCTTCTGATATTAGCAGGTGTTGGTGCATATGAACGAGATAATGTGAAATATTTACGACAGTACGATTCTTATGAATCAAAAATAGCATCTTAATAATTCTTATGGCTGTTTCACATCGAAACAGCCATTTTTGACGTCAATCAAGTCCATCTATTTGTATATTTTATTTTATATCACACATACTAAATTAAAATAAAAGGTGGTGATGATATGAAAAGAAAATGTATTCTACCTCCTACCTGTCAGAAGGTAGTGATGAAAACCGATCCAAAGATTAACGAGGATATTAGAAATCAAACTCTGAGTAGTCTTAAGATATTTAAAAACTGCAATGAACCGGAGATCACGCAGAGAATCAGTCAATTAAATCAAGAATGGGATACAGAACGCGTATTACAAGTGAATGCATCCCTATTACTATTATTAAGCTCTTATATGGGAGTCAGAATGAGTCGTGCATGGTTTTTGGTTACCGGGGCAGTTGCAGGCTTTATGATTCAGCATGCTTTACAGGGTTGGTGCCCTATATTACCTTTGATTCGTAAGTGGGGTGTTCGTACAGCTGATGAAATATATGCGGAAAAAACTGCTTTAAAGATTATTCGAGGAGATTTTAACGGTGAATCACCAAACCCCGAGGATGCTTTAGCGAAAGCTGAAAAACAATAGTTATCATTAACATCGAATTATATTATTCTCAATCAAAGGAACCCAATATATATGTATTGTTTAAGAAGATTACTAAATCCGGATATTTTTCAAGGAAAATATAAAAAGAAGCGTTATTTTGAGGGCTGGTATTTTAAAATCACCGACTGCAGGATGGAAAGCACATATGCTATTATTCCCGGCATATCAATAGGAGAGTGGGATACACATGCTTTTATACAGGTGCTTGATTCGGATAATAACGTGAGTTACTTTCATTATGATCTCGATGAGTTTCGTTATAATGAAAATAAGTTCGAAATCATGATTGGAGAGAATTATTTCTCTAAGAGTAGAATTAGGTTAAATATTGATGGCAAGGAACTAAGTATACAAGGGGATTTGTATTTTAGAGATATTATGGAGTTTCCAAGGACGATTTTTCGTCCGGGTGTAATGGGACCTTTCTTATATCTACCCTTTATGGAATGTCATCATGACATAATATGCATTCAAAATGAGATTATCGGTCATCTCAATATTTCTGGTAAAAAAATCGATTTTACAGATGGAATCGGATATATTGAAAAGGATTGGGGCATATCAATGCCAAAATCCTGGGTTTGGTTTCAATCAAATCACTTTCAGCCGGATGATGTATCATTGTCTGTAAATATTGCGGATGTTCCTTTTCTGAAGGGAAGTTTTCTTGGATTTATCATAATGCTACGATATCATGATCGTATATTCATGTTTACCACGTATAATGGATCTTGGATTAAAATGTTATACTATAATGAAAACAGACTAAGAATTACTACACGTGATTGCCGCTTTCGTTTGGATCTGAGTATCCAATACAACGAAGGTGGGAAAATAATTGCACCCGTAAAAGGACAAATGTGTCGCAGAATTTCAGAAAGTACGAATGCAGTGGTGAAATTAAGATTTTCGGATCGTCAAGGTAATATTCTTTATGAAGGAATTGGCACCAATGGCGGACTCGAAATAGTAGAATAGATAAAATGAGAGACTACGGGGTTATGCTTATCCGTAGTCTCTGTATATTTCACTATGATTATACTAAAAGCATTTAAATGAATAGAGTTTATCCGTGATTACGATCCAGATGTTTTCCGGTTATCTCATTTACGGTTAGCTTCAATACTTCTATTGCCTTCACATATTTTTCATTAAAGTTCATGCCAGGTTGCTTCTTGTATTGTTTCATTAACTCTCCTAAGGCTGCGATTTTTTGATCCTCTGGGAGGATTTCAATCGTTCCGTTGCCACAGATACTCTCGAACTCCATCGTACATTCACAATCAAGTTCTTCAATAACTAAATTATGGGAACAATCCATCTCAAAACCAACCTTTGGATTAGAACGAAGCAAATCCAACTTTTTACCGGCGAGCGCACAGTGAAAATAAAGAGCTGTTTCACCATTTCTACTAGAAAATCCAAAGTTCATCGGAATAATATAGGGGTATTCCTTATCAAAGAAAGCGATATTGCATACGTCACATTTTTTCATGATTTTAAGTATCTCATCTAAATCTGTTATTTCTCGGTCTTTTCTTCTCATTAAATTTACCTCATTTCACTTTTATATTGCCTTATTATAACATGAATTACCAAAAATGATAGTATAAAAATAGATGTGCATTTGCACAGGTTATAAAGAATCTATTAAGCATGATGCTAAATGATTTGATATTAATTACGGATTACTGATTGCCAATGTAATATTGTCACATACTTATATTTCTTTTTGAAGTATAAATACATTATAGAAATTAAATATTGGATAGTTTGAAAGGAGAATATTATGTTTACTTTATTCCAAAAAGATGTTGCTAATTCGATTCATATTAATGAGATTGATCCGATGCTAACGGATATTAATCTAATTGATATTAGAGAGCCTTTTGAGTATAAGCATGGGAGTATTAAAAATTCGAAGAATATACCAATGGGGCAGTTACTCGCAGCTCCGACAAAATATCTGAACAAAGACAAAAAATACTATATTATGTGTCAATCCGGAGGGAGAAGCTCAGGGACTGTTAATGCTCTATCGAGAGCAGGATTTGATGTGATTAACGTAAAAGGAGGTTTCGGAGGATATACCGGTAAGAATAGATTATAACATAAGTAGATAGAAGAGCAATGTGAGTGAAATTACATCCATTAATTTCGTCAATAGATGATTCTTGACAAAGAGCCAAAATACAAGGGCATGTTTCAAAATAAATATTCTGAATGAATAATTATTTCGAAACAGCCCTTATATTAGGGCGCCGTTGGGTGCACGTTATTAATTAAAATCTCATTGGTATTAAATCAATGTAATCCTGTAATGGAGCATCACGTAATAAACATTCAATAATCTGCTTGCCAAGAGGATTTAATTCCTCGGTATTGAACTTAGCAGCTTCTTGCTTGAAGAAATCGATTAAGATAGTAGCACCTGCATCATAACCTTCAGTTCCTACTTCTTGCTGTCTCTCCGGCTGTAAGAATGCTTTGCGGATATACTGGCCATCAACTTTTAAGGAATCAAGACCGTAGCCTAGAAGAGTACAACGAGCTTCTTTCAAATGTTCCTGTTTGAATTTAGCACTACCACGTCTTGCAATATATTCTCTTGCAATCCATTGAGGATTAAAGCTTACTTTATATACACCAATATGCTGATTTGGAATTAACACATATCTAGTACTGGTTGATTGTATAATTTGATCAAGTAATAAATTTGCCTGTTTTACCAGCTTTCCAGTAGCGAAAGGCCAGTAGGAACCAACACCTTCACTTACCATCCCTTGACCACCAACGATACTAGGATTGTTATAACCACGAGGAGCCACCAATCTCCATAACCATGCAAGAGCAGGAGGGAGGATATGGAACATACCAAGAATACCGTAGGAAGGGCTTTCCTTTGTACAAGGTGGAGTTCTTACTCCGAAGCTTCGTACATCAACCTCAACTGATTCGGATACGATATCAGGCACGAGTCGTCTTGGAAGAATCGCTCTAGGGTTCGGACAAGGTTTTCCGTTAGAATCGATTGTATGCTCCCATACAAGACAAGTTGAATTCGGAACTGCTTGAATGTTAAAGAACACTAATGGCTCAGATGGCTGAGTAAATATTTTTTCATACTGTGGAGAAGTACCGTATTCGGTAACATGATCTAAACGTAAGAACCAAGCATTTTCTGCATCATTAACCACTAATTTTTTACTGCTATTTTGCATCTTTGGATGGCAAAGAGCCATATCATCCGTTACCGGACGAAGCTCGCAGGATTCGGATAATTCAAAGTAGTATTTTTCGCCTGTTACTAAGTTTTCACCAAGTATTAAACGGCCATCAGCAGCTCTATGAGCTGGCTCGATCATTTCACTTTTACCGCCGCCGGAAGCTCCTTCGTGCATGATAACTATTTCATTATCATATGGTGTAATAACCTTAACAGTAGAAGCGTGGGCAGTTACCCAACCTTCACGTTCACCGATATTTAAGAGAACACCATAGATGCCTTTTTTTGCACTAGGTCCCGGATATAGGTTGTAAGAGAAGATTTCATGTACTTCATCAAGTCTGTTATGAACAACAATCTGCTTTCCGTCAAAATGAGTGTGACGGAAAGGAGGTGCAAGATAAACAATTGCCTTAGGTGTAAAATTATCACTGATTTCGTCGATACTTAAAAATCCCTGTAAATCTGCAAGACCACATGCGAAGAAAGCTGCATTTGATGGAGCGATAAGAAGAGCATCGTAACCATACTCATAACCACCTGCTTTAAAAGGGAGAACAATTAAATCCTGATCAGATAACCAAGAAAAAGTTTCTTTACGCAATGGCTCAAATTCAGCATTATAAAGATCTTTAAATCTTGGTTTGTCTGTTTCTTTGTCGTCACCAATAACAAGACTGTCTGGGTCACGACGACGCATATAATCTTCCGTATAATTAATAGCTACGCCATTTTTGCAACGTGTTATATTTGCCTCGATTACAAATCCTTTCTCTTTTACAGGGTATCCAACTTCAAAATAATCGGAGGTTTCATTACCAAAGCTTAAATCAATTAATTCAGCTCTTGTTTTGGGGAATATCAATCGCTTGCTATTTGTCAGTATGTTCTTTACTTCGCTGTCTAAATCTAGTTTCTGCAAATAATCCTTTGAGTTTAACATCTTCCACGTCTCCTTTGAAAATATTTATTATTAATGAAATAATAATTGTATGAAATTACTATATAAAAAGCCGCTATCCTAGACTATAACTAAGATATCGGCTTACTACTAACTTAACCTATTAAAAAGTTAATTTATTCGTCGTCCGTTCTATTTTGTTATAATGAATTCGTCAATATTTCGGTCTGTGGTTATGACTATTATTTTCTCGCCGGTTTTTGTGCTAATATCAAAATGAGTACTTATAATATTAACATCAATAATGTCAGTAATAAATGATTCTAAGTATTCGCGTCCACCCTCAAATAAAGTAGAGCGTAATTTTTTCAACAACTCTATACCCTGAAGATTATCTGTAAGCTTTTGTTCCGAAGGACTTAATACGCCGGTTAATCGGATAAGTATCATATCATTTATAATGTGGGTACGGATTAGCTTTGGCCCTCGACCCATGTATTCAAACTCGAATTTGCTGACCGCTTCACTCAGCTTTGCTTCTAATTGGCCTTTTGTCATAGTAACCACCTCAATTTTTTTAAATATAACTTATTTAGCAACCTATGTCAATAAAAATAGACAAAAAAGAACAGATAGGTAATATATTAAAATTCCTATCTGTTCCTAATATTAGCATAATATGATAGAAAATATCACCATAACGGGTGGTAATTGAAGGAGATTATGGTATGCTTTGTTCATGGTTGATAGGAACTAATTTAATTAAAATGGTATTATAAATCAGATCTAGATTTCGCTTTGAAGTTTCGTATCCTTTGCAACCACTTCATCTTCCATATCTTTTTTCATTTTTGCAAGTTTTTGTTCTAAATCTTCATCATATACACCAAGAATCTGAGCAGCTAAAATTGCTGCATTATCTGAACCGTCAATTGCTACGGTTGCAACAGGAATTCCCTTTGGCATCTGGACTGTAGATAGAAGAGAATCTAATCCGTCCATGGTAGAAGACTTAATCGGTATACCAATAACGGGTAATGTTGTGTGCGCTGCTACAACACCTGCTAGATGAGCAGCTTTACCTGCAGCACAAATGATAACACCAAATCCGTTTGTTCTTGCGGATGAAGCAAAATTACATGCCTGTGAAGGGGTACGGTGAGCACTCATTACATGTGCCTCCACGCTGATACCAAAATTTTTCAGAGTATTGATGGTTCCTTTTAAAACAGGAAGATCACTGTCGCTGCCCATGAGAATAGCTACTTTTTTACTCATAAATAGTCTCCTTTATGTGGTTGATTTTTGATGTAAATATATCGTATTTAATATGGGATGTCAATAATTCAACTTATAACATACTCTAATGTGATTTATAAGATATATGATAACTTACATATTAATAGGTAAGAATTGATACTTTAATTAACGATTTTAAAAAACATAAACAATTAATGGAATAAGATACTTGACAAATTATTATGTCCATTGTTATAATTCGTGTAAATAAAGAAACCGATGAACAAGAGAAGTAAGTTTTACTGTTTGTATCCAGAGAGCCGCTGTTGGTGTGAATGCGGTTACGAAAGTTTAGCTGAATGGACTTGTGAGGGAAGCCCAAAATCTTATCATAGAAAGTAGGCGCTTACGGGAACCCTGTCCGTTATCAGTGGGGTGCATATGATGGTATGCAAAATGAGAGGGTGTTTTTTATACACCAAACCGGGTGGTACCGCAGAAGCTTTAGCTTTTGTCCCTGTAGAATACAGAGACAGAGGCTTTTTTTATTGCTCTAATACTTTATTCTTCTTAGATATAAGGTTATGAAGGCAATGTTATCAAGCACTAATAATTTCTTAAATATATAGAAAGGAATTTTTCATCCATCAGTGGAAAATATGGTAAAAACTATGATTACACCAAGTAGTTCAGAAATTGAAACATTGTCAAAAGAGTATAGTATTATTCCTATATGTAAGGAAATCTATGCTGATATCATTACACCGATTACATTGTTACGTAAAATCTCGGAGATAAGCAAGCGATATTATCTTCTGGAAAGCGTAGAAGGTGGAGAAAAATGGGGAAGATATTCCTTTCTAGGGTTTAATCCTATTGTTCACGTTACTTGTAAGGATAAGGTCGTAACAATTGAAGATAAGCATCATGAGAAGAAAGTATTTCAAACAGATAAGCCTTTCGAAGTGTTAAGAGATTTATTAAAGGAGTATAAAGCACCAAAGTTAGTGGATCTACCACCATTTGCCGGCGGACTTGTGGGATACTTTTCCTATGCTATGATCGGATATGCGGAACCGATTCTAAAGCTACAAAGAAGTGAGTTTAATGATTTTGATTTAATGTTATTTGACAAAGTGATTGCCTACGATCACTTAAAACAGAAGATTTCAATTGTGGTCAATATGAAGACGGATAAGGTTCTTGAAAACTATGGGAAAGCGGTTTCAGATATTGAGAATTTACATCGATTTATTACAGAACTTACACCCTTCACGAAGCAATATACATCAACAAAACCTTCCTTTACCTGTAATGTAACCAAAGAGGAATACTGTAAGATGGTTGAAAAGACTAAGGAATACATCGTGAACGGTGATATCTTCCAGGCAGTTATCTCCAGAAGATTTGAGACGGAATATCAGGATAATCTTCTTAATGCATATAGAGTACTTAGAACGACAAACCCTTCCCCATATATGGTTTTTATGCAAAATGATGATGTACAACTAATTAGTACCTCACCGGAGACTTTGGTAAGGCTAAAAGATGATAAATTAACTACATTTCCTATCGCTGGTTCCAGACCAAGAGGCAAGGATAAGGAAGAAGATGATGCGTTAGAGACTGAGCTATTAGCAGACGCAAAAGAATTATCCGAACACAATATGCTCGTGGATCTTGGAAGAAATGATCTGGGAAAGATATCAGAATTTGCTGGAGTAAAGGTTACGGATTATATGAGAATTCAGAGATATTCAAGAATTATGCATATCACTTCTGAGGTGGAAGGGTTAAAAAGAAAGGATAAAGATGCACTGGATGCGATTGAAGCAATCCTTCCTGCAGGTACTTTATCTGGTGCACCAAAGATTAGAGCGTGTGAAATCATAGAAGAGCAGGAAAAAGGTCCAAGAGGTATATATGGCGGAGCGATTGGTTATATCGACTTTACCGGCAATATGGATACCTGTATCGCGATTCGTATGGCAGTAAAAAAGAATGATAAGGTATATGTGCAAGCAGGTGGAGGAATCGTAGCTGACAGTGTACCGGAGAAAGAGTATGAAGAATCCGAAAATAAAGCAAAAGCGGTAATTGAAGCAATCCTTAAAGCAAGTGAGGTGAATGAATAATGATATTACTTATTGATAATTATGATAGTTTTTCCTATAACTTAGTACAATTAGCCGGAAGCATTAACCCAGATATCAAAGTAATACGTAATGATGAATTGACTGTAGAAGAGATTCGTAATTTAAAACCTTCGCATATTATTCTTTCACCGGGGCCAGGATATCCAAAGGATGCAGGGGTATGCGAGGATGTTGTAAAAGAGCTTAAGGGTGTGGTTCCTATCCTTGGAGTATGCTTAGGGCATCAAGGTATCTGTGAAGTGTTTGGCGCACAGATAACTTTAGCTAAGCAGTTGATGCACGGTAAACAAAGTAATATTCATGTAGCGAACGGTAGTTTAATCTTTCATGGGTTACCACCGATTATTCAGGCAGCAAGATATCATTCGCTTATTGCAAAAAAGGAAAGCTTACCAGATGAGCTACTGGTAATTGCCGAGGATGATGAAGGTGAGATTATGGCGGTTCAGCATAGGCAGTACGATGTATACGGAGTGCAGTTTCACCCGGAGTCAATTTTGACACCGATGGGTGATACTATCATGAAGAATTTCTTAAAAATTAGGATTATGTAGTTAACTAAGACTTAAGGTATTTATGGTCAACAAATTCCTGAATTTTTTAGTCAAGATTGAGAAGTACATTTAAAATGTAATTAATATAAAAAAGAAAAATCAGCACTTGTTATATAGGAACAAATATAAAAATTGTTTTTGATAACCGCCTAGAGTGGTAGATTGGAGGATAATATGATTCAACAAGCAATTCGTAATGTTTTAAATAAAGAAGATTTATCTCTTGAGATGACAAGAGAGGTTATGGATGAAATTATGAGAGGTAACGCAACCAATGCACAAATAGCATCCTTTATCACTGCGATTCGCATGAAGGGGGAGACCATTGATGAGATAACTGCTTGTGCAATGAGTATGAGAGAAATTGGTTTAAAGGTAAAAAGAGAGGGAGATGTACTTGATATCGTTGGTACTGGCGGAGATGAAGCATTTACGTTTAATATCTCAACTGTATCCTCATTAGTTATCTCTGCTGCTGGAATTCCGGTAGCAAAACATGGGAATCGAAGTGTATCTAGTAAGTGCGGTAGTGCGGATGTGCTAGAAGCCCTTGGCGTAAAAATAGATATACCGGTGGAAAAAAGCGAAAAGATATTAAAAGAAATTGGTATCTGCTTCTTATTTGCTCCGATTTATCATTCCTCTATGAAATATGCCGCTCCGGTTCGTAGAGAACTTGGAGTGCGAACAATATTTAATATACTTGGACCTCTGTCAAGTCCTGCAAATGCAAATCTTCAATTATTAGGAGTATATGATGAAAACCTTGTAGAACCAATGGCGAATGTACTTGCTAATCTTGGAGTAAAGAGAGCGATGGTTGTACATGGTCATGACGGACTGGACGAAGTATCTCTTTGTTCAAAAACAACTGTATGTGAAGTCAGTGATGGAAAAATTAATAGTTTCTTCCTTGATCCACATCAGTTTGGATTCGAATATTGTAAACCGGAGGATTTGATCGGAGGAGATCCGACTACGAACGCAGATATCGCAAGAAGAATTTTAAGCGGGGAAAAGGGACCGAAACGTGATATTGTATTACTGAATTCTGCAATCTGTCTCTATATGAGTTATAACAATATTACCCTGAGAGAATGTGTAAAGATGGCCGCAGATATCATTGATAGTGGTAAGGCAATGGAGCAGTTGAATAAATTCATACAATTATCCAATGAATAGCACATTTGTTTTAGAAAGGACAGGATAATAATGATTTTAGATAAGATAGCAAAGTCAACACTGGAGAGGGTTAAGAAAGCAAAAGAGAACCTTCCTCTTGAACAAATCAAAGCTATGATTTTTAGTGAAAAAGGAAGAAAAGAATTTAATAACCGTGAACCCTTTGCATTTGAGAAGGCATTAAAAAGAGTAAACAGTTCGATTGATGGATTAATTGATATAGATGCCCATACCGGAGATAAAAGTGGAAGGATTGCTTTTATCTGTGAGGTGAAAAAAGCTTCTCCCTCCAAAGGGATTATAGCCGAGGATTTTCCTTATCTACAGATTGCTAAGGATTATGAAGCTGCAGGAGCAAATGCGATATCTGTGTTGACAGAGCCGGAATTCTTTAAAGGGGACAACAGTTATCTTTCAGAAATCAGCAAGGCGGTTCACATCCCGGTTTTGCGTAAGGATTTTACGATAGACGAATATCAAATTTATGAAGCTAAGATAATCAGAGCAGATGCAGTACTTTTAATCTGTTCTCTGTTGAATACGGATAGAATAAGTAGTTATATTAAAATATGTGATGAGTTAGGTTTATCCGCTCTTGTTGAAGCACATACGGTAGAGGAGATTTACTCAGCAATTCAAGCAGGAGCAAGAATTATCGGTGTGAATAATAGAAACCTTCAAACTTTTGAAGTGAATTTAAATAACAGTGTTTTTCTTCGAGGATTGGTTCCAAAGGAGATCTTATTTGTTGCGGAAAGCGGTATCAAAACACAACAGGACATGAAGGTTTTAAAAGATGCCGGAGTCAATGCGGTACTGATCGGCGAAACCTTGATGAGAAGCCCGGATAAGAAGGAACAATTACAGAAGCTTAAGGTTTAACTAGATTTAACTGGTTCAGAGTAATCATAAATCTTTATATTATAAGGATTGGAAGATTACAGGGAACGTACTTAATTAAATCCGAAGGAGTATATATGACAAAGATTAAAATATGCGGATTAACCAGAACAATTGATATTGAGTATGTAAATAAAGCCTGTCCTGATTACATTGGATTTGTATTTGCAAAAAGTAAACGTCGTGTCACCGTCCACCAAGCAAATGAGTTAAAATCAATATTGCGACCAAACATTCAGGCGGTTGGTGTATTTGTAAACGAAGATATAGATAACATAATATACTTATGTAATCAAAATATTATTGATATTGTTCAATTGCACGGAGATGAAGACGAAGAATATCTCAAACAGTTAAAAAGAAGCATATCAAATCCTGTAATCAGAGCGATAAGAGTTAAAAAATCAGAGGATATCACATCGTCTCAGTCAATTGATGCTGACTATCTACTACTTGATGCCTTCAAGAAGGATGAGTACGGTGGGAGCGGTGAAACGTTTGATTGGAACATAATTCAAGAGGTAAATAAGCCATACTTTCTGGCAGGAGGAATCAATTCTCAAAATGTAGTGCAGGCAATTACTAATTTGAAACCCTATGCAATTGATATTAGCAGTGGGGTTGAAACGGATGGATATAAGGATAAAGAAAAAATCATTGATATTATAACAAAAGTAAGGAGTGTGAAATGATGTCTAAGGGCAGATTTGGAGTACATGGAGGACAATATGTACCGGAAACATTGATGAATGCCGTTAATGAAGTTGAAAAGGCATATGAATTTTATAAAAATGACGAAAGTTTTAATAAGGAACTAGAGGATTTGTTAAAAAATTATGCAGGAAGACCGTCATTGTTATATTTTGCAGAAAAGATGACAAAGGATTTGGGCGGAGCCAAAATATATCTTAAGAGGGAAGATTTAAACCATACAGGTTCTCATAAAATTAATAATGTTCTTGGTCAAGTACTATTAGCAAAAAAGATGGGCAAGACCAGAGTTATTGCTGAAACCGGAGCCGGACAGCATGGAGTTGCGACTGCTACCGCTGCGGCATTAATGGGAATGGAATGTGAGATCTTTATGGGCAAGGAAGATACAGATCGACAGGCTCTTAATGTGTTTCGAATGGAGTTACTGGGTGCTAAGGTTCATGCTGTTACCTCAGGCACACAGACGCTTAAGGATGCTGTAAATGAGACCATGAGAGAATGGACGAAACGTGTAGAAGATACACATTATGTTCTTGGTTCCGTTATGGGGCCTCATCCATTTCCCATTATCGTACGTGATTTCCAAAGTATAATCGGAAGAGAAGTAAAGCAGCAGATGCTTGAGAAGGAAGGAAGATTACCGGATGCAGTACTTGCATGTGTCGGTGGCGGAAGTAATGCGATGGGTCTATTCTATGATTTTATTCAGGATAAAGAAGTCGCCTTAATCGGTTGTGAAGCAGCCGGACTCGGTGCAGATACGGATAAAACAGCTGCTACGATAGCAACCGGGTCGTTAGGGATATTCCATGGGATGAAATCCTACTTCTGTCAGGATGAATACGGTCAGATCGCTCCGGTACATTCAATATCAGCAGGTCTTGATTATCCGGGAATTGGGCCGGAACATGCCAATCTACATGATACGAACCGTGCAACTTATGTTCCGGTTACCGATCAGGAGGCGGTGGATGCTTTTGAGTATTTATCTCGTATGGAGGGAATTATTCCTGCAATCGAAAGTGCACATGCTGTGGCATATGCAAGAAAGCTTGCACCTACGATGGAAAAGGATCAAATTATTGTGATTAATTTATCTGGTAGAGGAGATAAGGATGTAGCAGCGATTGCCAGATATAGGGGGGTACAAATCTATGAGTAGAATCGGAGAGGTATTTAACAATAAAAAAGCATTTATTCCATTTGTAACTGCCGGTGATCCGGATTTGGAGATTACGGAACAATTGGTACTTATGATGTCAAAAAGCGGAGCGGATTTGATAGAGCTGGGAATTCCATTCTCTGATCCGGTGGCGGAAGGATCGGTTATTCAAGAAGCGGATTACCGAGCGTTATCCTCCGGAACGACTACGGATAAAATCTTTGATATGGTTGAGAGAATTCGCAAGGTGACGGATATTCCGGTTGCGTTTATGACCTATGCAAACCCTATCTATACTTATGGGGTAGAACGTTTTATGGAAAATTGCAAGAAGGTATGTGTCGATGCAGTGATCGTTCCGGATATTCCATATGAGGAAAGGGAGGAATTATTACCTTACTGTGATAAACACGGTATTACCTTTATCTCAATGATTGCACCCACATCTAATGATCGTGTAAGAATGATTGCTAAGGATGCAAAGGGTTTTTTGTATTGCGTATCTTCTATGGGTGTAACCGGTGAGCGATCGGAGATTAGTTCAGCAGTGGGTGATTTAATTAAAGTGGTAAAAGAAGTGAATGATATTCCATGTGCAATTGGTTTTGGTATCTCAACGCCGGAGCAAGCTGCTAGTATGGCTGCTATATCGGATGGCGTCATAGTAGGAAGTGCAATCGTTCGTATCGTAGGGCAACATGGCAAAGAATGCATTCCTTATGTCGAAGAGTATGTAAGAAGTATGAAGGGAGCTATCAACTAATGAGTGCTTTTGCGGATGACATCTTATTGAAATTGAATTCTGGGAAAAACTTGACAAAAGAAGAAGCATATCAAACAATTATATCAATTCATAATGGTGAATTTAATGATATTCAAATCATGGGATTTCAGGTTGCGTTGTTGATGAAAGGACCTTCCTTGGATGAAATCTCTTCCATAGCGAAGGCGATGAGAGACCTTTGTATTAAAATCACACCAAACACGCAGGAAGAGCTGATGGATACCTGTGGAACCGGAGGTGGACTAAGTACCTTTAATATCTCTACAGCAAGTGCTTTTGTAGCTGCAGCTGGAGGAATAAAGGTGGCGAAAACCGGAAGTAAGTCCAGCTTAACACTTTCCGGAAGTGCAGATGTATTAGAAGCACTCGGTGTTGAGATACACCAAAGTGAATTGGGAGTCTCGAAACTAATTGAAGAGGTCGGTATTGCATTTTTATATGCACCATTATTTCACCCGGTTATGAGAAAAATGATTCACCCTGAGAAAGAAATCGGAATTAAAACAATATTTTATACAATTATCGGTCCACTTATTAATCCAGCATCCGCTACAAGACATGTGATGGGTGTATATAAACCGGAGCTTTTAGATATGGTGACGGAGGTTGCTATATCTTTGGGATATACGAAAGCATTATTTGTATATGGAGAAGGCGGGGTGGATGAGATATCATTGTTTGGCAATACTACGGTCAATGAATTGAAGGATGGTAAGGTTTATCATTATATCATCACACCTGAGGAATTAGGCTTAAAGCGATGCAAGTTAAACGACATCATCACCGGAACACCGGAAGCAAACGCGGTGATGATCAAGGATGTATTCTCCGGGAAAAATAAAGGACCAAGAAGAGATGCCGTGATTCTAAATGCTGCAGGAGCACTGATGGTAGGAGATAAAGCTTCATCTTTAAAAGAGGGTGTTCAATTGGCGAAAGAATTAATAGACAGTGGACTGGCTCAAATGAAGTTGAATGAATTTGTAGAAGCATCCCACGAGTATAAACATCTCTAGCCATAAAGATTATTATAAGTTATTTCTAGAATAGTATTATAATATAAGCTTTTTAAAAGGACCATTTACTTGGTCCTTTTCGTTCGTTGTTTAGGAGTATTTTGCCTTAATCAATATATTGTTAGATCATGTTACTTAAGAACTTGTTTGATTTTTAAAAAATTTTAAAAAAATTGTTCTTTATCATAAGTTATTTCAAATATCACTTTTTCAAGTATTCAAAAGATTGATAATACGCATTCGTATTATGGGATTTTATGAGTGTATTAATTAGTGAAATATAATTATTAAAAATTTAAAATTTATCCCTTGACATTAACGTTACGTAAAGGTCTATACTCATCGTGTAAGGAGGTTGGAACATGGAATACACAGTTAGAAAATTAGCTTCCATAGCGGGAGTCAGTACCAGAACATTACGCTATTATGATGAAATTGGAATTCTTAAGCCGGCAAGAATTAATTCCTCAGGGTATCGTATCTATGGTCAAAAAGAAGTGGATCGATTACAACAAATTATGTTATATCGAGAGATGGGCGTCGCTCTTGATATGATAAAGAATATCATAACGGAAGATTCCTTTGATGAGATAACTGCGTTATCGAAACATTTAGAAGATCTCCTTGCTCAAAAACAACAATTAGATACTCTGATTGGTAATGTCCAAAGAACAATTGATTATAAGGAAGGGAGAATTCAAATGAGTGATAAAGAAAAATTTGAAGGATTTAAAAAGAAACTTGTAGAAGAGAATGAGCAAAAATATGGTAAAGAAATTAGAGAAAAATATGGTGAGGAAAGAGTAAATCAATCAAACCAAAAAATGCTTAATATGACTAAGGAAGAGTACGAGGAATTCGAGAAATTAGGTCAGGAAGTATTAGATCGTTTAGAAGTAGCCTTTGAAAGCGGAGATCCATACGGAGACGAAGCTCAAAATGTTGCAGAGTTACATCGTAAATGGTTATCTTATTCATGGCCGGAGTATTCGAAGGAGGCTCATGCAGGACTTGCGCAAATGTATGTTGATGATGAGCGCTTTACGAAATACTACGATAAGAAGAAGCCTGGTATGGCTGCATTTTTAAGAGATGCGGTATGGATTTATACCGGAATGAAGTAAAATACCCCACGACATTAAGATTATGTTAAGATTTTACAAACCCTATTGTATTGCTAAAAAATGTATGCTATTATGGCAATGTCTTATTAAGATTTTCTTAATATTATTTCTATAATTTTTATTTTTTGAGCGACAAAGAGGTCAGAACGATTAAGTTTTGACCTCTTTTTATTTATTTTAAAATAGCAATTTCCCCATGAAATAAAGGCTTTTGATTAGATATTAAATCCTAGGGTAAAATAATTTTTTATTGTGATCGTTTATGAACGGTTGATAGTAAGAGCCGGTACTAATAATTTTATAAAATATGTTATAGTGCACATAGGATGAAGATATATTAGCTGTTAATTTAAGGAAAATAATAATCAAAATGTTTCGATATAATAATTTCGTTAAGACGATGGAGTCAAGGATACCCTTGGCTTCTTTTTTATTTTACAGAAAAGACTCAGTTGAAAAGTGATACTTTGAATTTGTTCAGATACGAAAAGAGTCATATGCTGACATTTTCGTTCTAAATATTTTAATTACGGAAATCAATTTTAATGGAATAGGAGGTGTAAACATGAATAGTCAGAGTATAGGGATTAACATCAACAGACAAAAGAAGATCATTATTGCACTTTTGTATCTTGGAACCTTAGCCATCGTTTTTTTAGGTGCATTTTTTAGTGCTTATAGTGTGTTGTTCAACATCAATATGAAAGTTTTGAATGCGAATGTACCTGGAATAGTGTTTGGTCTATTAGTTGCATATCTTGGTCTACGTTATTACTTCCAAGTAGATAATTTTAAAACAGAATTTTATAAGAGCAATACTAAATTTTCATGGAGTAATTTTAAAAAAGCTAAGAAAAAGAAGAAGTAATTTTGTGAATTAAATATTGGATTCACATAAGCTTGTCAAGTTATGTATTCGATATTCGTTGCAAGCTTAATTATGAAATAGGTAGATTAGTGTAAAAAAATATAAAACTAATCAGGGAGGTAATGATTATGAAGAAGTCAGCTAAAGTTATTGGTTTATTAGTAGTAGTTGTCGCGTTGGCAATTGGTTTGGCTCTCGCTTTCTATAAGGCAGCGCCAGGAGCATCCGATCCGACAGGTCAGGCTTATGTAGCAGCTGCCGGAAATGAAAAGCTAGCAGACGTAGCAGTTCAAGCAAATAAGGCTTATTATGGAGCAAACTTTACTTGGGTAATGATTACAGGATTTATGGTATTCTTCTTTCAGTGTGGTTTTGCAATGGTTGAAACAGGATTTTGCCGTGGTAAAAATGCAGCTCACACCATGACAATGAACTTTATGGTGTTCTTAGTTGGTGCAATTGGTTATTTCTTATGTGGTTTTGCATTCCAATTTGGTGGTTCAGGTGGAGCTGCCGGGCTGGGAACCGGTGGAGGAGCTCTTAACGCCATGCTAAGTATACCTGGAATTGGCGGTATCATTGGTTATAAAGGATTTATGCTATCCGGCTCTGGAATATATGATCCTGGTATCTATGCATTATTCTTCTTCCAGATGGTATTCATGGATACAACAGTAACAATTCCTACCGGTGCAATGGCAGAACGTGTTAAATATTCTGCAGTTGTTATCACTTCCTTCTTTATATCCATGTTCTTATATCCGTTGTTTGGTAATTGGGTATGGGGCGGTGGCTGGTTGTCTCAGCTTGGTAAAAATTTCGGTTTGGGTCATGGCGTTGTTGACTTTGCAGGATCAGCTGTTGTTCACTCCATGGGAGGTATGTTAGCCCTAGCTGGAGCTATCGTAATAGGTCCTCGTATCGGTAAATTTAAAAAAGATGGTTCTACCAGAGCATTCCCTGGTCATGATATTCCAATGGCTATTATTGGTACGATAGTATTATTCTTCTGTTGGTTTTCATTTAATGCAGGTTCCACATTAAATGCATCTGATTTCAGACTTTCTGTTGTTGCTACCAATACAATGATAGCTGGAGCAATTGGTGGTTTGGCAGCAATGTTTTATATGTGGGCAAGATATGGAAAACCGGATCCATCAATGACAGCGAATGGCGCGCTTGCAGGACTTGTTGCCATTACCGCTCCGTGTGCTTTTGTAAATGCAGCTTCTGCATTTGTAATTGGATTGGTAGCTGGTATATTAGTATGTCTCTCTGTAGCATTTGTAGAAAACAAAATGAGACTTGATGATCCAGTAGGTGCAATATCTGTTCACTGTGTAAATGGTATATGGGGTGTATTAGCCTTAGGATTATTTGCAGACGGTTCCTACGGAGCTGGTATAAACGGTATTGATAGTGGTGTTACCGGTTTATTCTTCGGTGATGCAGGTCAGTTCGGGGCTCAGGTCATAGCAGTAATCGTATTATTTGTATGGGGCTTTGGCGTATCCTTTATCTTCTTTAAGGTACTTGATAAGATATGGGGCTTAAGAGTTGCTCCAGAAGTAGAACTCGATGGACTTGATATTCCGGAAATGGGTGTTCTTGGATATCCAGATGTTCAATTAGTAAAATGTGAATTGGATTATGATTCAGAAGATAATGCACCAGTGAAGCAGTTGGCTAGATTTAAGAAGTAGTGAGCTTATAAAAGAAGCGATTAATAGAACTTAAATCAGCGCCGTATAACGGCGGAATGGAGGATGCAATGAAAAAATTAGAAATCATAATTAAACCGGAAAGATTAGAAGATTTAAAGCACATATTAAATGATAATAATGCGAATGGTTTGATGATTAGTAATATCATGGGCTATGGTAAACAAAAGGGTTATGTACAGATATACAGAGGAACCGAAACACAAGTTAATCTATTACCGAAGGTAAAAGTAGAAACCGTAGTTCCAAGCGATGTCGCTGAAACTATTATTGAGACGGTAGTGAAGAAGATCAATACAGGTAACTATGGTGATGGAAAGATATTTATTTATGAAGTTGAAGATGCTGTTCGTATTAGAACTGGTGAACGTGGTTCTGAAGCTCTTTAAAAATCATACAAAAAGATATATACTTTTTAATGAGGGGATGTTGCAAAATTAATAATTTAACAGCATCCCCTCTGATTTACACTATTGAAGATAGTATTTGCTTTTCGTTCGGATATGTTCCTTCCATTTGCAGCAATCATTTATATGAAGCATCATATGTCTAGAAGGTGGCATTAATAAAATGCCAGCCACATCTTTTTTGCCCCAGAAGTCTAGTAACCAGATGGAATCCTTATCGGTTGTAACTCCGCCTGCTTGAAGAATCATATTGATATGATCTTGCGATATTTTTCTCCTCATATCTTCTTCTGCAAGGTTGCTTACAATCTCTCTGGTGCGATGTCCTACTGCATCTCGATACTCTAATAGACTAGAGATATTTAGATTTTTACTGAAATCCATAATTTCTTCGTCAGTTAGTGCATTACCAGTGTCAGATATTGAGGAATTTATTAATTGCTTCCAATAATCATTAAATATCTGGTCTTGTTCATTGACTAACATATTCATAGTCAGATCTTCGATACGAGCCAAATGCCAGAGTGCCCATGCAATTGTTTCATCTTTACTTGTAGGCATAATAGAAAATTCTTTTTCCTTCAGACCTTCTAATAGTGCATCGTATTCATTCCTTGGTCCAGTTGAGATTGTAGAAGAATGCAAATTACTATGAATCTCAAGAAATAAATCTTTTGCTTGATTAAGATGTCCTTTTTTACGAATGATACTACTTAATTCTTTATGCTTTTCACTTAAACCTTCTCCAAAATACTTCATGTTCAACCTCCAAACATTCCCTACCCCTAATATAATTGAAGTTTTTCTTTAAAATACGAATAACCTTATATTTGTATTATACATTATTTACCACAAAATCACTATCGAAATTTTGCGAAAATGTACTAATATACTATAAAATAATCTTGGATTTGCGTTAGGCATTTAAAACTGATATAATGCAAATTATTAATTATGGTTTTAGTAAAATAGAATGATTAACTCTACATTATAAAGTATCAGAAGTATGGAGGAAGGATAAATGCTAAAGATATTATACGTTGGAATTGGCGGGTTCATCGGAGCTTCGTTAAGGTATATCATATCATATCACTCACCAAAGTTATTCGGTAATCATTTTCCGTTTGGAACTTTAATTGTAAATGTAATTGGTGGATTATTGATAGGATTTATTATGGAGTTAAGCTTATCAACAGATTCAATTTCTCCAAATCTAAGGTTATTCCTTACCACCGGAATTATGGGGGGACTTACTACATTTTCTACTTTTAGCTATGAAACGGTGAACCTTATCAGCGAAGGAAATTATATAGTGGGAACATTAAATATTTGTTTGAATTTGTTTCTTAGTATAATCGGGGTTGTGCTTGGCAGATTTATAGCCCATCTAATTAAATAATTGAAGAAAAAGAAACCGTGATTAAGGCAATAATCTGGTATGAGATTCTACCACATACTAATTATTTTTTTAACACGGTTTCTTTTTGTATATTAATTATTGTAAATGAGTAACATCAGAGCCTTTTTTTGTAAAAAACTTAATGATTTCATTGACGAACAATGGAATGAGGCAAAAACTTATTACAATGATTGCGTCGATAACAGATATGCTCTGAACGCCGAATGCATCTGCTAGGAAAGGTACATAGATAACCACTAACTGTAATACGATTCCGAGAACGATGGCTCCAACTAATAACGGATTCGAAAATAATCCGATTTTAAAAATGGATTTATTAAAGTTTCGCATTGATAAGGAATAGAAGAGCTGTGACACTGCTAATACGATAAATGCCATCGTTCTTGCATAGGAGAGAACGTCATTAGGTATATTTGTTGTATCCATGTGATATCCGTGTTCCCATAATCCATAATAAAATGCGATAAGTGTAAAAATACCAATTAATGAGCCACCAACTATTGCTCGAAAGCTAGCGCCCTGTGCAAAGAAGCTTTCCTTTGGATTACGAGGCTTTTGCTTCATCACATCATGGTCACCCGGATCCATACCAAGTGCGATAGCAGGCAATGAGTCTGTTATTAAGTTTACCCAAAGAATCTGAGTCGCGATCAGAGGAACCGGCCAATTTAATAAAATTGATACTAATATAGCGATTACCTCACCGAGATTGCAGGAGAGAAGGAAGATTACTGATTTCTTAATGTTATTATAGATGTTTCTTCCTTCTTCAATGGCATGAACAATCGTAGTAAAATTATCATCAGTAAGAATCATATCACTGGCGCCCTTCGCAACATCCGTACCGGTAATCCCCATTGCAACTCCGATATCAGCATATTTTAAAGAAGGAGCGTCGTTCACACCGTCACCCGTCATGGATACGATATTACCCTGAGCTTTAAAGGCACGAACAATTTTAACTTTGTGCTCTGGCGAAACACGAGCGAAGACCCTGTATTTATTAATGTCAGCAGTAAATTGATCATCAGGGATAGAGTCAATCTCACTTCCGGTAATACTTTGATCAATTCCATCTGCAATACCTAGTTGTTTCGCTATCGCAACTGCAGTATTCTTATGGTCACCGGTTATCATAATGGGTCGTATTCCTGCCATCTTCGCTTCTCGAATCGACTCTTGTACCTCTAGTCTAGGTGGGTCAATCATACCGACGATTCCTATAACAGTAAGGTCTTTTTCCATTGCTTCAGGTACAATTACCTCAGTGCAGTTTTTAAAAGCAACACCAAGTACACGTAGAGCAGAATCGGACATATTCTCAGCGATATTGAGATAATCTTTTTTCAACTCTTCAGTGAGAGGAACAATCGAGCCGTTTACTAAAGCGGTAGATGATATGTTAATAATATGATCGATAGCTCCCTTGGTGTGAACACGATATCCTTCATCTTCAATATTTAAGGTAGACATTAGCTTTCTATCAGAATCGAATGGATTTTCACCAACACGTTTATGAGAGGTATTTAATTGCTGCTTTGTTAATCCAAACTTATCGCCCATAATAATCAAAGCGATTTCTGTTGGGTCTCCGGTTCCTTGACCATTTTCATAGGTTGCATCAGAACATAAGACAAAGGATTTGATTAATTCCTTCTCATCCGGTGTAGGAGTTAGGTGATTTGCGTCTCCTTCAATGTCGGTATAATGGTTATGAGTATATTGCTTCACGACTGTCATTTTATTCTGAGTTAAGGTTCCTGTTTTATCAGAGCAAATAATGTTAACGGAACCTAAGGTCTCAACCGCCGGTAATTTCTTCACTATGGCGTTGATTTTTGACATCTTGGTTACACCAATCGCAAGTACAATGGCAACAATAGCAGCAAGTCCTTCCGGTATAGCTGCGACGGCAAGGCTAATTGCTGTCAGAAACATCTCAAATAAATCTCTTTTTTGTAATAGAGCAATGATAAAAATCAAAGCACATATACCGATTGCTAAGAAGCCCAAGATACGTCCAAGTTCATCAAGTCTCCTTTGTAGAGGGGTCATCTCATCATTCTCAGCATCCAAGATTTTGGCAATTTTACCAATCTCTGTTTCCATCGCTGTAGCTACAACAATTCCCTCACCACGACCATAGGTAACAAGTGTGGATAAAAAAGCCATATTTGCTTTATCCCCGACAGGAGTCTTCGGATCATTAAATACCATCGATGCATCTTTTGTGGAAGGAACGGATTCCCCCGTTAGTGCCGATTCTTCGATCTGAAGATTAGCACTTTCATATAACCTGATGTCAGCCGGAACAAATCTACCAGCATCTAGGATAACAATATCACCGGGAACAACTTCTTCAGAATTAATCTCTATTGCATTTCCATCACGTTTTACCAAGGATTTAGGTGTGGTCATTTTCTGAAGAGCTTCGACGGCTTTTTCCGCCTTCGCTTCCTGAATGACACCGATTACTGCATTCAAAATTACTACTAATAAAATAATAATTGAATCAGAGTATTCATGAATGATAAAAGTAATAACCGCTGAAGCTAATAAAACATAAATCAACATATCATTTAATTGTGAGAAGAACAGTGCAAATAAACTTTTCTTAGGTTTACTCTTTAATTTGTTGAAACCATACTGTTCCAGTCTTTTTTTTGCTTCTGTGGTACTTAATCCAACCTTCGGATCCACAGCTAATTCTGTTAACACATCAATCGGTGATTTTGAAAACCACATAATCTACACCTCGTTTCTGAATACTATACGTCTATAGAGTTCCTCAAATAGAAGTCTTTATGCTATCTGAAACTGTATCGTAGAAGATAGCATGTATTTAGGAATATTATACCAAAATATTCTCGTATGTACATTAGAATTACATTAAACAAAGTAATACAAAGTAATATCAAGGTCATGAATATAAAATATGTCTTTTAGATAGAGACTTGATATTCTTAATGTTTTTCCTTATAAAAATTAAATTATATTATAAATATAAAATTTAGAAATAGAAGTTTGACATCATGAATATACAATAGTAAAATTAGGGAACATGATGGTGAAAATGAATGATTGAAAGGTTTTGTAATATGATGGATTATATCAGTAATTTATTAAAAAATAATAATGTTAATGACGGATTGGTTGGATATTTGTCCTGCTTTATTTTAGTTGTTTCCATTATTTTAATTAGTTTAGTAGTTAATTTTGTAGCGAAGAATATTGTACTCAAGATATTTGCAAAAGTGATTTTAAGAAACCGATATACTTGGTTTGATTGTTTAATTAAAAGAAAAGTATTTACTAGGTTGGCAAATGTTTTGCCAGGCATCGTTATCTATCTCTTTGCAACTTCATTCCACAATAAAGCAGTGTCTGATGTTATGCATAGAGGAGCAGTCATCTACATAATGGTGATGGCAGTCTTTATCATTAATTCCTTCTTAGATGCCATAAATGATATCTACAGTACTTATCCTATATCAAAAATCAGACCGATGAAAGGATTGCTGCAGGTTGTAAAGATTGTTATATACATTGTAATTATCATCGTAATTGTAGGAACCTTGATGGATCAAAATCCTCTCGTATTATTAAGTGGTATTGGTGCATTAGCCGCTGTGTTTTCCTTTGTATTTAAGGATACCATATTGGGCTTTATCGCAGGAATTCAGTTGACTTCCAATGATATGTTAAGGATAGGAGATTGGATCGAAATCGGGAAGTATGGAGCGGACGGTGATGTAGTAGACATTACATTAAATACAGTAAAAGTTCAGAATTTTGATAAAACGATTGTGACATTACCTGCCTACGCCTTGGTTACAGACTCCTTTAAAAACTGGAGAGGAATGACTGAATTCGGTGGGAGAAGAATTAAGCGTTCCATTAGCATTGACGTGAATAGCATTACTTTCTGTACGCAAGAGATGATCGATAAGTATAAAAAAATAGAGTATCTTAGAGATTATATCATTGAAAAAGAAACAGAACTATCTCTTGAAAGACAGGTACAGGAAATCGATGTTGAAAATCGAGTGAATGGAAGACATTTGACCAATATTGGTACGTTTCGTGTCTATATTCAGGAATATTTAAGCCGTAATCCTGACCTAATGGAGGATATGCCGAGGATGGTAAGGCAGCTTTCGCCAACCGAAAACGGAATACCGCTTGAAGTATATGCATTCACAGCTGTTACGGATTGGGGAATCTATGAGACGATTCAGGCGGATATATTCGATCATATTATATCGATAGCTGAAGAATTTGATATCAGAATCTTTCAGAATCCAACCGGATATGATTGGCAGCAGAAGTAATTATTAACTTGTAAGATTATATTACAGTGCTAAGAGAATATGATTTTGCTACTTGAAAAAGGCAAGAATAAACCAGTATTCTTGCCTTTTTCTTTGTCTCATTTTAAGCAATATTCAATTTGATAGTGAGAATATTAACTTTTTTCAATTCACCTTGTTATCTTTCAAACTGAGGAATTACCAAAGCTTTCAATTAAACTAAATAAACTGTCCAAAAGCAACCATCTCCCTGTCTTTCAAGAAATTGCAGTCTGTAATCTGAGACGAATTACAAACTATCTATTCTTTTTTTACAAGTGAATTCTTTTGAATTCAGCTTGCTTCGATACGATAGATACTTAAAAAGTCGAGTATATGATATTCAAGTTAGTTAAGTCATACATCGTATCTGATATTTATTATGGCTGAATCTCATAATAATATACACGTAATAAAATATTTTAAATAATTTGTTTTAAGTCTTTGAAAGAGCTTGATAATATAATAAATCGAATTTGGAATAGTGTATTTATCGACTCATTAATAGGGAATAATATTATTTAGATTATTATATTATAGACTAGCTTTTATTGTGGTATAAATTTTAAACAGGAATACAATTGAGATATGTAGTAATCAAAACTAGATAAAATAGAAAAATATACTACAACATATTGACAACAAGTCTTTGTATGCTATATAATAAAACTAACCGATGGAAACATCGGATTATTAAGCGAAAATAGTTTGATTATCAAAGTAATATAACTGTGTAAATCATAAATATTAAATAGGAGATGTTAACATGACGATGAAACCATTGATTATCGGAGACTTAATTGCAAAAATTCCAATCGTACAAGGTGGAATGGGAGTAGGAGTAAGCAGATCAAAGCTTGCAGGCGCGGTAGCGAAGGAAGGCGGAATAGGAATCCTATCAACTGCACAAATCGGATATGATGAACCGGATTTTAACAAGCATCAAATAGAAAGCAATTTGAGTGCAATAAAGAAACACCTGGCAAAGGCTAAAGAAATTGCGATGGGTGGTATTGTAGGTGTTAATATTATGGTAGCAACCAAGCAATATGATCGTTATGTTCAGGCAGCTTGTGAAGGTGGCGCAGATGTCATCATCTCAGGTGCAGGACTACCCATATCCCTTCCTGAACTTGTGAAGGGATTTAAAACTAAGATTGCACCGATTGTATCCAGCGTAAAAGCAACTTCTGTAATTCTTAAGATGTGGGATAGAAAATATAAAACAACGGCTGATTTCTTAGTAATTGAAGGACCACGTGCTGGTGGACATCTTGGTTTTTCTAAGGAACAATTAGATCAAATTGATGAGTTAGATTACGATAGTGAGATTAAAGGAATTATCGAATGTAAAAAACAATTTGAAGAAAAATATAATAGGGAAATACCTGTTATTGTTGCTGGTGGAATCTTTGATCAACAGGATATAAAACATGTGCTTGAACTAGGAGCAGATGGAGTTCAGATTGCAACTCGCTTTGTTGTTACGCAAGAGTGTGATGCAAGTCAGGAATATAAAAATGCTTATTTGAATGCTAAGAAAGAAGATATAAAAATTGTAATTAGTCCTGTCGGAATGCCTGGAAGAGCATTAGCTAATCCTTTCTTAAAGACAGTAGATAAGGGAAGAGTAGCGATTAAAAAGTGCTATAACTGTTTGGAACATTGTAACCCAAAGGATACTCCGTATTGTATTACTACTGCATTAACAAATGCTGTAGTCGGAGATATCGAGAACGGATTAATTTTCTGTGGAGATAATGTATATCGTTTAAATAAGATGACGACTGTAAAAGAGATATTCGACGAATTGGTATTTTAATAAAATTTAATGTTTTAAATAACATGAACCATTATCTATAAATATATAATCAATATTCACGTATTAATGCTTTTCAAATGGCGAAACATATATCAAAGCAATAGATATCATCAATTTGATTCAGTTGCTTTTGAAATATGCTTCGCCATTTTTATTTAAAAAATAAGTATATATCGATTGAAAATAGCAAGATGTATTATGATGCTTTGCCAATTAAAAGCTTTAAAGTTTTAATTGCATAAATTCTTAAAATATTATAAAATAGTAACAAATAATATGATAAATATTATTAAAAGAGTAATATATATTAACAATAATGTAAATATCTAGGAGATGATTTTTGTATTATGTGAATATATTTATTACCTTTCATTTCACCGTTATAAACGGTTTACGGAGGTCTTTATGGAAAAAAGGAAATATGGTTTATTAACTGCGATAACCATGATAACCGGTATAGTAATCGGATCCGGTGTGTTTTTTAAAGCAGATGATGTTTTAGGTTATACGAATGGTAATGTTTTATTGGGTGTAATTATATTTGCGGTTGCAGCGATCGCAATTGTATTCGGATGTTTGGCAATATCTTCGTTGGCAAATCTGACGGACAAGCCTGGTGGTCTTATTGCATATATGGAAGAATTCGTAGGGACTGGCCCGTCTTGTTCTTTAGGATGGTTTCAAACATTTTTATATTATCCGACATTAAGTGCAGTAATCTCCTGGGTTTCCGGCATGTTTATCTGTATGTTATTTAATATTAAGGGAACACTTGAGAATCAGATTTTAATTGGACTAATATGCATGACAGTTCTATTTATACTTAATGTTCTATCTGCAAAGCTTGGCGGTTATTTTCAAAATGCATCTATGCTCATTAAGCTTATTCCTTTAATATTAATCGCAGTAGCAGGACTTTTCTTTGGAAATACCGGGACCATGACAATGGATAGTGTAAAAAGTTTTGGTGATGCCACTTCTTCATTTGGTTGGATAGCTGCTTTTGGGCCGATTGCTTTTTCCTTTGATGGTTGGATTGTTTCGACTAGTATCAGTAATGAAATCAAAAACAGTAAGAGAAACCTTCCATTAGCACTTACGATATCTCCGTTAATTATACTTATTGCTTATGTTGCTTACTTTGTAGGAATATCCTCCTTACTGGGACCGGATAAAATACTGGAACTTGGAAATGATTCCGTATTTTCAGCAGCAACTATTTTATTTGGATCAGTCGGAGCAAAGTTAGTATTAACTTTTGTTGTAATATCCGTACTTGGAACGGTGAATGGTTTGGTTCTTGGATTTATTCGTATGCCATATTCTTTGGCTGTTCGTAATATGATTCCCGGCAGTAACACCTTTAAAAAGGAAAAGGAATCACTGGGTGGGATGCCATTTAATTCAGCTATCTTAGCGTATACTTTATCATTAGTATGGTTAATAATTCATTATATAACAATGAAAAATAAAATGTTAGGTGAAAAAAGTGATGTATCTGAAATAGCAATTGGCGTAAGTTACTTAGGTTATATCGTATTGTATTTGGCGGTAATAAGACTTGCGAGAAAAGGGATAATTAAAGGTAAGATTAAGGGCTATGTAATTCCTATTCTTGCAACGATTGGATCGTTTGTAATCTTATCAGGAAGTGTACAGAATGTATTTTTTATCTATTTCTTCTTAGTATGTGTTTTAATCATATTAGCTGGATTCTTTTATTACCTTTACAATAAGAGAAATATCATTTAATCATAATAAATTTTTAGTTCCGAACGTATCATTAAATATGTAATACGAAAAATACCGGAATCACAAGTTGTTATATAATTTGTGATTCCGGTATTTTTTCTATGTGAAATTCTATGTTGCTGTTAAGTGATAAAAGAAGAGAATGATATAGAATTTAATGATTACTTCGTAAAATACGTACTTAAGAAGATATAAATTATTAATGTATTTGATTTATTTATAAAATTTCTGAAACACATATAAATCAGTAATAGGATAAAGAAAAATCGGAAACAATGGTACAGAATAATTTAATAATTAAATCAAAATAATGATTTGATTAGGAAGAATTTATTAGAATCTGTAATTTGGTTCAAAAGTAAAAGGAGGTAGTTTAATGATAATCAATAAGAAACATTTTCTTGGGAAGGAATCGAATCATGCGAAGGAGCAGTCGCGGGAAACAGGACATGTAGATGGAAGCGATAATAAGAGATTAGATGCTAAGAAATCCACGAACAAAGAAAACACCGCTGCATGGCAAAATTCTGCAACCAGATATCAAGAGGATAATGTGAATAAACCCTCAATAGAGCGAGTTATCGATGCAAAGGATTGGGTTGATAACGGAAGTAAATTATAATTCGAGGAGGAGAATATGGCAAAAATTCAAATGACAATGGATGGCAATACCGCTGCGGCATATACAGCCTATGCATTTACTGAGGTTGCAGCGATCTATCCAATTACCCCATCATCCGGTATGGCAGAGTCCACCGATGAGTGGGCGGCAAATGGAAGAAAGAATATATTCGATCAGGAAGTTAATGTTGTTGAGATGCAATCAGAAGCTGGTGCATCAGGAGCATTTCATGGCTCCTTACAAGCAGGTGCTTTGACAACTACATTTACCGCTTCACAGGGTCTGTTACTTATGATTCCCAATATGTATAAAACGGCGGGAGAATTACTTCCCGGTGTAATTCATGTAAGTGCCAGAGCAATTGCCGCTCATGCACTTAATATATTTGGTGATCATCAGGATGTTATGGCAACAAGACAGACAGGGTTTGCAATGTTAGCCTCTGGTTCTGTGCAGGAGATAGCAGATATAGCGCCTGTAGCACATCTATGTGCAATAAAGGGAAGCCTTCCTTTTTTGCATTTCTTTGATGGTTTTCGCAGCTCTCATGAAGTACAAAAAATTGAAGTGCTTGAATACCGAGATTATGCGGATATGGTAGATTTGGAAGCGGTGAAGGAATTTCGTAATAGAGCCTTATCGCCAAACCACCCGGTAACACGCGGAACAGCACAGAATTCTGATATCTACTTTCAAGGTAGAGAAGCCTCTAATCCGTTTTATAATGATATTATTCCTATCGTGGAAGAGTATTTTGTGAAAATAAAAGAAAAAACGGGAAGATCTTATGGACTATTTGACTATTATGGTGCAAGTGATGCCGAATATGTAATTATCGCAATGGGCTCTGTCACTCAAGCTATTGAGCAGACTATTGATTATTATAATAAGACGGGTGAGAAATTTGGTTTACTTAAAGTTCATTTATATAGACCATTTTCTATGGAACATTTCTTATCTGCTATGCCTAAGACAGTGAAAAAGATTGCGGTTCTCGATCGAACCAAGGAACCGGGAGCAATCGGAGAGCCGTTATATCTTGATGTCTGCACATGCTATAGAGATAAGGATAATGCGCCAAAGATCTATGGCGGACGATACGGTTTGGGTTCAAAGGATACTAATCCTAGCCATATTGCGGCGGTATATGAGAATTTAAAACAAAACGCTCCGAAAAATGGATTTACAATCGGTATCGATGACGATGTAACAAAGACATCGCTTCAAGCAGTTAAGGGAATTCAGGCAGAACCGGAGGGAATGATCGCATGTCAAATCTGGGGTCTTGGCTCAGATGGTACTGTTGGTGCAAATAAACAGGCTATTAAAATTATCGGTGAGAATTCAGATTTGAAAGTACAGGCATATTTTGATTATGATTCGAAGAAGTCAGGTGGTTTGACGGTTTCCCATCTACGTTTTGGGAAAGAAGCAATCAAATCCACTTATCTGGTATCTCACGCAGATTATGTAGCATGTCATAACCAGTCCTATGTGCATAAATATGATCTTCTTCAAAGTATAAAACAAGGCGGTGTGTTTGTATTAAATACTCTGTGGGAAGGGGATGAGCTAGACAAAAATCTTCCTGCAATTATAAAAAAGCAGATTGCGGATAAGGATATCAAATTCTATACAATCAATGCAATAAAAATTGCCGAGGAAATCGGTCTTGGTAACCGTATTAATATGGTAATGCAGGGAGCGTTCTTTAAGTTAACTAAGGTATTACCGGACGATGTATATATCAAAGAATTAAAACAAGGTATTAATAAATTATATGGAAAAAAAGGCGAGAAAATCGTTAAGATGAATGAAGAAGCTGTGGATCAAGGCATTAAATCTATCCATCAGGTGAAAGTACCTAAGGAATGGGCTAATCTACAGGGTGAAGCTGCAGTTGATGAAAAAGAGCCAGAATTTATAAGTAATATCATGCGTCCGATGTCAGAAATGAAGGGCGGAGATCTGCCGGTTAGTGCTTTCAAAGGAATTGAAGATGGAACTTTTGAAAACGGTACAACAGCTTACGAGAAGCGTGGAATTGCAGTTAACGTACCGGAATGGATTGAAGAACGTTGTATTCAATGTAATCAGTGCGCATATATTTGCCCTCATTCCGTCATTCGTCCTTTCTTGTTAAATGAGGAAGAGGTTGCTAATGCTCCCGATAGCTTTGTCACTAAAAAAGCAAGTGGTAAGAATTTTGAAGGATATCATTATAAAATTCAAATTAGTCCGATGGATTGTACAGGCTGCGGTAACTGTGCCGATATCTGTCCAGCCAAGGGAAAAGCACTTATCATGCAGCCAATTGGTACTCAGCTAGATAAAGAAATTACGAATTGGAAATATGCAGTGGAAAATATCAAATTCAAAAAAGATGTTGCTTATGGTCAGGTATATAAGGATAGTCAATTCAAACAACCATTAATTGAATTCAGCGGTGCCTGTGCAGGGTGTGGTGAAACACCATATATTAAGCTTTTAACACAGCTTTTCGGTGAGCGTATGATGATTGCAAATGCAACCGGTTGTTCTTCAATATGGGGTGCTTCCGCTCCAAGTACCGCCTATACTGTAAACCGAGAAGGAAAAGGTCCTTCCTGGGCAAACTCCTTATTTGAAGACAATGCCGAATTTGGTTTTGGTATGTATCTCGCAGTTAAGCAAATTCGAAATAAACTTGAGAACAATATGCGAAAGCTAAATGGAATGAATGTAGAAGAGCATATCAAGGAAGCATTCCATGATTGGATTCATTATAAAGAAGATGGTAAGAGTTCAGAGGAAGCAAGTAAAAAGGTTCTTGATGTATTGGAAAGTTTTGTATCTACGGATGTAGAAATTGAACAACTCGTCAATGAAATCAAGGAGAAGAAAGATTACCTAATCAAACGATCTGTATGGGCTGTAGGTGGTGATGGTTGGGCATATGATATCGGATTTAGTGGGCTAGATCATGTAATGGCCTCAGGAGAAGATTTTAATATATTGGTATTTGATACCGAGGTGTACTCCAATACCGGCGGACAGGCATCAAAATCTACTCCTACTGCTGCGATAGCAAAATTCGCTGCTTCTGGTAAAAAAGCTGGCAAGAAGGATTTATCAAGAATGATGATGACCTATGGAAATGTGTATGTTGCACAAGTTGGTATCAATGCAGACAACACTCAATTAATTAAGGCTTTCCGTGAAGCGGAGGAACATCACGGTCCTTCCATTGTGATTGCTTATGCTCCATGTATAAATCATGGTATCAAAGAAGGCATGGGTAGAAGTATGGCTACGATTAAAAAAGCAGTATCTGCTGGTTATTGGCATTTATTCCGTTACAACCCTGCACTAAAAGAAGAGGGAAAAAATCCGTTTGTGTTAGACTCGAAAGAACCGACAGAAAGCTTTAAAGAATTCATAATGGGTCAGGTTCGCTATAGTTCATTGGAGAAGGCATTCCCAGAACAGGCGGAAGAATTGTTTGAACAAGCTGAAGCATATGCAAAAGAAAAATATCGGATTTATAAACAAATGGCAGAAGCAGCACCAATTGAGATAAAATAATTATTTGATAAGAGAAATATTTATTAAAATAAGCAAAGGAACTGTAGCAAATATTACAACATTATCCTTATTGTAATTGTTATTTTGCAATAGTTCCTTTGTGCTTTTATATATGAGAAAATTGATTCCCATATGGGGTGATAACACTTTGTTCAAAAATATAGATTATCTGGTAAAATAACTAGCATCATACGCTAAACAAGGGAATACGTACCATTGGTACCATCATATACATAGCAAATATCCGAACATTTCACTCGTAATTATATTATTTGCTGATATAATGGAAGTGTCATTCATTGCATTCATATAGTCGATTCTCAAAAGATAAAGAAGGGCGGAATTATATGGTAGAACAATCATTTAAATCGAAAGTAATAAAAGTAAATACACAGGATAAAGAAGTAACATATCATTTGATTTTTGAAAATGCATACTATAGCATAAAATGCTATATAGAGGGAAGCAATGATAAAAATCATTATAGTTACCTCGAAAATTTTACGGATGATGAAGGGGAAGCAGAATACTTTCTCAAACGAATTGCAATGGGGAAGGTACACCCGGTACATATAAAAGATATCGCAGAAGATTTCTTTGGGAAATAAAACATGATAAGTTCATGGGCGTAAAAAAGACTATATTATGAATGTGACAAAAAAAGGCTGTCTCAAAAACAGAAGCATTAGCGGTGGGAGTAGAACCGTGTTAAATGTTCTGAGTATGAGGGCCTTTTTTGTTATGTTAATTTAATCATAAGTCAGGTAAGTTGTAGGCAACTAATATCGTTGTAACAAACGTCTTTTCATCTCTTATCTCTTAAAACATGAATAAATCCTCATTTTTGAAGAAAGAATAACTTAGTAATAAACAAAGTTTGGAAAGCAGGAATGAGAATGGAACAAACAATCAATTCACAGCAAATAAAAGAGCTGTTCTCAAAAAGTGCTGATGTATTAGTTCGTCCTATCAAGATTAATCAAAATAATATTTCCTTTCATATATTCTGTGTAGACGGTTTGATCAATTCACAGCTGACAGATCAAGCAATCTTGCAATCCATACTAATGGATGGCAATCTTAAACAATGTCTTACAGAACGAGCAGTTATGGACTATATGCTCAGTGGTGGTGCGTACCATGTGTTCACACAGGAAGAGAACGATTATCAGCTTGTATTAAAGTATGTTATGAGTGGTATGGTAGCGTTTCTTTTTGATGGAGAGAAAAAGGCGATTATCTTTGATATACGAACCTTTGAAAAGAGATCAATATCCGCACCGGAAGAAGAAGGAGTAATGAAAGGAGCAAAGGATGCTTTTGTTGAGGTAATGCGTATCAATACGGCATTAATCAGAAGAAGAATACGATCAGAATATCTAGTAATAGAGCATATGAGTGCAGGGACTGTATCAAAAACAGATATATGCTTATGTTATGTTAGTAACATAGCCAACATGGATACGGTTAAAACAATTCGAGATAAAATACAAGCCATAAATATAGATAATATCTCTACACCAGCTTTTATGGAAGAGTATTTGATAGAGAATAAGTTCAGCTTATTTCCTCAGATTATGTACACCCAGAGGCCTGATCGAGTATCAGCCAATTTATCCGATGGAAGAATCGCTATCATAGTGGATGGTATCCCTTTTGTATATCTGTTACCTTGCCAGCTTGCTATGCTCATGCAGTCACCGGATGATTATGCTAATCATTTTATTGTGGGCTCGTCTTTACGTATGATTCGATATGTTGCTATGCTTGTGACGTTATTTTTACCCGCTTTTTACATTGCAGCAACGACTTATCAGAATCAGATGTTTCCGGTTCAATTAGCCTTATCGACACAGGCAGCAAAACAAAATGTACCATTTTCTTCATCTACCGAAGTATTGGGATTGCTCATAGCTTTTGAGATATTAATAGAAGCAGGGCTTCGATTGCCAAAGGCCGTAGGTACAGCAATGTCCATTCTTGGAGGCATCGTTGTGGGACAGGCTGCTGTGTCTGCTAATATCGTATCTCCACTTGTGGTAGTAGTTGTTGCGTTAGCAGGTATCGCCGGTTTTATATTACCGAATCAGGACTTGAGCAGCGGTATTCGAGTAACTCGTTTTGCATTTGCATTATTAGCTGCTATCGGTGGTTTTCTAGGATTAGTAGTTGGACTCATTCTTTTATTGACACATCTTTGTAGCTTAGATAATTACGGAATCGCTTATATGTCACCATTTGTGGATATTGATGAAAGCAATCATAAGGATACGATATTCCGTTTCCCTATTAAATATTTTAGAAAGAGACCGCAAAAGATTGTGCCTGAAAATCGAATTAAGCAAAAATGACAGGGAGATCATATTGCAGATGAAAAAGTTGATTTTATTTATTATTATCATTATATCGATTACATTCTTATTTGGAGGATGCACTCATGATTTCAGTAGAAAAGAAATTGATGAGATTGATATGGTATTAACTTTAGGAATTGATTATACAGACGGCCAATACAAATTATGTGCGTTATATAGTGTGGGTGGAGGTACTGATCCTGAGAAGGGCGGTGCTTCACAGGAAAAAATAGCAGAAGGCAAAGGTAAAACTGCTTTTGCTGCTTTAGAAGATCTAAAAAACAAAAACAAAAAATCCATAACACTTGCACAGACTGGGACATTTTTAATTGGTGAAGGTGCAGCAAAAAAAGGACTTTTGGATAGCTTGGATTTTCTAACAAGGGAAGAAACAATAAAGATGGAAGGGCTCGTCTATGTTGTAAAAGGGAAAAGTGCTGCTGATTTTATTAAAGAAGGACAGAAGAACAAACAGACCATTCATGAGGATCTGGAGGCAATTGAGCAAAAGCAGAAAGAATTTCTGACAAGAATGGATAACACGGTTGTAAATATGCTAAATGACACAAAACAAAGTTATTCCTGTGCAATGATACCTTATCTGACAGCAGATAAATCAGGTTATCAGATAGAAGGATATACTGTATTTAATAAACTAAAACTTAAGGATTATCTAGATAAAGATACCTCGGATGGTGTGAACTTTATTCGAAATATCATAAGGAATTATCCGGTCTATCTTGATGATGATAAGGTTAATATGTTAATCACTTATACGAATACGAAACTTAAAACCAAGATAGCAGATGAAGCGATTACGGTTAATATCAAGCTTAATTTTGAAACGATGGTGAAGGAAGTTTTGACGAAGGATAATATCTTTACAACGGATCATCTGAATTCATTAACAAAAGCTCAAAATAGATATATTAAGGGAACACTTCAAAAAGCGATTGATTATTCTAAATTGAATGGGCTAGATATACTTAATTTAGCTAGGTTAGTGGAAAAACAAAATTACTCTGATTGGAAAGGGATAAAAGAGAATTGGTCCAAGGAAGTATCAAATATAAATTATGTGTTTGATATACATTCTAGAATTACAAAATCCTTTATCCTAGGGGAAGAATAATGCGAAAGATGATTGGAGGTTCGTATGATATATATATTTTCAATTACTATAATCTATACATTCATAAAACAAAAAGACAAGCTACTCAAGGAAAAACGAAATTTAGCTTTATATTTTGTACTCTCAGTTCTTGGGTTATCACTTGGAGTTCTATATATAATAAATCCTTATCTTCCAAGCCTATCCTCGGTTATGGAAAAATATATGAAATGAGGTGAGGTAATTGAATAGGGAAGTTTCATTAAGACAAGTATCATTTCTGTTTTTGTTTATTTCCATCTCATCGATATTAAGACAGATACCCGAGGCTTTAGCTTTGGAGGCAGGTAGAAGTGGTTATTTAAGTCCGATTTGGTCAGTAATTGCTACCATACCGTTAACAGCGATTGTGTTATTGTTAATTAATTCCTTCCCCGGTCTCAATATTTACGAAATAATGGTCCAGCTGGTTGGTACCTTTCTTTCAAAGATATTAATTTTAGCATATTTATTGTGGATATTAATCGGAATTGTTGCAAAGGTAACAATTTATAGTTTGACTTTGCAGTTTACATTGATGCCCAATACCAGATCTGATTTCTTTATGGTGATTATGGCTATTTTGGTTTTTTATGCATTAGTTAGAGGGATTAAAACCATATTCCGCTTCTCAGAACTTGCTTTGTCGGCTGTTATACTATTGCTGGTTATATTATTTGTATGTGCTTTATCAAGAATTCGTACTGATTATTTATTACCGGTATCTACAATTCATTTAAAAAATACCGTAATAGGTGCAAAGCATGTTGTGGCAGTAGGTGGTAATATTATAATTGCATTATTTTTTGCAGATAAATTCGGTATCAATGTGACGAAGGAGCAAAAAAGAAAATTATGGTTTAGTATGGGGGTTTTTACCGCGCTGGTATTTATAATAACATTACTAACCTTTGGTATATCCGGTCCCAGCTTAACTAAGAGCTTACCATTTCCATTCTATATTACAGTGAAAAGTATATCGTTTTTTAATGTATTTGAACGTTTTGAAGTGCTTGTGACTCTGATTTGTATCTTATCAGATTTCATTGCGATTAGTGTATTTGCGATTATATTGGTTCGATGTTTCGAATGGTTATTTAATTTAAAAGAGTATAAATATTTATATGCACCGTTAACTGTTTTGATATTTTATCTAACTTATTATTTAAGCAGTACTCAATTTGAATTTAATTATTTATACCGAGGTATCATTGTTAATTTGAATTTGCTGTTCGAATATATCATACCGTTGCTGTTAGCGTTTATGTGCTTTATTAAAAGAGATAAAATTAAGAAACAGTTTTGATGTGAATATCTGGACAAACAAAAATTATATAATAACACATTATAAAAGCCATTTATATTATCATAAGAATTGTTCATTCGTTAAGGTAATAAAGATGGCTTTTTATCATTAAAAAAGTTTATTCATATATCTTGATATTGAATTCGTCATCATCATACTTATAAATACTATGATTAATATAATGTTCTGCAATCGGATCGATATATTGATATACTCGGTGATACTCCTTCGTATCTAAGCCTTTTAAAGTTTCACATCGATTATGGCTTAAAAATTGAATTAAGTTATAGCAATCCACCCAAATCTCATTATTGCTTTCCTTTTGTGATTCGTCAAATATTAACTGAAGTCCAAAGTGCAGATGAGGAGTGTTGATATTATTCACATTTTCATTGCTGCTATATCCTGAACGACCAAGATATCCGATGACGTCTCCGGCTTGAACAATACTTCCTACCTTAAGATCTTTATTATAGGGATAATTTTTTCGTAAATGTGCGTAGTAATAATAACGTTTCTTATCAAAGCTTCGAATACCGATACGCCATCCACCATATTGATTCCAACCGAGCGCTTCGATGGTGCCGGATTCTACCGCAACAATCGGCGTTCCTACCTGACCCATCATATCATGGCCTAGATGTTTTCTTTTGAATCCGTAACTTCTGGATACTCCAAAATCGTCAAAATGACTATAGGGATAATTCTTAGCAATCGGAAGATAAGCTTTTAATCCGTATTTCTCCTCCCATCGTTTACCGCCTGGAGCTGTTTCATCTTTTACCTCAACCTTATAACTACCAACTAGCCCTCCTAATACTGCATCATAGGCATCGTAATAATAACTATAAAATTTCATGCCATCCGTTAGGGACTTCATGGTTTCTTTTTTGCTTTGCAGCTGACTCACCAGATCATCAAGATTCTTTTTACGATAACTTGAGAAATCGCCTCCATATTTACAACCAAGATAGGCAAGTAGTTCGATCCAGTGAAGCTTTACTGCTTCGTTCTGCGATTTGATATCATAATCATATGCATCCTCCATTGCTCGTTCGGACACATCAAAACTGACCCATTTAATGAATTTCTTGTCCGTATCATACAAAGAAGCATAGATTGCTTTGTCATGCTTTACGCCTGTACTAATAGAGATTATGGCTATTACAAAGAGTACAATGAATTCACTGATAATTATATAGATTCCTTTCGGTTTGGAGAGCATATTCTGGATCATCCTCGTAATCAACAACTTGTAACATATTATGTATTTATATGGATAACTATAACCATAAGTGAAGTATAAATTATTGCGGAATTTGTGAGGTGAGTAAGTAAGAATGCAACAAGTTCTAGAAAGTATGTAAAAAATATCATCAAAATAAAATTCAAAATGAAAATCATATGATTAATGAATTATATTGATCGTTATGATGTACATATTTAAAAATCATATAGAATAAGCCTCATGAATAGAGGTCTCGGTGTTAAAATTCAACGCTTAGCTTTTTCACACTAAAATATTGATTAAATTAAATATCGTTTTTATTTATCTATAAGCAGGTAATTGGCCGAGATAATGCTATTACCTGAAAGAGATAACCGGAAAGTGGAATAGTATATCTCGGCCAATTACTGTACCTAATGTGAAAGTATTCAAAATAGCCCTTCATTCAAAGATATCGCGAAGCATCTTTTTATGAAACTTTTTATAAACATTTAATTTGCTCTGAGTGGCATCATAGGTAGCTAGAATTACTTCCCTGATATCTGTAACACCGTTGCTTTGTAATTGCTTTTCAACCCATTTTTCATTCTTGCCGGTACTTTTTAAATTGTCATTTAATATCTTTCCATCAATAATGACATTTGCCAGAGGTAAGCTCTGAGTCGGATTTAGATTGAAATCTTCTGGTGTGGATGGACGTTTTAATGCAGTTGGAAGAATGCTGACCTTACCATTAGTTTCAAGAAATACTGTGTGAACATCCTCAAGATCATAATAACCTGATATTCTGCAAACAGAGAGAAATTCATCCACGTCCATTTTTGCCTTTAATAGATTCTTTTCATAAACCTGCCCATCCTGATATAATATGATACATTGTCCTTCGAAAAATCTTCGGAGATAAATCGATTTACAAGTAATAAATGAGATTGAAATAGTTATGATTGTAAAAATCAACATCGATATAAAAGGCTCAAGAATACTGTCAGTAGACATGACTGCCATCTCGCCGGCGATGGAACCTAAGGCAATACTACTGACATAGTCAAACATACTCATTTGAGACATTTCACGATTTCCCATTAGTTTTGTAAACATAAATAGGGCTCCTAAGGATGCCAAGGATGATAAGATAATCTTATAGATATGCATAAGTACCTCCTAAATCATTAACTGATATATTTCGTAATAAAGTCCATAATATAATTGTTGATATTGATAGCATTTGCAAATTATATAAAAATATAAGTAAAAATAAAGGGATAAATTTGAAGGTGCTTCATGTTCGTTGAGGTAAAGATTAATTCAGTTATCAATAAGAAAATTGATTAAATGAATGAATTCCAAAGTAAAATAATGATTTACAGTTAGGATGGTTGATATGACAAATGAATTTATAAAGTTAGAAAAAGTTCGAAAAACTTATAAAATGGGTGAGATTGAAATTCATGCATTGGACGGCGTTGAATTCTCCATATTGGAGGGAGAGTTTGTTATTGTAGTTGGTCCAAGTGGCGCTGGAAAAACTACGGTATTAAATATACTTGGAGGAATGGATACTGCTTCTGATGGAGCAGTATTTGTAGCAAATACAGATATCGCACATTACAATGAGAAGCAATTGACCAAGTATAGACGGGACGAAATTGGTTTTGTGTTTCAGTTTTATAATCTAGTTCAAAATCTTACCGCAAAGGAAAATGTGGAGCTTGCTACACAAATTTGTATGGAACCACTTGAAGCTGAGTCTGTATTAAGAGAAGTGGGATTAGGAGAGCGTATGTATAACTTTCCAGCTCAATTATCCGGAGGGGAGCAACAACGTGTAGCAATAGCACGTGCATTAGCAAAAAATCCAAAACTTCTTCTATGTGACGAACCAACCGGGGCATTGGATTATCAGACCGGCAAATCAATTTTAAAATTACTACAGGACACCTGCAGGGAGGGAAAGATGACAGTTGTTGTAATTACACACAACTCTGCATTAGTTCCGATGGCAGACCGAGTAATTAAAATTAAAAATGGTAAAGTTCACGATATAAAGAAAAACGAACAACCGATGTCAATAGATTTAATAGAATGGTAGGAGTGCTATGAGAAAACGAGCGTTATGGAAAGATTTTTATATGGAGATAAAAATGAGTCTGAATCGATTTTTATCTATATTCCTGATTGTATCTTTAGGAGTAGCGTTCTTTGCAGGTATTCGCGCTACCAATCCGGACATGAGATTGACTGCGGACTCTTATTTTGATAATAGTAACTTAATGGATCTACGTATTCTTAGTGCAATGGGATTAACCGATGAAGACGTCAAAGAGATTTCGGATATTCCTGGTATAGAGTTAGTGGAACCTACTTACTCAGCTGATGTACTTTGTGATATTGGCGGTAGTGAACTGGTATTAAAAGTAAATGCATTAACGAAAAAAATAAACAAATATACATTAAAAGAAGGAAGATTTCCAGAGAAAAATGATGAAGTATTGGTAGACTCTTATTTTATTAGTAATACAAAATATAAGTTGGGTGATCGGATAAAAATATCCTCAGGAACGGATGAAGCATTAAGTAATACACTGAAAAATGATAAATTCACAATTGTGGGTATAGCCTCGAATCCATATTATCTATCCTCACAACGTGGTACTACATCAATCGGAAACGGAAAGATAAACAGCTTTATCGTTGTGCTTCCCGAAGTTTTTAATATGAAAGTATATACAACAATTTATGCATCGGTACGTGGTGCTAAAGAACTGACAACTTATACCGATAAATATAATGATAAAGTAAAAACAGTAGTAAACCGTTTGAAATCAATTCAGAGTGAACAAGCTCAACGAAACATACAATCAAAATGGTATATACTTGACCGGAATAGTATTGAAGCTTATGTTGAATACGAACAGAATGCCGATCGTATCGGTGCTATCGGTAATGTTTTTCCGGCTATTTTCTTTTTAATAGCTGCATTGATAAGCCTTACTACGATGACACGTATGGTGGAAGAAGAACGAACCCAAATTGGTGTATTAAAGGCATTGGGATACACGAAGAAGTCAATTGCCATGAAATATCTTCTATATGCGTTTCTTGCTACAATTGGGGGAAGTTTATTTGGAGTTGCAGTCGGTTTAAAGGTTCTTCCTACAGTAATCATAACAGCTTACAAGTCACTTTATGCTAATATTCCTGAAATAATTGCTCCATTTAATATGTATTACTTTGTCATGGCAACATTTCTATCTGTTTTCTGCGTTGAATTAGCTACATTATTAGCTTGTTATAAAGAATTACTGTCTAAGCCTGCTAACCTAATGAGACCAGAAGCACCAAAGATCGGCAAACGTGTTGTTCTTGAAAGAATTCCTTTGTTTTGGAATCACTTAGGATTTACCTGGAAAGCTACTGCTAGAAATTTATTCCGATATAAGAAACGTTTTATTATGACAATTATCGGAATTGGTGGTTGCATGTCATTGTTATTAGTAGGATTCGGTTTAAAGGATTCTATATATGTTATCTATACCAGGCAGTATGATGAAATAATGATGTATAATGCGTCGGTTGCTATAGATACTAAGGCATCACCGGGGCAGAAAAAGGAGCTGGAGCAAGAACTTGATAAACTAAGCGAAATAAAGTCCTGGATGAGAATGAGAAATGAATCATTGGATATCTCATCTAATGGAATTACAAAATCAGTATCATTGTATATACCGGAACATCCATCGCAGATAAAAAATTATATCACGTTAAGGAACCGAGTAGGCCATAAAGAGTATACGCTGGGTAATAACGGAGTTGTATTAACGGAACAAATTGCGAATAAACTAAATCTAAAAGTAGGTGATGTAATAACACTGAAGAAAGGAGGTAAGGAAGGTAAGGTAAAGATTTCTGGAATTACTGAAAACTATATGGCGCATTATCTATATATGACGCCACAGCTTTATCAATCTATCTTTAATACAGAGATAAACTACAATGAGTATGTTCTTCTGATGCCAAATATGGAAGAAAAACAGCAACTTAATGTAGGAAATCATATATTGCAATATAAGGCAGCTACCGGTGTATTTTATACAAGCTATAATCAAAATATGTTAACGAATGTAATGGCAAGTTTAAATATAGTGATCTGGATATTAATAATTTCGGCAGGGGCACTAGCCTTTGTCGTTTTATATAATCTAAATAATATTAATATTAATGAGCGTAGAAGGGAACTAGCAACGATAAAAGTATTAGGCTTCTATAATAATGAAATGGCAGCTTATATATACCGAGAAAATATCGTATTAACTTTTATCGGGGCACTATTCGGGATTTTAATAGGAATTTTACTACATCACTATGTGATAATAACCGCAGAGATAGATATGTTAATGTTTGGTCGAAACATATATATGAGCAGCTATGTGTACAGCTTTCTTTTAACGATATTATTTTCAATATTAGTTAATTTAGTGATGTATTATAAATTGAGAAAGATCGACATGGTGGAATCGTTAAAGAGTGTAGAATAATTCGTCGAAAATAATATTCAATATATATTGTGACAAATCTACAATATATATTATATAATATATACAAAATTATAATCATAATAGCAAGACGAGGTTTACATTAATTCCTAAATGTGGTATAATTTTAAGCGTATTTCACAATGGGAGGGACGTAACATGTTGAAAATTTATATATGCCCGAAGTGCTATAATTTTAGAATGGTATCCAGAAAACCGGATGCAATTTGTTTACATTGTGGAACAGTGTTAGAACAGTGTCATATGGATTATCGAACCTATATGAATATGACAGATACTGAGAGAAGTGATTATAAGCATATGTATAAGGGTAAGCATGTTTTAGGTGATTAACAAGGATTATGAAATTACAATTATTAAATAAATCTCATTTGTAAAACTACAGCTTTCTGAGGGGTGTAATGCGTTTATTTTATTAGTATTATGCGAATCGGAGGGCTGATTTTTTATGTTTATATGTATTATATTTACAACTAAGTTATATTTGATACTATTTTATGAAAATTATGATTGAAATAAATACGTTCTCATGGTAGTATGGTAAAGTGATAATTCAGGAAAGTTAAAAACAGGAAATCGGAGGAATTAGGATGAAAAAAATATTATGTTTCATAATGGTATCAATTATGATACTTGGATTAGCGGCATGTGGTAAAAAGGAAGAAGGCAATAAGCTGGTAGTAGGGCTTGATGATACGTTTACCCCTATGGGATTTCGAGATGATAATAACAATATTGTTGGTTTTGATATTGATTTGGCGAAAGCGGTTTGCGAAAAGTTAAATATGAAATTTGTTGCTCAGCCTATCTCTTGGGAAGCTAAGGTGAATGAATTAAATACAAATAACATTGATTGTATCTGGAATGGTCTTTCTGTAACGAAAGATAATAAGGATCAAATGACATTATCTCAATCTTATATGAAGAATGATATCGCATTAGTAGTAAAGAAAGATAGCAATATCCAATCCTCAAAGGATATGGCAGGTAAGAAACTTGCTTTACAAGGAGGGTCAGCAGCAGCGGAGTTATTAGATGCATCGGAAAACAAAGAACTGAAAGATTCCTTAGGAAAAATCAATCCGTTTGATAACTACAACACCGCACTTCTTGATTTGGATAGCGGTAATTCTGATGCTGTTTTGATGGACTCCGTTGTAGCAAACTACGCGAACCAAAAAGGTGGTAAGGATTATAAAGTTCTTGCGGATTCGTTATTAGAGGATAAATATGCAATCGGATTTAAAAAAGGTAATCAGGAACTATGCGATAAGGTTTGGAATGCGTTGAAGGAATTAAAAGCAGAAGGCAAAGTTGCTGAGATTTCAAAGAAATGGTTTGGGACTGATGTTACTACAATTCAATAGATATGAATTGAGGTCAAAAGCCTTTTACTTTGACTAACGTCAATTTGGATAATTAATGAAGATGCAATAGTAATCATATTCCATCGCAACACGCTCTCGCTTGGATGAAGTACGTAGTGGTGCATAAGGCTGCAAAACACGCAGCCTAAACACCAACGACTTCATACAGTTGCTTATGAAATTATGATTACTATTGCATCATTTTTTAGTTGTGAAAATTGACTACTTTATATGATTGTAGGCTTTTGACTTTTGTGTATTGTTGATTAAATTACAGAGATTATTGTTTCTGTTTTATAATCGTCAATATACAATAATAAAGTTCTTGATAATTCCGAAATATATTTCCATCGCAACACGCTCTCGCTTGGATGAGGTACGTAGTGGTGCATAAGGCTGTAAAACACGTAGCCTAAGCACCAACGACTTCATAAAGTTGCTTAAGAATATATGTGTCGCAATTCTACAGATAAACGTAGTCTTGTGCATATTGACGTTTTAATTTTTGGCTCTGTCACAACTTATTGTTGAATAAAGAACGATTTTTTGTTATACCTTTTAAAATATGCTATAATATGCCCATAAATAATGAAGGAGGGGATATTATATGTCAGATATAAGTGATGTATTTAAATTATACAGTAAACTTTCGGCACAAGAACAGAAAAAGCTCTACTCAATGATTTCATATCAGATATCTAATGATAATGTCTTAGAAAAGTTTGCTAAAGATGAACGTTTCACTTCTGGATTTGTATGTCCTCATTGTGGTTGTATTGACCATATATCAAGAAATGTTCATATTTATAAAACTGATAAAGCACGTAAGTAAATCTATACGTCCTGCAATACCAATTAATGTTTAGAAAATAATTCTAAAAAGATATAGCAAAATATGGCATATATGTATTATAAATAATTCATAATAGTTGGTAAGGTTGAATTAAAGATTACTTATATTAGGTGGTGTTGAAATGGAAGAAATATTTGGTGCAATATTGGAGGGGATTTTTGAACTGTTGTTGTCAGTAACTCAAAATAAAAAAATACATATCTCTATACGTTTTCTTATTATTGGTGCAATGTTTATACCATTTATAGCCCTTTTTACTTTTCTTTCGATACAGTCGTTTGAAAGTAAAAATATTGTTATGGGAGCCATACTTAGCTTAGTATGTGTTGGCGTTGTTGCTGGAATGGTATTTTTAATTAAGAAGGCAATTTGTGCAAAATAAATAATTATAAAATAAATGTTTCATTATATTTCACAATAGCGAACTATATGAATCAATTGAGCAGAGTATTATTTACTCTGCTCAAAAAATAATAAATTTCAACCATAAGTTGTGACAGAGTGTAATTTTTTATAAAGATTTTGATACTAATTTGATTGTTAGTAAGTGGATCAAATGCCATTTACTTAATGAAACGTCAATTAGGATAGTTATAGAATATGCAATAGAAATCATATTCCATCGCAACACGCTTCCGTTTAGTCGAAGTATGCAATGATGTATTTGTACTTTAAATTAAAAGCGTGTGAATATATCCTTAAGTACCTCGTACTTTATTTGGACTGTATTCACACGCTTTTAATATTGTATTTGATAATAGAAGAACTATACCTTTTCTTCTTTCAGTGGACGATAAAAGATTAGTAGTAATATTCCTAATATCGATGAGATTAATACGGTAAGATAAACCTGTTGGAAACCGGTATTTAATGTATCTTGGAATTTCTGTTCTATCTTTCCGCCCAATTGGTCGATTTTCTTAAGGTAATCTTTGCTAGCAGTTTCAAATGATTTTGGTACTGCATTTTTTAATGTTGTCATTTTGTTGATTGTATCTTTCATGGACTCCTTTGCCGCCTTCATAGATTTTAACTGCATTTGGAGTCCGGTTTTTTGGGGAGCTTCTGTTGTGTTAAGTGTTGCCTCTACTCCCTGTATTCCCATATCCAATCCTGACACACCGGATTCTAAGCTGTCGATTCCGTTTTGTACTCCGTCTTGTATCTTTGAGGTAAGATCCGGTGTCATTAATTCAAAGATAGCAGTGGAGAAGGTTTTAAGGTTTTTAGTAATGGTTGTGACATCAGAGGATTTAAGGAGTTCAAGTGTTTTCTCAGGGATTTTTATGTTGTTATTTGTAGAGCTCATATTAATTTTAATAGTTTGCATGGAAGTAAGATCCGGGAATTCAACTCCTGATAGTTTATCCTTCATGTTTGGATCGTATTTTAATTCGTTGAAGCGATCAGTTAATTCCTGTGCATAAGGAAGAGGAGGAACCTTTATTTCACTTGGTAGCAATTCCATTACATTTCCTTGAATCGATGCACCTGCATGAGAGATGAATCCAACCATAATAGCGGGGGCAATCGCAGTACCGATGGATCGTATTAGAGATACAGTTGCCAGAGCGGAGGTTGCTTCTTCTTTCTTCGTGTTTTCAAGCATCATATAATTAATCGGTGTACCCATTGTAAACCCGATTCCGGTTCCTACTAATATAAGACTGATAAAAACAGTCAAAAGGTTTGGATAGTTTGTGGTAATAAGTATGAGAAATAATGAGCCTGCGCCAGATAAGAGAAAGCCTAGGCCTAGCACCGGTTTTACCCCGAATTTATCAATTAATTTTCCGGATATAGGAGCGCCAATCCCGGCAAAAAGCCCTAAGATAAATACAAAATATCCACCCTTACCGGAGGCGATTTTTATGGCATTTTCTGAAAATTGTGGAACAAAAATCATACCCATCAATATAACTCCAGTGATAAAAGATAGAATTAATGTTACAATAATTGAAAACTTTTTGAAATATTGTAAGTTGATAACCGGATCCTCTGCCTTTGACTCAGCTAATAGGAAGAAGGGAAGTAGTACTATAAATCCGATCAAAAAAGGATAAACTTTTGTGCTGGTGATGGAATCACCAAATTGAAAGAAGTCTATATTCTTGAGTCCATATAACAGACAAAGAATCATTACAACTAAGATTGTAATACCGAAATAATCAATCTTCTTTACGTTTTCTTCCTTTGAATTAGTTAAGGTAAATATTCCGGCGATAATGATAAATATGGTGATTGGAACATTAACATAGAAGATAAACTGCCAATTATTCGTTCCAAACAAATCAAGTATTGCACTTCCTGCAGATGCTCCAAGAATATTTGCAATTCCATATACACCACCAATTAAACCAAGTGCCATACCACGTTTTTCTTTTGGAAAGGTTGTTGCAAATTCAGCATTTGCAATCGGAACAATTCCTCCTCCGCCGATCGCCTGTACCGCGCGTGCGATTAGTAGGATAGGGAAGCTTTTAAAATCCTGAGATAAACCGCAGAAGAGGGAACCGATACCAAATAATGCAATGCTAAGTAGGTAGATATATTTCCTTCCGAATTTATCGGCAAGTTTTCCCATGACAGGGATGCTGGCTGCATAAGCAAGTGTGTACATCGTAATCATCCAAATACCGGTATTTGCATCTATGTCTAAAAAATTCTGAATTACAGTTCTTGCTGGAGTAACAATACCAGTATCGATCGCACCCATAAAAATACCTAATAAATAAACTGCTACGATAAGACCTAAATTTTTATCCTGTTTTTTTGTCTTCATTAATCATACTCCTTCCGTCTATTACTTTTACCGCGTTCGCGGACATCTTTGAGAGAATTCTGTTAAATTCAGCAATTTCCTCTTTTGTTATCCCTTCGAATAGATATTCATGCCAAATCTGTAACTCTTCACCTACCTGACCCATTATTTTTTTTGCATCTTTTGTTATGATGATAAGCTTTTCACGTTTGTTATTGGGGTTATCCAAGCGGTTAATTAGATTCTTTTTTTCCAATTTGTTAAGAGTTTTAGCGATAGATCCTTTATCCAGCATGAAATGCTTTGCGATCGTATCTTGATTCACATTTTCGCATTTATAAAGATATTGTAAGATAAGCTGCTCGTTAAAACCAATATTGATATCACGTAATCTTCGTTCGAAAAATGTGCGGCTGTATCTTGTGAGAATGGATAAATCAGTGATAAACATTTCACCCTCCTTATATGTTGTATCTACAACAGTTGTATATGCAACTATTTTAATTCATAGACATTAAAAAAGTCAATTATAATATTCAGAAATTATTTTTAAATCTGATGAGAGAATATCCTTTTACATAAAATATAGTTAACTTTGTATTATCAATCTTACAGTTTATTACTGTGCCAATTTGAAGATTTATGAATTGAAATCGACGCAACGTTGTGGTAATATGGTAAAGTATCAGAACATAGAAAAGGAATTATTTATTACTTTAAATGAAATATCGAAGAATATAGTGGCATTAGTTTTGGTTAATGAAGAGTTGCTTTATGTTTTTTAATCGATAGAATGGAGATTTTTATGAAGATTGATAGGGTGCCGATAGACACACTTGTACATAATATGTTAATAGGAAGCGTGACCACGCTTGAAATATTTTTTCTGACGATACTGTTTTCAATACCATTAGGATTTCTTGTTGCCTTAGGGCGGAAAAGCAGATTTCGAATTATAAGTTTACCGATTCGAATCTATCAGTTGATCTTTCGCGGAACTCCGTTGATGCTTCAATTGATATTTTTTATGTATGCGCCATCGTATTTATTTGATATTAAATATTCATATAGAATGATTCCGTGCGTACTGGCGTTTTCAATCAATTATGCTGCATACTTTGGAGAAATATTCCGTGGTGGTATTGCCTCCATAGCAAAAGGACAATATGAAGCAGCAAAGGTATTGGGTTATACAAAATCCCAAACTTTTATACGGATTGTTATGCCACAGGTTGTAAAAATAGTTATACCATCAGTCGGTAATGAATTGATGACTTTGGTTAAGGATACATCCTTGGCACAGGTTATCTCCGTTATTGAGCTATACAAAGTAGCTTCAACAGCAGGAGCTAAATATTTTTCAATTGTCCCAATTATGGTTGCCGGATTATTCTACTTAATTATGAACACTATAGTTGAGATTACCTTTAAATTAATTGAGAAAAAATTAGATTATTATCGTAACTAACTCGTAAGACACAAGATAAAGTGGAGGATATCATGTTATTAAAGGCAGATAATATTAGTAAAAAATTTGACGGCACTCAAGTGCTGAAAGATATATCGTTAGCTGTTGAAGAAGGAAAAGTAGTTGCAATTATCGGTCCGTCCGGATCAGGTAAATCTACCTTACTCAGATGTCTTACACAGCTTGAGCGAGTAGATCATGGTAGAATTGAAGTTTGTGGAAAGCAGATGGTTGATACACTCTCCGGAACGGGTTACGCAGATCCCAAAACCTTGCATGAAATTATATTGGAGGTAGGTCTTGTTTTTCAAAACTTTAATCTTTTCCCGCATTTTTCAGTTTTACACAATATCGTGGATGCTCAGGTTAAGGTTCTTGGTATTGCTAAGGACACAGCTCAAGATAAAGCGATGGAATTATTGCGAAAAATGAATTTGGAAGATCGGGCTAATGCATATCCTTGTGAAATGTCAGGTGGACAGCAGCAAAGAGTTGCGATTGCAAGGGCGCTCGCATTAAATCCTCGTATTCTTTTCTTTGATGAGCCGACTTCCGCACTTGATCCGGAACTAACCGGTGAAATATTAAAGGTAATTCGTGAACTCGCAAAAGAGAAGATAACGATGGTTATTGTTACTCATGAGATGGCATTTGCAAGAGATGTTGCTGATAAGGTAATATTCATGGATCAAGGTGTTGTAGTTGAGGAAGGAACTCCGGAGGAAGTATTTGTGAATACTTATAATGAGAGAACAAAAGAATTCCTTCAGAGATTTAATCAAAATTAATACTTGCAATTATTGGATACGTTTGTTATAATAACAGATGTGCTAAATGATAAGACTAATTAAGGAGTGGACGAAAGTCCACTCTTATTCTTTGCTTAGCAGTTGTATGAAAACATGATTTGACTAGGAAAGTAGGGATTTGAATGACAAAACACGAAGAATATGAACAAAGGACAGAAAAACTTTTACAACCGATCCTGTCAACAAATCAATTCGAGCTTTATGATGTTGAGTATGTAAAGGAAGGCAGCAATTGGTTTTTAAGAGTTTATATCGATAAAGAAAACGGTATCTCCATCGATGATTGTGAACTTGTAAGCAGAGCATTAAGTGAATTACTTGATAAGCATGATTTTATTCCGGATTCCTACATTCTTGAAGTGAGTTCACCCGGACTTGGAAGACAATTAAAAAGAGATAAACATTTTGAAAAAAGTATCGGGGAAGAAGTTGAACTAAAACTATATAAAGGTATTAATAAGAAGAAAGAGTTCGTCGGTATTCTGACAGCATATGATCAGGATACAATTACTATAGAACTGGAAGATGGTTCATCTTCTGTATTTAATCGTGCTGATATTGCAATTGTGAGATTAACCTTTGACTTTTAAAGTCAAAATTCTAATGAAAATAAGGAGGATATTGAAAAATGGATGGTAACAGAGAACTGATTGAAGCTTTAAATCAAATTGAAAAGGAAAAAGACATTAGCAAAGAAATTTTACTTGAGGCATTGGAAAATTCATTGGTAGCTGCATGTAAGAATAATTACGGCAGAGCGGATAATATAAAGGTTAATATTGATCGTATCACAGGTGCGGTAAATGTATACGCAATGAAAGAAGTTGTGGATGAAGTTACTGATCCGGTTATGCAAATTAGCCTTGCGCAGGCAAAAATGAAGGATGCAAAAAAAGAACTCGGAGATATTGTACCGATCGAAGTGACTCCGAAGAATTTTGGACGTATTGCTGCTCAGAAAGCAAAGCAGGTCGTGGTTCAAAAGATTCGTGAAGAAGAAAGAAAAGTATTATTTACACAGTATAGCGGAAAAGAAAAGGATATCGTAACTGGTATCGTACAGCGCTACGTAGGAAATAATGTAAGTATCAATCTTGGTAAGGTTGATGCAATCTTAACGGAAAGCGAACAGGTAAGAGGAGAAGTATTCCGTCCAACTGATCGTATAAAATTATATGTTCTTGAAGTAAAGGATACAACAAAAGGTCCTAGAATTACGGTGTCCAGAACTCATCCGGAACTTGTAAAGAGATTATTTGAGGCAGAAGTAACTGAAATTCAGGATGGAACTGTGGAAATTAAAAGTATTTCCAGAGAAGCAGGTTCCAGAACTAAGATGGCAGTATGGAGCAATAATCCTGATGTTGATGCAGTTGGCGCTTGTGTTGGCCTTAATGGTGCAAGAGTTAACACAATTGTAAGTGAGCTTCGTAATGAGAAGATTGATATTATAAACTGGAGCGATGACCCAGAGAAGTTAATCGAGAATGCACTCAGTCCAGCTAAGGTTGTGTCAGTTACAGTAGATGAGACCGAAAAGAGTGCTAGAGTCATTGTGCCTGATTATCAATTATCACTTGCAATCGGTAAAGAAGGACAGAATGCGAGACTTGCAGCGAAATTGACCGGCTTTAAGATAGATATCAAGAGTGAATCACAGAGCATTGGATATTAATGTGAAAATAAAAACCAATTTTCACATTTAAAAGTTTGTACCTTCGATATTGTCGGTACGAACTAATTCAAAGGATAATAGGTTATGTGATATTAAGGATGTGAAAGATTAAATGGCAAAGAAATTACCATTAAGAATGTGTACCGGATGCGGAGAAATGAAAACAAAAAAAGAAATGATTCGTGTCTTAAAAACGCCGGAGGATGAGATAATTATTGATACCACCGGTAAAAAGAATGGACGTGGCGCTTATATATGCTGTTCGCTTGGCTGTTTACAAAAAGCGATTAAAACCAGAGGACTTGAGCGCTCTCTTAAAGTCAGCATTCCTAAGGAAGTAATAGAGACATTGGAGAAGGAGATGATTTTACTTGAATCCGGAAAACAAGAAAATATTTAACCTGTTAGGAATTGCGACGAAATCAGGGAATGTAGCGAGTGGCGAATTTTCAACCGAAAAGGCTGTAAAAGAACATAAAGCTGCATTAGTAATTGTAGCAGATGATGCTTCGGACAATACAAAAAAAATGTTTACCAACATGTGTACTTACTATAATGTGCCAATTTACTTTTTTGGTATAAAAGACGACTTGGGTCATGCAATGGGTAAAGAGTTTAGAGCATCTTTAGCAGTGCTTGATAAAGGTTTGGCAAATGCAATAGAAAAGCAACTGAAAACGGGTGATACGAACGGAGGTAGTAAGTATGGCAAAAAAGAAGATATTTGAGCTTAAAAATGAGATAAATAATATAACTCATGGTTCTATAGAAAGCAAAGACATTCTTGACTTTGTAGAAAAGAGCTTTGGAGTGAAAAAAACACATAGCAGTGCATTAGAAGATAATGAAGTTGCATATATAAAAAACCATTTTGTAAAATCAAATAAGGAGCCAAAACCGGTGAATGAAGTGGCGCAAAGTAAGGCGAATACTCATACCACAGACAAACCGGTAACACCGTCGCACAACCGACAAGGCAATCCAAAACCGGCACAATCAACCGTCCAAAGTAATGATAGACAGGGACATAGACAAATTGGTCAAAAACCATTTGAACAAGGGCAACAGGGGGCACCCGGACAAAGACCCGCAGGAGGACAAGGCGTAATGAATCAAGGACAGCATGGATCTGAAGATCAGCAGAATACATCTGCAGAATCTTCTGCATATCAGAGCCCGAACACCACAGTAAGAAACACTGGAGAACAGGGACAGAATAATAATTATGGTCAAAGACCAGCAGGCCAGGGATACCAAGGTCAAAGAAGAGATTCTAGACCTCAGGGTGAAGGTTATCAAGGTAATAGACCTCAGGGTGAAGGATATCAGGGTAATAGACCTCAAGGTGGAGGATATCAGGGTAACAGACCTCAGGGTCAGGGATATCAGGGTAACAGACCTCAGGGTCAGGGATACCAGGGTAACAGACCTCAAGGTGAAGGATATCAAGGTAACAGACCTCAAGGT
>JAEVYT010000041.1 GCA_023392615.1 Bacillota bacterium | reverse complement strand
GGATTGTAGATACTGCTGTCAGAGCTTGAAGACTTACTGGAGGAGCTACCACAAGGATTGTAGATACTGCTGTCAGAGCTTGAAGACTTACTGGAGGAGCTACCACAAGGATTGTAGATACTGCTGTCAGAGCTTGAAGACTTACTAAATGGATCACTATAGGAACTACTATGAGATTTACTGGAAGAACTATCACTCGAGCTACTATAGGTACTACTTGATGAACTACTTGATGATTTACTATAGGATTTGCAGCATGGAGCATTTGCAAAATCTAAATAAGGCTTAAAGTATGATATATCAAAGGGCAAGCTATAACATTTGGATGGTTTCTTATGGCATTTGCTCTTGCTATAGTTTTTGCTGTAATCAGATCTACTGGAACTACTGCCTGATTTGGAACTAACGTTGTAATACGAATAACCTTTCGATGAACTATTCTTAAAATCACTCATTTGAAACACCTCTCCATTTTTCTTGGTAATATGATAACGAAATTATATTACAATTCATGATATGACAAAATATGACACAATGTTACATTGCTATGTGGAAATATATGAATTCTTATGAAATAGAAAGAATTTGACGCATTGAAATGGCAATGTTACAATTGGAAAAACATATTACGTAATTTGGAATAAGTGTTAATGTGAATAGAGGTGACTAGAATGAGTTGGTTGTTTTTGTGCCTAGCTATTATATTTGAAGTTATTGGAACATCATTACTTAAAGTGATTCATAACTTAATTGACTTTAAAACTGTCATAATGTTGTCTTCCTATGTACTAAGTCTAGTTTTTTTATCCATGACTCTAAAACGCTTAGATATCGGTGTGGTATATGCGATATGGTCAGGTCTTGGAATTACAGCAATTGAAGTAATAGGGGTGATATGTTTTAAGGAATCCTTAAGTCTATCCAAGATCATATTTATTACTATGATTTTAATTGGCACGGTTGGTCTTAATTTTACGGGAAGAGCTTAATACTAACCTTACTATAATTCGGACAACAATTTGAGACAGAAATGGAGCAATAAATGGAAAAACTAATATTTGGAATATCAGGGCTACCCATCTATAGCGGATTAAAAAATATGAATTATGCTTTGGGAATTCAGTATGCGAAATCAATTGGACTAGATGCAATGGAACTCCTATTTGTTCGCAGTGTAAATGTTACGCAAAATAACATGGATCGTATTTTAGAAAGTAAATTAGAAAACGAGTTCTATTTATCAGCACATGGCTCCTACTATATTAATCTGAATGCAGAGGATATAGAAAAACAGGAACAATCTATTCAAAGAATTATAAAAGGAGCAGAAGGATTATCTATGGTTGAGGGACGGAGTTTAATCTTTCATCCCGGATTTTATCTAAACGAATCAAAAGAAGATACATATCAGAGGATTAAAGAAAACCTACTCAAGCTTCCGGATAATGGAATTGACTATCGATTGGAGACGACCGGTAAGAGAACTCAATTTGGTACAGTAGAAGAGTTGGTTTCTTTATGTAAAGAGGTGAAAACCTGTAAACCCTGTATTGATTTTGCTCATGTACATGCAAGAGGAAATGGAGCATTAAAAACTTATCAGGATTTTGCTAAAATATTACAATACATTCAGGATGAGCTCGGAAGAAACGCACTTGATGATATGCATATTCATCTAGGTGGTATTCATTATGATGAAAAGGGTGAAAAGCATCATCTTCCACTTAAAGATAGTGATTTCAATTTTATTAATCTTTTAAAAGCGTTAAAGGATTTTGAGGTGAAGGGTTGTGTGATATTAGAAGGTCCCTTGGTTGAAAAAGATGCACTTCTAGTTAAGGACACATATTTAAACTTATAACAGCTATAAAATGTGTAGCCCAAGCAACATAATTATCATGATTAGTATGGTATGCTTCAATGATACTTTAGAAAATTTGTGGAAAGGCAGGGTTATCAATATGGCTTATGAAGCAAGCTGGTCAAATAAGGATAATTTAAATGACGTGGAATATATCAAACTCAAAAAAGATGGGTTGGATGTGATAAAAACAATAGTGGATAAATATTCTAGGGAAGGATATTCTTCCATTACGCCTGAGGATATGAATCGATTGAAATGGGCTGGAGTGTATGAACAAAAACCAAGAAACGGTTATTTTATGCTGAGAGTTCGGATTAATACCGGAATTGTTTATGTTCAACAAGTCGAGGTGTTAGCAGGAATTGCAAAAGATTTTGGCCGTGGAAGGGCAAACATAACTACAAGAGGTGCGATACAATTCCACTGGATTCAGATTGAAGATCTGCCGGAGATATTTAACAGGCTAGAAGCATGTGGATTGAGTTCCTTTGAAGCCTGTGGTGATTGTCCAAGAACGATAGTCGGTAATCCCCTTGCAGGGATTGATAAGGATGAACTAATTGACACAACAAACATCGTGCAGGAAGTAAATCGATTCTTTCTACTTAATAAAGATTTTTCTAATCTTCCTCGTAAATTCAAGATATCAATATCTTCCGGTATCAATAATCCGGCGCATGCAAGAATTAATGATTTGGCTTTTACACCTGCAACAAAAGTAATTAATGGCAATAAGATTTGCGGATTTCATGTATGGGTTGGCGGTGGGCTATCGGCAAATCCTATGTTTGCACAAAGACTGGATGTGTTTGTTAAACCGGATGAGATATTAAAAGTAGCAGTTGGAGTATGTACAATATTCAGGGATTATGGATACAGAGAAAAAAGAAATCATTCCAGGTTAAAGTTTCTGATGGCAGATTGGGGAGCTGAACGGTTTAAAGATAAATTGGTAGAATTAATCGGTCACATGGAAAGCAGCGGTGACGATAAACTGATTGATTGGAATGCCTCCTACTTTTATGGTGTCCATCCTCAAAGACAGGAGAATAAAAGTTATATCGGAATTCATGTATTGCTTGGAGAAATTACTGCAGAGGAGTTACAACAGTTGGGTGAGATTGCCAAAGAATACGGAGATGGTTCTCTTAGAACGACATTATCACAAAATATCATAATATCAGGAATTAATAACGATAAATTACCATCTTTATTAAGGAAGGATATATTGAAACGATTTTCCCCAAGTCCGGAAACTTTTGCAGGACACATGATTGCTTGCACAGGAAAAGAATACTGTAACTTGGCTATTGTAGAAACAAAGCAAAGAGCAGCGCATATTATCAAATATTTGAAGAGCAACGTACAACTCGATACACCGGTACGAATTCATATTACCGGTTGCCCGAATTCCTGCGGACAAAAACAAATTGCGGACATCAGCCTTCAGGGTGCACTGGTCAAAACAGAAATTGGTACTGAGGAAGGATTTACGATATGGGTAGGTGGTTCCTTAAAAAATGAAGGAAGATTTGCTGAGAACTTAGGCTGCCGTGTAAAATCAACCGAAGCACATATTGTGATAGAAAAGATTTTACTATTTTTCAAAATGCGTCGCCAAAATGAAGAAACATTTTATGATTTTGTCATAAGAGTGGGTTTGGATGAGGTGAAAAAGGTTTTAATATAATAAGCTGTAATTATGAGCGTAACACGAAACGGTGGAACGCTCTTTTCTTATTATGAGAGAATATAACGCATTCCCTTTAATAAAGAATTATCTTCAAAAATAAATCATTATGAAGATATTATACAAGAAATGATGATAGTATAGAGATACAATGATATAGTAATCGGCCGGAGGAGATGAAACTGGCTAATGTGGACGATAGTGTTTGAAGGAGATGGATTTCAGAATGAAGAAAGAAACACGTACAATTTGCTATGATGAAGATTTGCGAATAGAAGCTTATCATTTGGGCGGGGTCGTTCAAGGATTTCCAAATCATTTTCATGAATACTTTGTAATTGGGTATATGGAAGATGGGCAGCGTCAGTTGTCAACAAAGGGGAAGGTGTATACAGTCAATCAGGGAGATATTATACTATTTAATCCTGGTGATAATCATGCCTGTTCTCAATTTGGTGATAGGCCAATGAATTATAGAGGAATTAATATCTCGAAACAGGTTATGATGGAATTGACCGAAGAATTAACCGGTAAGCAGGAGCTACCCGGATTTTCGGTAAATGTTGTGAGGGATGAGGAATTAGCTTGTTATATACAATTATTACATAAAACCATAATGGATGGAACGCAGGATTTCGAGAAAGAAGAAAATCTTTTGTTATTAATAAGCAGAATTATAGAAAAGTATGGCCAGCCCTTTGACAGTTGTATCCCAGAATGCTCTATGGAAATCGAAGAGGCGTGTAATTACATGGAGCAGCATTATGCGGAGCCTATTTATCTGGAACAGCTTTGTAAATGCACGAATCTAAGTAAATCTACTTTGTTGCGTGCCTTTACAAAGGGGAAGGGTGTGACTCCTTACCGATATCTTCAAACGGTACGTGTGAATAAGGCAAAGTATTTGCTAGAGCAAGGGATTGCACCGATTGAGGTTGCACTTAAGACTGGATTTTCAGATCAAAGTCATTTCACTAATTTTTTTAATATGTTTATTGGGTTAACGCCTGGAACATATCGCGAAATCTTTCTAAATAAAGAGAATAAGTAAAACAGGAGTAGCATTATGAAAAATGAAGATTCAAAAGGGCATATCTTAGCGTTTATTACCATTGTTTTATGGGCAACTACCTATATATCTACGAAGATTTTATTGCGTGATTTTCAACCGATGGAGATACTGTTTTACCGATTTTTGATAGGTCTGATTGTATTACTAGGGGTATATCCGCATAGGATGAAGGTTAAAGAACGAAGACATGAAGTAACATTTATACTTGCAGGGATTTGCGGTATAGGCATGTATTATATGCTTGAGAACATTGCTTTGACTTATACATTAGCATCGAATGTAGGAGTAATTATTACTGTAGCACCTTTTTTTACAGCGATACTATCAAGGATCTTCTTAAAAAATAAGGATGATTTACACGGTAACTTTTATGTCGGATTCGTAATTGCGATGATTGGAATTTATTTTGTTAGCTTTAATGGTTCGAAAGTACATTTAAACCCATTAGGGGATATCTTGGCTTTGTTGGCGGCGTTCGTATGGGCTTGTTATTCTGTACTTACTAAGCAAATCAGTGGATATGGTTACAACACCATTCAGGCAACAAGGAGAACCTTTGTTTATGGAATTTTCACCATGATACCAGCAATGTTTCTATTTGGATTTGAATTTAGTCCGGTGCCATTCATTAAACCGATGAATATATTGAATATTGCATTTCTCGGAATAGGAGCATCAGCACTCTGTTTTGTAACCTGGAATTATGCAGTGAAAATATTGGGAGCAGTACGAACCAGTATCTATATTTATATGGTTCCGGTAATAACAGTTCTAACCTCAAGATTAATTTTACACGAGAGCCTAACAGGTATTGCGGTATTTGGTGCCGGTTTGATATTGGTAGGGCTATTTATTTCGGAAAATAGAATTAACTTATTAAGGATGGAAACTCGTTTGAAATAAAAAAGATATAATTGTCCCTTAATTGAATGGGAAATCAAATATATACAAAATAGATAGAAGAATTCCTAAATTTACAAAAATTAACCTAGATAAGCTTATTTTCTTGATTTAGGGATGCGATAGTTTAAAATTTTAAAGTTGTCCCACTGTAACAAATTAAATTTATAAAGTATTTTTCCTAATATCTATTGACAGAGAAAAGAAGATGTGCTAATTTTTCATTATGGCGAAGGAGTTTGACTAATTATAGTGGGACTCCTATTTTTATTAGGAGGAAAAATTATGAAAAAAAGATTTTTAGCATTTGCATTAGCTACAGCGATGGTATTTTCATTAGCAGGCTGTGGAACGAAAGAGAAATCAGATACACCGACAACAGGAACAACTCCAACAGTAGCAGCGGTGGATGCAGCTACAACACCGACTACTGCACCAATTGATATGTCTGGTGTAAAACTCAAGCAAGATGGAACCTTAACCGTGGGTGTGGAAATAGGATATCCTCCTTTTGAGGATTTTGCTGAAGACGGAAAAACACCGGTAGGATTTGATGTTGATTTTGCTACTGCAGTTGCAGATAAGCTCGGTTTAAAGGTCAATTTTATTAATACTGCTTGGGATGGTATTTTTGCTGGTATCGATAAGAATTATGATGTTGTAATCTCAGCTGTAACTATTACCAATGATAGAAAAGAAACGATGCTTTTCTCTGATCCGTACATAAATAATTATCAGGCAGTAGTTGTACGTCCTGACTTTACTGGAAAAATCAAAAGCTTCACAGATTTGGATGGAATGACACTTGCCGTTCAAAAAGAAACTACCTCAGATGTTAAGATGTCTGATCTTAAGAGTACAGGTACGATTAAGTGTACTATCTCTGCAAACGAAAAGGTTACTACCTGCTTCACTCAGTTAGAGAATAAGGAAGTAGATGCAGTTGTTGTTGATTCCACAGTTGCAGACGGATATCTTGCTAAATCTCCTGATAAATATGTGAAAGCATTCCAGGATGATAGCCAGCCGGAACAATTCGGTGTTGCTATGGGTAAGAATAATACAGCTCTTCAGGCAGCGATAAATAAAGCAGTTGCAGAATTAAAATCCGAAGGATTCCTCGATGACAATTATGCAGCTTGGTTTAAATCAACAAAATAATAAAGATACACTAAAAAAGCGAGTTAGCAGGTATAAAGGATGAAGATTATAAATAGGATAGTTGACATTAAAAAATGGAGACGTTCATCAAAAATAGTTGCCGTTGTTGTATTGGCAGTTTTGGCTGCAATAGTAACCCTTTCCTTGATGAAGCCATCGAAGGATGAAATGTTAAATCAGGCTTCTACTAAAGTTCATCAGCTGATAGAAAAAGATAATAAAAGTAAGATTAAGCGTTTAACTACTACGTATAATGATTTGGGTGTGATTAACTACATCTCGTTCTCCACTGCAGGAGCAGAAGCAGTAAAGGAATCTTATCTGGGTTTTGGCGGTCATATTTACAAAGCGGATAAGGGAGTTACTAAGTTTAGCGGTCAGATGGTGAATTATACATATAGAATGCTTGGTTGTGGGCAAAATCTCTTGCATGGAGCGAAGCTAACTTTACTTCTTACTACTTTATCAATCATAATAGGTTTTGTATTGAGTGTATTTTTAGCAATTGGTAAAATATCTAAGAATATCGTTATCAGCAAATTATGTAGTGCGTATATCTTTTTCTTTCGAGGAACACCATTACTGATTCAGCTCTTTGTGGTTTATTTTTCTGTACCGCAGATATTTGGATTTTCCTGGAGCGGATTGTTCAGTAATGTAGATGGTGAAGCAGTATACAAGGGAGCATTCTTAGCAGCGTTAATTGCTTTCTCCTTAAACTCTGCTGCTTATTGTGCAGAGATTGTTCGTGCAGCGATACAATCAATTGACAAAGGACAGCATGAAGCAGCAAAAGCATTGGGAATGAATTACGCACAAACAATGGGCAAGATTATTATTCCTCAGTCAATTCGAAGAATGATACCGCCTTTGTGTAATGAATTCGTTATGATGATAAAGGATGTTTCGTTGGTATTTGCAATCTCACTGATGGATATTACGACGATTTCAAAAACAATTATGACAAGTGAAGGTAATTATTTGGTATTTATACCGGCTCTTATCATTTATCTGATCATAACTGCGATATTTACATATATCTTTGGTAAAGTTGAGAAGAGACTCTCAATTTATGAATAGGAGGCAGCTATGAGCGAATATGAATATATATTAAAAACAGAGCATGTTAGTAAGTCATTTGGAGCGTTGGAAGTGCTGAAAGATATTAATCTGGAAGTAAAGAAGGGTGAAGTTATCTGTATCATCGGACCTTCCGGAGCCGGTAAATCGACTTACCTTCGTTCCTTAAATCAGTTGGAGAAGATTACAAGCGGAAAGATATTTATTAATGATGAATTATTTCTTCATAGAGAGCATAATAAAACATTACATCGAATTGCAGCGGATAAGCAAAAGGCTATGCTCTTAGAGATGGGAATGGTATTCCAGAGATTTAATTTGTTTCCGCATAAGACAGTACTGGAGAATGTTATGATTGCTCCAATGTCTGTTCGTAAAAAATCAAAGAATGATGCAATGAAACTTGCTCAGGATTTGATTGCAAAAGTAGGACTATCGGATAAATTAAACGAATATCCATCAAAATTATCCGGTGGACAGCAACAGCGTGTTGCTATAGCAAGAGCTCTTGCTATGGAGCCCGAGATTATGCTTTTTGATGAGCCTACCAGTGCTCTTGATCCTGAACTTGTTGGTGAAGTTCTTAATGTTATGAAATCTCTTGCAAAACAGGGTATGACAATGCTGGTTGTTACACATGAGATGGGATTTGCCCGTGAGGTTGCTGATCGAGTTGTTTTCATGGCGGATGGAATGTTACTGGAAGAGGGTACTCCGCAAGAAGTATTTGAAAATCCTAAGAATGAAAAAGCGATTAACTTCCTTAAGAGTGTATTATAACAATATCATAAATTGATACGAATCCAATATTTAACACAGTAAGACCTTTTACTGGTTGTCGAAGAGGAAGTTACGAAACAATTATTTGCTTTGTAACCTCCTCTTCCTTATTGTATAAGGGTGGAAATTAGTATAAAATAATGTACTGCCCGGAGGGGATCTGAATAGGCCCCAGATTAAGAAGACCATGCGTAATAGAGAGAATGGTGTATGTATGATAAGTAAAGTTTATAAAGTTAATGCATTTATCAAAACTCCGGAAGGAGGGAACACGGCTGGAATCGTTATAAATGCCGATTTTTTATCCGAAGATGAGATGCAAAAGATTGCTGCAAAGGTAGGCTTTAGCGAAACTGCCTTCGTATTAAAGTCAGACTGTGCAGATTATAGATTGAGATTCTTCACACCAGTTGAAGAAGTGGAGCTCTGTGGCCATGCTACTATCGCCACCGCCTCTACATTAGCCAAACTAGGAATTATAAAACCGGGTAGCTATAGACAAGAAACAAAGGCAGGAGTATTAGGGATAGATATTCAGAATGATTTTGTTGTGATGGAGCAGCCTGCCCCTGTGTTTTCTGATATTGTTGATGCATGTAAAATTTCTGATTCTCTAAATATAGAAGAAACACAGTTTATAAAAAATTTTCCGATTCAGGTGGTATCCACCGGACTAAGGGATATTATAATACCAGTGAATAGCATCCATACACTTCATTCAATTAGTCCTAATTTTGATAAGATTAAAAACATCAGTAGGAAATACAATGTTGTGGGATTTCATGTATTTGCTATAGAAGATGGAAATAACATTTTCTGTAGAAACTTTGCACCGTTATATGATATACCGGAAGAAGCGGCCACAGGAACTTCAAATGGAGCACTTGGATGTTATCTATATCAATATGGACTCATTAACGAACAACAGGCAATGAGAATCTTTATTAATCAAGGGGATAGAATGAATAAACCTTCTGAAATTCTCGTCTCTCTTTCTTTACAAAATAATGAAATTACAAAAGTTAAAGTTGGAGGAAGGGCAAGTGATTTCATAGTTATAGACATAGATATATAATGAGATTGATACTAATAATTTGGTAAATAACAGATTGATTGGAAAAGACATTTATAAAGTAAAGGCAATACGGAGGTTGATTTTTCTTCGGGATTAAAGTATAATAAGAAAAAATAAATATTTGAGGTGAAAAGATGTTCAATTTTTCTTGCTAATTTTAGTTTCATAAAAAGAGTAATAAAGTAGATTATTTCTACTTGCTTTTGTTATGGCTATGCAAGAAAATTGTTCTGATTTCTCTTATCTATACGGGGTATATGTATGTAACAAACCATGTATAATTTAGAGCTGTAAGAATGATTCATTCTTGCAGCTTATTTTGTATATTAGAGAATTCCGAATTTGTTAGTATGCAAAAGCCTTCCTGGCAGGACAATACTTTGCGGCAATGTTTTGTTTCGCCGACTTAGTGCGAAACATCAGCTGGCTGATACCTTGTTATTTTATAGGAATGGATTTACTTAGCTATGGCAGAACAAACTTAGCGCGAGAGTGTGCTAAGAATTATTTTATAATAAGAGAAGGAGGTACTATGATGATAAGTATAATTACCTTAATCACACCTGATTTTCTTCATATAAAAGCGGATAAAACGGCGATGTTATATGAAGGTTAATGTCGCCATATAATCCGACTTTTGTGATGATATTTTATATTACTAAAGGAGGACTAATAGATGTCTTTAATCAATGTAACAAACTTAACTTTTGCTTATGAAGGAAGTTATGATAATATATTTTTAAATGTCAGCTTTCAAATTGATACTGATTGGAAGTTGGGATTTACCGGAAGAAATGGTCGAGGAAAAACTACCTTCCTTAATCTCTTGTTAGGAAAATATGAATATTCAGGAAGTATTAACTCTAATGTTGCTTTTGAATATTTCCCTTATGAGGTACAGGAACAGGATGACTTTACAATTAATATTATTCGCGAAATCAGCCCAAACTCGTTGGACTGGGAGATTATAAAAGAGCTGTCATTACTCGATATGGATGAAGATGTTTTCTATCGACAGTTTTCTACCCTTTCAAAAGGAGAACAGACGAAAGCATTATTAGCGGGTATGTTTTTAAAAGAAAATTCCTTCCTATTGATTGATGAGCCGACAAATCATCTGGATGTAGATGGTAGGAAGAAACTTAGCGAGTATTTAAGAAGGAAAAAGGGGTTTATTTTGATATCACATGATAGGTTTTTCTTGGATCACAGTATCGACCATATTCTCTCCATCAATAAAACCAACATTGAGATTCAGAAGGGGAACTTCTCGTCCTGGTGGAATAATAAGGAATTGCAGGATTCGTTTGAACTAGCGGAAAACGAGAAGCTTAAAAAGGATATTAATCGACTTTCAGCATCTGCTAGACGTACCTCTTCCTGGTCTGATAATGTGGAGCAAAGTAAGTTTAGTAATAACAACTCGGGTAGTAAAATAGATCGAGGTTATGTTGGTCATAAAGCTGCCAAAATGATGAAGAGAGCGAAGAATATCGAATCGAGACAGCAAAATATGATTGTGGAAAAATCAAAATTACTAAAGAATATTGAATCCAATGAAAAACTGGAGCTATTCCCATTATCCTTTCATGATAAGAAACTTGTAGAGCTGATTGATATATCAATCACATATGATAAACGAGTTATCTGTGAGGGAATAAGTTTTGATATCAACAAAGGAGAACGAATAGCGATACAAGGTAAGAATGGTAGTGGGAAATCAAGCATACTAAAGCTGCTTATGGGAGAAAAGATATCTTATCAGGGAGTAATAAGAAAGAATGATCAGTTAATTATATCCTATGTATCCCAAGATACTTCCGGTTTGATGGGTAGCTTATCTGATTACGCATACAATCATCAGATTGATGAGAGTTTATTCAAATCAATTCTTAGAAAACTGGACTTTTCCAGAGAGCAATTCGATAAAAATATGGAGGATTTCAGTGGAGGACAAAAGAAAAAGGTGTTGATTGCAAAAAGCTTATGTGAAAAAGCCCACTTGTATATATGGGATGAACCACTTAACTTTATTGATGTTATCTCACGCATGCAGCTAGAAGATTTATTGATTGAAATCCAACCTACGATTTTATTTGTGGAGCATGATGTTTCCTTTTGTGAGAATGTTGCGACAAAAACTATTATTCTTTCATAGTCAAATATGATAGAGAAGGTATATTATACACAGCCATTCGAAAATTTTATTCGGATGGCTGTTACAATTTATATTTTTCATTATCAGGAGTACAAAATTAAGATAAATAAAGATTTTCGTTGAAAAAATCAGGGTTTATTTTTATACTTAACTTATCAAAATTATTTTTAAGACGATAGATACTCTATAGAACATGTAATAAACATTAGATCTTAAAACTTAAATAAGGAGCATATCAGATGGATAAAGAAAAATGTGATTTAATTCATCCTAATGGAGTCAAAGAAAAGAAACTCGAAATAATAGACGGCTACACAATTAAATATCATGCAAATGGAACGACCATGTGGTCGAAAGGAAAGATGGTTGATAATCAACCGGAAGGTTATTGGGAATGGTATCGTCCGGATGGTACAATAAAACGTTCGGGGTATTTTGAAAAAGGGGAATCCATTGGAGAATGGATAACTTATGATGAGGAAGGGAAAAAGTATAAGATTACAAATAAGAGCAAAAAAGTTAATAAAGAGTTCTAATAATTAAGATATTTGTAGGAGTCTGTTACAATTGTTCGTTTTATTGAAACCATAAGGGACGAGGAGCCAATTGTAACAGATTTTTCTTTTGTTTTTGAAAATCCATCTGTCTTATACAATGGTGCGTAATACATCAAAGGTGTTAAATACATCAATAATGCCATAACCCCAATCGGGATTTGGGTATGTTAATCTACTATCCCTCTTCGCCCCACGTATTAGAAATTTCTTTAAGCTTACCGTATCAACATCGGGGTAATTGTTTTTTACAACGCTCCATTCTAATAATAAAGCAGTGATTCCGGTTGTATGAGCCGCAGCAGCACTTGTTCCGGTTATTCTAGTGAATTCATGTCTGAGGGTAGGAGCTAGAATATCGACACCAGGAGCCGCCAAATCAGGGTTGATGATATTAGATGTAGAAAAGCCTCTTCCGGCATTATTGTATAAGGTTCCGTTGATGGAATTATACGCTGTTGCGGTAATACATAGTGAGCAATTACCTGGAGAAGTTATCGTTGTGTTTGAGGTGGCATTTACGAAATAGGTATCTTTTGATATAAGATTACTTACCGGAAGCCACATATGAAACGCACCTTTCACATTGCCTTTTCCCAATACTTCAAAACGCCAGCTGCCAGGCGAAGGATTCTCAAAGCGAAGAATGATTACCTCTTTTCCGGTAATCTGTTCAATTAAAACAAAATTTATATGAATAATTGTTGGATCAAATATAAATCGAATGATTTGAGATTGCGTTAACTTATAGGCGTAAACTGCAAATTTTTCTCCAGAGGGTGACAGGATATTCATCGTGTATATCATCGGAGGATCACCCCAAAGTTCCATTGTAAATCCAAACTCATTATCTGCTATATTTAGTTCTACAGTAACAGGACCACTGGTTGGGCTTACTTCACTAAAAAAATGTCTGTTTAACCCTCCCTCATTACCGGCGGATACAGTTAAAGCAACACGTGGAGTATCAGCAGCCAGATTTACGGTAGTATTAAGTAAACCATAATCATTATGCGCTCCCTGCGAGGTTCCAAGGCCAATACAGATCGCTAGCGGGCGATTTAATAACCTTGCAGTGTATAGAATATATTGAAGCCCCCACATAACATCATTTTCCTGATAGCAATTAATATTGTGGGGAATAAAATATAGATCTTTGAGATTGTTTTTTGCTTCTTTTAGTTTGACAATCATTAATTCTGCTGCGGGTGCTACCCCGCTAAAATTTTTAGACTTATCTTCTGACCCTGCTGCAATTCCCGCCAACATTGTTCCATGGCCATTTTCATCAACGCTTGGAACAATACTTAACGGATTTGAGCTTCGCAGCGCTTGATTGATTTGTTCCGCTGAGAATTCAGTACCATAATAGGTCGGATATACAGCAACCGGAGTATTGTTACTTTCTATGGTTTGATCCCATATTGAAAATATACGAGTGTTGCCATTGCTGTTAATAAATACAGGATTGGTATAGTCAATTCCGGTATCAATAATTCCAATGATAACACCTTTACCCGTTAAATTTGTTGACGGGATTCTTCTTAATTTTTGAACACCGGACGCATCTAGACTCTGTTCGTCAGTGAGAGCGTAATAGTTTGGAATGGAGTAATAGCCTATATCCTGTAAAGAGAAGGAAGCCAGATCTGCTACTGGGATGTAAACTACTGCATAAGCTTCATTCATAATTTGAATAGAATAATTTTCATAAGGTTTTAAATAATTGGGGTTATTATTATATCGTATTATAATATCCATATAATCATTGCTTGTTATTTTATATTTATCTTCTTGCGTCATGTCATATCACCCCATCTAATTGTTACAACATCCGAACTGTTTAGAATTATCCTTTTTTTAGACTTTCAAAAACATTGAAGATATCTAGAATTCCATATCCCCAATTTTTGTTGGGATAAACATCATCCGTCTCTCTACGTGCTCCTCGGGTCATAAACACTTTGATATCCTGCGTACTCATATTACGATACTTTCCCTCAACCTCTCCCCACTCCATAAGCATAGCTGCCACGCCGGCGGCGTGAGCAACCGCTGCACTTGTACCGGTTACACGAATAAATTCTTGGTTGATACTTGGACTAAGTATGTTAACTCCGGGTGCAGCGATATCCGGTTTTACCATATTATTTCTAGTGTACCCTAAGCCTGCTTGGGTAAATAGAGTGTTGTCAGCTGCATTATAGGCAGTAACTGTGATAGGAATGGTGGAACATGATAATGATAACAGTGTAGTATCTGGATCAGAACGGATAAAATAGGTATCAGGTAGTACAAAATCATTCATTGGTAACCAGATATTAAAGTCCATTGGAAATAATCCTTTTCCATATACATTAAATTTCCAAATTCCTTTAGCAGGATTGATAAACCGCAGGAAGATCATCTGGTCACCGGTATCTGGTTCTACGATCTGATAATGTATATAAATAATTGTTGATTCAAATATAAAGCGAACCTCTTGAGTTTCGTTTAGCTTAACAATTATTTTAGGGATATATTCTCCCGAGGGAGAGATAATATCGAGGGTAAAGATATTAGGAGAGGAACCCCACAAACCCATTGTAAGTCCTGTTTCATTTTGTGGGATATTAAGCTCCACCGTATCATAACCGGGGGTCTCGTTGATTACTCCATGAAAGTGTCTGCGTGCTCTACCTTCATTACCGGCAGGAACAAGAGCGGCAATACCTGGATAGCTTGCCTGCAGTGATAACCAGCTGCTTAATAAATCTTTTCCATCCCTAGAATACCTGGAGGTATCACAGGTTATACATAGAACGATAGGTTTGTTTACATAGCTTGCGTAGTTCAATAAATATTGCAAAGCAAAGAGAAGGTCATTCTCTTGAAAACAGATTTGATTCTCGGGAATACGATAATACTCCTTTAAATAAGCCTTGGCTGGTTTGAGTTTTACCATGATTAACTCAGAATCCGGAGCTACGCCGTAGAACCCTTTTTCAGGTATTTCATTTCCTGCAGCAATTCCTGCTACCATGGTACCGTGTCCAATCTCATCTTTGGAAGGAACTATTTGATAAGAATCCCCACTCATTAAAGCTCGGTTGATCATTTCGCTGGAATACTCAGTTCCGTAAGGAACATTTACCGATTTTGGATCACTTTCAATCGTCTGATCCCAGAGGGCGGCAATTCTAGTGGTTTTGTCTGTGTTTTGGAAAACAGGATTTGTATAATCAATTCCGGTATCGGCAAATCCAATCAACACACCCTTCCCCCGCAGATTGAAAGTAGGCATGTTACGTAACTTGATAATCCCTGAAGCTTCCAATGAAATATCATTTGTCAATCCATATAAGGCAGGAATGGAATAGTTTGCTTTTGCCAAGGAGTCGGATGACATTTCGCTTACCGGAAGATATACTACAGCAGTAAAAAAATTAACTACACGAACAGCATCTTTATATTGATCCAATAAAGATGGGATTCCATAATATTCGACAAAAAAGTCCGCATAGTTATTTCCATATATTTTTTCGTTCTCCGATATATTCATATCATCACACTATCTTATTCTTTATTCCTATTATATTATTAGACTAATACTTTATTTCACATTATTTTTGTAAACAATGATTTGTTCAGTTTCATTAAAAATATATTCATCAGATTGTTCGTAGCGTGTATAATATGTACATATCAAAGTATTATGATTTGGACGAAAATTGGGCATGAGTACTTTTGATATATAATCGTAGATAGGAGCACGACATGGAAAAGAAAGAATTGGACTGGTTTAAAATTATATTCGATAATATGCTAGATATAGTTTTGATAATTGATGTGTCAGGAAAAATTGAATACTTTAATACAAAAGCTCTTGAATACTATGGTTACGATTATAACGAATTCATTAATATGTCTATATATGATCTTCGTAAGAATGATAAAAAAACCGTTGTTAGAAAACAATTGGATGAAGCTTTAAAAAACAGCTTGGAGTTTGAAGCAATTCATAGTAAAAAAGATGGTACACAAGCGCATGTTAAAATTCGCTCTGTGACTACCATGAAAAGTAAAGGAAATTACGTCATCAGTGTAATTCAAGACATATCACAAATGGATTTAATAGACAAGAAGGCAAGAATATTTGATGTATCATTGGATATTGCAGAAGAGGCGATTATAGCGGTAGACCATAACTTTTGTATAACGATATGGAATAAAGCTGCGGAAAAAAAATTAGGATATCTAAGAAGTGATATCATAGGAAAACCCATTGAAATTTTTATACCGAATAACAGAAAGCAAGAGATGGAGATAATTAAAGAGATCTTATGGTTGGGAAAGACAATCGATAATGTAGAGACGGCCAGAATTCATAAAGACGGACATGTTGTTAAATTATCGGTATCCTATTCACCTATAACTGACAGAAAAAAAACGGTAATAGGCTTTATTGGTATATACAGTGATCTGTCAGATTATATAAAAATGAAGGATGAGATTAAAGAATGTCAGGAAAGAGCAGCGATAGCGCTTGAAGGGGGGCAATTCTGCATATGGGACTATAGTTTTATAGATGGATTAAGTTACAAAACAAATCGTGATTTAGCAGTGATGCTTGGATATGGAGAAGAAGTTTTGACCTATACCTACAAAGAATGGTTTGAACTAATTCACCCAGATGATATCCAGCATATTAAAAATCAATACAACAAAGCATTAGAAGAAAAAATCAAAATTACTGTCGAGTATAGAATACTGGCAAGGGATGGTGTATACCGATGGTTAAGAACAAAAGGAACCATCCAATCGTATGATTTAAAAGAGAACCCAATAAGAATAATCGGTACACATGAGGATGTAACAGATCGAAAACTGATAGAGGAAAGACTAAAAGAAAGTAATGAAAGAATGTCATTATTAGCTGACGAAGCGCAAAAAGCAACAAAAGCAAAAAGCATTTTTTTGGCCAATATGAGTCATGAAATAAGAACACCATTAAATGGAATTATTGCTTCCTCTCGTTTGCTAAAAAATAAACTATCAATTGATGAAGATTATCATAAGCTTATCAGCATATTGGAGACTTCAACGATTACTCTAAAGGGAATCGTTACGGATATTCTGGATATTTCTAAGGTAGAGCACGGACAGATAGAAGTGAAAAGGACTTGCTTTTCATTGAAACTAATGCTTCAAGAATGCTTTAACGACTTAACAATAGAGGCGAATGAAAAAGGGATTGAGGTTGGATATTATGTTGATTCAAAAATACCGGATAGATTATTAGGAGATGTACAAAAAATTCGCCAAATTTTAAATAATCTTATATCGAATGCTATTAAATTTACGGATAATGGTAGGATTTCTCTAAAAGCGAAGTTAGTGGATAAAAAGCCAGATCATAATCTGATTGAAATTATTGTAAGTGATACCGGCATAGGCATTAATCAGAATCAGACGGAGTTTATCTTTGATATGTTCTCTCAAGCGGATTTCAATCTTGACAAGAAGTATGGAGGAGCCGGTTTAGGATTAACGATTGCAAAAAGGTTTGCCGAAGCCATGGATGGAACAATTACATGCAATAGTGTAGAAGGACAGGGCAGTACTTTTACATTTAGTTGTACTTATGAAAACTGTCATGAGCTTAATAGTAATCTTATCAATAACAGCACTCTAATAAATTATGATAAGAAATTGAATTCTAAAAAAGAAACGAAAACAATTCTAAGCATTGATGATAGCGAGATTAACCAAAATGTTATGGAGATTATAGTTGCGCAAATGGGACACAAATTAATAACATCATATCAAGGAACAGAGATAAACGAGATACTTCAAAATAATGATGTTGACTTGATTTTAATGGATATTCAACTTCCTGAGATCAATGGTTATAATTTGACCAAAATGATAAGGGAGGACTCGAATTTTTCCAATATCCCAATTATAGCAATGACCGCTTATGCGCAACAGGAGGACAGACAGAAGTGTCTTAAGTCAGGGATGGATGATTATATAACAAAGCCAATTGATGTAGATGAATTTATTATGCGTGTAAATCGATTGCTTTAGAGTAATGTAATGGATTAAATTATTGAATAGCATGTAGTATTACTGTGTAAATTAATGGTAATGCGGCATGCTATTTTTGTAAAGAAAATGTATAGTATTTATGGGAGTGTTGAACATGGTTCTTGACAAAAAATTAAGAAAAATTTATAAATATTGAAAAAGATGACAAAAAATAGTATAATCTACCTAACGACCGTTAGGTGGTATATTCTCTGAGGATACTTTGTTTATTCACCCGATAAAACGTTAAATATAAGAGAAGAGAAAGTGACAGAAAACTATGGATGTATCGGCTGAAAAAGGGATTACGACTTTGGATAGGATAAATCAAATAGCCTTTATTCATTTGCTCGAAAAAGGATATGAAGGAACTAATTTGAGAAAAATAAGTGATGAAATTGGAATTAAAGCAGCATCCTTATATTTTTACTATAAATCAAAAAAAGATATGTTTATAGCAATTTATGCTTCAATCCTTGAGGGACAGTTGACATTGATGAGAGAAATCATAGATCTCAATAAAGATTTATCTTATCAAGAGCAACTGTTCTTAATATTTCGAAGTGGTATAAAATCCTGTATTAATAATTGTGTGATTCATAAATTTATTATGCGGTATCGAGTGTTCGCTCCTAGTGAAGTGGTTACCGAAGCAAGAGAAATCTATAAATCATATCAAACTGAGGAGTTTGAATTATTATCGCCATTAATGCAACAGTGTATATCACAAAGTGTTTCCTATACCGATAGGGATTTAGATTTTCTTTATCATAACTTTAGACAATTACAAGATAATGTAATATATGAAATGATATTGTCAGGGTTAGTGATTAAGGATGAAGCAATTCAATTGCAATTTGAAAATTTCTTAAAATGTCGTCTGATAAAAATAGAATAGAAATCTTAATCTATTCTGGGTTTAATGAAAGTGAGCGAAAATAATGGAACAATCCTTATTCTCAAAGGAAAGATTGAGTGATGTAATAAATTTAAGTTTACTGGAAGAATATTTGAATCGGCTATATAATGATATACAAGTACCATTTACTTTGTTTGATATCGACGGTGAAATTATAACATATTCGCCCTGTATTGATTTGTGTAAAGAAATAATATGTAAAGATCCGCGTATGCATATTCTCTGTAAAGAAACATGTGCGAGTTTTAATGACAACGTGGAGGAATTATTTTTTTGTCCCAATGGTTTGATGAAGTATCGTATTCCATTGTGTATTGACAACGAAATTGTTGCTTATATCGTTATGAGGCAGTTTTTGACAGAGCAGGATGAGGTAGACTCTATAAAAAATATGTTAATTAAGCGAGGATTTGATTACGATTCAATTAGATTTTTATCAAGTGGTATTCCTATTTTACATGAGAAAAAACTTGAAAAAATTATAACCTTTATAAACGAATTCATGATTATAACAGCCAATATGAGCAATCAAGATATGAAGGTGAGCGAAAAAGAGGAGAAGGTGAAAAAAAACTATAGAATGCTCATGTCGTCATTTGAGGAGATAGATAAGTAAATTTGAATAAAAGTGAATTATGAAGAATTTTGATAAGATATAAACAAGTATTTGTTATTGATGTATTGTGGATATTAAAAAATATAGTTAAAAATGGGGGTGAAAGATGTATATTGCACGTCAGCCGATTTTTAACAAACTAATGAAGATATATGGTTACGAGTTATTGTATCGTGACGCATCAGAAGCTGTGAGCTTTGGAAATGCATCTTCGAGTGCTGCTACAGCGACTGTAATCGGTGGTTTGTTTGAACAAGGAATAAATAAAATTGTTGGTAAGGCAAAAGCATTTGTAAACTTTGATTATGATTTTATAATGTCAGAAAATATTGAGCTGATTGATCCTGAAACATTAGTGATAGAAGTACTGGAAACGGTTGAAGTAAATCCAGTTTTGGTGGAGCGATTGCATTATCTTAGAGCTAAAGGTTATAAGATTGCATTGGATGATTTTGAAGAATCCTTAAACAACTACCCAATTGTTTATATTGCTGACATTATTAAATATGATATTATCATAACACCGTTAGAGTCGATTGAAGAGGAAGTCAAGGAAGCATTAGCACAAGGCAAAGTCGTGCTGGCAGAAAAGATTGAGACGGAAGAAGAATTTCAAAAAGCTTGTGATATGGGATTTCAATTATTTCAAGGATATTTCTTTAGTAAGCCAAAGATTGTATATGGCATAAACTCTTCAAAAGCATCGAAATTACAGTATACTATGATTCTACAGGAATTACATAGGGAGGAGCCGTCATACCATGCTATAGCGGAAGTGATTGAATCCGATGTCCATTTTGCATACCGTGTTATGAAGACAATGAGCAATAAAAAAGGAGAAGATACCTTTCGGTCAATTAAGGAAGCACTAGTACGTATGGGCTTGAAGGAATTAGAGAGATGGATCAACGTCTTGATGCTGCAGGATATGTCAGAAGGCAAACCCACAGAAATTATGCTACTCTCTTTGGTTCGTTCAAAATTTGGAGAATTTGTTGCAAATCACAGTATTTATTATAAAAGAAAAGATGAAGTAGCTATGATGTGTCTGTTTAGTATGCTGGATGCAATCATGGACGAGCCCATAGCAGAGGCTCTGCATGGTATGATGCTATCTGAGGATGTATTTAATGCTTTGGTTCATAATACTGGTGAATTAACAATAATATATGAGATGCTGACAGCATATGAACATGGAGATTGGGTGAAAGTGAATGAGTACGCGATAAGAATTCAACTTGATACGAAGCTCCTTTATCCCGGATATATTGAGACGTTACAGTGGGTGACAAACTTTTTTGATTCAATAGAATAGATATATATTTAAGTTATCTTTTATTTTCGTATTAGATTAAGAAACGATACAGATAGATATGATAAGAGCTGTCACATTTTCATAATCATTGAAGGGTTTTCCTTAAGGATTAATGATTTGTGACAGCTCTTGTATATTTTCAATGATATTTAAGCTAGGATTGCTTTGTCATTGGCGAATTCTTCGCCTGATACTTTCTCAAATTGTAGCATCAGATCTTTCACTGTTAGGTTTTTCTTATCTTCGCCCGAGATATCAAGAATTACCTTACCTTCATGCATCATAATGAGACGATTGCCATGTGCAATGGCATCCTTCATATTATGTGTAACCATTAATGCGGTCAGGTTATTTTCTTCAATAATCTTGTCAGTAACATGAAGTACCTTCTCAGCAGTTTTTGGATCAAGAGCAGCGGTATGCTCATCTAAAAGCAGAAGCTTCGGTTGTTGTAAGGTGGCCATTAATAAAGTTAACGCCTGTCTCTGTCCACCGGATAATAATCCTACTTTTGAGGTTAGTCGGTCTTCTAAACCAAGATTTAGAATTTTTAGCATTTCAAAGTATTTCTCTTTTTCTGATTTCTTAATTCCCCAACTTAAGGTTCTACTTTTACCTCGACGATAAGCTAGAGCCAGATTTTCCTGAATCTCCATATTGGCAGCGGTTCCGGTCATTGGGTCCTGAAAAACTCGTCCTAAATATGCCGCTCTTTTATGTTCCGGTAATCCGGTAATATTATTACCATCCAATATGATTGCACCCTGATCTACAGGCCATACGCCTGCGATAGCATTTAGGGTAGTTGATTTTCCTGCGCCGTTACCACCAATTATTGTACAAAAATCACCAGCATCCAGATGAAGGTTTACACCATTTAATGCTATTTTTTCATTAATTGTTCCAGCATTGAAGGTTTTATGTATATCGATAATATTTAACATATTAATTTGCCTCCTTCTCTTGGTGTGACTTGATTGTAAATAAGGAATTTTTCGCAGTACGGCCAAAGGAATTTTTCCTTTTCTGTTGTAGATAAGGTACCGCAAGGAAGATGGCGACGATTATTGCTGAAAATAGCTTCAGATCATTTGTGTTTAATTTTAGCCATAATACAATTGCCACTACAATCTGGTATATAATACTACCTATCACAACGAATATAAGTCTGAGTGCAAAATTCATACGTTTTCCAAGGATTGCATCACCAAGTACTTCGCCGATAATAACAGCGGCTAGTCCGGTAACAATCGCACCTCGTCCCATTTGGATGTCAGCAAAACCTTGATATTGAACCAACAGGCCACCTGCCATAGCCACCATAGCGTTTGAAATGGCTAATGCGAGAACTTTGGTAAAATTAATATTAATACCATTCGCTTTACTCATTGATGGATTTGTTCCGGTTGCACGAATTGAGCTGCCTTGCTCTGTTCCGAAATACCAATATAGGATAGCAATTAGGATAAGTGCGAATATTGAACTTATAATTATTGCTTGAAAAGGATTCCTTAATGAAAGCAATGGAATGTATTTGTTGACATTTAACGGTTTGTTAGAGGCCATTCCCATGATGCGCAGATTTATGGAATAAAGTGCAATCTGTGTCAAAATACCTGCAAGAATAGGCGGTATTCCTAAGGCAGTATGTAATAATCCTGTAACAAGACCTGCTACCAATCCTGCAATCACTGCGATAAACAATGCAAGTGGAATTGGAGCACCGGCAATTGTTAACATAATTGTTACTGCACCACCGGTGGCAAAGGAGCCATCAACAGTAAGGTCAGCAAAGTCTAATAATCGAAATGTTACATAAACTCCGAGGGCCATAATACCCCAAATGATACCCTGTGAGATATTGCTTGGAAGGGATTTAAGTAGTACAGCCGGGTCTAGTGAAGCAAAATAACTCATTGAATTTCCTCCTTTAAAAATGTGAGTAAACCGTAAGGATGATAAATTAAAATTCCTACGGTTATCGCAAATAAGTAGGGGTACCGTTTCATTGGCACCCCTACGTTTAAAATCTTATCCTTCTGAATTATTTAGCCTTGATTGCTTCATAGTTGGAAGGTATTTTAACACCTAATTTTTCAGCTCGGTCAGCCATATATTCGTATGTGAATTTCGGTGCATATTTGATTTCCATTTTTGATATATCAGCACCGTTTGCTAAAACTTCATAAGCCATCTCGCCGGTGGTATATCCTAAATCATAATAACTAATGGATAAGGTCGCAACACCACAACCCTTACAGATACCTTCTTCACCGGCAATAATCGGAACTTTAGCTGGCTCAGCAACATTGTTGATTGTTGCTGCACAGGAAGCAGCGGTATTATCAGTTGGAATATAGATTACGTCACTGTCAGTACAAGCGGCCTTGGTTACGGAAGCCACATCATTAGAGTCAGCAAAGGTATATTCCTTGCTTTCAAAACCAAGATCTTTTAGATACTTTTGAATGGTAGTTGACTGGAACTTAGAATTTGCTTCTGCGGAACAGTAAAGGATACCAACTTTTTTCGCATTTGGATATAACTCTTTAATCATTTCAGCCTGTTTGTCAAGCGGAGCAAGATCGGAGGTTCCGGATACATTGATACCGGTTGTACCGGTCCAATTGTCTATATCCAATGCGGTACCGTAATGGGTAATGGAAGTACCAAGGATCGGGATCTTATTTGTTGCTGATGCTGCTGCCTGAAGAGCAGGAGTTGCATTTGCAAGGATTAAATCATAATTACCGGAAACAAATTGACCTACAATGGTTGAACAGGTTGCAGAATCACCGGATGCATTTTTTACATCAAATACAACTTTATCACCAAGTTTTTTGGTTAAGGCATCTTTAAATCCCTTTGTTGCTGCATCAAGAGCAGGATGCTGTACAAGTTGGACAATACCAACCTTATATGTAGATTTGGAACCGTTAGAACCGGATTTTGCAGTATCGTCTTTTTTCTCAGTCGTACCGCAAGAAGCTAAGCTCAGAACCAGTATTAACGAAAGCATGAGAGCAAGAACTTTTTTCATAAATTATATCCTCCTGATTTATAATGTAACGATTTATTGCTTCAAAGCTTCAAGACATCAAAGCTTCAATGTATCAACACTTCAAAGCACTAAACTCCATGCATTGTATTATATCAGTTTGCGAAAAAAAGTCAACGCTTTAAGTGATAAAATAGTATCGAAATCAACTAATCCTTTATTTCTAAACAATTCTTAATTAGGTAATAATAAGCAGAATTTTACTGAAAATAAACCACTTAAATTATTCTCTTATATTGAAGCATACATGCGTAAGATATCAAGCTGTATGGAAGTCGAATGAAAGAACTTAAATTAAGTGGTTTTTATGGGTTTGAATTGCATATTCGTTGCATGAGAGAAGCTGAATTGACGTTTCATAAAGTAAAAGGCTTTTTATCTTTTTACACCTAATAGTACTTTGGAGCACTGATGCAGGAATCAATATATTCCAGCAATTGATTAATTCCGAATACTGGTACACCGGAGATATTTTGAATCAGATTGGTGAAGGGAGCAAAATTCGTACACTCGAGAATGATAGCGCCGGTATCGGGGTGCAGCTCCATATGTCTTAATGTTAGCTCCTGGATGCTTTCTTCAAGTACTTCAATATCCTCTTCAAGATTATCATGAATAAATAGGTTAGAAAACGGAGAATCCTCCGGCATTCCCGAGATACATATCGGAATATCCTTACTAGACCAGCCGAGTTGCCTAAAATAATCATCATGGAAAAGGTCAGACTTTTCAGTAAATATACCAATCTTCAGATTTTTGTTCAACATAGTATGAATAAATGGAGTAAGAATCAGTGTGTTGGTAAAGACAGGAATGTTAACTGCATCCGCAAGTTGCTTTTGAAATCCGGTTAGGAAACTGCAGCTGGTAGTAATCGCTTTACAACCTTCCTTCTCCAGTTCTCTAGCTGCATCAATAAAGGGTTGAAGTAATAATTTTTCCGCATTAGAGGCATTCATCTTATCCGTCTGGATGTTTCTTACTGTATAGTATTTCACAGGAATCTGATAGGTTCTAGCGTTGCCAATATCACCGACGAGTCTAGGGAAAACAGTATCCATCATCAGGATTCCGATATATTGTCCGTAACTGGTATAACCACCTTTTATTCTCATAGATTTAACTCCTTTCATTGTCTGTAACATAATAACGTAAGCATAATAATAAATTAAAATTACATGATTCGCAGTTTCTCTACAATTTCTGAGTTAAAAATAGCATAGGGATAAAAGCAAAGTAAAGAGGTTTTCATCAATCCGTAAAAGAGTAGTCATATTGCAGTAAAAGAGGTACAAGTTGTCCACGCTGATACTGTTTTGTTATCAAAACCCTTAATCATTAATTTAAGCCTCGATATGTTAGTAATTATTTTATTCTAGAATGCAAAATAATCGTGAAACAACAAGGAGACAGACATATATAATCTGGCATAATAATCATCGGTGTTTATTCCGCACAGATCCTTGATCTTATCAAGACGCTTTTGTAGGGTATGTCTGTGGATATAAAGTCTAGAGGCAGTTTTTGAAGCGTTGCAGTTATCAGCAAGATAGAATCGCAAAGTCTGAACATAATTCGTATTGTTAATTCGGTCATAATTAAGTAAAATCTGAAGCGCTTGATTATCTGATACAAAAGAATGCTCGTTCTGGTGGAGAATTCCGAACATCTTCATAAATGTCATGTTGTCAAAAGAACAAACTCCTCTTTTCGCATGAATATGCTTCAATAATTCATTGCATTCAAACACATGCTCAAAAGCGAGACCCAAAGATTTAAAAGCTTTGATTCGATCTACTCCAACATAGTAGTTCAGCCCTTGTTGTTCTGACAGAAAAGTGAGCTCTATACTAAAATCATAAATCATTGATAAATACTTGATTTCATTTTCAAATATAATTAGAAAGGCCGCAGCACCGTTTTTTGCGGAGATATATTCACATTCGTCAGCACGGTCATCTAGGTAGGATTTGATTCGATTCATGCACCCGATGGCAGTGCTGTCGCTAACGGCATACTGATTGATTGGTTGTACATAAAAAAGATAGGCCACGTTTGTGGTGTCTTCATCAAAAAGTTGTGAGGAATAGATCTTTAATGCTTCGTTCGTATGTTGAAATAATAGTTTAGTCGATTCATCAGAGATTTCATTTTCCAGTTTACCTATATTTATTTTCTGGATAAGGATACGAAGTATAGCAGAAAAGGTTAAATCTTTAGGGATCTCTAAAACAGGAAAACCAAGACGATCCGATTCTTGAAGGATATATTGTGGTATCTCATCAATGTAATAACCGGGTTGAATTGCGATACCGCTTACGCCATTATTCTTCAGTGTTTCAATTAGGTTTGAAAATAACTCTTGATTTTGGAGATTGAAACCGGTTGTCACTAATAATTCACCACGCTGTACGGAATCCGGTGAATCTAGAATCTCCATTACATTGACCCAGGAGATTACATTTCCCTCGCCGGAGAACCCTGCAACCATCTTCACACCTTTTAATAGTTGGCTTTCAACGATATGTCTGATTAATAAGCTCATAATGTTACCATCCTTCCTGTTTTTATTAGCATACAGCCTAACCAATCCTTTCGTCAATGAGAATTATTCTTAAAATGGACACAATGTCCACTGATCTCAATTAAATCAGTACACTGTGATTATTGTCAGAAAATTTGCACCCTTATATACTTGCACTATACAAAATAAGAATAGCGGAGGTGCTGCATGGGTTACAAGATTTTGATAACGGAGGCTATTGACAAGAAAGGAATCGATTATCTTAAGGAGCAGGGCTATGAACTTAAGATGGGTTCCGGAATAACGGAAGATGTATTAATTAAGGAAGCAGCAGATTGTGACGGTATCCTTACACGTAATGGAGAGATTACAGAGAAAGTACTTTCTTCTTGCAAAAAACTAAAGGTGGTTTCCATGCATGGAGTCGGTGTTGATTGTATTGACGTTGATGCGGCAACTAGGCTTGAAATTCAGGTGACCAATGCTGCAGAATCCAATCAAAGTTCTGTGGCTGAGTATGCAATCGGATTAATATTAATGCTTGCGAAACGATCTATTCATTATAACAACGGATTTAAAAGCGGGGATTTAGGTGTAAGAAAGGTATATGGCAGTGATGTGGCCGGCAAGACCTTGGGCATAATTGGTATGGGAAATATCGGAACACAGGTTGCTCAAATTGCTACCTTTGGTTTGAATATGAATGTAATTGGATACAACAGAAGGATTGAGGGGAAAAAGCTGGTTGATTATGCGTTGCTGACGAATGATATGAACGAAGTGATATCAAAGGCAGATTTTCTATCCCTTCATCTGCCGGCAAGTGCTTCCACCAGACATATTATCGGTGCGAAGGAGCTTTCGCTGATGAAGCCGGAGGCATTTATAATAAATACCGGAAGAGGAGAAATCATAGATGAACGGGCACTGATTGAGGTCTTACAGGAACGAAAGATTAGTGGAGCCGCGCTTGATGTATTCGAGGGCAATCTTCCAAAACCGGAAAATCCGCTGTTACATATGGAACATGTTATTGTAACACCCCATACAGCAGCCTTCACGACAGAGGCTCTTGAGAGAATGGCTTATCAGTCCGCGCTGGGCATCAGCGAGGTTTTAGAGAAAAGGCCGGTATCATATCCGGTGAATAAGATCCACGACAGCTTTGAAGAGAATAAGGGAATTACGGCTGTAATGGATTATTATCGTTATGAATTCGGTAATAAGTACTAAATTGGAGATGAAAGAATGAAATCAATGGTAGAGATGCAAGGAACATTATTCCTTTTTATTCTGGTTGGAATCTATACTCAGAAAAAAGGAATTATAACGAGTCGGAATCGAAAAAAATTTACCGACCTAATCATCGAGGTCATCCTGCCCTGTAATATCGTAAGCTCATTTCTGATCAAGTGGTCGCATTCTCTATTGATTAATTGTGCAGCAGCTTTTGTGGTTGCGATAGCAACCCAGATTGGTTATGTGATTTTAAGTAAGGTACTTTTTCGAAAAAGTGAGAAAAATAGACAGGCTGTACTGCGGTATGCGATTATATGCTCCAATGCTGGATTTCTGGGCAATCCTATTGTGGAATCAATATTCGGTTCCACAGGACTTTTATTTGCATCAGTAGCGCTAATCCCATTACGCTTTGCGATGTGGTCCTCTGGGCTCGCGTTATTTACAAAGACGGACGGAAAGTCTACAGCCAAAAAATTAATCACGCATCCTTGTATCATAGCAGTATTTGTTGGTTTCGTATTAATGCTTACACAAATAAAGCTTCCGGGTTTTATGCTGAAAACTATAAGCGAAGTCGGTAGTTGCAATACAGCGATATCCATGATTGTAATCGGATCCATTTTGGCTGAAATCAACGTCAAGAAAATTCTGGATAAGGAATTACTTCTTTATTCCCTTATCCGCTTGTTGGCAATCCCACTAGTAATATTGGGAATGTTGAGTTTATTAAAAGTCGACCAATTGGTGACTGGGGTAATCGTATTATTATCCGCGATGCCTGCGGGGAGTACAACTGTAATGCTGGCGGATAAATATGACGGTGATGCTAAGTTTGCAACTTCATGCGTGTTTTTGAGTACGATTTTATCATTAATTACGATACCCTTAGTGAGCATATTATTGATATGATTTCAGAATATAAAAGAAAAAATTCTGTTCCGAGGCAGGAAGATGTGTAAAGGTAAAGCATATTCAATAATTAACACAAATATGAGGAAAGGCTGGATAATATTTATGAAGGTACTTTTATTTAATGTCAATAAGGATGAATTGAATTATATCTGGGAGTGCAATAAACAATTTAAATTTGAACTTGAATTTGCGGATTTCGATTTCAATAGTGCGGGTAAAGAACAGTTTAGCGGAATTGATGCAATATGGATTACGACGAATTGTAAAGTGAATGAGGACAAAGGAAGTATGTTATATGAAGCAGGTGTCAGATATATTGTATCCAGAGCAGCCGGTACAGATCATATCGATGTGAGTGCATTGAAAAAAATAGGCCTAAAGGGAGGGAATGTCCCAAAGTATTCACCGAATGCAATCGCGGAGCATACGGTTTGCTTGACTCTGATGGCTCTGCGTAAGATGAAGCGTGAGCTAAAGATGATTGAGAATTATGATTTTTCATTAACAGGGTTAAAGGGGAGAGAACTGCGCAATATGACGGTGGGTGTGATTGGTACCGGTCGTATCGGAGCGGAAACGATAAAATGCCTAGGTGGCTTTGGCTGTCAATTGATGGGCTATGACCTCTATCCAAATGTCGAGATTGCACATCTCGTATCATATAAAGGATTGATTGATGTAATCGCAAGTAGTGATATTCTAATACTTCATTGCCCTTTAACAAAGGAGAATAAAAGATTAATCGCTGCGGATACAATTAAGCTGATGAAGGATGGTGTCGTGCTAATTAATACCGCAAGAGGTGGGTTAATGGATTATAATGCGGTACTGGAAGGGATTGAAAACGGAAAAATCAGCGCAGCGGCATTTGACGTATATGATGAGGAAACACCGTATATTAGGAAAAAGGTGAAGGAAGAAGAGTTTCAAAGTAAAACCCTAAAGAAATTGATGGATAAGGAGAATGTTATCTACACTGCTCACATGAGCTTTTTTACTGATACTGCAGTAGAAAATATGATTATGACAACCTTTGAGAATCTGTCCGAATATGATAAGAGCGGACAGTGTTCAAACGAGATAATATTATAAGGGAGTGAGAAACATGAATATGGAATATGATTTAAACCAGGAATCAAATCGTGTGAAAAAAGTGGAACCATCACTAATTAGAACGGTTTTAAACAGAGTGGATGAATTGAGAAAGCAAGGGAATGAAATCATTGCACTTAGCGCTGGTGAACCGGATTTTAATACGCCAACAGACATTAAAGAAGCAACAATCCGAGCAATTAACAATAATCATACTCATTATTGCTCTAATCGTGGTTATGAGGACTTAAGGAAGAAGATTGCAAAGAAAACATTGCAAGAAACAGGAGTATCATATGATTATCAGTCAGAGATACTTGTTACCAGTAGCGGTGCAGAAGCTATCAATAATACAATTCTGTCAATCATAGATGATGGGGATGAGGGAATTATCTTTTCTCCAGCCTTTGTAAATTATGAGAATATGATAAAGATGAGCGGCGGAGTGCCGGTTATTATTGAGCTGGATCCGGAGAAGGGATTTGAAATTGATATTAATCTGGTGAAAAAGCACATTAGTGATAAGACAAAAATTTTAGTGATTAATAATCCGAACAATCCTACCGGGGCGGTCTATTCAAAGGAAATCTTACAAAGACTATGTGAACTATCCATAACTTATAATTTTACCATTGTATCAGATGAGATGTATAGTAATCTCGTATATGGGGATCAGAGATTTTACTCCATTGCATCATTTCCCGGTATGAAGGAACGTGCCGTCATAATTAATGGTTTTTCTAAGACCTATGCTATGACTGGATGGCGGTTGGGTTATATCATAGCGCCAGAAAAAAGATGCAACTCGATTCTAAAAATTCATCAATATTCCACCACCTGTTCGCCTACCTTTTTGCAAATTGGTGTAGCAGAAGGGATGGACACGCAGGAAAGTATTGATGAAATTTCGGCTATGATTAGTCAGTTTTCCGAAAGACGGATTTATTTGTTGAGTAGGCTGAATAAAATCGACCGATTCACCTACATTCTTCCTCAAGGGGCATTCTATATCATGGTGAATGTATCAAAAACAGGACTGAATGGGATGGATTTCTCGGAGAAATTATTAGAGGAGAAGTATGTTGCAGTGATTCCCGGTGTAGGACTAGGAAGGAACTGTACGGATTATATTAGAATTTCTTTTGCTGCTTCGATGGAAAACATTGATAAGGCGTTAACTAGAATGGAAGAATTTGTTATAGATCTGAACACATAAAAAAGAGTGAACTGTACAGAATGTCCACCAGATTTATCGAAATGTGTACAACATGGTAATTGTAAAGTATATTTACATTTTGTATACTCTTTTCAAACAAAAAAATAGTGTGAAACGACATTATTCTTCTAATAGAATAAAAAGTTGGTAATTTAGCAAAGATGCAAGAGAAACATATTGCAATCTTTGCTTTTTTTGTATATCATGCATTTTAGTGTAGTAATATGGCAAAGGTATTTAAGAATAAATTGAAAAGGCGGCGATGCAATGAAAATTATTATTACTGGAGGCGGATGGGCAGGGTGCTCCGCAGCTTATTCAGCAAGATTACAAGGGGCAGAGGTTCTTTTATTAGAAAGAACGGATGCATTATTAGGAACAGGCCTTGTTGGCGGAATTATGAGGAATAATGGCAGATTTACAGCAACAGAAGAAATGATAGCAATGGGTGGTGGGGAAATCTTCAAGATCATTGATGAGAACTGTCGCCACACAAATATAAGCTTTCCGGGTCATGAACATGCTAGTCTATATGACATAGCAAAAACACCCGTTGCGATAAAAACATATCTCGAAGAGATAGGAGTAGAGGTAAAACTACAGGAGAGGGTGATAAAAGCAAAAGTTGATGATGGAGTAATTATAAGTATCGAAACAGCGGGCGGTGCAATCTACGAAGGAGATGCATTTATTGATACAACCGGTACTGCAGGACCGATGAACAATTGTGGAAAATACGGTAACGGTTGTGCAATGTGCGTACTTCGTTGTCCAAGCTATGGCGGTAGAGTAAGCCTCGCCGGAATTTGTGGTGTGACGGAGAAGACTGGGAAAAAGGCAGACGATTCCATCGGAGCGATGAGTGGTTCCTGTAAACTATATAAAGAATCTCTCTCTCCGGAAATTGTTGAAACTTTGAACACCACCGGCGTTGCGGTAATTCCTTTACCGGACGAGCTGATTGAGAATCATTTGAGTGTAAAGGCCTGTCAACAGTATGCGTTAAAGGAATTTGCAGAGAATGTAATTTTACTAGATACCGGTCACGCAAAATTAATGACTCCTTATTATACGCTGGAGAAGCTCCATAAAATCCCGGGCTTTGAAAATGCTCGATATGAGGATCCGTACGCTGGAGGTAAGGGTAACTCGATGAGATATTTTGATATGTCTCCAAGAACCAATGCTCTGAAGGTATTAGGAGTAAAGAACCTGTTTTGTGCAGGGGAAAAAGCAGGTCTATTGGTAGGTCATACCGAAGCAATTGTAACAGGAGTTCTTGCGGGTTATAATTGTTCAAGATTTTTAAATAATAAACCTTTATTGGAATTATCCAGAAAGACAGCAGTCGGGGAAGCGATTGCCTATGTGAATGAAGAAATGGAAACAAAAGAAGGACTCGGTAAAAAATACACGTTCTCAGGTTCCGTATTATTTGATCATATGAAAAAGCTAGGTTTATACGAGACCGACGTAAATAAAATTGAGGAAAATATTAAAAAAGAAGGGCTTTGGAATATATTCACTTCATAAGAAGAAAACAGAAATATCCCCACCAATAAGATAACAGAAAGAGAGGAAACGTGTATGGAGCTAACCACTTTGCATATTGCATTTATTATCATCACCATAATTATCCTTATAGCGTTACTGTTTAAGAAAGAAATTGTAATTCCCTGTATCGCAGGTATCCTTGTAATCGGTTTTGTTTATACAGGAAATGTGATCAAATCCGTTCAAATACTAAATAATGCAGTTATAAGTTCGTTCACCGAATTGTTAGGTATTATCGTTGTAATTGCACTGGTTGTATCAATGTCCAAAGCAATGATTGCATTGGGAGCGGATGAGGTAATGATGCATCCGGTTAGAAGAATTATTAAAAACAACAAAGCAGCCTTTTGGATTATCGGCTTTACAATGTTAATCGTATCCTGGTTTATCTGGCCTTCTCCAGCAGTAGCATTGATTGGTGCACTTCTTCTACCGGTAGCAGGAGAGGTTGGACTTCCTGTAATATGGGCGGCAGTTGCGATGAACATCTTTGGACACGGTATTGGATTATCCTCTGACTTTGTTATTCAGGGTGCGCCTTCCATCACAGCAAAGGCGGCGGGAGTTGATCCAAGCGCTGTCATGAAAGCGAGCATTCCATTATGGATTACGATGTCTGTTGTTACAGCAGGTGTAGCATTCTTTATGATGGTGAAAGAGACGAAGGCAAATAAAGCATCAAAAAATGTAGAGAAAAAAGAATTTATGTTAAAAGAAGTGAAAAAACCAAAGCTTGCTTTATTTATTGCAATTTTTATGCCTTTCGCGTTTATCGTTGATATCATTGCGATGGTAAAATTCGATATTAAGGGTGGTGATGCAACAGCTCTAGTGGCTGGAACTGCACTGATCTTAACCTGTTTGATCACGATTTTGGATAAAGGTTTGGGTGAAGCATTAGAAATTACTACGGATCATGTAAAAGAAGGTTTTAAATTTGCAATGAAAATCTTTGCACCGGTTATTGTTATTGCTGCTTTCTTCTTTTTAGGAAGTCAGGAATTTGCACAGAAGGTATTAAGTCCAGATGCACCGGGTATCTTAAATGACATTGGTCTATGGCTCTCTGTTCATGTTCCATTATCAAAGTTCACTATGATTTTAACAACTTCCTCCGTTGGGTTTATAACCGGTCTAGACGGTTCAGGCTTTTCGGGACTTCCTTTGGTAGGTTCCATTGCGCAGACATTTGCATCGGTTGGTCACATTAACGTAGCGTCTCTTGCAGCCCTTGGTCAGATTATCACAGTTTGGGTTGGTGGTGGAACGATTATCCCTTGGGGGGTAATTCCGGTAGCAGCAATTTGTGGTGTAGAAGCAACAGATCTGGCAAGAAAGAATTTGATACCGGTGTTATGTGGTATGGCTGCAACTATCGTCGTTGGGCTCTTCTTGATTTAGGGATATATAAGATAAACTAAATTTCATGTGTTAGCAGTAACAATAAAATTACATAATCATAAAAAATGCATCCACTAATTGGATGCATTTTTTTGTCTTGACAGGACAGTACACACTGTGTATACTATGCGTATAAATGGTATACACAGTGTGTACTTGAAAAACTGTGTGTAACGAATTAATAATATAAAACAAATATAAGCTTAGTATGCCAGAATATAAAGGAGAATTAAAGTGGAGCAATTAACAAGAAAAGAAAGAGAAAAACAAATGAGAGAGGAAGAAATCTTGCAGGCAGCAGAAGGGATATTCTGTGAGAAGGGTTACGATGCTGCTTCGATGGAAGAAATTGCAGCTGCAGCGCAATTTACAAGAAAAACCCTCTACCAGTATTTTACGAACAAAGAGGATTTATATTTTGCAGTAGCACTTAAGGGTTTCAAAAAGCTTTCAGTTTATATATCAAAAGCGTCGGAGCGAGAGACTACGGGATATAAGAAGGTTTGCCAATCAAGTGCCGGATACTATAGATTTTTTAAAGAGAATCCAACCATGTTAAAATTAATGGGCTATATCGGTCACGTAAGAAAGAGAGCAGCTTCAAACAGCGATCGTGAAAAGGAGCTAATTCAATATAATCAGAAATTGTTTGAATCAATAAGTACATCCCTTACAGAAGGTATTCAAGATGGAAGTATAGATAAGAACGTTAATGCGGCGATGGCCTCTTTTGGTTTGATCTTTATGATGACCGGGTTTTTTAATCAGCTATCTGTGACCGGTGAAACATATCTACAGAATTTTAAATTGGAAGAAGATGCATTCGTAACATACACAATGGATTTGTTGTTTAGATCAATTAAAAATGACGGTAAGTAAAAAAATTTAGAAGAACAACTTACGAAACAGTGATTTGATTAAAGGGGGTAAATATGGAATCAATCGGGGTTTTTTACTTTTCGGGTACCGGAAATACAGAAATTATTGCGAATATGATCACCGAACAGTTTCGAGAGAAGCAATTAGATGTAGATTTAATAAAAATCGAGGACATTTTGAAAAATAAAAAAGATGTTTCAATTGAAAAATATGATTTGATAGGAATAGGTAGCCAGGTGATCGGATACTCAACACCAAAGCTGGTGATGAAATTCATAAAAATTCTTCCAAAACAGAAGGATAAAAAGGTGTTTCTCTTTCGCACAGCAGGAGGGGTTGCGCCAATAAATTTTAATGTATCAAAATCCTCAATACGTCGTCTTAAATCAAAAGGATATGATGTGTATTACGAAAGGTTATTTTCACTCTGTAGTAATTGGGTCAAAAAGTTTGACGATGAGATTGTGCATGGACTTTATCAAGCATGCCAACGAAAAATAGGCTTAATGTGTCAGGAACTTATAGATGGGGATAGAAAATTTTATAAAACCGGTTTAGGACTAAGAATAAAAATGGGATTAATATCCCGATTCTCATCAATATTCATAAGCATGATTGGTAGGGATCTATATGTGGATTCTTCCTGTACAAAATGCGGTCACTGTATTCATAATTGTCCGGCTCAAAATATCGATGATTCCAGAAATAAGATTAAATTTAAAATGTCCTGTAACAGTTGCTTGCGATGTGTTTACTCCTGTCCGAAACATGCAATCAAATTCAAGCTTTTGAAATTTATTCCGGTCACCGGTGGCTATAATATTAATGAAACGTTGGCTAAATTGAATAATGAACAAAAAAGTGATCATGGATTTGTACCTCGGTTTTATGAAAATTATCTTACCGATGATAACCTATAGATCGGAACGAAAGAGGAGAACTTAACAAAACGATACTGCAATTTTCAAAATACAATATGGGAACACATTGATTTACTTAGAAAATCAATGTGTTCCCATTAATTAAGAAGCAATATTTTATGAAATTTATGAGAAGAGATACAACAACTTCCTAAATGAGATTAGTTCTCGTAAGGCGTGATTGTCTGAATCGTACCGTCTTCATTATAATGAAGTTCGGTAAATTTAACACAACGTTTGTGGTTTACACCACCGGATAAGGAACTATCATGGTAGAAGAGATACCATTTGTCCTTGAACTGAACGATGGAGTGATGAGTTGTCCAACCGATTACCGGCTCAAGAATTCTGCCCTGGTAGGTGAAAGGACCTTGAGGGTTTTTGCTGGTTGCATACACAAGATAGTGAGTGCTGCCTGTGGAATAGGATAAGTAGTATAATCCGTTGTATTTATGCATCCAAGGACCTTCAAAATATCTTCTGTCTTCATCACCAGCAGTTAAAGGATTACCATTCTCATCTACAATTTGGATCTCCTGTGGCGCGCTTTTAAATGTGAGCATATCATCACTTAACTCAGCAACCTGAGGTCCTAATGCAGGTTCGTTAGCTGCAGGACCTTCTGCATCCGGTACAAAAGTACCTGTTTGCCATTTTTCTAATTGACCGCCCCAGAGACCGCCAAAGTAGATATAGGATCTGCCATCATCATCAACGAGTACCGCAGGATCGATTGAGAAGCTTCCAGGAATATAATCAGGTTCAGCTTTGAAAGGACCTGCCGGGTTCGTGCTGGACGCAACACCAAGACGGAAGATGCCGTCCTTGTCTCTTGCAGGGAAAAACAGATAATAAGTACCATTCTTGTAAGCTGCATCAGGAGCCCACATTTGCTTACTAACCCATGGGATATCCTTCATATGAAGTGCTTCACCATTATCTACACAGGGTGCATCTACGTCATCCATAGATAAGATATGATAGTCCTCCATTTTGTACTGATCTCCGTTGTCATTATCAGGACCATCATGATCTAAATCATGAGAAGGATAGATATAAATCTTACCATCAAAAACATGTGCGGAAGGGTCAGCTGTGTAAATATGTGTAACTAAAGGTTGATTCTGTTTTGAATTATTCTCCATAGTAATTTCTCCATTTTTCTATTTTTGTGCTAACTTCATGTTATCATAATTATTTCTGTTTTTCTTCTTAAATATTGATATGATTTTCTTAATTCTTGGCAAAAACTTATTATTTAACATAAAAAGTAGCTTATATAAACCAAATTAAGCAGATTAATGGAATGAAATATTAATAATTTTATAATTTACTACGAAAGTTTGAGGTAATATATGGTATAATAAATGCAGTTGATAAAAATGTTTGGAAGAGAATATTAGAGATAGGGGCAGGAAAGAACATGAAGTATGCATTGTTTACCGGAGCGACCGGAGGACTTGGTTCACTATGTGTAAGGAGATTATCTCAAACGAATCAATGGACAGTATTTGCACTAGGAACGAAGGACTCTATCCTGAATTCTCTTAGTGAATTACCTAATATTATACCATTAAGAGTAGATATAACGAATCAGGAAAGCATTGACGCTGCATATGAAGCGGTACAAAATGTTACTAAAAAGTTGGATGCTATAGTAAATTTTGCAGGATTGTCCTATTTTACTTCATTAATTGAAGGGGATAGTGTAATTGCAGTGGAAAAGCTTCTATCTGTGAATGTTATTGGTATGGTGCGAATCAACTATACATTTTTTGAAATGGTACATCAGGGAAAAGGACGTATTATTAATTGTAGCTCGGAATCCGGATGGATGACGCCTCAGCCTTTTGCAGGACCTTATATCCTGTCAAAATATGCAGTTGAGGCTTATAATGATAGCCTTCGTCGTGAATTATTATATTTTAATATCCCTGTTATTAAAATTCAACCAGGAGCTTATGAGACACAGCTTACGCATCAGATAAATGATTATTTTGACCAATCCATGAGCCAAACAAAGTATTATAAGAAGCTTTTAGCAAAGATGAAGCCTATGATGACGATGGAGTTAAATCAAAAAAACGATCCTAACAAGCTTGCAAAAACTGTAATTAAGGCAATGGAGACGAAACGTCCGAAGTTACGTTACAGAGTCGGAACAGGTAAGATGTTAGCGATGATGGAGTTATTACCGGATCGACTTATTGATATGATCTATAGAAAAATGTTTAAAAAATTATAATTTATTCATTGTTAAGCGATGTTGATAAAAATAAGAACTGTTATATTGATATTAAGCTCAAAATTTACAAGGTAAATTAAGGACGTTTATGTTATAATTTAAGTAATATTGGAACATATCTTTGTCACCGGATAAAGAAAAAAGTGTTATTACTTCTGCCGTAGGTCTTAGAAGGTAGGAGTGTAACACTTTTTGTTTGAGTAAGATGAAATTGAATATAAATCAATAATAAGGAGAGAAAAAGATGAGTTTTCATTTGAGAGAGTTTACACCACCAGATTTCACACAGGAGATGTTTGTTAATGCTCCTGAAGTGATACTTAAGGAGGCTCCAAAGGATCAGGTTGCACCGGAGAATTATCATGCGATGAGTATCTTCCCAGAGTATTTTAAGATTGGTGGGATCTGGATATTGGCAAAGGAAAGCAGAATGGACTGTGTACCGGTATATGAAGCTGGAGGAATTCAAATCAAGGAGTTTCGTTTGCTTAAAAAAGGTGATTTGGTAGTGACCGGTAGAACAGAGAACTGCGAGGATGGGATCTATGTATACCCAAATGGTTTTCATGAAAAAAAGGCGGGACAGGATGTATTTGCTTTTCGCCAAAGCAGAACAAGAGAGACTGCATTTTCCAGAGATTATGATGAGATATATGAACTTCTTCGCCATGAGAAGGAACATGGTAAGGTAGTTTGGGTTATGGGACCGGCTTTTGCCTTTGACCATGATGCAAGAGATGCATTCTCTAAACTAATTATGAACGGTTATGTGGATGCATTACTGGCAGGTAATGCATTAGCAACCCATGATTTGGAGGCGGCGTATTTGAAAACTGCGCTTGGCCAGAATATCTATACTCAGGAAAGTCAGCAAAACGGTCATTATAATCACCTGGATGCAATCAATAGAGTAAAATATCATGGCACCATTTCGGATTTTATCAGGGAAGAGAAGATTGACAACGGTATTATCTACCAGTGTGAAAAACACTCTGTTCCCTATGTACTAGCAGGTTCCATTCGTGATGATGGTCCCCTTCCACCTGTCCATGGAGATGTTTATGAAGCACAGGATGCCATGAGGAATCAAATCAGGGAAGCAACCACAGTGATTTGTATGGCAACGATGCTCCATACAATAGCTACTGGTAATATGACACCTTCCTACCGAATCGATAAAGAGGGAAGAATACGTCAAGTTTATTTTTATTGTGTTGATATATCAGAATTTGCAGTGAATAAGCTTGCGGATAGAGGAAGTCTGGCAGCTAGAGGAATTGTTACTAATGTGCAGGACTTTATAGTTAACTTAAGCAAAGGGCTGGGATTATAGAAAGCTATATTTATAATTGCAAAATTGGTAGTTTCTTAAATAAGTTGTATAAATAGTGTTTTTTGTTAATGATAAATATTAGGAAGAATAATATCATTAAATTGTACTTAAATAGGAATGGAGAAAGCGATAGATTAAATAAAGTCCGGATAATTAAAAATAGTTAGAGATTTTTTATCAGTAAAATAATGGGTTGGTAATACAACGATAGAGACACTCGTTTTATTTGATTTTCTAATGCAATGTGCATTAATAAAATGTCAAATAAAATGAGTGTTTTTGATATTATATAGAGTTAATGGAAACTTAATTTATTGGTAAAATTAATTAATTATGATAATCATTATCATTTAGCTTGACAAAGGAATGAATCTATTATATGCTATTTCCGTTCTTGAACAAACGATCAATTACATACGAAACGTTGGGTGGCAGATTATATTGGCCGTATAAATTGCTTATCTAATATGAGACTAAAGGAGCATACATATGAAATTCAACAAAATGAGCATAATTTTTGTTATGGTATTAGCAATGTTTTTAAGCGCTTGCTCAAATGCTAATTCAAGCACAAAGGGAAATAGTGATAAGGCTACAGGAGCAACACCAACAGGAAAGCAAGAAGAGACAAACAAGGATGAAGTTACAACAAAATATCCGATTACAATAAAACATGCTTTTGCTGAAACAGTGATTAAAGAAAAGCCGGAACGAGTAGTTACAATATCTTGGGCAAATCAAGATGTACCTTTAGCCCTTGGAGTAGTTCCGGTCGGCGTGTCCAAAGCAAACTATGGTGTTACTGATAATAGCGGACTATTACCTTGGACTGCAGAAGGCTTTAAGAAGCTTGGTGTAGATAAACCGGTATTATTTAATGATACAGACGGCTTAGATTATGAAGCAGTAAGCAATGCAAAGCCGGATGTTATTTTAGCTGCTTATTCCGGTATTACAAAAGAAGAATATGATATGTTAAGTGCAATTGCACCGGTTGTGGCATATCCGACCCTTGCTTGGCAGACCTACTGGCGTGATCAGATTGTGATGGATGCAGCCGGCATGGGTATGAAAACAGAAGGGGAAGAGTTGGTTAAACAACTGGAACAGTTGATTACAGATAAGACTTCTGAGTATCCACAGCTAAAAGGGAAATCAGCAGCATTTTTCTACTTTAATCCTGCTGATTTAGGCAAATTCTATGTGTATCTACCCTCTGATCCTCGTGCGGCTTATTTGACTGATTTGGGTATGAAATTCCCAGAGAGTGTATTGAACCTTGCAAAGGACAATAAAACATTTGCACTCGAACTTAGTGCGGAGAATGTAGATGTATTAAAGGACGTAGATGTTATTATTGCTTACGGTGATGATAAATTATTAAAAGCTTTACAGAAGGATAAGCTTGTTGGCACTATCCCGGCTGTAAAGAGAGGTTCCGTAGCATTAATTGAAGATGGAACGCCGTTAGCAGCTTCCGGAACTCCAAGTGCATTATCTATTCCAGCTACTATTGATGAATATTTGAAACGGATCGGAGAGGCAGCTGATAAAGTTCAATGAAAAAAACAAAATTAATTATTATGGCACTTGCCGTAATGACAAGTATAGCATTGTGTATCATAGCCTCGTTGGCATTCGGTGCACGGTATATAAAATTCAATGAAGTAATTCAGTACTTGTTTCAAACGGGTGATACATCTATTAATGCCTTAGTAGTACGAGAACGTATTCCAAGAACTGTATTCAGTTTAATTGCCGGAGCCTCCTTAGGAGTCTCTGGCGCTCTTATGCAGGCGATTACAAGAAATCCGATAGCAGACCCAAGTATACTGGGTGTGAATACAGGGGCATCTCTTTTTGTAGTTAGTGGGATTGCATTCTTTCGTATCGGATCAGCCAGTGAATATCTATGGTTTGCATTAATCGGAGCAGGGGTTAGCGCAATTTTTGTCTATAGCGTCGGTTCACTTGGACGCGGCGGTGCTACTCCGATAAAGCTTGCATTGGCCGGAGCAGCTACCAGTGCGGCGTTATCCTCTTTGGTAAGTGCTATCATTTTGCCGCGTACGGAAGTTATGAATGCATATCGCTTCTGGCAGGTTGGAAGTGTCAACGGAGCTACATGGGAAGGAATTATGACTGTTTTACCGTTTTTAGTTGGAGGGATTGTAGTGGGTATTCTGGCCACGCCAGCGTTAAATGCTATGGCTCTTGGTGACGAGATGGCGATTGGTTTGGGTGTGAAGACAGGAAGAATACGATTGATTACTGCAGTGGCAGGCGTAACACTTTGTGGTGCTACCACCGCATTGGCAGGCCCGATAGGATTTGTTGGGCTTATGATTCCACATACAATGCGACTAATCTGTGGTCCCGATATGAGATATACGGTTCCGCTGTCTGCAGTCGGAGGTGCTGTTTTACTGACAGTATCAGATATTGTTGGGAGGTTAATTGGAACTCCGGGTGAGCTTGAGGCTGGTATAATAACTGCATTTTTCGGCGCACCTATCTTGATAATAATAGCAATGAGAGCAAGGGTACGATCTATATGACAGAAAAAAATATCAGTTTATTAAAAAAAGGGTACACTCGAAGAAGAACAAAATGGTTGATGGTTACAATCATGTTATCGATATTGTTATTAGTACTTTCCAGTGCGGTATTGAGCTTTGGTAATATTAATTATTCCTTATCCACAGCAATTCGGGTAATATTCGGAGAACAGATTCAAGGAGCATCCTTTGCTATTGGTAATATCAGGCTTCCCAGAATGTTGGCTGGATTACTGGTTGGCATGGCATTTGGGATGGCCGGTAATACATTTCAGATCATGTTGCGCAATCCTCTTGCTAGTCCGGATATTATCGGAATAACCTCTGGCTCGAGTGTAGCGGCTGTGTTTTGTATCCTTATGTTAAGATTAAGCGGAACCGCGGTATCTATTGCAGCGGTAGGCTTTGGATTACTTGTTGCAGGTATGATATATTTTCTCTCCAGGGGAGGGAATTTTTCGGGAGGAAGATTGATCTTGATCGGAATAGGAATTCAGGCGATGATGAATGCTTTGATTTCCTTCTTATTATTAAGAGCGAATCAATACGATGTTCCAGCGGCTCTCCGTTGGATGAGCGGAAGTCTGAATGGTATTCAGATGAAGAACATTCCGGTTTTGTTCGTTGTAGTGTTGGTTTTTGGAAGTATCATTATCCTTATGGGCAGACATCTGACAATCCTTGAGCTAGGAGAACAATCAGCAATTACATTGGGAGTCCGCACCGATATGACTCGAATTGTCCTGGTCTTGAGTGCAGTATTCTTAATTGCTTTTTCAACCTCAGTTACTGGACCGATTGCGTTTGTAGCCTTTCTTTCAGGACCAATTGCCGGAAGGTTGGTAGGGACTGGGGTATCCAATGCAATTCCATCAGCATTAGTAGGCGCAGCATTGGTACTCGGAGCGGACTTAATCGGACAGTTTGCATTTAGCGTAAGGTTTCCGGTTGGTATAATCACAGGTATAATGGGAGCTCCTTATTTACTTATTTTGTTAATACGAATGAATCGAGCAGGAGGTGCAGCATGAGTAAGATGCATGAATATGAAGGAAGAAAGCTTCAAGCAGGCTATGAGAATAAGACAATACTGCATGGGATTGATGTTTCAATTCCAAGTAATAAGATTAGCGTAATTATCGGTGCAAATGCATGCGGTAAATCAACCTTATTAAAAACCCTTGCACGACTTATAAAACCTACCTCAGGCGATACCGTATTGGATGGGAAAAAGATCAGTTCTTTTCCGTCAAGAAGATTAGCTCAGTTGTTAGGGTTGTTACCACAATCGCCTGTCGTACCGGAAGGAATTATGGTGTCTGATCTGGTGGCGCGTGGACGTTTTCCATATCAAACCTTTTTAAAGGGAATGGATAAAGAAGATTATGTGGCAGTAGCAGAAGCACTAGAAATCATGGGAATTACAGAGCTTGCAGATCGGTGTGTGGATGAACTGTCCGGTGGTCAGCGTCAAAGAGTATGGATTGCCATGGCCTTAGCTCAACAAACTGATATCCTTTTGCTTGATGAACCTACCACCTTTTTAGATATTGCTTATCAGGTAGAGATACTGGATTTACTTACTGATTTAAATCGCAAAAGAGGAACGACGATCGTTATGGTCCTGCATGATATTAATCTTTCTGCACGATATGCGGACTACATCTTCGCGGTACACCAGGGGAATTTAGTAGCTCAAGGAACACCGGAGGATGTGATATCGGAGGAATTGATTAAAACCGTTTACGGATTGGATTGTGCAGTTATTAAAGATCCTATATCGGATTCACCTTTTATCATACCTAAAGGACGCTATCATGTAAGTTAGGAGAATTACGCAAGAATTATTACAGATTGAAAGAATTAAAAATAGAAACAACAAGAATGAGTCAGAAGATTAACAGCAGACTCGACAGAAAGCAAATAGTAAGAAGAATTAGAAAAATATACAGGGAACAATGACAGATTATCAAAAATTTAAGGAGGGAGTTTGTTTCCCTCCGTTGCTTCAATATTGTGTAAAGTTGAATTAATAATGATATTATTAAGTAAATATTCTTGTATTATTGTTTTTGCTTTTCTTTTAAATCTTTATATGTATATAGTGCATCCTCATATATGTCAGTTTCATCTGACATAGTATACATATCTAGTCCATTAAAACTACATATTCCATTATCAAATAGGTATATTTGGCCGGAAATATGATTCTTGTAATAAAATAAGATTCCTATTGATTTTTCCCAACTTACTTGTTCCTTAGATTTACCTATTAATTTAATATTATTATATTTTTCTACGAGTGATTTAACATTCGTCTTGTCTACTGTATCATTTGAGAAATAAAGAACGCTATCTTCATAAGCCATACCGTATGATTCTGCTGTGATATCTTTAATCGTTGTATCTTCGTTTTTACATGCTATTAATACAAAACATAGAATAATGATTACAATTACTAAAATATATTTTTTCTTGATCGTATATTCCCCCCTTTGTTTCACAAGCACCAATCATTAAGAAAAATACATGGTGATATGATACATTATATAGTGGCTTAAATTCAAAGTAATGTCAATATTAATATATTTCGGTACTGCATTTAATATAAAAGCAAATATAAACTTCGCTTTTTTGAGATCATACGAGATAGATGACATAAACTGATTTCTTAATTACAGATTTCTTAAATATATGATATGCATGCAGTATATGTGGTTAGTTGTAGCTTAAGGAAAAATATGTTATAATTCTACATAATAATATTATAGAATACCACGTAAGAAGGTTCCGTAAAGAAGGTTCAAAGGGGGCGCGTATGGAGGCAAGAGAGAGGTTATTTCAATATAAGAAGATTTATGACCAAAACGGCAGCGAAGAATTATTTCTGGCAGCAATGAGGGAATCGATAGAACATCATGCTAAGAATTGTGAATTCTACCATGAGTTAATCAAGAGGAATAAATTTCTTCCGGCTCAGATAAAAGAAATAGAGGATATCGTCAACATACCACCCATTCCGGTAGATTATTTTAAAAGGCATGAGGTGAAAAGTATTAAAGAAGAAGAGGTTGAGGTTCATGCTACCTCATCAGGAACTACCGGTCAAAAAAGTCAAATATTCCTTGATAAAAGCACCTTGTCACTTGGTACGAAGATGATTGTTAAATCGATGCTTTATCATAAGTTTGTATCAATTATTCCGACTAATTATTTATTGCTTGGTTATGAACCGAAACCCGGTAACGATATGGGAAATGTGAAAGTACTTACCGGTATGACACGTTTGGCTCCCGCGCTACATAAGTTTTTTGCACTTAGATCGATGGGGGATGAGTACCGAATTGATTATTTTGGTATTATGAACGCTCTGGTAAAATATGATAAGCAGAAGCTTCCGGTGCGAATTATGGGCTTCCCCTCCTATCTGTATATGTTGTTATTAACGATGAAGGAAATGAAACTAAAACCCCTCAAATTAAATAAGAAATCTATTGTATTTACTGGTGGAGGATGGAAGAAATTTAATGATATGGCTATAAAAAAGGAAGATCTTTATGCGTTAATAGAGGAGATGTTAGGCATTCCGGCAAAAAATTGCAGGGATTTCTATAGTGCCGTAGAACATAGTGTTGCTTATCCAGAATGCAGCAATCATCATATGCATGTGCCGATATGGAGCAGGGTCGTGATTCGAGATGTTAAAACAATGGAACCACTCGGGTTTGATCAACCAGGGTTTCTTAACTTTATCAGCCCTTTGGTGTCTTCGATGCCACTTTCTTCCGTAATTATGGGGGATATGGCAGTTTTAAAAGATGGAAGGGAATGCGGATGTGGGATTACCACACCGTATTTTGAGATAATTGGTAGAGCAGGAACTAGCGTTGCCAGAACCTGCGCGACTACAGCCTCTGAACTGATGGGGAATTAGATTGCGATAATCAGAGTAAGAGATATTTATTTGTTTTATAATATGCTGGTTGAAGAAAAGCGAGGAATGAATATGGAACATATCTTTCGAGGGAAAGTGATTTCAGAAGCTGAGCGGAATCATTATCTTTTAAAGCTAGAAGAGACGTTGAATAAAGATTTATTGTTAGGACCTCCGGACATTCATATGGTAATCAATGCAATTAAGAAATTGGTGGATCAAACTGATTTTGAAGCATTTCATCAACAGTTAATCAACATGGGAATGAGTTCATGGAAAGCAGAGGACTTAATCAATACAATTTGTGATGGACTTACTCCGGAAGCGTTGATACTCAAAATTAAGCGTGAATTAGGAAATGATTTTTACGAATGGAAAGATGTTGAGAAAAATATTCAGGAACGCCAACAGCCTATGGGGGTAATTATTCATATAGGAGCTGGGAATGTCGTAGCACTTTCCGTATTAAGTGTATTGGAAGGTTTGTTATCTGGTAATATCAATATATTAAAACTACCATCGTATGAAGGAGGCATCTCGTTTCAACTGCTGACTCAGTTAGTCAAAATAGAACCTAGACTGGAACCATATATTTATGTTTTTGATATCTCGTCAAGAGATACCGATACGATTAAGACATTCGGGGAAGTGGCTGACGCTATTATTGTATGGGGCTCGGATGAGGCGATTAGCGGTATACGAATGGTGGCACCTCCCAGTTTGCCGATCATTGAATGGGGACACCGAATTAGTTTCGCTTATTTGACACCGGGAGAACACATGGTGGAAGCATTGCATCAATTAGCGAATGAGATATGTTTAAGTGATCAGCAATTTTGCAGCTCTCCGCAGTGTTTGTTTATAGAAACTGATGATATCGATTTGCTCGAACACAGTGCACTTCAATTACAACATGCATTAGATTTAGCACGAGAAAAATACCCTCCACAGCCTTTAGAAATTCATGAACAGGCTGAGGTGACTTGGACGAAGGAATTGATTAAACTTGAAGAATTTGGGGGGACTCAAAAACTAGTGGAGGGGAAGGAACTTGATTTTAGTATTATGATTGATTATGAACCTTCCATAAAGGCATCTCCCTTATATCGTAATATTTGGTTAATGCCAATTAAGCGAGATGAAATCATGAAAATATTAAGAGTACATAAGGGGCATCTTCAAACAGTTGGCTTAGCATGTGGGGAGAATGAGTTTGAAGAGTTAACCGATTTGTTTTATAAGGCTGGTGTTAATCGTATCACATCATGTACAGCTATGTCGCATACCTATATTGGTGAGCCTCATGACGGGAAACTCTCATTGTTACAATACACAAGGTGTGTTAGCCGTTGCAAAAACTAGAACTCAACAAGATAGTCATCTAACCCCAATATTGCCTCGAAGTCATATAAGATTATTCATTTCTAATGTATAAACTATAGTGCTTCCACAAACGATTATTAGAATTAGATGTTTTGGTAAAATTTTGTGAAAGCAATAATTGAAATCAAATACTGAACTATGTTATAATGCAATTTATAAATACATTGTATTCATATACAATATGTATGTAATTCGTCGTTAAGGTAATAAAAACAAATACGAATAAACAAATCCCTTAAGATGAATAATGCTAGTAAATTACGAGAGGAGAATCGTCATGACTAAAACAATATATCTGGCAGGAGGATGCTTTTGGGGTACCGAACAGTATCTTCAGAATGTGAAAGGGGTATTATTTACGGAGGTGGGTTATGCGAATGGCAATACGAAAAACCCTACCTATGAAGAGGTTTGTCATAACAATACAGGTCATGCGGAAACCGTTAAGGTGGAGTACGATGATAGTGTAATCGGGTTACCATTTGTACTGAATTTATATTATGATGTAATTAATCCGGTAAGCATAAATCGCCAAGGCGGAGACAGTGGGGTGCAATATCGCACCGGTATCTATTATGTGGATGGTCAAGATGAGGCGATTATCCTAGAATCCATTCGAGAACTGCAAAAAAAATATAAGGAAAAGATTGCGATTGAGGTAAAACCCCTATCAAATTACTATAGAGCGGAAGAATATCATCAAAAATATCTTGATAAGAATCCGACCGGATACTGTCATATCTCTAGGGATAAATTTGAGACGGTCAAAACAGCGTTGGATCCATCTAAGAAGTAACGAGTGAAAATAAAGATACTATCATAGAAAGAACATAGCAAGAAAAATTTATGACTCCTTGCAATATCAGTTAATAACCGATATAATATTGAATTACAATATGGTGCTTTGCAAAAAGTTAAAAGGGAATGTGGTTCAAGTCCACAACAGCCCCCGCTACTGTAAACGATTTGAAAGCTGCAAGAATTAGTCATTGGTGAAAGGTAGAACTTCAATCAGTTGCCGGAAACATTGTTTCGGTTGAAAGGATTGCCTGAATCTGAGAAGACCGCAGTAAGTAAGTTAATCGTAAGTCAGGAAACCTGCCATATATATTTGTTTTGCTACACTTCGGAGGGAAGAGGGAGCAGGAGGAGTACAGTATGACAGATGATCTTACCTTCAATGAATTAGATCATTCCGGCAAATTAAAGGACAGTAATCAAATAACATTGTCATTATTAATCAAAATTTAGTCGGGCTTTAATCGGAAAAGAAATTTCTTCTGGTTTAAGCCCTTTTGTTGTGTCTTCAACACCATATAAGTGCTTATAATAATTTAATAAAAGAATTAATAAGAGCATGAAAATGAGTAGGGATGCGTTACCCGAAGTATTATTAAGAAAAAAGTTATTAAGAGGAAATTATTAAGAGAATAAATGTTACAAAGAAAGGAGTGATTCTATATGAAACTACCAAGAATTATGATTAGCGCACCCTCGAGTGGAAGTGGAAAAACTATGGTTAGCTGCGGGCTTTTACAGGCGTTAGTTAATCGAGGTCTTAAAACCGGGGCATTTAAATGTGGACCTGACTATATCGATCCGATGTTTCATACCAAGGTTATTGGTGCGAAATCAAAGAATCTGGATAGTTTTTTTACAGATGAGAATACGGTCAGGTATCTGTTTTCACGAAGTGCAGGAGAATGTGAGATCTCGGTAATTGAAGGCGTGATGGGCTTTTACGACGGGCTTTCTGTATCTTCTTATCAAGCATCTTCGTATGAGATGGCCAAGATTATGGATACTCCGGTTATATTGGTGGTAAATTGTAAAGGAATGAGTTTATCCATATTGCCCATTATTCAGGGCTTTCTCAAATTTAAACAGGACAGTCATATCAAGGGAGTGATTCTTAACCGGATTTCGGAGCGGTTGTATGAAGATATTAAAAATAGAATCGAGGAGGAGTTGTCCGTTCGTGTTCTTGGGTATATTCCTCAGGTTACCAATCTTGTAATTGAAAGCAGACACTTGGGTTTGGTCTTACCGGAAGAAGTGAAGGATTATAAACAAAAATTAAATGAGTTGGCGCAGATATTCGAGCAGACGCTTGAAATTGATGAGATACTCAAGCTAGCAGATAATACATCGGAATTAACATATCAAGAGCCGTATATACCATGTTTAAACCAAAAAGTCAGAATTGCAGTATCGAAGGATGAAGCATTCTGCTTTCACTATGAGGATAATCTTAAATTGCTACAGGATATGGGAGGAGAGCTTGTAGAGTTTTCACCGATGTATGACAATGAGTTGCCCAATGGAGTTCAGGGATTAATTCTTAGCGGAGGGTATCCGGAATTAGCGGCAAAGAGGCTAAGTGAGAATATATCGATGAAAGAGTCAATAAAAGAGGCTGTTTTAAACGGTTTACCTTGTATAGCGGAGTGTGGGGGTTTTATGTACCTACATCGGAGCATGGAAGATATTGAAGGTCAGAGATATCCTATGGTAGGTGTGATTGATGGAGAGGTATATAAGACGAATCGATTGAATCGATTTGGATATATTGATTTATTCGCAAATCATGATCAGCTTCTTCTTAAGGAAGGGGAAGGAATCAGAGGACATGAGTTTCATTATTTTGATAGTACAGCACTTGGAGAATCCCTGATAGCACGGAAACCAAATCGGGATACTAATTGGAACTGTATTCACGGCAACGATACGATGGCATTAGGGTTTCCTCATCTTTATTATTATTCGAATCCACAAGTGCCCTATCGATTCTTACAAAAGTGCCAGAAATATCATGAATAATAGTAAATGATTAATATAAGATAAGAAGTTGATAAGTAGATATGAATAAGAAAGTAATCAATAAAATAATTACATTAAACTAATAAAACATGTAAGGCTAGTATGATTATGAGCGATTAGTGTTTGAAAGTATAGAGAAATAAACAGAAAGCGGAGGCTCTCTTGAAAAAAATTGAAGATATATTGAATGAGATTAATGGAACAAATACACAGGTGATGGCAAGCTGTAGAAATAGGTGGGATAGTATCGCAAAACCATTACATAGTATGGGTAAGCTTGAGGAAGCGATAATTAAGATTGCCGGAATTATTGGAACTACACAGATAGTACTTGATAAAAAGGCACTAGTAATCATGTGTGCGGATAACGGAGTCGTGAAGGAGGGAGTTACCCAAACCGGAAGTGAAGTTACCGCTATAGTTGCAGAGAATTTCCTGGATATGAAATCCTGTGCATGCGTTATGGCAAAGCAGGCTGGAGCGGATGTATATCCGATCGATATCGGAATAAATCGTGATACCAGATTGGGGAATCATAATAAGATAGCTTATGGCACCGGGAATATTGCACAGGAACCTGCGATGACTAGGGAACAGGCTATCAGGGCAATCGAGGTAGGTATTGATACTGTCTTTAAACTAAAGGAACAAGGATGCCAAATCATAGCGACCGGTGAGATGGGTATTGGAAATACTACGATAAGCAGTGCAATTGCAGCTGTTATCTTGGATGTACCGGTGGAAATAGTTACAGGTAAGGGGGCTGGATTAACTGATGAGGGTTTAATAAGAAAAATTAATGTAATTAAGCAGGCTATTGAGATAAATATTCCAGACAAAAATGACCCTATTGATGTATTGGCTAAAGTAGGCGGATTAGATATCGCAGGAATCGTAGGATTATATCTGGGGGGAGCAGCGGCAAACGTCCCTGTTGTTATTGATGGGTTTATCTCTTCGGTTGCTGCATTGGTTGCGACAAGGATAGAGCCAAAGGTGAGTGATTATATCCTCCCATCTCATGTATCCAAGGAAAATGCGGGAATGTTAATACTTACTGCACTTGGATTGAGCCCGTTCCTCACCTGTGATATGTGTCTTGGTGAAGGTACCGGTGCGATAGCACTATATCCATTACTGGATATGGCATTAGCGGTGTACCGAGAAATGAGTACCTTTGAAGAAATCGAAATAGAGGCATATCAACCCTTATAATGTAAGTAGAATATGGCTTTTGTACAATAAGTAATTAATTTTAGTGATATTACTATGCTCATGCAATCAGAATTATGGCATTACAACTTCGTTACTTATAATAATTTATTTTACAAAAGCAACAGGTAGGAAAGGTATGGCTAAATTTATGATATCAGTAATAATCGGTGGTAGCGGCAGCGGTAAATCAGAATATGCAGAAAATTATATATTAAAATTGTCAAAAGTCAATAAGAGCTCTTTGATATATATTGCTACCATGCAACCTTTTGATAAAGAAACCAGAATTAGAATAAAGAAGCATCAGAAGATGAGGGAAGACAAGAACTTTACTACGATAGAATGTTATCACGGCTTGGGGAAGGTTATAATTCCGCCTCATTCCTCGATATTATTAGAGTGTATGTCTAATCTGGTAGCGAATGAGATGTTCTCAACGGATGGAGCTGTAAGTAATACAGTGGAAGAAATATTATCAGGGGTAGAAGGGTTGATTCATCAATCAGAGAATTTGGTTATCGTAACAAATAATATCTTTGAGGACGGTATATCTTATGATTCTACAACTCTAGAATACATGAAGGTATTAGGTCAAATCAATCAGAGTATATGCAATAGGGCAGATCAGGTGATAGAGGTGATTCATGGTATTCCGATGATAGGGAAGAAAGGTAAGCTATAGAAACAAATGAAAGGCAGGAAATAGGATGCTTGTTATTAGAAGCTTTATTATCGCATTTGGGATGTACTCTAAGGTTCCGATGCCAAGAGTGGATTGGTCAAAAGAGAATATGAGGTATGTAATGTGTTTCTTTCCGGTCATTGGTGCGGTGATCGGAGGTGCTTTATATTTATGGGATTACGTCTCTGGTGTGCTAGATGTGAGCCATGTTTTATATACCATGGTCATTATTATTCTACCATTAATTATCACAGGCGGTATCCATATGGATGGGTTTATGGATACAACAGATGCACTTCGTTCCTATCAGCCAATGGAGAAAAAATTAGATATATTAAAGGACCCGAATTCAGGGGCATTTGCAGTAATATCCTGTGTGGCATATTATTTGTTAACATTTGGTTTCTGGTACGATTTGAATAAGGAATTACTTCCACTTTTGGCAATTGGTTTTGTTTTATCGAGGGCGTTAAGTGGTTTATCTGTAGTAACCTTTCCGTTAGCAAAGAATAGCGGGTTGGTGGCTATGTTCTCGAATGAGGCAAGGAAGAAAGTAACTGCTTACGTAATGTTGGCATACATCTTAGTTTGTATCGTTTTAATGACTATCATAAATCCCATTTTGAGTACTTTTTGTTTTTTCGGCTTAGCAATAACCTATCTTTATTATTATCGAATGTCCAAGAAGGAATTTGGTGGTATCACAGGTGATGTAGCAGGGTATTTCCTTCAACTATGTGAACTTGTAATTGTAATATTTGTAGTAATTGGAGGGAAACTATGTGGTTGATAAGCGGAGGTGCATACCAGGGGAAATTAGAATATATTCTGAGAAGAACCGGAATGAGTGAGAAGGATGTCGCAGAAGGAGAGGTTTGTAGCATTGACGAGCTATTTAAACAACCGATTGTGAATCATTTTCACTTATGGATCAATCGAATGCTGAAGGAGAATAGAGATCCTTATTCATTAACTGATCAGATAATCGATAATAACCCATCCATTATTATCGTTGTAAATGAGCTTGGATGTGGTGTGGTCCCGATGGAACCTTATGATAGAAGGTATAGGGAGATAACCGGTAGAATTTGTTGCATGCTTGCGCAGGAAGCTAAGGAAGTACACAGGGTTATGAGTGGGATAGGGTTGGTGATAAAGCATGATTAAAGTTGTTTTAATACGTCACTTTGCTACGGAAGGTAATATCATCAAACGATATATCGGAAGGACGGATGAGCCAATTTGTGATGCTGGAATTAAAAGGATGAGAAATCATAAATACCCTGATGTAGACGCAATTTTTATCAGTCCATTAATGCGTTGTCGTCAAACGGCAGAGCTGATTTACCCTGATAGAAACTTTTATGTATGTGAAGAATTAAAAGAATGTGATTTTGGTGAGTTTGAGAATAAGAACTACTTAGAGCTATCCGGTAATAAAGCCTATCAGGATTGGATTAATAGTTATGCTACTGAGCCTTTTCCCGGTGGAGAAGATTTAAAGTTATTTAAAGCACGTACTATCGTAGGATTTCAAAATATACTTAAATATTGCATTAATCAAAAGTTACAAAATATCGCACTTGTTGTACACGGAGGCACAATTATGAGTATCTTAGAATATTTTGGCGATGTTGAACACGAATATTATCATTGGCACGTGGATAACGGTGAAGGATATATTGGGGTATTCGATGTAAAAAAAGGGAGAATAAAAGATATATGTATAATATCGTAATTGTATTAGTAGGTGGATTTCTTTTGGATCTTATTCTAGGTGATCCGCATTGGCTTTGGCATCCGGTTCGTGGAATAGGGAAATTGGTAACCCTTACTAGTCGTTGTTTGAGACGGATTTTCCCGGTGAATAAGAGAGGAGAACTGATTGGCGGGATGTTTCTTGTGATTGTGGTAATTGCAATTACAGTTGTAATCCCAGTAGCTTTAATTGTTTTGCTTAATCGTATTAATCACTATGTTAGTTTGGCGTTTCAAGTTATTCTCTGTGCTCAGATGCTTGCCACGAAATCCCTAAAGGATGAAAGTATGAAAGTGCATGATGCACTTATTAAGGATGATGTGGAGGGTGCTAGGACAGAGGTTTCCATGATTGTTGGTAGGGATACAAAGAATCTTTCGGAGCATGGAATTATCAAAGCGACAATAGAGACAGTAGCGGAGAATACTTCGGATGGAAGTATTGCTCCTATGTTTTATATGGCGATTGGTGGTCCCATACTGGGGGTTTTGTATAAAGCGGTGAATACAATGGATTCAATGGTGGGCTATAAGAATGAAAGATATCTGTACTTTGGGCGGGTAGCAGCAAAGTTAGATGACGTTCTAAATTATATACCTGCCAGATTATCCGCTTATCTAATGATACTAGCAGCTTATGTTAAAAGGTATCATCCCGCGAAAGCATGGAAGATATATCATAGGGATAAGAATCATCATTCAAGTCCAAATTCTGCACATACGGAGGCGGTTGTGGCTGGAGCCTTAGAGATCCAGCTAGGAGGCGATGCCTATTACTTTGGAGTACTGCATCATAAACAGACCATTGGAGATCCGATTCGTGAGGTGCAAAAAAATGATATTAAGAGAGCGAATGAACTTCTATATCTTACTGCATTACTTGGAGTAATCCTGTTTAATGGAATTCGGTTGATTATACAATATATGATTAATGTTATATAACAAAATTAATCAAATAAGTAGAACGATTAGTTTGGTTCTAAAATCTATCATAAACTTAAAGATATAGATGAAACGATAAGGAGAATAAGATGTACAAGCACGGTGGCGATGTCTATCAAAATAATGTGAAGTATGATTTTTCTGCAAATTTAAATCCGTTAGGGATTCCGGAGCGGGTTATCCGCGCGGCTTGTGATGGTGTTGTGGAATCAAGCTGTTATCCAGATCCAGATTGTGCGAAGTTGAGGAAAGCAATCTCAGATTCGATTGGAATGATGTATGATTACATTATTTGCGGAAATGGAGCAGCAGATTTAATATATTCACTGGCACTTGCCATTAAGCCTAAGAAAGCGTTAATTCCAATACCTAGCTTTTATGAGTACGAACAGGCACTGAAAGCAGTAGATTGCGAGATTATCTATGTTGATATGAAGGAAGAGGAGAAGTTTTGTCTTAATAAGGACATTTTAAGCAAAATTACGAAGGAGATTGATATTCTGTTCCTATGTAATCCAAATAACCCAACCGGTTATTTGCTACAGAAATCATTATTAAAAAAAGTGTTAGATCGATGTAAGCAATGTGAGGTTATGTTGGTGGTTGATGAGTGCTTTATGGATTTTGTAAGAAATAGTTTGGATTATTCACTTATGGAGGAAATAAATCAATCGAAGTATTTATTCCTCCTAAAAGCATTTACGAAGCTCTATTCAATGGCAGGGCTCAGACTCGGATATGGAGTATGCTCAGATACCAAGCTTTTGCAAAGAATGAAGCAGGTAATGCAACCCTGGAGTGTATCGATACCCGCGCAATTGGCAGGAATCGCAGCATTATCAGAGGGGGAATATGTAAAGAAATCACTTGAGATAATTAGAGAAGAAAAGGAATATCTGATGAAAGAGCTCCAGATGATAAAGTGTAGGGTTTATCATTCTGAGGCAAATTTTATCTTTTTTCGAGCGATGAAGGGATTGTATGAACGATGTCTTAGTAAAGGTGTAATGATTCGTGACTGCAGTAATTACCCTGGGTTAAGGGAAGGGTTTTATCGAATCGCAGTTCGTACCCATAAAGAAAATGAATATTTAATTCAAGTGATGAAGGAGGAGATTGGATGTCAAAATCAATCATGATTCAGGGGACGATGTCCAATGTTGGGAAAAGTCTAATCACCGCAGGTCTCTGTAGAATCTTTTCACAGGATGGATATCGTGTTGCACCGTTTAAATCTCAGAACATGGCGTTGAATTCTTTTATTACTGAAGAAGGCCTTGAGATGGGGCGCGCGCAGGTAATGCAGGCCGAGGCAGCAGGGATAAAGCCTACTGTTCTTATGAATCCAATTCTCTTAAAGCCGACAACTGATACCGGTTCGCAGGTGATTGTCAACGGAGAGGTTCATGGAAATATGAGTGCAGTGGATTATTTCCGTTATAAAAAGCAATTAGTTCCCGATATACTTAAAGCATATCACCAATTAGAGGAAGAATATGATATCATAGTAATCGAAGGTGCAGGAAGCCCAGCAGAAATAAATTTAAAATCAGAAGATATCGTTAATATGGGAATGGCTAAAATGGTGAAGGCCCCGGTGTTACTAGTTGGGGATATAGACCGTGGTGGCGTATTCGCTCAATTAGTCGGTACGATGGAACTACTAGAGGAAGAAGAAAAACGGTTTGTCAAAGGGTTGATTATTAATAAATTTCGGGGAGATAAATCTATTCTTGATCCGGGTACGTTAATGCTAGAGGAACGTACCAATATGCCAGTGGTAGGTGTAACCCCCTATATTCGTGTTGATATTGAGGATGAAGATAGTCTTACGCAACGGTTTCAAATCACAAAGGAAATTGGTCTTATCGACATAGTGGTAGTGCGATTGCCAAGAATTTCAAACTTTACCGACTTTAATATTTTGGAACGAATGGAGGGAGTATCCCTTCGCTATGTAGATAAGATCTCTGAATGGAATGATCCGGATATGGTTATCATACCGGGTACGAAGAATACAACAAAGGATATGCTATGGTTAAGACAAAGTGGATTGGAAGTAGCTATTAAAAGATCAGCTTCAAAAAATAAAGTTATTTTTGGTATTTGCGGGGGATTTCAGATGTTAGGAGAAAGTATCGCAGATGAGGTTTGCGCAGAAGAGGGCATTACAATTAAGGGAATAGGTTTGCTCCCAATAGATACTGTGTTTCAAGAAGAAAAAATAAGAACGAGAGTAAAGGGCAAATTCCAAGACGTAGGAGGAATTTTAAATGAGCTTTCCGGTGAGATGATAGAAGGATATGAAATCCATATGGGAATCTCTACACCGAAGGAAGAATTATTGTCATTGACAACCATAACGAATCAAATCGATAACACGGATAAGTTAGATGGAGTGGGTACTAATAACATATACGGAAGCTATATCCATGGGATTTTTGATCAGAGCGCTACTGCTAATAAGTTAATTGGATGTCTTGCCAAGGAAAAGGGACTGGATTCTACTAGATTATCTGTAACCAATTTTAAGGACTATAAGGAAGAACAATATGATATATTAGCGGATACGTTAAGAGAGCATCTGGATATGAAGGCGATTTATCGGATTATGGAAGATGGGATTTAGAAAGAGAATGACAACAACGACCGAATTCATTAATTAGTAATATTCAAATATTTCATTGTGGAAAGGTTAGGATAGCGGCATGAAGGGACTAATTCATATCTATACCGGTGACGGTAAGGGGAAAACAACGACTGCGATCGGTCTTAGTGTTCGTTTTATCGGAAGTGGTGGTAAAGTATTATTTACTCAATTTTTAAAGAATAATAAATCAAGTGAATTAAGAATTCTTCGTAAACTAGAGGGAATATCCGTCTTATTATGTGATGAAACATTCGGCTTTTACTCTAGAATGACGGAGGAGACGAAAAAGAGAGCGAAGGAGGTTTATTCCGATTATCTGAAAAAGGTGATTGAATCTGTGAAGAAGGAAGAGGTCGGACTTCTTATCATGGATGAGATAATCGGAGCCTATCATTACAATTTGATTGATTGTAATCTTCTTATAGACTTTCTTCGTAGCAAGCCGGAGGAGCTTGAGGTGGTAATGACTGGAAGAAGTCCACAGAAGGAGTTAATGGAACTTGCTGACTATGTATCAGAAATTGTGAAAGTAAAACATCCTTATGATCAGGGGATTCAAGCTAGGTTAGGGATAGAAAAATAAAAATGTGTAAATTTTAAGCATAATAATATTTTGCCTAAATAAATGTCATAACTATAATGATTAAGGAGCCGTAGCTAAATAGTAATTCATAAGGGATAACCTTTAATGAAATTATTATTTAGCTACGGCTCCTTTCTTCGGATTTATCCGAGGTGGGGATCAAAAATTAGTTAATTTTAAATGCCTATTACCAGACTTTAATATAATTCTTGCCTGGTTTGAAACTGGAGATCGGTCCAACAGGAGATTGATCCTCAAGTTTTTGATCGAAGTAATCGGTATCGAGAATTAAATCGCTACCATCCGGTTTTTCGTATTCTGCATCTACGATACGTACTCTTTGAAGAGTGGTAGTGGATTGAATCCCACCTAATATACTAAGGAAGTTATCCGGTAGATCAATGGAAAGATAGACATCCTCCCCGTCTTCTTTGATGACAACATTTGGATTGAAGCCGGATTCAATTAGGTTATCATGTTCACGGTTAAAGGCTTCAGCACCGCAAAGGTATGCGTTATTATTAATATAAACAGGTTGTTCCACTGAGAAAAATGCTTCATGGTCAGCGTGAGTTTTATGAACCTCATCGATGAATTCTTCTAAGGAAGCGGTGTATGAATTATATTGAGCGGTACCAACACCTGCTAATCCTTCCGCTCCGACGAAGATATTATTATAAAAACGGTCATCTCCACCATATATAAATGAGAAACCGGCAACTTTTGTGCTGTGAGGACGATGATATTGTGTAGCACGATCCAATACCTTTTCTTGTCTCATTTTACCGCAGATTAAGTTGTTGATATAAGCTCCACCGTCAGAGAAGTTGTCTAGTGCATAATCGGAAGTCATAATATTATGATCAACCACATATGGTCCATGGCTAACCTCAACAAAGAGATCTCTTTGGTTATTGTAGAATAAGTTCTTGCTAATTCTGGTACCCTGCGTTTCCCAATCAGACCAGATACCTAACGAACAATCATGAATTTTATTATGGTGGATTTGAACATCCAGTGCTGCATGAAATTTAATGCCTGCAATTTCATAACCGTAGGATTCACGCTTTAAATCAATATTATAGATATGGTTGTGATGAATTTCACTGAATACACATCCCAGGTGACCAACAATTGCATTCTGTCCACAATCATAGATTGTGTTATATCGTACAATATGTGAGCCAATCTTTTCTTTGCTCCAACCGTTTTGTTCTGCGGTGAATACCGCTTCAAGCTGATAGGTATAACCCGGCTTATCTCTTCGTATTGTACGATAGTTATGTCCGGTTGATGCTTCTTTGCCTAAGCTGACTGCACTGCATTTTGCATCATGAATAATATTATTCTCAATGATCCAGCCCTTACTCCAGTTTGCACCGATAAGACCTGGTTGATCCGCAGTTGGAGGAGCCCATGGCGATGCGGCTTGAGCCATTTCAAAACCACTCACCGTAATATAATCAATACCAGTGGCATCCGGATAGAAACAAGATCTACGAACATTGATTTCTACTAATTCAACATTTGGATCAACACCTTGAAAGTTGCCATAAATTGTTGTATTATCAACATCCATTTCTGTATACCAAACATATTTTGTTTGCTCTACATTATGGACGGGAACCATCTCTTTTCTCCAAAAGTCATGAACTTCCGTTCTTGCGACCGGGTTCTTTAGTTTATCGTATTCATCTACTTCATAGAAGGACATTCCATTAAGATAAACCTCACCAAGATGCTTTCTCTCCTCGATTGTTACCACCCAGTCACCGAATATAATTTCTTTATATGGATTAAAATCGCCAAAGAAGTTATTAGGTAAAACAGTCTTCCATACATTTCCTTCAACATGTTTCCAGTTTTTGATATGTTCGGATCCTTTTATAACAACCTTCTCACCTTTAGCTGCTTGATAAGTTATTCTTCGTTTATCACTTAATCCCTTATATTGCGGTTTGACCCATTCGCGATAGATACCTTCGTGAACCGTAACAGTGTCTCCCGCTACAGCGATGGATGCTGCTTTATTTATGGTCAGAAATGGATTTTGCAATGTTCCTTGACCTTGGTCGGAACCGTTTTTTGACACATGATATTCCATTGATAACTGCCTCCTTTAGATTAATATGAGATAATTATAATTATTTATGCCTGTTCGTTCTATTCATCCTGTAGTATAATTTGAGACAATATTAGTGTTTTTATAAACGAAACAGGATGATGGGAAAATATATTTATTTTATAAGAAATAACATAATAAATCGTTTGGGAGGATAACAATATGGTTTTCTTTGAGAAACATGGTGTAGCGGAAAAGGAGTTTATATGGTATTACCCACTTAAGAATTACAGTTTTCCCTTACATTTTCATAGAGCTTATGAACTGATCTATGTGAATGAAGGCAGTTTATCTGTGACAATAAATCAGGAAGAGTTTCAGTTACATAAGCATGATCTTGCTTTCATCTTCTCCAATCAAATGCATGAATTTAAAACATATAATACATCTGAAATAACGATTGTATTATTTTCCCCTGAGCTTATCGGTGATTTTTACATGAATCATAAAGGTTTGGTACCGGCTAATAATATATTGCATTATGAAGGGGTTCTTGATTTTGATAAGCTGAAATCAATATATAGTCAGAAAAGCTTTCTATATACTATTTGTTCGGAAATAATTGAACAGACTGAATTTGTACCGGTTAAGCAAACATCTCAGGCGAAGGTACTCTATAAAATTCTTCTTTATGTGGAACAAAATTACAAATGCGACTGTACGCTTAAGTCAGTAGCAAAGTTTTTAAAATATGATTATCCATATCTTTCAAAATTATTTGTAAAGTTAATGGGAATGACCTTTACAGAATATTTGAATCATTATCGAATATCACAAGCTTGTTATATTCTTGAACATGGGAATACCCCAATCGGAGATGTAGCGGAGGATTGTGGTTATAATAATTTAAGATCGTTCCATCGTAACTTTAGAAAAATTGTTGGAAAATCACCTAATGAGTATAGAAAAAGGGATTAGTGCAAATGTAACATGGTTTTTATGGGTAAAAATATCTATTTAAAATGGAAAAATGTTGTGTTATGTCGAATATAATGTAGAAATATGTTTTAATTTGATGAAATATGTGGTAATATATTACTAATAAAAAATATATCCAGGGAAAGATGTTTTAAAATACTTACTTTTAAGGAATAATTGGATATAGATTAAATTAATTTGTCAATAGCTTATAAGGTGTTGACAAATATTTTTTAACAATTATAACAGGAGTGAGCGTTTACTACGGTAGGAGATGATATGAAGGAATTTAAATTACATAGAAAAGATAGCCTGATCATAACTACAATTGATATTATTGATGATTTGGGTATTCAAGGTTTATCAACACGGGAGATAGCCAAGAGAGAAGGGATTTCGGAAGCGACATTATTTCGCCACTATAAAAATAAAAATGATTTGCTAATCGCGGTGCTTGATTATTATGCGAGATTTGACGAAGATCTTTCTCAATCCGTAATGTTAAAGAAGCTTGATTCTTATAGTTCTGTGCAGTATATAATACGTACCACAGTTGAATATTATGAGAATTATCCTGCAATTACATCGTTAACACAACTTTTCGATGTGCTTCGCTATGATGAACATTTGACTAATAAAGTAAACAAAATACTTAATAATCGTTTGTTCTTTATAAAAAAAATCATTGATGATGCTAAAGTAAATAATGAATTATCAGAAGATATTAATTCAGATGATTTAGTCGATTTGATCTTTGGTATCGTATTGGAAACATGTTTAAAATGGAGAATGAATGATAGATCATTTTCTTTAACAGAGAAGACAATGTCAACTTTGGATTTGATTTTGCGAGCGTACTTTAAAAAATAGGCTGAATGGTAATTGGGAATTTCTTGGTAATACAATCATTGATGGATATGTTGTTTTTCACTTATCATATACAAAATATATTACGGAGGATGAAATATGAAAAAGGTATTAGTTGTTGACGATGCTGCATTCATGAGACTTACGATAAGAATATTATTAGAAAAGATAGAAGATATGGAGTGTTATGAAGCATCTAATGGTGTAGAAGCTTTTACAAAATACAAAGAAATTAAGCCCGATCTGGTAACAATGGATATCACGATGACCGATATGACAGGAATAGAGGCACTAAAACTGATTAAACAACATGATCCAAAAGCCAAAGTTGTAATGGTATCAGCACTAGGGGATGAGGCTATGGTTAAGGAGTCAATAATATGTGGTGCAACTTCATTTATCGTTAAGCCATTTAAGGATGAAGATGTAATAGCTAAAATTAAAAAGATACTAAAATTATAAATTGATTGAGCTGGAGGTATAAAATGTCAGGACAATTTGCTAATGAACCTATGCTAGATATGTACATATTTGAAACTTCACAAATGATTGAACAATTGGAGCAATCTATATTGAACAGTGAAAAAGAAGGTGTTTTTACACCTGAAGCCATAAATGAGATTTTCCGAATAATGCATACTGTAAAGGGCTCATCTGCTATTATGATGTTTCAGAATATATCCACACTTGCTCACAAAATGGAAGATATCTTTTACTTCATCCGAGAGAAAAATCCGGAACATTTAAATTATTCTCTATTATCTGATTTTGTATTAGATGGTATCGATTTTATTAAAATTGAAATTGAAAAGATAAAAAATGGAGATGCACCCGATGGTGATGCATCATCAATGATAGAAGAATTGAAAGGGTTTTTATCTGATTTAAAACGTGAGAATGGTTTTAATGAAGAGACAAAACCAGAGAAAAAATCTCAAAGTAAAGATCAAAAGTATTACATCAGTCAGGATAAGGTGACGGTGAAGGATTATAAACATTCTTATAAAGCGGTTATATTCTTTGAAGAAGGGTGTGAGATGGAGAATATCAGAGCTTACACTATTGTTCATAATTTAAAGGATATTACGGAAGAATTTTTCTATTTCCCTGTAGATATTATAGATAATGAAGAAACGATAGAAACAATTCAACAAAGTGGATTTACAATTTATCTAAAGTCAAATCATACCTATGGGGAGATGGAGGAGTTTTTTCAGCAAACGATTTTCTTAGAATCCCTTCAATTGTCTAGATTGACGGATGAGCATGAATATGACCGGGAGAAATCTGCAAAACCTTTGGAGAATCAATTGGTTGTGAAAGAAAATCCTGTAAAAACCCCTGAGATTATCAAAGCAAACGATACCAATAATGCTTACAAAGAGAATGATAAAAATCATCATAGTAATATTCAAAGCATTATAAGTGTCAGCGTTGCAAAGTTGGACAAACTAATGGATTTGGTGGGAGAAATGGTGATTGCAGAAGCAATGGTAACACAAAATCCTGAATTACTAGGTCTTGAATTACATAATTTTCACAAGTCTGCGCAACAATTAAATAAAATAACAAGTGAATTACAAGATATTGTAATGTCAATTCGAATGGTTCCACTGGCTCCAACTTTTCAAAAGATGAATCGTATCGTAAGAGATATGTCGAAGCAGCTTAATAAGGAAGTTGAATTAAACATCGTTGGTGAAGAAACCGAAGTTGATAAAAATATTATTGAGCGTATATCAGATCCATTGATGCATTTGGTTCGAAACTCCCTTGATCACGGGATTGAATCAGTTGAGGATAGAATTCATTCCGGTAAAAACAAGTTGGGAACACTAACTTTGGAGGCGAAGAATTCGGGTAGTGACGTATTGATAATAGTCAAGGATGATGGGAAAGGACTGAATAAGGATACTATAATCAAAAAAGCAATGGAACATAATCTGTTGACAAAAAAGCCAGAGGAGATGACGGAACGCGAAATCTTTAACCTCATTTTATTACCGGGATTCTCAACAAAGGATAATGTTTCTGAGTATTCAGGCCGTGGAGTTGGAATGGACGTTGTATCAAAGAATATTGAGGCAATAGGCGGAACATTATCTGTTGATAGTGTACCGTATGTTGGAACAACAATCACACTTTCAATCCCTTTGACTCTAGCAATTATAGACGGTATGAATCTTAAAGTAGGGAAATCTTATTATACCATTCCTACAGCTTCGATTAAAGAATCCCTCAGACCGTTGAGACATAATCTAATTACTGATCCTGATGGTAATGAAATGTTATTAATACGAGGTCAATGTTTCCCTATATTACGATTACACAAAAAGTTTAATATTGAAACCAGTGTTTCTAATTTAACAGAGGGAATAATCATAGTGGTGGAACAGGATGGTCACTCAGTGTGTGTGTTTGCAGATGAGCTGGTTGGTCAACAACAGGTGGTTGTTAAGGTTCTACCAAAGTATCTGTTAGATAATTATAAAATAAAAGGTTTAGCCGGTTGTACATTACTAGGAGATGGAAGTATAAGTCTGATACTGGATGTTCTCGGACTGATTCATATGTAATAAAGGAACTAGGAGATATAGTAACAAGGGTCCTGATAGTGGGGGTGCTTAAGTGGATTTAGAAAATATGGATATTAATACGCCGGAACTTGCTGCTGCGACCTTGGCATGTATCGGAGATGGTGTAATTTCAACAGATCTTAATGGCAAAATATTATACATGAATTACACCGCAGAGCAGATCTTAGATATGAATGCAGAAGAAGTAATTCGGCAAAGTTTTGATGAGATAATACAGTTTTATATAGCTGATACAAGGGATAGAGTCCCGAATCCGATATCATACGTAATTGAACATGACGAAGTGAAGGGATTACAGAATAATACTGTAATTTATACAAGTGATAATATAATGAAGTATGTCTCAGCAACGTTCTCAACCGTAAAAGATAAGAGTCAGAATATTGTCGGAGTAGTCATTATACTGCGAGATATTTCAAAAATTAAGCGTTTGGAGTTTGAACGAATCAAAGAGAGAAAAAATTTTAAAACTATTTTTGATTTTGCACCGGTTGGAATGGTAACATTGAATGAAAATTTCAAGATTGTGGAAGCGAATGATACATTTCTTCAGATGATTAACAAAGCTAAGGATAATGTGATTGGTGAGTACTTCGGAACTGGTTTCGGATGTTCCAACAGTAACACGAATGCCAAAGGCTGCAGCTTTGGAGAAAATTGTATGGATTGTGAGCTAAATAAGGCCGTAACAATGGTTATTCATGAAGGGATAGCAAGTAACAAATTTGAGGTCTATAAGACCCTGAATATAAATGGTGAAATTAAGAACAGTTGGTTTCTGGTAAGTGTTACACCGCTTATGGATAACAACAAAAGAAATTGTATTATGACGCTGACTGATATTATGGAGCTGAAAAAAGCGGAGGAGAATCTAGAGCGATACCGTAAAATTATCGATAATGCCAGAGATATTATCTTTTTGTTGGATCTGGATGGTCATGTAATTGATGCAAATAATTCGGCAGTAAAAGCCTATGGTTATACAAAAGAAGAATTTGAGAGTATGAATATTCGAAAAATACGAGAAGACTGGGGCTATACTAAGCACCAAATGGAGAAAGCCGATCAGGGAGGCATTTTCTTTGAGACAGAGCATAAAAGAAAGGACGGAAGTAAATTTCAGGTTGAAGTTAGCTCTCAGGGTATGAGTATAGGTAATAGAAGAATTTTGTTTAGTATCGTTCGTGATATCACAGAGAGAAAAAAGGCAGAGCAGGATATTAGAATTAATCAGGATAAATATTATTATTTATTTATGAGCTTAAAAAGTGCATATGCATATTTTCAATTAATCTATGATGATAATCATAATCCGGTAGATATGCGATTTGTAGAAGTGAATCGGGCGTTCGAGTTACTTTTTAGTATTACGAAGAATGAGATAATAGGAAAAAAAGATTCCGAGTTATTTTATAATATGTTAAATGAAATTATTAAAATTAACTATGAAAAAATCATAGCCGGAGAACAAATCAATATAGATAATTATTTTCTTCCAACTCATAATAAGTGGCTATCAATCTCGGTATATAGCCCTTACAAGGATGATATTGTAACCATTATTTCAGATATAACAGAAAAAAAACAATCAGAGCTCAAGTTGATATCTACCAAGGAAGCGGCCGAGGCAGCGAATCGTGCGAAAAGCGAATTTCTTGCTAATATGAGCCATGAGATAAGGACTCCTATCAATGGAATGATGGGTATGGTGGATCTGACCTTGTTAACAGATTTGACATTTGAGCAAAGAGATAATTTAGAAACCGCTAAAAAGTGTGCTAACTCATTGCTTAATATAATCAATGACATTTTAGACTTTTCAAAAATGGAGGCAGGTAAACTATCCATTGAAAATATAACTTTTGATATGAAGGAACTAATTGAGGATTTAGTGAAATCGTATGCACCTCGTGTAGAAGAAAAGAAGTTAGATTTAATATATAGTTTTTCATCCTCGATTCCTCGTTTTATTGTAGGGGATCCGAATCGATTAAGGCAAATTATAAATAATTTACTTAGTAATGCAGTTAAATTTACCAATAAGGGAAGTGTAGAGCTCTGTATAAAGACGGTTAAGAAAGAAGAAAAGGAAATAACGGTGGAGTTTAGTATTAAAGATACCGGAATTGGTCTTTCAGCCGATGACATGAATAAATTATTTCAAAGTTTTAACCAGGTAGAGCAGTCATTTACAAAAAAATATGGGGGAACAGGGCTAGGACTGGCAATATCAAAAAACTTAGTAGAATTAATGGGTGGAACAATCTCTGCTGAAAGTATAAAGGGAGTAGGAAGTACATTTCATTTTTCGCTTCCGTTCAATATTGGGCAGGCGATTGAAAATCGAGTGAATCGTCAAACAAAGACCAATAATCATAATAAACCACTGAAGATTTTACTTGCTGAGGATGATGCTGTAAATCAGAAGGTTATGATTAAAATGTTGAATGAAAGAAACTATAGTGTGGATGTATCTTCAAATGGACTGGAGGCGCTACGCTTATATAAGCTAAACAAGTACGATCTGATTTTAATGGACATACAGATGCCAAAATTGAATGGAATCGAAGTTACCAGATCGATTAGAGGCATGGAAATGAGAGGGGAGTATACACCAATTATCGCTATCAGTGCTTATGCTTTAAAGGGTGACAAAGAAAAATTCTTATCAATGGGAATGGATGCATATCTATCAAAACCAATTGATATGAATCAACTCTTTTATACGGTTGATAATATGATCGCGATATTCGGTAAGAATGAGAATTCGATTCTTGATGGTATCTTTATTAATGAGGATGGAGATGTGCAGTATGTACAAGCAAAGAATAATGATACCATTAATCAACTTCCTCAGGAAGCGATGTATGAATTAAATGAAAAGATGCAATTAATAGAAACAGCGTTAAAGAAGGAAGACTTTATAATGATAGAAGAATTGGCACATTTTATCAGAGTTAAATCAAAAGAAGTGGATTTGACAAATTTAAAGGATATATCTTTTAAAGTCGAGTTATCAGCGCGTCGCGGTAATTTGGAGGAAGCCACCAAGAATATAAACAATTTGATTTCGAGCTTTATTACTTACCAAAATAAAATTAATGCAATAAGGAGGAACTAAATATAATGAGAATATTAATTGCTGAAGATGATTTGGTCAGTAGAAAATTTCTATTCAAGTTTTTGAGCCGCTATGGTGAGTGTGACTTGGTTGTAGATGGGTTAGAAGCACTTGATGCATTTTTGATATCCATAAAAGATGATAGACATTATGATTTGATTTGTTTGGATATCATGATGCCCAAAGTAGATGGTGTAAAGGTATTAAAATCAATTCGTGATCTGGAAGTTCAAAAGGGATTGACGATTGATCAACGATCAAAGATCATCATGACAACAGCTTTAGCGGAAACGAAACTAGTTCAAACGGCCTTTGATGTAGGATGTGATGCATATGCCGCAAAACCAATCGATACAGTGAAATTAGTTGAAGTTTTATCAAAGTTTGGCATGCAACCAATCTCTGATTGATGTTTTGAATTACTTTAGATAAGGAAAGGAGCGAGAAGATATGCAGCAGATTGAAAATATAGATTTGGAACGATTGGAAGAAGAAGATACTCAAAAAGGTAGATTTCTGACATTTCAATTAGGCGAGGAAGTATATGGAATAGAAATAAAGTATGTAACTGAAATCATTGGAATTCAACCAATCACAGTGGTTCCGGAACTGCCGGATTACATAAAAGGTATTATTAATTTAAGAGGTAAGATAATTTTAGTTATGGATGTTAGACTGCGCTTCAAAAAGGAGTGGGTAGAATATAATGACAGAACCTGTGTAGTAGTGATTGATATTGGAGAAACTTCAATCGGGCTAATCGTTGATAGTGTAGCGGAAGTTTTAACAATTCCTGAAGATGATATTGTACCTCCACCGGATATTAATAATGGCGGAAATCGTTATATTAAGGGAATTGGTAAAGTTGGAAGTGATGTCAAATTATTATTAGATTGTGATAAATTGATTAATGAGCAGGATGTGGAGATATATCATCATAACTGTTAACAAACAAAAGATAAAATAAACAGGAGGATTGAATATGAAGTGGTTTAATAATATGAAAATAAGCGCAAAATTAATCAGTGGGTTTGTTGTGGTTGCATTAATAACGGCGATAGTAGGCTTTATTGGTTTTTATAATATGAATCAAACAGATAAGAAATACACATCCCTTTATCAGGAGTATGGAGTTCCGCTGGGAGATATCGCAAATGCTTCGATTAACTTTCATCAAATTAGAGTGGAACTTAGAAATATCGTAATCGAAGAAAATGTAGAGAAACGTGATGCGATTAAACAAAAAATAAATAAATATTATGATGCAATGAATCAGTCTTTAGATATATTTGAAGATTCTCTTCAAACAAAGGAAGGCAAAGAAATTTATGCAAAGCTAAAGGTGGCGCTTGAGAATTATAAACCACTTCAGGATTCCATCATAAATGATGCAATGGATGGAAAAATGCAGGAAGCAATAACTGTTATTCAGGCGGATTCCAGTGCTAAAGTGGTTGTTGAAGTCATGAATAATATAAATGAATTATTTAAATTAAAGGATGAAAACGGTAAGATATTATCAGAACAATACACTAAGGAGTCCCAAAATACAAACTTTATTGTTATTATAATTGTTGTAATTGGTGTAGCGTTAGCTGTCGTCCTGGGCATTGTAATATCACGTATAATCAGTAAACCGATTATCAAATTGGTAGAAGTTGCTGATAAAGTTGCTGAGGGTGACTTGAATGTAGAGATTGAATATAATACTAGGGATGAAATCGGAATGCTTGCAGAAGCCTTCCGTACGATGACAGATAATCTGAATGAGGTAATGTCCAATATCAGCGTAGCAGCAGAGCAGGTATCAGCTGGATCAACTCAGTTATCAGATTCGAGTGTGGCACTTTCCCAGGGAGCCACTGAACAGGCTAGCTCAATAGCTGAGTTATCCGCATCAATTGAAGAGATTGCATCACAAACCAGAGTTAATGCAGAAAATGCGAGAGAAGCAAACAAAATTACGGAGACAACCAAAACCAGCGCGATGGTCGGCAATGATCATATGAAAGAAATGTTAAACGCTATGGCGGACATTAATGATGCTTCGATGAATATCTCAAAAATTATTAAGGTAATCGACGATATTGCCTTCCAAACTAATATTTTAGCTTTGAATGCTGCGGTAGAAGCTGCCAGAGCGGGACAACATGGAAAGGGATTTGCCGTGGTAGCAGAAGAGGTTCGTAATCTTGCTGCTCGTTCCTCCAATGCAGCAAAGGAAACAACAGCTATGATTGAAGGCTCGATTAAGAAATCAGAAGGTGGTACAAAGATAGCAAACGAAACAGCTTCCGCACTTGATAAAATAGTAGGGGGTATCGCTGATGTTGCTGAGTTAATAGGCAGAATCTCTATAGCCTCAGACGAGCAGGCAGCCGGAATTGAGCAAATTAATCAAGGCATTCTTCAAGTTACGACAGTTGTTCAGACAAATTCCGCAACATCTGAAGAAAGTGCAGCTGCGAGTGAAGAATTGGCAAGTCAGGCAGTATTACTTGAGGATCAAGTTGCAAGATTCAAAGTGAGAAAACAGAATAAAAATATTGTTTCAGAATATAATCCAAACCAGTCTCATGAAAATAAAAGCAGAAAAGGTTCGGATGCGTTTATTGAAAAAGAAAAAAATATGAAAAAAATAAATCTTGGTGATCAAGACTTTGGAAAATATTAAAACATTTAATAACTAATAGCAATAAATAAGGACTTTTGTTATAATGTTATAGCAAAGGTCCTTATTACATAAAAGTATTGAAAATTCTGCTGGAATGATTGTTTGCGAAAGTATACTGTACCGGATAAATAGGAATATTAAATTATCCGTAATAACCCAAATTGTACTGATGTGCAATTATCCTATTATTATAAGAGGAAATTATGATTGATATAACAGATAAAGAATTTAATAAGTTCTCAATATTCATAAAAAGAAATTATGGAATTAATTTAAAAAAAGAAAAGAAAGTTATGTTTATGGGAAGAATGCAAAATGTCTTGAGCGATTCAGGGTTTGATAATTTTGATGATTATTATGATTATGTTGTTTCTGACATAACGGGACAGGCTGCAATTACTTTGATTGATAAAGTAAGTACTAATCATACATATTTTATGAGAGAAGCTGATCACTTTAAATATTTCCAAGATAAAATACTACCGTATTTGAAGGCTACAGTACAAAACAAGGATTTAAGGATATGGTGTGCAGCAAGTTCTACCGGTGAAGAAGCATATACAATAGCGATGATCTTGGACGAATTCTTTGGTAACGATAAACTACTTTGGGACAAAAAGATACTCGCTTCAGATATCTCGGAAAGTGTACTTGATACTGCTTCTAAGGGGATATATAGTAGTGAAAGAATTAAACCATTACCATCACAGTGGAGACAGAATTATTTTCGGAAATATGATAATGAAAATTATATTATAAATAATTTTATCAAAAATGAAGTTCTCTTTCGTAAGTTTAACTTAATGGAGAATGTATTTCCTTTTAAGAAAAAGATACATGTTATTTTTTGTAGAAACGTAATGATCTATTTTGATAATGAAACACGGGATGGTTTAATTAGAAAATTTTATGATACGATTGAACCAGGTGGATATTTGTTTTTGGGACATTCAGAAACAATCAATAGAAGCTGCTCAAACTTTGAGTATGTTATGCCGTCGGTATATAGAAAGCCTCTATAACATTAAGGGAAAAAACTCTAACGAAAAAGGGATTTGGTGTAGATATGGCAAAAAGAAAAATTAGAGTATTGGTAGTAGATGATAGTATTGTATTCCGAGAAGCAATAATTAGGGGGATTAGTGCAGATAGTGATATTGAAGTAGTTGCTAAGGCGGCGGATCCATTTGAAGCAAGGGATAAAATACTGGAGTTTGAACCGGATGTTATGACCTGTGATGTTGAAATGCCAAAAATGAATGGGATTGAATTTATTAGAAGATTGTTGCCTCAATATTCAATTCCGGTAATTATGGTAAGCGGAATATCCGATAATGTATTTGATGCAATGGATGCCGGAGCAGTTGACTTTGCAGCGAAACCGGTAGACAAAACTTCCAATAATATTCAGGTGTTTATCCAAGAGTTAATTACTAAAATAAAAATTGCAGCCTCCTCAAAGGTTAAAACATCAGAGCAGATTAAACCGAATAGTGTGGTTGACCATGCCAACTTTCACAAGGAAAAAATTATTGCTATGGGTGCTTCAACAGGTGGTACGGAAGCATTATGCAGTGTGTTAATGCAGCTCCCTAAGAATATACCGGGAATTGTAATTGTACAGCATATTCCTCCTATGTTCTCAAAAATGTTTGCAGAACGACTGAACAATCAAACATTACTTCAAGTAAAAGAAGCGGAGAATGGTGATTATGTTGAAACCGGTAAGGTGTTGATTGCTCCTGGGAATCAGCATATAAGATTGAAGAAGATTGGCGACAAATATAAAGTAGAAGTGTTTAATTCAGATAAAGTGAACGGACATTGCCCTTCGGTTGACGTATTGTTTGAATCTGTAGCCAAAGAAGCGGGAAGCAATGCGGTGGGAGTTATACTAACAGGTATGGGATATGATGGAGCAAAAGGACTAATGTCTATGAGAAGAAAAGGTGCAAAAACAATCGGTCAGGATGAAAAAACAAGTGTAGTATATGGCATGCCAAAGGCAGCCTTTGACATTGGAGCAGTGGAAAAACAATATGCTCTTGGAGCAATACCGCAGGCATTAATACACTTGTTAAGATTATAATTCAACATATAAACCAGTTGATATGGATCTGGGTTGTAAGAATTTTATTAAATTGTATATCAATATAGTTAATGAAAAATGAATCCACTAGTTCGGTTTCCGCAAACTATGTAGATTCATTTTTTTCTTCCACAATCCCCTTGCTTTGCGTTATTATATAATTTAAGATAGAAGTATTATACTTTGATAAAATGAACATTAAATAGTAACACAGGAGATAAAGAATAATGCGAAAACTAGTTATTGGAATTTTAGCGCATGTGGATGCAGGAAAAACTACATTAGCAGAAAGTATGTTGTACCAAGCTGGGAGTATCAGAAAACTTGGAAGAGTTGATCATAAAAATGCATTTCTTGACACTCATGATTTGGAGCGTGAGCGTGGAATTACTATATTTTCGAAACAGGCAGAAATGATTTACCGGGATATTAACATAACATTGTTGGATACGCCGGGTCATGTGGATTTTTCTTCGGAGATGGAAAGAACTCTGCAGGTACTTGATTATGCGATACTTGTGATAAGCGGGATCGATGGTGTTCAAGGACATACGCAAACCTTATGGAGACTACTTGCAAAATATCACATCCCTACCTTCTTGTTTATTAACAAGATGGATTTAGAGAGGACGAACCGAGAGGCCCTGATTCATGAGATGAAAAAACTCCTTGATGACGCATGTATAGATTTTAGTACAGATATGAGCTCAAAGGAATGGAATGAAAACATTGCAGTATTTGATGAAGCTTTACTTGATAAATATATCAATGATGAAGAGATTTATGACCATGATATAGTAAGACTAATTAAGGAGCGAAAAATATATCCTTGTTATTTTGGTTCAGCACTGAAAATGAATGGAGTAGAGTCCTTTTTGGAGGGGATAATTTCTTTCACATGCGTTGAAAACTACCCGGAAGAGTTTGGCGCAAAGGTATTTAAGATAGGAAGAGATGAGCAGGGAGCACGATTAACCTATATGAAGATTACAGGAGGTTCCTTAAGGGTTAAGACACTACTCAGTAACAAAAATCGCAGTCGATCTAATGAATTGGTTGAGGATATCTGGGAGGAAAAAGTAGATCAGATTCGTATTTATTCTGGTGTGAAATATGATTCAGTAGAAGAAGCACAATCAGGAACTATATGTGTGATAACAGGCTTATCCAAAACATATCCCGGAGAAGGTCTCGGTATAGAATCCAGTTCTCAAATACCTGTTTTGGAACCAGTACTCAGTTATCAAATCGTATTGCCTAAAGATTGTGATAGCTTTCACTTCCTAACTAAATTAAAAGCTTTGGAAGAGGAAGATCCTCTTATGCAAATTATTTGGTCTGAACAACTAAAAGAAATTCATATTAAATTGATGGGTGAGGTCCAAATCGAAGTATTAAAGCGAATCATTATGGAGCGTTTTGGAGTTGCGGTTGAATTTAGCCGAGGAAACATCGTTTATAAAGAAACAATTCTAGAGCCAGTGATAGGAGTAGGGCATTTCGAACCATTAAGACATTATGCAGAAGTACATTTGCTGATGGAACCCAATCAACCCGGAGGTGGGTTGGTTTTTTCTTCTGAATGTAGTGAGGATATGCTGGACAGGAACTGGCAAAGGCTTATATTAACTCATCTGGAGGAAAAAGAGCATCCGGGTGTATTAAGCGGATCATCAATTATGGATATGAAGATTACATTAATTGCTGGCCGTGCTCATCTTAAGCATACAGAGGGCGGCGATTTTCGACAGGCAACTTATAGGGCCATAAGACAGGGATTAAAAAAAGCGAATAGCATACTTTTAGAGCCGTATTATAATTTTCGATTGGAAATTCCCACAATAAACGTAGGCAGGGCAATCTCTGATATTCAACGTATGAGTGGAAACTTTAATCCGCCGGAAACAGATGGAGAACAAACAATCATTACCGGACATGCTCCAGTCGAGTCGATGCGTGGTTATCAGACGGAAGTCACTGCCTATAGCAAGGGATTAGGGAGAGTGTTCGTATCCCTTAGGGGATATCTACCGTGCCATAATCAGGATCAAATACTTGATCAGTTACAATATGACAGTGAGAAGGATATAGAAAATCCTACTAGTTCGGTGTTTTGTTCTCATGGTGCAGGCTTTGTGGTTGAATGGGATGAAGTCGATAAATACATGCACATAGATAGCAGTAAGAGACTGAGTGGAGTGGAAGATCAGAATAATTCAAATGAGGATAGAGATAATACGCCCACTGTTCGGGTTGGACGATCTGTCAAAGATTCATGGCAAGAGGATAAAGAATTGGAAGAAATATTTACTCGAACCTTTGGTCCGGTTAAACAAACATTAAAACATTCTAGTAATTCATTGGGTTATGAAAAAAGAAAACCTTTGGAACAAAATATTGCTCATAGAACCATTGATAAAATAGTGAGACTTCCGGAGTATCTTCTTGTGGATGGTTATAATATCATATTTTCCTGGGAGGAATTAAGTGAATTAGCTCAGGATAATATGGACGGAGCCAGAACGAAGCTGATGGACATTCTCTGCAATTATCAGGGGTATAAAAAATGTAAGGTGATTCTGGTTTTTGATGCTTATAGAGTAAAGGGCGGAGTAGGTGTGATTCAAAAATATCATAATATTAATGTGGTATATACAAAAGAAGCAGAAACAGCGGATCAGTATATTGAGAAGATAACGCATGATATTGGCAAGAAAAACCGTGTCTATGTAGCAACATCAGATGCTCTAGAGCAAATGATTATTATGGGACAAGGGGGAATAAGATTATCAGCGAATGATTTGAGAGAAGAAATTGCGAGGGTAAATAATCAAATACGTAGTGATTATCAGAATAAACTGCCGGTTGAGAAATCTTATTTGAAGGAGCACATGAATGATGAATTAAAAGATCAATTCATTGATGAATAGAATTCGAATAATAAAACCACACAAGCTTAAATGCTGTAAAATTAAGTATAAAAATACAATGCTTTTTGTCAAATTATATAAAAATATAACAAATGTATAAAATAGGATAATATGTCTAAATATAGCGAAAAAACCAACTTCCTTGTGTATTTTTTTCAAAATATGCTATTAAAAATGACGAAATTCATCTATTAATCACAGAAATGAATCTAATTTACCTTGATTTAATACTCGCTCGATGTTAAAATTAAAGTATTCAGTAACATTGAAACGGGGGATGCTTATGAGCATGAAAAAGGACAAAGGAAGTATAACAAAACCTCTTCAAGTTATACAAAAAATACTAAGAGGTCTAAAAAAAATTAGCATTACTGTGTTTTCGAAAGTAAAAGCAGTAATTCCAAAGAAAGAAATTACTGAGGATTCTTTGGCGGAAACAAAGGTGAATCAAACATTTTTACACAGATTTCAAAGCATTAAGATAAAATTAGCGATCGGGTTGTTGGTACCGGTAGTTTTACTAGCTTTGTATGGGATATACTCATATTCCAAGTCAGAATCTGCATTAAGATCGAATTATGAAAAGAGGGCGAACGATACTGTAAATGCAATCAGTACATATTTGAATCTTGGTTTTGTAACGATTGACAAGTCAACGATGGAGTTATCTTTGGATGTTAAAGTATCAGATTTCTTACATGATGACTATGAAAAGAGTATGGGTTCATCAAAGACAATTGAAGATATTAATCAAAGAATTGGCCTTGGTAAGCAAATGAATAATTTTATTGCAAATATTCATTTGATAGGTGTCAATGGAATCGATATGTCAACCACTGGTACGCTGAAAGAGAAATTATATGATGCAGTATCAAGTTCAGAGATTAACGACAGATTGAGAAAAAATAAGGCACAATTTGTTTGGATGGGAAAACATTCAGAATTGGATAAAATAATGCTAGGTACTGGTGATCCTTATAGTACAAGTGATTATGCAACTTCTATTATTCGAAGATTAAATAATTCAAGAGGATTTATTATCATTGATGTATCAACGGAGGGACTCGAAAAAACACTATCCCAATATAATTTAGGTAAGAACAGCGTATTGGGGTATATAACAAGTGATGGTAGAGAAACTTTAGCAGGGAAAGAAGATCAAAAAGCTATATTCGAAAAATTACCATATTATCAAAAGGCTTTAAAGGGCAATAAGCAAAGTGGTTTTACATATGAGAAGTATAAAGGAAAATCTTATGCTTTTGTGTATAGTAAATTAAAAGATACAGATGGTATGGTATGTGCATTGATTCCCAAATCAACAATTCTAGGTCAAATTACAGAAATGAAAGTAACTAGTATAATTTTTGTTGGCTTATCATGTTTGTTTGCAATCATCATTGTTGTTATAATTGCAGGTGGCGTAACAAGAGTTATCAGTACTATGAATCGATCAATTGCCAAGGTAGCTCAGGGAGATTTGACTGCTCACTTTGATACCAAGAGAAAGGACGAGTTCCAGGCATTATCATCAGGTATTACCGATATGATGCAAGGAATACGAACCTTAATAGGTGAAGTTCAGGACGTTGGTGGTACAGTTAGCGGTTCAGCAGAAGGTTTATCATCAACAGCTAGTGATTTATTATATGCTACAAAGGGGATTTCCCGTACGATTGATGAGATAGGTCAAGGGATAGTTCAACAGGCGGAAGATGCAGAACGTTGCTTGGTGCAGATGTCAAATCTATCTGATCAGATTAATCAGGTTTATACAAACACCAATGAGATTGAGCAGATCGCAAATAATACTCAAGTGGTGGCAAGTGAAGGTAAGAATATTATTGATGAGTTGAATGATAAATCCAAAGCTACTTCGGAAATTACGCAAGATGTAATTCATAAGATTCAAGAATTTAAGGTGCAATCCAAGAAGATTGAAGGCTTTGTAAATATTATTGATAATATTGCTTCTCAAACTAATCTCCTCTCATTAAATGCTTCGATTGAAGCGGCAAGAGCAGGAGAAGCTGGAAAAGGATTTGCAGTAGTTGCTGAAGAGATTAGAAAGTTAGCTGATCAGAGTGTAAATGCAGCAAAACAAATTCAAAATACTGTAAAGGATATCGATAATCAGAACAAGGTTACGGTTAGCACAGCAGAAAGAGCAGAAAGTATTGTAGCATCTCAGACGGAAGCATTAAATAAGACAGTTCAGGTGTTTGATAATATCAGCAGCCATGTTAATGATTTGGCTCTTAACTTAAATGATATTTTAAAACGACTGAAAGCAATTGAGTCAGCGAAGGATGATACATTGAATGCGATACAAAATATTTCAGCTGTAACAGAAGAAACAACAGCTTCTTCAGAGGAAGTTAATGCAACTGCATTAAACCAGGTTGATTCCGTTGAACATTTGCAAGCGGCTGCAAAGGTTCTGGAAGAGGATGCAAGAAAGCTTGAAGATGCAATCAGATTCTTTAAGATTAAGTAACGTTTAAGTAATAAGAAGATAAAATGAAGAAAGCTTCTTCCGGATAGTCCGGTAAGGAGCTTTCTTGTTATATATAAAGACCTTGTTATATATAAAGACCTTGTTATTAAGAAAGGATTTTTTGTATGCTTATGGAAAGACTTAGTTGTATAGGTAAGGCATATAGTTTTATATAAGTAAGATCTTATTATAAAGATATGATATTTTGTATGTTTATGGAAAGATCTGGTTATATAGGCAAAACAAATGGTTGTATGTATAAGAAAAATTTTGTTATAAAGTTATGATATTTTGTATGTTTATGGAAAGAATTGGTTATATAGGCAAAACAAATAGTTGTATGTATAAGAAAAATTTTGTTATAAAGAAATGATATTTTGTGTGCTTATGGAAAGACTTTGTTATATAGGTAAAACGAATAGTTTGACATAAGAAAGACCTTGTTATTAAGAAAGGATTTTTTGTATGTTTATGGAAAGACCGTGTTATATAGGTAAGACATATAGTTTTATATAAGTAAGATTTATATGATAGGAAAGATATTTTGTATGTTATGAATAACATCTTTTTAATAAGAAAGTAATATTGTCAGTATATCCAGCGAAATAAAAATCTCTGTGTCACTCTACAACAAATGAATATATGTGTATTATATAATGCTATGTATGCTCGACTATTTCAGCATATATCTAAGTTAAAATGTATTACTTATAATTTTAGTAGAGTTTATTATATAATAGAAGAATGGAATATATATTTGTTGTAGTAAGAGATACCAGTATGGATTATTTCTTGGTTTTTATTTAGGATATGTAATATGCCACAATACACTGGGTTAGAGTATATTGTGGCATAAGTTATGTTGCTTATATATGAATTGTATTTAAAATTATTAATACATATAAGTACGAACTATTCCTTGTCGTTTAATAAGTTTGCCTTATCAAATATCCAGAATAGTAAGGACATCAACATACCAACGATTGTAGCAAGTACCATACCGGATAAAGCAACTTTACCATCACCACTAATCGGAATGGACACGCCTGATAAACCGGTTAAGAATACTACAGATGTTAGTGCAAGATTACGGCTCTTGCTAAAATCAAGTTGTGCATCTACCATAACACGGATACCGGAAGCAGCAATCATACCATATAAGAGGAAGGAGATACCGCCGATAACAGGTCCAGGAATAGTTTGAATTAATGCTGATACCGGTCCAAGTACAGAAGCAATCATAGAGATAATAGCTGCGCCGCCGATTACACGAACAGAGTATACTTTTGTGATAGCCATAACACCGATATTTTCACCGTAGGTTGTGGTTGGCACGGACCCTACAAAACCGGAAAGTGTAGTGGAGATACCATCTGCAAATAAAGAACGATGTAAGCCAGGATCTTTGATTAAGTCCTTGCCAACAATTTTACTAGTTACAAGCTGATGGCCGATATGCTCGGAAGCAAGTACTAATATAACAGGGATAATTGTTATAATTGCTGTAAAGTTAAAATGAGGCAATTGGAAGTTTGGCACTACAAGAATGTCAGTGTGTAATGCTTTTGAAATATCTGTAACTTTAATAACATTTGTGAAAATAGCTGTGACATAACCTGCAACAATTGCAATAAGAATAGGAATAACAGCAAAGAACTTACGGAATAAAACACTACCTAATACAGCAACAGCTAAGGTTACTATAAATACAATGACATTGTTGGTTTGAACAACAGGAACTTTGTCGGTAGGTACAACAAGACCGGTGGAAGCAGCCGTTTTTGCAAGCTCCAAACCAATCAGTGCAACTACGGGGCCCATCGCAGCAGCCGGTAGTACGACATCAATCCACTTAACACCGAATTTATAGATGATTGCTGATAGGATACATAATCCGATACCTACCGCAATAAACCCACCAAGCGCATATTGGTAACCTAATGAAGATATTACCGCACCTGCGGGCATAAGAAAAGCAAAGCTTGAACCCAAATACGCGGGAGCTTTGCCCTTGGTAATTAAAATAAATAAAAGAGTGCCGACACCGTTCATTAACAGTACGACTGATGGATTGATGTGGAAGAATAAAGGAACAAATACAGATGCGCCGAACATAGCGAACATGTGTTGTAGAGAAAGTGGAATCGCAAGCTTCAACGGTACCTTTTCTTCGACTTGAATGATTTTTTTGTTTTCCAAGATTGAAACCCTCCTTAATTGTTATCTCGAAAAGTATAGCACAGATAATGATCAATTTCTACATATAATTTTTTAATATTGTAAAAAATATTACCTGAATACCTCGAAAAGGTCCAAATAATTTACTAAAATGTAATATTTATGATAAAAATTGATAAATAATGGTAAATCTGTAATGCTATACTGTAAAACAGAAGAATAAAAGTTTGAACTAAAGGAAAGAATTACAAAAACATGATTTTCAAAAAAGTGAAAAGTGGTATTAGAAAAAATTAATTTGAGTTTTAAACCATATCATATATAATAAAAATAACTGCGATTAAAAGGAGTATTTATATGGGAGATTTAAATGAAGATATTTTAGATAAAATGACAAAAGTATGCATTTGCAAAGGCATTAGTAGAGCTACGATAAAAAAAGCAATAGAAAATGGTGCTGATACAATTGAGAAAGTGCGAAAAGCAACCGGAGCAGGTTCCGGCCCCTGTGGTGGAAGAAGATGTACGCCAAAGATTGAAGAATTATTGGATAAAATGAAAGGATAAGTACGATATAGCAAGAACAGTAAAATAACAAGAAAAAGGAGAACGAGAATAGGAAGAACAAAGAGAATGCTTAGTTAACAAGAAAACAACAAGTACCGGTTGAATAGTAAGAATAAGCTAGGCTATAAGTAGTTAGAAAAATAGAACAGATAATTACCATGGATAAGGAGTTATTAACACATGAGATTTTACTTTGCACCACTAGAAGGAATAACAGGTTATTTATATCGCAATGCACATCACAGTTATTTTAATCATATTGATAAATATTTTTCTCCATTTGTCGTACCAAATCAAAAAGCAAAATTAAGAAATAAGGAATTAAGGGATGTATTACCTGAGAATAATCAAGGCATTAATTTGGTACCTCAAATTATGACGAATAGCGCAAAAGATTTTATACATACATCGCGTTTTTTGGGGGAACTAGGATATGATGAAGTTAATTTAAATCTAGGTTGTCCTTCAGGAACAGTGGTTTCAAAATTCAGAGGCTCTGGCTTTTTACGTAAACCCAAAGAACTAGAGGAGTTTTTGGATGAGATTTTCGAAGCGTCTACTATTAATATATCAGTAAAAACAAGACTTGGATTTAGTGATCCCGATGAATTCTATCCATTAATTGAATTATATAATAAATACCCTATGCAGGAATTAATTATTCATGCCAGAACCAGAGAGGATTATTATAAGAATAAACCTAATATCACTATGTTTAAGGAAGGAATTCGACTTAGTAAAAATACCTTATGCTATAACGGAGATATCTGTAGTGTTGAAGATTTTCATGCCTTTGTAGAAGAATGCCCAAATATTGATTCAATCATGATTGGACGCGGTCTACTATCCAACCCAGGATTAGTTGGTGAATTAAAAAACGGTGAAAAAACAGAGCTCAAAATTATTAAAGAATTTCACGATCGTATTTATCAGGACTATAAGAATGTACTATCGGGGGATCATAACGTACTCTTCAAAATGAAGGAATTATGGATTTTTATGTTACCTATTGTAACGAATAATGATAAATTCCTGAAGAAAATAAAAAAAGTGGATCGGCTATCGGATTATGATGGAATCATTGTAGATTTATTTCAATAGCTTTGTTATAACTCCAAGCAGTATCAATCCAACAGAACGATAACGAATGGACATATATACGACCGGATAAACTAATGGCAAGTGCATGTGCCTGTGCAGTCATTACTCTTTTAGCAGAAGAGTGACTTTCGATATTCATTTGAGCTATGAATGCTCTGGGAGAGGAATGGTTCCATAATATAAGAGCCAATAAAACAGAAGCAAGTCCGGATTAGACTTGCTTCTGTTTTATTTGAATCTGATTATTGTTTATTTATTTTGAATCTGAAATCTTCATACCGTAGAAGGAGCGCCATACGAATACGAGTGCAACAATCAGGAAGAATACACCAACAAATGGTGCTTCTGCCTTAAACTTATCGGAGATCGCAATTTCCATTGCAAGAGTACCGAATAAGGTTGTGAACTTGATGATTGGATTTAACGCAACAGAGGAGGTATCCTTGAATGGATCACCTACAGTATCACCAACAACAGTTGCATCATGCAAAGGAGTACCTTTTTCTTTTAAATCAACTTCAACTCCTTTTTTTGCATTATCCCAACATCCACCTGCGTTAGCCATAAATACTGCCTGGAATAAACCAAAGGTAGCGATGGAAATCAGGTAGGAGATAAAGAAGGAAGCAGTCTTTTCGCCATCTAATGATTGAGTAAAGATACAAGCAAATGCAAGAGCGAAGGAGAAGATTGCGATAAATATATTTAACATACCCTTTTGAGCATACTGAGTACAGATTTTAACAACTTCTTTGGAAGACTCGATTGCAGCGGTTTGACTTGCGTTCTCATCAAGTTTAATGTTCTTCTTAATATATTCAACTGCACGGTATGCACCAGTAGATACTGCCTGAGTAGCAGCGCCGGTGAACCAGTAGATAACAGCACCACCACACATAAAACCAAGAATGGTGTAAGGGTTTAATAGATTTAAGATTGATTCCGGTTCAACGCCCAATGTCTTCTGAACAATTAAGATGAGAGAGAAGATCATGATAGTTGCACCAACCACTGCGGTACCAATTAGAACCGGTTTCGCAGTAGCCTTAAAGGTATTACCTGCGCCATCATTTGCTTCAAGGTATTCTTTTGCCATTTCAAAATCAGGTTTAAACTTGAATTCTTTTTCAATTTCATTCGCGATGTCAGGAACTTCTTCTATTAAAGAAAGTTCGTAAACAGACTGAGCATTGTCTGTTACCGGACCATAACTGTCTACAGCAATCGTGATAGGACCAACACTTAAGAAGCCAAAAGCAACAAGACCGAATGCAAATACGGAAGGATAAATCATGAGGCTATCCAATCCGAAGTTACTTGCAAAATAAGCAATTAACATTAAGATTACAAACACAAAACCAATCCAGAAAGCACTAAAATTACCGGCTACAAAACCAGAAAGAATATTAAGGGAAGCACCGCCTTCTTTCGAAGCATTAATTGTTTCTTTTACGTGAGCGGATTTTACGCTAGTAAAGATTTTAGTGAACTCAGGAATTAATGCTGCTCCTAAAGTACCGCAGCTGATAATAGCAGATAATACAATCCATAAATAATCACCATGTGTTCCAAGTTTTGCCACTTCGGTACTAGGACCAATTAAGAAATAACTAGCAACAAAAGTAATAATAATAGAGAATATAGAAGCCATCCAAATCAAGTTGGATAAAGGACGTTCGAAATCGATATTATCTTTTTTGCCGTAAAGTGCAACACTAACAGCATTATTAATATAGAAGGAAACTACGGAGGAGAGTACCATCAAAATTCTCATTACAAAGATCCAAGTTAACAGATTTGTTTGTAATAATATCTGATCATTACCGCTTAATTTCGTACCAACTGCTAAACAAATGAAAGAAATAAGAGCAACACCGGTTACACCATATGTCTCAAAACCATCTGCAGTAGGTCCAACGCTATCGCCTGCATTGTCGCCGGTACAATCGGCAATAACTCCTGGGTTACGAGGGTCGTCCTCTTTAATCTTAAAGAAAATCTTCATTAAGTCGGAGCCTATATCTGCTATCTTTGTAAAGATACCACCCGCAATACGTAATGCACTTGCGCCAAGGGATTCACCGATTGCAAAACCGATAAAGCTTGCACCCTTGAGATCGGATGGAACAAATAAAAGAATAATGAGCATCATAGCTAATTCAACACTGATTAATAATACACCAATACTCATACCGGACTTCATCGGTATCTGCATTAATTTCATCGGTTGACGCTTTAATGAGTTGAACGCCATTCGGCTGTTCGCATATGTATTGATTCTCATTCCGAACCATGCTACGCTGTAGGATCCTAACATACCTAGAACAGTACAGAATAAAATGAATAAAGTGCCGCCCACTCCTTTGCCGTTTAAGTATCCAAAATAAAAGGCGATACAAACAGCAATAAAGCAGAATAAGATGAGTAGGAATTTTCCTTGTTGAATTAAGTAGGTCTTACAAGTTTCATAGATGGTTTTTGATACGTCAAGCATAGCCTTATGGGCAGGAATCTTTTTAATCGATAAAAATATCGAGATTCCGAATAGTATTCCTAACAAACAAATGACAATACCAATTGTTAACAAAGTACGATGGTATCCTTGGAGGCTAGGAACAAGTAGGTCAGCTTCTGAACCTGATGCTAAAACTGTAGTAAACATTGAAAATCTCCTTTCTTATAAAAAACTTTATATAATAGTTATACTATATTTATAATAATATTACAAATAAAAAGAAATAATTAATTATTATGTACAAATAAAATTATATAAATGGTAATAAGTGTATCTGTTATTGTTTGTTTTGCACAATCGTCATAAAAACAAAAAACTTAGCATAATATTAATATAAAATATTAAAAAAAGATAGTCATTAAATGGAAAAACAAAAATAAATAACAATAATACCGATTTTTGATAATAGCCAAGTAGGGGTCTTTATTAAGAATAGGTTAAATTATTTTCTTCTATATTGACACGTGAGATATATTTACTATAGAATAAGTATGTTATATAAAGGGGAGTAGCTTAAAAGTTATAAAGTCAACAACCGGCAACGATTGCCTGGCTTTATACTCCTGTATGGAAAGCAAGACCTTTAGCATAGCTCAGTTTTGAGTTATGTTAAAGGTCTTTTCTTATTCTATTGAGTAATAGGCAGTATTGGTTAGTAAATAAAAAAGTGGAGGACAAATAATGTCAACAAAGAAAGCGTTATTTCGCGCAATGTTTTGGATTGCCTTGGCACTATGTTTTAACATTGGTATTTTAATTGTGCAAGGAGAAGCAAATGCTCTTCAATTCCTGGGAGGATATATGATTGAACTTAGTTTAAGCATAGATAATCTCTTTTTATTTATTATGGTATTTACAGCGTTTGGGATAAAATCGGAATATCAGCGAAGAGTATTGAATTATGGTATATTTGGTGCGATGATATTGAGATTAATCTTTGTTATGTTGGGTGTTACCATAGTAAATATGTTTCACTGGATCTTATACATATTCGGTGCAATATTAATATTTAGTGGTTTGAAGATGATGTTAAAAAAAGAGGAACATGGCAATTTAAAAGATAGCAAAGTGCTAAAGCTTCTTGGAAAGATTATACCTGTCTCTGATCAATTGAATGGAGAAAAATTCTTTATTCGTGAGAAAGGAAAATTGATAGCAACGCCCTTATTTGCAATTTTAATATTGATTGAGTTTACGGATATTCTATTTGCAATCGATTCTATACCTGCGATATTTTCGATTACAAGAAATACGTTTATTGTATATACTTCAAATATTTTTGCTATAATGGGATTGAGAAGTTTGTTTTTCTTATTAGGAAGTTTACACGAGAAATTTGCGTATGTGAAATACGGTGTTGCATTAATTCTAACTTTTACGGGTGTAAAACTATTAGTTCTGTTTTTCCATATAGAAATATCGATAATTCTTTCACTTGCTATAATCTTTACAATTCTGGTCGGAAGTATTATTTTATCGATTCTATTTACCAGGACGAAGAAATTAGCGTAATGCAATAAAAGTAAATTGTTTATAAGTTCTGATTTGAAAAAATCGGTCTACCAAAAATAATAATTATATTAAGGAATCATATTTTTGAATTTTATTCCAAGATATAATTATTATTTTTTTGGCCAATTTTGATTTCCAATATCAGTAATCATTTAACAATTTCATAACAAATTATACTGGTAAATATTACACTTATAGTTAAAAGTACGCCAAAATGAAAGAAAATGCTTGATATTTTAAATTTATATGGTATAATTATTACAAGGTTGTTAACTAAATGTTAAAAACTTAAAGAATTTGTTTTAAAAAATTAATAGTCCTTGTTATATTTATATAGCTGACTATCTTAAGGAGTGTAACATGAAACTTAGAAAAATTCTCTTGTGTATGTTTATCAGCATTTTAGTATTTAGTATTACGAATGAATCTGCATTTGCTGCTACAACTACTAAAACTACACAGGAAAAAGCAACTAAGACAACAAAAGTTGCCAATACTACGAAAGCAGCATCCCAAACTACTAAATCAACAGCAGCAAAGAAAACTGTCAAATATACAGAAGCAGATTTAAGATTAATGTCAGCCATTATATACTGTGAAGCAAGTTCTGAATCATATAATGGAAAATTAGCAGTTGGTATTGTTATCATGAACAGAGTAAGATCAAATCGCTATCCGAATTCAGTTAAAAGTGTTATATATCAGAAAAGCCAATTCAGCCCAGTAAAAAGCGGGTCATTAAATAAAGCATTGGCAGTTTATGATAAGGGTGGCTTCACTTCAGCAAAGGAAAAAGATTCTATTAATGCAGCAAAAGCAGCATTAGATGGTCAGAAATACATCACCGTGAATGGTAAGAAGAAAGATTTTAGTAAATATCATTCATTTAGTAATAAAATCAAAGGATATACCTTTAAACTTGGTCATCATCAGTTTAAGTAAGTATAAAAACATAAACCATTTTGATAATAATAAAAGGAACGATGATATCGTTCCTTTTTTGTGCTCTTTACTGAATTAATTCATCTAATCTTCGAAGATACTGATCTTGCATATGGGAATTCATTTGTTCTGGCTTATTTAATAATAATTTTTCTAAGTATATTTTACTTACAGGAAGGTGTTTGTTCATTCTGTCTAGGTAGCTTTGTGAAAAGAATTTTTTGCTACCTATAACGGAAGAAAGTATCAAAAGATAACTGCTTGATAATACAAATTCTTTAAATGAAATATTATCCGGTTGATAATCCTTAGTAATATGATGTAAAAAATGTAATATTTTATTTACTACCTTCTCGACTTCAGGACAGGAGGTATCATAGGTAAGTAATGTACTGTGTCCCTTTGAGGAATCATCTCCGATATCTTGTAGGTCATCGGCTAATTGAAGAAAAAAACCGAATCCAAGATAAAATAGAATATCTTTTTCTGTCAGTTCCTTTTGAACAAAGTATCGGTCAATCAATACTGAGATACCACCTTTATATATCGAGATGTCGAGACGTTCTTCTTTGGATAACATTAAATCACTATGTTGTTGTTTGATACTTAATTCCTGTGCATCGAGCATTTGTAATAATAATTTGTAGATATCAGAGTGGTTGTCCCGGGGATATAAGGATTCAATTGCTCCGATTAACTCACAGGTTTTGCGGTGATGAGTTGAGGTGGGTGACGTAGGTAATCCTTTAATCTTATCATGAATCAGTTGGTTGTATATCTTTTTATCCTTAGGGGTATTTGATTTGCTATCAATATAATTATCAGTAAAGGGATAAAGCATACTGTAACCAAAAGCAGCTTTGTTAAAGCCGGAGTATTCCTTATGCATGATTTTAAACATAGCAAAAACAATATAATTTCTGGTGGCTTGTCCGATATCTTCAAAAGAAAGCTCTGGTGCGAAAGTTCTTACTTCCCTCATAAAATCCATCATCTCTATTTTGAAATTCTGTATGTCTTGTGTTGTCATATGTTGATGAACGGATAAAACTTGTTCCATTTGTAAAAAATTCTGGAACATATTCAAGGTTTTACGTTTCCAATATTTATTTAATAATGGAAGTGAATGAAAACGCTTTATCTGCTTTTGGAATTGTTTAAGGTAATTGTCAAGAAATTGCTCATTGTCTTCTTGCTTATTTTGGGGAATTAACGTAAGGAAATCCGGAAAATGATCCTTTGAATTCAGCCAATCCTGTTTGATAATCGAAAAATAATAATTATTATTAGCTAATAAATGTGATAAATCCATAATTGTTCACCCCACACATTGATTAAATAATTATATCAAAGGAAAGAAGTGGTATCAATGAAAACATATGAATGGCAATATATGGAAAAATATGTAGACATAACACGACCGGTGTGGTATTATTCATTTGTGAGATGAAATTTCCAAGAAAAGGATAGCATGCTTATGAGGGTTGAGTCGAATAAAGAACATTTTGAGAAATTAGATGTATTATACCCGCAGCATAAAATAAGCTTAATCAATTGGGTATTTTTCTGGGGGTGTATCATTACTTATGTACTACTTAATTTTCAAGTGATGAAGCTGTCCCAAAGTAGATTAAATTATGATGTAAATATTATAGTGCTAAAGATGCACAAAGATGCATTTACCGGGATAATAGCTCAGGGGCAAGTTATCGCAGTGATTTTACTAACGTTAAACCCGATTAAGCGAAGCAATCTTGTTGCGGTAATATTATGTGGGTATACATGTGCTATTACATTGTATTCGGTAATCTTTCAAAATAATATGATAGCTTTACCGGGAAATATAATTGCTGTTACAACAATTGGTATAATACTAATTATATCAGTTTATAAAAATCGATTAAATAAGCAAATTAGAAAGGTGATTGAATATAGTAGAATTGTTCAAAAGAATGAAGAACTACTACATAAGTTAGCGTATTATGATGATTTGACTGCGACGCCGAACAGAAAAATGATGCTGGATCAAATTGATTTATTAACAGACGGCATTGCATCAATCAATAACAGTTTTATACTTGTATACTTGGATTTGGATAATTTTAAAAAGATTAATGATTCGATGGGACATAATATTGGTGATGAGATACTGGGGCAAGTAGCGGAACGTTGGAAAAGTTGTTGTCATAAGGACGATTTGCTGGGTCGTGTGGGTGGAGACGAATTTGTAATTCTTATCAGACGTAATATACAAGGAGAGGAATTAATGCTCTACCTAGAGAAGTTTCGTAATATATTGGCAGAACCGATTGTTGTGTTGCGTAAAGAGTTCTATGTCAGAGCAAGCTTTGGTATTACAAAATATCCTGAAGACGGAGCTAATGCTGAGGAGCTGTTCCGAAATGCGGACATTGCTTTATCCAAAGTGAAAAATTCAGGGAAAAATGAATTTCGATTTTATACAAAGGAGATGCAGGAAGAACTTATCAAGAGGGTAAGATTAGAGAATGGTTTAATGACCTCTGTTCGAAATGAAGAATTGTATATGGTTTTTCAACCTCAATATATGAGTGGTTCAACACAGTTAAGAGGATATGAGGCTCTTGTTCGATGGAAACATCCTGAGATGGGACTGATCAGTCCGGGAGAGTTTATACCCGTCGCCGAAGAAACAGGGCTAATTATTGAAATAGGGGAATGGATTTTGGAAACAGTTCTCCGAAAATTTACTGAATTTAAATTACGCTATGATATGACAGCAGTGGTCTCTGTAAATATATCCGTAATTCAACTACTAGAACCTTCCTTTATCCCAATGGTTAAGAGGGTACTGGATAAAACGGGCTTTAATAGTAGTAACCTTGAGTTGGAAATTACAGAATCCGTATTTATTTCGTTTCCTGAGCTTGTAATTGACGTAATTCAACAATTAAGGGATTTGGGAATCCGAATTGCACTAGACGATTTTGGTACCGGTTATGCTTCCCTTAATTATCTTCAAATGTTACCGATTAATGTATTAAAGATAGACAAGACCTTTATAGACAAGATTATTGCTCCGAATTCTTTGAATCAGATCGTTGGCTCCATCATCACCTTGTCCCATGAGCTTGGTATTGAAGTTGTAGCGGAAGGTGTTGAGAGAGAGGAGCAGCTACAATATTTAACAGAGCATGATTGTGATTATCTTCAGGGATTTTTATTAAGTGAACCAATCGAAGAGAAACATATATTTGAGTTATTAAGAGCTTGATTTGAAATGGAAAAATAATACTATAGTTTGCAATATTTATTCCCCAATTAGAAAATTATTCGGTTACATAGATGGTGCATTTTACCTTAGTGCCGTCTTCCGTAGCATATAGATAGGCTTTACCTTTTTGTAATGCCTTTATTACTCCTTTGGAATTTATTGATACAATTTTAGGATTACTGGTAGACCAAACAGGTGTATTTTTGGAGGATACTGTGGCTGAAATAGTCGTAGTACCTCCTTTTTTTATTTTAATCTCTGTTTTGTCTAAAGTAATAGTAGGAGATAAAACAGTAACCTTGCACTCTGTTACAACATTATCTACGGTAGCACTAATTGTTGCTGTTCCATGCTTGAGAGCTGTAATAGTTCCTGTTTGATTGACTATGGCTACGTTTTTCTTATTCGTTTTCCAGGTGGGAGAAATCTTTGATGATACATTTGCGGTCAACCGAAAGGTTTGACCACGGTAGAGTGTTATACTTGTCTTATTAAGACTTAGAGTAGGAGATAGCACCCGAAAAGAGCAGACAGAGCTAGTGCCGTCCGCAGTAGCAACAATCTCTGTAACCCCGGGCTTAAGCGCTGTTACGGTACCGTAGCCATTTACTGTTGCGATGCTTCTCTTTGTACTCCTCCAAGTAACTTTTGAATTGTTTGAGGTGGTTGCGCTTAATCGAAAAGTTTCACCACGTTCTCTCGAGATGGATAAGTAGTTAATAACCACTTTGGTCTTATTTACAACGATCATACAGGAAGCTTCTGCGTCTTTAATTTTTGCAGTAATCCATGCTGAGCCTGGCTTTTTTGCGGTTACAATACCATAGGTATTAACAGAAGCGATTGCCGAGCTGCTACTTTTCCAGGTGGGTTTCTTCCCGTTGGACGTAATAGAAAGGATATTAAGCTGGTCACCAATATTCATTGTAGCTTTGCATTTCGATAAAAGAACAAAAGAAAAAGGGGTCGAAGTAGAAGCGGAGACAGAGTGATAACTAATTGAAGTATAAACTAGGACAATACTTAAAAAGATTGGAATAAAGATATTCTTGATTTTTCGCATAAATTCCTCCATTCATATGAGAGGAATAAATACCGGACTTAGCCGTTGCAAACTATAGTAAGAGAATGAAGAAAACTTCATTTGGTTAAATATAGCATAATATTCATTGATTGTAAATGATTATCATCTATAATGTGGTAAAACTTTGTTTTGTTTCTAGAGTAAAACGTTGTTATTTCATAATTGCGTACATTCCATATATCATAAGTATCATTGATTATAATCGATTTCTGTTGTATTATGTTACCATGCATATAATAAAATCATTTTATGTTTTAAATGATCACTATAAAAAGCTACAGAGGTGGAGGCTTAAGATGTTTAAAAGGATATTTTTCGTATTGTGTGTAGTGGTATTTGTTGCATCTGCAAAATCAAATTCTGCATTTGCTGATTCTTCTGGAACGACAACCGAAGGGTTTGATTGGAGCGAGTCTGAATCTAAGATAACGATTGAAAGTTATCATGGTGATGCTACGGATGTTATTATACCAGATGAGATCAATGGATTCCCTGTAACAACTATTAATTATAATGCATTCGAAAACAGTGAAAAGTTAATAAGTATAACGATTCCGAGTACAGTAACTCGTATAGAAGATACATTTACTAATTGTACATCACTTAAGAAGATTACTGTAAACGATAATAATATGGTATATAGTTCAGATGCTTACGGTGTATTGTTCAACGTAGATAAAACAGTCTTATTACATTATCCAAGTAAGAGTGGTACTCTTAATTACAGTATTCCGAATACAGTAGATAGAATAGAAGATAATTCATTTTATGGTAGTGGTATTGAGTCGGTTAGTATCCCTCAAAGTGTAACTAGCATTGGAGATAATGCTTTTTACATGAGCGGATTGAAAAGTGTTTCCATCCCTGGAAGTGTAAATCAAATAGGTCCGAATGCTTTCTATTATTGTGATAAATTGGCGAGTGTTACGCTGGATGAGGGTATTAAAAGCACGGGTATCAATATGTTTGCGGATTGTGGTAATTTAACTAGTGTGAACTTACCGAATACGCTTTACAAAATAGCACCATATACATTTAAAGGTAATAGTGCCCTTAAAGAAATAAATATACCACAAAATGTAAAAAAAATAGATATAGGAGCCTTTTGGTTATGCGAATCTTTAGAAAGTATTGATATACCAAACGGGGTAACATATCTGGGTGTGTCGGCTTTTGGTAATTGTACCAAATTATCAAAGATTAACATTCCGTCTAGTTTGCAGAAAATAGAAGACAATTTATTTAATTATTGTGAATCATTAACCACAGTAACGATTCCGCTAGGTGTTAATAGTATCGGAAATTATAGCTTTATGAACTGTAAAGCATTGAAAGAGATAAGTATCCCTAATAGTGTCTTAAACATTGGAAATAATGCTTTTGAAGAATGCACCTCATTATTTAGTATCAGTATACCAAATGGTGTTAATAGTATTGAGGATAATGCTTTTGAAGGATGTACTGGATTAGAAAGTATAGAGATACCAAATTCGGTTACGTCGATTGGTGATTCTGTTTTTGCATTATGTTCGGACTTGCTTGTCATACATAGTAGTAAAAATTCAGTTGCGGAAGATTATGCCAAAAATAATAATATAATGTTCCAGCTTTTTGTAAATGAAATAAAGTGGAAAGCGCTTCCGACGAAAAGTAAATACTTGCAGGGACAGCCAATTAATCTTACAGGAGGAACAATAACGGTTATTTACACTGACTTATCATCAAAAGAGATTGATATAACACCGGATATGATAAGTGGCTATCAACCGGATGAAGTTGGGACACAGACAGTGAAAGTAACCTATCAAAAATATTCATTAACTTTCAATGTTACTGTCGTCGATCAAGAGATTACGAGTATTAAGTTAAAGTCAAAACCAAAGATAACAAATTATGTCGAGGGAGATAACATAAATCTTACCGGAGCAGTTCTTTTGGTGGAGCATTACGATGGCTATGAAGAAGAAATAGTGATTACATCTGATATGATAAGCGGTTATAATCCCAATGTAATAGGAACTCAAACAATTACTGTATATCACGCTGAAAAATCAACCAGCTTTCAAGTATCTGTAATTGCATTAACTGAAGTCGGTATTTCCATTAAAAAGATGCCAAACAAAATAAATTATACTTATGGTGAAGAACTAAACCTAACTGGTGCGCTGATTACCGTGACCTATAATAATGGAGCCAAGAAAGATATCGCGATTACAAATGAAATGGTAAATGGCTATAATTCAATATTGATTGGTAATCAGAGTTTGTTAGTGACATACCAGGGGAAAAGTTTAAGCCTACAAATCACTATATCAAAGATAAATCAGAGTGAATTAAAGACAGATAAGCTGCCAACATATATTTATAATGGTAAGTCGTTTTATATCGGAGCTTATGGTGGAAATGGATCGGGGAGGATAAGTTACAAATCAAGTAATACAGCAATTGCGACAGTGGATGCATCGGGGAAGGTTACTGTTAAAGGTTATGGCTCATTTAATATAATCATTACGAAAAACGGAGATGACAAGTACAATACGAAAACCCTGAGTGTGCAATTTAATGCAGATAGGTATTTAATCAAATTTGATAAAAATGGTGGTTCCGGAACGATGAAGGAGCAGACCTTACTAAGAAATAAAAGCCAGAATCTGAACGCAACACTTTTTACAAAGTCTGGTTATACCTTTGTTGGTTGGGCAACTACTCCGAAGGGTAAAGTAATATATAAAAATAATCAGTCAGTACAGAACTTGTCTCCCAATATTACGTTATATGCTGTGTGGTATAGGAATCCTGCTGTGGCTAGTCATATAGTTGCGACTAGTAAAAAGAATCAGGTATCAATTAGTTGGGGAAAAGTAAGTGGACAGTACTATCAGGTAGAAATGTCCACGGATAGTAAGTTTGCGAAAAAATCAACAGTAAAAGGATATACGAAGGATTTGTCAAAAGTTACGGTAAGTAAACTTAAGGCTAAAATTACATATTACTTTAGGGTAAGGACTTATAAGGTGGTTAATGGTGTCAAGATTTATAGTAATTATGTGACCGTTAAATGTAAAGTGAAATAAAAGATTGGATGAGAATATTACACTTTGAAGTTTGTTTATAGTTAGAATGTAGAAAAGTTAAAAATGAATTACTAAATAATTAAGAGCTGATACTTATTTGATTTCTTTAATGAAACTCCGTTGCTTAGATATGTTTCATTTTGATATTTCGAAAAGAAATCTTTTGAGTAGCAGCTCTTTTTAATAAAATCTGTGGTTCAAAAAATATACTCAAGAAGTCTACTTAAAATAAGTGTTATTCGTAAACTCTCGTTAATAATTTTTACATACTCAGCGTCTTAACAACTTCTTCAAATTTCATTCCATGAGAGGCTTTCACAAGAATAGTATCATCTTTCTTAAGAATACCTCCAAGTTGATTTAGCATCTCATCTTTCGTTTCAAAGTAATCAATCTGACAATTAGAGGAAGTATTCTTCGCGATCTCCAAAGCACCTTGATACGTGTTGTGAGAAAGCGTTCCAATACATAGGAGTACATCAACCTTATCGCTTGCATATACTCCAACTTCATAATGAAGTTCTTGTTCTTTTTCACCAAGCTCGAACATATCACCAAGAATGGCAACCTTTCGTGTGGCTGCTTTATTCAGTAAATCGATTGCTGCTTTCATAGAGACGGGGTTTGCATTATAACAGTCATCAATGATGGTCAGGAAATCTTTCTTAATGATATTACTTCTTCCACCAACCGGCTTAACTGCTTTAATTCCGGCAGCTATTTCTTCTGAGGTCATATGAAGAAGAGTACCGATAGAGGTTGCAGCCAGTGCATTTAAAATCATGTGGTCACCAGGCAACGGAACATCGGTATGTAACAACTGGTTTGGAGTGGTTTGGTCTGTATTAGAATCTTTGTAGTCAATGTGGATGGAGCAGGAGCTACCAAACAAACCGTGTGTTGTAATATTTGTTGCATACACATCATTGCCTGAATGTAATCCGAATTTGATTGGTTTCTTTCCTTTGACTTCCTCAATGGTAATCAACATATCATCATCACCATTCATACATACAGTGCCATCATCACTCATGAAATCGAATATTTCGCTTTTTGCTTTTAGAATACCTTCTCTAGAACCTAGATTTTCAAGGTGACATTGTCCGATGTTTGTTAAAACACAGATATCCGGCTTGGCAATTTGGCTTAAGCGGTGCATTTCACCAAAATCACTGATTCCCATCTCGAGAACAGCCACCTCATGATGATCTTGAATTCGTAATATGGTTAACGGAAGACCGACTTCGTTGTTAAAATTGCCTTCAGTTTTTAATACTTGGTATTTTTGTTCTAACACGCTGCTGATAAATTCTTTTGTCGTTGTCTTACCAACGCTACCGGTAATTCCTATCACCTTGATAGAAAGCTGGGAGCGATACCAGGTGGCAATTTGTTTTAACGCATCAAAGCTATTCTCAACCAGGATACAAGGACCCTTCGGATTCTCAGGAATTTTTTCACAGATGGCTGCAAGGGCACCTTGATCAAACGAAATATTAATATAGTTATGGCCGTCCACACGTTCTCCGACAGTAGCAATAAATAGAAAATCCTTTTCGATTTTTCGTGAATCTACTACGGCTCCTTTTATTTCTTTATTAGCGTCAAAATCGCCGATAATCTGACCGTTGCAGGCAGTAGCGATATGCTTCAGTGTCATATTTTTCATAACATTCTCCAATCTATTTCAATAGCCTATCTATTTACGCTTATGTAAGTAAATCATTATTAACCTGATACATAAAAGAGTAGGTTGTTTTGATCATTAATTATATTTCTTAAGTGACACTTCAATTATTTTTTCGCAAAGCGTTAAAAAGTCCATCCCTTGAACCTTAGCCTCTTGAGGAAGAAGAGAGGTAGGTGTCATACCCGGCAGCGTATTTGCCTCCAAACAATAGATCTCGTTTTGCTCGCTTAACATGAAATCAACACGTGCATAAGTTTTTAGTCTCAAAGCCAAAAATACTTTTTCTGCAATTGATTGCATCTTGAGAGTAATATCTTCGCTAATATTTGCGGGACAGGTCTCAACAGAGCTGCCGGCCTGGTATTTGTTTTTGTAATCGTAAAATCCAACAAGCGGAGCGATTTCTATGATTGGTAGAGCTTTACCGTCGATTACACCGATTGAGAATTCACGTCCTTTGATATATTGTTCGATAATTACATCATTACCGTAGGTAAATGCGTCAGAAAGTGCTAAATCCATCTCGCCAGAAGTGTTAACAATGGACACTCCGACGCTAGATCCGCCATTACATACTTTAACGACACAAGGGAAGATACTCCATTCAAATGACTCGCCCTTATTCACATGAATACCGCTTGGTGCTGGGATGTTATAGCAGGAGAAAATCTCCTTTGAGATGGCCTTATCCATCGCAAGTGCACTGCTGGTATAATCAGTTCCAGTATATTTAATACCCATCAAATCAAAGGCTGCTTGTATTTTGCCATCTTCACCGTTTTCACCATGAAGAGCGAGAAAAACGATATCTGCCATACTACAGATATCAATTACACCTTGGCCAAAGAAATTGTTCGGGTTACCTTTACGTAGCGCTTTAATTTCGTTAATGTCCGGATTGCTTTCTTTTACGCCGCTGAAATTTTCGGCCCAATCCTTCTCTATTTCAAAAATGTGTTCTGTATTACCTTCGTAACCAAAGAAAACATCTAATAAAATCACCTGATGACTGGTGTTTTTCATTGCTTTATATATCATTGATCCCGTAACTAAGGAAACATCTCTTTCGGAACTGGTTCCTCCTGCTAGAATAACTATTTTCATAACTTAAAAACCTCTCTTTCAATTCCAAATATCAAAAAATATGTATGAATTAATGCTAATTATTTGGTTGCCATAAGTCAATCAAAAATAAATTAATAAATATGAATTCGTATATCAGTTGATGTATAGACTGTGAGACTTTTGATACACGAATCAAGTTTATATTTTAAATAGTATAACGCATACAAGAATACAAGTAAAGGCAATAAAGTGCTTTGAAATGATGAAATTGTGTTATCAAAAATCAAAGTAAAGTAAATCAATCATTCCGTAATAATATTCTAGTAGATGAACATCCTATATTTATAATCTTTTATTGCAATAATTATGTGCAATCATTCATTTAAAAGTAACTATTAGTGCGGTGATCCGCAGATAAATATGGGAGGGATTTATATGAAGAAAATCATATCAATTATGTTGGCGTTAACATTAGTCAGTGCTTTCTGTGCAGGTTGTGGAGCAAAACAAAACACTGAAATTGCACTTATTACCGATAAGGGAAACATTGATGACAAATCCTTTAATCAGGGTTCATGGGAAGGGCTTGATAAATTTGCAAAGGAAAATAAAATTTCCCATAAGTATTTTAAACCTGAGGAAGCTAATGATGCAGGGTATTTAGCTGCGATTGATTCTGCTGTAACAGCGGGTGCAAAGGTCGTGGTTACACCGGGGTTCTTATTTGAAGTACCGGTATATCAGGCACAGACAAAGTATCCGAACGTTAAGTTTATCCTTCTTGATGGTGCACCTCATACGGCGGACTATAAAACATTCAAAACAGAGTCCAACGTAGCCAGTGTTATGTATGCGGAGGAACAATCTGGCTATCTTGCAGGTTACGCAATTGTTAAAGATGGATATACCAAGTTAGGTTTTATGGGAGGTATGGCAGTTCCTGCTGTACAAGCCTATGGTTATGGTTTCCTACAAGGAGCTGAGGCGGCTGCAAAAGAACTCAATTTAGGCGATGGTGCGGTAACAGTAACCTATCACTACACCGGTAATTTTGAAGAGAACGATACGAATAAGGCATTTGCAAAGACAATGTATCAGGAGGGGTCCCAAGTTATTTTTGCTTGTGGAGGATCTGTTGGTAAGAGTGTTATGGCTGCTGCGAAAGAATCAGGTGCTAAGGTAATCGGTGTTGATGTTGATCAGAGATATGACAGTGATACAGTTGTAACATCTGCTATGAAGGGATTAGGTGCGTCTGTTATATCGGTTCTTGAATCGATATATAAAAATAATTCATGGAATACCTATGCGGGTAAAACTACTACGTTTAATGCTTCAAATAATGGTGTCAGTCTTCCTACAGAGGTTATTGGTGATGCGAAAGGGAATGCCTTTGACAGATTTAAAACATTTGATAAGGCTGCTTATGATGCGGTATATGCTACACTTGCAAGCGGTGCCGTGAAACCTATTAGGGAAATAAAAATTAGTGATGCAAGTGGTGTAGCTACTTCGGATGAACTTAAGAATGGTTTGGGTCTAGTAAAGGTTGCTGTTCAGGCACGTTAATCATAATGAAGGGTTATGAACAAATAATGAGTGATGTAATTATGGAAAATTATTTAATAGAGATGCTTCATATAACGAAAGAATTTGGCGGGTTTAAAGCAAATGATGATATAACCCTTCAATTACGTAAAGGAGAAATTCATGCTCTTCTAGGTGAAAACGGTGCAGGAAAATCTACCCTAATGAGTGTTTTGTTTGGTTTATATCAAGCGGAGCAGGGCGAGATTAGAAAAAACGGAGAAAAGGTTTCAATTAATAACCCAAATGATGCAAATCGTTTAGGAATTGGAATGGTTCATCAACACTTTAAACTAGTCGAGATTTTCACAGTCCTGGAGAATATTATTCTTGGAGTTGAGCCGAATAAAATGGGGTTTTTACAGAAACAAGAGGCACGGAAAAAAGTTACCGAACTTAGTAAGCAATATGGATTACAAGTTGATCCGGATGCGTTGATCGAGAATATCTCGGTTGGGATGCAGCAACGGGTTGAGATTTTGAAGATGCTTTACCGTGAAAATGAAATTCTAATTTTTGATGAACCAACAGCGGTTTTGACCCCCCAAGAAATAGAGGATTTAATCGATATTATGCGTGATTTTGCAAAGGAAGGGAAATCAATCTTATTTATAACTCATAAGTTAAATGAGATTATGGCGGTGGCAGATCGATGCACGGTGTTAAGAAAAGGAAAGTATATTGGTACGGTTGATATTAAGAGTACAACGAAAGAAGAATTGTCAAGAATGATGGTTGGACGCGATGTAAGCTTTCGTGTTGAAAAGATAGAGGCTCGGATAGGAGAAGAAGTATTATCCGTTAAAGGAATAACGATGGATTCTAAAATCAGTAAGAAAAGAGTAGTAAAGGATGTTTCCTTTGTTGTAAGAGCAGGGGAGGTTGTTTGTCTCGCCGGAATTGAAGGTAATGGTCAATCAGAAGTGATATCTGCCATAACCGGATTAGAGAAAATTAAGTATGGGTCGATATCCTTAGCGGATAAGGATATTACGAAATTTCCGATTAGAGAGAGGTCGAGGCTTGGTGTAAGCCATATACCGGAGGATCGTCATAAGCATGGTTTGGTTCTGGACTATACGTTAGAGGAAAACATTGTATTGCAAAGGTATTGGCAGCCGAGATTTCAAAAAGTAGGTTTTATTAATAATAGAGAAGTTAGAGGTTATGCAGAAGGATTAATAAATCAATATGATATAAGAAGTGGACATGGTCCCACATCCATAGCCAGAGGTATGTCAGGTGGAAATCAACAGAAGGCAATTATAGCTAGGGAAATTGATAAAGACCATAAACTGTTAATTGCTGTTCAACCGACCAGGGGACTTGATGTGGGGGCGATAGAATTTATTCATAAACAACTGGTTAGAACCAGAGATCAAGGAAAAGCGGTACTTTTGATGTCCTTTGAACTGGACGAGGTTATGAATGTCAGTGATCGTATCCTTGTAATGTTTGAGGGAGAAATTGTTGGTGAGTTAAATCCTAAGGAAATAACGATACAAGAGCTAGGGCTATATATGTCCGGTGCAAAAAGAAATATAAAGGAGAATTCATATGCGAAATAATATATTTTCTCCAAAATTAAAATCGCAATCGGATCTATTGCTAAAAAGTAAAGGAATGGCGGCTATAACAGCAGCATTACTTGCAATTGTGCTTGGTTTGATATTTGGGTTTTTTGTTATGTTATTTGCAAGCCCGGCGAATTCAGTCTATGGCTTTACTACGATGTTATTCGGTGGATTTGGCCGATTAGGAGATGTTTTTTACTATGCTACACCAATCTTGATGACAGGCCTTTCGGTTGGTTTTGCGTTCAAAATGGGACTTTTCAATATCGGTGCTTCCGGACAGTATACCTTTGGTATGTTCTTTGCACTTTATGCCGGTTTTATGTGGAAGTTGCCAGCCGGAGTTCATTGGCTCGTTTGTATTCTTGCCGGAATGATTGGCGGTATGCTATGGGGGTTTATTCCTGGCTTGTTAAAAGCAACCTTAAACGTTCATGAGGTAATTACATCAATTATGTTTAACTATATTGGGATGTATCTGGTGGATATGTTTGTAATAAACAATCCTAAAATGTATGTTCCGAATATGACCAGAACCGCATATTTACCGCCATCTGCTCAGATTCCTTCTCTTGGTGTCCCGAATTCCAATGTGAATTTTGGCATAATCTTTGCAATAGCAATAGCGATCATTCTGTTTGTTGTATTGAATAAGACAACCTTTGGTTATGAACTTAAAGCCACTGGCTTTAATAAGCATGCAAGTAAATATGCAGGGATGAATGATACTAAGAATACCATTTTGACGATGATTATAGCAGGAGGATTATCTGGTCTTGGAGGCGCCTTTGCCATATTGGCGCCCTCTGCTATTGCCGGAAGCAGTATGACCTATGAACCAGTTAACATCATAGCAGCAAATGGTTTTAATGGTATCGCAGTAGCATTATTAGGTAGCTCCAATCCGATTGGTATCATCTTTTCTGCATTATTTATCTCTCATATTCAACGTGGAGGAACATTAGTAAGTGTATTCTATGGCTATAAACCGGAAATCATAGACGTTGTTATTGCTGTAATTATATATTTTTCAGCCTTTGCCATGTTGATGAGGATAAGGAGGCAAAAACGATGAATACAATTATCTACTTAATTCAGAATATGCTGCCTGTTGCGGTTCCTTTGCTCTTGGTTGCACTTGGTGGAATGTTTAGTGAGCGTAGTGGTATAGTTAATATTGCACTGGAAGGAATTATGCTGTTTGGAGCATTCTTTGGTTGTCTGACCGTCCATTTTGCCGAGGGAGCATCATTAAATCCTCAACTATTATTAGTAATTGGTATGTTGGTGGCCGCACTTGCAGGTATATGTTATTCCTTGCTGTTATCACTTGCAGCCGTTAATATGAAAGCGGATCAAACCATTACCGGTACCGCACTTAATATGTTTGTTCCTGCTGTAGTCCTGTTGTTTTGCAAAATGAAATTCAATAGTGACGGTATTACAAATGACGTGAATTTTTATATAAATGAGGTGCCGGGATTAAGTAAAATACCGATAATTGGTCCACTTTTTTTTGAAAAGACATACATTACAGTATATATTGGATTACTATTTTTGATTATATCGGTTATTCTGTTTTATAAAACGAGGTTTGGATTAAGGTTACGATCCTGCGGTGAACATCCACATGCTGCGGATTCTGTTGGCATTAATGTATATCTTATGAGATATTGTGGAGTTGGAATATCCGGTTTACTAGGTGGGATCGGTGGCTTCTTTTATTCAGTAGGAATTATGGATGGCAATGTCAACGGACATACCGGGGTAGCAGGTTTCGGATTCCTCGCATTAGCAGTTATGATCTTTGGACAATGGAAACCGTTACAAATTCTCTTTGCTGCTTTGTTTTTTGCATTCCTTAGGACACTTGCTTACTCAGTGGCATTAATCCCTTATCTAAATAACCTCGGGATTAATCAGACCTATTATAAGATGCTTCCCTATGTGGCTACGATGTTGGTCTTGATTTTCACATCAAAAAGATCGCGTGCTCCAAAGGCGGAGGGTATTCCTTATGATAAGGGCAAACGATAGTATATTGGAGAAGTAAAAATTAAAGTAAGGGTGGTTGTAATTGTTGATCCGCATGGGTCCGCGTACAGCCACCCTTAATATTGTGAAACAGGAGATTACAAAATAATATAAAATGAATAATGTTATATAGCAACATCTTCATAAATTTTATTTCTCTGTATTGAGCGGCTCAAAAATTATATATGCATAAAATGAGCTTTGAAAAAGAAGCAAATTATTAAAAGTTTATGATATTTTACGGAAACATGTTCAATACGTGGAATATATGTTATACTTATACAATTCGAAGGAATACTTTGAGAAATACTGAAACGATTTTTGATGAGACGTAACGATTTAACGGAGGACACATGTTTGGATATGTAGTAGTTAATAAGCCGGAACTGAAAATGAAAGATTTCTATAAATATAAGGCTTATTATTGTGGTTTATGTAAGACACTAAAAGAGAAACACGGACGATTCGGTCAGATGACGTTGTCCTATGATATGACTTTTTTGATTCTTTTGCTCACATCATTATATGAGTCAGAAACCACAAGGGAGATGAATCGATGTGTCACTCATCCAATTCGTAAGCATGATACTCTTTGCAACGAAATAACAGAATATGTAGCTGATATGAATATTGCACTTACCTATCATCATTTGTTAGATGATTGGCAGGATGAAAAGAGTATACTGGGACTTACAGGTGCAAAGATTATCAAACATCATTACTTTAATATTGAAAAAAAATATCCTAGACAATGTGATAAAATTCGAGAAAGTCTTTCTCGCCTGCAGGAATGTGAAAAAAAGTTGGATAATAATATTGATACTGTGGCAGGCTGTTTTGGCGATTTGATGTCGGAATTGTTTGTATATCAACAGGATATGTGGGAGCAGAACCTAAGAAAAGTAGGTTTTTATTTGGGCAAATTCATCTATATTTTGGATGCTTACGACGATGTTGAGAAGGATATAAAAAAACGTAGCTACAATCCATTTACAAAAAACTTTGAAAGTGAGTCGTTTGATGAATATTGCGGAAATCTACTGAATATGATGATAGCGCAATGCACGAATGAATTTGAGAAACTGCCATGTCTAGTGGATGTAGATATTATACGTAATATTCTTTATGAAGGAGTTTGGACAAAATATAATAAAATACAGGAAGATAGATTAAAAAGGAAGGAACAAGGAAATGATAACGAATCCGTACAAGATACTTGACGTATCACCTAATGCATCAAATGAAGAAATTAAGAAGGCTTACAGAGAACTAAGCAGAAAATATCACCCGGATTCCTATGTGAATAATCCACTATCGGAGCTTGCAGAGGAAAAGTTCAAGGAGGTACAGGAAGCTTACAGCCAGATTATGCAGGAGAGAGAGAACGGATATAGTGGCGTTAATAGCTCCGCAAATAATGAAACGGACGAGATGAGGATGGTTTTTAACTACATCAATGTCGGTAACTATATGGAAGCACTGAAGACATTATCCCGTATACCGCTTCGCAACGGCAGATGGTATTATTATAGTGCAGTTGCCAATGCTGGTGTTGGCAATAATGTAATGGCATTTGACCATGCCAGACAGGCGGTTAATATGGAACCGGATAATCAGGAGTATCGTGATTTTTTAAATCATATGCAGTCGCAGGGTCAGAGGTATCAGGATAACCGATATGGTGGTTATGGTACCTATGGCGGTGGCGGAGTTGGTGGTGGCTATGGAAGAGGTTGCGGAACAGGAAATCTTTGCTGTGATTTGTGGTGTGCGGATTCCTGTTGCGAGTGTATGGGAGGAGATATTATACCGTGCATCTAAATGCTAGAAAATTATCTTTTTTAGGTCTTTTGTTATCAATATGTGTGGTATTGATTATTTTAAGTGGTATTTTGGAATTTAATACGTTGTTTTTGTTGGCAGCAGCATCCTTTTGTGTAGGAATTGCTTTTCGCGAAACAGGTATTCAATTTGCTTTCGGTTTCTATCTTGCAGGTTTAATTCTTGGCTTACTGTTGGCACCAAACAAAATGTATTGCATTACTTATAGTTCCATGGGAATGTATCTTCTTATCATTGAATACGCCTATGATAAGCTATTGGTGATTCAAAACCCTAACAGTCGCAGAAGAGTAAGCTGGATTATAAAATACGTTGTTTTTAATCTGATGTATATCCCGTCTGTTTTATTCTTACCTAAACTATTCTATGCGGGAGTGATTGATCAAAGACTTATGTTGGTAATGGTGCTTGCCGGACAAATTGCAATACTGATTTTTGACATGGCATATCATTACTTCCAACGTTTTGTATGGGGGAAGTTTAGACACAATCTTAAGCTATAAGGCATATTTAGTGTTTGTTGATTATTATAAGTAATTGAGGTTTTTTAGATTAGTAATGCTCGAGTCAAAGTGGTTACGCACTTGATGAATCAGAACTATATAAATGAGTGTAAAATATAGTAAAAAGAACGCCTATCAGAATAGACTTCCTGTAGGCGTTCCTTTTTTATTCAATATTCAAAATGATGCTACTAATGTTATATTCATTATATTATACGTCAGAGTTAACAATTTTAAGTATTATTATATATTATCTACGTTTATGTGCCCTATCCTTAATTCCTTCCGGAAGTGCGATCATTGCAGGAAGGAAAATTGGAAGCATAATAAAGCAAAGTACCAATAAACCAGTAATTACTGCTACGGAAAGTTCTTTTAAAAGGATAAGACCGGATGGCATCAGTGTTGCAAATGTACCACCTAGAATGATAGCCGCTGCGGATACAACACCACCGATATGCTTGCAGGCGGTAATAATTGCCTCCTGTGGTGATACGTCAGGGTATTCCTTAAATCTCATCATTAGGAAGATGCTATAGTCAACGCCTAGGGATACGATAGCAATAAAGGCGAAGAATGGTACAAATGATGAGATACCGGCATAACCAAGTATATTTAGGAATAGTGTATTGATTACAAACATTGCTATATAATAGGAACCTACCAGCGCAATTGTAATGAATACCGGTGTCCAGAAGGAACGGATTACAAATAAAAGGATAAGGAATACACCGATTAATACGATGATTATCATTCTATTTAAGTCACGATTCAGGATGTTATTGGTATCATTTGTTGTAGCGCTCGGCCCGGATACACCGCTTTTTGCACTATTTAATACGGTGCCTTTTAGCGCTCCGGATACAGTTTTATTGATTGCGGTGACTGTGCTTAAGGAATCTTTTGCATAAGGATCATCATTTAGTGCTACTGTAAGCTTTGTAATGGTTCGATCCTTGGACATATACATATCAAGAGCTTTCTTAAAGCTTGCATCCGTCAAAGCTTCCTTTGGAATATAGAAGGTTTTGCTGGAATTGAGCTGTGTAAGGAAGTTATTGGTTTTATCAAGTCCGTTTGAGATTTGTTTTAAGCCGTCATTTACATCGGAGAGCTTAGTTCCGAAATCACTAAAACCGGCTAATCCATCAGTTAATAACTTCTGTCCTTTTTCCATCTCGCCAAGGCCATTTGTGACTTTTTCCATATTGGTAATGATGGTGTTCATACCATTTGAAGCCTGATTAAGACCTCCCTCAAGTTTTTCTAGCCCAGTTACGATTTGACCTAAACCACTATTGATTTTATTCAAATTCATATTAACAACATCAAAATTCGAGGTCACAGAGTTGTAGTTTTTGTTAAGTGTTTGAATTCCTTGTGGTGTCACATCTTTTAAGTTTAACAATATACCGTAAACGGTTTGTTGCAATCCAATAAAGGTAGGATCGCTTTTCAGTTCGGGATGGGATGCAGATAGTCCATCCACCATTAACTTCATTTGATTTAATGCATCTTTTACACCTAATAAAGCCTGTGCAGCGCCCTGATAATTTGCTCCCATCTGAACATATCCTGACTGCATCTGTGAATATCCAGCTGATAAGGCAGTTATGGCACCGTTCATCGTTTTTAAATTATCATGAATTTGGGATAGGCCGTTAGAAATAGATTCAGAGCCTGTGGAACCATTATTGATACCGTTTTTAATCTTTTTTAGTCCGTCAGTTAAGGAGGACATACCATTTTTAAGATCCTTAGTGCCATCGGTCATCTTATTAACCTGAGAAAAATCAGAACCGGATAGTTTATCCTGTGCTAATTTTAAGCCATCATATATTTGGTTTACGCCACCCTTGGTCTGTGATAAGCCATCCGTTACAGTCTCCATGTTTTTGCCTATGTAAAAATTCTCGATTTGTTTTCCCTCCGGCTGAGTGGCGGAAGAAACCTTGGACACACCGTTCAATCTTTGAATTCTAGTGGTGATATCATCAATTACAGTTAGCCCTTCGTTGTTATCAAGTGATTTGCCTGCATCGATAACTACTGTCACCGGCATTGCCTGCCCTTTTCCAAAATGATCGGATACGATAGAGAAGCCTTTGGTCGAGTTATAGGAATTACCAAGCTCGCTTATCGTATCAAAATTAAGTTTCTGTTGATGGAAGATTACAGAGGTTCCGATTATTAATGCAATAATAGCACCGGATATTACCGGATGTCTTGTGGATATCTGGGCGATTTTATGCCAAGTTTTGCTTTCCTTATGTGCAGTAGTGCTCTTTGATGGCCAAAATAACTTAGAACCCAATAGCTTCATCGCAAAAGGTGTCAACGTCAGAATCTCAAGTAATAACATGGTTGCACCAATGACTACAACAACCGCTGATTTATAAACCGGAGATTCTGAAAAAATTAAACTAAAAAATGCTATTAATATAGTCAGTACACTGAATGCAATTGTTTTACCGGCTGTTTTATAGGTTTTGATAATGGCATCATTTACAGATAAGCCATTATATAGTTCCTCTTTAAAACGATTAAATAACAGTATGTTATAATCTGTGCCGATTCCAAATAATATCAAAACAAGTAGCATTTGAGTAAGCGTGGTAACGGGGAAATTTAATTTATCAATTAATTGAGCAGCGATACCCATTGATGTTAGATAGGAAAAGGCAACTGCAATTAGTGATACAAAAGGAATAATTACAGAGCGGAACATAACGATCAATATTAACAGAATAAAGATAACTGTTAAAACTGCACTTTTTTCCACACCTTCTGTGGAGGCCTTTAGATAATCATTGCTGATGAAATCAGCACCGGTTAAGTAGTGTTCCGTTGTAACATTCGATAATTTACTGTTAATTGCAGTTTGAATATCATCTACTTCACGTTTCTGCTTGTCAAGTTTGAAGCTGACCATCAGTGTGGTTCCGTCCTTAGAGATTAAGGATTCTTTCGCTTCAGGAATGTTGAAGGGATCAATGATTTGATCCATACTTAAATTGGATTTCTGATCTTTAATCGAATTGACTGCAGTTTCGATTTGCTTCATCTCATCGTTTGATATTTTATTTTTGTTATAGAATACTAAGATGTTGTTCGTACCTTTGGTCGTTTCCATTTTACTAAGTAGTGAGTCGGCCATCGCCGAAGGACTTTCTTTGCCGATTGGCGTTTGTCCGCGTTGTCTCAGTATTGCATTCACATCAGGTTGAAAGAAAGTAAGCAAAAATGTTGCGATCAACCAGAATGCTAAGATAAACCAGCGATACTTTAGAATGTGTTTCATGTATAAACTCCTTTCATAATCAAGCTGTAAACCAACTGATGTCCATAATAAGCAACAGAGTGTTGATTTATCATCAATTATGAAATATAATACACACAGAGACGGTTTACAACCATCAGTTTATTTTTTTATGAGGAATTCTCCACATATAATAAGGAAGTGTTGGTTATTTATAAAAAGTTTATAAATTAGTTTAGCTATGTTTGCTTTTATATTTAGGATATAAAGATGCGTAAGAAGGGAAGGCTGCAAAATGTGAATGTTGCTCTTAATAACTATGTAATGTTAACTTTATAGGAGCATAAATTATGTGCAGGAACGGAGGTAAAGATGAATAGTGAAAAAATAGATCGTCGTATAAAGTACACAAAGATGTTGTTAAGAAATAGTTTGGTCGAATTAATGAGAGAATATCCTATCTCAAAAATATCGGTAAAGATGCTTTGTGAAGTAGCAGATATTAATCGAAGTACCTTTTACGCACATTATTCAGATCAATTCGATTTATTGAAAAAACTGGAGAGAGAAGTGTTATCGGAATTCGAAAAGCATATTGAAAATCATGTGTTTCAAAAGCATGATAAGAATACGGTTCAGGGATTAAATGAAATTCTGATTTACGTAGCTGAGAATGCAGAGTTATGTAAAGTTCTATTGGGCGATAACGGAAATCCTGATTTTCAACGGGAAATTATGCTGTTAGCGCAGCGGAAGACAATTATGGAGTTGAAAAGTTTTCTGAATATTGATGCCAGAACCTCAGAATATCTTCAAATATTTGCAGTTACAGGGGCGCTTTATGTGATACAGAAGTGGTTACAGGATGGTATGATTGAATCGACAGAAAAGATGGCTGAATTTACTTCAAGACTATTATATAAGGGGATTTCCGACTTCTAGTGTTCTCAGGTAAAAGAATAAGTGCTTTTGTAGATAACAAGGGGGATGTTGCAACATCCCCCTTGTTATACTATGTTTTCTAATTAAATTATTTTTCGAGTGTTAAATTAATCATCACATTCTTAATTTGACATCATTTGATTACAGTCTGGCCACCCATATAAGGCTGAAGCGCAACCGGAATATTGATAGAACCGTCTTCATTTAAGTTGTTCTCGAGGAAAGCGATTAACATTCTCGGTGGTGCAACTACTGTATTGTTTAAAGTGTGAGCAAAATATTTTCCATCATCGCCGACCACACGAATCTTTAAGCGACGTGCCTGTGCATCTCCTAAGTTAGAGCAGCTTCCTACTTCAAAGTATTTCTTTTGACGAGGAGACCATGCTTCTACATCGATGGATTTTACTTTCAGATCAGCTAAATCACCGGAGCAACATTCAAGCGTTCTTACCGGTATGTCCAATGTACGGAATAAATCAACGGTATTCTGCCATAATTTATCAAACCATGCCATACTGTCTTCTGGTTTACATACCACGATCATTTCCTGTTTTTCGAACTGATGGATACGATAAACGCCTCTTTCCTCTAAGCCGTGAGCGCCCTTCTCTTTACGGAAGCAAGGAGAGTAGCTGGTTAAAGCCTGGGGCAAGGTCTCGGATGGAAGAATGGTATCGATATATTTACCGATCATGGAATGCTCGCTTGTACCGATTAGGAATAAATCTTCTCCCTCGATTTTATACATCATCGCTTCCATCTCAGCAAAACTCATAACGCCGGTAACAACTTCACTACGTATCATATATGGGGGGATACAATAGGTGAAACCACGGTCTATCATAAAATCTCTTGAATAGGAGAGAACAGCAGAGTGGAGTCTTGCGATATTACCCATTAGGTAATAAAAGCCGTTACCAGCTACCTTTCTTGCGCTATCAAGATCAATACCGTTCAGTTTTTCCATGATTTCGGTATGGTAAGGAATCTCAAATTCTGGTACTATCGGCTCGCCATAGCGTTGTACTTCAACATTCTCGCTATCATCCTTACCAATCGGAACACTCGGATCAATGATATTAGGGATAGTCATCATAATCTTTTTGATTTTGTCTTGTAACTCATTTTCCTTAGCTTCTAATTCGGCCAGACGTTCGGAATCAGCAGTTACTTCTTTCTTTAATACTTCTGCCTCGTCTCTTTTGCCCTGTGCCATGAGTCCGCCGATCTGCTTAGAGATCTTGTTTCTTTCAAATCTTAAATTATCAGCTTCCTGTTTTGTATTTCTGCTTTCCGCATCTAAAGCGATTACTTCATCAACCAAAGGAAGCTTATTGTCCTGAAATTTATTACGGATATTTTGTTTTACGATCTCAGGATTTTCTCTGACAAATTTTAAATCTAACATGGTTACCTCCATTTTGCTGAATATTCAGCTTTTTATTTTTGGGGTCTAAAGGTTTTTTGACACTCAAACCTATAAAATAAAAAAATCCTATCAACCCACATATAACATGGGACGAAAGGATTCCGCGTTGCCACCCAAATTGCCGGGACAAACCCGACCACTCAAAAGTACGATAAAGGGTACCAACCTTCCGACTCGTCGCCGGCAGCTCCAAAAGTGGAAAGATTCCTCGTTACACCGGTTCACACCAACCACCGGTTCTCTGAAGCAATTCTGGAATCGTAGCTTTTATCATTGCTGAAATAGTAATACAAGATTTCTTGTATATTTTATCTTATTATATAACCAATTATACGATTTATCAAGTATTTCCTTATGTTATTCTGGTATTTTGTAAATTTTAGATGCTATTTTAAAGGTACAGAAAATTGATTTATAATTGGTAGATATGCTTAACAAGTTGGGTAAAATTGTGTAATTGTCTATAAAAAAACAATCATTGACAATATACATCAGAGTGAGATAAAATTGACGTGAATTAATCAATGATTTTCACATAGCGTATGTATTTAATTTACATAAAGATGTCTGAATTGTATGATTAATTGCAATAAAATTAAAAAATAATTGGGCAAGGTGACTAAATTATGAATGAAATCTCTGCTTTGATTTTGTTTCCGTTGGTAGCAGCATTGATTATTTTCCTGATTCGTAATGACAATGTAAGAAATATGGTAGTAAGAATCAGTGCTGTAGGAACTGCTGCAATAACCGTAACAGTTACATATCTACATTTTAATAATGGATTAACCTTTACCTATCCACATGAAGAAACAATTGATCTGATATTGGCAGTTGTTGAGGTATTGGTAGCTATATTTATTATCACAGTTGGTATCAAAAACAAGAAATATCTTGTGTCAGTTTTTTCTTTCGTTCAAACCGTATTGATTTTATTCTTTGAATTTACTCAAAAAGAAGGAATAGAAGTTAAAACCGCGATTGTTTTGGACAAGCTTGCCATTATTATGGTTCTGATTGTAGGTCTTGTCGGTAGCCTGATTTGTCTATATGCAGTTGGCTATATGAAAGATTATCACCAGCATCACAATGAGTTTAAAGAGAGAAAGAGTTTCTTTTTTGCAGTTCTTTTTTTGTTTTTGTCTGCAATGTTCGGATTAGTATTAAGTAATAATATAACCTGGCTGTATTTCTGTTGGGAGCTTACAACACTTTGTTCCTTCCTGTTAATTGGCTATACACAAACAACAGAGGCAAAAAACAATGCGTTTCGTGCATTGGTTATAAACTTAGGAGGTGGCCTTGCTTTTGCAATCGCAATAGTATGGATTGGAACTCAGTTTCATACACTGGAATTATCTGAAATAGTCAGTAAAAATCCTGAGACCATGATACTCATTCCGGCATTTTTGTTAGCCTTTGCAGCTTTGACCAAATCAGCTCAATTACCGTTTTCCTCATGGTTGCTCGGAGCGATGGTTGCGCCAACACCTACCTCTGCTTTACTTCATTCAGCTACGATGGTTAAAGCAGGTGTGTATCTCTTGATTCGTTTAGCGCCGCTGATTGGAGCTACTTATGTAGGGAAATCAGTAACATTGGTAGGAGGGATCACCTTCTTGGCATGTTCGCTGATGGCTATTTCTCAAAGTGATGCTAAGAAAATCTTGGCATATTCCACATTGGCTAATCTGGGTTTGATCGTAATCTGTGCCAGCGTTGGATCTCAAGAATCAATTTGGGCTGCAATTTTATTAATTATTTTTCATGCTATATCAAAATCTCTATTATTTATCTCTGTTGGTTCAGCGGAACATCAGATTGGAAGTAGGGATGTAGAGAATATGGATATTCTTATGGGAGTGTCAACCAGATTGGCGATATTTATGTTGATTGGTATCGCAGGAATGTTCTTGGCTCCATTCGGTATGTTGATTTCAAAGTGGGTTGCCATGAAGGCGTTCATTGATTCTGATGATATTCTGACGGTGGTAATCCTTGCTTATGGTAGTGCGGCAACCTTGTTCTATTGGACAAAATGGATGGGCAAGCTGGTGTCAAATGCAAATGTGAAAGATCGTGTGAAACATGCGTTCCATTTGGATGAAAGTATTCCAATTTTCATTCTTGGAATTATGGTTGTATTGTCTTGCTTTGGATTTCCGATTATCTCAAAATATGCATTGATTCCTTATCTATCAGGCATATTTGCAAAGGAAGCATTAACTCCAATTGGAGATAGTAATGTATTATTAATGTTAATCATGCTTAGTATGTTAATTATATTGCCTTTAAGTTTTATTCCTATTTATAAAAATGATAAACGAAGAAAAGCACCGATTTATATGGCCGGCGAGAATACCGGAGATAATGAAACATTCTACGGTTCAATTGGAACCATTCGAAAAGTGGAATTGAAGAATTGGTATATGGAGAGTTACTTTGGAACGAAGAAATTAACCTTTTGGAGTAATATCTTATCCATTATAACATTGGGGGTCGGAGTGATATTTCTGTTAGGAGGGCTGATCTAATATGATAACAACAATACTACTGGTTTTAGCAATAATCATTTTCACACCTCTGGTTGGCGGAATTTTAACCGGTGTTGATCGTGTCATATCGGCGAGATTACAGGGAAGACAGGGGCCACCTCTGTTACAGCCGTTTTACGATGTGTTTAAACTAATTAGTAAGGAAACGATAGAAGTGAATTCAATGCATCGGTTTTTTGTTTATGTTTCCTTGATTTTTGCAATTTTCACAACAATAATTTTACTAACTGGCGGAGATATTTTGCTTGCGATTTTTGCATTAACATTGGGATCGGTATTCTTTGTATTAGGTGGATATGCTTCTAACTCGCCTTATAGTACAATAGGATCGGAGAGAGAATTACTTCAGATTATGGCTTATGAGCCTATGGTTTTATTAACTTGTATCGGTTTGTATTATGCAAATAGAAGCTTTTTTGTGAAAGAAATTATCGCAAATGATAAACCGGCGATTATCTATCTTCCAGGAGTTTTTATCGGATTAATCTTTATTATAGCATTCAAATTAAGAAAATCACCATTCGATCTTAGTATGTCCCATCATGGGCATCAAGAGATTGTAAAAGGTATTACAACGGAATATTCAGGTAAAGATCTGGCGGTGATTGAAGTGACACACTGGTATGAAACAATCATAGCGTTGACTTTGGTTTATGTGTTTTTTGCGTATGCAACTCCGATTAGCCATGTGATAGCGCTTGTAATCTGTGCAGTGATTTATTTTCTTGAAATACTGATCGATAATGCTGTGGCCAGATTGAAATGGCAACAGGCGCTCAACTCAGCATGGATTGTGACAGCGATAATGGGAACGGTTAATTTGTTTATATTGTCATTATTCCGCTAGTACATATTGTTCAACAAAGCCAACCGGCAAGAGCGAAAGATTGCTTTTGACAAGTGCAAAATAGATGGAGGTTTCTATGAAGAGTATAAAAAAATCACCATGGATATTACATTATGACGGTTCTAGCTGTAACGGCTGTGACATTGAGGTTTTGGCATGTTTAACTCCATTATATGATGTGGAGCGTTTTGGTATTATCAATACGGGTAACCCAAAACATGCGGATATCTTATTGATAACAGGTAGTGTGAATGAGCAGAATATACCTGTAGTAAAACAGCTCTATGAGCAGATGGCAGAGCCCAAAGTAGTTGTAGCAGTTGGGATATGTGCTACCTCAGGTGGCATCTTCGCAGAATGTTATAATGTAGTAGGGGGCGTGGATAAAGTTTTGCCGGTAGATGTATATGTTCCAGGTTGTGCCGCTCGTCCAGAATCCATTATTGATGGTGTAGTGAAGGGTCTGGCTGCATTAGAAGAAAAACAAAAGAATCGTAAGAAGATAGCGAATTAATATTTGAATATGGAGGTTCGATATGAGTTACCAAACTATACAAGAGGTTACTCCGAATGAATTATTATCGGAAGTGTCAAAACTAAAAGACTCTGGATATCGTCTGGTTGCGATAACCTGTACGAATAAAGAAGATTTAGAACTCAGTTATTCCTTTGATAAGGAATACGATTTGATAAATCTTCGTATTAATACGGATAATCAGACTGAAATACCCAGTATAAGCGAACAATATCCGTATTCCTTTTTATATGAGAATGAAATTAATGAGTTGTTTGGAGCCATGATAGTAAAGATAAATGTAGATTTCAACGACACATTATATAAGATATCAGTGAAAACACCATTTCGGAAGAAGGAGGAGGAGTAATGGGTAATCGAACCGTAGTTCCTTTTGGACCACAGCATCCGGTTCTTCCTGAACCGATTCATCTCGATTTGGTACTAGAAGATGAAATCGTTGTAGAAGCAATCCCTAGGATTGGTTATATACATAGAGGATTAGAAAAGCTGGTTGAGAAAAAAGATTATCAGCAATATACCTATGTAGCAGAGAGAATATGTGGAATCTGTTCTTTTATGCACGGCATGGGTTACTGCATGGCTATTGAAGAGATAATGGAAGTGAAGGTTCCGGAACGTGCAGAATATTTAAGGGTAATCTGGGCAGAATTGTCCAGGCTTCATAGTCATCTTTTGTGGCTTGGTCTACTGGCAGATGCATTCGGATTTGAGAGTTTGTTCATGCAATCTTGGAAGATGAGAGAGCAAGTGCTTGATATCTTTGAAGAAACAACAGGAGGAAGAGTAATCTTCTCTGTATGTGATATTGGTGGGGTAAGAAAAGATATAACTGCAGAGACTTTATCCAAGATAGATAAAGTATTATCTGGTATGGATAAAGAGTTAAAGGAAGTAACGAATGTATTTTTAAAGGATGCTTCAGTGAAATTACGTACTAAGGGAGTTGGAGTATTAACAAAGCAGCAGGCTTTTGAACTTGGAGCAGTGGGACCAATGGGAAGAGCCAGTGGTTTGGATTCGGATCTGAGGTCAACCGGTTATGCTGCGTATGATAAGCTGAAATTTAAACCGATTATTGATGAAGCAGGAGATTGCTATGCCAGAACAAATGTGAGGATTAAGGAGATGTTTCAGGCAATTGATTTAATTCATCAGTGTATCACTCAAATCCCTGAGGGAGACATTAAGGTGAAAGTGACAGGCAATCCAAATGGAGAACATTTTATGCGTGTTGAACAACCACGTGGGGAGGTAGTGTATTATGCAAAAGCGAATGGTACGAAATATCTTGATCGTCTGAGAGTTCGAACTCCTACCTTTGCAAATGTTCCTGCATTACTGGAAACGTTAAAGGGATGTTCCCTTGCAGATGTTCCGATATTAGTTCTCACAATTGACCCATGCATTAGTTGTACCGAAAGATAAAGTGGGTAAGAAAAATCGCTTCCATTGATTAAGGGAGGCATGGAGGTAAGTATGTCGATATTAAGCATGTCAAAGACGCTCTTTAAAAACTTGTTTCATGGGCCGTATACTGTACAGTATCCGATAAAGCAGAAAGAAAAATTTGACCGCACGAGAGGAAAGGTTGATATTTCTATCAATGATTGCATATTCTGTGGTATATGTCAAAAACGTTGTCCAACCGGTGCAATCACAGTGGATAAAAGTAAATCCTTATGGAGTATAGAGCGACTTCAATGTATTCAATGTCAATATTGTAATGAAGTTTGTCCGAAAAAATGTCTCTCTATGGGGAAGCAGTATACAGCACCGTCAAACGGTAGTGTAAAGGATGAATATATCAAATGCATGAATACCCAATTACCCAACGAATAATAGAGATAGCCGATGAATATGCGAAGAAATATAACGCAAACGAAGTGAAGGTCATTAACTTGGTGGTTGGTGATTATTCTGGTTATGTTGCAAGTTCAATTGAACTTTATTTTGATATTATCGCTGAGGGTAGCCTATGTGAAAAAGCAAAACTCAATATTGAGCGCGTGATACCTAAGTTAAAATGTAGCAACTGCGGTGAATTATTCGTTAGAAAACCATTTACCTTTGAATGTCCTAACTGTAAGGGAGATGGTGAGCCAACAGACATCGGGCAGGAGTTTTACATTAAGTCAATCGAAGTATAGAGGAGGTTTGCTATGTCAGAAAATAAAGAAATTGAAATCATGCAATCTGTTTATGACAAAAATGATGAGGTGGCTGCACAGATTAATACCTCGTTAACTCAAAAAGGAATTTATGCTATAAATGTGATGGGTGCCCCGGGTGCAGGAAAGACAACATCCCTAATTAATATTATCAAGCGCCTACAGGGAGTAACTCCGTATGTAATTGAAGGTGATATTGAAGCGGATTTTGATACGAAGACATTACAGTCGCTTGGCGTAAAAGCAATTCAGATTAATACTGGTGGAGCTTGTCATCTGGATTCTCCTTTGATTGGTAATGCAGTAGACGAGCTTAAGCTTACCGATGGTGTTCTCTTTATTGAGAATATCGGTAATCTGGTGTGCCCGGCGGAATTTATGATTGGTGAACATGCAAAAATGCTGATTTCTACGGTTACCGAAGGTAGTGATAAACCTTATAAATACCCATTGGCATTCGAGAAAGCGGATATTATTCTAATTAATAAATGTGACTTGATACCTTATATTGACTTTGACGAAGACTTTTTTATGAAGGGTGTAAGAGCATTAAATAAAACTGCACCCGTAGTTAAAGTTTCCGGAAAAACAGGAGAGGGCTTCGAACAGATTGTATCATGGATAATGGAAAAAACAAAATAATTACGAAAAAAATAAAAGTGTATGGAATTGTACAAGGGGTTGGATTTCGGCCCCTTGTTTATCATATTGCGAAAAAGTGGAATGTAAAAGGATATGTACGCAATGTCGGCGGTTATGTAGATATTATGGTTCACGCAGAGAAAGAGAGTGTGGAAGGTTTTTTCAAAGAATTGAGGGATTTGCAAAGCACCGGTGTTGAAATTGTAAAAATAGAAGTAGACGAGATTGAACTTGAAGAGATTAAGGTACAAGAGATCGAAACTGAGATAAATATTGTTAAAGAAAATGATATCGAAGAAAATGAATGCGAAGAAATTAAGGATAGACAGAATCAAATTTCCGATTTTGTTATCATAACAAGTGGGAACAGTGACGAAGTAGCAATTCTTCCGCCTGATCTACCGGTTTGCAGGGTCTGTATGGAGGAGCTGAAGGACTCATCAAATCGTCGTTATGGGAATCCGTTTATAAGCTGTATGTCCTGTGGTCCAAGATATACGATTATGGAACGGGTACCATATGATAGGGATACAACTACAATGGTAGACTTTAAGATGTGCACAGTGTGTGAGCAAGAATACAGCTCTCCCGATACAAGACGATTCCATGCACAGACAATATCATGTAATGATTGTGGGCCATATCTGATATATCAAGATAATAACTCAAAATCAAACGATAATCTCGTGCAGAGGCAAAGGGTGGACAAATGTATATCTTCTGATAAGAGGATGCATAATGAGAAATCGCAAATCGATGAAAGCGCACAAGATAAGTTACTGAATAAAGAATTAATAGGTCATCAATATGACAATGAGGAAGCTCTATTAAAAGTGTTTTCTATTATCAAGAATGGCGGGATTGTAGCGGTAAAAGGAATTGGAGGTTATCACTTTGTATGTTCGCCGTATAACGAAGCAACAGTTCAGAATCTTCGAAAGCTAAAGGGAAGGGAAGAGAAACCCTTCGCAGTGATGTTTCCGGATATATCAGCTGTGGAAGATTTCTGTATTGTATCCGAGGAAGAAAAAGCATTATTATTAACAAATGCCCGACCGATTGCGCTGCTCTATATGCACGAAGATACGATGGCTCCGTCAACGAATAAGGGAAGCATTTACTGTGGAGCATTTCTTCCGTATACGCCACTTCAGATTTTACTAACACGGGAATGTGGTGCGTTGATTATGACAAGTGCAAACCTGTCAAACCAGCCAATTATTAAGGCTGATGATGAGATGTGTTCTTTAAAATCCCCCTATCTTAATGGAGTATTATACAATACTAGAAAAATTGTACGAACCGTAGATGATTCGGTGGCGAAGATAATTGATGGAAAACCACAGCTGATAAGAAGGAGCCGTGGCTTTGTTCCCTACCCGGTTTTTTTACCAAAGAAAATCGAGGATGCAAATCATGCTATATTCGGAGCGGGAGGAGATCTCAAAGCGGCGTTATGTTTATATAAGAGCGGTAACGCAATAGTATCGCAATACTTGGGTGATTTGGAAGAACTTAATAATATGGAAGAGTACAAAAAAGCATATGGGGATTTGGCGAGCTTACTAAAGATTGCCCCCGATTTGGTGGTGTGTGATATGCATCCGAATTATCATTCGGTTCGTTTTGCCAAGGAGTTAGGGCTTCCGCTTATCTCTGTCCAACATCATCAAGCACATATAGCTTCTGTTATGGCAGAGCATGATTTACATGAAAAAGTGATAGGGATTGCTTTTGACGGAACGGGTTATGGAACTGACGGTAATATATGGGGTGGCGAATTCTTAGTGTGTGAAGGGACTCATTTCACCAGAGAAGCCCATTTAAAATATACTCCGATGATAGGCGGAGATCAATCTATGAAGGATGCGAAAAAAACAGCCGCTTGTTTCCTTATGCACTATAAACTAAGTGAATACGTAAGAGATGTGAGAAAGGATTTAATACGGTCACTTCTTGAGCTTGGGATTAATACAATTTTATCCTCAAGTATGGGACGTCTTTTTGATGCGGTATCCTCTATACTTGGGATTGGGCAAGAAAACAGTTACGAAGGTGAATGTGCGGCACTTCTTGAGAAAGAAGCGATTTTGGCAAAGAGGGATTTGATTAAGCCGGCTAAACTTCAATTACCAATTACGAAAAATGACGGAATAATTGAGTTGGATCCTGCACCGCTCTTATCAGACCTTTGTAAACTAAGAGCAGTTTGTTCTACCCGTGCATTGGCTCTTGGTTTTCATTATACATTAGCTGAAAGTATTGGAGTAATCTGTGAGATATTAAGAAATAAGCATAAATGTAATATTGTTGTAATTAGTGGTGGAGTGTTTCAAAATTCCGTATTAACGGAGAAAACATATCAAGTATTAAGAGAAAAAGATTTTCGTGTTTATTCCAATCTGTCGGTACCGCCAAATGATGGAGGAATCAGTCTGGGGCAAGTATATCTGGGTAAGGAATATATAGAGAACAGTAAAGTATCTATGGAATTGTTTAAGCAATTATAGAGGAAAGGTTGGTGCCTATGTGCGTGGCAGTACCCGGTAAAATCATTGAAATATATGGGGATATGGCAAAAGTTAATATCATGAATAATATTACTCAGGTGAATATCAGGTTGGTTAATGCTGAGATTGGAGATTATGTACTAGTGCATGCAGGTGTTGTGATTGAAGTGATGAAGCAAGATATGGCAGAGGAGATTCTTGAGATCTTTTCAGAACTTCAGGAGGATATAGATGAAAACTCTAGCGGAAGTGAAAGATGAATTAAAGAATTATAATGGAAGACCAATCAAGATAATGGAGGTATGTGGTACGCATACCGGAAGCATCTTTATGAACGGGATACGTAGTTTGTTATCTCCTAAGATACAACTAATATCGGGGCCCGGGTGTCCGGTTTGTGTTACATCAACCTCATATATTAATCGGCTTGTAGAATTATCTTGTCTTGAGAAACACTGTATTCTTACCTTTGGTGATATGATGAAGGTAAAAGGGACAGAGTATTCATTAACAGAAGCTAAGGCGATTGGAGCCAAAGTGGAGATATTATATTCGCCGCTCGGAGCAATCGCAAAAGCGCAGGCTAGTCCTGATATACAATATGTGTTTGCGGCGGTAGGTTTTGAAACAACTACTCCGATTTATGCGTTAATGATGGAAGAAATCCTTGCAAAGGATATAAAAAACTTAAAATTATTAACTTCAATAAAAACCATTATCCCTGCATTAACCTTTATCTGTGAAAACGAGCAGGGTATTGATGCATTTTTAAGCCCGGGACATGTTAGTGCAATTATCGGCAGCAAGGCATATGAAGGTCTTGCCAAACGGTATCACAAGCCATTTGTTATAGCCGGTTTTGAAGGAGAGCATATTTTGGCTGCAGTGTATGATATCATAACGCAGTTAAATACAGAAAAATCATTAGTGACTAACCGGTACCAGAGTGTGGTGACAACAGAAGGAAATGCAAAGGCGAAGGAGCTTGTTGAACGTTATTTTGAATGTGTGGATGATAGCTGGAGAGGAATTGGTGTGATTGAGGGGTCAGCACTCAGATTACGAAAAGAGTATAGTGCTTATGATGCCGGGAGCGAGCGAGAATATATGGAAGAGAAGCAACCGAAGGGTTGTAGATGTACTGATGTAATACTTGGACGCATTCAACCGGTGGAATGTGGACTCTTTAAAAAGGTTTGTACCCCTATGAGCGCAGTCGGTCCCTGCATGGTTTCGACAGAAGGAGCTTGTGGAATCTGGTACAAGAACATTTGAAAGGCATGGTGACTACAATGAAGATAGATATGTCTTATGGTAGCGGCGGAAAACAAACTGGGAATTTAATAAGTGATATCTTTTTGAAACATTTTAATAATAAAACGTTAAATAAGCTAGAGGATGCCGCGGTTCTAAATGTAAAGGGGAGAATTGCTTATACCACTGACTCCTTTGTGGTGACACCGCTCTTTTTTCGGGGAGGGGATATCGGGAAGTTAGCTGTATGTGGTACGGTAAATGATCTGTCAATGATGGGTGCGATACCCAAATATCTAACTGCCGGTTTTATTATTGAAGAAGGAGCAGAAATAGATACAATAGAAAAGATAGTAGAGTCCATGTCAAAGGCGGCAAAAGAAGCCGGTGTAATAATTGTGGCAGGAGATACAAAGGTGATTGAAGGTAAGGGTGGGATCTATATCAATACCTCTGGAGTGGGAGAAATCGTTAAAACCGGTGTTAGTATATCAAATTGTAGGGTCGGAGATGCAGTTATTTTATCCGGTAATCTGGGGGAACATCACGCAGCGATTTTATCCTCCCGTATGGGAATTGATAATGCTATTGAAAGTGATTGTGCGCCGTTGTCCTCTATAGTAAAAAAATTGATAAAAGAAAAGATAAATATTCGATGTATGAGGGATGTTACCCGTGGAGGGCTGGCAACAGTGTTAAATGAAGCAGCAGAACACTCCGATTGTGCGGTTGAAATATGGGAAGAAAGCTTGCCGGTGAGTGATGAAGTAAAGGGATTCTGTGATATATTAGGTCTGGATCCTCTTTATATGGCAAACGAAGGGAAAATGATAATAGTGGTACCGGCTACACAAGTAGAGAAGGCGCTTCGGATTATAAAAATGAATAAATACGGTAAAAATGCAGCAATAATCGGCACTGTACTAGATGGAAAAGGTGTGCGAATGAAAACCAGGCTTCAAGGGCTTCGTGCAATTGATGTTTTATATGGAGAAGGGTTGCCTAGAATCTGCTAACCAGAATATTCAATATAGGTATAGAACAGAATATTATTATGTGTCGTATTATTGGTACGTCATGCTCCATAATGAATTTTTATATTTGAGGTTGTAAACATTCTCTTTTTTGATATAATGGTATCACAAAAGAGAACAGATTGGGGATGGACATGGGAGAATATAAAATTCTTTTATTTGATGCGGATAATACATTGTTTGATTTTGATGCCTGTGAAAAAGAGGCATTACATGCAGTCTTTCGAAAATATGGATATCCGTTAAATGATGATATTTTTCAGATTTATGAAAAGATTAATAAGGACTTATGGAAAAAGTATGAGATTGGGGAGTTGGATCGAGAGACCGTAATCTATTCGCGTTTTGGATTGTTGTTTCAACAGATAGGAATAGAAGATGATGGGATTGCCTTTGAAGATGACTATCAGGACTTGCTAGGAATGCAATATTTCTTTGTAGAGCATGCAGAGGAGGTAATTCAAAGATTATATCCATATTATTCGATGTATGTTGTGACAAATGGGGTAACAAAAACCCAATTGAGTAGATTGAAAGATTCGGGATTGGACCAATACTTTAAAAAAATATTTGTATCAGAAGAAACAGGCTATCAGAAACCTATGAAAGAATATTTTGATTACTGTTTTGAACGAATTGAGGATTTTGATGCAGAACAAGCCATAATTATTGGTGATTCATTGTCTTCTGATATATTGGGTGGAAATAATGCAGGAATCGCCACCTGCTGGTTTAACCCAAATGGATTAAATAATTCATCATCCATAACAGTTAATCACGAAATCAGATGTTTGAAAGAATTATATGAACTATTAAATGTAAAATAGATTAATATATTGAAATGTGTCAGAAGAAAACGATTTCGCGCTGAGTTTATCGCGTTAAATCGTTTTCTTTTTGCAAATTAAGTAAATGATATCAAGTGTTAAGTTGAATTTCGTATTTTACGAAAACGATTAAGTAAGAAATTATAAAATTATGCAAAAAATACTTGCAAAAAGTTACGAAAAGGTTTAAGATGAAAACGTAGAAAGCAATGTACTTTAATCAGTATTTTTGAATGTTTTGTAATTCTTCATCAAATACTTTGTATGATTTATCAGTAAATAATCAATATATTTGATTATTATAGTGATAATCCCTATTTTAAGTAAAATTTATTTGGAATTACATTACGAAAACGTTTTAGTAATGTTGCTTTGCCAAATTGATTACCAATCCTTTGCACTCTGTGGCTTTGGGGAGAGAACTACGGGTTAATAATTAGCTGCGATGGATTTGTTGTAAAATACTCAGTTATATTCTTGACTTAGATTGAGAATCTGAAAGACAAGGTATGTTAATTCTTTTTAAGTATGAAATGATTTATTTTTGATGACGGGGAGTTGTTTATATAAATATTTATCTTAAAAAGAATGATTTTTCAATATAACTGAGTTCGATAATTATATCATTTTTGATATCTACATATATTTAATTTATTCTTTAAGGTTTCTAGAATAAAAAAACTGAGTAGCAAATGTACTTGGAAGTGAAGTTTAATCAATTATCTAATTTTAGTGCTCATATTTAGAAAAAGATGTATTGAGGCATATTGTGTCTTGATGCGTCTTTTTTGTTGTTATTAAAGAATAATTTCGTGAATACTATAAAAGAAAAAGCATATCGGTTAGGATTAATAATTTTTCAATTTTTAACAAAAGTTGTTTTCAAATGAATACGAATGATATATAATATAGATATCAGTAATAATTACTATTATTAAGAAAAATTACATTCATACACTGTCATATGTAATAAGAGCAGTGATTGAAGATTGGAGGATAATATGAAAGTAGTTGTAATTGGATGTACCCATGCAGGTACCAGTGCAGTAAAAACAATTTTAAAAGAAAATCCGAATGCTGAAATAACTGTCTTTGAAAGAAATGATAATATATCCTTTTTGTCCTGTGGTATTGCTTTATATGTAGGTGGAGTGGTAAAAGATCCTGCTGGTCTTTTCTATTCTAATCCGACTGAGCTTGAATCATTAGGAGCTAAGGTTCATATGAAACATAATGTGAAGAGTGTTGACACTGACGCTAAGTTCGTTGTGGCTGAAAATCTTGATACACAAGAAGAGGTTAAAGTTCATTATGACAAGCTCGTGAATACAACCGGTTCTTGGCCGATTATTCCACCGATTACCGGAATAGACTGTAAGAATGTTCTGCTTTGTAAAAATTTTGAACAGGCTAATGTGATCATAAAAAAATCGACGGGTGCAAAAAGAGTGGTAATCGTTGGTGGAGGTTATATCGGCATTGAATTAGTAGAAGCATTTAAAGAATCCGGTAAGGAAGTAACTTTAATTGATGGGTTGGATCGTATTCTGAATAAATACTTGGACAAGGAATTTACCGATGTACTTGAAGATGATTTAAGAAATCGTGGAATTGTACTCGCACTAGATGAGATGGTTCAAAGCTTCGAAGCGAATGAAGAAGGAGCCGTACAATCCGTAAGAACTGACAAAGGAGAATATCCAGCGGATCTGGTAATCCTTTGTGTTGGTTTTCGTCCGAATAATGAATTGCTAAAGGACAAAGTAGATATGCTTCCGAATGGAGCAATTCTTGTTGATGAATATATGAGAACCAGTAATCCTGATATCTTTGCTGCGGGTGACAGTTGTGCGGTTAAGTATAATCCGAATGGTGGGAATGCTTATATTCCTCTTGCAACCAATGCGGTTCGTATGGGAATGTTAATCGGTAAGAATATTGTAGAACCAAAAGTGAAATATCGTGGCACACAGGCTACCTCCGGTTTGAGATTATTTGGATATAACATTGCATCAACCGGTGTTACGGTGACTAGTGCTCCATCCTTTGATTTGGATGTTAGGGCTGTTGTTGTAAAGGATAACTATAGACCTGAATTTATGCCGACAACGGAAGAACTTTTGATGCAGTTAGTTTATGAAGTAGGGACGAACAGAATAGTTGGTGGCCAGGTAATGTCAAAATATGATATTACTCAGTCGGCAAACACATTATCCTTGGCAATTCAGAATAAAATGACAATTGAAGATCTTGCATATGTAGATTTCTTCTTCCAGCCTCATTTTAATAGGCCATGGAATTACTTAAACCTTCTTGCCCATGCCGCCGTAGAACAGGAGAGTAACCACTCAGAAAAGTAGGTGGAAGGATGTCAGAATTAGTAACATGCCGAGCCGGATGTGGCGCATGTTGTATCGCTCCATCCATATCATCTGCAATTCCCGGGATGCCTTTAGGAAAGCCCCCAGGTGTTCGATGTATTCAGCTTAGTGAGGATAACAGGTGTAAATTATTTGGCACATCCTTACGACCTATTGTATGTGGAAGTTTAAAGCCGTCTACCGAGATGTGTGGATCGAACAGGGATGAGGCGATGGAATATCTGAACACTCTGGAGAAAGCTACACAAACATCAGTCAATACGTAATGATTATTAAAAGAGTATATTATTTATTATAAGGGGATGTTGCAAAACAAATAATTCTATTAAAGAATCCTGTTATATGCCTTACGCACAGGTTGGTAGAACATTCTTCAAACAGTGCATTATGGCGATATAATATAATTCCTAATGAGTTATTTTGCAACATCCCCTTAGTTATAAAGTGAAATTTGTATATGGTCTCTTTTATTTTGTAGTGGTAATTAATTGCTTTAACATTCTTCCTAAGCGTTTTTCAAAATCTTCAACTGTAATATTAATACTATCAAAAACTTCAGGTGCTACCGGATCGACTTCCAGATCACCGAGTGCCCGCCAAGCATAGGACTGTGCTATATGAACGGCGCAAACCAGTTCCTTATGAATAATATTTTCATCCAATGGATTATGATGATAATAAGCTGCTTCATAGATCGGATAAGGAAGATCCCAAATACTTAATATATGTGCAGCTATTTGCTGGTGAAGATTTGTTATGTCTTCAGATTCAAAAATTTTATTATCATGAATGGTTAGTAGTGGTAACTGTTTTTTGTCATCTTTAGCAAGCAAAAGCAATCCAATATTATGCATTAATCCAGCAAACATGGCTGCCTCCGGAGGTTGTTTATGAAGAAAAGCCTCATATAAGAATAGGAAGATGCGATTTGTCAAATAGGAATGTTGCATTAAGAGGGATGGCTCGCTAGATGGATTGTCATCTTGTTTCACCGCATCTACGACAACCGCCCATCTCATAAAGCTTTTAAGATTGAGCAATCCGATATAAATTGACGCTTGCTTAACTTTATTTGGCATGGCACCAAATACCGCTAAATTTGCTACCTGTAGTAGCAGATCGGAGAGTTCGAGATCTTTTTCAATCGCATCAATCAAGGCATCCATGTTTTCTTCTTCTATTAATGCTAACATGTGATCACACTTTTCGGATACGGATGGAGTGGGGCAGGATTTTTCAATCTTATCCGAAAAATCATCTGCATTTAATGTGTCTTCTACCGTAAATATTTTGTTGATATACTGAAGGAAGTTGGTGTTGTTCCAGGGTTTGAAGATATATAATTTTGCGATGTTATGCAATATAGCCCGGAACATCGGCTTTTCGTCCGCATAGCCACTCAGTATAATACGAATGGTATGAGGGTATTTTTCTTTTATATTACTTAATAATTTATAACCGTCAAAAAGCGGCATGCGCATATCGCTAATCACCATATCGATTGGTTTCGATTCCATTAGCTTCGTAGCATCCGTGCTGTTTTCAGCGGTTAAAATCTCATAATCTGTGTCTATAAACATTCTTTGTAAGGCTTTGATAATCTGAGCCTCATCATCTACAATCAATATCGTTTTCATAAACTCTACACCCTTTCATTTCATGAGATAGTATTGTCAGTAAGAATACAGCTATACATTACACCTTCAAAACATCATAAAGATTATGCTAACTGTAAAATCACGCTGATTTATCTTTGGCAATCGTGATATTTATTCAGCGGATATAATTGGTAAGGTTATAATAAATGTGGTCCCTTCTCCAAGCTCGCTTTTTACATCAAAGTTTCCATTGTGTTTATTCACGATAATATCATAAGAAATACTTAATCCCAATCCGGTTCCCTGACCAATATCTTTGGTGGTAAAAAACGGTTCGAATATTTTGAGCAGATGTTCCTTCGTTATTCCCGGTCCATCATCGGAAAATTCGATTTGTACTTCACAATCAATACATCTTGCTTTTATCTTTATTGTTCCCAGTGTATCTTTCTTTAGTGTTTGAATTGCTTGAATGGCATTTAGAATTATGTTGACGAACACTTGTCCTACCTGGATTCTGTTACAGTAAAGAGTGATATCTTCAGGAACATCTAGTTTAATAGTCGCGACATATTTCACTTCGTTTTTAATAATAAGTATAACCTGCTGTATTAGTTCTAATAGCACGCAGTTCTCCTTTTCATCATCTTTAGAAGTTCTTGCGTAAACACGCAATGATTGCACAATGTCGGTAATTCTTTTGATACCGCCGGATAGATCCCCGAAGATATTCTCAAGATCATTTACGATAAAGTCCAGCTTTAGTTCATCGTATTTGGTTTGTAAATCAAGAATCGCATGACAGTCAACACAGGAAAATGCATCACTGTTTATCTCAAGATTAAAAAAATCCATGTATTCTTTCATTCTTACATAATATTTCTTGAGAATATCAAAATTACTACTGATATAACCCATTGGATTATTAATCTCATGTGCTATTCCGGCAGCTAGTTGACCGATTGCAGCCATTTTTTCAGATTGTACTAGACTGAATTTGGCCTCGGTTAACTCGGCATTCATAATCTTTAGTTCTTCATTTTGCTTTCTGGTCACTTCGAGTAAGGTTTTCAGATTGTTGGATTTATTTTTAGCATCAATAGCAACCTTTAATCGTGAATGTAACTCTACTGTGTTAAAAGGTTTATTAATGTAGTCAAATGCACCCAAATCGAAACATTTTTTATAAACCGCCATGTCGATTAATGAAGTCAACATTATGATAGGCATATCGTCATATTTACTATCGGAACGAAAGAGTTCCAATAGGTCAAAGCCTGTGATAGCCGGCATCATGACATCGGTAATCAGTATGTCGATTTTATACTGATCCACGATTGATTTCGCCTGTCTGGGGTCGTCACATAATAATATCTGAGTCAACTCGGGCATGTCTTCTAGATTACGCTTAACGGAAGATAAATTAAAATGACTGTCATCTACAACGAGAATCTTCATGATTATCCCCCTAATAGGAAAATGGATTATATTTACAAAAAATATTATATCATTCGGCGTTAGTGTTTTCAACAAGGAATGTTAATTATTGACAATAATAATAAAGTGAATTGAGCTTAGTGAAATATTCATGAAAACAAATCACATTATGCTATATATTAGTGGCATAATTCCATTAAAAACAGCTTGGTTATCTATTATATTAAAAGTATGTATTTATAAGGAGACCAACTATGGGAAAAGTATCATTATTAAAGCAATATCAATTGGGAGATATGTTGATTCAGTATTATATTGATAAGGAATCAAAAAATGTGGAACTTATGTTATTACCGGAACATATGGAGGCAGTAGCATGGGATGAAAAAAATCAAGTCATAGATTCGTTGGTTCAATTGAAATTAGTAGGAGATATCTATTGTGGTGCATATTCCGGTGGGGGAACCATGCGCCAGAGTGAATCAACACTTCGTCTTAGGTATAAGAGTCAACAAGAGATTCGTATGGAAGGCAGAACGGAGATACGAACCAAAGTATTTGATCAAAGAGGTTATGAAGTGGAGCACTGCTTGGTATGGCATCACAATAACCAGAGTGTTGAGATGTACTCCGAATTCAAGAATCTCAGCGAATATCCAACTTCAATCGAGATGATATCGAGTTTTTCATTGGGTGGAATCACTCCATTTATAGAAAAAGATGGTTATGACTCCATTATGGTACACAGATTACGAAGTGTGTGGAGTATGGAAGGTAGGCTGGAGAGTAAATCAGTGGAAGAATTGCAATTGGAGCCTTCTTGGGCAGGTCATGCAATTCGTTCGGAACGTTTTGGACAGGTTGGATCAATGGCAGTTAATCACTATTTTCCTTATCTAGTTGTTGAGGATATTAAGAACGAAGTATATTGGGGTGCACAACTTGCACATAATTCTTCCTGGCAGATGGAACTGTACCGTAAAGACGATGGACTTGCTATGTCAGGTGGTATTGCTGATCGCGAATTTGGTCATTGGATGAAAGTAATCGCTCCAGGTAAGAACTTTCACACACCGGTAGCAATTCTGTCTGTATGTCAAGGTGGTGGAATTGATAAAATCTCACAAAGACTGACGCAGGCAGGCAAACGGTTCTTTGACGGAGGACCTGAGTGTGAGATGAGTTTACCTGTTATGTTCAATGAATACTGCACTACTTGGGGATGTCCTTCGCATGAAAATATTATGGGAATTCTAAATGTAATTAAGGGGAAAGGATTTGAATATTTTGTAATTGATGCAGGATGGTATAGAGAAGATGGAATTCCTTGGGATCTTGCTATGGGTGATTATAATGTATCTACAGAATTATTCCCGGAGGGGTTACATAAAACAACGCAGGCAATCAGAGAGGCCGGCTTAAAGCCCGGAATCTGGTTCGAGATAGAGAATGTTGGAGAAAAATCAAGGGCTTATCAGTTGGAGAAGCATCTGCTAAAAAGAGACGAGAATGTTTTAACGACTTCTATGAGACGTTTTTGGGATATGAGAGATCCCTGGGTGCAAGGATACCTCACTGATAAAGTAATCGGTACGCTAAAAACCTATGGCTTTGAATATATGAAGATTGATTATAACGAAACAATTGGAATAGGATGTGATGGAGCAGAATCTCTTGGTGAAGGACTTCGCGATAATATGATGGAGGGTTATAATTTTATTGAGAAGGTAAAACAGGAAGTGCCTGGAATTATACTAGAGAATTGTGCTTCCGGCGGACATAGACTGGAGCCACTCATGATGAGGACGTGCAGTATGGCTTCTTTTTCGGATGCACACGAATGCAAAGAGATACCGATTATCGCAGCAAATATGCACAGAGTGATTTTGCCATGTCAGAGTCAGATATGGGCAGTAATACGCAAAGAAGATGATTTAAAGCGTATTGCTTATTCGGTGGCAAGTACATTTCTCGGAAGAATGTGCATATCTGGGGATGTGATTAATATTAAGGATGAGTCTTGGGAGCTTATTGATAAGGGCATTGCATTCTACAAACGAATAGCACCGATTATCAAGGAGGGTTTTACTTATCGATTTGGTACCCCAATCACAAGCTATCGTCATCCCTTGGGCTGGCAGGGGATATTAAGAACAGGAGAGAATGGCGATGCATTTGTCTTAATTCATACGTTTGGTGGTGTGTTGGAGGATTGTGTGATCGAACTCCCTTGGGGCATGAATTATACAATATCGGAGATATATTCTGACAGTGATGTTGATATAACGATAACAGAGAATGGATTATTCTATCAACCAAGCGAGAACTGGAAAGCAGTTGCAGTGTATTTGAGTTGAAGGACGCTTCAATGAGCATAAAAATAGATTTGTGACATTGTCACATAAGTGTTGTACAGTTGCGTTGACTTTTATATCTATATATCGTAATATATGAATATAGTAATATAAAGATTAAATTAGTAGGAAGAAAGATAAGTGAATACAAATATAGAGGAGTGTTACGATGGATACCAATTATAAAAACTACAATGAAGCTGCAGAATTGTTAAAAACAATTGCCCACCCGGTTCGGCTATGTATTATACGAGGGTTGTTAAGTAAGGGAGAATGCAATGTGACCTATATGCAATCTTGTCTAGGAGCGCCGCAATCGACGATATCCCAACATCTTCAAAAATTACGCTTATCTGGGATTATCGAGGGTAGAAGAGAAGGTTTGGAAATATATTACCAGGTTACGAGTGATAAAGTGAAAGAAGTTATAGCGGTACTTTTTCCAACAGAGGCGTAAACTTAGCACGCCATTACTCTATAAGGATATTTGATAGAAACAAATAAAATTTGTCATGAATCAGAAATGTGACTATAAAGAATGGAGTGACGATTATGAGCAAAAAAGTATTAATAGTAGGAGGCGTTGCAGGTGGTGCTTCTACTGCAGCCAGATTAAGAAGACTGGATGAAAATGCTGAAATTATCATGTTTGAGCGAGACGAGTATATATCATTTGCTAATTGTGGTTTGCCATATTATATCGGAGAAAGTATAAAGGAGCGAAGTAAGTTATTGGTGCAGACTCCGGAGGCGATGAAGGCGAGATTTCAAATTGATGTTCGTAATAATAGTGAAGTAATTAAAATTGATCCTGATAAAAAGATGGTTACTGTAAATAGCAAAACAAAAGGCACTTATGAAGAGAGTTATGATTATCTGGTGCTTTCTCCCGGTGCGAAAGCACTTCGTCCGAATATTCCGGGCATTGAAAGTGATAAGATATTTACATTGAGAAATATTCCGGATACCGATCGGGTAAAGGAATATGTGGATCGTCTTGGAACAATGAGTGCTGTTGTGATCGGTGGAGGATTCGTCGGAGTTGAGATGGCAGAAAACCTCAAAGAGCGTGGGTTAACCGTGACATTGGTGGAAGCAGCGCCTCATATTTTAGCTCCATTTGATTTTGATATGGCAATCCTTGCTGAAAAGGAGCTTGTCGATAATGGGATATCCTTAATTACTCAGGATGGGGTGAAATCCTTCCGTGAAGAGAATAGTCAGGTTGAAGTTACATTAAGCAGTTCAACAAAGATTACCGCGGATATGGTTATTCTGGCGATTGGTGTCACACCGGATACCAGGTTCTTGCAGGGAAGTGGATTGGAATTTGGTGTAAAAGGACATATTCTTGTAAATGATCGTATGCAAACGAATATAGAAGGAATCTATGCAGTTGGTGATGCGATCGAGGTAGTAGATTTTGTTACTAAGAACAGCACTGCAATTCCTTTGGCGGGACCTGCAAATAAGCAAGGTAGAATCGCTGCAGATAATATAGCTGGATTAAACAGCCGTTTTAAGGGTTCCCAGGGAACATCAATTATTAAGGTTTTTGATCTTAGTGCAGCAAGTACTGGTGCAAATGAAAGAGCATTACAGAAAGCAAATGTAGATTATAAGACCATCTTTATCCATCCAGTATCCCATGCATCCTATTATCCAGGGGCGGTGCCTATGACTTTGAAGTTGATATTCAATGAAGAGGGCAAAGTGTTAGGCGCTCAGGGGATAGGTTATGAAGGAGTCGATAAAAGAATTGACGTAATTGCAACGGTAATCCGACTCGGCGGAACGATTGAGGACTTGACTGAATTAGAACTATCCTACGCACCTCCTTTTTCATCAGCTAAAGACCCCGTTAATATGGCAGGCTTTGTAGCGCAGAACGTACTAGAGGGAAGGTCCCATGTGGGGAGTTGGGGAGATGTAGAACAACTAAATCCTGAGGAGTATACTTTGGTGGATGTTCGTACCGAACTCGAATATATGAATGGTCATGTAGAAGGTGCAATTAATATTCCGGTAGATGAATTAAGAGATCGATTATCAGAGCTGGATAGTAATAAAATGATCGTAGAATACTGTCAGGTAGGACTTCGTGGATATGTAGCTGATCGAATACTCACACAACATGGATTTAAAGTGATGAATATAACCGGTGGTTATAAATCAATATCCTCACTTAAATTTAAACCGGTATATGAACCGGTGACTTCGGTATCGGAGGAGATTGATCCGGATACACAAACAGTTCATGTAGCTTCAGTAGATTCCACTAGGAAAGCCGGTGAATATGATAAATCATTGGATGCTTGTGGGTTATGTTGCCCGGGACCGCTGATGCAAGTAAAAGCCTCTATGGATGGACTAAAGGAAAATCAAATTCTTAAGGTGGATGCCTCCGATCCGGGCTTTTACGAAGATATAAAGGCTTGGTGTAAACGTACCAATAATGAGCTGCTAGAACTGAGTAAATCTGCCGGAAATATTACAGCATTTATAAAAAAACTTGGTAACAGTAATGAGGCATTGGTATATTGTCAGGAGAATGGTATGGCTCGAGATAATAAAACTATGGTCGTATTTAGTGGTGATCTGGATAAAGCAATTGCATCTTTTATCATTGCGAATGGGGCAGCATCAATGGGCAAAAAGGTAACTATGTTCTTTACCTTCTGGGGGCTTAATATCCTTCGAAAACCAGAAAAGGTAAAGGTAAAGAAAGGCATGGTGGACAATATGTTCGGAATGATGATGCCAAGGGGTAGTAAAAAACTTAAACTCTCCAATTTGAACATGATGGGGATGGGAGGCAAGATGATCCGTAAGGTTATGAAGGATAAGAATGTATCTTCCCTAGAAGAACTAATTCAAGCGGCGATGGATAGCGGTATTGAAATTGTTGCTTGCCAGATGTCGATGGACGTAATGGGATTAAAGCAAGAAGAATTAATTGAAGGTGTAAAAATCGGTGGTGTAGGCTACTACCTCGGTGAAGCCGAAGACAGTAATGTAAACCTATTTATATAGCGACTATATGGGCTGTTGCAATAGAAATAATTCTCTTTAGGAACAATGTTATTTGCCTCACACACAGGTTGGAAGGACAGTATCCATATTTTGTATTTCGTAGTCGTACATAAATGTTCGCCTCCGAAATTACAAAATTATGAATACTATCTTCCAAACAGTGCATTATGGCAATATAACATTATTCCTCCGAATTATTTCACTTGCAACAGCCCTTGATCTATTACTGTGTAAATATTTTTTCGCTTGTTACGGAGTAATAGGTGATGCCTGTGAGATTATTCTTAGCTAGGTGTTTTTTGAGGTTGACAGTTAATAAATTTGAGATATCTTTATCATTGCCATATTGATTAATGATATTATTTGCAAGTCCTTCGATTGGCTTTTTCGATACCGGCATAGTACAGAACTTTTTAATGGAAGGGGCAAAATAGTTTCCATCCATGGCTTGATCAAGCTTTACGAATCGATAACTACCAGAGGGGGTCTTCTGAAAGGTTATAGCCATAGGGATAACGCTGCCGGAGGTATTTGTAACAATTTTATTATATATCTCAAAGGTGGATATATCAGCTGTGACAAATACCTTGAGATAATCGATCTCCTCATATGAACCGAATATCTTTGGAGCTACTATTGTAAAGCCTTGCATGGTATTGCCAAATTGATCGATGATTGCTTGGTAGACTAACTTTTCAATCGGATTTTTTCCATCGTAGACAAAGTCATTAAGCATTATTTTTTGATTAGTTACTAATTTGTTATACCAATCATCTGGGTTATCATATTTCTTAGGAGCAGAGTAATCAGGTCCTAGCATATCCTTACAGATTTCAATAATGATATATCCGCGTAAGCCGGAAGCATGGTGATCTCTTAACTGAGTCAAAAGATAAGTCAAAGCTTCATCTCCAAACTTTGTTATAGCCTCATATTCTTTTTGATGAGCTTTAATGTAGTCAAAGGGATTGGAAGAGGTGGTTGGTGAGGACATAATTAGGCTTAGGTTTTTCTCTACCTCATTGGCTGTGGTTTCTGAATAAGACTTGGTTGTGATATCCTCCACAGTGTCAATAATCTTAGGGTTATATTTAATCTGCTCGTTGGTTGTATTAAATTGATACGTATTCTTGGCGTATCCATGCTCTTGAGCGGATGGTTCGGTTGTAGTTGGACGAGCAGAAGCATCAGTATCAGTTAATAACAACACGCTTGAAGCAATTATAATGGTGAGTGAAAGCATTATTACGCTAATTGCAGGCTTTTTATATTTCATAATATTTTTAATACGTGACTTCACGTTGTTCTCACCAAAGGCCAATGGACTGAAAGAAATTAATCGATTGGCTGAACCCGAGAAGGAAAGTAAGGAATAGGAGTAATCCTTCTGAATATTGTAGCCAAATAATTGAATGACCTTTTCGTCACAGGACATCTCCATGTCCTTGCTCATAAGAACAAAAGATAGCCACATCAATGGATTAAACCAATGAAATATCAGAAGTAAATAGCAAAAGGGTTTGATTAAGTAGTCAAGTCTTCTTATATGAATCTGTTCATGAGCAAGAATGTAATAGTAGTTTTGATTTTTTAGATTCATCGGTAGATAAATCTTTGGTTTGATAAATCCACATACAAAAGCGGTTGTAATTTGATCTGTTTCGTATATATTATATCGAATTAAAGTTGCACTGCTTACTTTTCGTTTGATTAGGAGATAGGAATATACACTGTAAACTAGCAATGCTATCATTCCAAGTAGCCATATCATTGTTAAGATATGGGGGAGTGTTAATGTGGAGTTGATATGAGTAACACCGTCAAAGTTGTTGGTTAATGGGGAATTGTTTAATGAATTGGTGGGAACAGAATCGGTCGGTAGGTTCGCAACCATCGCTGGATTCGCAACAGAATGAAATGAATTCAGGGTAGTACTATGCAATGGCGATAACTTTTGAGGTAGCAAGGAGATAAGGCTAAAACGGAACGGAATTTTAACCGGACAAATCAAGCGAAAGAGTAGTAAAAGCCATAATACATAGGAAAAACTCTTTGGGAATCGCTTTAATAATGCGCGAACTGCTAGAATTCCTACTACCACAATTGAGGCCGTAGTACTGATTGCTACAACGGATAAAAATAGATTGGTTAAAACGGTCATTTTGTTCCCTCCTCTATAATTTTAATTAATTCCTCGGCTTCTTTTGGCGTTAACTTCTTGTTATCAAGAAATGCGGTTAAAAACATTGGTAGAGAACCATTGAAAGTTTTATCCACCACAGTGTTGCTTTCATACCTTTGGATTTCTTCCTGTTTTACCAGAGAAGTAACAATTGCATCCTGGTTTTGGAGAATGCCACGGGTGCAAAGCTTCTTAAGTACGGTATATGTGGTAGATTTCTTCCAACCAAGGCGTTCGGCACATAATCGAACTAACTCTGTTGAATTGATGGGCTCGTTCTCCCATATTATACTTACAAACTTGTATTCTGCGTCATATAACTTATATTGCTCCATATCCATTCATCAATCCTTTCGTTATACCAACTAGATATTCTATCTCACATCAAGAAGCCGGTATAATTTGTATTAGTGGTTTATTGCGATAAACCTTGTATAGCCTAAGTCTATCATGATAGACCAGATATGTCAAGCATAGTTTTGAATAATATTGAAAAAGTTCAATGTGGTAAATTATAGAAGAAGATTTTATGATATATTGTTTGTTAAATTCTTCTATGTTATAATGTCACTTATGTATTTAAGTATTCTATATCTTTTGTTGTGATAAGTATGAATAGAGTGAAAGAAAATGTTGTTTCACATATTGGAATTGCTAAGTTATTAATCGATTAGTGCGGAGGATCTATGGGGAAAGTAGTGTTTCGTCCATTTTGGAGTTATGATGTACTAAAAACAGAACAATGGCTATCAGAGATGCATGAGAATGGACATGCACTTGAGAAGGTAGATTTTAAATTACGTTTATTTTATTTTAAGGAAGTGTCAGCGCAGAAGCATTATTACCGTATCATATTTGATAAAAAATCAAATGGTAATATTGCAGCATCGCTATATGAACATGGATATGAGAGAGTAGGTTACGTTAAGGATTATTATATATTACGCAATAAAAATCGGCAGACTGAATCAGCATACTATTATGGCTTTGTTACTAGAAACCAAGATATTAATCTGGTGGCAGGAATTCTATTGGCTTTATCAACCTGTTTAATCATAGCTCTTGTTATCGGGTGTTTTCTACTAGCGTCTTTATTGTTCGTATTATCCGAGGAAGGTAAACATGCCGGAAAAGCCACTTTTAATGCATGGCCATATATTAGTTTTACTTTAATTTTCGGCATACTATACCTTGTAATGTTCGCATGGGAGCTTTATACACTAATTCGTCTGTCGGCCACGAATAACAAGCTAAAAAGATTATTGAATATGATGCCGGATATGCCAACTATTCCAAAACAAGTATATAATGCGAAGGCAGATAAACCGAGTATCCCAGGACAAGAATACAATGCGATGCCGGAAAACATCGATAATATGAAGTTGATTAAGAAATGGAGATATGGATGGGCATTAGCTCCCGACTTACAAGAGAAATGGCTTGAGAAAATGGAACGGGAAGGTTATAATCTTTATCAAGTCAGCAAACAAGGTATCTGTTTTTATTTTATAAAAGGATTAGCGAGAAATATAAAGTATTGTGTGGATCTGCAGTATGATGCACGACCGGGTTACTATAACTATCATAAAAATAATGGTTGGAGGTTGTGTTTTGCTTCAAGATCTTCGATAGAAACGATGCACATATGGGGAAAAGAGTACTCGGAAGAAGAGCCCGTATTCTCGTATAACAAAAAGGCACTTTATAAAAAGGCTAAAACGTTGGCTTACTCGTATTCGGTATCTTGGATTACTCTTATTATATGGTTATTACTATTTATTCAAAGGTTTTGGTTTAAATCGTTTGATTTTCTTACTTTTTTGTATGGTTTAAATATTTTACTTTCATTAAATCTTGCATTAATGGGAACAAAGTGTACCGCTTATTATTGCAGAATGAAAAAATCAGCGTTTGCGCATAAGAATTCGTAAGTGAGAATAGCATTAGGAGGCTAATTATGTTAACTAGAAAGAATGAAAAAAACGGAGATGAGCTATCAATCCTCGGTTTTGGTTGTATGAGATTTCCGATGAAAGGAAACAATATAGACGAGCCAAGATCAATTGCATTAATTCGTGATGCAATTGATAAAGGAATGAATTATTTTGATACGGCTTACTTTTATCATGGAGGTAAAAGTGAAAGCTTATTAGGAGATGCGTTAACGGATGGTTACAGAGAAAAGGTAAAAATTGCAACTAAGCTCCCGCCCTTTATGGTAAGTAAATTAGAGGGCGCCAAGAAGATCTTCCAAACACAATGTACAAAGCTTAAAACCGATTATATTGATTATTATCTGTTACATATGTTGACAGATAAAGCGACATTTGACAGAATGGTTTCCATCGGTGTGATTGAGTGGTTGGAGCAACTGAAGAAGCAGGGTACCATTAAAAATATCGGTTTTTCCTTTCACGGTGCCAAACGAGATTTTGAAGAAATTCTTCAGGCTTATCCTTGGGATTTCTGCCAGATTCAGTATAATTATCTAGATGAGAATAATCAGGCAACCAAATCTGGACTAATGCTAGCCGGTTCGCTCGGTATTCCGGTTATCGTGATGGAACCGCTCCGAGGTGGTAAATTAGTGAATAATCTTCCTCCGGAAGTAATCAAAGAATTTAAAAGCTATGATTCGAAACGTAGCCCGGTAGAATGGGCGCTAAGGTGGATATGGAATCATCCGGAAGTTACCGTGATTTTGTCGGGAATGAGTGATGAGGAACAGTTGGCAGAGAATATTCGCATTGCCTCTGATGTACTTCCTAACTCATTATCCGGAGAGGAATTAAGTGTATTCGACCGAGTAAAGATGGTAATGATGGAGAAAACTAAGGTTCCATGTACGGGCTGTGGCTACTGTATGCCATGTCCTGCAGGGGTAAATATACCGGGATGTTTCTCCGCATATAATGATAAATACCTTCTGAATGAAAAAAGAAGTCGCTTCAAATATATGCAAACACTAGGGAGCTTATCCAAACAGCCCGCATATGCTTCCTTGTGTAAGGATTGTGGGAAATGTGAGCACCATTGTCCGCAGAACATTCAGATTCGTAAAGAGCTTCGAGTTGTAAAAAAGGAGATGGAAGGAATTCTATTCCGCCCAATTGTTGGTGTAGCAAGAAAGTTCATGCATGTAAAATAAATTAAAAAAGAAAAGAACCTCTTTTGTTGGACAAATAATCTAACAATGGGGGTTCATTTCATTTTATGTAAATAAAACAGGTTGTATTATTTTGAAGGAAATTATGAAAAATAGTAATAAAAGAGTAATGTATAAAAAATTACGGGAGTATTAATAAAGCGGAATAATCACTCACTACGTCAACTAAGATGTATTGTAGATAAAAATTGTTTTCGTAAAACATTGATTTGTAGGGACGGGGGAAGATAATGAAGACAGTGAGAACTAAGATATTTGAATATGGTGATATGGAGATGGACTATCTGAAAAATGTGGATCAGTTGTTAGGGGAGGCAATTGACCGCATTGGGAAGATAGAACGTGTTATCATACCTGATTTGTTTCCCGCTCTTGTCTTTGCTATTATCGGGCAACAGATTTCGCTAAAGGCTTCTAGGACTGTATGGGGAAGAATGCAAGAGCGCTTTGAGGACGTTACACCGGAGATTATTGCCGTAGCTTCTATCGAAGATATTCGACTCTGCGGAATGCAGTCAACGAAAGCAAAATATATCAAAGGAATTGGCGAAATGGTGATGAACGGTGGGTTTGATTTGAACGAACTGTATGATTTACCGGATAAAGAAGTGATTAAACGGTTATCGTCCCTAAATGGAATTGGCCCCTGGACCGCGGAGATGCTTTTGCTTAATAGTATGGAGAGACCGAATATCATAAGCTATGGTGATATAGCAATTCGAAGAGGAATTATGAAGCTCTATAGTTTAACTGAGCTTTCAAAGGAGCAGTTCGTAGTATATAAGAACAGATATTCTCCATATGGATCAGTAGCCTCCATCTATTTATGGAGATTATCCTATGAGTAAGAAGGAATAAAAATTTTCTTTGATTTTATCTGCATTTTAAGATAAAATATGATAGAATTAAGGTTCTAACAGATAAAACGTTATTAATAGAAGGTAAATAAACTTTTAATAAAAACAGTTGAATGAGGGGCGTATCCGTAATAATTGGACGCCCTTTTCGATTGAACGCGGAGGTTACATATGAGTATCGAGAATGATTCGATGCATATGCTAAAGCGATGCACTCTATGTCCAAGAAACTGTGGGGTGGATCGACTAAATGGTCAGGTTGGATATTGTAAAGTATCTTCACAGCTTATCGTGGCGAGAGCAGCACTCCATATGTGGGAAGAGCCCTGCATATCCGGTGAAGAAGGTTCCGGAACGGTATTCTTCTCGGGTTGTTCTATGGGATGTGTTTATTGTCAAAATACCAATATTGCAAATGGAGTGGCTGGAAAAGAGATTGGTGTGGAACGATTGAGTGAAATATTTTTAGAACTTCAAGAAAAAAGGGCAAACAATATAAATCTTGTAACTCCCACTCACTTTGTTCCCCAAATCATATGTGCAATTGGTATGGCAAGGAAGAAAGGGCTCATCTTACCAATTGTTTATAATTGCAGTGGATATGAGAAGGTAGAAACATTGCGCCTATTGGAGGGATATATCAATGTATATCTTCCGGATTTTAAATATATAAACCAGGAACTTGCAATGCGTTACTCTGGGTGTGAAGATTATTTTGAATATGCCTCGGAGGCTATATTTGAAATGGTAAGACAAGTAGGAGAACCGAAGTTTAATGAGCGAGGTATCATGACTCGGGGGGTAATCGTGAGACATTTATCACTGCCCGGATATCTTGAGGATTCTAAGGATATAATCAAATATCTCTATGAGAACTATGGGGATCAAATCTACATCAGTATTATGAATCAATACACACCACTACCGAATGTATCTGCATATCCTGAGATTAATCGAAAGTTAACGGATGCGGAGTATGAGGAATTGGTGGATTATGCGATAGAAATTGGCGTTGAGAACGGTTTTATCCAAGAAGGAGAAACTGCAAGCGACAGCTTTATACCGGAATTTAACGGAGAAGGAGTTTAATTACGATGAATGAAAAGAAAAAACAGAGTTTAAAGAGAAAGAGTACTATAAAACCAAATAGCAGTAAACCAAATAGCAATAATCAGAACAGCAAAAAACAGAGTGTGAATTATCAAAATAGTTACTTATCAAAACAGAATGAAGAAAAGTCCGTTGTCAATCATGTAATAAAGAAAGATGCTAAAAAGAAGGATATAAAAAAGGTGTTCTCTTATGAAGACAGTTATGAGGAGTTTGAGGATCTGGACTATGAATTGATGGATAAACTGAATAAGGGCAAGTTGATTAAGGGGAGCAAGACGGCGAATAACCGAAAGACGAATAATCAGAAGATAACGCAAGGCACAGCAGCGAAAGAAGGAAAAGCTTCTGAGGGAACAAAGGCTACGAATCGTGAGAAAACGAATCGTAACAATCGGGATGGTGTTAATTACAGTAATAGGGGAACCGGATATCGTATTGATAAGGAAGCAGTTAATCATAGAGATAGGGGAACTGATAATCGTAGAAACAGGGAAACTGGCGACATGCCGGGTAAAAGTAGAAGTAAAAGAGTTTTGAAACCCGGAGAATGTCCCTACATCAGACAGTGTGGTGGCTGTAATATATTAAAGAAAAGTTATGAAGAGGAATTAAAGGATAAGCAGAAGCAAGTAGAAGGCCTTATCTCCAAGTACTGCAAGGTGGAACCGATTATCGGCATGAAGAATCCTAGAAACTATCGCAATAAGGTTCATGTTGTATTTGATCATGACCGCAAGGGGAATCCGGTATCCGGCGTATATGAAGAAGGAACTCATCGCGTAGTTCCGATAGAGCAATGTTGTATTCACAATGAAAAGGCGGATGCTATTATTGCAACGATTCGAAGTATGCTAAAATCCTTCAAAATCAAGACCTATGATGAGGATAGCGGATACGGTCTACTTCGTCATGTACTTGTCCGTACCGGTTATGCCAGCGGTGAGATTATGGTAGTATTGGTGTTGTCTTCATCAATACTTCCATCCAAGAATAATTTCGTAAAGGCGCTTAGAGCGAAGCATCCTGAGATTACTACTGTGATTATCAATGTAAATGACAAGCAAACAAGCATGGTACTTGGTGACAGGGAACAAGTTATCTACGGCAAAGGCTTTATTGAAGATAGCTTATGTAATAAGGTATTTCGACTTTCACCAAAGTCATTTTATCAGGTGAATCCAGCTCAGACTGAGGTGCTCTATAAGAAGGCAATTAAACTAGCAGAGCTCACAGGTAATGAGACTGTTATCGATGCATATTGCGGAATCGGTACGATCGGAATCATTGCTTCTGATCATGCAAAGAATGTAATCGGCGTAGAACTGAACAAAGATGCAGTCAAGGATGCGAATATCAATGCAAAAAGAAATGATGCTATGAACATCGAATTCTATAGTAATGATGCAGGTGTGTTCATGAGTCAGATGGCAGAGCAGCAAGAAAGCGCTGATGTGGTATTCATGGATCCTCCAAGAAGCGGAAGTACAGAACAGTTTATGGATGCTGTAGTACAGTTAAAGCCTAAGAAGGTGGTTTATATCTCCTGTAATCCGGTTACCCTTGAGAGGGATTTGGGGTATATTACGAAGAAGGGATATAAGGCGGTGAAGGCGGTACCGGTGGACATGTTCCCTTGGACTGGGCATGTGGAGACCGTCTGTTGTCTACAAAGGGTGAATATGTAGAAATCCTTGAATTTACGCACTTTGCGAGGGTTTTTAAGTTCACTGGGAAATCGAATTTTGGAAGAAAAAAAGAGATTTCCAATGAGATTAAAGTCTCGGTAGTTGTAGAACTGGTATGAGTGGACACAAAAATATATCGTTCATAAATCGGATGATTTCAGTAAAATAAACCGTCAACAACTTCATAAGAAAAAGTCGAAAGACCGCTTGTTTTCAACATCTTTGATGTGAAAGCAGGCGGTCTTCTTTTTTTGCCAGTTTTCACATGACACCTACGACAATAGGAGGAATGAGAAGATGAAGAAATCAAAGGATTTGTGTTCATTATGGAACAACGAACAAGATTTACAGACGGGAAACGTCAAAATCAGTGAATTGCATGAGTTTAAAGGACATCCATTTCGGGTGGAGCATGATATGCAGTTGTTTGAATTATCCAAAAGTATTGAAGAAAAGGGAGTATTGGTTCCGCTGATTGTTAGACCTAATCCTGCTGGTGAGGGATATGAGATTATTGCAGGTCATAGAAGAAAAGCTGGCTGTGAATGGGCTGGTGTTGATACGGTTCCTGTCATAGTTATGCAGATGGATGATGCAGAAGCCACAATTGCTATGATCGATAGTAATTTGCAAAGAGAGCATATCAGACCGAGTGAAAAAGCTTTTGCATACAAGATGAAGTTGGAGGCAATGAAGCAGCAGGGGAAGCGAAATGATTTGTTTCAAGATGGAACTTTGTCTCCAGTGGGGACAAAGTTAGATAATCCGACTTTGGAACTGAATCAAATGATTTGTTCTTATGATGATTCGGGAAAATGGCAGTTAGGCAGTCAGCCATTAGAAAAAGAGAGAGTGCGGACAGATGAATTGTTGGCAAGACAGATTGGAGAAAGCAGGAATCAGATTGCAAGATATATTCGCCTTACGAATCTGATACCAAAGATACTGGATATGGTAGATGAAGATAAACTGGCATTTCGTTCCGCAGTAGAACTGTCTTATCTGTCAGAAGAAGAACAGTATGAGCTTCATGCAGTTATGGAACTGGAGCAGGTGATTCCGTCCTTATCTCAAGCAAATCGAATGAAACGGATGAGCCAGTCAGGAAAATTAGATATGGATATGCTTTATGAAATTCTTGGGGAAGAAAAACCAAATCAGAGGGAAAAGCTAAAGATTTATGCTGATTCATTAGAAGGGTATTTTCCATCTAATTATACCCCAAAACAGAAAGTGGAACTGATTGAAAAGCTTGTGAAAGAATGGAGTCTTAATCAAGCAAAGAAAATGGAGAAGAAGGTAAGGTAATTATTATGAACGAAGAGAGAACATTATTTGATTCCATGGGAGTTCGTTATGAAGAACGAGAAGGATTATTTTATCCAGTAATTGCAGAGGCAGAAATACAAGAGCCAATTCATGTAGGAAAGTATGGACATCTTTGGATGAATTTTATGAAAGAGAACCATAAAGATCGTTATCGTCATTTACTTCGATTTGGAAAATTAATGACAAAAGCAACAGAGATTGATGAGGAAGCTTATCAACTACTGGATTCGATTACTGAGAAGTATCTAAAGAGCCATCCGCCCAAAGATTGCAGTTCCACCATGGAAATGTGGAGACTTCGGGAAGAAGCGAAAAGAATAGCAGAAGAAGTTATTTTTCAAGATATTGTTAATCAGTTTCACTAATGGGAGGGATTTTATTTATGAATGAGAACTTAAGGATAGCGGGAAATCAGTATTATTTTATGGGAAGAACAAAGCAAACAGAAATTACAACAGCACCTAAGGGTAAAGGAGAAGAACGAATGAGAGATTATACTATGAATGGAACTTTAATTATTGGCTGTGACCATGGGTACGGCAACATTAAGACGGCGCACTTTTGCTTCAAGGCATCCGCAGAAGCAAGTGAAACAGCACCGATTTTTTGTAAGGATTATGTGAAATATGAAGATAAATATTATGTAATATCAGAAGGGCACAAGAGTTTTCTGGCAGATAAGATTGCAGACGATGATTATTATATTCTGACGCTGGCGGCAATTGCAAAGGAACTGGAACTTCGAGGATTGCATGAGGCAAAGATTCATCTAGCGGTAGGACTTCCACTGAAGTGGGTAAAGGCACAGAGAGAATCTTTTAAGGCTTACCTGCTCCGTAACCGCTATGTGGATTTCGAATATCGGGAGAAGAAATATCTGGTAGAGATTGTAGATTGTACCGTAATGCCTCAATGTTATTCTGCGGTGGCAGAGACATTAAAAGAATTTACTGGAATTAATATGCTTGTGGATATTGGAAATGGAACCATGAACATCATGTATCTCAATGACAGAAGGGCAATGGAGAATAAATCATGGACGGAGAAATTCGGAGTGAATCAGTGTGCAATTCGCATTCGCAACAAGGTACTGGATGAAACAGGCACCAATCTTATGGATGATGTGATTGAGCGATTTCTAAGAATGGGAGTAACAAAAGTAGATGAACCGTATAATTCTTTGATCATAAACGCAGCAGCAGAGTATGTGGCTGAAATATTTGCGAAGTTGAAAGATTATGAATATAACGACAAGCTTATGAATCTGCATATTATGGGTGGTGGTCATAAACTGGTGGAAACCGTTGGAGAGTATAATCCAAATAAGACCTTCTTTATCACAGACATCTGTGCAACAGCAAAAGGGTACGAGTATTACTGTTATATGGGACTTCGCAGACAAAACCAGAATCGTTAATCAGAAATGTTTCTGATAAATTGATACTGTTAAAATCTTGCGAGAAAGGAGTTTTCAATGATTAGGAATACGAATATCCGATTCTATGAGGAAGAAGAGGAAGATAAAAGGGCATGGGAGATTCTACATGCCCTTGATAAAAAACAATTTAAGTCCCAGAGCAAATTCGTTGTGCTTGCGATACTGGATTATTATGAAAAATGCATGAAGCAAGAGCAAGATCCGTACTTTGAGACAAGGGAGAAAGAAGATGCTTTTTCTGACAGAATAGTAAAGTCAGTGGAAGAGAGGGTACTCAGTAATCTTCCAGCACTGATTGGAAATTATGTGATGCGTATGCAACTGATTCCTTTTCAGAATGGTTCTGTGGTTGGACAGTCAGCAGTAGCAAGTTCCACAGGAATACTTCCTACAGTGAATGCTACTGGTGCAGTAAATCCATCGGGAGTAGAAGTTGGATTTGATTCTAGTGATTTTAGTAAGAAATCTGATTTAGAAATTGAGGAAAATGAATTCCTTGATTTTGGAATGATGGAATAGGTTTGGTTACAAGAGTGTTATCAGAAAGGGAATAACGGCTACACTTGGTGCACATTTTGGTAGCAGATATTTCAAGGAATGATAATAGAACGGATATGGTTACAAATGGATATAGATTTGTAGCCATATTTCATATATTGGGTGCAAAAGAGACAGAAGGCAAATTTCATGCTGTTCTGTCTTTTTTTTTGCGCCTTTTTTACAGACTTTGGCTGTAAATATACCAGGGTCTTAGGGATAGAATCCCTAACAAGATAAGGGTGCGTCTAGTGCCCGACAGGATTTCGCATTGCGAAATCCGTATCTTGCAAAAAATCTCAGCACTTATCTTACATTGAGAAAAGTGTTCAGGATGTAAAGAACGTAAAGAAATATTTTAAGAAGGAGAATACGATTATGGAAAAGAGAAAAGTAGGTATGGCAAGACAAAATAGGACAATTCGATTATCGGAATCGGAACTACAAAAATTAGCAGATGGGGCAAAGGCGGCTAGCATGTCGGAAAGCGAATATGTCAGACACTTAATTATGCTTGGTGGTGTTGATACAGATTATATTCGTGACAGACAGAATATTATACGACAAATAACAGGAATTGCTACAAATGTAAATCAGACTGCAAAGTGGGCAAATGAAAATAAATATATTCCACAGAGCAGATTTGACCAGATGTGTATGCAATTAGGCGTGATTTTAGGTTTGTTAAAGGAGTTGATTCAATTATGGCGATAACCAAGATTATGAATATAGGAGCTGGAAAGAAGGGTAAAATCACAAATCATCTGAAACATGCTTTGGACTATATTATGAATGAAGACAAGACAGAAAGTGGAGTTCTAGTCGGTGGATGGAATTGTATTCCAAAATTTGCTTTTGAACAGATGGTTGGAACAAAAGAATTATATGGAAAGACAGGAGGAAGGCAAGGATATCATTTTGTGATATCCTGCCCACCGGGCGAAGGAACACCAGAACAGTTATTAGAAATCATGAGGGAATTTGCACAGAAGTTTTTGGGCGATGATTATGAAGCGGTGTATAGTGTTCACTCTGATAAGGAGCATTGTCACGGACATCTGGTCTTTAACAGTGTGAATATGAATACGGGCAAGAAATACGAATATAAGAAGGGAGACTGGAAACATCAGATCCAGCCGATTACTAATCATTTGTGTGAGAAATATGGTCTTTCCATAATGCCTGCGGAGTACAGCAAAGATCCTGTTAATATGAATCGGAAGCAGTGGGAAAAGGAACAGTCTTGGGGTGGATTTATTGAATCCGATGTGAAATATTGTCGCGGGGTAGCGGATGATTATGAGCATTTTCTTTATCTGTTAGAGGAATTAGGATATGTCTTAAAACAAGGTGCTCATCTGGCTGTTAAAGTAGATAAAATGAGAAGATTTCGAAGATTAGATACCATTAATGAGGAATTTTCCAAAGAAAATCTGCAAGAGTTTTTTGAAAAAGGAAGATATCAATATGAATCACCAAGAGTATTAACACCAGATGTTAAATATCTGCCAAAGCCAAAGAATACCTATCAGCACAAGTTCTATGGAAAGATTTACCGTATGCGTGTGGTGGAGAAATGCAGATTCCAGTATAAATCAGCCTGTTTTAAAGAGGACTTGGAGCGGATGCATATGCTACAGGAGGAGTACTTATTTCTTTGCAGAAAAGATGTAAAGAGTGTTACTGACATAGCAGGTATTATAGGACTGGCTAAGTATGATTTAGAACGGATGACAGAGAAACAGAAATCCTTGTATCAGGAACGGGCGGAATTTAAGAGAAAGTCAACGCGTAATCATGATTGGGATTCTATCATTTTTACAGAATCAGAATATCGCAAGAAACTGGATGACATCAAACAGGAAAAGAAGAGGCTACAGAAAGAAATCAAGATTGGAGATCGTTGCTTGAAAGAAGTACTTTATGTTGGGCTTTTTGTTCCAGAGAGTGTTGAAATTGGAAATGTGTATGATGTGAAAGTGCCTAAAAAGCCTTGGTATATGAAGAAAGAGGAAAAGAAGGTTCTTGATGAGAATGTGGAAGGTAAGGTCAATGTTGCGGAAAGTAAGGATTTTTCTAAGAGTGTAAATGGGAGCGTAGATGATAGTTATGAACTCATTACAGATGATAAGGAACAGACATTCAAGTCAGATTCTGGTGAAGAAGTAGCAGTTACAGAGGAAGCTGCTCCAGTTAGTGCGTATTCTAATAAAGAAGATGATATTACTTCTGAAATTGTGGAGAAAGTGGAAGGACTAGAAGAACAGGAGCAAGCTGTTACAAAAGAAATCTATGAAGCTATGACAGATAAAGAAAAGGCAGAATGGATTGGAATTGATAGTAATGATATGCTTGTTTCCATTAAGCAATTTCATGAAAAGCTTAAGTCAATCGGAATTACGTATCAGTATATTTCTGATGAAACAGAAGAGTATTGTAGGCTGGAAGAAGCAATTAAGAAAAACAGCGAACCAAACTGGTATTATCGAAATCTGGATAAAAGAAGATAAAGAACACATCTGCTTACGGGAAAGTAAGATTAGTTGCCACACTAATCTTAGTAACAGTTGATTGGGTTGTTACATCATTTGTTTTTGTCATAATAGCCTCTCTTTCTGTGCTAAAGGATATAGCACAAGTACAAATTAATGCAGTTGCAAAAATTTTTCTGACAGCTAACCAGACTTTACCAAGAGAGTCTTTGCCCCTCCCGTAAGCAGATGTATAAATACAGTTTATCACAGAGCGCAGAGTAAGACTATGGTAAAATTGTAAGAATATAGTTTCGAGAAATCAAAATTGCATTTGTAATTACGAAATAAGTTTGATACAATATTATTTAGTGGATTTTAATGTTTTTTGTAAAACATGGAGGAAAATAAATGTCTGAAAAACAAATAAAAATCAGTTACAAACCGTTGTGGAGATTATTGCTTGAAAGAGACATGACAAAGGTGGATTTAAGGAAAAAAACTCAAATTGCCCCAAGTACTTTTACAAAAATGTCAAACAATGAGCAGGTATCTTTGGATATTCTGGCAAGGATATGTTTGGAACTTAAATGTGGATTTGATGATATTGTTGAGATAAGTCCTGAAAATGGGACAGTTAAAAATGGTATACTTGATTAGTAATGTAAAATTGTTCGAAATATATTTTAATAAATGAGATAAAAATTAGTAAAACATAGATAATCAACAGAAAGGAAAAGCTTATGGGGAAAAGAGACTTATCAGAAGAAGATATAAAGGCAAGGTACATAACACCAGCAATTACAGAAGCTGGATGGGATATAAAGAAACAAGTTCGTTTAGAATATGCATTTACTGCGGGTAGAATTATTTTAAGAGGAAATGTTACCGCCAGAGGTTCGAAGAAAAGGGCTGATTATGTTCTGTTTTATAAGCCGAATTTTCCATTGGCAATTATTGAAGCGAAAGACAATAATCATCCAGTTGGAGCAGGATTACAACAAGCAATTGAATATGCAAAAGCTTTAGATATTTATTACGTATATGCTTCTAATGGAGATGGATTTGTAGAACAAAACTTGATTACAGGAGAAGTGAAAAACCTTTCTTTAGAGGATTTCCCTTCACCAGAAGAGTTATATCAAAGATATTGCAAAGACAAAAATATTGACTTAAATGAAGAAAAGGCATTGTTGGAGCCATACTATTCTGTTCCAGGATATAAGAAGCCAAGATATTATCAGAGAATTGCAATTAATCGAACAGTGGATGCTGTTGCAAGTGGGAAAGACAGAGCACTCCTAGTCTGTGCTACTGGAACAGGAAAGACTTTTATGGCATTCCAGATTATTTATCGATTATGGAAAGCTGGTATTAAAAAGAAAATTCTATTTCTAGCAGACCGTAATGTGTTGGTAGATCAGACGATTTCAGGAGATTTTAAACCTTTTGGTGGAAAAATGACAAAGGTAACAAATAAAAAACTGGATAGCTCTTATGAGATATATCTAGCATTATATCAACAGTTATCAGGAGAGGATGGAGAAGAAACATATCTTCAATTTCAGCCTACTTTTTTTGATTTAATTGTTATTGACGAATGCCATCGTGGAAGTGCAAAGGAAGAGTCTGCATGGAGAAAGATTTTAGATTATTTTTCTTCTGCTACACAGGTTGGTTGTACTGCAACACCGATTGAAACAAAAGAGGCATCTAGCCAGACTTACTTTGGAGAAGCTATTTATGAGTATTCACTAAAGCAGGGAATTGACGATGGATTTTTAGCCCCTTATAAAGTGATTCGAGTAGGGCTTGATAAGGACTTAGAGGGATATCGCCCTGAGGGTGGTAAAGTAGATGATAACGGGTATGAAATAGAAGACAGAGAGTATAATGTCAAAGATTATGACAGAACCTTAGTTATCGAACAACGTACGAAAGTGATTGCTGCTAAGATTACAGAATTTTTAAAGAAAACAGACCGTTTTAGTAAGACTATTGTTTTCTGCGTAGACATTGAGCATGCGGAACGTATGCGTCAAGCACTTATTAATGAGAATAAGGATTTGTATACACAGAATGATAAATATATCATGCGTATTACTGGTGATAATGATGAAGGAAAATCCCAACTAGAATATTTCATCGATGAAGAAAGCACATATCCAGTCATTGCGGTAACAAGTAAGCTTATGACAACAGGTGTTGATGCAAAAATGTGTAAACTGATTGTACTGGATAATAACATCAATAGCATGACTGAATTTAAGCAAATTATTGGTCGTGGAACCAGACTTCTTGAAGACTATGGAAAAACGTATTTTACTATTATGGATTTTAGAAATGCCAGCAGATTATTTGCAGATCCAGCTTTTGATGGAGACCCAGAAGTAGTAATTGATGTACCAGGTGACGTAGAAATTCCAACTGGGAATGAAGATGGTGAAAAACCAGATAATACAGAAGTTACAGATAGTAATTCAAGCGGAAGCGGAAGTGGCTCTGGTAGCGATGGTGGTTTTGACGATGATGATAGACCCAAGAAATATTATGTTGGGGATATTTGCGTAAAAGTATTATCTGAACGAGTTCAATATGTAGACAGAGATGGGAAGTTGATAACAGAAAGCCTAATTGATTACACAAAAAAGAACATTTTGCAACAGTATGCAAGATTAGATGATTTCTTGAAACGATGGACAGAGGCTCAAAAGAAACAGGCAATTATTGATGAATTAAAGGATGAAGGTGTGCTGTTAGATGCAGTAAGAGAAGAAACGGGTAAAGCTGAACTGGATGACTTTGATTTGATATGTCATCTCGCCTATGACAGAGCACCTTTAACGAAAATAGAAAGAGCAAATAATGTGAAGAAACGTCATTATTTGTATAAATACTCTGAGTTGGCACAGCAGGTATTAAGTACCCTGCTAGATAAGTATGCCAATGAGGGAATTAAGGAAATCGAGGAAACCAAAGTGTTACAGCTTCAGGAATTTGCCAAGTATGGAAGTCCAATGAAGATTGTCAAAGAATTTGGTGGAAAAGAAGCCTATCAAAAAGCAATAAAAGAATTAGAAGACGAAATTTATACAGCATAAAAATCAGCAAGCTTAGCTTGCTAAGAAAGTAGGATAAGTAAATGGCTATAACTAACTTTGTGAAAAGAATACAGGATGTAATGAGAAATGATGCAGGTGTAAATGGGGATGCGCAGAGGATTGAACAGATTGTATGGATTCTTTTCCTTAAAATATATGATGCAAAAGAGGAAGAATGGGAACTGGTAAATGAGGAATATTCCTCTATTATTCCAGAAGAATGTAAATGGAGAAATTGGGCTGTGGATAATAAAGATGGAGAAGCACTGACTGGTGATGCCATTCTTAACTTTGTGAATAATATCCTATTCCCAACATTAAAAAATCTGGAGATCGATGATGAAACTCCTATGAATCAAGTCATTGTAAAATATGCCTTTGAAGATGCTAATAACTATATGAAAGATGGGGTGTTGCTCCGTCAGGTCGTAAATATCATTGATGAAATAGATTTTACAGAATATGAAGAAAGACATGCTTTCGGTACAATCTATGAATCATTCTTAAAGGATTTGCAGAGTGCAGGAAATGCAGGAGAATTTTATACACCAAGAGCAGTTACGGATTTTATGGTAGAAGTAATCAAACCAAAACTAGGTGAAAAAGTGGCTGACTTTGCTTGCGGTACAGGTGGATTTCTTGTATCTGCATTAAATGCTTTAGAAAAGCAGGTGGGGAATTCACTTGAAAACAGAGAAATCTATAATAACTCCATCTATGGAGTAGAGAAGAAAGCGTTGCCACATATCCTTTGTGTAACAAATATGCTACTACATGATATTGACAATCCAGATATCATACATGGAAACACATTGGAAACAGATTATAAAGAATATAGACGTATGGAGCAGTTTGATATTGTTCTCATGAATCCACCATATGGGGGAAATGAAAAGGATAGTGTAAAAGCTAATTTTCCAGGTGATTTGAGAAGTTCTGAAACTGCGGATCTTTTTATTGATATTATTATGTTCCGTTTAAAGAAGAATGGTAGATGTGCCATTATTCTTCCTGATGGATTCTTATTTGGAACGGATAATGCAAAAGTAAATATTAAGAAAAAGTTATTGGCTGAATTCAATCTGCATACGATTGTTCGCTTGCCTCATAGTGTGTTTGCTCCTTATACGTCTATTACAACTAACATACTATTCTTTGATAATACACACCCAACAGAAGAAACATGGTTCTATCGTTTGGACATGCCAGATGGATATAAGAACTTCTCGAAAACAAAGCCAATGAAGTTGGAGCATTTTGGTTCTGCGATTGAATGGTGGAATAATCGTGAAGAAATTGAAGTGGATGGATTCCCAAAAGCAAAGAAGTACACTGTAGAAGATATTGAAAACTTGGGATATAACTTAGATTTATGTGGGTTTCCACATGAGGAAGAGGAAATCTTAGACCCAATGGACTTGATACGTGAATATCAGGAAAAAAGAGCATCTTTGAATACTGAAATTGACCATGTGTTAGAGAAGATTACTTCTATGCTTGGAGGTAATTAGGATGACAGCACAAGATTTGAAAAATAGTATTTTACAGTTGGCGATTCAGGGAAAACTGGTAGAACAGAGAGTAGATGAAGGTACTGCAAAGGAATTATTAGAGCAGATAAAGACTGAGAAGGAACAACTGATAAAAGAAAAGAAGATAAAAAAAGAAAAGCCTTTACCAGAGATAACAGAGGAAGAGATTCCTTTTGAAATTCCGGAAAGTTGGGAATGGGTGAGGTTGGGAGATGTTTTTGACATTATAATGGGACAGTCACCAAAGGGTGAGAATGTTTATGAAGGTGAAATTGGAATAGAGTTTCACCAGGGAAAAGTTTTTTTTGGTGAGGATTATTTAAAAGAATCAGCACAAAGTACAGATAAGCCAACAAAAATAATCGAACCTAACGCTGTACTATTGTGCGTTAGAGCACCTGTAGGGATAGTTAATATTTCGGAAAGAAAAATATGTATTGGAAGAGGGTTATGCGCAATAAGAGGATTATGCGCAATAAGTGAAAAGTTTATTTTATATTTTATTAGAGCATTTAAAGCGGATTTTATTAGAAAAGCATCTGGTACAACTTTTGTTGCAGTAACTGGAGAGGTCGTAAAAAATCAGTTGATTCCATTGCCACCTTTAATCGAACAACAACGTATCGTGGGTAAAATTGAAGAAATGCTACCTTATGTGGAACAATATGACAAGGCATACAGCAAATTAGAAGTCTTTAATAAGAAGTTTCCAGAGGATATGCAGAAATCAATTCTGCAATATGCAATTCAAGGAAAATTAGTAGAGCAACGACTAGAAGAAGGAACTGCGGAAGAACTATATCAGCAGATTCAAGAGGAAAAGGAAAGACTCATAAAGGAAGGAAAAATTAAGAAAGAAAAACCTTTGAGTGAAATTACAGAAGATGAGATTCCATTTGAAATTCCTGAAGGTTGGAAGTGGGTAAGGTTTTCCGAAATTTGCAATATTTCTGATGGGACACATCAGACACCAACTTATGTAGAAGAAGGACGCCCTTTTATTTCAGCGCAGAATGTAAAACCTTTTAAATTTATGCCAGAAACTCAAAAGTTTGTTTCAGAGGAGGATTATTTTCAATATAACAAAAATGTAGCTCCTGAAAAAGGGGATATTCTTTTAACACGCGTGGGAGCAGGTATAGGGGAGTCTGCAATAATTGATGTTGATATTGAGTTTTCTATATATGTAAGTTTGTGCTTGATTAAGTGCTATTTAAAAAATTATGATATGAAATATTTAATGTATGTTTTGAATTCACCTTATGGGAGAAAGTTAGCAGAAAAGAAAACACTCGGTAAATCAGCATCGCAAGGAAATTTGAATTTAGTTTTTATTAGAGAATATTTAGTTCCACTCGCACCATTAGAAGAACAAAAACGCATTGTACAAGCGATTGAAGAATTATTACCGTTTACACAGCAGTTAAAAAAGTAAATTTATATCTTGCATCATTTAAAGAACTAAGGATTATATGTGCTATTGAGGAGGAAAGGAATGAATCAGCCAGTACCAGGAACATTAAAATATTCGGATTTAATCAATGAAATTGAAAAAGGAAGAATTAAAATTCCGCAGTTTCAAAGAGATTTTGTCTGGGGCAAGAAAAATGTAGCAGATTTAATTGATAGCATTATAAAGGGATATCCGATAGGTACGTTCATTTTATGGAAAACGAAAGAAGAGCTACGATCGGTTCGAAACATTGGTAATTTGTGCTTACCGATGACTCCAAAGGGAGATTTTGTTCAGTATGTACTAGATGGGCAGCAAAGAATGACAAGTATTTTTTGCTGCATCAAAGGATTATGTATTGAGAATGAAGATGGAAAAAAAGACGATTACTCCGAAATATATATTGATTTAGAAGTTGATGAAGATGAAGCAGTTGTTATTATAGATCCAGATTTTGAAAATGCTACAGAAGGAAGATATATTAAAGTATCAGAGGTCTATACAGGTAATTTAATGAAAATATCTCAAGACTATATGATGCCTCCTAAAAATCAATATTTTGAGAGATTAAGTGACTATTCTGAAAGATTAAAAACATATGATTTTTCAACTATTGCTGTAAATGATGTTCCAATTGATATTGCAACGGAAATTTTCACAAGAATAAATGTTGGTGGAAAAAGTTTATCGGTCTTTGAAATTATGGTGGCGAAGACGTTTGATAATGAAAAAAATTTTGACTTAGCTGAAAAATATGACAAATTAATCGAAACCCTACAAAATGTTGATTATGATACAATCCCTTCATCAACTATTTTGCAATGTATATCTGCATGCTTAGTAAAAGAATGTAATAAAAAAGCTATCTTAAAGTTAGAAAAGAATAGATTTGTTGCGGTGTGGGATGCTGTTGAGGATTCGATACTACATGCGGTTGAATATTTTAGAAATAAGTACCGCATTCCGGTATCAGGTATTCTTCCGTATTATGGTTTGCTTGTACCATTTACATATTATTTCTATAAGAATAAGAACAATAAGCCAGAAGGATTGCAGAAAGAATATTTACAGGATTTTTTCTGGAGGACAGTATTGAATTCTCGTTATTCTAATTCATTGGAGACAAAAATAGCACAAGATATTAAAAAAATAGATACTATTTTGAAGGGCAAATTACCGAAATATGAGCAACCTGTTGATATAAGTACACCAACACTAAGTGCTAATGGTTGGTTCTCAACAGGGAAAGCGTATATAAAAGGATTTTTATGTATCTTAGCATATATGAAGCCACTATCGCTAAATGACAATGCGGATGTCAATATTAGTAACAGTTGGTTGAAACAAGCAAATAGTAAAAACTATCATCATTTCTTTCCAAAAGCATATCTCAGCAAAAAAGGAGAGGAAGAATTTTATATCAATCATATTGCCAACATAACAATTGTTGATGATTTTTTAAATAAGCAAAAAATCAAAGATAAGGCACCGGGAACATACATGAAGGAATTTGTAAAAATCAATACTGAATTAGATAAAGCAGTAAAATCACACTTAATTGTAGATTTGGATGAATTCGGCATATGGGATAATGATTATGATATTTTTTTTAATAGCCGGTTAGAAGCATTTGCAAAAGAATTCAAAAAAAGGTTAGTTTGGCTTAAGAATGACATTGATTAATTTGGCATTGTGAGAAAAGTACATATATGTGTATGAGGGAGGCAGAGGATGAATATTGAGGAAATGAACAAAGAGGATGTGATAGATCAGATTAATTATTATGCAGAGAACATTGATACTGTCCAGATTGATATTATGTTCGTTCAAAAAACACAGAGCAGATTGAACAAATACAAAACATTAATGTTTGCTTGTAGAGAAAAAGATATTGAAGCAATGGTTGTTGAGACCATCAATAATATGAAAGAACATCTTACCAGCAAGGAATTTGACAAATATGACTTGGAAGTTTCAGTGGATGATGTTGTCCAAGTAATTGAAAAAGATAAAGTAGATAATTATGAACAAATTATAAGTAAAATTACACTTAACTTAACGGATGAAAATACAATTGGTGAAGGTACCGATTTTGGAAAGTTTAATTTTCTTGTCTTAAAAATAAGTAGTACGACAGATGATAGAGAACCAATTATTTTTTATAAACAACATTACAAATCTCCTGCAAAGTTCAAAAACACACGTAGCTACACCTTTAATGGAAAAGAAGCAAAAGCGTTTGATAAAGAGCTGTTAATTATTAGCTCCAATGTTGATGCTTTGTGTATAGGTGAATTGTTCTATATCGTGAATAGAGATCATTTTAATACAATGTTAGATTTCAAGGATGTTTATCAGAGAATTGTAGATTCTAACGAAGAGCAGATTGTTGATTGTGATGTATTTGAAAACCCAGAACAGTTCATTGTGGATTGTAAAGAGAATGGAAGTCATGTTGTACGTTTGACAAAAGCAATTTTGGCAGAAGGTTTTAAAAATCTAGAGATAAATAAAAATAAACTACCAGAAATATTATCAAATCATAAGTTGAATTTACAATTGGGTACAGACGGAAAAATTGTTTATAACAAAGATCATACCGGAGAGATTTTGAATTTATTATTAGAGCACTATGTAACAAGTGATTTGACAGATAGAAGAATGGTGGCAAAAGCAATTGAAAAGTATGAATAGGTGGTGATGTTTATGAAGAATAAACTGTTATTGTTTGTTTCGTCCTACATACCGTTATATTTACTACTCATTGGGAAAAACATATTGGAACGTATCACTGAGAAAGGAAGATTTATAAACATTATTGATAGGATAAAAACGGTTAAATTATTTGACGAGGTGAATGACTACGCAATTATGGTTATGATAATTCTTTCAGTGATATCATTTCTTTACTTAAAAAGTAAAATAAAATCTACAGTTGGAAGAAAAAAATATAAGGTTATTACTATTGTAAACGAAACCAGTAATTACTATTTTAACTATATATCAATCTACCTGCTATCATGTTTGGGATTATCTTTAAATAATATTGTTGACTGTTTTGTTTTTCTGTTTCTAATGGTGATTGTTGGATACATTTATATTAGCAATAATATGGTATATATGAATCCTGTATTAAATTTCATAGGATACAAAATTTATGCATGTACATTAGAATCTGTAAACACGAGTGATGAAGATTTTGAAACTGTGCTGGTTGCTCCAAATAAAATAAATATTCATATTGGAGACAAGATAAAAGGAACGGGCAAGCAGGATTTTGTATGTACAAACGAGAAAATTGAAGAGTGAGACTACCCTGGAAGGTCTAGTTTCAGACAGTAAAATAAATGAATTTATCATAGTAACCTTATCACTAGGGTTCATATAATCAATGGATTACTATTTCGCAGAAATTACAAAGGCTATTATGGAGTAGAAGGAGATTTTTCCAATAATAAAAATACTAATAGATGATATGCAAAGGAGGATGAATATGGATAATCAAAAGAGAGTAGTAGGGATTATTGGAAGTATTGTATTTCTTGTGGTAGGAGTTTTTTTGGTTCCTAGATTACTAAAAAAGTACACAGGGATGTTTTATAAAAAAAGTCACAAAGACATTAACTTCGATGATTTCGGTCCAGAGATTGTAAAAAAACATACAGAAGAGGTGGGAGAAAGTGGAAATTAATGCAGAAAAAATTGCAGAAGATTGTATAAAAGCTATCAATGACAAAATTAGAAATTTAAAATTGCTTAATATCATTGTGGCTGGGAAAACAGGTGTTGGAAAGAGTACTTTGATTAATGGGGTATTTAGAGAAAACTTAGCTGAAACAGGAATGGGCAAGCCTGTTACAAAACATATGAGAAAAATTAGCAAGAAGGATTTTCCGCTCAATATATATGACACTAGGGGATTCGAATTAGGTAAAGATGCTCAGTCTGAAGTTAAGGACGAAGTGATGGAGGCTATTCGTAAAGGCATCAAATCTAAGGATGTTAATGAAGCTATTCACTGTATCTGGTATTGCATAAACACAGCTTCAAATAGAATTGAGTCAGAAGAAATTGAATGGCTGAAGGATTTCGCTAAAGAAAATGAGCTTACCCAGGTTCCTGTTATTATAGTTCTTACACAATCTTTTTCAAAGAAAAAGGCAAAAGAGATGCGAGATATGATTTTAAATGAAAACATTGATGTTATTCAGGTGATTCCAGTTCTTGCAATGGATTATGATATTGATGATGAATACGTGGCAAAAGCTTATGGCTTGGATACATTAATAAGAGTTATGAGTGAGGTTCTGCCAGATGAGTTACAAGAAACATTGCAAAATGTCCAGAAAGCGAGTCTTGAAGAAAAAAAACGATACGCACAAGCCGCAGTAGCAACAGCAACAGCTGCAGCGTTTGGTGAGGGATTTTCTCCAATTCCCTTTTCGGATTGTGCGTTATTAATACCAACACAGGTTGCTATGGTTGCATCAATAACAGCAATATTTGGTCTTGATATCAATAAAAGTATTATCACAGCCTTTGTATCTTCAACACTTGGTGCTGGAGGTGCTACAATTGCTGGTAAAACTATTGTATCTAATTTATTGAAGTTTATTCCGGGAGCGGGCACACTTGTAGGTGGGTCAATTTCGGGGGCAACAGCTGGTCTACTAACCACCGCGCTAGGAGAAGCTTATATTTTACTTATGGAAGCTGTATATAAAGGCGAGTTACAGAGTTCAGATATAAATACGGATGAGGGAAAGGCAAAAATGAAGGAACTTTTCAAAAGACGGATGAAAGCTAATGGCTAATTACATAGAAGTAGATAAAGTTGATAGTATAGTATGGTAGCGTTGACATTAAACGGCTATTGGTAATATGTGGTAATATGTGAAAAAAATAGAGCTCTAATAAAGGCGGTACGAGAATGTACCGCCTTTTTAAATCTGAAAATACATTTAAATGAGACATTATCACATTTAAATGTTGATAATATTTGAAAAGTGGATATAATAGAATATAGAATAGAAGGTGAGGTAGATAACATGTTAATACAGTTCAATTTTAAAAATTATAAATCCTTCAGAGACGAAGCTACATTAGACCTATCAGCAGCTAAAATGACTGAATTTTCAGATCGTGTTGTTTGCATTGGAAGTGAGAAAATTCTTCCTGTTGCAGCTATTTATGGAGCAAATGCAAGTGGTAAGTCAAATGTATACAATGCATTTGAATACATGACGGAATATGTGGTGGAATCATTTAAGTACGGTGATGAAGAAGAAAAATTTACAGAATATAGACCAACCCCATTTTTGTTTGATAGCAAATCAGAAAATGTAGAATCTAGCTTTGAAGTCTATTTTACAATCCCTGGTGATAAAGCGGAAAAATCATATAACTATGGGTTCTGCGTTGGTAAAGTGGGAATTACAGAAGAATGGCTAAATGTAAAAGCAAAAACAGCAAGAAAATATAGTCCAGTATTTTATCGTTCAGAGGATGCTTTGGATCTGACAGGTATTCCAAAGAATAGCAGAGAGAACATTGAAGTTGCTTTAGAAAAGCAGGTTCTGATTGTATCCTTGGGTGCCAAATTAAAGATTGCAAAATGTAAAGCAATCCGTGATTGGTTCTTTACAAATCAATTTGCGGATTTTGGAGATGTGATTACCAATTTCTTCATGTCAAGGAGATTGCCAAAAGAGTTCGTAGAAGATAAAAACGTGCAAAAGAAAGTAGTTGAATATTTTGCATCTTTTGATGAAAACATTAAAGACTTCCGTGTTGAAAAGATTCCAGCGGAGGGAGACTCAAAAGAAGATAAATATAAAATTAATGCGCTTCATAAAAAGATAGACTCGAATGAAATGGCAGAGATTCCATTGGCTATGGAATCAGCAGGAACCTTAAAAATGTTTGCTTTATATCCAGAGCTACAGGAAGTAATTAACAAAGGAAGCGTATTCTTTATCGATGAATTAAATGCACGATTACACCCATTACTGGTAAGAAACTTTATACTTACATTTTTAAATCCACAGATAAATGTAAATCATGCACAGTTGGTATTCACAACGCATGATACCTGGCAGCTATCGAATCAATTGCTTAGACGGGATGAAATTTGGTTTACTGAAAAAAGTCATCAAGGAATATCGACCTTATATTCACTAGCGGATTTTGTGGATGAAGATGGAACTAGAATCAGGAAGGATGAGAGTTACGAAAAGAATTATTTGATTGGTAAGTATGGCGCAATTCCAACCTTAAAGAGCATTGACATTTTTAAGGAGGGTTAAGAGTGGCAAGAAACGAAAGAACAGGTAATAGAAAAACAAGGGAACAACGCAAAAAGGTCAGAGTACCTGAATTGGGGTATTATTTAATTGTTACAGATACAGAGGCTACAGAACGATGTTATTTCAATGGATTACGAGATGATTTGCCAGTAGATATTCAAGGTAAATTAGTCATAAGTGTAATTGAAACTAAAACCCGCGAAATGATAGATAAATGCAGGGAATTAACAGCATATGAAGCACAGTATCGCATGCCTTGGATTGTGTTTGATAGAGATCAAGTGAAAGATTTCGATGCAATTATCCGAGAAGCAAAAGAAAAGGGAATCGGAGTAGGCTGGTCGAATCCATGCTTTGAAATCTGGATGCATGCCTACTTTGGTTCTATGCCTGCATTGCATGAATCTTGGACGTGTTGTTCTGAATTCGGAAAAGTGTATGAAAATAGGACAGGACAAAAGTATTCCAAAGCGGACAGTAGTATGTACAGTAGAATTTGCAAGAATGGTGATGAAGAGAAAGCCATCAGAATTGCGCAGCAGAAACTGGAGCAGTGTATAAGAGATGGAAAGGTAAAACCATCGGAGATGTGGCCGTGTACAACGGTGCATGAGCTGGTGGGGGAGATAATGCGAAAGATACAATAGGGAGGGTGTAAAAAGGTAATGGAATTATTTGGAGCAAATAGAATAATCACTGAGCATATAGCGGAAACAGAATTAAGTACCTATTTGGTAGGATTTGATTTAAATGATAATGGTGATTCTGCCTATAGGTTAAATTCTTTGATAAAAATTTTGATAAAAGCAATTCCAGAATTTTCAATGGGATGTTTCGGAAATGGCAGAGCTGTATCACAATTGGATGTAATGGATGTAGCCATCGAGTCTGCAAAAGCCATGTATAAGATTGATGTATTTCAGAAAGTTCGTGATATTTATGGAAATGGGAATGAAATTGATGATCAAGTAGCTGATCGTTATTTAAGAAAAGGGGAATTTGGAGAGCTGATTTTACATGTGCTTTTAAGAGATTTTAAAAATACGATTCCTTTAATATCCAAAGTTTATTTTCGTGATTCATTTGGTACTGCTGTACATGGTTTTGATGCAGTTCATATTCAACCAGACACAAGAACATTATGGCTAGGGGAGTCGAAGATATATAAGGATGGGAAAATGGGTATAAAAGCGTTGATACAGGATATTCAAGAACATATAGAACGCGACTATATGGAAAGTGAATTTTCAATCCTTTCTAGAAAGGTTAAGCTTTTTGATGATATTCCAGAGAGAGAATATTGGCTAAATTTATTAAATTCAACAACAAGTTTGAAGGAACAATTGGAGAATATTACAATTCCACTTCTGTGCACATATGAAAGTGATAATTTTACAAAATTTAATGATGAGAAATTACAAAGTTTTATTGATGAATATGAAAAGGAAGTTAGATTATTAAAAGATTATTTTGATTCAAACAATGTTCATAAACTAAAGAGTAGAATGAACATTATTTTACTTCTTTTCCCGATTCAATCAAAAAAGGAACTAGTTTCAGGGATGCATAGAAACCTTAGTATGTTACAAAGCATAGGAGAAATATAATGGAGCAACTGAATAGTGAATCGGAATGGGAAATAATAAAACAATGTATGTATCTTTTAAATACCAGAAATTCTGAACTTGCAAATGAAAAAATTATTACTATGTTATCTGAAATCGAACAGAAAGGAACTGTTTACCCAGAGATTTGGGCTTCTATTATTGAAGCAGCTGGTTTTTATCCTTACCTCGTGAAGCTAAAGAGCATATTGTCTAATACTGATATTCAAAGCAAAATAACAATGGAATATTTTTCATCAAATAATATACCTAATATTTATTTTCATGAAAAACAGAAATCTATAGTTGAAAGAGTAGAAAGGAACCAGAACGTAATTGTTAGTGCGCCGACGAGCTTTGGAAAAAGTTTGTTGATTGAAGAGGTTGTTGCTAGTAATAAATATAAACAGATACTGATTATACAACCAACACTGGCGCTATTGGATGAAACGAGAAGAAAACTATTAAAGTATAATCATGATTATAAAATTTTAGTACATACATCACAGACCCCGGATATAGAAAAAGGAAATATATATTTGTTTACAGCAGAGCGAGTATTGGAATATCAATTATTTACAAATATTGATTTTTTTGTTTTGGATGAATTTTATAAATTGAGTAAAAAAAGAGATGACGAGCGTGCTGATGTTTTAAATAATGCCGTTCACTATGTTTTGAAAAAATATGAATGTAAATTCATGATGTTAGGCCCCAATATTGATAATATATCAAATGGATTTTCAAATAGATACAACGCTGATTTTATTAAAACAAAGTATACATTAGTATTAAACAAAGAGATACCTGTTTATAAAGAATATGAAGGACTATTTGGAAATAGAGGGGCAAAAAAAGACTTCAAAGAAAAAAAACTATTTGAGTTATTAGTTTTATTGAAAAATGAACCAACAATAATTTTTTGTTCTTCTCCAAATAAGGTAAGAAAACTTGCAAAATCATTTATGGAATATCTAATAGAGACAAATGTGGAAAATACCTTAAATAATATACCTCTCATAGAATGGATTGACAATAATGTATCACCATATTGGAGTTTAGCCAGATTATTAGAGTATAAAATTGGTGTGCATGATGGAGCCTTGCCAAAGCATATAACATCATCTATTATAAAGTATTTTACAGATGAAAAATTAAACTTTCTTTTTTGCACAACGACTATAATTGAAGGAGTCAACACATGTGCAAAAAATATTGTTTATTTTGATTCAACAAAAGGAAATAATGTATCTATTGATTACTTTGATTATTGTAATATCAGGGGAAGAGCAGGGCGTATGATGATGCATTATGTTGGAAATATATACAATTTTAATAAACCACCTAAACCTGAACAAACAGTAGTTGATATTCCGTTTTATGAGCAGGAGAATATTTCAGATGAGATTCTGATTAATCTAGATAAAGAAGAAATGAAATATCCAGAAAATGGACAAAATCAATATATACTTAATTTACCAGAAGATATTAAGGCTATTTTCCAAAAAAATGGTGTTTCAGTAAGAGGACAAGAAAAAATATTAAGAGAGTTTCAGGATGTGAATAACTATCACAATATTGTGTGGTCTGGAAAGCCAACTTATGAACAACTATCATTTCTATTGAATATTGCTTGGAATAATCTACTTAGACCTGGTGAATCTACAAGACCAATGACTGCTTCAAAACTGGTAAAGCTAACTTTTGATTACGGTAATGGCAAAACTATTAATGAGATGATAAAATCTGAGTTTGAATATAAAATGGCTGATAGAAATGATTTGAGTGAAGGAGAAAAAATTGAAATTTTAGATGAAGCTATTCAGACAATATTTCAAGTGATAAGGCACTGGTTTCAATATAAAGTACCAAAGTGGATTACTGTACTTCATTCCTTGCAAGAGTATGTTTGTAACATAAACGGTAAGAGAACGGGAAATTATTTATATTATTCCAGTATTATTGAAAATGATTCAATTCCCAACAATGTCGCATTATTGATGGAATATAATATTCCTTCTTCTACGATAAAAAAAATCATGAATTTAATTCCAGAAAATCTATCGGATCAGGAATTAGTCAAATATATTTTCGAGAAAAATATTGATAAATCACCAAAATTAATTGATTATGAAAGAGAATTGTTAGCAAATAACTTGATAAATTATTAATTAATTCAATTGTTGATTTAGTTAGCATGATGTTGGAGAGAGGCATACTTTAGTCTCCAACATCATAAAAATTAATTATTAATTTGTTGTAAGTAGCTTTTCCTTATATTCCAATGCCTTCTCCTTCTTATGCCACCGACTATACAAATTATGCAGATACCGATAGCAGGTTTTGCTGTAATCACTATCAGCGCCCATAACAGCAGAGATTTTCTGTTCAGCTTCCAGTAAGTACAACTCCGCTTTTTGAGGATTATTCTGAGCGAGAGCGATAATGCCTTTCCCCATCTGACAGATAGCATAATCAAAACTGTTATCACCTTCATGTTCCAGCACCAAGGATTCCTAAAGGGATAAAGCCTGATTTGCAAGATCATAATCCTTTGCCAAAATCAACATATTGGTCAGATTCATAAGCTGTTGTAAAGTATCATGGGTTTCAAAAATCTCATATTCTCTACGAATTTCCAATGCCATTTTCAAATGTTCCGCCGCTTCTTTGCCGTTTTTCAGAAACAGATACACATTTGAAATATTATTATGTAGATTGGATAGCAGGGAAGCAGTCTTTTTATCCATATCTGATAATTGGATAGAATGTTGTAATTCCAGTGCTTTCAACCGTTTCTTAAGTGCATTTCCGTAGTCTTTACGGATAACAAATAGTTCTGCTTTGTAATCCAGTAACAAGGCTCTGTCACAAATAGAATTAAGTTCATACTTTTCCATGGTATGACTTATTCGTTCCGTTAGTTTCGGCAGATAGTCCATGATGAGATATTTATCCAGATAAGGAAACATGTCCTGAAGGAATAAAAGATAAACTTCTGGTTCATCCACTAGAATATGCTCCACTACACTAATTAAAGACTGAATCACATTTTCTGGACGTCTGACTTCTAAACCATGGGTCAGGCAGATGAAGTGTAAGCTGTCAATCAAAGTCTTGCAATTAGATACGGAAGGCATCGTTTCTAATATAGTCACATCCTGAATTAAGGGATGGAGGCTTATTTTTTTGTTCTCTTCATCATCCATGATAAATCCATATCGTACTAGATGGTTCACTTCGTTCAGAGACCTAAGCTTTAGCCACTTCTTAAATACATTCTTTAGTACACCAGAGTTTGGAAGCAATGATAGATTGCGTAAAATATCCATCTGTTCTGTTGTTAATTGATTTAACTGTAACAGTTTTCTTAGGTGCTCTATCATTAAAGCTTCTGAAAATTCCTCATCTTTGTAGATTTCCACTGCTTCACCAGAATGAATATTCAAACCACAACTTTTTAATTCAAGCAATAATTCTTCTGGCTCCATGCCACTGGCAGAAAGCGATAAAGCTGCAAGGCAGACGGTCAGTGTGTGTCCTTTTAGTTCGGTTATGATATCAAAAGTAAGCTCAGGTTCATTCTTAGCAGAAGGACAGTGCTTGTAAAACAATGCCGTCAATTCATTCTCTGTATCCAATTCTTTTATTTCTAATGTTTGAAAAGATGTGATCCTACATCGGGTCGTAATCAATAACTGAAAATCATTTCGAATAAATTCCTTGAAAAATGGATCATCCTTTGGTAGTACATTAAAATTATCCAGAATAATCAAACTGTCAGAATGCAGTTTTTGTAAGGTCTGATAGTGGTTCTGGAACAATTCATCTTCGGTCATTTCTACTGTGTCGTCTGCAAAGGCTAGACCAGCAATGCATTTCATTAAACTTCCCTCATAAGGAAAGAACAAAATATTGGTATACTTCTTTCGATTCTTATTTGCAAAGGTCTTTGCAAACTCACTTTTTCCAATACCAGCAATTCCGGTCACAAAAAGAAGCGCATGTTCCTGTAATAGAGAGAATGCAGCTTTTAATTCTTCTTTTCTTCCAAGAAATGCTTTCGTTGCGCTTGGTACTTTAGAAGAAAGCAATACTTCACCTAAATCTGGTGAATACAGCGTACTATGGCTATGGTCGTTTAAAATGGCATACCGAATAACTTCGGTAAAGAATTGATCCAATGCCTGAATTGCTAGTATTTCATCAGCTTTCTGATTTCCTATCACAGTTCTGCTATCTTCAATCAATTCTTCCATCTGAGAGCGAGCCTGTGTCTCATTAATCAGATTTGGAATAATCTTATCCTTAAAATCATCCTGCATGAAATCAAAATTATCCTCATCTTCATAAGCTCTGATAATTTCAAGTGGTATCGGTCTGATTCCATTGCACCAGTTACTATATTTAATGTTATCCGCATCTGTAATCTCAGCATATTCACTGTCATCAAGCGAAAGTGAGAATAGGCTTCTTACAAGTTGATGTTGTGGATAGGTTTTCTTTTTATTATCCAGAAGAATGCCAGTGACATTCGAAAAGGTAAGTCTGTTTTTCAATCAAATTCCCCCAGTTCAAAATTTTTGCTAAGTCTATGCTAAGTCCCCGTCAATAGTTGGAGAGCGATTTCGTTGGTATCATTAACCCATAGATTGGTAGCCAGATGAAGCGTAAATGCAACAAACGGATATCAAAATTATAACATACAAACAAATGTTCGAAAAGAAAAAGTTTGTGTTTGTACCTTGAAAAATAATTCTGATAAAGCCAAAAGGCCGAGGCAGAATTCATAGGTTGTAGAGAAGGGGAAGTCCACTTTGCCAAGATGATTGAAATTAGAAATACCGATTTCAATCGGAGCGAAGGAAATGGAATCACGTCAAGTTGGGAGAGGATCTCGCGCAGGAGAGGCCCATAGTTATTTTCACAGATAATTGGATGGAAGCGAAAGCTACCGCCCCGCTCTACGAATGGAAGCCAAGCAGTCCAATCACTTTTGCAACAGCTGTAATTCACTTTTATAGGAACCACCGTCAGGTGGAAGGAAAGAAGGTGATCAATGAAAGATTAGGAGAAGGAGGTGCCAGGGATGACAAATGAGATGGAATATGCAAAGTGTATCGCTGTATTAAGAAAATTGTTTCGTATGGGAATGATTTCAGAGGCAGAATATACTACAGCGAGAAACCGATTAATGGACAGATTTCTGATTGTTGGAGAAAATAATCCAAAAATCGCATAAGAAATCTGTTTCGATATTCGTTCACAATTAAATAGGAAGATAAAATAGCAGTATACAAAAGATTTACCATTTGTATGCTGCTATTTGCATATAGACAAGATTAAGAAATGGAGGAGTCAGATGAAAGAAGTACAAGTATTAGAAGCAAGAAGAACAGCCCCAAATAGCAGAGGAAGAACTAGAACAGAAGGTGGAGCAGTTACAGTTGACCGTATTCGTGTAGCAGCTTATTGCAGGGTATCTACCGATGATGATGACCAGTTAGGGAGCTTCGAATCCCAAAAGCTGTATTATGAAGAAAAGATTTTCGCAAATAAGGAGTGGGTTAGTGCAGGTATCTTTGCGGATGAAGCCATTACAGGAACGAAAGTAGATAAGCGAGATGGATTTCAGTCAATGATTCAGAAATGTAAGGATGGAGAAATTGATTTAATTCTTACAAAATCCATATCCAGATTTGCAAGAAACACGTTGGACACTTTACAATATGTGCGAATGCTTAGGGAACGAAATATTGCCATTTTCTTTGAAAAGGAAAATATCAATACCTTGGATATGAACGGGGAATTGCTCCTAACAATTATGAGTTCTTTGGCACAGCAGGAAGTAGAATCTTTATCTGCAAATGTAAAAATGGGACTCAAGATGAAAATGAAGCGTGGAGAAATGATTGGTTTCAATGGATGCCTTGGGTATGATTATAATCCCGATGATAAAACTCTTTCTGTTAATGAAGAGGAAGCAGATATTGTTCGATTTATCTATGATATGTATATACAGGGATATGGAACGACTACTATTGCAAAGCGTCTAATTGAACTTGGAAAAAAGAACAAAAAAGGCGAAGTCAGCTGGCATACCCATGGTGTCATGGGAATCATTAAGAATGAAAAGTACAAGGGAGATATTCTTCTTGGAAAGACATTTACCACAGACCCAATTTCCAAACGAAGACTTGCCAATATGGGAGAAGAGGATCGGTTTTATATCCGTGACCATCACGAAGCCATTGTGTCCAGAGAAATTTGGGATCAGGCAGAGCAGATTCGATTAAAGCAATCGGTCAATAAAGTAGTGGAAACTACAGGCAATCGGGAACGTTACACCAGACAATATGCCTTTAGCAGTATGTGTGAATGTGCCTTTTGTGGAGATAAACTGACAAGAAGAACGTTACACAGTAGTTCCAAATATGAGAAACCAGTCTGGAAATGCATGAATGCCACAAAGCATGGAATTAGCAATTGTCCAAACTGTAAATCTATTGATGAGAACATATTAGAAGGCGCATTTATAGAAGCATTTTCTTTACTGGCTGGTAATTTTGATGATGTACTGGATGTAGTCATGAATTATGTGGAAGAAACCGCTAATAATGATGAGGATATCCGAAAGCTAAAGCAGATAGAGAAAGATATTTCTGCCCTAGAATCAAGAAAAAGCAGAATGACAGATATGCTCATCGATGGTACAATTACAAAAGAGGCTTACGATGATAAACTAACAGAAGTAATGAGAAAGCTCCATATCTGTACGGAAAAGAAGCTTTTATTACAGGAAAGTATCGGTAAGCAGAAAGATGTTGGCAAGCGAATGTCAGACCTTCGGGAGGCACTAAAGCAAGAAGATATCCTTGATGAATTTGACCGGGTGGTATTTGAAAGTATCATCGACAAGGTTTATGTCGGTGGGTACGATGAAGATGGAAATCCGGATCCGTATAAACTGACTTTTGTATTAAAGGGGAATCAAAGTAGTACGATTCCTAAAGCAAAAGAAAGCATAAAGGCTAAGAATTCAAAGAAAGGGATAAAGGTGTCATAAGATGAAGAAACAGCTGGCAGAAGTTGTTGATGGGACTGAAATCAAAGAAACTAATGAGCAGGAAATTTTGTACTCATGCGAGAATAACGGGGCGAACCATTTGTGTTCAACAAAGAATAACGACACACGTTGAAGTAATAACTCTGTTGCAGAAAGTTTGAGGCAGAAGTGCAGAAAAATCATGCCAATTGATTTGATATAAAAGATAAGTAAAAAATACAGAAAATAAAGATAGGCATTAGCGTTATTAATACCATAGGGTAGAAATACGTTAATGTCTTTTCTTTTATATAAAAGTTATTTGTTACTGATAACATCGAGTCTGACCATTTCTTTGTACTGAAGAAACTTGTGAAAGTAGATGGAGAGAAGGAATGGTATTATACAATATTATAATTCTTTTGGTAAAGTGTAAAGCTGTCCAAGTATCGTGTTGACAAACTAACAGTTGTTAGCTATAATCAAAACTAACAATTGTTAGTTTTGATGTGTATTAATGAGGTAGAGGAATGGGTAGAAAAATCAATACAAAAGAAATTATTTTAGAAGTTGCACTTAGTTTATTTTCGAAGAAAGGGTATAGTGGGGTTTCTATTCGGGATATTTCTAAAGAAGTAGGTATTAAGGAAAGTTCTGTATATAATCATTTCAAAAATAAACAGGAAATTTTTCAAACATTATGTCAGCATTTTATTCACGTAACAAATGAAATGGCTTTGTCATATTATAGGCGAATATCTTTATCAACCACGGTAACAGAGGAAGAGTTTTTGCTTTTTTGTAAAAGTTATGTAAATGATTATCTTATGGAGAATAAGATTCATAAATTTATCTGTATGCTTGTTATAGAGCAAAACGTAAATGAAGAGGCAGCGAAGATTTACCATGAGATTTTATTTGATAAGGCGCTGGAAGGTCAAAGGCAATTGTTTGAATGGATGATTAAAATTGATTTTCTGAAAGAAATAGATATGGACGAGATGGTAATGGAGTATTACGCACCAATTGTATATTGGTTTCACCGTTATCTTGTAACAAATCCTATTTCTAAGGATATAAAAGATATGATGAATCAAAAAATCACGAATCATGTGGAACGGTTTTTAGCTAAATATAAGAAATAAGATAGGAGTAATCATGTTAAATCATCAAATACAATTGGAAATGCCAGTGAATGGGCAAGATATGGCTAATTATATAGGTCATTTGTGGAATATAAATGGACAGATACAGATAGTGTTGAGCTTTGCAGAAAAATTAGATTTTGAGTGCTTGAAAAGAGCAGTTCGATTAACAATCGACGCAGAACCTATTTTGGGTTGCGAGTTTGTTATAAGTGAAAACAAACCGGTATGGAAACGTAACAAAGATTTGGACAAGGTTGCCTGGTGTAAGTTAATAGAAACTGAAGAACTAGATAAAATGTTACATAATATTTTATGCAAGCCTTTTGAATTGGAGAATTATCAGCTTGAAGTATATTTGTTGCGTTCTGTTAAAAATGATCGGCTTTGTATAAAAATAAATCATACTTGCGGTGATGGAGGAGGTGCAAAGGATTATCTACATTTACTTAAGGAAATATATACGCAGCTTACTAAGGATGCAGATTTTTATCCGGAGATCAATTATAATTCGAATCGTAATACGAGTCAAATCTTTGAAAACCTTGGAATAATTAATTCTGCTGCCCTGATAAATCCTCATTTGGCTGAGTTAAAACCAACCTGGGCATTTCCGTATCGAAAAAGCAATGTTGAAAACTTTAACTATTTGATTCTTCATCTCACTGGTAATGAAACAAATCAACTTGTTTTATATGCGAACGAAAAAAAGGTGACACTTAATGATTTAATACTATCAGCATATTATAGAGCATTATTTACAATCATAGATCCAGCCTTTGACCAACCGATGGAAATATGTGTTACGATGGATTTACGGAGTTATCTTGAAGGGGGTAGAGCAGCAGCAATCTGCAATTTGTCAGGAGTCTTAAATCACAGAATATTCAGGAAAAAGGAAAATAGTGAGGCTACTCTGTCTCGAGTTGCAGATAGGATGAAGGAATTAAAGAAAGATAAGCCGGGGCTGCACAGCGCAGCCTTAATCGAGATGCTATCTGCTATGGATTTCAAAACAGCGACTGCATCCATTAGAAATGCTTGGGATGAGTCGATTTATTCTGGAAAGTCGACCATCAACTTATCTAATTTTGGAATTGTTTCATCGGAACTACTTTATTTTGGTGAGATTGCTGCGGAGGATGCTTATATGGTAACCCCTGTTTTTAAAGCACCAAGTTTTATGTTGGGTGCCAGCACATATCAAAGTAAACTTACTTTTACCATTGGCTTTTGTGAACCTGAGGTTCGTAAAGAGGATGTGCAGCGGTTACTTTCATATTTTAAGAAAGAACTTCACAAATTTGTTAGATAAAGAGGTTGGTTAGTTGACAGAAGAGGAGGCCTTGAATTTAAACCTCGTAAAGAGCAGCCATTTAGATGATTGAAAGAGTAGTTTGCTATATAAAATTAACTAATAATCGAATAGGTTTATAAAACGTACTCTTTAGCGTATGTTGATGGTACGTTTTGCAGTAGAAATATGTTATGGTTTTAAAGCAAAAATCGGGTCTGAAAAGTGAGCTTTTCGACCCGATTTTTTACCCTTTTATAGAGTGTATCTGTATCTTAGAAAGTATCTAAAGGCTTACCATACACCATACATTCTACACAGGCAGCAAGTCCTTACGGCTTGCTTATTGAAATATTTAACTAACTTGTTAGGAGCGCTTTCTTAGGAAAAACTTTTTATTCAAACTATATATTCCAAACCATCCGAGCAATAATAACACTTCTGCCAGGACAACTAGCCATAATACCTGCGTGTACCCTCCAATAATGCATAATATAGTATTAACCAGAGGAATACCCAGGAAAGTAAACATGATTGGAAAATCTTTTTTGTAATTCAAAGAGCTAACAAACCGACGATCCCAGAACTTAACTAAGGCTAACACTAAAACTCCCACTGTAATTACAGAAAGTGCAATCAACATTACCCATTGCATATTAGAAGTTCTTGGGAAAAATGGTCCCATAAAATTAAAGAAATTGGATAAAGGTGAAACCAAACAAACGAGAGAAAGAATGGAAGCCAATATCGGATATAAATAACCAACTAGAGTACTATAGCCTTTCTTTTTATGCCACCATTCACCGATTAATATAAAGGCAGTCCAGTATCCGGCTATATAAATCCATCCAGTAAAATTCATAACAGGTTCCCCGTATATAACAGGTTCCCCAGGGATCGGGTAATAACTCCATCTACCAATGATTCCTTCCGAAGTCTGAAAAATCTGTTTTACTGCGACTGGATCCAGTGAAAAGTCAAAAATCATAGCACTAAGTCCGGTAATGAATGGTTTCGTCCATGACGGTATATTTATCGTTTTCAACACACGTAACGTTGAGTAAACGATAAGAAATTCGATAATTGGAACAGTTAATGGTATGTTGAATATCATTAGGATACTGCGCCCATATGCGTAAAAACCTTCATTTCCCAAAAGGCCCATAGATACCGCAACATTTTCAAAGGCTGCGGCGTAGAAAAAGACAAAACCTATGAATTGCATTAATACAATCTTTGGACGCTCTTCGTGATTAATTATATAAAAAATCATTAAAGTGGCAATTACTAAAACTAAAATATCTTGAATAAGCCATACAGGAACTAATGTTATATTTCCCATTGTTTGTACCTCCAGTTAAAATTATGTTTGTGTTGAACGTTCAAATATATTATAATAACACAGTGTTAGTTAATCAACAGGCAGTTCGATAACATGGTGTTCGATATCTTACAAGTTTGATAAATTTTGTTCGTTCAAAGAATTATTTAAGGAGGGTAGTGTCAAAAATCATAGATTTTTCACACGCAACTTTGTGCCTGCGACCCAAAGTTTGCAGGCTATGTAGAAAGGTAAGGTTATTATTATGGCATACGAAAAGGCAGACCATCGAGTGAGATATACAAAGATGATTATAAAAAACAGTTTACTTGAACTTATGAAAGAGCATCCTATCAGCAAAGTTACAGTGACAGATATTTGCAAGAAAGCAAATATAAATCGTAATACTTTTTATTCACATTATGCGAATCAGTTTGAACTTCTTTCAAATATTGAAGATGAGTTATATGAAGAGATCAAACAGGTTGCGGAACGTACTTTGAATCCTGAAACTTATGGAAAACTATCATATGAAATTTGCAAGTATATAAAAGCAAATAGCAATATATGTGGAGTATTATTTTCAGAGAACGGAAATAAAGAAGTATTAGAACGTATTCTTTATATCAGCCATGAATTAAATATTGAGAAATGGAAGAAGGAAGAAAAATATATTGATCAAAAGTTATTCGATAATTGGTATACATTTACTGCATATGGCACGATAGCGGTTATAGAAAAGTGGGTCAATAGCGGTATGAAGGAAAGTCCCAGTAAAATTGCTGATTTTATTGATAAAGCGACTGAAGTAGTACCGAAAAATTTTTTTAATTAACCGTTTCATGTACACGAATATCGGCTTTGAAGGATAATTTCAAGGAAATGAATCACGGAAGTACTACAGTGCTGATAGCCCATTTTTCCGAAAATGAGCAAATTAGCAGCTTCCCTGCCGGAGGGATAATGAGAGCCGCTCACCCAATGTTATTGTTGACAATTGAATAATTGGTATATATAATTTATTTACCGACTACATAGTCGGTAAATAAATTATATGAAAGTTAGGTGAATTCAATGGAAAAAACTTATGGAATGGAACCACGAATTTCATTCAGTATTAAATCTGTTGTGGGGTTGCTTATTATTTTTCTCGTATGGCAAGGGGGCAGTTTGTTGTCCATTATGATGTTAAACGTCTTAATTCCTGTAACACGCTCAGGGCTACCAAGCTTGATCAGTATTTATTTAACGTTTCTGTTACTTTGGCTTGGAATTTTTGTTGTCACTAAATATTTATACAAAATTTCTTTCAAAGCATTTCTATTAGAAGGAAAGAAACCAAGTTTGCGCATGTTCCTACTCTATTTTTCATTTTATCTTTTGGCACTTATATTATATTTGATTGTAGATCTGCTGATCCATCCTCAGGCGTTTAAACTTAGTTTTAATCCACTACCTTGGTTCGGTACATTAATTGTAATGGTGCCTTTGATTTTGTTACAAAGTAGTGCTGAAGAAATTTTGTTCAGAGGATACATATATCGCATGTTCAGGCCATTAAAAGGGGGTGCTTTTTGGAGTATTCTCTGTACATCCATTTTATTTACTTTGATTCATGGATTTAACGCTGAAATTCGCGGTAATGGAATTTGGGGGCCTACTTATTACTTGATTATGGCCTTGTTCCTGGGATTTGTAGCGTATCAAACTAATGGTCTTATTGCACCAATTGCAATTCATTTTGCAGTTAACATATTTAACACATCGCTATGGTCTTACAAATCATCATCTTTAGCAGATATGGGATTGCAAAGTATTCTTTACAGATATAATCTTGATATGAGGTTTACATCCATTGGCATATTTGGTATCATTGCACTATATGTTATTTTTCAGATTCTTGTAAGAAAAAGGGTCCATTCATAGGTCCCTTGGGAGGGGTCTATGGCAAGACGAAGGTTGCTGGCGGATGAAGCTAAAAATATAATTTTAGCTCATGCACGATCGCTGTTTATTGAAAAAGGTTATAATCAAGCCACCATGGACGAGTTATGTGGTTTGACCAAAATGAGTAAGGGAAATCTCTATCATCATTTTAGGAATAAAGAAGAACTATTTCTCCAAGTACTAAGTCAACATGTAGAACAAGTAAATGAAAAGTGGTTTGCTCCAGTAAATCAGACTATGTCTTCTACTGAACAGCTAATAGCATTGGCTGATCTATATGGAAGAGATTGTGAAAATCCTCTTATCAATGCAGTAGAGGAATATTCCAAAACACTTTCTGGCGATAGTGATGCATTAGAATCAATACAAAAAATGATGAAAGTAACATTTAATAATATTAAACAAGTGATCTTGAATGGAATTGATAAAAAAGAATTCAAAGGTACGGATGCGGAGTCGATGAGTATTGCTGTATTGTCCATGTTATCTGGATCAGCTCAGTTCTGTATGTCTATGCCAAATTTAAGCGGGGATGATTGTGCAGCCTATCATGTCAAAGCAATCAAACTGCTTTTGGAAGGCATTTCTGTTAATAATTCATTGGAAGTGGGCAATCGCAATCACCAATCAGTGAAATAGAACGAATGAATTTCCTATATTGTTTACAACTATTCAACAAATAATGAAAAGTGTATTTGAAATACTAAGAATGGAGCATGAATGTAATGGCATTTGATTATAAAAAGGAGTATAAGGAATATTATGCACCAACAAAAAATCCGACCATTGTACTGATACCAAGGATGAATTTTGTCGCAGTTAGAGGAAAGGGAAATCCAAACGAGGAAGATGGAGAATATAAAAAAGCCTTAAATCTACTTTATGGAATTGCATTTACTATTAAAATGAGCTATAAAGGAACGCATGAGATCAAAGGCTTTTTTGAATATGTCGTTCCCCCACTTGAGGGCTTCTGGTGGCAAGAGAATGTTAAAGGTATTGATTATAAGCATAAAGAAACTTTTCAGTGGATTTCTTTGATCCGATTGCCGGATTTTGTTACAGAGGAGGATTTTAAATGGGCAGTACAGGAAGCAACACATAAGAAAAAAATTGATTTTTCAATAGTAGAATTTTTTACTTATGAGGAAGGAATGTGCGTGCAGTGTATGCATATTGGTTCGTATGATGATGAACCGGCAACCGTGAATAGAATGGAGAAATATGCGAAAGAACAAGGGTATGAAATAGATATCAATGAGGATAGATTTCATCATGAAATCTATTTAAGTGATCCCCGCAAGAGTGTTCCAGAAAAGTGTAAAACAATTCTTAGGCATCCAGTAAAGTATATTGAATAAGTATTATCATTATCAGCGCAGTATCATAAAAAAAGAACTTCCTAACGTAATTATTAAACTACGATAGGCGGTTCTTTTTATCATTGTTTTTTTCTTGGATTACTTATTGTTCCTTAATTAAGCTTTCTACTTCATTAAGTCGTGGTACTTTTATTCCGTACTTTCTAGCATCTGAAATAACTTCCGATACAGCATAGCCAACTTTATAGTGGTTATGCTCCATAAGTGCATAGGGCATGCTTTTGGGTGAAAAAATAACATGACTCATGAGAAAACCAATGACTCTCGGCGGTAAACCACCTAACACTTTTGTCAAAAAATCAAGTTTTGAGCCTTTTGCTTTCAATACAGGGATCATATCTTTCAAGTTTCGGCCTAATCCATCGAGCGCTTCGCGTGAAGAAAGTACTTTTGCAAAACTTCCGCTTTTTAATACTTCTACTTCCATCGCAGCGTTAAATATGAAGTGATTCCAGAGCCAACTTTTTACGTCCTTTTGAACCATTATCTTGAAACCTGCTTGAGAGAAAAGCTTACGAACTTCTAAATCTCTTTTGGTAGGCTCGGATTCAAATGTTCCAAACTGAACTGTCTTGTAGAGTCCGCCGTAAAGAGTGTTTCCTTCAAATCCGCCGCCGGCACCGGGGAAGCCATATACCATTTGACTGCGTGGAATCGAATGAACAGCTAATCTTGGGTCTTGCCAGATATTACTGAAAAAAAGGACGGTTGCATTTCCTACGTGTGGTGCCAGATGCTTTACCGCGTTTGATACCTGTTCGGGATTGATACTCATTAAGATAAGGTCATAGTCGTGGTCTTTTTTTATCTCTTCGTGCATAACGATAGGCCATTTTTTGATTATTCGTTCTTTTTTATTGTGTCTTGCATCCCAAAGTTCCAAGTTAACATAGGAGCCGTATTGTTCCTTTCGGCCTTCACGAACATAGAATTCAACGGTGTGCCCCGCGTTTTCGAAAGCCCAGGCGTACTGTGTTCCTATCACGCCGCGGCCAAAAATTAATATTTTCATAAGTGATCCTCCAATATTATCATGTGTTGACTTATCAACACGTGTTTGATATCCTAAGTATATTGTTTGTGGAGAGAATTTCAATAGTTACAATTGTTTCAACTGTTGAAAACTCAACACGCAGCGCTATTTTGTTGAATATCTGGAGGAGAATGCAGTGGATAGAAGAATAAAAAAAACAAGACAGTTGATTATAGATACCTTCATCGATCTATTGGCCGAAAAAGGTTTTGAAAAAATAACAATCAATGACATTGCGGAACGAGCAGACATAAACCGCGGAACAGTTTATCTGCATTATGTGGATAAATACGACATATTTGATAAGTGTATTGAAAAATACGTTGAGCTGTTGTTAAATCACTGTGCCGATCATACTGATGCCACGCTAGATGAAAGCTCATTTCAAAGTATATTTGAATATTTGGAAGAAAATTTTACAATCTACAAGTTACTTCTTAACAATGAGGGAATTGGATTTTTCCGTACCCGCTTATATAACATTATAGCACAGACAGTAACTGAGGTTATCGGAGAAAAGTCAGAAAACAAGGCATATTCAAATGATGTAACTACACATTTTTTAACTTCCGGGTTTATTGGTGTATTGGAATGGTGGATCAATAATTCCATGCCCTGCAATGTACAGGAAATTACTACAAAACTCCTGTTTATGCTAGAACCATACACAAAGCACCTTGTATCACGCCAGCCTGATTTGTAGATGATGTTTTTCTACAACAAGAAATGTAATAGAATTCAAACAATAACAGGTACAAACAATCCTGCATTTTGGTGGTGAAGTTGTTTCGATGTATACAAAACATATACAAAATATATATTAACCTCGATGTGCACATATGGAAGCGTATCGAGGTTTTTTGATAATTCATATCTGTATGGAATAATATTTTGATCATAGATTTTTACTTTCTAAAAGTAGAGTTGTGGATAGGTAAGGTCTGTTTTGGGGCACATTTGAAAAAGGTAAGCATACTTTATAAGTGGATACTTATTTTTCAAATGATCATAAGATAAATGAATTTCTTCAATTTGATTATTCTTATAATTAAAATTAATAAAATGAATGGAGATTTTTGTGATCTATTTATTGATTTCGAATTAAGTATTCATAAGTGAAATCTACAAATTGAAATCTATAATTAAGTTTGTAGAGTGGGAAAGGAGTTTTAGGGAGTGTTAAAAAAACTGAAAGCAGTTATTGCAGCAATTGTTCTATTGGTAGTTTCAGTGTCCAGCTATGCTTTCGCAGCGGAGCAAACTACGGATACAGGGACAGGAACTGTAAACGGTACACCGGACAAATATGTTGAGGTAAATATGGAAAAGAGCACGATCAATTATGGAACTTTTGCAGTTAATGACCAACAGGCCGTGGATACAAGAACGGATGCAGATGGGAAATATGTAATCTTTGATTCGCTGAAATATATGTCACCGAGTCAAAGTATCATTTTTAATGAAGGGGCCAGTAACTCCAATATTTTTGCTAAATTGAACTATACCGGGGAAACCTATCCAGCATCGGGTGGTATCAATAATATATCCTGGCTCTTTGTAAAGGACACTGCTGCAACTGGTTATGTACAGCCTCAAATTACAGGTACGTTAACCTCTGGAGGCGGTGGCGTTAATATGCCTGCTACTGTAACTGAAATAGGAAGCTTTTCTAAAACGTTCATCTATTATACAACTTCAGATGGTGGTAATACTTGGACGAGAAATTCGAAAACAATCTACGTAGCCCTAGGTAGCGATCACAATCTTTATGTGGGGGATACGGCGGATCTGTCAACAGCTTCTTACTATACGGCAAAAGGGGAAGTAATCAATACTCCGTTTTACGGAAATTATTTTGCGGAAACAAGTACATTCCCAACCGCAGAAAATGATACAGTAACACTGGATTTTGGTTATATGATCAATTGGGACGCAACGCAAGCGAGTACCCATGAGACCTTTTCGACATTAGTGGATCTGCCGATGCACGCTGCATTTAATCATAATTGGACCTGGAATCTATCAGTAATTGTGGAGTATTATTCTGCTGTGTAGAAGACTATAGAAATGAGGAATATAATCGTGAAAATCAAATCAGCTTTGTTTTTTATGGTTTTATTCATGATAGCGCTCATAAGTGTAAAAGTCTATGATGTACAGGGTGAGGAGAAACCCGGATTAAGCCGGGTTTCTCTTTCCCCTGCTTATGTTGATCTAGGTGTTATAAAGGATACATCCAAGACAGTCAAGATCGTTGTCATGAATAGAGGGAAAGCAGTTAAGTTAAAAGCAAAAATCGATAATGGAGACGGAGTTCCGATATCAATTGCTCCAGATATTTTAACTTTACAGAAGAATGAGAAAAAAGAAATCACGATCAAATTGTCTCAATTGAATAAAATAAAGATTGGAATATATGATCTATCCATTTCATTTATTGCACAGGTAGAGAATAAGGATTCCGTTACTGCATATGGAACAAATTCGTTAAGACTTATCTTTCGTAAGGAAGGACTGGTTAAGGCAACCTGTAATGTCAAGGATATAGCGCCCATTCAAGAGGTGGCATTTCATAGCATATTATGCAACTTTTTTGTTAAGAGCAAAAAGGTAGATGTTAGCATTGACATAAAGAGAAAAGATACTGGAGAGGTTATATGGCAACAAAAAAATCAGGTAACGATGAACCCCTATCCGACGCAAGAATATTATGGACGGGTTGATACACCGATTCCCTCTACACCCTGGAAATATGGCGATTATATATACCATTTAAAGGCAACTCAAAAGAACGATACTTTATTAGAATACCAAAAAGAGTTTAATGTGGGGGAACAAAAAGGAAAACTATTACAAGTATACGCCAATGATGTAAATAAGGGTGAAAGGGTGCAATTTCATGCCAAAGTACAGAATGTTGGCACACAACGATTACCTGTTTCCGTGACTTTACGAGTTACAGATAGCAAGAAAAACCTTATTTATGAGGGGGTACAATCGGATGAATTACTGATTAAAACCACCAAGGATTTTCGGTTTACATGGGCTACCAAATATGCACAGTTAGGTAAATACACGATTGACTATACGGTGCATATGGGTAAGCAGCAGGAAAATGGTACTATTTATTATAAGGTTCATCAACCCATATGGGTTTGGTGGACGATAGTTTCAGGAATATTATTGCTGGCAGTAATTCTCAGTATATTAATCTTTCGAAGTTGCATCTGCTCCAGAAGGAGGAATTGCGAAACTCCTCTCCATACTAAGCAAAATATTCTTATACGTGTTTATAGGAAAGTTATTCAGTTTGGAAGGGAACGAAAGAAATAATGCAATAAGAGTAATAAAAACATATTATTGAACAAATAAAAGCATTTGTATAAAATATAATCATTATATAGATTGTGATTGATATATTACATTGAAGGAGAATTGAATTATATAACGTAAGCAATTAAGAAGTATTCGTTAATACTATGGAATATAAAAATGGAAATTGCTATATTAGAGGACGTGAAAGTGTGAACTTTCACGTCCTTTTATCTTGATAGGAAACTGCTCTATACGGAGAGTGGGGGTAGTAAAAATACATTACATACCAAATGAATATGTGGACAATCATAGTATGATTGTCCACTGAGATACCATATTACTTCTTTTTCACAATTCTTATATTCTAGAGTTACACCAGTAAATATCCTTCCAAATACCTCCAACTCATATCGGAGAAAGATATAAGAAATGCAACCAAATGTTAAAATTATTCCAAGCAGATCACGGAGGGAAATAACTGCTATAAGATGATGTTGCTTACCGGTTCGAAAGAACAGGCAACCGTTAATTTTTATAATTAAATAATTTCACTATGAAATATAAACCTCTTACTTTTAAAAACTTACCACTTAAGCATCAGATATTTACAATGTTATAATTACCAATATAATGTAATTATTGTAATAAGGATACCAATTATAACCAAGAGAATTAAAACGTAAAGTAATTGTATTAGGTGTTCAGCTATTAATTAAATATTTAAAGGGAGAGAAAGAATGGCAAAGATAATATTAAAGACCAATAAGCTCAATAAGAGCTTCAAATCAGGTTCGCAGGAACAACAGGTATTAAAAAACCTTGATATTGAATTTTATGAAGGTGATTACACAGTTATTATGGGTTCATCGGGTGCGGGTAAATCCACCTTACTTTATGCATTATCCGGGATGGATCGACCGACAAGCGGAGCAGTTCACTTTTTTGATGCTAATATTGCTAATTTAAATAATGATAAGTTGGCTGTATTTCGTAGGAAAAATTGTGGTTTTGTATTTCAGCAAATGTTCTTGCTAGAAAATATGAGTGTTTTAGATAATATATTGGCAAGTGGTCTTTTGATCAGTGGAGACAAAAAAACGATTATTGCAAATGCGAAAGAGATGCTACAAAAGGTTGGTTTATCCGAAATGATATGGAGAAAGTTCCCAACTCAGCTTTCGGGGGGAGAAAATCAACGTGCTGCAATCGTTCGTGCTTTGATTAACAAACCCAGGGTTGTTTTTGCTGATGAACCAACCGGAGCGTTAAATTCTGCATCGGGAAATGCAGTGCTGGATGTTTTGACCGATATCAATAATGAGGGTCAAAACATTATTATGGTTACACATGATTTACGTTCTGCCAGACGTGGCAATCGAATCATTTATATAAAAGATGGTGTAATCAGTGGTGAATGTAATTTGGGCAAATATGTGAGTGGGGATAAAACACGACATGAAAAAATCAAAACCTTCCTTTCTGAAATGGGGTGGTAATGTGAAAAAATTATGGATGCTTGCAATGGCGAATATACGTAAAACAAAATCTTCCTCCACGACTTTGGTGATTATGTTTCTTATAGCAGCACTTCTTCTGAACGCAGGTCTTTTGGTTGTGATTAACTATGGCAGCTATTTTAGTAATATTAAAGAGGAACTTAAATCTTCGGATGCCTATTTTGCGTTACCGGATAAGATATATAAAGATGAAGTTAAAACATATATTGATAAAAATGAACATGTGAAGCAAACACAAACCTTGGAAGGTCTCGTGCTTGAGTCAAAAATATTATCTAAGGGGGAGGAAAAAACCTTTCCAATCATGTTCACCAATATGGATGAAAAAAGGGATATAAGCAAGTGGAAATACGTTGGTGAACATTTGCAGGCTGAAGATATGTCTGTTTATGTTCCGGATATTTTTAAAGCGGTCAGCGGTTATCAGTTAAATGACAAAATCGTTCTTAAATATACCGAGGAAGAGACGAAAAAAGAAAAATCAATCACCTTTACCGTAAAGGGTTATACTGAAGATGTCTATTTTAGTTCTACAGACACCGGTTATATCAGCTTTTATCTTCCAAAAGATTCCTATCAGAAGGTAAAGGGCATTTTAAATAAACCCGAATACCTTACCCATGTGGTATTTACCAATGTGGATGATGTGAAAAACGTACCTTCCATTGAAAACGGAATCCGCGACTTACTTAATTTAAATTCTGCTTCGTTAATGGCAGCGGATCCATCTACGATGCTTGTTACTATTGATGTAGAACTGATTGAGATGGCTCGTTGTATGATGGCAACAATGGTTTCAGCAATGATGGTATTGTTTGCAACAATTATCGTGATTGTATGCTTGCTGGTAGTTCGATTTAGAATTGTAAACAGCATTGAAGAAGATATCATGAAGATTGGTTCCTTAAAGTCCGTCGGTTATACAAGTAAGCAAATAATTCTGTCGGTTATACTCCAGTTTTCATTGATCGCAGGAATTGGAAGTCTCCTTGGAATTGCTCTTTCTTATCCTGTATTGCCAGCAGTCTCCTCCGTGTTTGAGCAACAATCGGGGCTTAAATGGGAACAAGGTTTTGATGCCGGCATCAGCGGGATAGCATTATTAATATTACTACTGATTGTTATATTCATAGCATTCATAGCAGCACGTCACATCAGTAAGTTGAGTCCTATTCATGCACTTCGTGGTGAAACCACTGCTCGCAAGTATAAAAGAAATCACTTGCAGCTTGAAAAGGCAAATCGCAACTTACCAATTGCTTTAGCTTTGAAATCTGTATTACAAGGTATGAAGCAAAATGTAATGATTATTGTTATTCTTATCGCAGTTACGTTCAGTGGTGTATTTGGCGTAATTATGTATTACAATACCACAATTGATACAAAAGCGTTTGCTGAGGTTCCAGGAATGGAGATTTGTAACGCAATTGCTGTGCTTAATCCGGAAAAGGATCAAACAGAAGCGGTGAAATCCATCAAAAATATGGACGATGTACGGAAAGTACAGTATTTAGACGAAGTGAAAATAAAAGTCGATGGTATGGAAGTTGCAGCTTATGTAATGGATAACTATGATAAAAAAGAGACAAAATTGGTATATGAAGGAAGATATCCAAAAAATAAAAATGAGATCACACTTGCCGGAATATTGGCAGGAAGACTGGATAAAACCATTGGAGATACGGTCAATGTTGGTTTCGGTGCAAATAAGGAACAATTTAAAGTGGTTGGTTTATCAAACGGTTCTCAGATGGGTGGATTGAATACCTCCATTCTTGCAAAAGACTATAGAAGGATTAACAGTAATTATAAACATCAATCGTTATATATATATCTAAATAAAGGAACAGATGCTGAAAAATTTGTTAAAAAATTAGAGAATAAATTTGATAAGAGTATGTTGCTTACAGCTGTAAATTTCGATAAAGGAATGGCAGAGGGTATGGCATCCTATCAGAAGATAGTAGCAGCCATGGGGCTAGCAATGTTAGTTATTACCTTGCTTGTAGTTACGTTGGTATTATATTTCGTTATTAGCTCTTCAGTAATTCGCAAAAAGAGAGAGCTTGGAATTCAAAAAGCAATTGGTTTTACCACTTATCAATTAATGAATCAGCTTTCCATCAGCTTTACAATTCCAATCACTATAGGAGCTGTAATTGGAACACTACTTGGAGCATTTTATACAAACCCGATGATGTCACTTTCCATGAAAAGTATGGGTGTGATGAAGGCCGGATTTATTGTAGATCCATATTGGATAGTGGCGTTTGGTGTTGTAACTGTTGTGTTCTCCTACTTATTATCTATGTTGATTACGTGGAGAATACGTAAAATATCTGCATATGCACTAGTTACGGAATAAATAAAATAACATAGAGGGTCTCTAGGTGTCGAAATATTCGCAAGATAATTTAAGCGGAGGTTCGGTGCCTGGAAACCCTCATTCATTTAATCGGAAGAATAGCCACAGAAGATATATTTATGAGTACAATAATACAAAAAGCTGAAGACTCGCTATAAGTTTGCTTTGCTTAATTTTTAGTATCGTAATTGACAGTGCGAATCCTAGATGTTAAAATTAGATTGTATTTTCCGGTTGGCAGTTTATATAAACTGTTTCAAGTTTTGAGCTTATAGGGTGGAGGGCTTCGTTAATTGAAGCGCTCTTTTTTATTTCCCAAAAATACTTTATAAAACATTTCTTGATAGAAGAGAGGAGAAAAAATGTCGATAACTGAAACTATTCTTGTAGCATTATTTGTTATGGCAGTAGTGTTTACTGTATTAGGGTCACTTTGGTTTTTAATCAAAATATTTTCATTTATTATTAATAATCTAGAAAAGAAGAAAACATGATTTGGAAATAGCAACTGGTAGACAATTAAAAAAGGAGAACAACAATGTTTATTGATTCAATTATTAAGTTACTTACAGACTCAGGATTTGCATCGCTTACCTGGCAGTCCATAATAATGATTATTGTAGCCTGTGTACTAATATATCTTGCTATTGGGAAGAAATTTGAACCACTCCTTTTATTGCCGATCGCATTTGGTATGCTTCTAGCAAATCTTCCATTGACCGGGTTGATGAATGCACCATCTGATTCAAACGATGTCGGCGGATTATTATATTACATATATTTGGGTGTTAAGAAAGGAATTTATCCTTCATTGATATTCTTGGGGATTGGTGCAATGACAGATTTTGGGCCATTAATTGCCCGTCCGTGCAGTTTGTTAATAGGAGCAGGTTCACAGTTTGGTATCGTAATAGCATTTGTTATAGCTAATATCATTGGGTTTACCCCTCAGGAGGCAGCTTCTATCGGTATTATAGGAGGTGCTGATGGCCCTACTGCAATTTATCTGACAACAAGGCTTGCACCTCATTTGTTAGCATCTATTGCAATAGCCGCATATTCGTATATGGCTCTTATACCATTGATTCAACCACCACTCATGAAGTTACTAACCACGAAAAAGGAACGCGAGATACAAATGGAACAGTTAAGAACTGTATCCAAAGTGGAAAAGATTTGTTTTCCCATTATGGTAGCGATATTCTGTATATTACTATTGCCATCTGTGGCTCCGTTAATCGGAATGCTAATGTTAGGTAATCTTTTTAAAGAATCAGGGGTGGTTGAGAGACTATCCGATACGGTTCAGAATGCACTGATTAATATTGTAACAATTTTTCTTGGTGTTACCGTGGGTGCTACGGCAACCGGTTCCGAGTTTCTAAAACCACAAACGTTAGGAATAATAATTCTTGGATTAGCTGCATTTATGTTCAGTACTGTTGGAGGACTATTAATCGGAAAGTTTATGTGTTGGGTTACGAAAGGTAAAATTAATCCCCTCATTGGTTCGGCAGGAGTATCTGCTGTCCCTATGGCTGCTCGTGTATCACAGGTTGAAGGGCAGAAAGCAAATCCGGGCAATTACTTGTTAATGCATGCCATGGGACCTAATGTGGCAGGTGTAATCGGTTCCGCTGTGGCTGCGGGCATTCTCTTGTCATTGTTTGGTTAATCTACAAGTACAACTACGTGTTTAATTATAATAAAATCCCTCAAACGAAAAAGTTTGAGGGATTTTTGCGTACAGGATTGAATCTTTTTACATGAACAATTAGTGAAGCAAAGTAATATACTGTTATAAGAATAATCACCTATTATAATATAATGGGAATTGGCGTGAATAACAGTACATACTCATAATTGTGATTCATGCATTCAATATTCATAAATAAAGTTAATGGTGATATGGGAGGTATACATGAATAATGATAAAGAAGCGAATATGACTGGCTCGTACTTATTCAGAGAAAATGGTTGGACTTTTTTACATATTGAAGGTGTTCCTTGTGAAAGAGGATTTCAACATGGATATCATCTGGCGAAGGATATTGCTAATGTATTTAAAAATTTGTCCGCCATTACATATTTAAATACGGGAAAAAACATTCAGTATTTTATGGAAGCAGCACATAAGCTCTTTTTACCTCGGATTGATGGTGAATTTATTGAAGAACTGCAAGGAATTATAGACGGAGCAGAGGAGGCTGGCTATAAAATTCCATTTGATGCTTTGTTGGTGATGAATGGATATATTGAGCTTATATATTATTGGTGGCCAAGTCATAAAAGTAATTTGGAGAGTTGGGGAAATGATAAAAAGGAGCGTTGCAGTGCATTTGTCGCTACCGGTGATGCTACTAAAGATAAAGGAATCGTGATGGGGCATAATACTTGGTGGGATTTTTTCTTGGCACAATACTTCTATGTGATTCTGGATATTATACCAACTGATGGATATAGAATAATGATGCAATGCATTCCTGGATTTATTCACAGTATGTCGGACTTTTTTATTACGAGTGCAGGAATTATGGGTACTGCTACCACGATAAATGGATTTAGTAATTACAAAGAAGGTGGAGTGCCTGAATTTTCACGTGTACGAAAAGCCAAGCAATATGCAAGGACGATGGAAGAATGGGCATGTATCATGGAAAAAGATAATAATGGAGGTATCGCAAATAGTTGGCTTCTTGGAGACACCAATACAAATGAAATTGCTCGTTTTGAATTAGGACTTGAGTACAGTAGTTTTGACAAATTGAAGAATGGATATTTTACCGGATTTAACGAGGCAGAGGATGTTCGAATTAGAAATCTGGAGTGTGTGGATACAGAATATAATGATATTCGTGGAAATGGAGCACGAAGAGTAAGATGGAATCAGTTAATGGAGTTAAACTACGGAAAGATTGATATAGAAAATGGTGCATTAATGCTGGAAGATCATTATGATGTATATTTGGGGATATACAAACCAAGTAATCGTACAATATGTGGGCATTCGGATGTTGATCCGTATGAATACACCGGTAAGGCCGGAGATAAACCCTTTAATCCAGGAGGTGCAGTTGATGGTAAAATAGTATCAAGTAGCCTTGCAAAAGATTTTTCTTTTTGGGCAAGATACGGCCGGTCGTGCTGTGTTCCCTTTAATGTGGAAATGTTTTTAAAGGAACATCCTCAATGGGAATGGCAGAGAGAATTTCTTGCCGATCGACCATCAGAGCCATGGACACTTTTTAAGGGGAAGTAGGATGTTTCGGATTGGGTAATAAATTTAGTATAAATAGATATGGCGGGTAACTGATTATCCGCCATATTATTATATTGATCAGAACATCATCATGCGATAATATTTAGGTGTTTTAATTGAATCTTTAGTCTTGATGTTTAATTAACTTGGGCGTGTATGTTATTGGTAAGTTCTCGTTTTTTATAATTAAAGCACTGAAGTAATTATGATTACCGAACTGATCTACGACATGCCAACGTTTCATAAGCTCGGTGTTAGAAATATAAGTATAATTTCCGAGCGTATAAGGATCCATAAATATAATCCTATGTTCGTCATATCCGCAGGCGATTACATAATGATTATCTTTCCAATCAAATTCATAGTCAATATTGTCATCTTTCCAGGCTTGTATGATAAGAATAGGAGTAATTTTGATGTCGAGATAGGATTTAAGAATATCGATGTTCATATCTATATTAAATGATGCTTGGAACCCAAGTTTTTGCATAAAGTTAATGATATTACGATAATCAGTGCCAAGTATTGGTTTTTGTTGTAACAATTCTATTAATGTATCTTGACGATATATGATACCATAATTTGCAAGTATGGATTGAACGCATGCTACGCCACAAGTGTATACGGTTTCTTGATAACACAAAGGTACAGGTACAAAGTGAGGATACGTAGCAATATCAATCTCAGTATTATCAACTTTCTCGGTTTCGTTTTGCATTATTTATCACTCCTTATTAAAATTAGAGAAAAAGATCTACTTAATAATATATGATATAGTGTCGAATAATGTGTTTTTAATTTGTTTTAAAACTGATCCCTATACTAATTATTGTTTTATAATTAAAACTAAAGTAATATTTTTAACAGTAGGATGTGTAGCCTAAGATGTAATTTAATGGATACACTTTTTCTTTTTAACCAAAGATTTTAATGGTATAATTTATTTAGTTAATTTCTAAGTACGTAAAATACATTTTTGGAGGAAAATATGAAAGAAATTCAATTATCAATCGAAATAAACGCCTCAAAAGAGAGAGTTTGGTTGACTCTTTGGGAGGAGGAAACATTCCGTAATTGGGCAAATATTATTGATGAAGGAACATATATAAAGGGAATAATGAAAGAAGGAAACGAAATTCAGTTTTTATCATCCGGTGGTTATGGTGTGACCAGTCTGATTAAAAAACTAGATCCTAATGAGTTTGTATTATTTATTCATGATGCAGACACGAAAGAAAATGGGCAACAGATTCGTGAAAAAGAATGGACCGGAGGGTCGGAAAGTTATGCCCTTACCGAAAAAAACGGAGTAACTACGTTAACGGTTACAACTGATGTTCCGCAAGAACAAGAAGAAACTTTTAATATCACGCTTCCTAAGGCTCTAGAGCGTATAAAAATGTTGGCAGAAAAAATGAATTAGTTATAGCAGAAAAAACAATAAAGCCGGGAGATAGCCCGGCTTTATTGTCATAAAGATATATTGTTATATTTACTTACTATATTGAAGCAAGCCCATTATATTTTTTTGGCAGCGGGTACTTTAAATGCTGACGCAATACCGATAGCCCAGATAAATAGTCCCATAGGAGATATGATGTTTGAGATTAGGTCAGGATCAAAGGGTGATATCCATAGAAATTGATTTATTCCCTCAGACTTTAAGTAATCATGTAATGAAAAGGTAAAGGTCATATATGTAGCAGCAAGGATTGTGAACAATGTAATTACGGTACTGATTATCTGCAAAATAAATCCTCTTTTTTTGCCTGATCCTAGAATAACTCCCCAACCGATTAAGAACCCAACTGCAATCGCTACATAACCAATCGTATATCCGGTAAAATACTCAATCGCACACCAGATAGCACCGGATACAACAGCTGCAAGTAATCCTAATAAAATAGCGCCGATTATATTTGGATTTTTTGTTTCTAGTGCTAGTGATTGATCTATACTTTTTTTACATTCTTCACAATAATAAACATCATTTCCTTCTCGATCCACAAAGCAATATGCATCATCAGTGGATACAACAAGATTACATCCAGCGCAATTAATGTCTTTATCAACCAATGCACCCATTTTTAAATTATCATCTGTCACTTCTTGTTCCGAATCAGGTATAGATACAGTGGTTTCATCAATGTTCTCAAGTTCGTTCATTTTGTTTTTCCTCCTCGTTTTGTGCGGTTAGTTTTTTTATACGTTCTTCAATCGGTGGGTGTGTTGAAAATATTCTGTCAATCACATTCGATATATTTAAAGGGCTTGTGAAGCATAAGTGAGCCACCGATTGAGTCATGTTAGGTAATGGTCTATGATCGCGACTGATTTTATTTAAAGCGGAAGCAAGTGATAGAGGATCACTTGATATCTTGGCCCCGTATGCATCGGCGATAAATTCTCGTTTACGTGATATGGTAAGCTGTATTAACAAAGCGGCTATGGGAGCAAATATAATTAGTACCATTCCAAGGATGGATAGAGTTCCGGAGCGATCCTTATCTTGAGCCTTACTGATCAATCGACTTCTCCAAAAAATATCAGACATGATACTAATAAAACCTGCTACAATTGATATGACAGTCATTAGTAAGGTGTCCCAATTGCTTATATGAGCAATTTCGTGAGAGACAACTGCCCTAGTTTCTGCGGGCGTCAGTTTTTCTACAAGGCCCCGGGTTACTGCGACTGCAGCATGAGAGGGATTTCTGCCTGTAGCGAATGCATTCATACTCCGATCGTCGATTAAGTATAATTTCGGTACTGGAATTTTGGCTTCATCGCTGAGTTGTTCAACCATATCAAATAGTTCCGGAAGATCGGAGCGATCTAGTAATTTTGATTTTGAACTCTTTAATATGATTTTATCAGAATAAAAATAAGCAATAAAATTAATAATTGCACTTACCAATAAAAATATAGTTGTTCCAGACAGACCCCATTCAAAAGTATTAGATATGAAGGAGCCAAGTGTTCCAAAAAGAAGCATCAAGCAAAACATATAAAGATAGGATTTGATTTTGTTCTGACGCATAATGAGATTTGACAATATTGTTTTCCTCCTGGTTTATTAGTCACAGCTACATAAATATAACATAAGTGACAAGTTTTGTCATTAAATTTAGATGGAAAAGTAACTTCTGTTTATCGATATTGGGGTATTTTACTTGTTATTAAATGCGATTATGATTTATAATGAATACAAATAGGAAAAAGTAACAGAAGGCTTAGTTAACAAACAGTTATGTGTAGTTCTTTCTCTTATATATGTGCCTTAAAGGAGTGGAAAGTTATGATTTTATATTTTAGTGGAACTGGTAACAGTGCTTATATTGCAAAAAGAGTAGCAGAAGAGTTGCAAGACGATTTATTATCTATAAATAATAGAATAAAGACAAGTAATACATCACGAATCGAATCTCAAAAACCTTTCGTATTTGTGTTGCCAACTTACGCATGGAGAATTCCAAGAGTTGTTGAGAGGTGGATTGAAAGAACACAATTTTCTGAAAATACTCGGGCATATTTTATATTAACTTGTGGAAATGATATTGGAAATTCTGAAAAATATTTGTCCGTGTTATGCAAAAAGAAGTTGTTTTTATATGGCGGTGTGAAGGGGATAGTCATGCCGGAAAATTACATAGCGCTATATGATGCACCCGAACAGGAAGAGGCAAAACGGATTATAGAGCATGCTGAGCCACTTATTAAGGAATGCATAGAAACCATTCAACATAAAGAGAATTTTCTGAGTATAAAATTATCAACATCTGATAAAATAAGAAGCTCAGTTGTTAATGATTTGTTTTATCCCTTTATCGTTAAGGCAGATAAATTTAAGGTAGATGATAAATGCATAGGCTGTGGTAAATGTGTTACAGAGTGTCCATTAAACAACATACAGTTATTAGAAAATAAACCTGTTTGGGGCAAGCAATGTACCCATTGTATGGCATGCATCTGTAAATGTCCTACTGAGGCGATTGAATATGGAAAAGGTAGCGTAGGGAAACCACGCTATCAATGTCCAAAATAATAAATACTATTAAAATCACGACCCGACCAATCTACAGCACATCCATGTATTGTAAGGGAGGATTTATACTCTGCGGTTATGATAAACGTCCAAGGAGGAAGTGTAGTATGTAATAGGAAGAGTGTGAATTACATTGCTACAAATTGATAGGAGAGATTATTGTGACTAATATAATAGAGAGCATATTATTACAAATTGTACAAACATTTAACGGAATAAGTGGGATTGACGCAATTGTTTTAGGTGGTTCCTATGCTACTGGTACCGCAACTAAGGAATCGGATATAGATATCGGAATTTACTATGATGAAGCGAACTTTGATATCTCAACCTTCAAGCAAAAGGCTACCTTACTTGATGATGAACACCGAAATAATATAATAACCAATCCCGGTGATTGGGGTCCTTGGATCAACGGCGGAGGATGGTTACAGATTAACGGAATTGCAGTGGATATCCTGTTTAGAAACTCCAGAAAAGTAATTACGGTGATAGAAGATTGTATTGATGGAAAAATCTCTATTGACTATCAGTGCGGTCATCCGTTTGGATTTGTGAATTCAATCTATATGGGTGAGGTTGTATACTGTAGAATATTACAGAGCAATAACAATATTATCACACAACAGAAAGAGGCTCTAGTGAATATTCCCCAAAGCTACCGTGACGCTGTTATAGACAAATTTCTCTGGGAATGTGAATTCTCCCAACAGTGCGGTAAGAAGTCAATCGGAAAGGGAGATATTCTATATGCTGCCGGTTCTCTGTTCCGATGTGCAGTCAGTTTATTACAAGTTCTTTATGCTATAAATGGAATGTTTATGCTGAACGAAAAAGGAAGTTTAAATCGATTGATAACCCAAAAAGATGCTTATATTCCACATAATTTCGCAAAAGATGTAGAGGGTGCATTAAATGGTTTGAGTAAGCAAACAATACAAGACAGTTTTGAGAGAATCCAGTTGCAATATAATGAAATAAACAAATTCAGTAGGCAATTGCTAAAGAAAAAGGAGAGAAATTTTGAAAGCGAATTATCCGTTACAAATTGACGTTGTAAACGGCATGGTTTACGCATGGTTTACAAGAATGGAGTACAGAGGCGGGGGTGTGACCTCGGATTTAGAGTCGAAGTTGGTTTTATTTGAGGACAAATATTATGATATATATCAAAAGGTCGGAAATGAGATTTTCATTGACTTATTTGCTAAAATGCACAGCAATATACGACAGTTTTTCCCGCTCGACGAAGTACGTAATCGTGAAACATATCTTTGGTTTGAAAACGAGGCACTTGTTGGAAGTATCCGCATTAATCACAACAAAGAGGAAAACTGTTATGAAGTTGAGAGAGTCATGGTTGCACCGCAGGCTCAGGGAAAAGGCTACGGAAAGAAATTATTAGAATTTGTTGTTGCAAAACTTCAACAAACACATCGTACGCCCATATTTTTAACAGTAGCAGCTTGCAACGAAAAAGCGGTTAAATTATATGAAATGTTTGGATTTATTCCTGTATACGAAGAGATGGAGACGTGGGAATTTGAATTGAGGTGATGGGATATAGTGAGGTTGGCAATTTATTCGCCAGCCTCATTTTTAAAATATGAATAGAAAAGTTATATTTGACAAATGATAATAAAAAGCTTATGATGTAGTTATGAATACTATATTACAAAGTAATGAGAAGTAGGTGATGAAGAAATGCTAAATAAAATGATGAATATCGGAGTATACGGAGATTCGATTTTGAAAGGAATTCAAATCAATCCTGAAAACAAAAAGTATTATGTTAATAATAATATTGATGTTGATATATTAAGCGAAAAGTACTCTATTCAAATTAAAAATTATTCAAGCTTTGGTTGTACAGTAACAAAAGGAAGAAATATGCTCAAAAAAGGCTTGGAGAAAAATATCAGATGTGATGCTATTTTAATGGATTACGGCGGAAATGATTGCGATTATAATTGGAAAGCTATATCGGAAAATCCTGAGGGGATTTATTCTCCAAATACGCCAATCGAAATATTTAAAGAAACATACTGTGATATTATTGATATGTTAAAGAAAAAAGGTATTCTGCCAATATTGACTACATTACCTCCACTAGAACCTCAAAGCTTTTTTAATTGGTTTTGCAGAGATTTAAATAAAAAAAATATTCTGATATGGCTAGGTGAGATCAAGAACATTTACTATCATCAGGAGAGTTATTCTAAAATGATTGAAAGAATTGCATTGGAGAAACAAACTCCAATAGTTGACTTAAGAGCAGAGTTTATAAAGTCCGGGAAGGTGAAAGAGTTACTTTGTGAGGATGGTACTCATCCGAATACATTAGGTCAAAAAGTAATAGAATTGTCTTTTAATAATTTTGCAAATGGATTTTTATATGCATAACGATAGTAGAACAATAGAAATTAAAATAGGCTGTTGCAAAATAAATAACATTTTCCTTATAGGAATTATTATTTTGCAACAGCCTATTTCTCAATGTGCCCAATTATTCATTCAAAATGAAATCCCTAGATCCCTGTGGTACGAAGATATGTTCAATTCTTGGTAGTGATATCCCTAGTGTTTCTCGAAGAACATCTTCTACGGTTTCAACAGGTATGATGGTAAGCTGGTCTTTCACTTCTACAGGAACATCCTTTAGATCAGTTACGTTATCCTTTGGAATAAGTACTTTCGTGATTCCTGCACGCTGCGCCCCTAATAATTTTTCCTTCAAACCTCCAATGGGTAACACAGCACCTCTTAAGGTGATTTCTCCAGTCATAGCAATTTTAGGGTTTACTTTCATTCCGGTAACAAGAGATGAAAGTGCGGTAAATAAGGCGATACCTGCAGATGGACCATCCTTGGGAACCGATCCGGAGGGAACGTGGATATGTAGATCACGTTCTTTGAAGTTAACCGTATTCAAAGGAAGTCTTGATTTTAACAGACTCAAGGAGATTTTTGCTGATTCTTTCATGACATCACCAAGCTTTCCGGTAAGTATCACATCACCCCCACCTGGCATATCAGTGGCTTCAATAAAGAGAATCTCTCCGCCTACCGGAGTCCAAGCAAGACCTGTAACCACGCCAGGAGGATTATCTTTTTGTGCCTTATCATGACGGGAGACTTGTCTGCCTAGGATGTCTTCTAGTTCTTCCGCTTTGACCTTGTAGGGTAGATCAGTTTTACCGGAGACGATCTTCTCCGAAGTTACTCTAGCAAGAGCGGCCAGTTGCTTTTTCAGTCCTCTTACACCTGCTTCAAGGGTATAATCTCCAATGATTTTTTGTAATACTTCATCTTCAATAACCAGTTGATCCTTTTTAAGTCCATGCTCTTGTAACACCGATGGAATTAAATGATTTTTACCAATATGGAATTTTTCATTCGATGTATAGCTGGATATTTGAATGATTTCCATACGATCTAATAATGGACCCGGAATAGTTTCTAATGAATTGGCAGTAGCGATAAAGAACACATCGGATAAATCATAAGGAAGATCCAGATAATGATCTGTAAAGCTGTTGTTCTGTTCGGGGTCGAGTACCTCAAGTAGGGCACTAGCAGGGTCACCGCTATAGCCGCCGGTCATTAACTTGTCAATCTCATCTAAAATCATAACGGGATTAGTGGTACCTGCTTTCTTAATGCTTTGTATAATTCTACCAGGCATAGCGCCAATATATGTTCTTCTATGGCCTCTGATTTCCGCTTCGTCACGAATTCCGCCAAGACTTAATCGAATATATTCTCGGTCAAGGGCTTCAGCAATGCTTTTTCCAAGACTTGTTTTGCCAGTTCCGGGAGGACCCACTAGTAAGAGGATAGATCCTTTTTTGTCTTTCTTTAATTGGAGTACTGCTAAGTGTTGAATAATTCTATCTTTTACTTTTTCTAGGCCATAATGCTGTTCATTCAAGATAGTGCGCGCTTTTTCAAGATTAGCTGCCTTGGATTTTGATTTCTTCCACGGGAGTTGTATTAATAGCTCAAGATAATTGCGAATCACATTCTGTTCTGAACCGGAAGGCCCTTGAGCTTCTAGTTTGTCCAATTCTTCGAGGGCAGCATTTTTGATTTCTAGTGGCATCTTTGCCTTTTCGATTCTAGACAAATAATCTTTGTCCTTTTTTGTTGATTCTCGTTTGCCCTCATTTAATTCCGCTTGAATGACTCTCAGCTGTTCTCTTAGCATTTGCTCTCTATAATGTTTATTTGCTTTCTCTGTGAACTTTTCATTTATTTGCATATTTAGCTCAATGGATTCCTTTTGCTTAAGCAATACATCCATAAAATGTAAGCTGCGTTCCTTTAAAGATTCGATCTCAAGTAATTCATATTTCGCTTGATTTGATAAAGGCATAAATTGACTCAGGTAACCAATCATCGTATTAATGTCATCAAATTCATCGACAATCTTAATGTATTGATCTCCACCACGGAATTTTTCACTTATGTCACGAACAAGCTTTTTCAGGTAGCCAAGAACTTCTTTATTACCTATTTCATCTAAGTCTATAATATCAGGACTTGATTTATAATCTGCTTGTATAATATTATCCTCAATGTGCAGTTTTGATATTTGTACTCTGTCAGTAATTTTGACTGTTAGGCGAATGCCTGTATCCTTTCTCTCAACGTTGTTAATAAGAAAGGACACACCAATTTTGTAAAAATCATCTTCTAATTGTTCTTCTGGGTCAAAACTTTGTTTGACCGGAAGAGCAATATTTATGGTACTATCACTTTCTAAGTAGCGTAAGAGTAATTCATCCGGTGACTCCAAATAAATCATAGTCTCAACACCGGGCAATAATACGGTATTTGATATAGGAATTACAATTCCTCGTAGATTGTTATTGTCTAAATTTGTCATATATATCATCCTTTCTATGAGTATAAGTGAATGTTCATTTAATTATAGTTGAAATAATTGCGAGACCTTTTGAAGATTTGATCTACAAAATAATCCCGCAAGGAAAGACTTATATGAGAATTGCTGACTGTATTATTTTAATCATTTCTTGCAGTAAAATCGCCCGTTCTTCCTCTGTTTTATGATGATCTGTTGCAATTGCCTTAACTGGATAGAAGATGATTGCAAGCAGATTATCATTATTATAGTCCTTTATAATCTGATTTTTCTTCATATTCGCAATCAGTGTGTAGATATTACAGATACCTGTTTTACCGGAACAGCTATCAGCGAGGGAAGGGCAGTTGGAGAACTGTTCCACAAAGCTGAAAACTTCTCTATGCTCCAATATATAATTGTAGTAACTTCTTACGAGCATTTCGATCAATTGATTACCTTCCATATCACATCTGATTTGCCCCAACAAATAATCATATATTTCTTCAGATACCTCGCTATAGATATCCTGCAGCATATTTTCTTTATTCTCAAAGTAAATGTAAACGGTTGCCGGTGATACACCAGCCATTTTAGCGATTTTTGAGATAGAAGTCCCATGAAAGCCCTCTTGAAGGATGAGCTTTATAACTGCATCTTTAATACATCTTTCTTTTTCATTATCTTTTCTTCTCATAAGCCACCTCGTTATGGTTATATAATAAATGATCATTCATTTATAGTCAATTAAAATTTTATTATAATAAATAAAAAAAGAATAAACTCTTAAGCAATAGCACGCTTTATGATTGATAATAAATAATCGATAAAGTATAATATTACCATGTTATAACTTGACAATACTACTTATGAAAAGTTGGTTTGCATGGGAAGGGGATATATATGAAACACTTGAGAGATAATATTAAAATCTTAATTGTATCGCAATTATTATGTTTCTCAATAATACTAGGTGGTTGTGGAACAAGCCAGAATTCAAATGAAACTCCGTTGGCAAAACCGACCAATGCAATTAGCCCAGTTGTAAATGATATTCCAACTACCTTAACCCCTACAAGTATACCTACCGTTATTCCATCTGGGATGCCTACGATTACGCCTGCAGTATCAGCTACAATAAAACCTACGGTATCTACGGATAAAACGGTAGTAGACAAGATGAAGAAAGACGTCGATGGGAATGGCGTTAATGATTTGATAAAAATCATTAGTAGGAACGATGGAGCTCAAACTAAGATGGAGATCCATTTTAATGGAAAGAAAATATTTGAATATGAAGATCCTAATAGCAGAATGATGGGGATTGATGCATTTGAGTCCTTCGATTTGGATGGAGATAATAAGAATGAAATATTGATAGCGGCAAGCACAGATGCTAATTGCAGGCCTTATGAAGAGCTTTTATGTTTGAAACAGACAGGTGATAAGTGGAGACGGATGAATTATCCAAAAAATCAACAAGGTAATTATGAATTTCCATTCAAAATTACAAGAGGGAAAAATGAATTTGATTTTATTATATCCTCTAAGATGACGAAACAAGTAGTTCATTATAATGCTTCAAGTTATTATATTGATAGCGACAGCGGTAATGATGATTCCATTAAGGAATACCGGAGTAAGCACTACAAAGAGGGGGATGAAGTTGGCTTTCTATCTGGATGGGGTATCTACGAAGCAAAAGTCGGAACTTTCAAAGGACAAAAATGTATCGTAGCGATACAAGGGATTGAAGGACCCTATGGACATAGTTTGGGGATGATAAATATATACTTTAAATATAACATACAGGGGAACGTCGACATCTTAAATGTGAAATATATACCTGATTAGTATAAATTTTATTTGGGTCATTTGAAAGCTCAAAACGTCAGATATTTAATGCATAGCATTGCAACCAGTATTCTACTCCACATGTTTCATTAATTAAATAATTTTGTTATGAAATAGACCACTTTTTCATTTTGAAGATGAGTGGTCTTTTATGTAAATAAGTTTTGTATTGTAAAATAAATTATTAAACTTGACATGATGTTGTCGGGTTATTGGGTTATAATAAACTTGGAATAATAGATTTGTGACAAGTTCGTACCGCTATATAATCATTTGTAAAATCCACGAAGGAGGAGTCTAGGAAAACTATACTCGACGATAATATGCAAATAAATAGACGTTTTGAAATTATATATATTTTACTCAATAAAAAATCAGTTACTGCAAAAGAATTGGCGGAATATTTTGAGGTATCGGTAAGAACTATCTACCGGGATATTGACACGCTGTCTATGGCAGGAATACCAATCTATGCTACTCAAGGCAAGGGAGGTGGAATCTCTTTGCTGGAAAACTATATTTTTGATAAGTCGGTTCTTTCAGAAAGGGAACAAGATGAGATATTATATGCCCTCCAGAGTCTTTCAATAACGAAAGCACCGGAGGCGGATAAAATATTAAACAAACTTAGTAATTTATTCAATAAAAACTTAACAAATTGGATTGAGGTGGATTTCAGCCCGTGGGGCAGTGAAGAAAGAAGTAGGAGCCAGTTTACAATTATAAAAGAAGCCATCTTAAGCCGGAGAGTACTGGAATTTAATTATATCAATTCATTCGGTGAAAAGAGTATGCGCAGGGTTGAACCCGTTAAACTGATATTCAAAGTAAATGCCTGGTATCTGGAAGCATTCTGCCTAACCAAACATACTTTAAGAAATTTTAAAATTGTAAGAATGTCAGATGCCATAATAACACAGGAGAGTTTCGCTGAGAAAAACTTTGAAGTTAGGTCAAAGGAAGAACCTTTGAATCGAAAGGAAAAGTGGGTTAAGGTACGCTTGTATCTTTCTTCCAAAGGTGCATTTCGTGTTTACGATGAGTTCGATGAAAAAGATATTATAAAAAATGAGGATGGTTCCTTTACAATTGTAACCACGTTGCCAGTTAATGATTGGGCAATCCGATATATTCTATCCTTTGGCGCTGATATGGAGGTATTGGCACCATTGAAGCTACGGGATAAGATAAAGAATGAAATAAATAAAATTAATAAAAAATATCAAAGATAACCTGACATAGTGATGTCAGGTTATCTTTGATATGATGTTTCTATTGGAGCCGAGAATACCATTGATGGTGGGATTGTCAGAACAATATAAACTTAGAATTTAGAAAATAATAAGGAGAATAATAACTATGAGAAAGAAAACATTTACCTTACCACAAACAATTTTAAACTACTATCATGCTTCTGAGGTCTATGATGACGAATTACTTGAAGAATGCTTTGCAAAGGATGCTTTGCTGGTAGATGAAGGAGAAGAATATCATGGACCAAAAGCAGTTAGTGCACACATTATGAAGGCGAATCGTTCTGCTAATGTAACGACGGAAATCACAAATTGTGTAGAGAATAACGAAGAGACTGTGGTTACTGGGACGATAGCAGGTGATTTTGAGGGAAGCCCGGTTCCGCTTGATTTTCACTTTACACTTCATAATGAGAAAATCAAAACTTTAAGAATCGAGATTGCTGGTGAATAATATGGATAGAGAAAAAAATAAATTTTCATTTCTAACTAGAGTTCTGGAGATTACGATTACGGAATGTGAACAAATGTTATAAGACTATTGTTTTATTTTCAATGCAGAGCTGTAAGCCGTGGTTTGTTCGGAGGGTAAGAAGTGATTAGGAATGGAGCCATATAAAATTAAGATTTAGTTTGAAAGGATTTACAATGAATAATAATGATATGAGTTTAAGTGATATTATAAATCGTTCCATAAGAATAAGAGAGCAGTACCATAAGTTGGAAAAACAATACCATGGTAGCGAATGGACGATAGAGGAGGATGCACTTGCATTCTTAACGGATGCAGGATTGGTAGGCAGATTAACAATGTCACAACAAAAGAGATGGCCTATATCAGGGGATGAAGAATTTCAATTAGAGCATAAACTTAGTGAATGTATATGGTGGTTGATTGTTCTTGCCGATAGAATGGATATCGATATGATAAAGTCGATGGAGAAATTTTTATCAAACCATGAGAGCTTATGATTATGACATGCACCAAGTGCTCAATTATAAAATATAGTAATATAGAGCGAATTGATAGGTGAAAACCATGAGTAAGAAAGATGACAAGATATCACTAGTGGATTCCACATTAGGTAAGAGAGGTGTAGATACCGAAGGTGCGGCTATCTCAGGGGTACGTCTTGATCCATCCATGGCGTACGCAGACATACCGGTTTTATTACAGAAATATATCGATGAAGACGATTGTTCAGCGTGGGATACAATAACTGGTAAAATTAATTACATCTATGAGAACCTGGATTATGCTTTGTCAGGTCTTAATAGAGAAACCGATTTTGGAAGTAAGGTACAATCAGAGATAAAGGCCGGTAAAAAACTTTTCTTTAAACCGAATTTTGTGAATCCATTAATCATCGACTATCACACACATGGAGAAGGCGTGGGTGCAATAATTAATACTGAATGGCCATTAATTGCCGCAGTTATGAGATGGTTTCATGACAAGTTAAACATCAGTTATTATCAGATGGCATTTGGTGAAGCTTCCTGTGTTACTTTTGTAATGTCTGCGGTCGTAACAAAACTTGAGGGGAGGACGGTTACAACAGAGGCTGTGCTTGAAGGACGTAGTGATGAGATATATGGTGGAGGAGGGTTTTACTTTGTTCGTAGGTATCTAAAGGATCAGCACCCTGTTACACATAACGATGATCCTATGAAGGGGTATGAAGATAGCGTTAGCGGCACTTTTTATCCACCCGGTAAATCAGGGAACCGTTTGATGGTATATGATCTGAATAAGCTGGAAGATAAAATTAGCAGAGCGAGGACAATATCTGTTCCGGGAGGAGTAAATTTTAAGGAGATCACCTTACATAAAGTAATTATCGGAGGCGACCCACAGGATGAAGAGGACAGAAAAAATTATCCGGGGTGTGTACTGGTAAGTATTCCAAAGCTTAAGATGCATGCGCAGGATCTGATGACAAATGCAGTAAAAAATCTTGGCATCGGACTTTATCCTGTTAAAAAATACGAAATTCCCAATACCGGATATCCTAGTTTGAGAACTGCATTACCACATTCCCCCTGGATTTTTGATATCGATGAAAATACTCGCTTTCCCATAAGAGATCAGAATGGTAATTATATAATGCATAAGACGGAAGGGATGAATGGAACTCAGACTGATGTAATTAAGGCTGTTCAAAGTCAAAAGGTCTTTATGATTCATATAACAGATACAATAAATATGATCAATTACAGCCATAATGCGGATGGTAGATGTGTTCGGGTTCCGGAAGGATATATATGGTCATCACTGGATTGTGTGGCACTGGATCATTTCTGTTCGAGATATTGTTTTAAGACTATTCCGATGCTTCAGGGAATGAAGTTGAAGAATGAAATGAATTTACCGACAGAATTCATTCGTCATGTACCGGTAGCGGTCATCAATGGCAAGAGTATATGTTCTGATGTTGGTTTTGATTCCCCGCTGTTTCGTTATGATTTGTATCAATTTGCCGAAAGTAGAGGTCTCGGTCAGCTTCAGTATTATATAACAGGATGGGATAGCCAGACAGATACCCCCATGGCTTCCATTGAAGGACATCTTGGGAGAGTGGAATATGGTGTGTTCTCAGAACTGATTACGAAAGCATTCTATTATAACTATTACACGATCCTTCATGATATACAACGATCCATTTTAAGTTATGCAAAGGCTTGCGATCAACTTACAGGATCAACCCTATACAAGTTATATATGGATACTTATGATGAAAATCATGATGGTATCATCGACTACGAGGAGCAGGGACGTGGTTATGAAACCGCTTTTTTACTTAATCAAGCAGATAATTTTTATTTATCAGTTACTCAACCCTACGGAGACATCATGAAAAGTTTCTTCTTACCTGCTTATTTATTAAAATACTCGATTAAGAATTGGAATGAGCTAGGTCATGATTTTTTACAAGAGGGTCTTTTGTCTGGATTTACGGATACTGCATATCAGTTATCACAATCAGACACTATTAAAGAAGACAGATATTTTCCACAAATGTATTATGGGAAAGGAATGTGGCCTAGTTGGGACACGGTAATCTATATTAATTTGACAAATAATATTTATGGTTCACAATCGCCAAACACGATAAATCTTACTTCTATGTATGGTTCCGCATTCCAATATGCTGATAAAGTTCTTAATTCAGGTGGATATACTACCGGCGAAAAACCCTGTGATAGTAATTCTGAGTCAGAACCATTTCAATATGGCAATCAATATCTTCCTCCAATTGAAGAAACGGTCTGTGTTTTAGATGCTATCAAAAAATATATGGAGGCAATAGAAGCAGGGGCGGTTCCGCTTCGATTTACATTCTATGTTCCAAATGGGTATGGAGAGTTGGAAGGAAAGAAAATACCGAATGTAACAGAGACAGATAATCCGGCAAAAATATTTACAGTACATTTTGAGGAAGTGTGGTTATAAATTATATGAATTAATTTCTAGGAGGTTAGTGTGAAAAATCATAGATTCTTCACACGCAAATTTGTGCCTGCAGCCCAAAGTTTGCAGGCTATGAAGAAAGGCATGGTTATTATTATGTTTGTATTTGACCCTAATAAAACATACCGTATGCCACCATTTTTTGGAGGATCAGTTTTTGATAAAAATTTGGAAATAAAAACATATGATTGTATGTCAATGAATTTTACATACAAAACGGATGAAAAGAAGTTGGCGGACTATCTTCCGGAAGGCTTTGAACTGTTAAAACCGGAGTTGACGATTTCGTATAACCAGCTAAAGGGATGCGAATTTTTGATCGGAGGCGGTTATAATATCATACAGGTTCAAGTGCCTGCACGATTTCATGGTAAAAAGGACAAAATGGAGGGTACCTTTCCCCTGGTGATTTGGGAAAATCGTACCCAACCCATTATAGGAGGAAGGGAAGAGAACGGTCAACCCAAAACTGGTGCTGATATCTTGGATATTCAAGTTTTTAAGGGGGCGTATTTTACTAACGCTAGTCATGATGGAAATGCATTTCTTCGAATGAAAATGACAGAGCTTGAGCCGGTAGATATGCAAACATTGGAACAATATAAAGATGGATATAAAGATGTCACTATTTTTGGTTATCGTTACATCCCTAAGGTTGGAGCACCGGGTGCAGATTTATGCCAACCGATGATATACCCGCAGGCTATGAATGTAACTGGTGCATGGAATGGCAAAGGCAACATCGAATGGATCAAGATGGACAGTATATATGATTTTGCGGATTTACCTATCAATCAATATAATATTATAAAACAACTCGCGGATTTACCGATATTTGAACTGAAACCAAGTTATATGGTAAATGGATTTTACATTATGAGGCCTTATGCAGGTCGAGTGATAGAGTAAATGATTTATGTAATTTTATAAATAGCCCAAAAATAACTTTTGCAAAACAATAAAGGTATTTTGGGCTATTTTTATATGGAGAAACTTATCATAGAAGCAATATAAGATTATATTTAGTTAATACGAAATGAGCTATCAAACCTTATACAATCTGTATCGGAAGGAATTCCGTTATGTACTTTTACCCATTCACCATCTTTGAATGTTTCATATTGTTCGAATGCACAAGGTAATCCGTTAGCAGTTGTAATGTCACTGCTATCCATCATCTGAAAATGCAGATGTGGAGCATAGGAATTACCGGAATGACCGACTCTACCGATAAGTTCACCTTTTTTTACATGCTGACCGAGTGAGATCTTAATCGAACCTGTTTGAAGGTGAACAAGTGCAGCATATACATGATTGCTATATTTGATAATAATGTAGTTGCCTGCAACTGATTGGATATCATCTTTTTCAGGATTGAACTTGTAAGCATTTTTATAAGCACGGTATGCATCGGAAAGCAAGTTTGTCCGTTCTCGTTCTTTGTAACCATCCTCAGCTTTGACAACGATTCCGTCGCAGGGAGCATATACTTCTTGCCCCCAACAGTAATAATTGTTTATTGGAAGACCCATTAAAAGATAATGAAGAAATGAGGCACGATAAGCAGGTAAGCCCTTTCTGTTCCAATCGACTTGGATAAAGTCATAGGCATATCTAGTGCCTAACTGATTCGTGCCATGGCTTGGTATTTTAGTTCCCGGTGTGTTAGGGGAGAGCCATTCTCCCCTCAATGGAAACTCTACGATAATTGGTTGACGAATTTCATTCATTACAATTCTCCTATATTGAAGAATATTTTATTTTTTATTCTCCGAAGCTTGATAACTGCATTGACCAAGGCCTACTGCATTCGATACGGGTAGGGTATAACAGATACCATGTGCTTCAGATTTAAAGCCACTATATTCTTTTAAACTGCTCATGATTCTGTCGGCAGCATCGTTGTCAACAATTGTTAAAACGATTTCTTTTTCTTTATCAGTACTGATTCCCATGATTTCATGATGTTTAAAGCTATAACGGCGAGCATTAATAATCGTAGCTCCGCAGGAGCCTTGTGTGCGGATATATTCTACGATTTTTTCACCAAATCCCACATTTACAACGATATATAAAGCTTTCATATTACTGTTTGCCATATTTACCTCCAAAATTATACTGACAACTTATCTACAGGAACAATAAATGCAATACCTGTATTAGGTTGATTAAATTTTAATTTAGTAACAAACTGCTCCATCAACTGAGGGGTTATATTACTTGTTAGTAAACAAGTAATCAAAATCTTTTTCTCATCCGCAACAAGACCTATCATATCTTTAAAATAACCACTTTGTACAGAACCCTTTGCATATACCACTTCAATAAGGTGGCAACCTGAGTTAAGTAACAATTTCAATATATCATCTTTATATTTTCTTGCTGCAATTACTGTTAAATGATCAATCGTATAATCAGAATTCATCAAGGTTATTGGTTCCCTCCTCTGTTTTAATTAAGTACACTTGTTCATTATTATCATTATTGTCATTTGAATGATTATTCTCATCTATATCATTGTTCATCTGCTCCTTGCCCTGCACTGCTAATTGACTACCTCGATTTGCAAGGATAGCCAATTCCTCTAATTCGTGAAGCTCATCTTCTTGTTCGAACTTTTCTACCTTCTTCAGAGCTATATCATACACTATACCTAAAAATTGTACAGCTATCAATGGGGTAACTGAAATAAATGCGATAATTCCGAATCCATTTACTAGAATTGACTGTCCACCGGATGAGGATTTTTGTGCGACCGCCTGAGCAACACCAAGTGTTAATGGGGTTAAAAAGGCAGAAGTTAAAGCTCCACCGGATACGCCGCCCGAGTCGAAGGCCAATCCGACAAATAACTTTGGTGTGAATTTCATCATAATAAGTGCTATAGCATACAGAGGAACTAAAAACCACATAATATTTACCTCAGTCAATATCTTTACCATAGCCAGTAATGAGGCGAAGCCAATCCCGATTGCAAGGGTCATTCGTATTGTCATCTTTTTGATATGACCGTTCGTGATCTCCTCCAACTGTTCTCCGAGTACCGTAACCGCAGGCTCGGATAAAGTGATTGCAGCACCAAGGATATATCCGATAAGCAGTAGGAACCATTTAAACCATTCTGGACGGGAGGCTTCTAGAAATACTTCACCAATGTATTTTCCCGCGAAGGCAAATCCATAGTCAATTCCTGACAGGAATATCATCAGACCCACAAAAACAATCACTGCTCCTAGTAAAATATTGATAAAGTCTTTCTTGGGTTGTTTAATCAGAAGAAATTGAAAGGGTAAGAAGATAACAATTACAGGAACCAGAGCTAGGGTAACGCCTACTAGATTGCCAGATATAATTTCTCGAATAGTAATCTCGGTTCCGGGTGCGTAGAGCTGCTCGGGTGGAAAAACACCATTATAATTAATGTTTAGTATGATAGCATAAACGGACAATGCTAGGATTGGTCCAATGGAAGCAAGTCCGATAATACCAAAGGTATCATCATTGCTTTTGTGCTTTGACATTGTAAGTGAGATACCCATACCAAGAGCCAATATAAATGGAACAGAGATGTCACCGGTGGTTGCTCCACTCCCATCAAAGGCTAAAGCGATAAATTCATTGGGCACAAAGATTAGAACTAAGAAAGTCAAAATATATAAAACAGCAAAAACTATCTTGATATTTAGATCCTTCATAATTCGAAACAGGGAAAAGCCAACCATGGCTCCGATACCAAAACCCATAATCCAAATAAATACGGTTTCATTAATTATGGGCATAACCATATTTGTTTGTCTAGCTAAAACAGTCAAGGCAGGTTCAGCAACGGTAGCCAACAGACCGAAAACCAAACCAAAGAATATAATAAATGCAGCCTTTTTCAATTTAATAAGTGATCCTCCAACAAGCATACCAATCGGAAGAATACTAATATTAAGTCCGATTAAAAAAACGGCTTGCCCTACAACAACACTAAAATAACCGACAATTAACTTTATGTAATCGGCCTTGTTGGTAAGGGGTGCGATAAAAACACATACAATAATAATTATTATTGCAAGAGGTAGTGAGGAAAGAAAGACTTCCTTTAGCGTGGTGTTGAAAATAGTTAGTTTACTTTTTAGATTTGAAAAATTCATCACGTTCTCCTATCTCAAATTTATGTACATATAAATAAAAAATATATAATAATTGTAATACATAATTGACTATGATAGATAATAGTTCTTTATCGATTGACTATAGAAAAAATTATATAATAAATCGATGAATTATCGCTCTTTTTGGTGAATTAAAATGAAATTACGTCTAGAGAATCAAATTGATCACAGATAAATACATGATTTTAAAGTAATTATACTATAGACAGGTTTAGTATTACAATTTATCAATAACTTATGTACAGATAAAGTAATTGTACATTATTTTAAATAATTATGCAATAATTTATGGGCTTTAATTTGTCTAGAGTAGAAATAAGAGATAAGAATAGGTACTGATCTATTCATGGAACGAACACCCTCTAATAGATACAGTAGGTAAATTGAAAGAAATTGACAGAACTGTTACTGGATGTTAAAATTTCTGAAATACATAATACGGAATATAGTAACCAGATTATTCTATCCATAATTACAGAAGCATATAGGTAGAAAACTGTGTTTTAATAGTAAATTGAGGAGGGGAGCATATGAAAATAAAGAATAATTTCCATGTATACGCTATGATCACAATTATATTTTGGTCATTAGCTTATGTTTTGACAAGATTAACACTACAATATTTTACGCCATTTTCTTTGGGTTTCCTACGCTATGTTATAGCTTCCGCTACACTGTTAATTGTTGCTTTTGTTATCAAGATGAAATTACCACATAAAAAAGATTTACCTTCTTTTGTACTTGCGGGTGTCTTGGGATTTTTCTTTTATATGATTGCATTTAATAAAGGGCAAAAAACAGTTACAGCATCTACCGGAAGTGTAGTGATTTCTACTGTCCCAGTAATTACTGCCTTAATTGCACGATTTATATATAAAGAAAAACTACGCTTTTTTCAATGGCTTGCAATTGCTATTGAATTTAGTGGGGTTGTAATACTTACCCTAATGAATGGAATATTGTCAATAAATATAGGACTACTATGGTTATTATTAGCTGCTTTAGCTCTTAGTCTTTATAATTTACTGCAACGCAAGCTTACGAGAACCTATTCAGCATTACAGACTTCAGCGTACGGGATTTTCTTTGGCACTATTTTGCTAGCTGTTTTTTCTCCGGCATCAGTAAAGGAAGTTATTAAAGCGCCGACAATTCAAGTGATTTATCTGATTATACTTGGTATATTCTCCAGCGCAATTGCCTATGTTTCATGGTCTATGGCTTTCGCAAAGGCAAAACAGACATCACAGGTCAGTAATTATATGTTTGTCACACCATTTTTAACGAGTATTTTAGGATTTTTCCTAGCAAAAGAGGTTCCGGAATTATCGACAATAGTAGGAGGAGGGATTATATTAATAGGAGTTTTTGTCTTTAATTATGGAGGGGAGATTTTTCAGAGTAGGATGAGTGTATAATAAATATAAAGATATCATATAAGGGAATAGTACTTGGTAATTGCGATTTTGGGAGGTGTATAACATCATGTATGAAAGAATGCTAGACAAGCAGAAGGAACCATTGTTTGATGAAATGATTTCATATTGTGGTAATACCGGTCAATTATGGTTGAAACTCGATGAATACCTAAGTTGTGAGTTGAAAATGAAAAGTTTAATTCGTTTTCCATATGGAAAGAAATATGGATGGGGAGTGAAATATAGCTTTAAAAGCAAACTGATTTGTGATGTTTTTGCTGAAAAAGATGCATTCATGGCATTGATCCGTTTAGCCAATGATGATATTAAGCCGATATATAGTTTATTGAGCGATTATGCCAAAGGAATTTGGGAGAATAAATATCCCTGTGACTCCGGAGGGTGGCTCAATTATAGGGTTACTGAAACAGATCAATTACAGGATTTAATTAAAATAATTGAAATAAAAATCAAGAAAAATTAAAAAGTTAATCCATATCTGCCCCACGGTATATTATGTAAAGTATATCGATGGGGCCTGTTTTTGGAAATGATTAAGATGCAATTGAATTCATTAAGTAGAAATTTTTCTATAGAAAATATTATGCAATATGTGGAGATTTATGGTATGATTAAAATAATAACTAATACATAATTAACACGTTTAACAACTTTCTACAGCTAGCCTTATTTATATACGTAAAATGATTTAAAATTTTAAATTAGATGTATTCGGGGGGAAACATGTATAAGGTTTTTATAGTAGAGGATGAAATTGTAGTTAGAGAAGGTATTAAGAATAATATTAATTGGGAAGAGGAAGGATTTATTATCGCCGGGGATGAAAGTGACGGAGAATTAGCCTACCCAATGATTTTAAGAGAACAGCCGGATATTCTTATTACGGATATTAAGATGCCGTTTATGGATGGACTGGAGCTAAGTAAGTTACTAAAAAAGGAACTACCTCAGTTGAAAATTATTATTATCAGCGGGTATAGTGATTTCGCGTATGCACAGCAGGCAATTGATATTGGAATTACAGAATATCTCTTGAAACCGGTTACATCAACTAAGCTTATGGCTTCTGTAAAAAATGCGGCTGCTTCCATTGAAAAAGAAAGAAAAGAAAAACATATACTGGAGCAATATCAGCTACTCGTATATCAAAAGCAGGGTGAGAAAAGAAAAGATTTTTTTAATGCGTTAGTTAGCGGGAAATTAACACTTTCACAGATTATCGGACAGGAAGAAGAGCTTGGTATCAATATGGTAGCAAGTGTTTTTTGCGTTATGTTATTTCAATTTAAAGTACAGGAGGATATGTATGAATACTCCAATGAAATTGTACAATGTGAATCTGCTATGCAGGAAGCCTTAAGAAAATATCCGGATATTAAGGTGTTTGAGCGAGGTTTGGATGGTTGGGCGTTTATCCTTTTAGGAGAAAGTAAGGATCAAATCAATGCACTTAATCAGGAGCTTTGTAATCTTTTAATCAATATATGCGAAGGAAAAGTGCATTATTTTGGAGGATTTGGCAGAGTTGTGCACCGTATTCGTGATATACAACAGTCTTTTCAAGATGCTAATAGGGCTTTTTCCTTAAGATATTTTGAACGGGGGAATCAGTTCTTATCTTACCGTGATATACGGATTATGAATGAACAGGTAGGAAATCATGTTAATGTTAGTGAACTGAATCTTGAAAAGCTGGATCGAACACTCTTAGAAGAGTTCTTAAGAAGGGGTACAATACAGGATGTGGATGAATTCGTAGACAGATATTTTGACGGACTGGATACAAAAGCTACTAGTTCCACTCTTTTTCGCCAGTATATAATGATGGATGGATATACTGCCATTATTAAGTTTTTAAAGGATCTTAATTATTCAAAGGAAATGATAGATAACAGTATTAAGAATATGAATGATATTACGGAACAGCTTACCAGTCTGGAGGAGTGTTGTAAATTCTATAAAACCTTACTGAAAGGTGCGATAGAACTGCGTAATAAGAGCAGCCAGAAAAGATATTCTGTGCTTATTGAAAAAGCCAAGGAATATATTCATCATAAATATGCTACTAGTGATTTGTCACTAGATAAGGTTGCATCAAAGGTGAATATAAGTCCGAATTATTTTAGTACACTTTTTAATCAGGAGACAGGCATGACTTTTATCGAATATCTTACTGATTTGCGTATGTCCAAAGCAAAAGAATATTTAAGATGCTCGAGCAGAAGAATTACAGAAATAGGATTTCTGGTAGGATATCTAGATTCCCATTATTTTAGCTATATATTTAAGAAAACACAAAATTGTACGCCATCAGAATACAGGTTGCAGGGGAAAGGCGAAGAATGACGAAATATACTAGTGAAAAACCAATCAAATACCCACTGCGCCTGAAATTAATTCTGGTAGCTGCTATCGTCATCATTCCGATGATTATTCTCTCGGTATACCAGATTACAGCTCTACATAATTATAGCACTGCTTATGATACAATCGTGCGCAGAATTACTTCAGCGAATAGTTATAACCTTAATTTCAAAGAAGAGATGGACGAAAGTATGTACAAGATTGTTGTGGAAGCTGAAACATTTGATTCCATTGATGATAATCAAGATTTAAAAAATCCTTATGAGTTGATATCTGCTGCAAGAATCAATTTCACAAAGCTACAAGAGATTACGACAAGTAGGGAAAGCATTAGTTGGATTAAGCGCATCCTTCGTAATCTAGACACTTTGGAAGATAGAATTAATGAAATTCGTGATAATCTGGATCACCCGGGTCATTATGAAGAGAATATGGCGATGCTTGAATCGGACATCTATATACTAACGGAACTGTTTCAGGAAGAAATTCAATATTATATCTATTATGAAACAAAGAACTTTGAAGCGATAAGGCACAGCTTAAATGAACAGGTGACAAGAGTGATTTTGACGATGATTGTTGCGCTGGCATCCATTATAATCGCCTCCTTCCTGATGAATGTACTGCTAACAGACAGTATTACAAAACCGATCCAAATGCTATGTGAAAAGACTGCTTTGGTTGCAAAAGGTGATTTTACAACAAGAACCTCCTGTGAGAATCATGATGAACTGTCGGTATTATCCGATAGTTTTAATGATATGGCGATAAAGTTAGAACAGCAGGTTAACAGTATTAGGCAGGAACAGGAAAACTTAAGGAATATGGAATCTAAGCTTTTACAGGCACAGATTAATCCGCATTTTCTGTATAATACTCTGGATACAATTATCTGGTTGATTGAAGGAAATAAGAACAAAGAAGCAATTGATATTGTAGTATCATTGTCTGACTTTTTCCGGGTAGCGGTGAGTAAGGGAAGGGATTTTATATCAATTCTAGAAGAAGAAATGCATATTAAAAGCTATCTACAGATACAGCAATCGAGATATTGCGATATTCTAGATTATGAGATAGCAATAGAACAGGAGTTGTACAAGTATCAGATCCTTAAACTAACTTTACAACCTCTGGTAGAGAATTCCTTGTATCATGGAGTTAAAATGCTTAGAGCCAGAGGAAAGATAACGGTAGCCGGAATGAAAAAAGATGAGGACATATGCTTTCAGGTTATGGACAATGGGATAGGAATGGATGAAGAAGAATTGAATGCATTAAGAAAAGCAATCGAAGTTCCTGGTAGTGAACAAAGTACCGGCTTTGGACTTGCAAATGTAAATAAGAGGATTAAGTTGAATTATGGTAATATGTATGGACTTGATATACAGAGCAAAAAAGGGGAAGGCACAATTATAACAGTTACTTTGCCGGCTAGATTGATTGAAAGAAATGTTTGTTGATGCTCAAATTCATGAGCACTCACAGTATGGAGAATTAATATGAATAAAAAACTCATTATTATATTAGTGGTTTTTCTGGCTATACCAATTATTTTGGTCAATTGTAGTCTAAGACCAATAAAAATTCAGCAGTATTATGATAAAGATACCACAGAAGATAAGGATTCGGATTTAATTGTAGTCGGATTTTCACAGCTTGGTTCAGAATCAGACTGGCGTACTGCGAATACAAAATCCATTCAAAAAGCATTGGCAGATAAGAATGGATTTTCTCTGATTTTCAGCAATGCAAGACAAAAGCAGGAAAACCAAATTAAGGATATAAGAAGCTTTATCTTTCAAGAGGTAGATTATATTGTGATAGCACCAACCACGGAGACTGGTTGGGATACGGTACTAGAAGAGGCAAAGGAAGCTGGTATTCCAGTAATACTTGTGGATCGTATGATAGATACGAGAAATAACAACCTATACGTCGCTAGTGTAGGCACGGATAAATATGCGGAAGGTAAAAAGGCCGGTCAGTGGCTAGAACAATATCTAGAGAATAAAAAAAGGGATACTAACAACGTAAATATTGTTGAACTACAGGGTACTCCGGATTCTACCGCACAAATTGGTCGTTCGGGAGGATTTAATGATATTGCCCGTAAACACAGTAACTGGAATATACTTGCCCGCGAAAATGGTGATTTTACAAAGGCAAAGGGCAAGGAAGTTATGACAAAACTTTTGCAGAAATATCATGACATTGATGTTTTGATTTCACAAAATGATGATATGACCTTTGGAGCTATTGAGGCGATACAGGAAGCGGGGTTAACCTGTGGCGAAAACGGAGATATCACAATTATATCCTTTGATGCTGTTTCAGAAGCATTTGATAAGATGGAAAAAGGTTTAATTAATGTAGATATTGAATGTAACCCGCTACAAGGTCCATTGATCGCAAAAATTATCAATCGTTTGGAAAATGGGAAAAAAGTATCTAAGATATCCTATGTGGATGAGAAGGTTTTTGAAGCAAAAAATGCAAGTAAAGATCGTGTCGGAAGAAGTTATTAACAAAATGGAAAAAATCAAACATATTTCATAGAAATATTAACCAAAATAATATTAAAATAAAACCGCAGTAAAATATAATACAATGACTGGAATAATTTCCGTATTTTTCTATGTGTAGGAGTTTTATACTTGTACATACCAGGAAACTCGAAATGTGAGTTAATAAAAATTGGAGGAAAAAATATGAAAAAATTATTATCCATCATTATGGTACTGACACTTGTATTATCACTTGCTGCATGTGGAAGCAACGGTAGTAAAAGCGCAAATTCAGGAGATGTGACTAAGACACCGGGTAAAACAACGGATGCTCCGGACAAATCTAAAAAGGTTGTTGTTGGTGTTGTTCAGACGAATGCTAACGAGTCAGACTGGCGTACTGCTAACACAAAATCCTTCCAGGATGCATTTGCAAAAGCAGGATTTGAACTTAAGATGGTTTTCGGCGAAGGTGATCATGCAAAACAGATCTCTCAGGCACAGCAGCTCATTCAGGAAGAAGTTGACTATCTCGTTGTTTTAGGACTTCAATCTGCTGGATGGGAAGATGTAGCTAAGGCTGCTAAAGAAGCAGGAATACCTTTTATTATGGCTGACCGTAAGCTTGATCTTTCAGAAGATCTTTACACCGCAATGGTTTGTTCTGATTTCGAAGCTGAAGGTAAAAAAGCAGTTGATTGGTTAAAGAAACAGGCTCTTAAAGAAAATAATATTGTTGTACTTGGTGGTGATACAGGTTCATCCGCACAGCTTGGACGTTCTAAAGCAATTGAAGATGGCGCAAAGGCTAACGGTTGGAAAATCGTATTCAACCAGAATATGAAGGGTTGGGACGAAAACCTTGCAAAGCAGGCTGTAGCAGATCTTATTGCAAAAGGAACAAAATTCAGTGTAGTATATGCTGAAAATGATAATATGGCACGTGGCGCTTGTGACGCTATGGATGCAGCAGGAATTAAATATGGCAAGACTGGTGATGTAAAAGTTATCGCATTCGATTCAAATAAATGGGCACTTCAGAAAGTTCTTGAAGGCAAATTTAATCTTGACGTAGAGTGTAACCCTCTTCATGGTCCTCGTATTGTTGAGCTTATTAATAAGCTTGAAGCAGGCGAGACTGTTGAGAAGAACGCATACGTTACAGAGGAAATGTTTGACTGTGACACTATCACGAAAGAAGTTGTTGATGCACGTCCTTATTAATATATGTTGAAAGTATCCTTAATCATTCAAATTAATAGGGTATGATATTGACCAAATTGCGCGGCGCCGAATATGTGGATATAGTTCGCAGATTCTGGCATCGCGCTTTTTTTAAAATATCGTGCTTGAACGGAGGTTGAATTATTATTACTATACAAGAAACAGTACTTACAATGCGAGGAATTTATAAAAGCTTTCCTGGCGTTCGTGCCTTACAGAATGTAGATTTTGCTTTATGTGAAGGTGAGATTCATGCTTTGATGGGAGAGAACGGTGCAGGAAAATCAACTTTAATTAAGGTTTTGACCGGGGTCTATTCAAAGGATGCCGGAGAAATAATTATTAAGGGACATGATAAACCGGTTATTATCAAGTCACCACAGGACTCTCAAAAGTTGGGGATAAGTACAGTGTATCAGGAAATTACATTGTGCCCGAATCTATCGGTTGCTGAGAACTTGTTTATCGGTAGAACCAATGATTTGCTAGTCGATTGGAAGAAAAGCAACAACCGAGCAGAAACAATCTTAAAGGGTCTGGGTATTCCGGCAGATCCAATGCAGCAATTATCAAACTGCTCCTTAGCAGTTCAGCAGATGGTGGCGATAGCAAGAGCCGTTGATATGGATTGTAAAGTGTTAATCCTTGATGAGCCAACTTCGTCATTAGATGAGCAAGAGGTCGCTAAGCTATTCGCACTGATGCGTGAGCTGAAAGAAAGAGGAGTTGGAATTATATTTGTTACCCATTTCTTGGATCAAGTGTATGAATTATGTGATAAAATCACAGTTTTACGTAATGGTGAGCTTGTCGGAGAGTATCAAATCAAGGATTTACCCAAGGTTGAGCTGGTAGCAAAGATGATGGGTAAGGAACTTGGTGATTTAGCAGATATCCATAACGAAGCAGGGGCAGGAAACGAAGGTGAAAAAGAAGTTATCATCGAAACCGAAGGTCTGTCAAGTACCTCAGGTATAAAACCGTTCGATTTCACTTCATACAAAGGGGAAGTAACAGGCTTTGCGGGACTGCTTGGATCTGGACGTAGTGAATGTGTTCGTGCGATTTTTGGCGCTGATAAGGTTATGAAAGGCAATTTAAAAATCAAAGGTGAGCATGTTAATATTACATCACCAATCAAAGCGATGAAGAAAGGAATTGGATATCTTTCAGAAGATCGTAAGAGAGATGGTATAATCGGAGATCTGTCTGTTCGTGATAATATCATACTTGCACTACAGGTGATGAGAGGATTCTTCAGACCGTTTTCGAAAGTACAGGCTCAAGCTTTTGCAGATGAGTACATCAAATTACTCGGAATAAAAACAGCATCGGCGGATACGCCCATTAACTCGTTATCCGGAGGAAATCAGCAAAAGGTTATTCTTGCTCGCTGGTTGCTTACACACCCGGATTATTTGATTCTTGATGAACCTACACGTGGAATTGATATTGGTACTAAGGTTGAAATACAGAAACTAGTGCTTAAGCTAGCATCTGAGGGTATGAGTATTACATTTATTTCATCCGAAATTGAGGAAATGCTTCGTACCTGTTCCAGGCTGATTGTTATGCGTGATCTTTACGTGGTAGGAGAGTTAAAAGGTGATGAAATGACACAGGATAAAATAATGTATACTATAGCGGGGGGAGTAAGTCAAAATGTCGAGAAATAATAAAAAACTTGATTCCGATCATTCCATATCGGTTTTTAACACATTGACAAGGCACAGATTGTTTATTCCCATTGCGTTTCTGGTTTTTCTGTTATTAATCAATGTGTTTATTAATCCAGGCTTTCTTAAAATTAGCATGGGTAAAGACAGTGCCGGAAATCCTGTATTAATAGGTAATTTGATCAATATCATTAACAATGCAACTGAGCTTGTTATTCTAGCGATCGGAATGACACTCGTAACGTCTTCTTCCAGAGGGCAGGATATTAGTGTAGGTGCTACTGTAGCGATAGTAGGTGGTGTGATAATGCGAGTGTTATGTGGAAGCGAGACGCAACCCACTGCTTTACACGCTCCGGTTATTGTTGCACTTTTACTTGGTTGTTTAGCAGGTATGGCTTGTGGTGCTTTTAATGGTATTCTTGTTTCAAAATTTAACATACAGCCTATGGTTGCAACCCTCATTCTCTTTACTGCCGGTCGTTCTATAGGCTCCATGGCTATGGGAGGACTGAAACCGAAGGCAGTGAGCTCCTTCGGATATTATGGTAACTTTATTCCGGGCTTTCCTATCCCGATGCCGATTATAATTACAATAGCAGTTGTCGCGGTCACCTACCTAGCGTTAAAAAAGACAAACCTAGGCTTGTACACTAAGGCGGTAGGTATCAATGATAAATCCTCAAGCTTAAATGGATTAAATCCCGCGTTGATTAAGTTTATGACATTTGTTATTTTAGGACTCTGTGTTGGTATCGCAGGTTTTGTACAGGCAAGCAGGGTTCAAACCATTAATCCATATACGATTGTACCTAGTATCGAAATGGATGTTATCTTAGCGGTTGCTCTTGGCGGTAATTCGCTTGGAGGTGGTAAATTTAATATGGTAGGTTCAATTATTGGAGCGTATACAATTCAAACTTTGACTTCTATGTTGACCACCCTGAATGTAAATACAAACGCAGTCCCAGTGTTCAAGGCTGTGATTATTATTGTACTGGTAGCAATCCAAACACCGGTGGTTAAAAGTTTTTTTGCTAATCGGGTAAAAACCTCAAAATTGACCTCAGTCGATGGAAAGGAGCGTGGTTAGTATGTCATTTTTGAATAAAACCAAAGGGAATGTTTCAGCAGTTATCGCTCCTAATAAGCTAAAACGAAAGGAATCTTTGTCCGATACCGCATTCTTGCTGACGATTACAATATCCTTATTTGTTGCTATCTATGCTCTCTCCATAGCATTCCTAGGGGATAAAGGGTTTAACAAGGTTCAGATGTTTTTTAATCTCTTTAATGAGAATGCTGCACTAATAGTAATCGCATGTGGATTAACAATTGTTATGATAACAGGAAGTATCGATATCTCAGTGGGTGGTTCCACTGCACTGATTTGTACCTCCTGTATCGTATGTCTGAATAATTATGGATTTAATTTTTACACCACGCTTGCGTTAGCTTTGGCAATTGGCATCGCTTTTGGTGCGTTACAGGGATTTCTTGTTGCATATCTGGATATGCAGCCATTTATCGTTACCTTGGCTGGCATGTTCTTGGGTCGAGGGTTAGTTGCTCTGATTGAAGTGAATCAAGTACAGGTACATAACGCTGGTTTTGAGAAATTATCAGGTGCCAGAATACTGATTCCATTTTTGGGTGATGTAAATAGAAGGGGCAGATTCATACAATCAAAACTGGAATATGGTGTAGTTGTGGCAATTATTATAGTATGCTTAATGTTCTGGTTACTTAAGAAGACTAAGCTGGGACGTAGCTTTTATGCTGTGGGTGGCAATGCTCAAAGTGCTCTTATGCTTGGTATAAACGTAAAGAGAACCCGATTTTATGCACATTTACTCTGTGGTATTCTTGCAGGTATCGGAGGTTTCTTATACCTATTCCATACCAGATCCGGTTCGGTTCAACAAGCAACCGGCCTTGAAATGGATGCGATAGCAGCTTCCATCATAGGTGGTACACTCCTTACCGGTGGTGTAGGTAATATTTTCGGTACATTATTCGGTGTATTGGCAAGTGGTATTGTACTGTTAGTTGTTACGGCGATTGGTAGCCAAGATCCTTGGTGGCCTCAGATTACCAGAGCTGCTATGCTTTGCTTCTTTATCGTACTCCAGAGTATTATATGTTCAAGGAAGAAAAAATAAAGATTAGCTCAGTACATAATTATCAGAAGGGTCGTACATGTTATATCAGTAGTTATAGGTGTAAAAACTAGATATAAATTAAATATTAGAAAAGTATCGTGTAAGTTAAAATGTAATATAAAAAAAGCGGGAAACACTTAGACTTAGCTCTAAGTGTTTCCCGCTTTTTTTAGTACATTAGAAAGATACGGATGCCTTATTATGAATTTTTAACGGAAAATGGCTGGTAGATTTCTTTCGGTTCGGATATTTAGAAAATAATTGAAAACGCGATAATATATACGAGAAGTGGAGTTGATAGTTATAATAAAGACAAATTTGTATTATGGTTTTTGTGGTATGAAAAATGTAGAATTATTTCGAAAATAATATTTTGTAAATATGCTTGACATCGATAAAACTCTAAGTGATACCATTTATACATAGCATAAACAAATGCAATTCAACAGAGCGTTGGTTTTATGTTTTGAAGAAAATTGTGATTAAACAAGTTGTAGACGATGCATATTAGGTTAATATAATCAAGGATAAGGAGTAGTTTATAATGGAAGAAAGAATGAAAAAAAATTGGACTTCAGCTGATATTCCTTCACAAAAAGGAAAATCAATCGTTATTACAGGAACAGGTGGGATTGGATATGAAACAGCGTTGGAGATGACTCGAGCAGGAGCTGAAGTTATCATGGCTGGTAGAAACATAAGCAAAGGAGAAGAGGCAATTAGTAAGATTAAGGCAATGATTCCTTTCGGTAATATCCGGTTTGAGATACTTGATCTTGCAGATCTTGCATCCATAGATGCATTCGGAAAGAAGTTGAGAGCAGAACGCAATAGTCTGGATATTCTGGTAAATAATGCCGCTGTTATGAATCCACCAAAGCGTAGGGTTACTACAGATGGATTTGAGTTACAGATGGGTACAAACTATTTTGGACATTTTGCTTTGACAGCGCAGCTGTTACCACTATTAAAGAATGGGCATAATCCTAAAGTGATTAGTTTGAGTAGTGTGGCAAATCGTGATGGAGCAATCAATTTTAATGATCTTCAATCGGAGCAAGAGTATAAACCCATGGTAACCTATTCAATGTCTAAGCTAGCATGTCTAATGTTTGCATTTGAATTACAACGTCGTAGTGACGAAGAAGGATGGGGGATTACAAGTATCGGAGTTCATCCAGGAATATCAAGAACCGAATTGATCCCAAATGGTTCAGGAAAGAATAGTGCGGCTGGGATGATTCGACGCTTTGCTTCATTTTTATTTCAGCCGGCTGCACACGGAGCATGGCCTTCTCTTTATGCGATAACAGCTCCTCAAGCAAGAGGAGGAACTTATTATGGACCGTCTCGAATGAGTGAGACGAGAGGATACCCTACCTTTGCGAAAATTCCTCCTCAGGCAGAAGACATGCAGGTTAGTAAAAAATTATGGAATATTTCAGAAAAACTAACAAAAGTAGAGTTTAACTAATAAGGTATTCCATATAATTATCGTAATGTTTTAAGCCCAATACTCTCAAATGATTATAAAATAAAAGAGAGCTCATATCCGGTAAGTTAAGCTTATTTGAATATGAGCTCATCTAGAATTAACTGCTTTACAATCAATCCGAGATTGCTATTTTTTGATTTCACGCTCACCAAATATCTTTGAAAAGGAAGTTCCGTCATCATTATCATAAAGAGCTATTTTTAAATCAATAATATTTAGATTTTTCTTTAAACTATCGATTTGGTTTATAACATTTTTTCGATGATCTATCATAATTTGTTTACGCTGTTCATTGGTATCAGTACCTTGCATAACTAATTCAATATATGTTCGAATATCTTTTACTTGCATACCGGTATTTTTTAAGCAACAGATCAATTTGATCACATTTAAATCATCATCACTAAACTGTCTGTTACCGGTGCTACTTCTTGAAACAAAAGGGAGCAATCCTTCTTTGTCATAGAAGCGAAGGGTATAGGGCGAAATATCACAAATGTTGGCCACTTCATTAATAGAGTACATATCGTTTCTCCTTAGCAATATTATTCGAATAGCTTAGACTTAGATAGAACTCTAAGCTATTTGAATAGTATATGCTATATTTGAGTGATTTACAAGATTTAATATGATGTGGTTAATAATCTTTACTGACATTTACCGGTGTAATCATAATCGGAGCGTGTTTGGATACAAATAATTTCTTGTCATAGGGATTTCGTCCGCAACTCCTTTAGAAAACAGAAACTGATGAATGTCAATATTTCCAACATTAAATGATGCGGCACACGAATTTAAATAAAGTCTCCACATTCTGATAAAAGATTCATCTTTCAACCGACGTATCTCTGGTAAGGCAGCTTCATAATTATTAGCCCAACATTCCAAAGTTCGTGCATAATGTCTTCTTAGACTTTCTGCATCGAGGAGGTAAAAGGATTCTGATGTGATGTTACTAACCAATTCACTAACAGATGGAACATATCCACCAGGGAATATATATTTATTAATCCATGAATTGTTGCCACCATGTAAGCTTGTTATGCTATGCAGTAGAGATATTCCTCCTTCATTTAATAAAGAGTTTACAACATTAAAATATTCCGCAAGATATTCTTTCCCAACATGTTCTATCATTCCGACACTTACAATTCGATCAAATGATCTGTTTTTTATATGACGGTAATCAATTAGCTGTACTTCTACAAGATCTTCTAGGCCATCCTCTTTAATGCGCCTACTGGTTTTTTCCATTTGTTCCTGACTTAGTGTAACTCCAAGTGCTTTTATGTTGTATTTTTTAGCGGCAGTTATGATTAATTCTCCCCAACCACATCCTATATCAAGTAGAGTATTACCTGCTTTTAAGTTTAATTTTTTTAGTATATAATCTACTTTATTTACTTGGGCTTGTTCGAGAGTATCATTGTCTGATGTAAAATAACCACAGGAATAGGTCATTGATTTATCAAGCCATAATTGGTAAAAATCATTTCCGATATCATAATGTGAACTTATATTTTCTTTGCTTTTTCTTAGGGTGTTCTTAATAGGATTCATTAGTTTTCCGTATTTCTCCTTGTCCCTTAAAAAGCTTTTTGAATTACGATATAGAGATTCTATTACTTTTTGAATATTACCTTCAATATCAAGCTTTTTTTGCATGTAAGCTTCCCCGAATGTTACAGACGGGTCAGCAAGAACATCGGAGATTGAGATAGGTTCATTTAGAACGATCCGAAAATTAATATCGCCTGTCCCATAAGTGATTTCTTCCCCATCCCATAATTTCACGGAGCAAGAATCTGAAAATAGATTGTTAAAGAAACTTTTGTAAAGTTTTTTTTCTATCTTGTTTGTAACGATTCTTTCTTTTACTGATATCATTTTCACATCACCTCATTAAAAATTAATATTATATTTATGCATTAATTCGTAGTTTATCCCAAAAGTTTAATAAATAGTCATAGTGATCATAATCTTAATCCAAAATACTAAGGATTAAGTTTGGGGAAGTTAAGGGGATAGGCTATAACTGGAGGAACATTATAGTATAAAGGTTTCATATGAAACTCTATTGACTTCAAATGAAAGTGTGTAGTATAATTTTATTAGTACTATAGAGGGAGGTGTTTCTGTGAAAGAACGCCAAAATATAATATTTTCTATACTGACGGAAAAACCTAAAGTTACGGTTAAGGAACTTTCTGACCGGCTTCTCGTATCAGAGGTCACGATTCGAAAAGATTTATCACAGATGGAAAACGACGGAATTATCAAACGGATACATGGAGGTGCAGCACAGATATCATCTGAATCCATAGAAAAGAGGATGTTAATTCGTTATAACGAAAAACTAAAGCTTGCCAAGGAAGCAGTAAAGCTTATGAAAGATGGGGAGACTATACTAATTGAGGCAGGGTCTACGAATTCTGTATTTGCAAGGGAATTGGCTGAACACAGAGAAGTGAATATCATTACGAATTCACTTTATATAGCCGGATTGATGAAGAGTTATCAAAATGTTCAGGTAACAGTATTAGGCGGAAATCTACAAAATGATGCACAGGCCATGGTAGGTCCTCTTGCAAAACTCGCATTAAGTCAGTTATGTGTCAGTAAAGCATTTATTGGAATGAGCGGGTTTACAGAGAGTCTGGGATTTACTTGCACCGATTTTTTAAGAGCAGAGATAGGACGAGAAATGAGCTTAAGGGCTCAGGAGGTTATTGTAATAGCAGAAGCAGCAAAATTTGATCAAATTGGAATGACTTCTATCGTAGAGTTGGATAAGGTAAGTACTGTTATCACTGAAAAAGAGATAGCAGAAGATAAATTAAAGGTATTAATGAAACATAATATACAAACGTTATTAATTTAATGTAAATGATCAAAAGTATAATTACATTTCGAATCAAAATTTATAATTAAGACACAGTAGTTTTATATTATGGGAAGGGCAAGGTTAGTGATATGAATGAGAGAATTGTAAAGGTTGGATTAATTGGGTATGGTTTTGGTGGCAGAATCTTTCATGCACCCATACTTACTAGCGTACCAGGTTTAAAGTTAGAGAAGATTTATGAAACAAAACCGGATAATATAGCAGATATTAAGAAGAAGTATCCGGAGGCTAACGTAATTAATCAAGTGGAGGATATTTTTAATGATAAAGAAATCGAGTTGGTAGTGGTGGCAACTCCGAATCAATTTCATTTTGAATATGCCAAGAAGGCAATGGAAAGTGGTAAACATGTAATTGTTGAAAAGCCATTTACCATTACAAGTAAAGAAGCAGATGAGTTGATCAAGATATCTCAGACAACAGGAAAACTTCTTACCGTTAATCATAATAGAAGGTGGGATAGTGATTTTAAGACAGTAGTTTCAGTGATCAAAAGCAACTTACTTGGAGAAGTGATAGAGTTTGAGTCCCATTATGATAGGTTCTCGTCAGAAGCAGGAGATAACTGGAGGGTGCAAAAATCATCACCGGGTTCGGGAATGCTGTATGATTTGGGCTCCCATTTGATTGACCAGGCATTATTTCTGTTTGGGCTGCCACAAGAAGTATTTGGATATGTGGACAAGCAGAGAACTCATACTGAGGTGGATGATTGCTTCGAAGTAATTCTTCGATATCCGGGATTAAAGGTCACTTTAAAATCTGGAATGTTGATTCAAGAGAAAGGGCCACATTATTGTGTTCATGGTAGAAATGGTTCCTTTGTGAAATACGGATTGGATATTCAAGAGGATGAATTGATCAAAGGGAAGATTCCGAATGAATGCAGTGATTGGGGAAGGGAACCAGAGGAATTGTACGGTAAGCTTAATACGCTAGTGAACGGTGTTCATATGATTGGAAATGTGGAAAGTGAAACAGGAGATTATCGATCCTTGTATCGAAATCTATATGATGCAATTCTAGGTAAGGAAGAGCTGGCTGTGAAGGCACAGCAGGCACGCAATACCATCCGAGTGATTGAACTGGCATCACAAAGTAATGAAGAGAGAAGATGGGTTCCATTTGAATAATTATAAGAAAGAAGGACATAAAATGAGTAAAACGAAAGTGAATTGGGGCGTACTTGGATGCGCAGGAATCGCAGAAAAATCAGTTATTCCCGGAATATTAAGTTCAGAAAATGCAGTACTATATGCAATTGCCAGTAGAGAAGCAGGAAAGAAATTAGACGATTTTTGTGAGAAATTTAAGCCGGTCAAGAGTTATACCAGCTATGAAGCATTACTTGATGACCCGGAGATAGATGCGGTATATATTCCGCTGCCGAATGCACTCCATTATGAATGGACATTAAAAGCTGCCCAAAAGAAAAAACATGTATTGTGTGAAAAACCGTTAGGCATTAGCGCAGAAGAAGTAAAAGGTATGAAAGATGCGGCAAAACAGAATGGAATTATCTTGATGGAAGCCTTTGCATATCGTCAAAGTCCATTAACGAAGAAGGTAAAAAGCTTAGTGGATGAAGGAATTGTTGGTAAGGTTAAATTTATCGAAGCACATTTTAGTTACTTCTTAAACAATAGGGATGATGTTAGGGTCAATAAGGAATTAGCAGGAGGTGCAACGTATGATGTTGGCTGCTATAATCTAAATATTATTCGTCATATAGCAGGTTCTGAACCGATTGAGGTGCATGCGACCGGTGAGATTGGTAAGGAATCCGGAGTGGATGAAAGTAGCTGTATTATGATGGAATTTGAAGGGGGATTAAAAGCTGTATCCTATTGTGCTCTTAACTGCGCATCTAGAAGTGAGTATACAATTGTTGGAGAAACCGGTATCATTCATGTTCCGGTACAATTCAATTCAGAAGGAGAAACCACAGTTATCATTAATAAAGACTCTGTAACGGAAGAGATTAAAGTGCACTGCCCTCATAATTATATGCTTGAAGTGGAGCAGTTCGGAAGATGTATTCTTAACGGAGAAAATCCGTTAATTACATTTGAAGATGCTTATAATAATGCAAGAGTAATTGATATTGCGTTATCTCAGATGTTCGAAAATTATAGTGTTCATTAGAGTTACGCAAAGATAAGGATTTAAAATAAGTTAATGAATAGGAATAAAGTTTCGATAACAACGAAGGGCGAAGCGTATGGAGGATGGAGATGAAGTATAGTACAGAGTTTATTAAAGAGTTGGAGAAGCAGGAAGAGGAGCTACAATTCACCGAATTTGATAGTGGTACTGCTTTGGAGTTGGGGTTGAAGTTAGTGGAAATGGCTAAATCAGCAGGGCTTATGATTACGATAGACATTACGCGTAACGGACATCAGTTGTTTCACTATGCATTCGATGGAACCGGACCGGATAATGACCAGTGGATTATCAGAAAGATGAGGGTGGTCAATCGATTTAATAAGAGTTCTATGTATATCGGTGCAACCTTACGTAATTCTGATAGAACCATGGAGGAAGCATACCTTATAAGCTCATATGATTATGCAGCTCATGGTGGAGCATTTCCAATTCGAATTAAGAATGTAGGTGTTGTGGGTACAATCATCGTATCAGGGCTACCGCAGGAACAAGATCATGAATTGGTTGTAAAAGCCATTCGAGAATATTTGAAAGTTTAATATAAATGCAAAAAGAAGATAAAAGCACTTGTTCATCAGAAAAAGGACAAGTGCTTTTCACTTCTCCTAGTGTTTATATACCGGTGTATTTATATCCTATGATAACATTAATAATTCTACTTGCAAAAGGAGAGGCAGGATGCTAAACTTTTAAGTTAATAAAAACTGGTAATTATGGATACGTATTAACAAGGGCATGCAAGGAGAATAAATATGGAGAGACTTACGATACCTGATATTAAAAAAATAATTGAATCAGAAGTTAATTACTTTATTGATCAATATTGTACGCAAGCAGGAATCGAAAATATATGGCAAGAACCAATAATTAAGTATGCTGAAGCAAAAAATCCAATGTTTGAAGACTTAAAAGCAATTGTATTAGAAAATCACTATACGCCGGCTGAAATTCTTGAAGATGCAGAGAGTGTGTTATCGTATTTTTTACCATTTAAAGAAGAAGTTGCGAAGAGTAATGTGGGAGGCAAGGAGACATCAGAGATCTGGGCGAATGCTTATTTGTTAACAAACGAATTAAGTATTTATTTGAATGAATATTTAATTGAAACAATTAGGGATATTGGATATCACGCTGCAATGCCAATTAACATAGGGTTAATCGAGGATGTGCTAAAGAGCCGGTGGTCACAGCGCCATGTTGCCTACCTTGCCGGACATGGAACATTTGGATTGAATAATATGTTAATAACAGAAAAAGGGTGTGCAGGAAGATATTTTTCAATTATTACTGCACTGCCAATAGAAGCAGATCCGATTGTGCAAGTAGAAAGATGCTTGTATAAGCGTACGGGTAAGTGCAAAGCCTGTATAAAGAGATGCCCCACAGGTGCGTTGACGGAACAAGGATTTGACCGATTTCTCTGCTATGCAATGTGTTTGGAGAATGAGAAGAAGTATAAGAATGCAGATGTCTGCGGTAAATGCGTAGTTGGTGTTCCGTGTTCTTTTAGGTCGCTATAGAAGGTTTGTTAGCTACATAGAAGTCCGATAAAATTGTGCTCGAAAAGTCGGATGAGAGATAGAAATCTTTGATATGATTCGATATGAAAGGAGGTTGTTTCATGGATTCCATAAGTGATTTGAATAAAGCAATCGCATATATAGAAGATCATTTGACAGAAGAGATTGATTATAGTGTGATATCAAAATTAGCACTGTGTTCCGAATATCACTTTAAGAAGATGTTTTCATTCTTATCAGGAATAAGCTTGTCAGAATATATTAGAAGAAGAAGGATGACATTAGCAGCAGTGGATTTGAAAAATAAGCATTCTAGAATTATCGATATCGCTGTTAAATATGGTTATAACTCGGCGGATTCATTTTCCCGTGCTTTTCAATCTATGCATGGTGTTCTCCCTTCCGAAGCAAGGAGTGAAAATACCAAACTGAAGGCATATCCTAGAATGACCTTCCAACTATCAATTAATGGAGGATGCGAAATGAATTATCGAATTATTGAAAAAGAGAGTTTTAAATTAATTGGGATTAAGAAAAGAGTACCAATTATATTCAATGGAGTTAACCCGGAGATTAATAAGATGTATGGTCTGCTTACACCCAAAGTGATCGACGAATTAAAAGCACGATCAAATGTTGAACCATATGGTATCATCAGTGCTTCAACGAATTTTTCGGAAGGCAGGATGGAAGAAAATGGAGAACTAGATCACTACATTGGTGTTGCAACTTCATGTAGTGAACCAACCGAATTTGAGGAGCTTGTGATAGAAGAGGGTACCTGGGCTGTATTTGAGTCAGTAGGTCCTTTCCCGGAAACACTTCAAAATGTATGGGGAAGAATATATTCTGAGTGGTTTCCGTCATCAGGTTATGAAGCAATTGAAGGACCCGAAATTCTGTGGAATGAGAGTAAGGATACACAGAATCCAAATTATCGAAGTGAAATTTGGATACCGGTAAGAAACAAGGCATAGTATCATTGCCAGAGGCAAGCTTTATTCACATTTAGGTCATCATAGTATTTGTAAAAATATTCACCGGTGTTGATATTAATAAAAGCGGTATATTTTGTATAATCAAACGTATTTCGATCCGTTACGACCGCTCCTTTCGGTATCGTGACGCTAGCCATGATATGAAAGCATGCACTTATTGCTTCTTGGCAATCATTTGGCTGGGGAATATGAGTTTTTAAATAGGACACTCTTATGAAACGTTCTGGCGAGGTGAAGCCACCGGGCAGTGTGGTGGTTCCTCCTGCTTGCCCAAATGGTGAGAGTGGAACATCACTCCAGAGTACTTTTTCCATCTGAATCGGAGAGGTCATCATGTAGTTTTTTAGATTAGTACAATGCCAACCAAAATCAGGACTATTGGACATTACACCAATGGGATTGTTAATTAATTCAACCCCTCTTGCGGTAGATTCAATAACCATACAGGCCCCACTTCTGTCGGTAACAATCCAATGAAGTGGGGCTATTGTATGTGTAACCGGATCAGGAACACCAATTATTGTGGTATTCTTTAGTAGTTGAGGCAATTCACTAACAGAGGAGCAATTACCTAAGATATAGTGAAGAAAATCAACGGAGGTAATCGGAGTAGTCCCTTTTTGTATAGATGTAGAATATTGCGCATAACCAGCAAAGTATAAGGCCGCGCCCGCAACACCTTTTTCGTTGACCCCATCAAATAGACCAAATATACCATCAAGTTCCTGACCTAATCCAATCATTCGAAAGGCATCTCTCATTTGACAATGATTCAAGCTGTTGTACCATTCATAGGATGCTGGAACGATATAGATTTGTGGAATAATATCATGTGAAAAATCCATTGTTCTCCCGAAAAAGATTTCATTTGTATTAGCATGTAATGTCATCGCTGTGCACATATATTAGTTGCCCTTTATAGTGTATTTATATAATATATTTATTATATATTGTATTAAGAATATAAAGGGATGGCCTTTTTAATGACGACATCTAAAACAGTTTTTCGATGAGTTGAGGTATTTTATCTGTAGCTGTTTTTATAGCGTCCTGACGTTCTTGTTCCGTTGTACCTGTTCCATCGACTAGGAGTTCATCAACAGTATGGATGCCAATGAATTTCATGATTTCATGAACATAGTTCAATCCTTTGGACAGGGCTGGCTTTAATATCCATGGGATATTAGCACCCGAGGACTGTACGTAGATAAAGATTCTTTGTTTATCATCCATGAGACCATAAGGTTTATTGTTTTTAAATGAAATCGTCTTTTCAGCTTGGATAATACAATCCAGATATTCCTTTACCGGAGCCGGAAAAGATAAACTCCACATTGGAGCAGCTAGAATATAGATATCGGCGGCAATAAACTGGTCACAGAGTTGCTCGATTCTTGTCACTTCTTTTTGTTCTTCAGGAGAAAGTTTGTTTCTGGCTTCTGTATTTATAATTGCATTTCTGCTCTCATAATAACATCCTTTAACCTGTGGAATATGTTCTTCATACAGGTTTAGTTCTTCCAACTGCATATCCGGTACTTTTTCTGAGATGGCATTGACTAACTTTCTGCTTACTGTTCTACTGGATGATAGTTCTTCATTTTTCGAGTTTGCAATAATGTAAAGAATTTTTTTCATAAATGATACCTTCTTCTGGAATTTAATATTTTAGATATTATGCGTTAACATAGTGAACTTTATTCCCGCGTATTGCAGGATAGAAAGCACGGTGATTGCATTCCAATTAATTTCCTTTGACATATTGACTAATAAGTGTATAATACATAAGCATAGTCTAATTAGACTAATAACTGAAATGGAGGACAACAGGATGATAAAATCTTTTTTAATGATTGGACAATCAAATATGGCTGGTAGAGGCTTCTTAAATGAGGTTTCACCTATTATAAATGAAAGAATTAAAATGCTTCGTAATGGAAGATGGCAGATGATGGTGGAGCCGGTGAATTTTGACCGATCCGTTGCGGGTGCTAGCCTTGCTGCATCTTTTGCAGATGCATGGTGTTTAAAATATCCGGAAGATACGGTAGGGTTAATCCCTTGTGCAGAAGGTGGGAGCACTTTGGATGAATGGGCTGTGGATGGAGAATTATATCTTCATGCGATTAATGAAGCTAAATTTGCGATGCAAAATAGTACTCTATCAGGAATATTATGGCATCAGGGTGAAAGTGATAGTAGGGATGGAAAATATAAAGTATATTATGATAAGTTGCTGGTAATCATGCGAGAGTTAAGAAAAGCTCTTAATGTACCAGAGATTCCGCTCATAATAGGAGGTATGCCGGATTTTCTTGGTCAATCGGGCTTTGGGCTGCATTGTGTTGAGCATAAAGAAGTGAATACGGTTCTTCAAAAATTTTCTCAAGAACAATCGAATTGTTATTTTGTAACGGCAGAAGGTTTAACGTCTAATCCGGATGGAATTCATATTGATGCGATCTCACAACGGTATTTCGGTTTAAGATATTTTAAAGCATATGATAACAAAATAAATGTAAATGAGCCTTTATCGGATGAGAGGGAGAAATTAAATCAATTAATGGCAAGAGAATATACACAAACGGAAAATATGTTTATCAAGCATATGGATTTTGCTCTCAATAAGATAACAAAAGATGAATTCTTTCAGGGATAAAAAAGGAGGGATATGTCGTGATTCCGTTGTTAATATTAGGCTTAGTTATACAAAATCCCGGAGCGAATGGTTATGAGCTTCTTTCTCTGATGGAGGCAAGACATTATAAGTATATAGTGAATTTTACGAAAGGATCTTTTTACTATAATCTTAAACAACTTGAAGAGAAGGGGTTCCTCTCTTTGGTAAATTCCATCGATAACCAAAGAGAGAGCAATCGTTATAATATTACAGAGCAAGGTAGTGAAGAGTTCCAAAAATTAATGTATCAATATGGATCGAAGTCAGAGTATATTAATTTATCCTTTTATGGCGCTCTTTTATTTGCTAAGGAATATAACAGTAAAGATCTTGAGAGGCTAATCAGGATTCAGATTCAAAAGACTGAGGTCAAAATTCGGTTATTAAAGGATTCGATAGAGGGGAATCGCGAATTATCAATTCACTATAAAAAAATGTTGGAGAATTCAATGTCTCATCATGTAGTAAATTTGGAGTGGTTTCAATCCCTTTTATATGATATAAATAAAATATCATATAAAGATTGAGAGGTGGCTATGGGCAATACAGATAAATTTGAAATGATAGCAAATGTTTATGATACGCCTGAAAGAAGTCATATTGCGAAAGTATCCTCCGATCAGGAGATTCGGTCGAAAACTATTTACTCAGCAGATAAGATATTTATGGGGCAGGACGCTTCCATGTCTGTACTTGATAGTAAAAAATAGCTTATAAAAAGTATGACCATCGAATAAAGATTTGGTCATACTTTTTTAAATTAATAGATCATTATTTATTACTTCCGTTACTTGATCTATATTGGTAACAGGAAAGAAGTTTATCGCATATTCAGTCGAAAAAGTTAATTTTTTATGAGATAGTACATATTTAAGGTTCGTATTTGCCTAATTATATTGTATAATGAAGATATGAGTGAATCAGAGTACAAAATTCACGACAATAACCAGAATAAGCCTGTTTGGATTATCATGATAGGAGGGCACATGAACAGAAAACGACTACTAAGAATAATTTTTTCTTTGATTATATTGTTATTACTTAATAACTTAATAATACATAATACAACAAAAGCACAAGCAGCTACTTTTGAAGATATCAATCAAGACTCAGTTTTTGTTATGCAACAAGAGAAAGGCACATGTACCTTGGCCTCCTCCGTTATGATGTTAAGAAGAGCGGCAATGATGAACGGTAAATCAAATTGGGACAAGATAACCGAGAAGTCGCTCAGACCAATCGCTTGGCTTGAGGGCACTGGAATATATCATAATTATACCTATGAAGGAATAAAAGTGACGGTTGGAAATATAGACGAAAAGATAGTGAAAGATAAGAAGGAATTTTATATTAATATGCTCAAGGATCACCCTGAGGGAGTTTTGATTTATAATTTTTCTCATGGTATATTATTGACCGATTATACAGATGGTCAGTTTTATTGTGCCGATCCGGCGGTTACACCTTCTAGAGTTCCGCTATCAAGATCGAAAGTGACAATAGATAGTGCTAAGAGATATTGGTATGTCAACAGTACTGTCGCATCTCTTGATGGAAACTCTGATGGTAATGTTGTTAATATTGACTCTTCAATTCTTTCGTTCAATGCAAAAGAATTTATTTATACAGGACAAGAAATCAAACCACAGATTACCGTTAATAGCCAAAATCAAATATTAAAACAGAATATTAATTATACAATCACTTATGAAAATAATATTAATGTGGGAAATGCAACTGCTATAATTACTGGCAAAGGACAATTTAGTGGATCAATTAGACAGACCTTTGCAATCAAAGCTGCCAATATGAAAGGAATTAATATTAAAGGATACAGTGGTAATTATGATGGGAAACCACACGGACCTATTGTTAATATCCCAGTTGGCGCAAGTATTACGTATTCCTTGAATGGTAAAGATTATAAAGAGGGAATGCCTACCAATATTAATCCAGGTATTTATAAAGTCTATTATAAAGTTACACAACCGAATTTTAACAGTGTTGGTGGAAATGTTACATCGAGGATAACGACAATTCCAATTAATAGTATGTCAGTCACCCTTTCCTCCAGTAATTATGTTTATAATTCAAATGCTAGAAAACCTTCTGTTACGTTAAAGAACGGAAAGAGCGTAGTAACATCTTCGAATTATACTGTCAAGTACACTTCAAATACGAAACCTGGGATTGCCAGCGTCTTGATTACAGGGATAGGATATTATTCCGGTAGCAAAAGTATTACTTTTGTAATAAAACCGTCTTCTACAAAAATTACAGTTTCTTCAACTAATAAATCAGTCTCAACAAAATGGACGAAAGTAACAGGCGCAAGCGGATATGAGGTGTATATGTCCACCGTCAAAAACTCCGTATATTCTAAAATCGGAACAATAAACTCAAGTTCCACAAATTATAAAAAAACGAAACTTATATCTAAAAAAACATATTACTTTAAAGTAAGAGCTTATACCAAAGTAGGAAGTAAAACAGTGTATGGTGATTTCTCTAATTTAGCACAGATTAAAGTTAGATAACTATGCATATTAGAGGTAGTCAAACTGATTCACATTCAAAAATATAGTAAAAATATGAAATAGCAATAATAACTGGATAGATAGGAGAAAATTATGTCATCAATTATGGTTCATGTATTGGCAGCATATCGATATAAGTCAGATGCCGATGTGGCGTTCTATGTAGGGAGTGCTGCACCCGATGTAATAGAAGATCATATCAGAAAGGATCATACCCACTTTCGTGATCGAACAGACAGACTGCAGGCACTTAACGAACTAGCCAATACAATTAATTGGGAGAATGAGTTTGAAATCGGTGTATTATTTCATTTGTTCCTTGATTATCACTGGGATAAGGGACCGATTCAAGACTTCAAAGACCATTATAAAGGTGATAACTGGTTTTTGGATTACCGAAAGGAAATCGGGAAGATTGCAGTTTGGCATTATCATAAAGAACCTTGGAGTAATAAGGTCTGGAATAAGATGAGAGAATACACTTTACCGGTTGAGGAGACGATTTGTGAGATACGAAGAGATGAATTGTCTTTATTTTTGATAAAACATCATAGTCGTTATATAGAGACAAAACCGATAGTAGCGGAATTTTTTCCACCGGAGATGGTAGATAAATTCATTGAAGGGGTGATAAATGAATTCAAAGCATGGAGGAGCGCAATAGGAAGGTGAGTAAATCTCTAATATGGAAATTTGTGGTTGTAATGGTTGTATATATCACTTATAATAAAGCTACATTTATATAAAAGAAATTAATGTCTACTCGACTAATTATACTAGTTTGTTGGATCAAAAGGTAATGATATAGAAAATTATAAATAAGGAGATTACTATGAAAAAATCTATCACTTTATTTTTGGGTTTTCTGATTCTTTTATCTAGTGTATTATCTGGATGTGGCGGTAATACAAAAAATTCACAGATTACTCCGTCTATTTCACCAGATGAAGTAAAAGAAATAAAGATAACTGATGTTCCTAATATAAAAAAAATTAATGTATGGTGTTTTAGTAGTGAATTTAAAAGTGTAATCAATGAATTTAAAGACCGTCACCCGGATTTTGATTATAAAATCGTGGTTAATGATTTATCCATGTCTGAAAATTATCAAGGTCAACTTGATCAGGGATTGGCAGCAGGGGGAGTGGATGCTCCGGATATATATACAGTTGAACAGTCTTATGCAATTCGTTATATAAAAGGAGAAGCCAGTCAATATGCTGCTACTTATCAGGATCTAGGAATTGATGTAGACAAATTGGTAAAAGAGGCTTCAATCCCACAATATTCCATTGATTTGGGTTCAAATAAAGAAGGAAAGATTGTGGGGCTGGGTTATCAGTCTACTGTAGGAACTTTTATCTATCGAAGGTCAATTGCGAAGGCTGTTTGGGGAACGGATGATCCCACCGTAGTTCAGACAAAGATTGGACCCGGATGGAATAAGTTTTTAACAGCGGCAGGAGAGTTAAAGAATAAAGGGTATGGAATCTGCTCCGGACCTGATGATATATGGCAAGCAGTTGAAAATAGTGCTGACCGAGGATGGGTGGTTGATGGTAAGTTATCAATAGATCCAAAGAGGGAAGCGTTCTTAGATATTGCTAAGACAATTAAGAAAAATGATTATTCCAATAATAATCGAAGCTGGGTTGATCCTTGGTACAATGATATGCAGGATAAAGGAAAGAAAAAGATATTTGGATACTTTGGACCAGCTTGGCTTTTGAACTATGTTATTATGGAGCATAGTGGCGGTAAAAAAGTTGGCGAAGGAACTTATGGAGATTGGGCAGTATGTGAACCCCCTGAGAATTTTTTCTGGGGAGGAACCTATGTAGTGGCTAATAAAGCAACCGGAGCTAAAAAGGCTGTCGGAGAAATAATTCAGTGGATCACCCTGGATTCATCCGAATCAGGATTACAGTACTTATGGGCAAATGACAAGCTGGGAATAGGCAAAAAGGACACCGTTGTTTCTACAACAGTTATGAAGAATTCGGATGGTAGGATTGATTTTCTTGGTGGACAAAATATGTTTGACGTATTTATTCCTTCAACTAAAAAGGTGAATGGGAAAAATATTACCAAGGACGATGAGACAATCAATTCATATTGGCTGGATCAGGAGCATGCATATGTAGATGGGAAGAAATCACGTGATCAGGCGATTGCTGACTTTAAGAAAGAGGTTGAAAGTAATCTCAGCATAAAAGTGAAGTAAGTAGTTTTACAATTTATAGGTAGAGATATAAATTATCAAATATAAAATCAAATAAATCAGGGCTGCTGTATAAACGAACTTAATGTTGGTTTGCATCAGCCCTGATTATATGATACTTTGTCAGAAAATCGTAAGATTTTCTTTAGTAAAACTTACGGATTTAAGAATAGAAAACGAAAGCGTAATTTGTTTAATTTTGATATAATATCAGTAAACAAGGGAAGAGTACTTGCACTCGAGAAAGGATAAATGATGAACAGTCAAAATAGATCAAGGCAGTATGATTATGAGTACATGAGTCCGGAGGAAAGACGAAGAATTATTGAGATAAAAAGGCGAAGAGCAAAAAAGAGACGTAGAGCACGTCTGATAAGATTTATTGTGAGAAGTACATTTATTCTATTTTTAATGATAGTTGTGGGTATTTATTCTGTGAAATTTGTACAGAAGATCTCTTCTTTAGCAGAAGGAAATACGGAACAAATCAGTAATGACCAAAACGGTGATAAAAGTAATATTAACAATAATAAAGATGGTCAGGAGCATGATAGCAATCCGGTAATGCAATATAATGTTGAAGCCCCTAAGGTTCGAGAGGAAAACGAAATAATTAGCAGATTAAAAAATCTATCGGAAACTTATCCTGATTTTAAAGAAATTTATGAAAACAGGTCTGCTTACCCTAAAGATTTGATTTCATCCCTATGCAACAATCCAGAGATGATTGACTTTGTGAAAGGGTACCTTACGGCCGATAGAAATGTATCAGGAGGATTAACTAAGAAAGAATTATCAAGTGATTTTCCTTTGTTATTGCAATGGGATAAGCGATGGGGATACAAAACATATGGTGATAATGATATTGCATTATCAGGTTGTGCACCTACTTGCTTGTCCATGGTTATCGTCGCTTTAACAAAGAATAAGGAGGCAACACCGAATGCAGTAGCCGATTTTGCAATGAAGAACGGATATTATATTATTGGAACCGGAACAAAGTGGAGTCTTATGACGGAAGCGGGTCAAAAATTCGGTATTCAAGGACGTGTCCTTAGTTTAAGTAAAAGCTCTGTGATATCTGAGCTTGAGAATGGTCATCCGATTATTTGCAGTTTAAGACCAGGAGATTTTACCACTACAGGTCATTTCATTGTGCTGGTTGGAACTCAAGATGGAAAAATCAGGGTGAATGATCCGAATTGTAGAGAGAGAAGCAACACTCTTTGGGATTATGATACCCTCGAGCATCAAATCAAAAATTTATGGTCATTCACCCAAAATTAATATGTGGCATAGTATACTCCATTGAAGAGTACTATGAAATACATTTTGGAATCCTTTTTCGAGCATGTATCATGAAATTTTGGTAGTTGCAAATACAATTGTTTTTTTATGGTTAAAAGGTACTGCGATCAAACCTAATATTGCAATCAGCCCGGTAATGATAAAGCATTTATTATAAACCTTAAAGCTTTCATCCATTTTGACTATGTTAATATGATCAAGAATTTTATTCAACTCATTTTCCTGTAATTTGAAATTTGCTTTAACCTCTGGTTGCTGATCTTTTGGTAGAGTGGCAAGTAATGCTACTTCCTTTGAAGCAAATATCTTATGAACCATCTCTTTTGATTTTTCATTTGTAGCAGCGGAAGAGGTTTCTTTTACAGAAGTGATAAATGAATTTTTAACATTTTGATTTAGCACCTTACTATCGTTTACTTCACGAATCATCTCTGCTTTCGTATTGTTAATCGCGATATTGGTATAATGAGTACTTAAGGTGGATACAAGTGCGATCGCTAAGCAGGCCGTAAGCTGTCGCATACTATTTTGAATCCCTGATGCAATAGCATTTTTATCCTTAGAGATCTCTTCATATGCAGTTTGGTAGAGTATTGTAGCTATTCTGACACCTATCCCCATTATAATAAAACTTATGCATATTATAATCATATAGTTGGTACGATTCATAAATGCTAAAAGAACATTTCCAACTACCGCAATGAATACAGTGAGAGTGGAGATAAGCTTGGTAGATAGTTTATTTGCAACGAGAGGCATAAAGGGCGTAGAGATTAATGCTGTAAGACTGGGAATTCCCATTAATAGTCCAGCCTTTAGTACGGAATAACCCAAAGTATTTTCAAATAGAAAATTAATTAGGTAAGTGATTGGCATGTAAGCATAAAAAAATACTGCAATGAGTATGATGGATGAAGAAAAGGAATGGATTTTAAATAATTTAAAATCTATCATTGGATTTTTAGTTTTGCGTTCATAAATTCCAAAGAAGAGTGCGGCGAGAGTTGATATACAGATCAAACCGATAATTCTGGGGCTGTTCCATCCATATTCATTTCCTTTTATCAGTATAAAGGTTATACCTCCAAGAGCCGTGGATAACAAGATACATCCTAAGATATCAATCTTCTTGCTAATACTTTCATCATAGCATTCCTTAACATACTTTACACCGAGAATGAGTGAAAGAGCTACAAAGGGAAGGTTGACATAAAAGATTGCACGATAGGTAAAAAACTCATTCAGCAAACCACCAATTACCGGACCGGAAGCAGCAGCGACGGATATTGTTAACCCGACAATAACTGATAGCTTACCTAAAGAATTTTTTCCGAATAATTCAATACCGAGAGGGATGGTTAACGGTGTTAGAATTGCAGCCCCCACACCCTGTAATACACGAAATAGAATTAGTAACTCTAGTGAATTAGCAAGTCCACAGAAGGCAGAGGAGATACCAAATAATAATAGCCCTATTAAAAAGAGCTTTTTTCTCCCAAATATATCTGCTATTTTTGAAAAGTTTACTAACAAGGAGGAAAAGACGATTAAGTAAGCGGTACTCACCCAGGAGATACCTGAGGTTGTTGTGTGAAAATGATGTGCCATATTTGGTAGTGATACATTGATAATTGTACTGTCTAATATCGTTAGAAAGCAGGCGATATCGATCGCAATAAAGGCTAATCTTTTTTTTGTTGTGTTCATAAATACCTCGTTTCTGAACTAAGCTCGTATCTGTGCACGGAAGAGCTTAATTTTTACATTATAATATGAAACCGATTTCATATTCATATAATATCCCTGATACTAAAATATGTCAAGAGTAAACGTGAAATTAATTTCATATTATTGACAACTATAATTTATAAGGCTATATTTATATTAAACGAATCATCATTGGGAGGTTAATATGGAAAGAAAAACGAGAATGCCCAGTCAGAAGCGATCTCTTGAAAAATATGAAAAGATACTTACCGCAGCATTTCAACTTTTTAATGAAAAGGGTTATTACAATATTACTACGGCTGATATTGCAAAAGAGGCCGGTGTGGCTACTGGTTCGGTTTATTCATATTTTGTTGATAAAAAAGAGATCTATATTGAAGTATTAAATAGAATTAGCAAAAATATATTCGAACCGAGTAAGGGTTTCTGGATTGAACATGCGACGTTCGATTTACAAGATGAGCAAGGAAGCAAAGAGTTGTTTAAAATATTTGTGAAATTAATGATGGACAACCATAATTTTTCAAAACTATTTCATGATGATATGACTGCACTGAAACTTCTGGATCAAGACGTAGCAGCCGCAGATGATGAACAAAATAAGAGACGAGATCAAAAGATATCAGAGATTTTTGAACTTCTTAAAATTCCATTTAAGGATGAAGAATCAAAGGAGGTATTTAAGCATTATAGTAATCTTTTGATTGATGATGCATGTCATAAGATACTGTATGATAAAGATGTAAAAAATCCTGACATTTACATTGAGCAATCGGTTGATATGTTATATAAGCTAATGAAGAATTTGTCAAAGTAAATAAAGTGAATACATTTAAGCATATAATTTAATTCTTTCTCCAAGCGAATGGAGAAACATAATAACATAAAATAACATCAATATGCACGAGAGTAAGCATGAACTGCGATTATGAAGACTAATCTATATTGAAGTACAGTTCTATATCTTAACCTGTGCATATTGATAATAGCATAATAAAGTAGAGCTTTTAACGCGCTACTTTTTTTATTATTTTGAAGGACTTCTTTTTAATACAATACATCTTTGCTTTCCGATTACCAAAGGAACTTTTTCTATATATACCTCACTGGTATCAAGTCCGAACCAATTAGAAGGGGATACAGTGTATTTCTTGATGTATAATCTGGTTTTAAATATTAATGAATCCCAGAATTTCAGATTGGATTCATGGGAGAGTACTTCTTGAATTAATACAAAGCGGAAATCACCGATTTTCCGTTCAGGCATGGTGCTGTACTTACATGGTTGAGGAGCAATTTCACCATTTTCCACCAAGTCATTTGAAATCTGTCTTAAAAAAACATTTAATTTTTGGTCAACTCTAAAACCAAGTTTTAGGTGTACATTAACAATATAAGATGTGCCATAGGTGTCTACGGTATATTCTGCCTGATATGGTTCATCCGTGACAGTGATATTTACAAACCAATAGACATCCGCTTTTTTTGGTCTTTTATCGAGGATAAAATACATAATCTTGCGATCAATCATAGTCGGATCTTTACAGCTGGTTAAGCATACCAGGTTCGTTGTATATTTAGGTTGTTCTCTATCCTGGCGCAATTGATTAAGTTGTTCCACGTAATCTTTCATAGGAACATTCTCAATTAAGCGGTCTTTAATAGAATAGGCTTTATACCATATAAACATGATTGAAAGAATAAGGATAGCAATAATCACAGCTACATATCCACCATGCAGGAATTTAACTACATTTGCATAGAAGAAGGATACTTCAAATATACCGAAGAATAATAGAACATAGATGGAGAGTAGTAGCGGTGTTTTTTTCTTCCTTAAATAGCTAAATAATAGTATTGTTGTCATTAACATGGTAACTGTAATGGATAGGCCATAAGCAGCTTCCATATGCTCGGAATCCTTAAAATATAATACAATACCAATACATGCGAAAAATAGAATTTTGTTAATTGAGGGGATATAAATTTGTCCCTTTGTGGTTGAGGTATATAATGTGTGTAATCTCGGTAATAGATTCAGTTTGATTGCTTCGGATACCAATGTAAATGATCCGGATATCAGTGCCTGCGATGCTATAATTGCCGCTAACGTGGATATTACGATACCAAATACCAAGAAGCCATCAGGTATCATTTGAAAAAATGGGTTCATATGAGCGTTATTGTGCAAACCTGGATTGTTTTTTGCAGATAAGATCCAAGCTCCTTGTCCGAAATAATTAAGTAAAAGACTTATTTTAACAAAAGGCCAGGTAAAATATATGTTCCGTCTTCCAACATGACCAAGATCGGAGTATAAAGCTTCTGCTCCTGTAGAGGCCAAAAAGATACTTCCGAGTATAAAAAATCCAAGTTTATTATCAGGGCTAAAAAGAAGCCTGATTCCGTAATAAGGAGATAATGCCCTAAGTAGTGTTAAATCTTTGGTCATGTTAATTAAACCAAAGATGGCTAGGGAGCCAAACCATATAAACATAATCGGTCCGAATAGTTTTCCGATAATGTCAGTGCCGATATGCTGGATAAAAAATAACAGGAAGATAATAATCAGAACAACTATAATAATATTGTTTTGGTTATTGCCAAAAACATTGCTTAATGTTGGGAGTAGGGACAGACCCTCAACTGCTGAAGTTACAGTGACGGCAGGAGTAAGCATACCGTCAGCTAATAATGCTGAGCCACCAATCATTGCAGGAATGATTAACCATTTTCCTCTACGTCGAACTAATGTGTAAAGAGAAAATACACCACCTTCACCATGATTATCTGCTTTTAATGTAATCATTACATATTTTATTGTTGTTAAGATCGTTATGGTCCAAAATACCAAAGATAGTGTTCCTAATACGAAATTCTCGGAGACGTGTTCTAGTCCACCATTTCCGTGAATGACAGATTTCATGACATAGAGAGGTGAAGTGCCGATATCACCATAAACTACTCCCAACGATACCAGGATGCCTCCTAAGGTTAACTTTGATAAACCTTTATGTTTTTCAGATACATTCATTGTTCATTTCCTTTTATTTTATTAAGATTGTTTATCAGGATTCAAGTGGTTCGTAGTGTATTATAAATGGATTACTTAATCATTATTACCTCCTTTTATATATTTATGAACACAAAAAAAGACTTGTATTGCAACGTTCCTGATTCACGTTACAACAAAAGTCTTGCTACTTAGTTACGAGGCAGATTATATTAGAGTATTATTATCTCTATCATTATAATCGTCTTGACGCCATCGCAAACATTTTTCGGATGTCAGCTACTCCCTCTTGATATGGAGATATTATCAGATTTATATATGGTTGTCAATCAAGAAATGATTTACAGAATCAATAATTTACCATAAAATATAAAATAGAGTGCATCTATAATTATACATATATGCACAATCTACTTCCATGAGGAGAATTATATGCAGAATAGTAAAAGAAATCGTCATATTTTAATTGTGGATGATGATGTGGATCTATCCGGAATCGTATGTGATATGCTTGAAGATAACGGCTATAAAGTTACTTTGGCTGAAACAAGTGAGAAAGCATATGAGCTTCTAGAATGTAATACTTTTCATCTGATTTTGCTTGATATTAATCTACCTCGTATAACCGGGTTTGAAGTTTGCAAGGAGTTGCGAAGAATATCTTCAATACCCATTATATTTGCAAGTGCCAGAACAAGTGAGGATGATAAGGTGAAAGGTCTTGATATGGGTGGGGACGATTATCTTGCTAAACCTTATTCGTTAAAGGAGCTTTTATCTAGAATTAATTCATTACTTCGAAGAACCTATGGTTATGAAGAAAATAATGACGTATACTTCTTTGGGACAAAAAAGGAGATTTATCTATCAATCAAAGATCGCCAGGTTACTAAAAATGGAATTTTAATTAACCTCTCATTGAAAGAATTTGAATTACTTGCATATATGGCAGATCATCCGAACGAGAGCTTACATAAGGAAACCTTATTACGTGAAGTTTGGGGGACGTTCAGTGAAGTGGAGATATCAACTGTTGCAGTACATATCAGATGGCTAAGAGAAAAGATTGAAAACGATCCTTCCAAACCGGAGATTATTAAAACTGTATGGGGTATCGGTTATCGTCTGGATGGAGGGGAGAATAAATGAAGCAATCAGTAAAAATGAAAGTAGTAAGGATGGTAGTGGTCTTTCTCATTATAATTACCGGAGTTGCTGCTTTCTTTTTGATTCAGTATAAACGCTTTCCTACGGAGAATAAAAACAGAGAACAGATATTAGCACTTAATGAAATTGAAAAATTAACTGAGGTAAATGGGACAAGTCCTGCAAAAAGACAAATCGAAGCTTTACAAACATCACTTTTGAACAATAATTCAAAGGTAGCTTTGAAACCTTGGATGAACCGAATTATGTTATATTATTTTGGCTGTGTTCTTTTCGTGATCATCCTATTTTTATATTTGTATATTGTAATATTGCGTCCATTTGAAAAGTTGGAGCAGTATGCAGGAGAAATTGCAAAAGGGAATATGGATATTAAGCTTAATTATGAACGAAATAATTTCTTTGGTGCATTTACCTGGAGTTTTGATCATATGAGAAAAGAGATTATCAAAGCAAGAGCATGTGAGAAGGAAGCAATAGAGAACAACAAAACAGTAATTGCAACACTATCCCATGATATAAAAACCCCAATATCTTCCATGCGCGCTTATGCAGAAGGGTTATCGGAATATATGGATACCTCACCGTTAAGAAGAGAGAGATATTTGTCCGTGATTATGAAAAAATGTGATGAAGTTACAAAGTTAACCAATGATTTGTTCTTACATTCTCTTTCAGATCTTGATAAATTGCAGATACAGGTAGAAGAGTTAGAGATAAGTGAGTTGATATTACAGTCGGTAGAGGATATGTTGGGTGATCAAAAGGATATCGTGATACAAGGAAGTATAGGGCAGAGGAAGATTCCGGTTGATCGAAAACGTCTAGAGCAGGTATTAGAGAATGTTTTTAATAATGCAAGAAAATATGCGAAGCCTCCAATCACCGTTTGGACGGAAGTATCGGAGACTGATTATAAGATTCATATAAAAGACAATGGAAAAGGAATATTACCGGAGGATATTCCCTTTGTATTTGAAAAATTTTATCGTGGTAAAAATACGTCAGGAAAACCAGGTTCAGGACTTGGCTTATATATTGTAAAATATATCATGAATCAGATGGATGGAGAAGTAATCATTCAAAGTGGTGAAAACGGATTAGAAGTCATTTTATTTTGGAACTCTTAAAGATTTCTTAATAATTATTTTGTTAAGCTTGTAGTTAGAAAGACATTAGGAGGTTTTTAAAATGAAAGAAACTATATTGACCACAACAGATTTGTGTAAAAGCTTTGCAAATAACGGCGGGCAAAATCATGTACTTAATAATTTGAATATGGAAATTTACGAGAAGGATTTTACTGTAATTATGGGCTCATCCGGCTCCGGCAAATCAACACTGTTATATTGTTTAAGCGGAATGGATCGTATTACCTCTGGGGAAGTTAAGTTTCAAGATAAAAGCATAAATCGATTAAAAGAAAAGGATATGGCGAAGCTCCGTTCAGAAAAGTTTGGATTTATTTTTCAACAAATGCATCTGGTAAGTAATCTAACGTTATTAGAAAATGTGACTGTAACAGGATATCTAAATAAGAATAAATCTGCTAATCAGGTGAAGAACAGGGCAGCAACACTTTTTGAAACAGTTAATTTATCCGAGGCAAAGGATCGTCTCCCTTCAATGGTATCAGGTGGGGAAGCACAACGTGCTGCGATAGCAAGATCGATTATAAGTGAGCCGGTCGTTTTATTTGCAGACGAACCTACAGGAGCATTAAATCGTAAAAATTCACAAGATGTTCTAAACTTACTTACCTCGTTAAATGAAGCGGGTCAAAGTATCGTAATGGTAACTCATGATTTAAAGGCGGCGATACGTGCAACACGGCTGTTATATCTGGAGGATGGTAATATAATTGGTGAGATGAATTTACCTGCATACAGTGGTGAGGATATTAAGGACAGAGAAATTCAAGTAAACGCTTGGCTTTCTTCCTTGGAATGGTAAGGGGGGGTACGTTATGGAGCGCTTAACATTATTAAAGGCAAATATACGTCATCAAAAAAGCAGTTTTTTTGGAATTATGATATTAATGTTCTTAGTTTCTCTTGCACTAACTACTGTTTTCACTATATATCTCAATACGGATAAAAGGGTATCAAACGCATTGTTGGAAGATGGATATGGCGACATGATTATTCATTTATACAATGACAAAGTACCAAATGGAGATATCAATTTACTTCAAGAGAAGATATTGAAAAACACTAATGTGAATTCCATCAAAAAGGTACAGGCAGTATATAGTTCGGTTGAAGATTTAAACGGCCATACCTCCGATGGAGTTATACTACAGCCGGATAAACAAGAATGCTTTCGGTATCAAGTATTTAATAAGAATGAAGACGGGTTCTTAAAAAATTCACAAGTACTAAAGCAGGGGGAAGTATCTGTACCGATAAGTTTTAAATCATTATATGATTGCAAAATTGGAGACCGAATTACATTTAAAACCGGTGGAGAACCAAAGCAATATACTGTAAAATATTTCATGGAAGATCCTTTTTGCGGTAGCGCAATGATGGGTATAAAGAACATTTTAATGAATAGCTCAGATTTAGAAAATCTATATGATAGTAATTCTAAAGATATAACAAAAGGTACAGTATTTAATATATTTAAACAGAAAGACAAAAAAATCAGTTATATGAATTTTGAGAGATCAATCAATGAAAGTTCAGATGTAGGAGGATATGCCAGAAGCTCAATGGGGATAGATCAGGCAAAAGGATATATGCTGCTTACAACCAATATATTCTGCGGACTTTTACTCTCATTTATCGTTGTATTACTTATCGTTGCAGTTATTGTTATGAGTCATAGTATCACCAGCAGTATCGAGATGGAATACGTAAATCTAGGGATATTAAAAGGACTTGGATTCTCTACAGGTAAAATAAAATCGGTTTTTGAACTCCAATACCTAATCAGTGCTGTTATAGGATCCCTACTAGGAATTCCTGCCGCACTTCCAATCATATCCTACGTAAATCACCTGACATCATCAGTAACCGGCTTGCTAGTATCTAATCAGGTAGTAGTGATAACCTGTCTTGAAGCTATCGGTGGAATACTGTTACTAATAGCATTATTCATATTACTCAAATTAAAAAGGATCACATTGATATCTCCTATACAGGCTATTAGAGGAGGACGGGAGGCAGTATATTTTTCTAGCCGCTTGGAGGTCAAGATTAGAAAGCGAGGGATGAGTTTTCTACTTGCTTTGCGTCAGTTAACATCAAATCAGAAACAATACATCAGCTCTGGGATAATTACTATATTACTCATTTTCTTCTTGATTATTATTGGCAATATGGGGAGTGGAATAGGAAAGGACGGTAAGGGATTACTTCAGTTATTCACCTGTATCAATAGTGATGTGGAAGTCAATTATGGAAATACTGGTCTTAATAAAGAGGTGGAGAAGTTTATCAATTCAAGAAGTACAATAGAAAACACTTACCAGACATCCTCTTCCTATTTATTAATTAATGGATGTAAGGTGTATAGCTTTATGTGTTCTGATCCGACTCAGTTTAATACTATATTAAAAGGCAGAACCTGTTTGTATGATAATGAAATATTAATTACAAAGTTTATAGCCTCCGATCTTAATGTAGGAATTGGAGATACGGTTAACTTGTCTTTTGGAGGTAAGAAAGAGAAATTCATGGTATCTGGTATCTATCAATTTGCGAATGACATGGGAATGAATATCGCATTAAACAAAAAAGGATATGAAAAACTGGTTACTTCTGAGTACATTAGCAATGAATATAAATTAACGGACGGTAATAAATCCAAACAAATTGTAGATGAACTGAAGAAGACTTATGGTGATCGGATAGAGGTACAGACAGCATCGGATGGTTTTGGTGGAATAGAAGCAATTGTATCCGCGATGAATGGAATCTTATTTTTGATGTATGGGATATCTATTGTATTTGTTGTAATTGTAATCTTTCTACAGTGTACTAAAATATTTGCCAAGGAGCGTCAGGATTATGGAATTTATAAAGCAATTGGATTTACTTCCACTAATCTACGGATACAATTTGCACTTCGATTTTTACTTGTAGCTGCAATCAGTTCTCTAATCGGTGTAGCGGTCAGTGTCTTGATGTTTAAACAATGCATGGGATATTTGTTATCATTTATGGGGATTTCCAAATTTTCGGGAAGTCTTAATATAAGCGGAATTCTTATGCCGATTGCTTTCATGCTTGCAATATTTTTTGTTTTTTCGTATTTGCTATCAAAAAGAATTAAGAAAGTGGATACTAGAATATTAATTATGGAATAAAAAATATATATTTGGCATGTCAATATATTAGTTATTATGTCGAAATAGAGAAGAATAGTTGTGAGATAAATTATTAATAATTACTTTGGTATGGGCGAAATATATAATTATTGGTAAATATCACTATTTATTTTATTTAGTATTTCCATTGACATCAAGAGTAGAATAAAATATAGTTCATCTGTACTAGCATGTCTGTATATTATTAATACTTGATAAAGGCAAACTTGTCGAAAGGCAAGGACGCAAAGCCGTGAGTCTAAGGTGCGATGCACTATGAAAGTCAGGTTACCACAGTATATTCCATAAGGTTTATTAACTGCGGCTTTTTTTATGCCGCAGTTTTTTTGTGCGCTTTTTCAAGTAAAACTATTGCAATATGAAGCGTAATCCGAACTAGGAATCGAATCAGGAATTGTCAAACGGAAGGGTTTCATATGTGTTGAATTATTATCGAGAAAGGAGAACAGATGAATGAATTTAGTTGGACAGTATGTAGTTTTTAAACTGGGAAATGAATTGTTTGGAGTAACAATTTCTGAAATCCGTGAAATTATTAATAAGGTAAAGATTAGTAAAGTACCACAAATGCCAAAAGCGATGAAGGGTATTACTAATCTAAGAGGGAAAGTTACTGCTATTTATGATTTAGGTGAGAAGTTTGGCCTTGGAGAGAGAGGATATTTGGATAATTCCAAAGTAATTATTGCCAATGATGGAGAAATCGGTTTTATCGTAGATGATGTAAAGGAAATTATCGATGTTACAACGGACAACATTGAAAGTGCAGGCTCCCTGCGATTTGATCAACTAGTAGCCGGTTTTGCGAAAATAAATGACGAGATTATTACAATTGTTAATTTTAATGCCTTAAAAGAACAAGAAATTTTCAAAGAAATTACAGCTTAACAATAGCGATACTTTAAATAAATCGAACGGAGAGATAACATGAAAATAAAAAAATTACAATTTCATAGTATTAAAGCTAAATTAGTTATATTTTTTGCAACACTGATATTATTGTCTGCCCTTGTAATAAGTTTAACGGCATTAATAAGTTCAGAGACATCACTAAGAAGTGAATCAGAAAAATCACTTACAACATTAGCACGTGAAGATGCAAAATTAGCAACAAGTCGAGTTGAGATACTAAAAAGTTCCCTTGAAATAATGGCACAACTTGATGTGATTGAAGATATGAAATGGAAGGATCAACTTCCGGTACTAAAGGATTTGGTTCAATCTACAGATTTCTTAGATATCGCTGTTGTAGATTCAAACGGTAAGGCAACATATACAGATGGTACAGTTAGCGATTTGGCAGATCGAGATTATATTAAAGAAGCCTTAGCGGGTAAGACGAATGTATCCGACGTCTTAATTAGTAAGGTCACCGGAGAGCCGGTTATTATGGTAGCAACACCGATTGAAAAGGGTGGTAAGATTGTTGGAGCATTAATTGGACGTAGAGATGGTAACTCTTTGAGTGAACTGGTTAAGGATACCGGATATGGAAAAAGTGGTTATGGTTATATGATAAGTGGAGCTGGTACCGTAATAGCACATAAAGATAAGCAAAAAGTATTGACACAATTTACGCCTATTGAAGAAGCAAAGAAGGATAAGAGCTTAACTTCCTTATCAAATTTATTTGAAAAGATGTTAAAAGAAAGGAATGGAGTAAATACCTATACTTATAATAAAAACAAATTGTATGCTGGTTATGCAGCCATCAAAGGCACCGATTGGGTCTTTGTTATCACCGCTAATAAAAATGAAGTTTTAGAATCCGTACCGAAGCTTCAAAATAAAATAATGATCGTTGTAGTGATTATCTTAGTATTAAGTATCACGGTTACCTATATTATCGGTAGTAGTATTACAAAGCCAATTATTAAAACGGTTAAATTATCAGAGAAAATTGCAGTACTTGACATATCTTCAAATATTGAGAGAAAATATATTGATAGAAATGATGAGATTGGTATCTTGGCAAGAGCTCTCCAAAGCATCACAGATAGTATTAGAGAGGTTGTAAGTGATATCAGTAGATCCTCAGAACAATTGGCTGCAGCTTCAGAAGAATTATCAGCGACCTCCCTTCAGTCAGCCAGCTCATCAGAGGAAGTATCTACAACGGTGGAGGAAATTGCAAAAGGTGCTTCAGAACAGGCAAAATATACCGAAGATGGTTCCTACAAAGCGAATAAGTTGGGTGATGTTATCGAAAAAGATCAAGATCACTTAAAGAGCCTCAATGTAGCAACAGATAAGGTTGTTCATGTATTGAATGCAGGATTAAAAGAGATAGAATATTTATCTGAAAAAACAGAAGAGAATAATATCGCTTCAAAAGAAATATATGATGTAATAATCAGAACAGATGAAAGTTCAAAACAAATTGGAGAAGCAAGTAATGTGATTGCATCGATTGCAGATCAAACTAACTTGTTGGCATTAAATGCTGCCATTGAAGCTGCAAGAGCCGGTGAAGCAGGAAGAGGCTTTGCGGTTGTTGCGACAGAAATTAAAAGACTTGCAGAGCAATCAGCATCTTCTACGAAAGATATTGATGCAATGGTAAAGGATTTGCAAAAGAATTCCCAAGATGCAGTAAAGACCATAAGTAATATGACTACTGTTATTAAAGAACAATCGGACAGCGTTGAAATCAATAAAAATAGTTACCTAACTATTCAAGAAGCGATAAATGAGGCTGAAAGCAAAGTTCAGCAGTTAAATATATCGGGTCAGGAAATGGATCAGATGAAATCTGAAATCCTAGATTCTTTGCAAAATCTATCTGCAATCGCCGAAGAAAATTCTGCATCGACACAGGAAGTAACCGCGACAATGGTTGAACAAACCTCATCCATTGAAGAAATAGCAAAATCAAGTGAAGATCTTGCGTCACTGGCTCAGGATTTACAAACAATTATTCGAAAGTTTACTATTTAATAAATATAACATTATCATTCTTTTTGAGAAAACATAATGTTTGGATATTAGGAGATGTAGCTAAATTAAGGAATTTAGCTAGCATTTCCAAAAATGGGTAGATATCACATTAAATATATTGACAAATTAAAATAGGTAATGTATTATCTAAATAGATAATATGTTACCTATTTTAATTTGATGTAAAGGTGTGATGAATATGAGTAAAATTGAACAGATGCCAGATAAGAAGTATATATTTGGAGGACTAATCATGTTAGCCAACAAAATTGATACTCTTATGGAAAGGGAGCTAAAGGAATTCGGGGTAACTTCAAAGCAGTGGTTTTTGTCGATTGTCCTTGACAATTTATTTGATCAGCCTCCTACGCTAAAAGAAGTTGCATTGGAGATGGGAAGTTCCCATCAAAATGTGAAGCAAGTTGCACTAAAGCTACAAGATAAAAAATTACTTCAATTGGTAAAGGACAAAAAAGATGCCAGAGTAACGAGATTAATACTGACAGAGGAGAGTACTCAGTTTTGGAGAAAAACTGATCTCAAGGGAGCGCAGTTTACAGAAGCACTTTACAAGGATATTCAGGAAGAAGATATCAAATCAACAGCAATCGTATTTAAAAAAATGATGAAAAATTTAATGTTGATGGAAAATGACTCTAGGGAAGGAGAGAATGAAATATGAAAACTTTAGTATTATATGCAACTACTTATGGATTTACAAAGGAATGTGTGGAAGATCTGAGTAAAGAATTAAATGGAGAAGTTATAGTCGTAAATGTGATGAAAGAAGAGGTGCCAACCCTTGAATCATTTGATCAAGTGGTAATTGGAGGGTCTGTTTACATCGGACAGTTACAGAAGAAGCTAAAACTGGTTTGTACGGAGCAACTAAGTAATCTTATGAATAAACGTCTTGCGTTATTTCTATGCTGCGGGTTACCAGAAAATTTCGAACAAGTATTAAGTAATTCCATTCCTGAGCAATTAATTAATCATGCATTTATCAAGGAGTGTTTTGGCGGAGAATTAAGAATGGAAAACATGAAGTTTTCCCATAAACTAATTACGAATCTAATGAAAAAAGCTACTGCAAAGGAAGGAAAACCGGAACCAAAGAAACTCAAAGAAAATATTAAAAAATTTGCGAATGCTCTAAATCAATCCTAGGGGGGGAGTATGAAAAATCATAGATTTTTCACACGCAAATTTGTGCCTGCGGCTCAAAGTTTGCAGGCTATGTAGAAAGGCATGGTTATTATTATGAAAAAGTATGACAAAGCAATAAATATACTTATCCTTGGAATTGCTGTTTTCGCTTTTATTGCATGCTTAGCTGGGTTGCTTATTATGGCTAGGTAAGCTAGCACCTTCCATATTTGATACAAAGGTTCCTGTTGGCTTAGAACATTATTCCACACTTGTAATACAAGGAATGGATTTGGGAATCGTTGTTCCTACCGCTTTTGTATCAGGCATCTTACTAATAAAGAAAAAGTCTTTTGGATACCTCTTGTCTAGTGTAATTATTATAAAAGGAATTACAATGCTAACCTGTATTAGTATGATGATTATCAATCAAGCTTTAAATCAAGTAGAAATGGGTATTGCTGAAGTTATGATTTTTCCGATATTAAACTGCTTTGCATTATTGTGTTTTATCATATTAATGAAGCATGTCAACGGGAACAAGAGAGTACTAACTGAATAATGTAATATTGTTAGAAAGGCAGAGCTTGATTTATGGTCTGCCTTTTATGAATCAAGTAGTTCACACATGTCGAAAAATGACATAAAATAAATAGTGGGTACTTGATGATAGCTTGATTATTCGGGTTGGGGTCAATGTATCTCGGTCACTCGGGAACAATATCTATCTAAGGGGCAATCAGAATGATTAAAATAAATGAAACAAAATCAGATAATGATAAATTATCAAAAGAAATATTTGTTAGTAAAAGGTCTACACAAAGACTTAAATCAAATATTACAGTTAATTCAATTACAGTATCGGTCTTGCCACGACGTACTTCTTGGTCTGATATACAAGGATTTAAAGCAATGAAATATGGACCTTTTGTTTTTCGCTTTAGGAATATAAATAATGAAATCGTTGCAGGAATAACCTTTTATATATCTTATAATAGTTTCGGTGAGTTTGATGAGAAAAGCAATTACCTAAGTGAGGTTACTGTTTTGCCAGTAGAAGTATTTGCGAAACCAGGGTATGATTTTGTGTGTGACGTAACCGCTGGTAAACCAATGAATTATGGTACGAAGGATAACCCGATTGCAGGAGTTGTATTAAAGGTTCAGTTACAGGTAAATAGCTTTCACAAGCTAAAATCGGATTCGAGTTATTTGCTCCATAAGCAGGAAGAAGTGACGATATCAACTTTATCCGAACATTCAGAATCAATGAAGATGGAAGGAACGTTGGATTCAGATCAAACCAAATATGGACTGAACTCAAAAGTAATGTTTAGTGCAAAACATTATCCGGAGAAGAGAAGGAAGCCAACTGCGAATGTATTACGTCGTTTTATAAGTTATATTAATTCAGAAGAACAATACCTTAATGTTATCGTGCGCGGTGATGGTCATGCAATGACTATCTGCGGAAAAGGGTATTGATAGGTTAGTATGATTACAGTATCAATAAACAGGAGATAATTCTTTTAATAATCAGCCAGACTCTGTAAAGTATATTTGGATATACATTTGTATTGGTATGCTTACAGGGCTGGTTGACAAAATCACCAGTCATTCTATTATTTCAATAATCATTTTACAAATAATAGGGTGTATGGTTTAATTAATATTATAAAGTTATATTGACACCAACAAACAGGCTTATTGAATAACATATTAAGAAGTAATCTTTATCATGAAGAGAAGATATCATGAAATGAGATATATGCATATAGGAGGATGATTTGTGACACAGGAATTTAATTTGGAACGCTATCTCTCAAGGGGAGTAGAAGCGATTGTAAAACGGGCGATCCGTGCTACCTTGAAAAATCCGAAGGAAAGTATATTTATCAGCAAATATGCTTTAGCAAGTAAAAAAGCAACGAATCTTCGTCGTAAAGCGAAGGATCAGGGAGAGAATATTCCACCATTCCTTATAGCGAGCATTACCAGTAGATGTAATTTACACTGCGCTGGATGTTACTCAAGAGCGAATAACCAATGTAAGGATCATGAGGGCATAGATCAGCTTAATGCTGAAGAATGGCTAAGAATATTCAGAGAAGCGCAGGAATTAGGAATTGGTTTCATCCTATTGGCAGGTGGGGAACCAATGCTTCGGAGGGATGTGATTGAGGTGGCCGGGAAGATACCGAATATTATATTTCCTATATTCACAAATGGTACGATGTTTAATGAATCATATATGAAACTTTTTGATGATAGAAGAAACTTGATTCCGGTGTTTAGTATAGAAGGCTATCGCGATAATACAGATGGACGACGTGGCTTTGGTGTATATAACCGTGTCATAAATGCGATGGAACAGATGAAACAAAATCATTTATTATATGGAGCCTCAGTTACTGTCACAAAGGAGAATATCAAGGAAGTGACCTCCGATGCTTTTATCAAAGAATTAATAAACTATGAATGTAAAGTATTATTTTACATAGAGTATGTTCCGGTTACGGAGGAAACCATTCCTTTAGCACCGGAACAAGAAGAACGAGATTTTATGAATGAAAAGTTAGGTGTCCTAAGAGAAAAATATGAGGATATCATATTTATTTCATTTCCGGGGGATGAGAAGAGCTCCGGTGGTTGTCTCGCAGCGGGTAGGGGATTTTTTCACATTAATCCTACAGGATGTGCAGAACCATGCCCATTCTCACCTTATTCTGATGTAAACTTAAAGAATATTTCATTATTGGAGGCTCTTCACTCAAATTTATTTTTGAAATTACAGCAGGAAAATATTCTTATCGAAGATCATAAAGGTGGATGTGTTTTGTTTGAGAAAAAAGAGGTCGTTGAAAAATTGCTAGAAAACAACTAATAACTGATATGCTGTTATCCATAATAGTTGATGATTACCAAAGTAAAAACTCCTATTCTGCAGATACTAACTGTGTAATCTTATAATTCTATTTTTTAATAAATAGAAAAATTTGATTATAATAAGTATCTGTAGGAAAGGAGTTTTTTATGTCTGATAATTGTTTGGGTATTGCAAACATACCAATTCAGAAGTGGGGAACATTATACAGTGATGAAGAAGCTCTGAATATTGGTACAATTTTTCAAGAATTAAATATGCCATTTTTTGCTTCAGAAGGCGTATTGCGAACGAACAGTGCGATTTCTCAGGGAACTCAAAATGCAACACTAAGTGAACGCGAAGCAATGATGGAGAAGATTTATCAGATTGGGTTTTTACTAGACGATTTAACTCTTTATCTGGATACCCATCAGACTGATGAACAAGCCATAAACTTATATCATCAGAAGACAAACGAATACGCACAAATAAGAATGCAGTTTGCTCAAAAATTTTATCCGTTAACCAGGTTGTGTATTCCGGATGCAATGCATCAAGATGAAACTGTTTTCTGTTGGACTGAAGGGCCATTGCCCTGGGAAGGAGCAAGTGCTTAATGTGGGTTTATGAAAAAAGATTACAATATCCTGTGAAAATATCAAAGCAGTGTCCTAAAACAGCACAAATGATTATGAGTCAATATGGAGGTCCGGATGGTGAATTATCTGCCTCCATGAGATATCTATCTCAACGCTATTCTATGCCAGTCAAAGAAGTGGGTGGACTTCTCACCGATATCGGTACCGAAGAGTTGGCTCATATGGAAATAATCTGTGCCATGGTATATCAGCTAACTTGTCATTTGACCATTGAACAGGCAAAACAGGCGGGATTTGATGCATATTATATTGATCATACCACAGCCATCTGGCCTCAGGCAGCCTCTTCATTGCCATTTACAGCAATTGAATTTCAATCCAAAGGGGATGCAATTACAGATTTAACTGAGAATTTAGCAGCGGAGCAAAAAGCCAGAACGGTCTATGATAATTTGCTTCGTATGATACCCGATCCTGAGATTCAAGAGCCTTTAAAATTCCTACGAGCTAGAGAAGTGGTACACTTCCAAAGATTTGGGGAGGCACTTGAGAAGACGAAGGATAAAATGAATAGTAAAAACTTCTATTATTTTAATCCGGAGTTTGATAAAGATTTTAAAGAAAATACCTTCGAGTATAATACGAAACCGGAGAGAGAATTAGTATTCAAATAAATGTTTATAATTGATATAGCCCTATTGAATAAATATTAATAATTGAAATAGTCCTATTGAATGAACTTACTCATCACATTGTTCATTCCGTAGGGCTTTAAATATATAAATAATTATTTATTATTAACATCTATGATTATTACAGTTTTAAATAATGTAATATTCTAAAAATTTAGTAATATATGAAATAGGCCAAACATATACATATAATAGGGAGATATATACTAATGTCCTGGTTTGAAATGGGGGACGAGTAAATGAATAGAAAACATAGAAAGGAATTATTTTTATACTGTTTCATGATTGCCTTAATATCGGCAACTTTTGGAGTGGTTGCCGGTTGTGTTCTTAAGGAGTTAATAAGCGATAATATTATATTTTCATCTGTATTCATAGCAATTATGGGAACGGCATTATTCGCTTATTCATTTTTATGCTATTTATGTAAGGGCAAGTTTATATCTGCTGGAAACAAAAAGAAGTTTTTAAAAAATGGATACTGGACATTTATGATGGTGTTGTTTTTAGCATATTACTTTTGCCATTATAAAGTCTTTTTTCAGACTTATAAGCAGAATTCATTCGGAATTGATCAGGAGCAATATATATTATTAGTCAACTTTGGAGTGTTCCTATGTGCATCAATTATTATATATTATTTTATTATTCGCCAGTTTGAGATAAAGGAGTTGCGAATTGGTACAAAGGGAGTGGAACTGACAGTAACAGAAAAATTAGCAGAAAGCCAGAAGGAATCACTTAATATTAATACCAGTCTGATACGAACCATAACAGATCATATATGCCATATTGACGGGATTATCAATTACCTAAGTACATTAAACTATGTATCCAGTTCCATAAAGCTTCCTGAATACACGAATATCCTAAAGAGTGTGTTGATGCCGATTACCAAGAACTATGACGGGATGAGCATTACTGTTTTATTGGAAGAAGAATTTGACTCCTACATGAAAAAAGAATTGGGATACAGACAGCGAGAAATCGAAAAAATCAGGAGTGTAATTCAAAAAGATGAAATATATCGTTACGAAAATGATCTGTTTTTGGAATTTGAATTAGGAGAATTCCATAATTATCCTGATAAGGTTCGCATATATATTATAATACATGTCAATGAGTTGTATGCTGATGAAGCAGGACAATTAATCTATACATATCTAAATGTGTTTGAAGCCATATACTCAAAATATTGTTTGATAAAACTAATTAAGGAGGAATAGAATGTCAAAAATTGATTATGCTAGTTTGTTCAATCATTTGCCGGTAAAGAAGAGTGCTGCTGCGATCTGTGACAATAAGTTTGTAACTAAGGAGAAATTACCTTCCACAGTTGGCGTAAATATAAGCGAGAGAATCGATAGAAACATTAAAGCATCTTCGTACATGGTAAAGAGGTGCGATTAACATCTTAGTATTCTGTGCATAATATATTATAAGTATTATGCGCAGGATGGTGTTGAATATTGAATTTTGATTACTATATTGATATGGAGTATTTGGAGAAAGATAGGAAAATCTGTGCTCCGATTTTAGATAATAAATATGTTGCGAAACAGGAATGCTTACGTATTCATGGAGTTGGAATAGCAGAACGGATTGAACAGACATTATAAATGAATTTATAAAATAGCGTGTTATTTATTAACTTTGATTAAGAGTTTTCAGGGTTAATAAATTTCACGCTATTTATTTAATGAATATAATTATCTATTCAATATCAATGGTTAAGCTTCCTGAACCTGAGGAACTTGAGCTACTCCAAAAGGGTGTAGTTACATTTTTATCTCTATAAATTTTGAATTGATTTGCTATACCCCAGATTGGTTGAACAATTAGTTTTAAATGATCAATATATTCATAATCAAGGTATAAAGTATTCCCCTTCATAGATGCAGAGATATGCGGCTTTGTAAATTTTGAGATATCAATATTGTTCTCAATGTTTTTCGGAAAACTATAGGTTACGATAAGAGTATTACCTGTAACTTTTATTGGTTCCGGAGTATCAAGATATAGGTCGTTTTGATTGTAACTAATTTCTCCTGGAATTCGAATGTTTTTATTGGTTATGACATTAATGGTACTGTTTTTCTCTAGATGAGAAATATCAATCTCTATGGTTTTAAAAGGTGAGTCGATAAGAGCATTATTCGTTACATGGCCATAAGATGTCGTTACCATGCTTCTAGCACCTATTAAGATAGAGAAACCTACAGTAAATACAAGGCATATCAGAATTATTATATAAACAATATTTTTAGTGATTTTGGTACTTTTATAGTATACGGTAAAATGATTTAATAGGAATGATAACAGAAGTAGTAACATTATAGTGATAATTCCTTTTATGAAAAATAGTACTATATTCTGTTCGTATACTATAAATCCCAAAAGTCTTTGTATAATATGAAGAGACCAGACGATGTTAATAATCAGTGTAGCCACAAGAGTAATCAACACGATAATTGCATAGATACCAAACTTACGTATGATTGCTCCCAATAAAGTAAAGAATGATAATAGGAGGAGAGAATAAATTGTAAATGTAAAGAATCCGACAATAACAAATCCTATATCAAAATTGAGGGCGAAAGCGATATTCTTATTAAATAGTGAAATGATTCTTAAAATAATGGAATCGATTATATATATGCCTAAGCTAGTAAGAGCTACAACGACAGTAGTTAAGAAGGATACCAATATCGATGATAAAAAACGGACGCTATTCGTTTGGGGATAGATTGAATAATAGTCATTCTGAATCCGATATAATAGATTAATCGTAATATATCCAATGATCAACCCAAAAAAGAGAAACAAGGAAAACTCCTGTATTTTTATGAAAAAGGTTGTGTTATTATCTTTATACAGTAAGAAAATCGAAGGGATTAAGTTGCTAAGCATAAGGAAAGCCATGATCGCTAAATAAATGAAATATCCTCGTTTTCCAGATCGAATCTTTGTGAGGGTTAATTTTTTAATATATAGATATTCCTCTTTTACCATAAACATTGTAGTTGCGCCTCCTTATTTTGTTTTGTTAGGTAGATACATAAGTCTTCAATTCGTACCGGTGATATTGCTAAGCCATATTGATTGATTTCTGATTTAACAACAGGGGTCAGGGGTTCAAAAATAATTGCGAAGCTTTGAACCGTAGTGTTTTGACGTTCGATTACATTTTTGTTATAGATAAAGGAATCGATTTGGGTTGCTCCTCCATCGATTCGGTAAGCACTATGGCGTATCTCATCAATGTTTCCGTACAATACTTTTTCACCTTTTTCAATTAATAGAACGTCGGATAATACCCCTTCAAGCTCATTGAATAAATGGCTTGATATAAGGAAGGTACGCGGGTGTTCTGTGTAATCACGTAGCAGAATATCATATGCAGCACGGCGAACGGTAATATCCATTCCTAAAATCGGTTCATCAAACATAGTAAGTTTACAGCGGCAGGAGAGTGCAGCTAGAAAATTAAAGATGCTGCCCATGCCCTGAGATAAATTCTTATATTTCATTCTGGGAGATAAATCAAAATACTTTATTAATTTATTAGCAAATTCTAAATCAAAGTTTGGGAACAACGTATTGTAGTTTCGAAGGATAGAGTTTAAGTTCAAATCCCGTTGGTAACCAAAGTTATGACATGTATATATAAGGTTTTGCAAAACCATGATATTATCCATTGGATTTTCATCAAATACTGTAACTGATCCTGAGGTTGCATTAAGTTGTCCCGATAAGATTTTCATTAGTGTTGTTTTGCCACTACCATTACGTCCAATCAGTCCGGTAATACTATTTTGAGGTATGTTAAGCGATAGTTTATTTAATGCAGTTTTTTTGTTAAACTGTTTCACTAGATTATTGGTTTGTATTACGGTTTCGTTCATTTTTACCTCCATTTCTGTGTAAAAGAGTTCTCTTTTACACATTACCCCTTCCATGATAATGATTATTAATTAATGAGATTACTTCTTGTTCGGAAAGTTTTAACTTATCCGCCTCATTTATTAATCGCTCGATAATCTCTTTCAATCCGCTTTCTTTTCTCTCTTTTATTAAAATTTCTTTTGCTCCATTTGCTACAATCATAGATAGTCCTCGCTGTTTTTCTAAAATTCCTTTATGCACCAATAAATTGATGCCTTTTGCGGCAGTAGCAGGGTTTACATTCAATTCCTTTGCAATAATAAGTTGGGAGTAACAGCCATCTCCTTCTCTTAATTTGCCATATATAATGTCGTCTTCAATTCCTTCTGCAATTTGCAGATATACGGGTTTAATACTATCAAAATTAATTTTCAAATCATCACCACCTATACTACATTACTTATGTAAAGTAGTATAGTATATATGTGTATTTATGTCAAGGGAATTTGTGTAAATAAAATGTTTTGGAATATGATACGGATAAATGATACGATCTTAAGTCAGGTGATATCTCAATATTAAATTAATTAAAATAGCCCGGAAGAGATTGACAAAACACAATAACAGATATAACATATATGTAAGATATATTATAAAAACGCATTTGAAAGAGGGTTATATTTATGAGAATTAATTTTTCTTGTCCGATTTCCGGAGAACAGCGTGATAATACAACAGCCAGAGTGGTAGCAGGATTCGTACTGTTGATAACAGGCATAGGGTTATATATAGCAGGGCAGATATCCATATATTTAGGAGCAATTATTATCGGGTTATTATTTGTCGACTTTATAACAAGAGCCTTTATCAAACCTAAGTATAGTCTGTTAGCTACCTTAGCCAGAGGAATCGTTAGTGGATTGAATTTACCAAAAAATATGGTAGATGGTGCTCCTAAAGTATTTGCAGCACGTATCGGCGTGGTGTTTTCAGCGGTAGGAGCAATCTTGTACACCATTAATTTGTTCTATGGCGGAACAATCGTATTGACCATATTACTGATTTGTGCGGCTTTGGAATCGCTCTTTGGATTTTGTTTAGGTTGTTGGATGTATTCGTTAATTCCTAAAAAGTTAGGTAGATTATTATCAAAACAATTTATAAAGTGAGATGTTTTAAAATACGTAAACGAATTTTGAATTGAGAATAAAAGTAAAATGATTGTGTTATTATAGATATTATCTTTTTGATTATACAAGGATAGAAAATGTGAAACAGATAAAGCATCTATTCGAAAAGATGAGACTGTGTTATCGTTAACTAAACTTCCTATGTACTGAAAATGTGGATAGGAAAGGAATATATGAATTGCAAATGGGAGACAAAATGATTGATGTATTTACGGAATATTTATTATCAATAGATAACCTAGAGTACCGAACCAGAATGGAAGAGGTCTTAAACTGGATTCATAATAAATTCCCCACACTAGAGCCTAAAATAGCATGGAACCAACCTATGTTTACGGATCATGGCACTTATATTATAGGATTTAGTGTATCAAAAAAGCACATGGCAGTTGCACCGGAAAGTGCGGGAATAGAAAAATTTTCAAAGCAAATCGTTCAAGCTGGTTATGACTTTACAAAACAATTGGTTCGTATGCCGTGGGATAGTGAACTCAATTACAGCCTATTGGAAGAAATGATTCAGTTTAATATTGAGGACAAAGCTAATTGTTCTACGTTTTGGAGATGAAGTATAGAAGAATCGTATTAGTAGTATATCGAAATAGTAATTTTAATTTTATAAGAGTTGGAGATGTGATAAGTGCTTGAATGTGGATTTATCATGTCTCCTTTTGTTATTATATCAGTAATATAATAGTAATAAACGGACATGATATACAATTAAAGTAATTAATGGAAAATAATCTTGACAAAAATGGAAACTTGCGTTAACATATAACATATTATATATGTATGTTTACTATGAATTTAGGTTCGTTATAACTTTCTCATCGACAAATAACCCATCTAGAAATCGACAAATAAAATCAACCAACGAAATAGGAGGTCAATTATATATGGCTAAAGTTAATCTATCATTACCGGATGTCCAGATTCGTGAAATACGAATTAATTCGATTACCGGTTATCAAGGTGATGCAAAAGATTTAGTGAATGAGTCTTTATGCGGTTTAAAGGATAAAAGTCGGTCCTTTAGTCAATGCTTAGGCTGCGCGACATCGAAAGCAGCGTGTATGACGATACTAATCCAGGATGGAGCCGTTATCAGCCATGGACCAGTTGGATGTGCATCCTGTTTGCATGAATTTGCTTTTACGTATCGAGTTAATTCACCCTTAAGAGAGGTAGAACAACCAACACAGCGTAAGATATATTCCACTAATTTACAGGAGAAGGATACCGTATACGGGGGAAATGCAAAATTAGAAAAAGCGATTAGAGAAGTGCGTGAGAGGACGAAGGCCAATGCGATTTTTGTTTTAACAACATGTGCAGCTGGCATTATTGGAGACGATGTTGAGAGTGTGTGTGAACAGTTAGAAGAAGAGCTAGGTATTCCGGTTGTGGCAATTTTTTGCGAAGGTTTTCGTTCTCGAGTATGGACGACAGGCTTTGATGCGGCATATCACGGTATTGCACGTAAGTTAATAGAAAAACCAAGGGAAAGACGTAATGATATCATCAATGTTATAAACTTTTGGGGCAGTGATATATTCAAAGAGTGGTTCAAACCATTTGGAGCCGTACCCAATTATATTACTCCATATTCCACTACGCGCTCACTGAAGTATTCCTCAGAAGCAACAGCTACGGTTCAGGCATGTTCTACATTAGGAAGTTATCTGGGCGCGGTACTGGAGCAAGAGTTTGGTGTACCTGAGATTCCGGCAGCACCGCCTTACGGAATTGCTCAAACAGACAGATGGTTTCGAGCACTGGGCAAGATTCTTGGGAAAGAAGAAATTGCAGAAAAAATCATAGAGCAGAAGAAGGAAGAATATTTACCCCAAATTGAGGACTTACGTGAGAAGTTGAGGGGGAAAACAGCGTATGTAACAGCTGGTGCAGCACATGGCCACGCACTACTTGATATACTTGGTGAGTTAGGGCTTGATGCTACCGGTGCAGCAATATTCCATCATGATCCGGTCTATGATAGTGGACGTACTGAGAATGATCAATTAGCTCAACGTGTGAATGATTATGGTAATGTACCTAACTTTAATGTGTGCAATAAACAAGAGTTTGAACTTGTGAATGCTCTGAATAAAATTCGTCCCGATATTCTGTTGGCACGTCATGGAGGTATGACTCTATGGGGAGCAAAGCTTGGAATCCCATCACTTTTAATCGGTGATGAACATTATGGAATGGGGTATGAAGGGCTGGTTAATTACGGAGAACGAATATTAGAAACATTAGAAAATGATGAATTTGTAAAGAACCTGGAAAAACATGCGATTAATCCTTACACAAAATGGTGGCTGAAACAGCAGCCGCACTATTTTCTTACAGGAGGAAGCAGTAAATGAGCGGAATAATTGAACAAGAGCGTTATACCTGTGCAATCGGTGCACTACAAAGTGTTGTTGCGATCCCAAAGGCGGTTCCGATATTACATTCGGGACCGGGCTGTGGGGATATGATACAGGGATTTTTTGAACGAAGCACCGGTTATGCGGGTGGTAGCACATCACCCTGTACAAATTTTTCAGAAAAAGAAGTGGTATTTGGTGGTCTGGATAGATTGCGTCAGATTATAACGAATACATATAAGGTACTAGATACGGATTTACAAGTGGTTCTAACCGGATGTACAGCTGGGATCGTAGGAGATGATGTTGACAGTCTGGTAAGAGAGTTTCAAGAAGAGGGCAAACCAATTGTTTCGGTAGAAACAGCAGGATTTAAAGCAAGTAATTTTGAGGCACATAGTCTTGTGGTAAATGCAATAATCGACCAATACGTCTCATTATATGAAGTAGAGAATAAACCAAAGAGCGAATTAAATACAGTGAATTTATTTGCAGCTATACCATATCAGGATCCATTCTGGAA
>JAEVYT010000011.1 GCA_023392615.1 Bacillota bacterium | reverse complement strand
AACAAATCTATTATATCGTACTTTCGGCAGATTTCCATCTGTCTTTTTGTGATGTCTAAAAATATATATCAATATTTAATATATAGATTACAGAATTTGAAAGTTTGACAAATATCCTTAACTTAATGACATTGATTGTCGCACGTAGTGGCACGTAAGGAAATGTCTGTTTAAAAGAAAACAGACACTTCCTAAATGCCAACGGCGACAAACGGTCTCTTCCAGGAATAATAATTCACGCACTTTAGATTTCGGTTATGAATTGATAAAGCCAAGATTATGAGAGGCGCCCGGGTGGCTCTGGGTTTATTAAGTGAAGGTAGTGAGTTAGGTATTTACTCTCCATTTCTACGACTTAAATCGAGAATTCCAATAATACTTCCAATGAGTATAAAAAATATTCCGGCTTTTATAAGGCCTCCAGTTAACATAATTGCTCCCGCCAAAAATAAAGTTGTACACCATATTGTTAATTTAATCGAAAAATCTTTGTTCATCTTCTTATACCTCCTACTTCGAAATAAGATTCTAATTCACTATTTCGTTCTAAATGATAAACTATAAGATAAATATTACAACTTATTTCATTCAGTTATATATAGGTACTGTAGACCACATGGATATTTGTTTACAGTAAAAAGACAATGTATTTGAATTGTTATGCTAAAAAATATAATCTATCATAACAAGCTTCCGCTTGGAAAAATCGGATGAAGTAAATGTAACTAGGGACAAGTTTTTATATTCGTCAAATTTAAGTAGACCAGGGGAATAGGGTGGAGTAATCTATTAGACTGACTTTATAACTTTCTTGGTAATCCTTGCTTTTTGATTGAAGCGGTCAATTCTGTGAATCGTCCATGGAGGGACGATTCAGGAGCGTGCGACAGGAGGTCGCTTCGCTCCGACAGAATGAATCAAGCTTCAGGAGAAAAGCTTAGTATTACCTGAAAGTTATAACGGAAAGTCATATAGATTACTCCACCCTATTCCCCGTCCCTAGAATAATCAATACTGAAATGCACCCTATTCCCCGTCCCTAGAATAAAAAATAAACTCATGACAAATGTCATTTTATATCGTGACACTGTTCACTAGTAATAGATGTGTGAATTTTATATAGTAGTATCAAGAGATCGGAAAACAAATTAAAAATTGAATGGAGGATTACTCATGGTAGTAAAAGTAAATGGTTTAGTAAAACGTTATGATAAGTTAGTGGCTCTTGATTATTTGGATTTGCAGGTACAGGAAGGTGAGATTTTTGGTTTGCTTGGTCCGAATGGATCTGGAAAGACAACGGCAATCAACTGTATCTTGTCGCTGTTAAAATATGATAAAGGAACCATTGAGATATTTGATAAGCCGATGGACCCAAATGCATATGACATTAAGAAGAACATCGGAATTATCATGCAGAATATTGCAGTATTTGATGAGTTGACTGTATATGAAAATATTTATTATTTTTGCAGCCTTTATATCAAAGATAAGAATGAAATCAAACGTCTCACACAGGAAGCAATAGAGTTTGTTTCATTAGAAGATTTTGTGAAGTTCTACCCGAAAAAATTGAGCGGTGGTTTACTTAGAAGATTGAACATTGCATGCGGTATCGTTCATAAACCGAAATTAATTATTCTCGATGAGCCAACAGTTGCAGTAGACCCACAGAGTAGAAATAAGATTTTAGAGGGAATTAAGAAACTGAATGAAAATGGTGCGACAATTATTTATACCTCACATTATATGGAGGAAGTTGAGCAGCTATGTTCCAACATAGCAATTATCGATAAAGGAAGAGTAATTGCACAGGGAACAAAGGAAGATTTAAAAGGAATGATTTCTATCGGTGAGAAGATATCGGTTGAAACCTATCATATGGAAGAACATCAAATTAATGAAATTAAAAGTTTACCCGGAATTTATTCCGTTGATTATCGTGATAATCTTCTTGAAATCAAGTCAGGTAAGGGTAAGAACAATTTGGTTCATATCCTACAGCATTTTTCGGAACGTAATATTTCCATCGGCAGGGTTATCACTGAGATGCCCACATTGAATGACGTATTTTTAGAGATAACCGGTAAAGAGTTGAGAGATTAATGGAGGGGATGAGATGATTCAATTATATGTAACTAGGCTGAAATGTTTGTTTCGCAATAGAGAGAGTATGTTTTGGTGTTATTTATTTCCAATCCTTCTTGCAACCTGTTTCTTCTTTGCTTTTAATAATTTATGGAAGGCCGAAGATTTTAAAACAGTTAATATCGCGTTTGTGAATGAGGGCGCACAGGATAAAAACTTTACGCAGGTACTTACCTCTGCCAAAATGAATAATGTAAATATGTTTGAGGTAAAGAATAGTGATGAAGCCAAAGCGAAGAAACTTCTGGAGAATGGTGACATTCAGGCATATATTGTCGGAAGTAAAAATCCGGTGCTTCATATTAAGGAAAATGGACTGAATCAAACAATCATCAAATCATTTTTAGATAATTATCGTCAAAGATCAGATGCAATAGCAGCAATCATGAAGGAAAATCCGAACGCAATCAAGGATGGTTTGATGAATGATATTATGCATTATGAGGAATTTATCAAAACAGCCGATAACGGTAAGAAGCCACAGAATCTGTTAGTTTATTTCTACGCATTATTGGCATTTACTTGTATCTATGCGGCTAATTGGGGACTTGATGAGGTAATCAATATTCAAGCGAATTTATCAGGACGCGGTGCCAGAATGAACGTCTCTCCGATTAATAAGATGAAGCTGTTCCTATGCAATCTCTCAGCAGCGTTTACAGCACACATTGGAAGTCTTAGCTTACTATTTATATATATGTACTTTGTGATTAAGGTTGATTTTGGTAATAACCTATTATATCTCTTATTGATCTGCTTCATTGGGTCATTAACTGGCCTTGCACTTGGCGGAACCGTTGGTGTATGGGTTAAGAAGAAGGCAGAAGTAAAGGAGGCAATTTTAACAGTTTTAACACTGGGGGGCGCATTTTTGTCCGGTATGATGATTGCTGATATGAAATATACAATTGCTGAAAAGTTCCCTTTATTATCCTATATTAATCCGGTAAATCTAGTTGCGGATGCGATGTACAGTTTATACTATTACGACACTTATAATCGTTTTTATCAGGACGCAGCTATACTCGTTCTCATAACAATTGTTCTTGGAATTGCATCCTATATCGGAATCAGGAGGAAGAGCTATGCAAGCATTTAATATTTATTTTAAAATTTTAAAGAAGCGTTTTGTGGCAATTATGATATATGCAGGGATCTTTCTTATGCTAACGATTGCAATGACAGCAAATGCTAAGATAAATAATAAGAAATTTGAAACTTCAAAAGTTAATGTAATGGTGATTAATGAAGACGGAAAGAGTTCTTTGATTGATGGTTTCATGAAATACATGTCCGGTTATGCAAACTTTGTAGAACCAAAGGAGAGTGAGGATGCAAGAAAGGATGCACTCTTTTATGGAAAGGTGAGTTATATTCTTACCATACCTAAGGGCTTTTCTGATAATTATCTAAAGGATGGAAGCGTTCAACTATCGAAAAATACTGTTCCGGACTCTACAGAATCAATGTCTATTGATAATGTTATCAATAATTATTTTAATATGGGCAAGATATACCTTAAACATATGAAAAATATAAATGTAGATCAATTAAATACTTATATCACAGAAAATCTGAAGCAGGAAACAAGCGTAGAACTTAACGTAAAGGTTAAGGATGATGTAACTTTTAATAATGAATTCAATGAATTTTACTTCAATTGCCTTGCTTATATTATGATAGCAGCATTTATCACGAGCGTGAGTATGATCATGTTTTCCTTTAACGGGATTGATATTCGTAGAAGACATACCGCTGCCCCGATTAGCAGTAGAAAGTTAAACTTAACCCTTTTGTTAGCGAATTTAGTTTTTGTTCTTGTATACCTGATTATATTTATAATCGCAGGGTATAACATCAATAAGGTCAAAATTATTAATGTAAACACCTTATTTATGTGGCTTAACGGAATTGTATTTGCAATCACCGCCTTAAGTATCAGTTATTTGATTGGTATTACTGTGAATAACCGTAAGTCAATTGGTGCACTTTCAACAGCAATCTCATTAAGTTTAGCATTTATTAGCGGTATCTTTGTTCCGCAAGAATATCTTGGTGCTTCAGTGCTCAGAGTTGCCTCTTTTACCCCTTCATATTGGTATGTTAAAGCAAATCATGCTCTAATTAGTATAACCAGTGTTCAAAGTAAAGAGTTGATGGATGCTTTTCGTTATATGGGAATTGAGATTGGCTTTGCAGTAGCAATCATTTGTATCTCGTTGGTTATTGCAAAACGCAAAAGACAGCAAGCATTTTAAAATCTATATGAAAGATTCGTCATAATATAATCATACTGAGTAATACGTTAAAAACCACTTGATTTGTTATCTTTAATCCGGTATCAATGTAAGTTATTAAACTTATATATAATACCGTGACATAGATATCAAAGTTAGTGGTTTTTTTGTGTTTTTGAGGATATCGCTTTTATTATATTGTATGTCGTGAATCGATATCGTTCGTTTATTATTCATGGATTAGGTTAATAATATGCTGTATAAACAGAACAAATGTTTGAAAATGTCTTGACGAACTTAAGGAGGTTTGATATCATTAAAACAGAACAAATGTTTGCAAACGAGGGGAGAACGAACAATGGTTATACAGGAGAATATGTCTGTACAGCGCAAACTTGAAGTATTATCAGATGCTGCGAAATATGATGTGGCCTGTACCTCCAGTGGTGTGGATCGTGGTGGCAATGGTTCAAGCATGGGTAATAGCCTTGCATGCGGAATTTGTCATAGCTTTTCTGCTGATGGAAGATGCATCTCCCTACTTAAAGTTTTATATACCAATGAATGTATCTTTGATTGCAAATACTGTGCGAATCGTTCCTCCAACGATGTTGCACGTGCTTCTTTTACACCGCAGGAAATCGCTGAACTTACCATGGAGTTTTATCGAAGGAATTATATCGAAGGATTGTTTTTAAGCTCCGGAATTTTGGTTAGTCCGAATTATACGATGGAACTGATTTTGGAGGCTTTACGGCTGCTACGAGAGGTGCATCATTTTAATGGATATATTCATTGTAAGGCTATTCCCGGTGCAGACCCGGCATTGATTGAGATGCTTGGTTGGTATACTGATCGTATGAGTGTAAATCTGGAACTTCCAACGGCGAAGAGCCTAAGAGAACTTGCACCTCATAAGAGCCGTCAGAATATTCTAAAGCCGATTCGTCAGATTCAACTTCGTAGGCAGAATAATATTGACTATCTTGGATTACAGGATCATAGTATGCAACCAAAGAAAGTTATAACAACAAATAGCAACATCGATCAGGAGATTACAGATATTATTCGTAATGACACCAGAGTTGTCCCATTTCAGAAGAAGCCATTAATCAACCGCAAATATGTGCCAGCCGGTCAAAGTACCCAGATGATTATTGGAGCTACGCAAGAGAGCGATTATCAGATTATGTCGGTGGCAGAGACGCTTTATCAGAATTTTGATTTAAAGAGAGTATTCTACTCAGCATTTATGAATGTAAATCAGGATATATCTTTACCTACAACAGAATCAGGACCACCACTACTTAGAGAACATAGGTTATATCAGGCGGATTGGCTTTTGCGTTTTTACGGTTTTCAGACGATGGAGTTGTTAGATGAGAGAAATCCTAATTTTAATGTTCTTTTAGATCCTAAATGCGACTGGGCTCTGCGCCATCTGGAACAGTTTCCGGTGGAGATTAATAAGGCAGATTATTATACGCTGCTTCGAGTGCCCGGAATAGGAGTGAATTCTGCTAGAAGAATTATTATGGCTAGAAAGAGTTCAGTGCTTGGTTTTAGTGATTTAAAGAGAATGGGTATTGTATTAAAACGCGCAGTCTATTTTATTACCTGTAACGGTAGGATGATGTATTCCATTAATATAGAAGAGAATTTTATAACCAGACAGTTAATAGCTTTAAAAGATCAACCATTACTAGGAATAGATAAAGACATCACGTATAAACAGTTATCCTTATTTGATGATGTGAATTTTGGAAATGAATTTCAAAATAATAATAAAATAGCACGATTATAAAGTTTTTGGAGTTGAGCGTATGACAACGAAGCATATTTACCTTTGTGATGATAGCATTGATGGTATCTTTACAGCAATTTACCAGGCTTGGAGTTCAAGATACGGACATTCTAATAATAAAATTGAAGAAAAGTGTAATGGTAGCAAATATTCAAATATTGAATTATTTGCAGATTATATTCCGGTAGATACAGATTATAATTTATCGTTAAAAGTAGCAGAATCGATTAGAAAAAAGATATCAATAGAAGCATACGAGATGGTATGTAGAGTTGCGTTATCTGATAATATGAATAAAGCGGATTTGATTTATCGTTTTTTGATTCTTGGATTTGCCATTGGAAGAAGTATTGTAGAACAGCTCAATAATGAGGTGGTAAACTTGATGTTTAAAATTGATAAAAATGTCAGTAATGAAGCACATCATTTTTTGGGTTTTGTTAGATTTTCGGAACAAGAAAACGGGTTGTTAACATCAGTTATTCATCCCAAAAATCATATACTCACAATAATTACACCTCATTTTGCGGATCGTTTACCAAATGAGAAGTTTTTAATATTTGATGAAAATCGTAAAGTAGCAACGATGCATATTCCTGGAAAGTCATGGATTTTGGCAGAAGTACCAGATTTGAAGAAGGAAGATATCAATCAAATATCATTTAAAGAGGATGATTATCGGGAATTATGGAAGACATTCTTTGATCATATAGCAATACAGGAGAGAATCAATATCAACTTACAACGGAGTAATCTACCGCTACGCTTTCGTGGAGATCTGACAGAATTCCAGAATAGATAATACAATGTTCTTTTGCTAAAATGTTTTTGAATAAATGAATTAAAGTGAGAGATACTATCTTCGTAAATATTATTTTATAGGAGGAGTATCATGAAGAGAAAATTAGCATTATTGATATGTATTTGTTTTACTATGACAATGGCATTTGCAGGTTGTACTACGACAAGGGACAATACCGGTACTACACCGAATACAAATACAGGTAGAACAACGACAACAATAACAACTACACCTGATTATAACACAACATCACCAACAATGATGCCTAACACAAATGGTAATGGAACAGGTACAGGAACTACTGGAACAGGAACCACAGGAACAGGTACAACTGGAACTGGAACAGGTACAACTGGAACTGGAACAGGTACAAATGGAACAGGGACAGGAACAACAAGATAAATAATAGGATGTTGCATATTCGATTTTGTGCAACATCCTATTTTTGGTTGTTATGATTGATTGATTTTCCAATCACTTTATTATTTGCACATGTTTGGCATATGCCATTAATTTGTATGTGGTGGTCTTTTATAATAAAGCCTCTTTCTGCCATGGAATTTTCTAAATCCTGTATTGGGCAAGTGGGAAGATCAAAGACTTTTTTACAATCATCGCAAATGATAAAATGCTTATGTTCATGTGTATTTGCTTTAATACGGTAAAAAATTTCATTATCATTAAGATGATATTTATCAATTAGATTTTGATTTAGCAGCTGATCGATATTCCGGTAAATAGTAGATTTGGCAATCTTGGGTAAGTTTAAGACAACCTGTGCATAAATTTCATTTATGGACATAGGTCTATCAGCTTCTTTTAAGATGGCCAAAATTACAATCTTTTGTTTTGTATTTCTTCCATTTGCCATGAGTCACTTTACTCCTTTTGAAAATCAATATCATATTAGGCTTATTTTGAAATTTCAAATTTGTAACAATCGCGATACCTTGTTTTGTGTTCCCCTATTTGATTCATTCGTGTACGATAGGCTAGGTTGATAGAGGATGAATTGTTTTTATCGATAAATGCAGTAATTCGATCTATATTAAGTGCTTGAAAACAATAATTAATTACTTCGGTTACAAATTCTGTGGCATATCCTTTTCGATGATATGTTGGATCAAGAAGGTAGCCAAGTTCAAAAATCTGTTCACCGTCAATTGATTTTAATTCAATACCACACCGTCCAATTAATTGATTATTCGATTTGTCAAAAACGCCCCATAGTCCATAGCCATAAAATCGATATACATTTTGAATGTAAGCTTTATGTTTTTCTATCTCAATCTCAAGCGATGCACAATCATAATCAATATACTTTTTTATCTCCGGATGTTGATAAATTTGGATCATGTTTGGAACATCATCAAGAGTGAGTTCGCGTATTATTGTTCTATCAGTGGATAAGTGTATTTCGGTACCATGGCTTTGTTGATAAACTTGATGAATAAATGAAAAATCGATTTCATCAAAGCCTTCCACTAGAATATCAGCTGATTTTAAATCTTGTTTCCCTGAATTAGGATTATAATATCCTATGCAAGTCATGTTTGCTGCTTTGGCAGCAGTTACACCGTTATACGAATCCTCAATAACGATACATTCGCTCGCAGCTACACCAAGAAGATTAGCTGCTTCAAGAAATATATCGGGAGCGGGTTTTGGATTTGGAATAGTACTTCCGGATACGTATCCTTTAAAATACTGCCTAATATTAAGAGTGTCCATAACATTCTCGATTTCTTCACAGGATGAGGAGGAAGCGATAATGAGTTTCATTCCGTTATCATACAGATTTTTGATTAAATCTGTAACATATGGTATGGCAGTGAGACCTTCTTTCTTTAATAAAGCTTTCTTCATCTGGTTATTTGCTTGAATTAGTTCTTCGACAGAACGGTTTTTAATATTAAAATCTTTAATCATTCTAGAGCAAATCGTATGCATTGTACATCCAATCAAAGTTTCGACATACCTCATAGATACATCGATATTTAGTTCATTTAGTACCAATATAGCGGCTCTTGCGTGCATTGGTTCGCTGTCTATTATTACGCCATCCATATCGAAAATTACAGCCTTTAGCAATTTTTATCCTCCGGTTATCTATCACTAATATAGATTAGAGTGTCTAAACCCTAAAACCAAGTTATTGTCGGCAATATGCTCAAATTTGAGTTTTGTGGTTCTTTGGTAGGGCAAACCCTCGCATATTGACAGTTTTATTAAATGATAAGGGTTTATGCCACTCTATTAATCGGTTACGACAAGATTTTCTTATATAGTATACATCTTTTTATTTTTGCTTTCAAGTTGGTAAAAATTTATTGCTACCAGCTAGGGAATCATGTATTATGAAGAATGAATTGGCGTAATTGCAAAAATAGCGGATGCAATTGTTGCAAACCGCTATTTTTTCTTCAATAATTTTTCAAAAATAAGACCGGCTATAAACCATGCCGGAGCATAATCAAATCTGACTACGCCTTTATAATTAAGTTTTGCCTTACTATAATCCCAAGGACATGCACCGAATTTTTTTAATAATATACCACTAATATATTCTGCGGCATAGATAAAGATAGCGTAGACACCTCCTCTTATTAGTGCATTCTTGTGTTGTAACTTTTGGCAAATTGGAGTTAGACATGCAGCCATACCATAGATAGGAAACATCCATACGGAGGTTTTACAGGAAAGCTTTCGGTCGGTATGTTTTTTTAGGGAAGACAGGCCGGTCCAGAAGCATTCCATACACCACCCACAGAGACCACAGATGATAAAGTTTTTTATAAAATATTTAGTCATGGCTTTAGTATAAGCAGAAAAATTCATACTATACCAGAATAGGAATAGAGTGTCAAAAGTAGTAATTACATGATGTATATTTGTTAGTTTGCTTGGGATTAATTAATAAGAAAGACGAGGAAGAATAAATTATGGAGATTGAACGTAAATATGCAATAAATCATTTGCCAAATGATTTATCTGGATATAAATTTAAAAAAATAGAACAAGGGTATCTTTGTAATAAACCCACGATTCGTATTCGTAAAAGTAATGAAGACTATATATTAACTTATAAGTCAAAATTAATACGAACAGAAGAAAATAGTGCAATCGTTAACGAAGAAGTAGAGTTACCACTTACGAAGTCAGCTTATGAACATTTGCTTTCTAAAATCGATACAAATCTGGTTAAAAAGACCCGGTATTTAATTCCTTTAGATAATCAGCTTACTGCTGAACTTGATGTATTTGAAGACCAACTTCAGGGTCTTGTATTTGTTGAAGTTGAATTTCCTGATGAGAAAACTTCCTATGAATTTGTAGCACCGGAGTGGTTTGGTAAGGATTTATCCGGTGATAGAAGATTTTCAAATTATTATTTATCACAACTAAGTGGAAGTGATGATTTAGTGAAAGACATGGATATGTAAACACATGGATATGTAAACAAAGACTGTACATACTAAAGTTATGTAAGTCGCTAATATATTTTAAAGCGCAATAATTTAGGAGGTAATTATGCCAAAAGACAGTCAGGTTGATAACAAGCGGGCAAGAATGGAGAAGGCAAATAATCAGACGCCATTAACTCGAGAAAATCAAAACAATACAAAAAATGCGAAAAAACAATCATCAAAACATAATGATGTATAGTCAGGAGGTACAGGATGGCAAAAGCAGGAATGAGAAGACCGGATCCTTCCGAGCCACACGGAACGGAGAGCAATAAGAGATTGCATATACAAAAAAATGATACGCCACCGGTGCCGGAGATTCAAGGCAAGGCTAAAAGTGGTCATGAAAGAGCGAATCATTATGAAAAACCGAATCATGAACCGAAGGGCTAATCATGATAGATAAAAAGAAAGAGCAATTTGATGATATAACGAAACATCTGTTGGAAGACATTAAGCCGTCACAGTATATAACCATGATTTCAAATGAGAAGGAGTATTCTTGTTTCCCTTATTCAATGCTATGGAAACTTAAGGACACGGAGCAATCGAAAACTCATCATCCGGAGGGGAGTGTATGGAATCATACAATGCTTGTTCTTGATGAAGCAGCAAAGGTACGGGATCATAGTAATGACAGTATGTGTTTTATGTGGGCTGCTTTATTGCATGATATTGGTAAAGCGAATACAACAAGAGTGAGAAATGGGAAAATAACCTCATATGATCATGATAAAGAAGGAGAGAAACTGGCGAGACAGTTTTTAAAAGCACTGACGGAAGATGAAGAGTTTATTATTAGAACCTCCTCTCTAGTAAGATATCACATGCACATGCTTTATGTGTTAAAGGCTCTGCCATATTCAGATGTAAAGAATATGCTAAAATGTGTGGATATTCATGAAATAGCATTATTATGCAAATGCGATCGATTGGGAAGAACCGGTGCGGTGCTTCAAATCGAGGAAGAAAACTATAAGGAATTTTTATCCAGACTAGAACGTAAAAGAAGCAAGGATTTGTGACAATTATGGACTTTATTCAACAAGGATAATATAACGCAAACTACCATTATGAATGCTGGTTCTTTATGAAATATTACTAAGAATCCCGAATAAAGTCCATAATATGGAATGTATATTTACTTAATTTACAAAGTACGAAATAAAATTATATTAATTATGACGAAAACGGTTTCATCATAAGCCAAATTGAAAAATTCACTGGATTTTTTATAAGGCGTAACGTATAATGAAAATTATAACTTGTATATATATAACCTGAGAAAGAAAGAGGTTTTACCGATATGACGGGATCAAATGGTTATACAATTACAAAAAAGGAAAGCCTTGCTAATTCAATATATTTAATGGATGTGAAGGCTCCACGCGTTTCAAAAAATTGTTACCCGGGACAATTTGTAATTGTAAAGATGGATGAAAGAGGAGAACGAATTCCTTTAACTATATGTGATTATGATAGAGAAGCCGAAACAGTAACGATTGTTTTTCAAGCCATCGGCACATCAACTACTATGATGGCGCAATATGAAGTAGGCGATGAATTTCAAGATTTTACAGGACCATTAGGTCATAAATCAGAACTGATTGATATGAATCCTTCTGATTTAACAAAATTAAATATATTATTTGTTGCCGGCGGTGTTGGAGCAGCTCCTGTATATCCGCAAGTGAAGTGGATGAAGGAGAATGGCCACGATGTAGATGTTATTATCGGTGCAAGAAATAAAGAGTTAATTATCCTGGAAGATAGAATGAAGCAATATACAAAGGATTTATACATAACAACCGATGATGGTTCCTATGGCTTTCATGGCAATGTAAATGACTGTATCAAAGATTTAATTCATAATCAAGATAAGCACTATGATTTAGTGATTGCAATCGGTCCGATGATAATGATGAAGTTTGTATCCCTTCTTACGAAGGAATTAGGAATAAAGACTATTGTTAGCATGAATCCTGTTATGGTAGATGGAACAGGTATGTGCGGTGCTTGTAGATTATCGATAGGCAATGAAGTTAAATTTGCTTGTGTGGATGGACCGGAGTTTGATGGACATTTAGTGAATTTTGACGAAGCGATGAAGCGTGTACAGATGTATAAGACAGAAGAGGGTAAAAAAGTGCTTCGTGAGAAGGAAGGTGTAACCAGCCATCATCCTGATTGTGAGTGCCATTAAGAAATATTTGATTATTCCCTTGTCATGGAGGATAAAGATAGAATGGACGTATTAAAGAAGGTTCCGGTTAAAGAACAGGATCCCAAGGTTAGAGCAACTAATTTTGAAGAAGTATGTTATGGTTATGATTTCGATGAGGCAAAAGAAGAAGCTTCCCGTTGTATCCAGTGCAAAAATCCCAAGTGTGTGGCCGGTTGTCCGGTAAGCATAGATATCCCCGGATTTATAAAAGAGGTTGTAAACAGTGATGTAGAAGAAGCATTTCAAGTGATTAGTAAATATTCTGCTCTTCCAGCTGTATGCGGAAGAGTGTGTCCTCAAGAATCTCAATGTGAGCAAAGGTGTATTCGAGGTATCAAAGGTGATCCGGTCTCTATCGGTAAACTGGAGCGCTTCGTAGCTGATTGGGCAAGAGAGCATCATATTGTTCCGGAAAAGCCCAATAACTTAAACGGTAAAAAGGTTGCAGTAATTGGTGCCGGACCTGCAGGACTGACCTGTGCCGGAGATCTCGCTAAGTTGGGATACGATGTAACGATATTTGAGGCCTTGCATGAACCTGGCGGCGTGTTAGTATATGGTATTCCAGAATTTAGACTTCCAAAGGAGGCTGTTGTTAAGGCTGAAATTGAGAATGTTAAGTCACTAGGTGTGAAGATAGAAACCAATGTAGTAATTGGAAAGTCAGTCACAATCGATGAATTGATGGATGAAGAAGGTTTTGAAGCTGTCTTTATCGGTTCAGGTGCAGGGTTACCCAAGTTTATGGGAATACCCGGCGAGAATGCGAATGGAGTATTTTCAGCAAATGAATACCTCACTCGTAACAATCTGATGAAAGCATTTGATAATAATTATGATACACCGATTATAGCAGGCAAGAAGGTCGCTGTAGTGGGTGGCGGCAATGTGGCAATGGATGCAGCAAGAACAGCGTTAAGACTTGGTGCTGAAGTATATATTGTATATCGACGTGGAGAAGAAGAACTTCCCGCTAGAGTAGAAGAGGTTCATCATGCAAAGGAAGAAGGCATCATCTTTAAGTTATTAACCAATCCGAAAGAAATACTAGTCAATGAAAATGGATGGGTTTCAGGAATGAGATGTGTTGAGATGGAACTCGGTGAGCCGGATGCTTCTGGAAGAAGATCTCCGATTGAGAAAAAGGATTCTGAATTTATACTCGAGTTGGACACGGTAATCATGTCGCTTGGAACCAGTCCGAATCCTCTGATTTCATCTACTACCAAAGGTTTGGATGTAAATAGATATAAATGTATTATCGCAAATGAAGAGACCGGAGTTACATCAAGAGAAGGTGTATTTGCCGGAGGAGACGCAGTTACTGGCGCAGCAACAGTTATTCTTGCGATGGGAGCTGGTAAAGCTGCTGCAGTTGGAATTGACAATTACTTAAAAACAAAATAACGAAAGAAATACGTTGGGAGACGTGTTGGAGGACTTATGGGATATTTTAAGATTGACAAGCTAATAGGCATTGGAAGTATAGCAGCGATAATCCTTTTGTTTTTACTGCTTGTGATTTATATTGCCCGTTTTAGACAAATGAAATATTTAAAAAGGCTTACTCAAGAGGAAAATTTGATGCTTAAAGCTAGTTATCAAGATCTTGAGGAAACATATAATGAATCGATTACCTCCTTCAGTGAACTCTCGGCTAAGTTTGATGAACTGAATAAGAATAAAGAGAATATGAAAAAGTTGGCTTATACCGATTATTTGACAGAACTTCCTAACAGGGCTGCATTTACAGAGATGTTAGATAACATCATGCTAACTCTTCGTAGTGAAGAAATCGTTGGTATTATGGATATTGACTTGGATAATTTCAAGAATATCAATGACACACTCGGACATTCTTATGGAGATGAACTCTTAATTGATGTAACATATCGATTAAAGCAGGCAATGGATGAAAATGATTACCTGGCCAGAATTGGCGGTGATGAGTTTGTTATACTTTCACAAAACTTACAAGATACGGTTTCTTACGAAGAGAAGATAAAGAAGATAAAAAATGTATTCAGTTATCCGTTTATATTATCTACGAAAGAGTATTTTGTGACGGTAAGTATCGGTGTGGCATTTGCTCCACTTGATGGGAAGACTTCACAAACCTTAATTAAGAATGTAGATTCAGCTATGTATGTTGCAAAAGCAAATGGCAAGAGTACTCATGTATATTTTGAATATTCTTTTAATCAGAAGCTAACCGAAAAAATTGAAATGCAATCGGAGCTAAGGAAAGCACTTGAACGTGATGAATTTGTTCTCTTTTATCAAGCTCAAATGGATCTGGATTCAAAAAAAGTGGTTGGTTTTGAAGCCTTAATTCGTTGGGAACACCCCACGAAAGGGTTGATATATCCGGATGAATTTATCTATATCGCTGAGGAGACCGGCTTAATAGTTCCTATTGGCAAATGGGTTTTATACACTGCATGTAGACAGTTAAAGAGTTGGTCGGACGAATATCCTGAGCTTACTATGGCAGTTAATCTCTCAGCCAGACAGTTTAGGGATAAGGATTTGGTGAAATTAATCTATGATGTAATTGATGAGACCGGAATTAATCCAACGAAACTAGAGCTTGAAATTACAGAATCGATTGCGTTGGATGATATAGAATATACTATTGCAACGATTCAAGAGCTTAAGAAGGTTGGAGTAAATTTCTCATTAGACGATTTTGGAACCGGATATTCCTCGATGAACTATTTGAAAAAACTGCCAGTAAGTAATTTAAAAATAGACAGAAGCTTTTTAAATACCGTGATGGAAGATAAGAGTGATCAAAAAATCATTCAAGCAATTATTACACTTGCAAGAAATCTTGATCTTTTTGTAGTTGCTGAGGGTGTTGAAAGCTTTGAGCAAGAGATTTTCCTTAGAGAGGCAAATTGTAATAAAGCACAGGGGTATCTATATAGTAAGCCGGTACCGAAAGAGAAAGCATTTATGTTCTTAAAGAAGTAAATTGAGAAATTACATACAATAATGATTCATGAGATTTGCTTCACGGTATTTATATGTTTAGAATACATATACGGTAAAGGGGACTTTTGTGTGGGAAGTAAAAACAGTAAAATTATATTTTATGTCTTTATCTTTCTTCAGATATTGTTATATGCATCATTTCTATCGTTAGATATGTTGGGAATTGGTCTAGCTTTATCGAAGTTTATAAAATTTATGATTATAATTTTGTGCTTTTGTTTTGCGCTTCTATTTGCTAGAGGTGCTGACAAAGGCATTCTTTTTTGCATGAAGGCGGCTTTATTATTTACGGTTGTCTCGGACTACTTTTTACTAATCAAGGACATCTACTTGTATGGTGTAATTACATTTATCATCGTACAGCAGTTATATGGAGTACGATTGATTCTGGCTAAATTGCAGGTCTTGGAGTACCCGGTTACAAATAAAGAAAAGATAGCTTTCGGTAGTAAAGGAGGAAAATACGAGTTACTTCTCAAACTTTATCTTGTTCGATTGGGTGCTCAGGCATTGATTACAGGACTATTAATAACAGTATTTCATTATTTACGGGTTGCTCCGAATTCACTGTTATGTGTGAGTATATTCTATTTTGTTTCCATTCTTAATAATACGATATCCGCTAGTTTATTTATCAAAAATTCATTCAAAGTAAAGGGTGATATACTATTCGCAGTAGGAATGATTTTCTTCCTTTTGTGTGATATTAACGTAGGCATTTTTAATATGTCCTCCTTTATCAATCTTCCTGAGTCTGTTTACCATATTCTTTATACTGCGTCATCTATATTAATGTGGACTTTCTATGCACCCGCTCAGGTGTTAATCTCTCTTAGCAGCACAAAAATGACTAGGACAATATAACATTCCTAGTATCTCGTCATAATAAACAAAAAAATCAAAAATATTCATATAAAATAATATTACCGAGTGCTTGCAGGTGAAATATATTTTTGTTACAATAAACCTATCGAAATACAGAACCATCTCAGATTTTCTTTTTATCAGCCAATCTATATATATCCTTTTAATCATCACAACACTAATTATTTTCAAACGAGTTATAAATAGTCAAATTATAAAATCAGTGGAGTTTATGCTACTTCTAGGTATCTATAAATCTATGTAACTATGTACTACAAATCTAGGTATCTATAAATCTAAGCATCTGTGTATCTACAAATCTATGTAACTACAAATCAATGCATTATCTATATATCAATCTAAAAAGCTATAAGCCTAATTAAATGTTGACCATTTAATCAGTTTTTAAAGTGAAATGTACAAACAGTATGGAGTCTTTTCATATTTATTATGATGCTGTTTTCATTTATAAAAAAAGTATATATTATAAGGAGGATTGTTTATGCAGTCTATGATTAAGGAAAAAGCCGTCGGATATTATTCATTTGTAGAGGATATAAAGGAGATGGTTAATGAGCTAATGGGTGAGGAGTTTGATATTAAGATTTACAAAGTAACGAAAAACAACTCGTTGGAGCTGGAAAGCTTGGTGATTTTAAAAAAGGGTGAAAATTATTCTCCGAATATATATCTGCTTCCATATTATGAAGCCTATATGCAAGGTGTAAGTGTATTTGAGTTATCAGAACGAATTGTAAAAGTATATAAAAATTATACGGTTCCGACTGTGCATGAGAAGTTCTCCTATACTTATGATGATGTGAAGGCATTCGTGACATATCGGTTGGTGAGCTTTCATAAGAATAAGAAGCTGCTGGCGAATATTCCTTTCATAAAATACTTAGATCTAGCGATTACCTTTCACTGCCTTGTCCGTGATGATAGTGACGGAATTGGAACGATAAGAATTACCAATGAACATACTCAAATGTGGGGTGTCACTCAGCAAGAATTGATGGAACTCGCAGTGCATAATACGAAGAACTTATTTCCGTATACAATTAAGAGTATGGAAGAGGTGATATGGAGTATGCTAAATCAGGATAAGCTCCAGAATGCTGAGGATTTACAGGAGAACATGTTTGATTCATGCTTTGACTTCGGTGCGGGTGATACTCCTCATAAGATGTATGTGCTAAGTAATTATAAAGGTATTAACGGTGCCACTTGTCTGTTATACGACGGTGTTCTTAAGGAATTCTCGGATGAAATTCATTCTGATTTTTATATTCTACCCAGTAGTATTCATGAGGTGATTCTTGTTCCATATCATAAAACAATATCTATAAAAGCATTAAAAGAGATGGTGGTGGATGTAAATCAAACACAGGTCGCCAGAGAAGAAGTGCTATCTGATAGAATATATTTTTATTCTAGGGAAGCGGATATGATCTCTATGTACTAATAAACATTTCTTTATCTGATTATCTGTTATTTAATCTTTTCTTTGTATTGTAATTTCCAATAAACCTGTTAATTAAGATGTTATAATATTATATTAAGTAACATGTGACATGAGTCTCGATAGTTATTGGACGAGCTAAGATCTGGTATTTTTCTAATGATGGTTCATGATATAATTCATTTTTATATATAAATTTTTTGAGAAAGATTTACAAAATATGTGTAAAAATATAGTACATACAGAATAACTAACAATTTTTTATTAGTTTTTGTAATGTTATACATTTTTTATGTTTCATATTTTTTGACAATGTGTTATAATTATGAATTGATGAATTAAACTTTGATAAACAAATGTAATTAGCGTTTGTTTAGTTGTTTATTCAAAAGAGTGGTATAAGTACCCCACGAACAAAATGAATACGTACATATGGATTTTTAATTGTTTTATTTTTAACAAACAGTGTTCATTTTGTTCGTGTGATACTTTATCACTTAAAAAACAGGTTAATAATTTAAGGAGGACAATTCAATGGCAAGGAAAATGAAAACAATGGATGGTAATAATGCAGCGGCTCATGTCTCCTATGCATTTACCGATGTTGCAGCAATCTATCCGATTACTCCAAGTTCCGTAATGGCTGAAGTTACTGACAAATGGTCAACTGAAGGCAGAAAGAACATTTTTGGACAAGAAGTTAGGGTAGTTGAGATGCAGTCTGAAGCAGGAGCAGCTGGTACTGTTCATGGTTCTTTAGCAGCAGGTGCGTTAACAACAACTTTTACAGCATCCCAAGGCTTATTACTCATGATTCCGAATATGTACAAAATCGCAGGTGAGCTTCTTCCGGGTGTTATCAATGTATCCGCTCGTGCTGTAGCTAGCCACGCTTTATCAATCTTCGGTGATCACTCTGATATCTATGCATGCCGTCAAACCGGTTTTGCATTACTTGCAAGCACTAACCCTCAGGAAGTTATGGACTTAGGTGCAGTAGCTCATTTAGCAGCTATTAAAGGCAAGGTTCCTTTCTTACATTTCTTCGATGGTTTCAGAACTTCCCACGAAATTCAGAAAATTGAAACATGGGATTATGAGGATCTTAAGGAGATGGCAGATTTTGATGCAATCGACGCATACCGTCACAATGCATTAAATCCTGAGCATCCAGTACTTAGAGGTTCTGCACAGAACCCTGACGTATTCTTCCAGGCAAGAGAAGCATGTAACCAATACTATGATGCATTACCTGCAATCGTAGAAGAGTACATGAATAAAGTAAATGCTAAGATCGGTACAGATTACAAACTTTTCAACTACTATGGTGCAGCTAACGCTGATCATGTAATCGTAGCTATGGGTTCTGTAAATGATACAATAGAAGAGACAATTGACTACTTAAATGCAAATGGTGGTAATGTAGGTCTTATCAAAGTTCGTTTATATCGTCCTTTCAGCACAAAGCACTTAATTGATGCTATCCCTGCATCTGTTAAGAAAATCTCTGTATTAGATAGAACAAAAGAGCCAGGTTCCATCGGTGAGCCTTTATACTTAGACATCGTTACTGCTCTTAAAGATTCTAAATTCAAGGATGTTCCTGTATTCAACGGACGTTATGGTTTAGGTTCTAAGAACACTACACCTGCTCAGATCATTGCTGTTTACAACAATACTGAGAAGCAGACTTTCACAATCGGTATCAAGGATGATGTTACTAACTTATCTCTTGAAGTGGGTGTGAATCCAAACACTACACCAGAAGGCACAATCAGCTGCAAGTTCTGGGGCCTTGGTGCTGACGGTACTGTTGGTGCAAACAAGAACTCTATCAAGATTATTGGTGATCATACAAACATGTATGCTCAGGCTTACTTCGATTATGACTCCAAGAAATCTGGTGGTGTTACCATGTCTCATTTAAGATTTGGTAAGAAACCAATTAAATCTACATACTTAATTACAGAAGCTAACTTTGTAGCATGTCATAATCCTTCCTATGTTAGAAAATATAACATGGTTCAGGAATTAAAAGACGGTGGTACATTCTTACTTAACTGTGGTTGGACAATGGAAGAGATCGAGCATCACTTACCAGGTCAGGTTAAGCGTTACATCGCTGAACACAACATCAAATTCTACACAATCGACGGTATCAGCATTGGTAAAGAAATTGGCTTGGGCGGACGTATCAATACAATCCTTCAGTCAGCATTCTTCAAACTTGCGAATATCATCCCTGTAGATGAAGCAGTTAAATATATGAAAGATGCAGCAACATACTCCTATGGTAAGAAGGGTGAAGCTGTTGTTAAGATGAATCATGATGCTATCGATCGTGGTTTAACAGGTATCAACGAAATCGTTGTTCCTGAGAGCTGGAAGAACGCAGAAGATGAAGAAATCCTTGTAAAAGTATCCAATGGTAGAAAAGAAGTTGTTGACTTCGTTAACAATATCTTAACTCCTATCAATGCTCAGCAGGGTAATAACCTTCCTGTATCCGCATTTATGGATAGTGTTGATGGTACTCTTCCTCAGGGTTCTGCAGCATACGAAAAACGTGGTATCGCAGTTGACGTTCCTACTTGGGTTCCAGAAAACTGTATCCAGTGTAATTTCTGTTCTTACGTTTGTCCTCACGCTGTAATTCGTCCTGTAGCTATGACAGCTGATGAAGCTGCTAATGCACCAGAAGGAATGAAGAAAACAGCTATGACAGGTCTTCCTGGATTTGAATTTGCTATGACCGTATCTGTACTTGACTGTACAGGTTGTGGATCTTGTGCAAATGTATGTCCTGGTAAGAAAGGTAATAAAGCACTTGTTATGCAGTCTCTTGATTCTCAGTTACATGAAGAGAAGAACTTCGAATATGGCTTTAGCTTAGATGAGAAACCAGAAGTTGCAGAGAAGTTTAAAGATACTACAGTTAAGGGTAGCCAGTTCAAACAGCCATTACTTGAGTACTCAGGTGCTTGTGCAGGTTGTGGTGAAACACCTTACGCTAAATTAATGACACAGTTATATGGTGACAGAATGTACATCGCTAATGCAACAGGTTGTTCTTCAATCTGGGGTGGTTCCATGCCTTCTACACCTTACACTGTTAACAAAAAGGGACAGGGTCCTGCATGGGCTAACTCCTTATTCGAGGATAATGCTGAGTATGGTTTAGGTATGTCTCTTGCACAGCAGGCATTAAGAAACAGCTTAAAGGATAAAGTAGTTGCATTGGCTGAATCTACTGATAAAGAAGATATCAAAGCAGCAGCTGCAAAATACGTTGAGACTTATGATAATGGTCGTGAGAATGCAATTGCTACAGCTACATTAATCGATGCTTTAGCAGCTTGTGACTGTGATGCAGCAAAGGTTATCTTAAAAGATAAGAACTTCTTATCCAAGAAATCTCAATGGATTCTTGGTGGTGACGGATGGGCTTACGATATCGGCTTCGGCGGTTTAGATCATGTAATCGCTAGTGGTCAGGACGTAAATATCTTAGTATTCGATACTGAGATCTATTCCAACACAGGTGGTCAGTCTTCTAAAGCAACACCTACCGGCGCAATTGCTCAGTTCGCAGCAGCAGGTAAAGATGTGAAGAAGAAAGATTTAGCAGCAATCGCTATGAGCTATGGTTATGTATATGTTGCACAGATCTCCATGGGTGCAGATTACAACCAGACAATGAAGGCATTTGTTGAGGCTGAAAGCTACAATGGTCCTTCCCTCATCATTGCTTACGCTCCATGTATCAGCCATGGTATCAAGGGTGGTATGGGAACATCTCAGACAGAGGCTAAGAACGCAGTTCTTTCCGGCTACTGGAATAACTTCCGTTATGATCCTCGTCTTAAAGAAGAAGGAAAGAATGCATTCCAGTTAGATAGCAAGGCTCCTACAGCAAACTATCAGGAATTCATTAAGAATGAGGTTCGTTACAACTCCTTAAGCCGTCAGAATCCTGAAAGAGCAGCAGAATTGTTTGCAAATGCTGAGAAGAACGCTCAGGAGAAATATGCTCGTTTAGTTGAACTTGCAAAAGACGCAGAATAATTAATTAAATAAATTTTTATATTTATATAAAAAAGGTGGGATATTTGTATCCCACCTTTTTTGCATCAACTTGATTCATGCACTTATGTAAGTGTATCCTATGTAACTATTTGACTCACTTATTATGATATGTTTATCTTAATGGAAAAGGATTTAAAGTGATGATTTCAGGCTCCGTTAGAACATCAGGAATTTGAGGCGGATTGGTGGCGTTTAATTGAGCGTCATTAATTGCAATTAGCCCAAGTGTACTTGCTATTTGATTTAACAGAGCAGCGATCATAGCTATCTCGTCTTTTGTGGCATTTTGTGATATAGTACAAGCTATAAAAGTTGATAACGATGCAAGTTCGCAAGAATTCATAGATACCTCCACTAATATGTTTTGAACAATCATATAGTTGGTCGATTATTTACGGTAAAGCACATCATGCTTTAAGGAGTGTAAGCATGAGACGCGTACAAACATAATGATATAAAACCCATAACTAATATCTTATTCATATATTATGATAATAGACTTGTATCGTTTACAATTTAAAATAAAAAAGGAGCTATAGTAATATAAATAATTAACAGAATAGAATGTTGCCTTACATCTGGTATAGAAGTAATACAACTTTGATTCAAAATAATTATTATGGATACTATAACTCTTCTGGTTTTACATAGTGCACCTAACTGGATTCGAACCAGCGGCCTTTCGCTCCGGAGGCGAACGCTCTATCCACTGAGCTACAGGTGCAAAAAAATGCTAAATATTGTGTCTTCAATTATAGACTATGTTATTATATAATATCTATATTATAAAGTAAAGCGACATTTCATGAATTGCAATTATTACAAAAGTGTTAAATAATGTTACAAAATAATGAAATAAATAGGTTGATTTTTTTTTACATATCTGGTAGAATGTTATTAGGAAATTAAGTAAGCCATAACCAATTAAGGAGAAAATCATGAATCTTAAATATAAAAAAATAATATTCTTTACCATATTAAGTACGATCGGGATTGGAATATTAACTTTATCAATAGGAAGAACTCAACCACAGGCTAAAGAAAGTATGAAGAATGATACTACTGTAGAAGTACAATCTGAAAAAGATGACGATAAATCGGCGAATGCTACAAAATCACCAAGTACAACTGTAACACCAGCACCAACAGCGTTGCCTGTGAATAATCTTCAAAAAGATGCTTATCCTGAGATTAAAACATTATTCCAGAATTTTTATAAAGCAAAGAATAGCCGTAATGTAGATGAAATAAAGAAGTTATTAAGTGATTCTACAAAAGTAGAGTCTAAGGCTGACCTTCAGAAGAAGACACAATTTATAGAAAGCTATAATAATATAACGACATATACCAAGAAGGGTTATATTAATGGAACTTATATCGTATTTGTTTATCATGAGATCAAATTCAACGGAATTAATACGGCAGCTCCTGGATTATCAAAATTCTATGTTGTAACTGACAAAGATAATAAGTTAAAGATTTTCTCCGGCAAGATGGATACGGCTACACAAACTTATTTTGATCAACGTAATAATGATGAGGATGTAAAAGTAATTATTGATATGACGAATGAGAAGAGTGATAAAGCAGTAAAGAAGGACAAGGATCTGCAGAACTTCTGGAAAAACATAGATAAACTTGCAAACAAAGCATCCGGTAATAATGAAGTTCCAACTAAGAGTCCAACCAAAGCACCAACCAAGGCACCAACCAAAGCACCAACAAAAGCACCGTCAAATAATAAATAATATCCTGTAGGTTTCACTAATACAGATTGTATAAATGATGAAGAGCTATATAACAATAATAATTTTTTGATACATGGAAGAATTATTATTGTATATGGCTCTTTTATAGTGTAAGTATTATTGCTGTGTTATCATACGTATTTCATCAACATAGTTATCCCAATAATCATAGGATAATTTTTTATATAATTTATTCCAATTCTTTACCTTTATGGATATTCCTTGTTCGGCGAATTCCCTTGTCAACATCAACATAAAATCATTCTCATCTGATGGATATTTCTGCTCATCAATATTCGAAAAACTAGTATCACCGAAACATGAAATAGATGATCCATCTTTCATAATAATCGAATAACGAAGAGTTCCATCAAATTTGGCGGATAGTTCGTAATAGTTCACATCTTCCCAAGTATAACTTTTTGACCAAATGAAGTGCTTTTTAGTAATTCCGTCCTCAGTAATACAATCATACCAAGTGGAATTTATTATGGCTGATATTATAAATACACATACGGATAATAAAAGTACCTTTGTCTTTACATGAGTTGGAAGGTGCGCTCTAATCCCTTTTTCACTCGAAAAAATATTTCCAAATAAACCTTGCTTGGAGTATAGCCAAATAAATATACAAAACAAATAAAGTCCGGATATTATGTATAAAACAAATGGTGATCCTGTAATTATATAGTTTGTATCTCTTCCCATGATATGATTAAATATTAACTTTTCACCTAACAAGGGGATGCCTACTAAAAGCATCAATAGATATATGACACCACCAAGGAATTTCCATAATCCAAGGAAGGGAAGGTTAACTTTTTTTCTTTGTATTACTTCAGCATTTTCCTGCTCATTTACTTTTTTACCATATTTCCTATTTAATATATAAATTGGTAGTGTAACTATGGTATAGAATAGAAATAGCCCAAAGGGATAGGAGAATCCATACCAGAAATCACCCCATTTCCAAATAAATTGATAGGCTAGACCACGTATGATACAGATGCCTAGTATGATAATCAGAGCAATTGCCCAGCCCCGTTTCTTTACACTTTGATCTAAATCATAAAAAAAGACGCTACTCCATATACGTTTAAAAACATTTCCTTCAAATTCAATATAATCCTTAAAGTAGCTGAAGAATGCATTGCCTTTCCGCTCCTCTTGATCTACAATGTACCAATATTTTTCTAGATCAAAATCATTATCTATTGCAGGATCGTTTTCTATTCTTTTGCATATCTCTATAGCCCCTTTTAATTCATCCATTTTATAATTTAAGGATATGATATTACGACCAACGACCGATTTAAGTGAATCCTTATTCTTTAAAATACTTCTAATATCATCGATAGATATTCCGAGCTTACGAAACAATATAATCTTTTTTAGCGTATCGATATCGTCATCGCTATATGTACGATATTGATTCTCACCTCTTACCGGTGTGAGTAGACCCTCCTTCTCGTAAAATCGGATATTTGCTCTTGTGATTTGAAGAAGATCTTCCACTTCTTTTATTTTCATACGATATGCTCCTTGTATATTTAATCTGTATACCATAACTATAAAGTATAAAGTTGCTTTACAGTCAAGAATTTTATTTGAATTTATCAAAAATTTATTTTTCGTATCTCTATAAATTATTGCATTGGTATAAACTTGAACAATCCGATGTTTTAGCATGGTATAAGTTATAATTTATGGGTGTTACATGAATTGACGATATAGGAGAAGGGAAAAATAGTGGACGAAAGATAATGAATCAAGTATAATTAGGTATTACAAAATACGATGGAGGATGCTATGCCAAAGAGGACTAAACGATTAACTTCACAAGAGGTGGAACAGGATGTAATACGTATTAATAAATTCTTAAGTGAAGCGGGTGTATGCTCCAGAAGAGAAGCGGACCGTTATATTGAAGAAGGAAAAGTCAAAATTGATGGGGTGTTGGCGCAAATGGGTTCCAAAGTTGGACAGGACAGTGTAGTTACCTTTTGCGGAAAGCCTGTTAAAAAAGAAGAAAAGTTGGTTTTAATTGCTTTTAATAAACCGGTAGGGATTGTGTGTACTACGGATTCGAATGAACCGGATAATATCATAGACTATATCAGTTACGGGATGAGAATCTTCCCAATAGGGCGATTGGATAAGGAGTCAGAAGGGCTAATATTACTTACCAATGACGGAAATATAGTGAATAAGATTCTTAGGGCTGAGAATCATCATGAGAAGGAGTATATTGTTACAGTTAATAAAGAGATAAATGCTGACTTTATAAAAAAGATGTCAGGAGGGATTCCGATTCTCGATAAAGTAACGAATCCTTGTAAAGTAATTCAAATTGATCGTTTCACGTTTACAATTGTATTGACTCAGGGATTGAACCGACAAATCAGACGGATGTGCGAATACTGTGGGTATAAAGTAACTAATTTAAAGCGTGTTCGTATTATGGATATTCAATTGGGAAGATTAAAACCCGGTGATTATCGTAATGTTACAGAGAAGGAAATCGAAGCTCTTAATAAACAAATTAACCAAAGAAAAAACCGCAAATAATAATTCGTAGAATTAATTATTATGGCGTCATATGGAATATAAGAATGATAAGATAAAGAAAAATGAAATTGGAGAAGTATATCATGGAAAGAACAATAGAAAGATATAAAGAATTAGTGTCTCTTGTGACAAAGTATAATAAACAATATCATGAAGAGAATGGTTCGGAGATTTCTGATTACGAATTTGATATGCTCAACAAGGAATTAAAAGAGATTGAGATAGAGCACCCGGAATGGGTTATTACGGATACTCCGACAAAGAAGGTAGGAGGTAAAGTAAAACGTGAGTCTGGCGTTACGGTTGCTCATAGAGTACCTATGCTTTCCATAGAAGATGTATTCAGTCACCAAGAAGTGTTGGAGTGGGTTAGGGATGTAAAAAGAGTTCATATGGATGCACTTTTTTCTGTGGAGCATAAGATAGACGGATTATCTGTCACACTTCGCTATGAGAATGGCAAACTGACAATGGCAGAGACGCGTGGTGATGGGTTTGTAGGTGAGGATGTGACGCTGAACATTCTGGTAGTTCAGGATGTAGTAAAGGAAATTGAACTTCCGGATTATCTAGAAGTAAGAGGCGAAGTGTATATGAGCCATGAGGATTTTGATCGTTATAATGAAAAGCAGGAGGAGCTTGGCAAACCGCTAGCAGCAAACCCTAGAAATCTCGCCGCCGGTACATTGAGGCAATTGGATCCTGAGATAACAAAGGAACGTGGCTTGCGTATGTATGTTTTCAATATCCAGGACGGCCCTGAAACATTAATGGCGAATCATACGAAGGGCTTAGATCTACTCAATAAGTTGGGAATTAAAGTTGTACCGCATAAGTTATGCGCTTCAGAGGATGAGATTTTGCAAGAGATCGAAAAGATTGGGGACTCTAGAGGAAATTATGATTATGATATTGATGGTGCAGTTATTAAGCTGGAACAAATCATTTATCGTAAGGAATTCACCTCTGGAAGCAAGTATTCAGCCGGTCATATTGCATATAAATATCCACCAGAAGAAAAGGAAACAGAGTTAATCGGAGTTGATTTGGCAGTAGGACGAACTGGCAAAATCACGGTAACAGGTGTATTAAAACCGGTAAGGCTGTGTGGAACCACGGTACAAAGAGTAACTCTTCATAATCAAGATTTTATCAATGAGAAACAAGTAGGAATCGGTGGATCATACCTAATCTATAAATCCGGGGAGATTATTCCGGCTTTGAAGCAAATGGTGAATCAGCCAAAAGAGGTTTATAAAATTCCGCAGGAGTGCCCGGTATGCGGACAACAAGTAGTTAGAGAACTTGGTATGTCGGATATCAAATGCGTTAATCCAACATGTCCAGCGACTTTAGTTCGTTCTATCTCATTTTTTACATGCAGAGATGCGATGGATATCAAAGCATTCGGAGAAACTTACGTTCAAACATTAGTAGACGAGGGATATCTTCATAGCTATGCAGATATTTATCATTTAAAAGATTATCGTGATGAATTGGTCGAGAAGGGATTGATCGGAAAGGCGAAGAATACGGATAAAATACTACAGGCAATTGAAGATTCCAAAAGCAATGATCCGGTTAAATTACTGATTGGATTAGGGATTAATAATGTGGGTAAATCTACCGCAAAAGAGATAATGAGAAATTATTCTGGAATTCCGGCTCTTGCTAAAGCGACGATAGATGAGCTTAGAGGGGTTCAGGATATTGGTGAGATTACAGCAAGAAGTATTGTAGAATTCTTTCATAACCCCAGCAATAAAGAGATAATTGAGGATTTGTCAGCAAATGGTGTGAATATGGAAGTAAAAGGCGATTCAAACGCAACAGATAAGTTAAATGATAAGAGCTTTTGCGTTACAGGTACCCTTTCTACAATGGGAAGAAAAGATGCGGAAGCGATAATTGAGAAAAACGGTGGTCGAATAGCCGGTGTATCTAAAAAGCTCGACTATTTAATCGTAGGTGAGGATGCGGGATCGAAGTTAGAAAAGGCAAAATCCCTAGGTATCACCATTTTGACAGAGGAAGAATTTAAATCATTACTAGATATATAAATTGAATACCGTTGAAACTTTCCTTAGATACTCATTTATAGTTGTTTCTTTTGGAAAGTTTCTTTTATAAAACTAACGCTACGTTTATCAATCTATTACATATGATTGGAATTGACGAATATTGGTTGATTTATGAAAAAAAGCATGCTATTATTAGATTAATTCTGAATAAAATTACAAGAAAATGGGGATTGCCTATGCCTATAAGAATACAAAGTGACTTACCTGCAAAAAGAATATTGGAAGATGAAAATATCTTCATTATGGATGAGACTAGGGCGACACATCAGGATATCAGACCGTTAAAAATAGCAATCCTTAATTTGATGCCAATCAAAGAGGATACAGAGGTACAACTGTTACGTAGTCTTTCAAATACGCCACTTCAAGTAGATGTTACTTTCTTGACAACGGGCTCCTATACAGGTTCTCATACACCAACCAGTCATTTGGATCAATTCTATCTTACGATTGACGATATTAAGAACAAAAAGTTTGATGGATTGATTATTACCGGTGCGCCCGTTGAACTGATGGAGTTTGAAGAAGTAACGTACTGGGATGAGTTGGTAAAGATCATGGAATGGTCTAAAACGAATGTTACTTCAACCTTACATATTTGTTGGGGAGCACAGGCAGGATTATATTATCATTATGGGATAAATAAAGAGACACTAAATGATAAGGTGTTTGGCATCTTCGAACATAAAGTTTTAAAAAGAAAGGTTCCATTTGTCAGAGGCTTTGATGATGTATTCTATGCCCCGCACTCAAGATACACTACGGTATCTAGGGAGGCGATTCTTGCTAACAGTGAATTAGAGATTCTTGCTGAATCGGAAGAGGCAGGAGTATTTATCGTGATTGCGAAAGATGGGAAACAAATATTTGTTATGGGTCATCCAGAATATGACCGTATATCATTAGATAAAGAATATAAAAGAGATGTATTAAAAGGATTAGAGATAGCTTTACCCAAGAATTATTATCCGGAGAATCAACCGGAACAACGTCCAAATTTAGTTTGGAGAGCACATGCTAATGCAATGTATACAAATTGGTTAAACTACTACGTATATCAGGTTACTCCTTATGATTTATAGGAGGTCTGATAAGTAACAGGGTAACTCCTTAGGGTTTTAGTAATCGTATGGGTTTTTACTTGGGGGAAATGCCTTTAGGCATTGGAGGATATTATGGAAAGATTAATGAGTGCATTTCAAGATCCAGCTATATTGTTTACACTTATATTGTTAATCATAAGCATATGTATCATCGTGGTAGCAATCATATTGCTTTATCGTTTGGAGAATGAGAAAAGAATTACGAAAGCAGCAGTTGAACTTAGAAATATCACAAATAGTTTTCATGCTGGATTGGTTCATTTCTTATTAGAGGATGATTTAAGGATACTTTACACGAGTATGGGTTTTTACAATATTTTAGGTTATGACAAGACAGAAGTAAAGGATGTTAATAAAACTTCTTTGTTGGACTTTATAGATCCGGATGATAAATCGTTTGTATCAGAGATTTGGAAGCAGATTGGTGAAGAGACAATTCATTGCGATGTAAAGTTGGTCAATCGAGATGGAGAATTAGTTAATATGTTAATGACCGGCAACAATTCAATCGGTAAGGATGGGAAGCATACTTGTTCTGTGGTGTTTGTTGATATGACGGAGCAAAAGAAGATGCAAGATACAATACTGATTGAGAGTGAACGTTATCGTATTGCTACAGAGCTTTCGCAAGATGTTATTTTTGAATATGATGTTCCGAATGATTATATGGTATATACGAACAAATACACTGAATTATTTGATAGACGACCCAAAGTACAAGCATTTATCATGACCTGTGATCAGCGAAGAGATTCTATTCATCCTGATGACTGGGGTGTCTATCTGGAATTTTGCCAGCACCTGATTGAAGGGAAAAGTATCATTGAATCAGAGTATCGTATCAAGGATCGCCTTGGAGAATATATCTGGTGTCAGATTATGGGCAAGACAATATATGATGATAATAAGAAGCCGATTCGTATAATTGGCAAAATCGTAAACATTGATATGCAAAAGAGAGAGCTAGAAGCGCTAGAATATAAAGCGACACGAGATCCATTAACAGGAGTATATAATAAAGAAGTTACGATCAAGAAGATTGATAAATATATAACAGGACATAAAGTTGGACAACATATGTTAATGTTCATTGATTTTGATGATTTTAAGAGCATTAATGATAATTTTGGCCATTTGCAGGGTGATAAGGTTTTAATCTACGTTATCAATCGTATTAAAGAAATCTTCGCTGAAGGCGAAATCATCGGAAGAATCGGTGGAGATGAGTTTGTTGTTTTTTCAGGAAATATTAATAATGTGGAAGAGGGGCTATACAAGGCTTCTAAGTTGAAAAAAGAGCTTGATACCACATTGGTCTGCGGAGATGATTCCATCCCGATTTCAGCAAGTATCGGTATGGCGATGTATCCGGAAGACGGTTTGTGCTATGAGCAATTAATCGATAGGGCAGATCAAGCTCTTTATCGTGTTAAGGAACAGGGTAAGAATAACTATTTACTTTACTCCGCTGTCATCTAAAATCCTTTTTAGAAACAGAACCTATGATGGTTAATAAGATCATACTAGTGACGCATAACAAGAAGCAAAAGGTCAGTAATAAGACCACTTCATTGGTATGTGTCATTTTTTTTACGTACTCATAACCAGCATTGAATAAGAAACTACAAAAAACTGTAACAAGGGTAGGTTTAACGATGGAGTTCATACTATCCAGTGTAAAATGAACATATCGGATTACTGCAAATGCATCCAACCCTGTGATAATCAATTGGCCAATCAGGAGAGCAATTAAATAACCATTAATTCCTTTTGACGGTATTAAAACAATGATTAGTACTATTTTGAATACCGTTCCAATTACAGAGTTAATAAAAGTAACATGAGTCTTACCTAAACCATTTATAATACTACCCAGTGTTGTTGTTAAGTAGATAAACGGACAAAGCCAGGCTAATATCACAAGATAGGCACCCGAGGAGGCATTGTGGAATACGGTAATTCCCAAATCATTACCGTATATAATAAATAGCCCTGTGCTTATAATTCCTATCATTAAGCTGTATTTTATTGAAATTTCCGTTGTTTTGCCAATGAGTCGATTGTTATTAACTGCTTGCGCTTCTGATACGGTCGGTAATACTAATACAGCCAAGGCGTTAATTACTGCTGTTGGAAATAGAATAAACGGAAGTGACATACCATTTAAAACACCGTATATAATTAAAGATTCTTGTGTTGAGAGTCCGTAACGGCGTAACATAGTGGGGATTAGAATGGCTTCAATACTATGTAGGATGCTCAAGAGAAGACGATTTGCGGAAAGTGGAACACTTAGTTGTAATAAGTCTTTTAGTATAGTACGTCTCTTGCTTTCTATAGCGTTAGGGTCCGGTCCGGAAACAATTATTTTTGATGGTGATTTGGATACATACAGGGATATAATATTGTAAAAACAAGAAGCGATTTCACCAATTACCACACCAATGACTGCTAGCTCACAGGTTACTTTGCCGTCACCATTCCCCAGATAAAAAGCTACAATGTATACAATGATAACTCTAGCAAACTGTTCCACTAGTTGTGTGATAGCCGGCACGCCTGCTTTCTTTAGCCCGTAATAATAACCATTTATACAGGCGGTAATACCGCAGAAGGGGAAGGCAAGTGCAAGAATTCTTAAGGATTCTGCACTTCGGCGTTCCATAAGAAAACGTAAAGCGATAAAATCAGCATAATAATAAATTAAAAATGATAAACCAATCGCTAAAAATATCGAGAGAAAAACACTAATTCTTAAAATTTTACTTACGTTCTTCGGGTTACGTTTTCCGATTTCTCCTGCGACAAGTCTTGATATTGATGTTTGAATCCCTGCGGCAAAAATTGTATAACATATTCCAAATACAGGGAAAATCAACTGGTAGATACCTAATAACTCCGCTCCCATTGTATTTGATAAGAATATACGATAAAAAAACCCGATAAATCTTGTTACAAACCCGGCTAAGGTAAGAATCAAAGTTCCCTTTACAATATTACTTCGCTTCATTTTACTAATCTCTTGTGCTGAGAGAGCTTTTTTCTCCATAGAACATCTCCAATACAATGCTAGCATTTGAATCATGCTCATCTATTCATAGTAAATATATTTCTAAGTTTAAAAACTTATGTTTAGATGGTTAAGAAAGAAATTAAATAAATATTTTAGCAAATACTATGAAATAATATTGACAGAAAGTTGGAAGGGTGCTATATTATAACCGAGTAAATTAATAGGAAATAAAATACTAGGAAATAAATTAGTAGGAATTAAATGGAACTGGTATTGCATTTCTGCATAAATTAAAGCAAGAGTAATTCGATATAAATATAGATAAAGAGGTGAGATTATGTTGCTATCTACGAAGGGTAGATATGGATTAAGAGCAGTTCTCGATTTGGCAGTGCATGCGGATGAAGATACGGTAGCATTAAGTCAAATTGCTGAGAGGCAAGGAATATCAATTAGCTATCTGGAACAGTTGATAGCAAAGCTCAAAAAGGCCGGTATTGTGAAAGGAATTAGAGGGGCGCAAGGTGGATATATGCTAGCTGTACCTGCAAAGGATATATCGGTAGGAGCTATCCTTAGAGCTTTGGAAGGAGATCTCAGTCCCGTTGATTGCTCTGAGGTCGTCCAAGGAGACAGTATCTGTACTAGCTCGGATTCTTGTGTAACAAAATATGTATGGAAGAGAATTAGTGATAGTATCAATGAGGCGGTTGATTCGATAAAATTATCTGAGTTGGTAGATGAGAGTAAAAGAATACAAACTAATTCGGCACATACGGATACAAAAGCAAAACAAACATGTGGTTAATTTAGATGTGGATTAGGAGATGGCGTATGGATAAGAAAATATATCTTGATAATGCAGCAACAACAAAAACTAGACAGGAAGTTGTAGAGGCGATGCTTCCTTATTTTACTGAGTTATATGGCAACCCTTCCAGTGTATATGAATTTGCTGCTCAGAATAAGAAGGCAGTAGATGAAGCTAGAAGTACCATTGCAAAGGCTTTAGGTGGAGACAACGCAGAAATCTATTTTACAGCGGGTGGTACTGAGTCTGATAACTGGGCAATAAAAGCAGCTGTGGATGCTTACGCAGATAAAGGGAATCATATAATTACATCAAAAGTCGAGCATCATGCGATTCTTCATACTTGTGAGTATCTTGAAAAACATGGTGTGGAAGTAACTTATGTAGATGTAGATGAGAATGGTGTAATAAAGTTAGATCAGCTAGAGAAAGCAATCAAACCAACAACAATTTTGATTTCTGTTATGTTTGCTAATAATGAAATCGGTACCATGCAGCCAATCAAAGAAATCGGTGAAATAGCAAGAAAACATAATGTTATCTTCCATACCGACGCAGTACAAGCATTTGGCCATGTTCCTATTGATGTAAATGACTTAAATATTGATATGCTTAGTGCAAGTGGACATAAAATTAACGGCCCAAAAGGAATTGGTTTCTTATACATCAGAAAGGGATTGAAATTACGTTCTTATGTTCATGGAGGTGCGCAGGAGAGACAAAGAAGAGCCGGCACAGAAAATGTACCCGGTATCGTCGGATTTGGTAAAGCCGTACAGATCGCTATGGATACCATGAAAGAGAGATGCGATAAGGAAACAAAGCTTAGAAATTTACTTATGAAGAGAGTTCTTGAAGAAGTTCCCTTTGTAAGAGTAAATGGTGATAAGTTAAGAAGATTGCCGAATAATGCGAATTTCAGCTTTCAGTTCATTGAAGGTGAATCTTTATTGATTATGTTGGATATGAAAAACATATGTGCATCCAGTGGTTCTGCCTGTACTTCAGGTTCATTAGATCCATCCCACGTACTACTTGCTATTGGACTTCCACATGAGATTGCACATGGTTCCTTAAGACTAACGGTAAGCCATGAGAATACTGATGCAGAGATTAATTATACAGTGGATCAGATTGTAGAAATTGTTGATAAGTTACGCAAAATGTCTCCTCTATTTGAGGACTTTATGAAGAAGAAATAACACACTTAACTAACAAATTACATTCATTATAGGAGGAAATAGTATGTATACAGAAAAAGTTATGGATCATTTTACAAACCCAAGAAATGTTGGGGAGATAGAGAATGCAAGTGGTGTAGGTACTGTAGGAAATGCGAAATGTGGAGATATCATGAGAATTTATCTTGACATTGATGAAAGCGGCATCATTAATGATGTAAAGTTTAAAACCTTCGGATGTGGTGCAGCGGTAGCTACCAGCAGCATGGCAACAGAGCTAGTAAAGGGTAAGACAGTACAGGATGCTCTGGAAGTAACCAATAAGGCAGTTATGGAAGCGCTTGATGGTTTGCCTCCAGTTAAAGTACACTGTTCCTTACTTGCAGAAGAAGCAATTCATGCTGCACTATGGGATTACGCAGAAAAGAAAGGCATTAAGATCGAAGGACTTGAAAAACCGAAATCAGATATCCATGAAGATGAAGAAGAAGTAGTATACTAATTAGATCCGGTATGTTCATAAAAACAGAAGCCGGCATGGAGGTATGAATGGAAAAGGTAGTAGTTGGAATGTCTGGCGGTGTGGATTCCTCTGTCGCAGCATACCTGTTAAAAAAGCAGGGCTACGATGTAATCGGAGTTACAATGCAGATATGGCAGGATGAAGATGTCTGTTCCATGGAAGAGAATGGTGGTTGCTGTGGTTTGAGTGCTGTAGAAGATGCGAGAAGAGTGGCATCCGCACTGGACATTCCGTATTACGTAATGAATTTTAAAAAAGAATTCAAAGAGAATGTAATTGATTATTTTGTTGAGGAATATCTACAGGCTAGGACCCCGAATCCTTGTATCGCATGTAACAGATATGTGAAGTGGGAATCCTTACTAAAACGCTCGTTGGACATTGGTGCTTCTTATATTGCAACAGGACATTATGCGAGCATTACGCAACTTCCAAATGGAAGATATACAATAAAAAAATCAGTTACTCCTGCAAAAGATCAGACCTACGCATTATATAATTTGACTCAGCATCAATTAGCTCATACTCTGATGCCAGTTGGAGATTTCGCAAAGGATGAGATAAGAACGATGGCTCAGGAGTTAATGCTTCCTGTGGCCAATAAACCGGATAGCCAGGAGATATGCTTTGTATCGGATAATAATTATGCAGGGTTTATACAGGATTATCTGGAAGAGGAGCAAGCATCTAATCCTAATTCACTTAATCGTTCAATTGATTTAATTGCGAAGGATTATAGGGGTCTAAATCCGGGTAACTTTGTGAATACGGCCGGAGAGATAATTGGTAAACATAAAGGTCTTATCCATTATACTGTAGGGCAACGTAAGGGATTAAACCTATCTATGGGTCGCCCTGTATTTGTACTGGAGTTGAGGCCGGAGAGTAATGAAGTTGTGATTGGAAATGGAGATGAAGTCTTTTCGGATCGCCTGCGTGCGAATCGCTTGAACTTTATGTCGATAGAAAATCTTGATGGAGAGATGGAAGTGGATGCAAAAATCCGTTACTCTCATAAGGGCGCAAAATGTAAGATTATAAAAACAGGAGAAGATGAGGTGCTGTGTATCTTTGAAGAGCCCCAGCGCGCCATCACTCCTGGACAAGCCGTAGTATTTTATCAAGGAGATTATGTAGTTGGCGGCGGCACAATTATGAAATAGACTAACCATAGATTCAAAAAGCAACTGTATGAAGTCGTTGGTGCTTAGGCCATGTGTTTAATGGCCTTATGCACAGCTACGTACTTCATCCAAACGGAAGCGTGCTGCAAGTGATCCATGAAAAATTATACAATGCCAGTATCGAAAGAAATGTGATACATAGATTCAAAAAGCAACTGTATGAAGTCGTTGGTGCTTAGGCCATGTGTTTGATTGCCTTATGCACCACTACGCACTTCCTCCAAACGGAAGCGTGTTGCAAGTGATCCATGAAAAATTATACAATGCCTGTATCGAAAGAAATGTGATACATAGATTCAAAAAGCAACTGTATGAAGTCGTTGGTGCTTAGGCCATGTGTTTAATGGCCTTATGCACCACTACGTACTTCATCCAAGTGGAAGCGTGTTGCGATTGAACTATGTATCACATTTCTTGAATACACAACCTATAATTTTTCATAAATAGCTTTCCCGCCTTCAAAGGTCGCATAATAGCGAAAGCCTGCACTTTTTAAAAAATCAGGAATTAGGTGGAAATCATAACATAGATGTTCCGGTCTATGAGCATCGGAGCCGATTGTGATCAGTTCCCCACCCAGATCCTTGTAACGTTTGATAATTTCAAGCTTTGGGTGAGGATATCCTAGGCCATATTTAAGTCCGGCGGTATTGATCTCAATTCCCTTGCCGAATGATATGATGGTCTTTAATGCCTCATCCAGTACATCTGAATAATCACTATATCGATAATCCTCCTTCACTAGTGCTTTTGACTGACAGGGTACATAACGAATAATATAATCTATATGACCATAGACGTGGAAGCCTTGGAAGGATTTACAGTTTTCTATGATTGTTTCAAAATAGCTTCGGATTCCTTCTTGCTTTGATTTTCTCTCCCAGTACTGAGGAAAGTAGGGATCCTCGTGATTAACCACATGGGTGGAGCCGATTACAAAATCAAAGGAATTACTATTGACGAGAGAAGTTAAACGATCGGAGAGATGCGGCTGCAGCCCCAATTCTATTCCAACGAAAAGCTTAATTTGATTTGCATACTTTTCTTTCAAGCCCTTTATTTTATCAAAATAATCTTTCTCATTAAAAAGAAAGTCCAAATCACTAATCGGTGGATAATCATAATCCATATGATCAGTAAAGTAGAGCTTTTTTAGTCCAAGTTCAATAGCCCGGTCAATCATTTGCTCCATAGGAGCCTGGGAATCACTTGAGAACTCTGAGTGAACATGGCTGTCGGCTATAATCATAAGTATGTCCTCCTAATATATTAATAAAGCTAGTGGATTTGCGGTACGAGCGATTGTACATGGACATCCATTCTCCATCCATAATTATTTTACTGCTATATAGATACTAAGGTATCTGTTGGATACCAGTGATATCGGTCGGTGAAACCATTGAGTAATTTGTGTAATACACCACAAACCCGGGCTTAGAGCCGGAAGGTTTTTTTACATTTTTCTTCAAGGTATAATCAATCTCCACTTTATCGGAATCCCTTCCACTTGAATAATATGCGGCAAGTCGTGCTGCTTCCTCATAGGTACGATCGGGGAGTTCTTTATTATCCGCCTTAACGATTACGTGTGACCCCCCAATTTTCTTAGCATGAAACCACCAATCACCACCCTCTGCATACTGAAAGGTAAGCTCATCATTTTGGTAATTATTTCTGCCTACATAGATATGATAGCCGTCAGAGGATAGATAGTGAAAGGGTTTGCTCTTACTGCTTGCTTTTTGTACATATCCCTTCTTACTCTGTCTATTTGGACCGTTTACAAATTTACGTCGAATATAGCCAAAATCCGTTAGCTCACGCTTAATAGTAGCAAGATCAGTTTCATCCATAGCTATTTCTAAAGAAGACTTGATGGATTCGAGATGTTCCATCTCTTCAGAGGTTTCTTTTATCTGAATAGATAATGCGTCATACGTACGTTTTAGTTTATTGTATTTTTCAAAATAATGCTTTGCGTTTTCCATAGCTGACAGTGTCGGATCAAGTGGTATGTTGATTTCTTTATCATCGTAATAATTGATCGTGGACAAAATCTTAGCTCCCGGTTCCAGACCATAACCGTATGCAGTAATCAATTCGCCATACACCTTGTACTTATCACGTTTCTCTGTATCCTTTAACTGCTTTATTTGTAGGTCATACTTTTTACCGGTTCGCTCAATTGCAGTTGTTACAATTTTACGAAGGTCAGCGGATTTTTGACGAATTCTTGTAAGAGCATTTTTTGATGAGTAAAAGGTTTCTAATAATTCAGAAATAGAAGGAAAGCTTCTTACGTCATGGTTAGTGAAAGAATTTAGTTGTACGCTGGAGAATTCAATAGGAACACCATCGGAGTACACGATATTTGGAGAAAAGGATTCATTCTTTACATCCTCCATTAAACGGGATAAAACATTATAAACATGCAAGCCTATATCTTCACTTATGGCCTGTGTTGGCTCCTCGCCGTCTACGGAAGCGCGGTAGCAGATCTCATTGGCAAGAAGTGGACTGATGCCGGTTAAGCCGGTATAAATGGCTTTGGCAATCGGATGTGGTTTGGAGAGAATCTGATCACGAAATTCTGAATAAGAGATGGATAATGGATTATATTTTTCCATGGTAACCGGTACAAAATACGGACGACCGGGTAATACCTCACGAACAGAGCTTACAAATTGATTAATTCTTTTAATGCTATCAATTATCGTCATATTTTCATCGCAAAATATGATATTACTGTGCTTTCCCATTAGCTCGAATATTAGATATTTGACTTTTTCGTCACCCATTTCATCGAGATGTTCAATCTTAAAATGTATAATACGCTCAAGTCCTGGTTGGCTTATATCTAGAATTTTAGCACTATTTAGATGCTTACGAAGTAGCATACAAAAATTTGGCGCAGTCAACGGGCTGGGTTTAGAATTCTGAGTGAGATAAATAAGAGGAAGTCCCGCTCCGGCAGACAGGAGGAGCTTATATTGTTCTCTGGCCTGACCCTTAATTGTTATAATTAACTCATCTTTTTCCGGTTGAGCAATTTTATTTATTCTGCCACCTAATAAGGTTTTACGCAGTTCATCAATTACATTAGCAATAACCACACCATCAAATGCCATAGTTCATTAATCTCCTTATCTATAACTTTAATTATACCAATGATATTTTAAAAGCACTTAAATATATAAGATGCTTAGTAAACTTAATTATTCAAGAATTATAGCATAATCTTTCCCAAATGAATACCCGTGATTTATGATAAACTTCTCCATATTATCTCCACATATTGCTGATATGATAAAAGCATAAACAATAAAGTTAAATAATTGAAGAAAACAAATCAGAGTAGATATTGAAGGGAGATTGACATGTCTTCAACAATAAGAAACAGCTTATTAAAGGTCACCAATATGACCTGTGCTCATTGTGAAAGTGCAATAGAGAATGAATTATTAAAAAATGAGGGAATCCTCAGTGTAAATGCAAAATATTCTTCCGGTAAAGTTCAAATAGTATATGATGAAAACATAATTTTACTATCAAAAATTATCGAAATAATTGAAGAGACTGGATATCATGTACAAAATGAAAAGCAGTCAGGAGAGACTGGAGCAAAGAATTCACCCAGTAAATCAGAGGTCAAACAAAGCCGTGATTACTCTGATATCGTTGCAGTAGGCGTGATCATTTTCGCTATATATATGCTCGGTAAACGTTTCGGACTGTTTAATATCATCTATCAGTTTCCGGTGGCAAAGGAAGGAATGGGGTATGGCATGCTGTTTCTAATTGGTTTGCTCACTTCTATTCACTGCGTAGCCATGTGCGGAGGAATTTGTTTATCCCAATGTGTATCAACAGATAATCCTAATAAACCGGTGAACAAATGGAGATCCTTGCAACCAAGTCTTTTATACAATTTGGGAAGAGTGGTTTCCTATACTGTAATAGGTGGTGTTGTAGGAGCACTTGGTTCTGTTATTAGCTTTTCAGGGGCTATGAAAGGATTTGTTCAAATATTAGCCGGTGCATTTATGGTGATTATGGGAATAAATATGCTTGGAATATTTCCCTCATTACGTAAATTTAACCCTAGAATGCCAAAGATATTTGCAAGAAAGATCTATGAACAGAAGCAGAGTAGAAGTCCCCTCTATATAGGGTTATTAAATGGGTTAATGCCCTGTGGCCCATTACAGGCCATGCAGTTATATGCTCTATCAACTGCTAGTCCAATTAAAGGAGCATTATCAATGCTAATCTTTAGTGTAGGTACCGTGCCTCTGTTATTTGCTTTTGGAGCGATCAGTTCTTTTTTAAGTAAAAAGTTTACGAATAAGATGATGACGGTCAGTGCGGTTCTAGTTATCACCTTGGGACTATTTATGTTTAGCTATGGAGCAAACTTATCAGGAATCACTTTACCGGGAGCTACGAATTCAACTGCTACCATTAAAACTGAGAATATTGCCAAGGTGGAAGACGGTATCCAGACGGTTACCACGGGACTTGCTTCTGGAAGATATGAGCCAATTGTCGTTCAAAAAGGAATACCGGTAAGGTGGGTAATCCAGGCAAAACAGGGTGATATCAATGGTTGTAATAATGCTATAGTGATCTCTAAGTTTGGTATCACCAAAAAACTTAAGTTAGGGGATAATGTTATTGAATTTACACCGGATGAAGAAGGGGTAGTCAAATATAGTTGTTGGATGGGCATGATACGTAGTAGTATCACAGTGGTGGACGATGTAAAGAATATTAATACTAAATCCCTGCCTAAAGATAATAGTAATCAAAGTTCAGGTGGTTGCTGTGCAAACTCAGGTAATGATATTCAGGATTCTGGTAACATAGAAGAAGGTGAAGCAGATACGAGTCAAAGTGATCTTGAGCAGCAACCTTCCGATCAGAACAGTGAGGCACAGAATGAAGACCTTCAATCATTGTTAGGTAATAATGATTCACAAAATAATCAGGGGAATCCAGCGGATAATTATGACTCACAAGAAGATTTATCTGATTTAGGTGGTGGGTGTTGTAATTAATGTCTTCACCTTAATGAATAATATAAAAGAAAGGGTAAGAAATATATGATGATGAAATTAAGTGGGAAAAAGCTTGCAATTGCAGTGTTAATTGCGATAGCATTATTATTGGTTGGTGTTGGATTACTAGTAGGACAGAATTTTGGTTCGAAAGAAAGTAAGAATTCAACCAACAAAGCAGTGGTTGATAATGATTTGGTAATACAAACAAAGAATGTAACAGAGAAGGCTGTATTTTACCCTGTTAAAATAGAGGGAACCAATATGGAAGTAATCGCCGTAAAAGCTTCTGATGGCACGATTCGTACAGCTTTCAATACCTGTCAAGTTTGCAATAATTCAGGTAAGGGTTATTATAAAGTACAAGGTAATCAGCTCGTATGCCAAAACTGTGGCAATCGTTTTGGAATGGATGACGTTGAGGTGACAAAGGGTGGTTGTAACCCTGTACCAATAACGGATGAATTAAAGAGTGTTAATAATGATACAATTACTATTTCTAAGGATGTATTGAAGCAGGCAACTGTGTTATTTCAAACTTGGAAGTAAGAACAAAGCTTGGAGGTTAATATGAACAAAGATACGATTAAAATAAGCGGTATGACCTGTGCTGCTTGTGCGCAACGGGTACAGAAAGCAGTTAACAAATTAGAAGGTGTCAGTGATGCGAATGTGAATCTGGCAACCGAGAAGTTGTCTATTGAATATGATAAGCAAGAGATTTCAATGGAGGCAATTAAAGATGCGGTTATAAAGGCAGGGTATGGTGTGGTAGAAGAACGTACCAGTAATCAGGTTATTCTGCCAATTGGAGGAATGACCTGCGCAGCTTGCTCACAGAGAGTGGAAAAAGCAATTAGCAAATTAGAAGGTGTGATTAAGGCATCAGTGAATCTGGCAACAGAAAAAGCCACAGTAGAATATGATCCTCATCAGATTAAGCTATCTAACATAAAAGCATGCGTTGAAAATATTGGTTATCAGGTACTTGAGATAGAGAAAACTTCAGTGGATGAAGACAGACTTCGAAAAGAAAAGGAGATAAGAACGCTATGGACAAAATTCACGGTAGCGGCTGTGTTTGGTCTTCCCCTATTGTATTTTGCAATGGTACCTATGATATCGTGGCTGTTTCTTCCGATACCGGACGCAATCCAACCGATGAATTATCCTCTTCGTTATGCACTGCTCCAAATTACGCTTGTAACTCCGATTATCATTGCGGGATATAAGTTTTATACGATTGGTTTTAAAGCGCTAATACAGAGGAGTCCCAATATGGATTCCCTTGTCGCCATTGGCACTACGGCAGCAATTTTATTCAGCATCTATAATACATTTGAGATTATTAATGGTAATTTTCACGCAGTAGATAGCTTGTATTTTGAAACAGCCGGCGTTATCATTGCATTGATTTTACTTGGTAAATCCCTTGAAGCGGTATCAAAGGGTAAGACCTCGGAAGCAATTAAGAAGCTGATGGGACTTGCACCGAAGACAGCAACAGTGATAGAGGATGGAAAAGAAATCGAAGTTCCGATTGATGAAGTTGAAATAGATCAAATCATCTTAGTAAAGCCTGGTGAGAAGATTCCGGTGGATGGTATTGTAATAGAAGGAAGTACTTCCATAGATGAAGCAATGCTGACCGGTGAGAGTATGCCTGTTGATAAAAAGATAGGTGATAAAGTCTTTGCAGCGAGCATTAATAAAAATGGGTTGATTAAGTTTAAGGTAACAAAAGTAGGTAGTGATACTGCTTTGGCTCAGATTATTAAATTGGTAGAAGATGCACAAAGCTCCAAGGCTCCAATTGCACAGATGGCTGATATTGTATCCGGATATTTTGTTCCGATTGTTTGTGGTCTGGCATTGCTTGCATTTTTAGCATGGTTTTTAACCGGAGAGCCATTTTCCTTTGCAATCACCATCTTTATCTCAGTACTGGTAATAGCTTGCCCATGTGCATTGGGACTTGCTACTCCTACTGCGATTATGGTTGGTACCGGTAAAGGAGCAGAGAATGGCATACTAATCAAGGGTGGAGAAGCTCTTGAAACAACACATAAGATAAATACTATCGTATTCGATAAAACCGGTACAATTACGGAAGGAAAACCTGAGGTGACTGATATTATCACAACCTCGGATATCACCAAAGAACGATTATTACAGCTAGCAGCTTCGGCAGAGAAAGGATCAGAGCACCCTCTAGGAGAAGCAATTGTAAGGGGAGCAGAAAAAGAATCGATTGAGATAAGACCGGTAGAGCAATTCAATGCAATTCCTGGACATGGTATTGAAGTTGTAATTGACGGAATCAATATATTAATTGGAAACAAGAAACTGATGGATGATCGAGGAATTGATTTAAAAGAGTTTATAAATCAGTCCGATCAATTAGCCGGAGAAGGCAAAACCCCGATGTATATTGCAACAAATCTGAAGTTTGGCGGTATCATCGCTGTAGCCGATGTCGTTAAGGAAAACAGTGCTAAGGCGATTAAAAAGCTCCAGTCCATGGGAATAGAAGTAGCAATGATTACCGGAGATAATCTTAAGACAGCTCAGGCAATCGCTAAGCAGGTTGGTATTGACCGAGTATTAGCCGAAGTACTTCCGCAGGATAAATCCAATGAAGTGAAAAAGCTTCAGGCGGAAGGATTAAAAGTGTGTATGGTTGGTGATGGAATTAATGATGCTCCGGCACTCGTTCAAGCTGATGTAGGTATCGCTATTGGCTCCGGTACAGACGTGGCTATGGAATCTGCTGATATCGTATTAATGAAGAGTGATCTAATGGATGTTCCTACAGCGATTCATCTAAGTAAAAGCACGATACGTAATATTAAGCAAAATCTATTCTGGGCATTTGGTTATAATGTAGCGGGAATCCCGATTGCAGCAGGTATCTTACACTTGTTTGGAGGACCTTTGCTAAATCCGATTTTTGCTGCAGCTGCGATGGCTTTCAGCTCAGTTTCAGTAGTGTCAAATGCTTTGCGTTTAAAGAGATTTAAACCCTATCATTAAATATTACACACTCAAATTTCAACCTGCGGATTGAGCCTGTAGGTTTTGATGAAAGGTATGGTAACAAATATGAAGAAATTTTTAATTATAACAATATTCCTCTTGTCCGTAATCGGATTAAGTGCGTGTGGAAAGCTAGATGTCATCCGCGATCACTCAGTCAACTCCTATGACACAGTACTTACATTGTCAGGTGACAGAGTTCTATTGGATGAAAAAGCAGAAAATTGGTCACTTTCCGCTCCGGACGAATCAGCAAAGTTCCTGTGGAGTATGGATGTCAGTAAAACTCTGTTGGATGTAAGGATAGAAACAGATGCAAAACCGTTTCTGGATGCAGGGCTAGACCCAACTAAGTTGCCGAAAGGAATGTTGCAAGAAGATAAGATTGTAGTTGGAACTGATTTTGGGGATAAGTATGTTGAATCCAAAAAGGGAGATAGTGCACTTGATGCATACAAAAATATTATATTCCCTAATCGTAGTCATTTAAAGTATCATGCGAATCTTGATCACTTTGGTATAGATCTTACAAATGGTAATGTTTTTGAATGGGCAAAGAATACCAAGACGAATGACAAGGATATCGTCTTTGTGCTTGACCCCAAAGAATTTATTGACGCAGGGGTTGATCCGAATAAGGTAAAAGGATGGGTATATGCTAAGGTGGAGACGATGGACTCCAAAGGCAAAAAGATTCAAGTGGATAAATTCTTAAAACCATTTGATTTGGATAAATGATCATAATAATTAAAGTGTATTGCCGGCAGAATAATGGGTCATCTCATTTTGCCGGCAGTTAAAATATAGCGGTATTGGTGAAAGGTAAGGTAACTGTTATGACTGGTCAGGGTAGAAAAATCTTGGTGGTAGAGGATGAACATAAGATTGCGAGCGTAGTGATTTCATTCCTTGAGAGTAAGGGATTTGATGTAGTTTGGGCGGATAATGGCAAAAAAGCTATTGAGGTATTTGATAAGGAAATGTTTACAATGATACTACTTGATCTTATGCTACCTGAAGTTTCTGGAGAAGAGGTATGCCGAATAATTCGTAAAAAGTCAAGAGTTCCTATTATAATGCTGACGGCAAAGTCTGACGAGGAGGATATGCTAGTCGGTCTTGGGATTGGTGCAGATGATTATATTACAAAACCCTTTAGTTTAAAGGCACTATATGCGAGAATAGAAGCAGTTTTACGAAGGGCGTCCAGTGATTTGGAGGCTTTGGTAAGGAAAAGTGTATTTAATGACGGGGATCTAGAAATTGATTATGAAAGCCGAATCGTCATGAAGCAGTTGCAGGAAGTAAAACTTACACCGAACGAATATAAATTGCTGGTTACTTTGATAAAATATCCAAATAAAGTTTTTACGCGAGATGAGTTAATAGCATCTGCTTTTGGAGATGAATTCGAAGGGTATGACAGAACAATAGACAGTCATATTAAGAATCTTCGACAGAAGATTGAAGCTGATCCGAAGAAACCGATTTACGTTAAGACAATACATGGGGTAGGGTATAAATTCGGCGGTGAATCCATATAAGAATGAATCTTAAAATTCAGAGAGGAAGCAAGGATGAAGAGAGCTTTAAGAACCCAACTATCACTTACAATACTAGCGATTGTTCTAATTACTATCGCTTTGGTTAGTGTGCTTTCCAATTATTTTATGAACAAACAATTTACAGAATATATTACCCGTCAACAAGAGCTTAAAAAACAGATTATTATATCGAGTATCAGTAAACAATATTCTCCGTCAACGAAACAATGGGACGTTGATTTTATCCATGCAGTTGGTATGAACTCAATATATGAAGGCTACATTGTAAAGGTATATGATGAAAAAAACCGTAAGTTATGGGATGCTCAATCCCATGATATGAATTTGTGTAATCAGATTATGGGTGAGATATCGAAGAGAATGAAAATTCAATACCCGCAGATTAACGGTAAATTTAGAACGGACAGTAGTCCGATGTATTACGGTAACAAAGTAATCGGTACAATTAGTATCGGATACTTTGGGCCGTTCTTTCTCAACGAAAATGAATTTAACTTCCTACATTGCTTTAATCGAATATTAATCCAAATTAGTATTATTTCACTTATATTCTCGGCAATAATCGGACATATTCTGGCCAGAAGAATCAGCCACCCAATTTTAAAAACAGTTGAGGTTACGAAACAAATAGCAGATGGTAACTATGGTGTGAGATTAACGGAAGTGAGTAATACGACAGAAACGATGCTGCTGGTGGAATCTGTCAATCATTTGGCGCAATCCTTACAAACACTGGAAAAACTGAGAAAGCAGCTTACAGAAGATGTTGCACATGAACTTCGTACACCAATTACAATTCTTCAGTCCCATCTGGAAGCAATGATGGAGGGTGTGTGGGAGGCTTCTCCGGAGAAATTGGAGAGTTGTTATGATGAAGTTCAGCGAATTGGAATACTAGTAGGTGATTTGGAAAAATTGGCAAAAATTGAAAGTGATAACTTAAAACTGAACAAGCAACAAATCTATCTGAATGACCTTGTGGATAAGACCGTTGTAAACTTTCAAACAGAACTAGAGAACAGGAACATTGAACTGAAAGTAGAAGGAACAAGAGTTGGTCTACTGGCGGATCAAGATAGAATTCGACAGGTAATACTGAATCTGGTATCCAATGCGATCAAGTACTCGGGCGATAATAGTAAGATAATGATTGAGTTATTTGAAACCAAGGATATGGCAGGACTACAAGTGATTGATACAGGGATGGGCATCCCCTCTGAAGAGCTTCCATATATCTTCGAACGTTTTTATCGTGCTGACAAATCAAGAAATCGTTCAACCGGAGGTTCTGGAATTGGATTAACCATAGTTAGATCTATAGTTGAGGCGCACGGTGGAGCCGTATCGGTGGAAAGTGAAATTAATATAGGAAGTAAATTTATTGTTATGTTACCAAAGAACAATATATAGTAAATTTATTCCTTAAGAATTATGAAATTTTTATAAAATTAATAACAGCTTCTTTAGATGAATTAAAAAACATTTACACTATCTTAACACATGAATCTATATAATAATAAGATGCTGATAGAGTCCGGTGATAAATGAACGAAAAATCGGGAAAATCAGAACTTGAAAAGTTATGTGTATAAGAGGAGAGAAAGTAAATGAATATTAAAAATATTCTTTTGGGAAAACCACTTAAGAATAGTGAAATTGCTCACGAAAAACTATCGAGAGTGTGGGGACTTCCGATTATGGCGAGTGATGCTGTATCATCGGTGGCATACGCAATTGAAGAGATTTTGCTCATATTAATACCTGCAATGGGTATATTAGCATTTCATACCCTACCGTTTATAGTACTGCCTATATTATTGTTATTGATTATTCTGGTCATATCATATTCACAAATAATTGATCACTATCCAAATGGTGGAGGTTCGTATGCTGTAGCTCAGGAAAACATAGGTCATACTGCAGCGATGTTGTCTGCAGCAGCATTAACAATTGACTATATATTGACGGTTGCTGTTAGTATCTCATCATCAACAGCAGCGTTGACATCCGCATTTCCGGTGCTTCATACCTATAAGATTGAAATTTCCTTATTATGTGTAGCGATTATTACATTAATTAATTTACGTGGTGTAAAAGAAGCTTCAAAAATATTTGGCTTACCTACCTATATATTTATATTTTCCATGTTGGCATTGATCATTACCGGTTTCTTTAAATTATTTACCGGTACATTACATCCAATTAGTTATTCAACTCAACTTTTACCGATAGATACAATCAAAGGGATTGGAATGCTGATTGTTTTAAAGGCTTTTTCTTCTGGATGTACCGCAATGTCCGGTGTTGAGGCGGTTAGTAATGCAGTACCTAGTTTTGCAAGCCCATCAACACGTAATGCAAAGCATGTATTGTTTATGTTAGGATCCATCATATTAGTCATTGTGGGCGGTACTTCTGTTCTTGCATGTAACCTTCAGGTGAGGTATGTAGAAGGACACACCGTATTATCGCAGATGTCTTCCGCAGTATTTGGCCATTCATTTATGTATTATACGATTCAATTGTTTACTTCATTTATATTGATATTGGCTGCAAATACCGCTTACAACGGTCTGCCTCAGTTACTATATATCTTAGCACATGATGGATATGTGCCAAGACAGTTTTCCTCAAGAGGAACAAAATTAAGCTTTTCTAATGGTATAATCTTTATCTTTATAGCGGCATCTCTGCTTATCATCGGATTTAAGAGCGATACACATCTATTGATCCCTCTTTATTCGGTAGGTGTTTTTGTCTCCTTTACTATAGCGCAATATGGTATGTTCAAAAAGTGGAGGACAATTAAGGAGAAGGGATGGCAGTATAAATGTTGGATTAACGGATTCGGCGCAATCGTTACATTAGTAGTGTCTATCATTGTATTCAGTACAAAGTTTATGGATGGTGCATGGATTTTAAGTATCGCAATTCCTGCTTTGATGCTATTGATGTATGTGATAAAAAAACATTATACTGCAGTTGGTGATGAGTTGCATTTAGAAGAATACTGTCCTTACTATGATAAGGGAGGGGTTGCCTCAACACAGTGTATTCTCTTGGTGCATGATATTAATAAACCATTCCTGAAGGCAATTAATTATGCAAATTCAATTTCAAATGATATAACAGCGCTTCATGTATGCCGTCATCCGGAACATGCCGAGAAGCTGAGAGCAGATTGGGAGAGGTATAAGATTCCGTTTAAACTAGAAATTATCGAAACACCTTATCGTGATATTATTAAACCTATGGATGATTATTTGTGGGAAAGAGAAAAACAGTTGAAACATGGAGAAAATATTTCAGTTATAGTTATTAAATTTGTTACAGCTCACTGGTATGATAGTATATTACATAACCAGACCACATATTTCTTTACACAGCATTTAAGCAAACATAAGAATGTCTCCACAGTTGTTCTTCCGTTTCACTATATGCTAAGTGATAAATTCAATTGTGATAATGATATATAGAATGCACTTATAAAAAATAAAAAGGAAAGGCTATGCTAACTATTAATTCTTTCAGATATTATGTATCTGAAAGTAATTGGAAGTTAGCGTAGCCTTTCCTTTTATATATATTTTTACACATATATTCAGTCTGTTTGTTTATAATGATTTTCATAAACTATTTTATAGGAGTCGCCGTTTAATAGGGTGGTGTCACGCTGTATCACAGTAGGTGTAAGCACAGTCTTACTAATTTTCTTTAATTTTTTATCAATGATATCAAGTAAAAGAGATACACCATATTGCCCCATCTCTTCCGTTGGTTGCTTAACTGTACTTAAAGAAGGATGTAGTTGTGCGGTGAAAGGATGATCATCAAAACCAATAATGGAGAGTGTGTTTGGAACATCAATTCCAGATTCTCTTGCCGCATCCAGAACGCCAAATGCGATATTATCATCACCCGCAAACACCGCATCCGGTATGGAACCTGACTTAATCCATTGTTTTGTAACATCATAACCATCGGATACTTTAAATTCTCCTTCTATAATAAGTGATGGATCAATGGGCATTTTATAATCACGAAGAGCTTGAAGATACCCTTCAGTTCGCTCCCTACTACTCTCGAATATATTATTGCCGGTTATATGAGCAATCCGATGAGCTCCTCCTTTTATTAATACTTCTGTAGCGTCATATCCGCCCTGAAAGTTATCAACTGTCACGGTGGGAACTTTAACATTGATCTGGTGCAGATCTAAAAAAACCATAGGAATCTCACGTTTTTTTAGCTCCTGTATAAAGTGCAAATCAAGAAATGGGTTCATGATTAACAAACCATCCACTCTATCTCCGATAAAATTCCCGGTCTCAGCAAGTGCACGGAGATCGGAGGCAGTTGAAATTGCAAGAAACAATCCTCTATCTTTTAATGCTTCTTCAACCGAGGACATAACATCTATCATAAAGGCATCCATATAATTTGGCATGAGCAATCCAATCATACCTGTTTTGCCTTTTGCCAGGTTTCGGGCTGCGGCATTTGGAACATAATTTAACTCCTTCATTGCTGCAAGTACTTTCTCGCGATTGACTTCCTTTACACTGGGATAGTTGTTTAATACACGGGAAACCGTAACGACAGAGAGTCCGGTTTTCTTGGCTATATCATATATGCTTGATGACATATTAATTCTCCTTGAATGATTTAATCGGTTACACAAGTTGGTGGTATATTCTTGTATTATATCTTATTCCATACAGTGTGTAAAGTGTTATAAAGTTAAAGCGGTTTAATTGACATGATATATTTCATATGATAAAATACCTTTAATTTCATTGATTTTATAAAAATTTTAAAAGAGTAATAACGAGATTGTAGCGTGTGGTAAAAATCGAGGATAAATCCTTCTTATTTAAAATAAGTAAATGTTTAGCCATAAATATAAGTGGAGGTATTATATATGAACTTGCATGAGTTATTAACTATTCCGGATTCAGCAAAAAATACGAGTAGATTGAAATATTATATTGGATTTGATGGTGGGCAGACGAAGTCAGAAGCAATACTGGCTAATTCAGAAGGAGAGGTACTTGCATACTATCGATGCGGTGACACCAATCATCAAAATATTGGAATAAAGAATACATATGTGTTGATTAATGATGCGGTGCGAAGTCTACTTTTGCAAGCTAAATTGACGATAGAGGATATTGCATATACTTGTCTTGGACTTGCTGGCGCAGACTTGGAATGTGATTTTAAGATATTAAATGAAAATCTATCTCCGATATTTCAGAATAAAAATTACTTAATAAAAAATGATGCATGGGTAGCACTGGCAGCAGGAACAAGATTGAATTATGGCGCTGTGTCTATCTGTGGTACTTCCCATAATATTGCGGTGAGAAATAAGTTGGGTGAAGAAGATATTTTGATTTCACTATCCTACGAGGCTGGTAATTTTGGAGGAGGGGATAATATCGCGAAGGAGACGCTTCATCGAACATTTCGAGCCTATGAACACACTGATAAATCAACGATATTGACTAGAGTTATTCCGAAAGCTTTTGACAAGGAGAGCATGGAGGATATTATAGAGATTGTTGGGTGGAATCGCTATTCCAAAGAAGAACTTCATCGGATTCCCAAGATTGTATTTGAATGCGCTGCGTCTGGAGATGAAGTTGCGCAAGAGATTGTTTCATCCATGGGAACGGAGATAGGCAAAGCGTTAGCGGGCAAGATAATACATGCTGGAATGGAGAAAGAAGCGGTACCTGTGGTACTCAGTGGGAGCCTTTTTTCTAAAGCCTGTACAAATCTGCATGTAGAATATTTGACGCTGGAGTTACAAAGTAAAGTTGCAAATGCGGATATTATCATTAATTGTAGTCCTCCGGTCATAGGAGGAGTTTTTGAGGCTATGAGACATACAGATAAGGAAGTAAAAGAGGAAGTGTTTCAGAAATTAAAGGAGGTAAGGTTTTGAAAAATATCAAAATTGTTATAATCGGCGCCGGCAGTAGTTATATGCCGGAACTTTTGGAAGGAATTATAAACAATAAGGTGTTTCAGACATATGAGATTGCTCTTGTTGATGTAGAAGCAGGGATGAAGAATGCAAACATTATATTGGAGCTGACGAAACGTATGCTAGGGAAGGTTCAAAATAACGCGCATGTGTATCTTACCACCAATAGAAAGGAAGCTCTGGTAAATGCAGATTTTGTGGTAACACAAATACGTGTTGGCGGATTGGATGCACGAATTAAGGATGAAAAAATCCCTCTACGATATGGTCTGATCGGGCAGGAAACGACAGGAGCGGGTGGGTTTGCAAATGCATTAAGGACAGTTCCTGTCATCGTGGATATTGCACGGGAGATGGAAGAGATCTGTCCGAAAGCTTATTTGATTAATTTTGCGAATCCATCAGGAATCGTTACTCAGGCAGTTAATATGTATTCCAACATCCAATGTGTCGGACTATGTAACTTACCGATTAATATTGAACGGGAATTTAGTAAATATTTTAACAAAAGACCTGATGAAATATATGTAAAGATGGCCGGATTAAATCACCTATCCTTTGTTACGGACGTATTGGTGAACGGGGTATCGCGATTTGATGAACTCTTTTATGATGGATATTTTACAAAGGGTCTTGGGCATCAGACAATTGATGTAACCGGTTCTGCTGAATTAATTAATTCTTTAAGACTAATGCCTACCTCCTATCTGCAATATTTTTGGTTTGAGCAGGAAAAATTAGAACATATCAAAAAGGATATTGAACTGGGCAATGGCACGAGAGGTGAGTTGGTAAAACTAGTGGAAAAGGAACTTTTTGAAATCTATTCGGATGAAAAAGTAGATGAAAAACCAAAGCTCCTTGAAAAACGTGGCGGAGCCTTATATTCAACTGCAGCTTTAAACTTGATATCCGCTTTATTAAATCCGGAGCCTTCTATGCAGATTGTGAACACTGTAAATAGAGGAGCAGTACCGAACTTACCATATGATGCGGTAGTGGAGACGAATGCTCATATTAGTATACATGGGGTTAATGCAATATCAGCTGACCCAATACCATCAACGGTAGCGCCACTAGTAAATCTGATCAAAGAGTTTGAGATGTTAACAATAAAGGCGGCAATGACAGGAAATAGGGAGTTAGCTTATCTTGCATTATTAAATCATCCTTTGGTTCATGGTCATACGAATGCACTGAATCTGTTAAAAGATATACTTGAGGAACATAAGGAGTTTTTGGCTAACTTTTATCGGGGGTAAAAGAAGTAGTCAATTTGTAAGGAGCTGGGTAACCGGCTCTTGTTTTTTATTCTTTTGGAATGCACATTATTGGTAAAAGAAATTAAAGGTTAAAATACTTTGACTTACTATATTGACATATAATATTATATGGTGTATAGTATTGTTAAATCAATAATATTAATTGAGATATAATGAAGTGAATGAAAGGAGTTGTTGGCATGGTATTTAATACCGGTTCAGCGTTGCTTGATGCAATTGTGCTTGCTGTTGTTTCCAAAGAACCGGAAGGTACTTACGGATATAAGATTACACAGGATGTTCGATTGGCGATTGAAATATCGGAATCCACATTATATCCGGTTCTTAGAAGACTCCAGAAGGAAGCATGCTTGGAAGTGTATGATTTGGAATTCGGAGGAAGAAACCGCAGGTATTATAAGATAACGGACGCAGGCTTGGCTCAATTGAAACTTTATGTTGACGAGTGGGAAAGCTATTATAAAAAGATTAATAATATTTTTGAAGGAGTGAAATAGATGACAAAGCTAGAATTCATGAAGGAACTCGAAAGCTTATTGTCCGATATCCCTTTAGAAGAAAGAGAAGAAGCTCTTAATTACTATAATGGTTATATCGAAGATGCCGGAGAAGAGCATGAAGAGGATATATTAAAAGAATTGGGTTCGCCTGTTAAGGTGGCAGGAATAATAAAGGCAGATTTGAATTTGAATGAGGTAGACCGTGAAAGCAGCGGATATTTTACAGAAAAAGGTTATCAGGATACTACCTATGCCGATGAAAAATTCGAAATAATGGGTGGTAAAAAGACAAATGCCAACGGGCAAAATCAAGAAGCGAAAACCGAAACAGGTAGCAATCATTCTGAGAATAATCAGAATTCATCGCAGGGTTTTAAAGCACAGAACCAGGCGAATAATAATGGGATGAGAATAGTATTAATTATTGGGTTGTGCATTTTTGGATTCCCACTTATCATGTCCGCCTTTGGAGTATTGATTGGGGTTGTAGCAACTGTGCTAGGAATTATAGTTGGTTTTGGTGCAACCGGTGTTGCTCTGTTTATAACCGGAATTGTAATGTTTATCGCCGGTTTGACAGAAATTACAGTACCGTTTGTTGGGATAGCATTATGTGGTTCAGGGATGATATTATTCGGATTAGGAATATTGTTCTTAATGGTAACTACATTCCTATGCAAAACAGTAATTCCCGCAATATTCAAAGGGGTGGTATATATATGTAAAATGCCTTTTCAGAATAGGAGTGTGATAGCATGAAATCATTTATGAAAGTATGGCTGGGTATAGCACTGATGGCGATTGGATTCGGTATAGTATTAGTAATAATCGCATTTGCCACGTCCGGGTTTCATAAAGTTGAACCCACTTCATCGCTTCATCAAAGCTTAGATGGTGTAAAAAGCATAGATATGGATATTGATTATCGTGCTGTTAAAGTGGTTACAGGTGATAAATTTGAGATTACAGCAGATAATGTTGCAAAGAGTGAAATAGAATCCTATATAAAAGATGATACTTGGTATATCAAAGAGAATAAGAAAGAACAGGTTAATATATTTGGGTGGAAGTTTCCGGTAAACCGAATCTTTGATTGGGATAATTCAAATACGATAGAGATTACTATACCAAAGGGATTTGTAGCAGATAATATCCAAGTTAGTATTAAGGCAGGAGAGCTGGATGCCGAGGAGTTGATTGCGGGTACCAGTGACATAGATGTACAATCCGGTAGACTCTATGTAAAGAACCTGATAGTAAAAGATTCTTCTAGGTACCACGTTGGAGCTGGTGAGATAAGAATTGATCAGATAAAAGCAAAAAATATTGATATGTCCTGTGAAGTTGGAAATGTTAATGTATCCGGTGATATTACGGGAGACAACGTAATAAAAAACAAAGTAGGTAATGTGGATTTTAAATTAGACGGAAAAGAATCCGACTATTCCTATGATGTTAGCTGTGAGGTTGGTAATGTTACAGTAGGTGATTCAAACTATCACAATATTAACAATAAAATAATAAATCAAAAAGATGCTAAGAATAATATAAAATTGGGTTGCGGTGTAGGGAAAATAAATGTAAAATTTAACCAGTAAGATAATTTGAAAGGAGATAATAATTATGGAACCAAAAAGACTTTATAAATCAAATACAAACAAAATGTTATGTGGTGTGTGCGGAGGAGTAGCAGATTATCTGAACATTGATCCGACCGTAATTCGTTTATTATGGGTAGTATTTGGATTTACAGGAATTGGTGTATTTGCTTATATCGTAGCAGCCGTAATTATGCCATATCAGGTATAGTAAAGTTGATTTTAATAATCCTAGAATTAATTTTAAATATGAAAGTGTATCTAATAGATAATTTTCATAGGAAAACAGTGAAAAGTCGAGGGGAAGCCTCGGCTTTTCATTTACAAACATATAGCGAAATTAACATAAATGCCAGCATGCAATCAACATCATAATAAGCCGTTAAATATTTGTTGCTTATATCTATGTAGAGAGAATGTTATCTCTGAATTGTTATTTACATTATAGTTCCTTTTTGTGTTGCATTTATTACACTATAACTAAATGAATAGTGAGGTCATGCCCGTGCTATTCTTCACTACTTATAGAATTATAAAAAATTATTATGAAGCCTGTGCTATTCTTCACTGCCTAAAGTGTATTCAATAAAATAAAGATAACAGGGTCGCTGCACGTGTTTGTGCAGCGACCCTATTATCTTTATTTTATTGTTTATGTCTTATTATGAGTTTAAAACTTTATTAATAATTTCGATAATCTGTGTTGCCTCGAATGGTTTAGCGAGGAATTCAGCTGCACCGAATTTAACAGCGTCTACCATCTTAGCTTTTTGACCAGCAGCGGTTACCATAATAACCTTAGCATTCTTATCATATTCAACGATGGATTTTAATGCTTCCAAACCATCCATTACAGGCATTGTAATATCCATGGTTGTAATATCCGGATTTAATTCTTTATATTTTCCGTAACCTTCTTCACCATTGGCAGCTTCACCAACTATTTCATGTCCGTTTTCTTCAAGTATACTTCTTAGAATTTTGCGTGATGTTTTCGAATCATCAACCAAAAGAATCTTTGCCATGATTATATCCCTCCTAGTTTATCTCGACCGGATTATCTACTGCAACCAGTAAATCGGACTGAGCACCATTAATTATAATAGGAACTACATAGATATCTCCGTTTGTTGTTAGCTTCTTCTCTGAATAATAAAGAGGAGGAGTCATATCTATTTGTGTGTCTTCGTGACTAAGCTTTGAAGCGAATAAACCATTGCAGCAGTTAATAAATTCACATACTGCATCAAATGCATCTTCATCCACTTCAGAGAAGTCTTCTTTCGCGAATGGACTTGCGATAGTTGTTAATTCATTTCCAGCGGAAGCAATTCCTATAAAGAATTCATGGTCTCCAATCATCTTCTGAGAAGCGAGAGCGCAGTAAGAATATTCACTTACCTTTGTGATTTTTTTAATAATAATATCACTGTTGATAAAACGTACGAAGTTTCTCAAATATAAGCTGATAAGTTGATTGATTAAAGAGGAGTCAGTTACATTGAATATAGAAATAATTCGATCAATATCACCGGATTTTAAAGCATCGATATCTAAATCAGTAAACTGGTTATCTACTTTAAAGCTTTCTATATATTGATTTAGTTCATCCGTATTTAAGATATTATTTTCCGTAACAACTTGTACAAATTGAAGATAAGGATTCCCCTGCATATTGAGAAGATGAGTTACCTCTTCTTCTAATAAATATCCCTTTTCAATTGCAATGTCACCAAAGCGGCGGTCCATACTACGCTGCATTTGATTGATTTCCTCCGCTTGCTTTGCGGTTAATAATTTTTCTGAAACAGCAATCAGACCCAGTTTAACTCTTGTTTGTTGTTGCTTAAGAATTATTTCTTCAAATTGAGTTGTATTGATCAAACCCTTTTCCACTAAATAATTACCAAAATAAAGCCCGAACATGATGTTTCTCCTTTCGTATTACAAGATAATCTCTCGATCATTCCTTTTAACGAGAAAATCCGCGCTATGTACCCCATACATTATTTGAAACATATTTACTAAAAATATGCTTCACAGAATTCTCATATAGAATGTTTGCTATAAACTAATATACAACATTTTAGTCAAAAAAAATACCCTATTTTTCATATTTTTAAAAAATGTTTCTATAATTCATGTGAAATATTTGATTTCTTTGTTAATAAAATACAGAAAGTATCAATTAAATACCTAAAATTCGTTAGTGCGACATTGCGAAAAATTTTGGTTATATGATGACAATCCAGTTCAACTATGATAAAGTATTGTTTGAGTTTAAATTGGAAATATGTATATATAATGAACATATCTTACAACGTTGCAAAAATGGATATGAACAGTGATTCGATGCATCAGCACGATGAGGTGCTTTATATGGAGGTACGTAATGAAAACAATAATTGAATTAATCTCTAATGAGGTAAAGGAAGCGTTTAAAATAAACGGCTTTGAAGAGAAATATGGCATTGTAACCATTTCAAATCGTCCTGACTTATGTCAGTATCAATGTAATGGTGCTTTGGCAGCGGCAAAACAGTATAAATCGGCTCCGATTAAGATTGCAGAACCGGTTGCTGAAACGCTGAGATCAAGCGATACATTTGACGAAATAACAGCTATCATGCCTGGATTTATTAATATTAAAGTGAGCAATCAATTTTTGGCGAACTACTTGAATGATATGAAAACATCCGAACAGTTCGGCTATGAGAAGGACCCGGATCCAAAGAAGATATTAATAGATTACGGCGGTCCTAATATTGCGAAGCCTTTGCATGTTGGTCATATGCGTTCCGCAGTTATCGGTGAAAGTGTAAAAAGATTACTTCGTTTCTGTGGAAATGATGTTACAGGTGATGTTCATCTGGGTGATTGGGGTAAGCAGATGGGGCTTATCATTGCAGAACTAAAAAGACGTAAACCGGAATTGCTTTATTTTGATGATAGTTATAAAGGAGAATATCCATCCGATGCTCCATTTGATATCACAGAATTAGAGGAGATTTATCCTGCTGCTAGTGAATATTCTAAGTCAAATCCGGATTTTCACGAAGAAGCAAAACGTATCACCTACGAATTACAGAATGGACATAGAGGTTATACTGCAATCTGGAATCATATGCTCGATGTATCGGTAAATGATATCAAGAGAATCTACAAGACACTGGATGTATCCTTCGAATTATGGAAGAAGGAAAGTGACGTACAGCCTTATATCCCACAGATGGTACAGTATCTAAAGGACAACAACTATACCCGTATCAGCGAGGGAGCATTGGTTGTTGATGTAAAAGAAGAAACAGATACGAAGGAGATTCCGCCATGTATTATCCTAAAGTCAGACGGAGCATCTCTATATAATACAACGGATCTTGCAACAATTGTAGAGCGTATGGAGCTATTTAAACCGGATCATATCATCTATGTTACCGACAAACGTCAGGAACTTTATTTTGAAACAGTTTTCCGTTGTGCAAGAAAAGCAAAGCTCATTAATGAAGATACAAAACTTACTCATATAGGCTACGGTACGATGAATGGAAAGGATGGAAAGCCGTTTAAAACCAGAGAAGGCGGTGTTATGCGCCTTGAGAACCTGATTAAGGGTGTGAATGACGATGTATATCGCAAAATCATGGAAAACCGTGATATGGAAGAAGCACAAGCAAGGGAAATTGCTGCCCAGGTAGGTCTTGCTGCATTAAAATATGGTGATTTATCCAACCAGGTAAGTAAAGATTATATCTTTGATATTGACCGATTTACCTCCTTTGAGGGTGATACTGGTCCTTATATTCTTTATACAATAGTAAGAATAAAATCAATTCTAGCAAAATATGCTGAGCTAAATAAAGGGAACGGTGCAAATACAATTTTATCTGCAACAACATCTTCTGAGCAGGCGTTAATGCTTGAGCTTACCAAATTCAATGAGATGATCCATGCGGCGTACACCGATATCGCGCCTCATCGAATTTGCTCCTATATCTATGATTTGGCTAATGAGTTCAATAGCTTTTATCATAATACCAAGATTATTACAGAGGAAGATGCAGCAAAGCAGGCATCCTGGATTGCATTAATTACATTAGTTCAGGACATCTTGCTTACCTGTATAAACCTACTTGGATTTGAAGCTCCGGAACGTATGTAATTAATGAGCATTGAAGTGCTGTTAGGGGGATGAGATTAAATGTATCGTTATATATCAAAGCTTGTTGTGTACAAAAATATCGAAGAGGACAGTATTTTATTAAGGCTATCCAATCTGATTAAGGAATATGATCGTTATCATGAGGATCAGAAGGATACAATTTTTGTGAAAGAGGATATTACCTCTAGAATTTATACTTTAATCCATCAATTGTTGGAGCTTTCAACAGAGTATGGGTTTAATCACAACCTATGGCATAATTATCTGGCATATCTTCTGGCAACGACAGAAAATCCGTTCAGTATCACCTGTGAAAAGGTGGGTGCAAAGGAAGGTACAGTAAATCAGTTTGCCAAGAATGATTTTAAGATATTTAAGCAATTATTTGACTATGACTTTAGTTCCTTAGAACAAGCACTGGAGATAGATTGTTTCTCAGTGATATGTAATTATCATTCCATTGAAAAGAACAGCAGCAGATACAATGCTAGCGTTAGTGAGAAGGTACGGATTCTGAGTGAGCAAATTGCAACATCTAAGGATGAGCATGAAGTATTTGATGCGGTAACAGCATTTTATCGAGATTACGGAGTAGGTCTTTTTGGTCTGAATAAAGCATTTCGAATTAATAAGGATAGCGGCAAAACTGAATTTGTGCCTATTACAAATACTCTAGAGATTAAGTTGGAAGATTTGGTTGGATATGAGATTCAAAAAAAGAAGTTGATTGATAATACCAAGGCATTCATAGAAGGAAGAAAAGCAAATAATTGCTTATTATTCGGTGATAGCGGAACAGGTAAATCCACTTCAGTGAAAGCTATTTTGAACCAATACTATAAGGAAGGACTTCGAATGATCGAAATATATAAGCATCAATTCGAAGATCTCTCCTCTATTATCGCTTCTATAAAAAATAGAAATTATAAGTTTATTATATACATGGATGATCTGTCCTTTGAGGAATTTGAGATTGAATATAAGTATTTGAAGGCAGTGATAGAGGGTGGTTTGGAAAACAAGCCGGATAATGTTCTGATTTACGCTACCTCAAACCGCAGGCATTTAATCAAGGAAACATGGAATGATCGTTCGGATATGGAGATGACGGAGGATCTGCACCGATCGGATACGATGGAAGAAAAGCTGTCCTTGGTTGCAAGATTTGGTGTTACAATTAATTTTTCATCGCCTGGCTTTGATGAATTCATGGAAATCGTCAGAGTGCTGGCTAGGCGTCATCCTGCTATCCATCTTACCGATGAGGAGCTCTTTGCTCAAGCAAATAAGTGGGAATTGTCACATGGTGGAAGATCTGGTCGGACAGCTCAACAATTCGTAAATTATCTGGCAGGACAACCTAGTTAAAAATTAATAGCTACATTTTGCTTTCATTACGTACCTTATTAAAATCACATAGCTATGACTAAATATAGCAGATTGGAGGATGGCATGGATAAATATAGTATATTGGTAAAAGGAATTGTTCAATATGAGGATAAATACCTTGTATTAAAAAGATGGTTTGATGATCGTGTTTCTGATCCGTATCAATGGGGCTTTGTTGACGGAGGAATTGAGTTTGGAGAGGCACCGGAAAAGGCTGTACTTCGATTGGTTTTTGAACAATCAGGGTTACCTGCATCCATTGAACGAATTCTTTATACCTGGTCTTTTATGACAGGAGATGTATATAATATCGGAATCAGCTATCTGTGTAGGGTTACTAATAACGAAGTAGTTCTTTCGGAGGATTTGGTGGATAGTAATTGGATACAGAAGGAAGAATTTGAACATTATCTTGACCATAAGGTATTCCTAGATGTGGAAAAGTCGGAAATATCATAAATAAAGGGAGAAAAGCATGCTTACTTTAATTAAAAATGGTTATGTGATTGATCCTGCTTCGAACAGAGAGGGATTATTTGATATATTGATTGATGGAAATACCATTGTGAAAGTGGCAAAAGACCTGAAAGAAAGTGATCTCGTCATGCAGGAAAATTGGAAGGAAGATCAATTACATGTTATTAATGTACATGGTAATTATGTAATGCCTGGTTTTATTGATCTTCATGTACACCTACGTGAGCCTGGGTTTGAGTATAAAGAAACAATCCGTACCGGATCCATGGCGGCAGCTGCGGGAGGATACACGACGATTTGTCCTATGCCGAATACTAAGCCCGTAACCGATAGCCCTAATATGATTCATTGGATCTTAGATAAAGCAAGGAAGGATGCGGTAGTTAATATCCTACCGGTAGGTGCGATCACCCTTGGTCAGGAGGGCAGTGAACTCACTGATATTCCAGCAATGAAGGATGCGGGAGCTTGTGCTCTGAGTGAGGATGGTAAATCAGTGATGAATACCGCCTTATATGCTCAGGCGATGAAGATTGCTGCTGATAAGGATATTCCAGTGTTTGCACATTGCGAGGATAAAAGTCTTGTTGGAAAAGGTGCGATAAATGCAGGCAAAAAGGCCGTAGAATTAAATGTTGATCCAATCAGTAATGCAGTGGAGGATATTATAACAGCCAGAGATATTCTTCTTGCGAAGGAAACAGGAGCCAGACTTCATCTTTGCCATTGTTCCACAGCGTATAGTGCAGCTATGGTTGATTTTGCGAAAAAGGAAGGGTTAAAGGTTACCGCAGAGGTATGCCCCCATCATTTTATTCTAACAGATGAAGATATCCCCGGTGATGATTCTAATTATAAGATGAATCCGCCCCTACGTTCTGCTAAAGATGTACAAATACTTAAGGAAGCTTTACGAGATGGAATTATGGACGTAATCTCTACAGATCATGCCCCTCATTCCGAAGAGGAAAAAGCGAAAACAATCGCTGATGCACCATTTGGTATCGTTGGTTCAGAGACTGCATTTGCATTAACTTATACAGAGCTTGTTAAGAGTGGGTATTTGACTCCGTCACAGCTAGTCGAGAAGATGAGTGTTAATCCTGCTAAGATTTTAAGTATCGACAAAGGTTGTATCGGTGAGGGAAAAGTGGCGGATATTGTCATCATTGATCAGAATGCGGAGTATCTCATTGATAAAGACACATTTTATTCGAAAGGAAAAAATACACCATTTCATGGGAAGAATGTGTGTGGAAGAGTGATGTATACTTTTGTTGATGGTAAACCGGTTTATGAGTATATGAAGTAGATTAAGAGGTTACCCTCTATGATATAAGGAGAATGAAGATGATAAACAAATTAGTGGAGAAGATTGAGAAGTTAGAAGCACCGATTGTTGTAGGCCTTGATCCTATGTTGGATTTTGTTCCGAACCATATTCTGCAGAAAGCATTTAGCGAAAAGGGTGAAAATATCGAAGGTGTGGCAGAAGCTATCTGGCAGTACAATAAAGGGATTGTGGATGCAACCTATGATTTAATTCCTTCCGTAAAGCCTCAGATAGCAATGTATGAACAGTTTGGAATTGAAGGATTAAAGGTATTCCACAAAACAGTGGAATATTGCAAAGAAAAGGGACTTGTTGTAATCGGTGACATCAAACGTGGAGATATCGGATCTACTTCTGCTGCTTATGCAACCGGACACCTTGGTAAAGTTATAATTGGCGGTAAGAGTTACCGTGGCTTTGATGAAGACTTCATTACTGTAAATCCTTATCTTGGATCGGATGGTGTAAATCCTTTTATCGATGTGTGTAAAGAAGAGAACAAAGGACTATTCATTCTTGTTAAAACCTCCAATCCTTCTAGTGGTGAGTTTCAGGATCAATTAGTGGATGGAAGACCATTATATGAACTGGTAGGCAAAAAAGTATCCGAATGGGGTGAGCAACATATGGGTAACTCCTATAGCTATATCGGTGCAGTAGTTGGAGCAACCTACCCTGAGATGGGTAAGATTCTTCGTAAGCTGATGCCAAAAACTTATATTCTTGTTCCCGGATATGGAGCACAGGGTGGAAAAGCGGAAGATTTGGCTCCTTATTTTAATAAGGATGGTCTTGGCGCGATTGTTAACTCCTCCAGAGGAATTATTGCTGCATATAAATTGAAAGGATACGAAAAGTTCGGTGCCGAGGGGTATGCGGATGCATCTCGTCAAGCGGTTATTGATATGCGAGAGGATTTAAAGCAAGCTTGGCTTGCAGCAAAATAAACTACAAATCAGTTTGATAATTATTTATATAATTTAGGCTCTTAAATATAAGATGAGGCGAATTCAAAAGAGATAGTATTAATATAGTGAATATTTCTATATTGTATACGAATCTAAATATTTGAATTCGCCTTATTTTTATCCTATAACCTATATTATATATGGATGAAAAGTGTTATCAATTATACGTTATTAACTAAAATAAGTGTTGTTAATCATCTCCGCAGTTCGGGTTGCCAATGCCTGAGTGGTTAGTGTTGGGTTGGGTCCGCCCAAACTGTTATATAGTACACTATTGTCTGCGATATATAAGCGCTTCACTTGAAGGGCTTCGCAATTCGTATCAGTTACATATCCCATTCTCATGGTACACATAATATGAATATAGATTTCAGGCGGCCAGTTTCCTCTTATTATTGTTTTTGCTCCGGCTGCTCTCAAGATACCGGCTGCAATTTCAGCCAGTTTTTCCCTTTTTTCTATATCGGCTGAACTGGGGGTGTAATGAATTACAGGGATATATCCATGTTCATCCTTTAGCTCGGGATGTAAGGTTATGCTATTATTTTGATTTACCTCATCATCAACAAACGTGGTTAAAAACAGGCTTCTAGTATAATCTTTCATAAATTCTTTTAATTGTTCTCCAATAACGATTCCTTCATAATCCCAAGGTTTCGCACCGTATGTTGGGTTAGCGCTTGTAAAACCGTTACCGGTTCCATAATAGATGGAAGATAATAACCCTGGAGTCATTCCTACCGTTATAATAACACCCAGTCCGGGGTGTATAAATCTTGCAGCAGCATTTTGACCAACAAATGGTTTGATATCTGATATCCCGAGCACATCAAGCAAATTCTTTTCATCAAAGATTCCGGTAAACCCATCAAAGTAATGATTGGTTAACCCTTTTCCTACCCATGGGTTTTCGGGTAATCCGGAATTCAGCCATAGGCGTGGAGTTTCTACTCCACCTGCTGCCATAACTACTACTTTGCCATAGAATTCATTGATTTCACCCGACCAGGTATCTCTGGCTACAACACCAATCGCGTGAATACCTTCTGCGGTATTCTCATTCGTCAGAATCTTTGTTACAAACGTATTAGGGCGAACTATAATATTCCCGGTGCTGAGCGCTCTTGGGATGTAACTTACCAGGGTGGCTCTTTTAGCTACCCCTTCAATTGTAGGTCCTATATGACAACCATTTACGCAATGCCCTCGCAATGTACAACCAATGGATTTATTTTCGTTAAAGTTAAAATTTGGATTATTTATTGCAGGATTGGTTCTTAATATTGCATTTTTCTGAGGGTGGTATCCTGGATTAATATTATCATTTGCAGGGGTATAATTCCACCCTGCCTTTTTTGCACCATAATAAAAGATTTCTTCCTTTGCGGTGACAGGAGCGGTGTTAACAGGAAGAGTTGCCTCCACCCTGTCATAGTAGGGCACCAATTCACTATAGGGGATTGGCCATATATTATCGACGGATGATGGAAAAGCACGTGGCGAATTGCCGAAGTAATGAAGCGTGCTGCCACCAATTCCGGAATTTTGCCATACTAATCCACCTATTCTTTTCCAAGGAGGAAGGGATCTGTCAGCAGGTCCCCACCTAAACTTTCCGGTAACCAGATCGTTCATATCATCTTCAAGATCGGTAAAGCTTTCTTTTAGTAGTTCAATACTTAAATCGTCATAGCTAGAGCTGGAATCTGCTCCGTGTTCATCATTTGGCTTGGGCCATTTTTTATTACCATACCAAGGGCCAGCATCCAGAAGGAGCACTTTTCTTCCTTTTTGACTTAGTTCTTTCGCAGCAACTGCACCACCGCCACCGGCACCGATAATAATGACATCATATTCTTCTTCCTGATTCATGTGCAATTCACCTTTCATAATATTGATTTCAATTTATGTAAAATTATAAGCTCTTAAAGCATGGTACCCAAGGGAAGGACCAGGATAACCGACCTGCTTCCAGCTAAAGGGATAAAATTCCAATACCCTTTGGTTGGGCTCGTTTAGTCGCGTCGATCCGTATCCATACCATTCTGAGTAATAACCCATCATCGTAGTTGGGATCACTGAGATTATATCGAAAGAGCTATCTGGAAGCAGTGCTTGTTGACTTGCGATATCTAATAGTTCTGCAATCGGTATAGTCGGAGTAAGTCCTAAGCTTTCTTGTCTTAAGATAATGAATTCATCAATATGGGCATCTAGTGCGCCATAATACTGGATAATTCCGAATTCATATGCAAGTAATGGAGATCTGGGAATAATCATATCAACAATAACCTGATAAGCATTATCGGTACTCTCGAATAAAGCCCAGTTTGGATAATTTATCTGAGTTCGCTCTGCACCAAAAGTGGAGTCCTGCATATTACTACCTACCTAGAAGAAATAGTATAATAATGAATATGAGACTTTTACTATATGTATGAATGAACCGTATATTTATTAAAATTAAATAGAGATAATTAATAAATTGAGTAATAAATTTACATATTATAAAATGAGTGGTAAAATAGAGTTATCTAGAAACCTAATATAATAAGGTGGTGTGGATATATGGAAGAGAATGTAGAAAAGGTTGAGGCTATGAAACCGATGAAACTGATGTCAGCGTCTAATTCAATTGAAGCGGATATGATTGTTGATATACTAGAAAGCAATGGAATTCCTTGTATGAAAGAGCAAAGAGGATCCGGGAGTTATATGAATATCGCTTATGGATTTTCGGTATATGGGACGGAAATTTTTGTTGATGAGGCGGATTATGATCATGCTTTAGAATTAATAAAGGATGTTTCAGATGAACCGATTGAAAAAGAGGTAGAAGATGATAATGTTAATGATTATCCTTTCTATCGTAACCCGCGCATCATAGCACGTATTTGGTTAGCTGCAATAATCAGCGGAGGGTTATTTATCTATATTCTAAATAAGTTTAACTAATGCGCTAGACTATTATAAAGTGAATAAAGAATGTGCCGGGCGTGTTCTGCCATATGCCATAAATACATTGCTTGTGTATTTATTTTGGGTTGAGTACGTATGAAAAAGGGCTCTTGCAAGCAAATTGCAACAGCCCTGTATATTCTATTATATAATTAGCATTTTTCTGGTTCGGGATATTCTACACCAAAAGTTTCTACAGTCAGTTTTTTCATTATCTTAGCTTCTAAAGGAGCATCTGAATAATCTGTCTTCGTTTCTGCTATCTTATTAACCGCATCCATACCTTCTATAACTTTACCGAATGCTGCATAGGAGCCATCAAGATGAGGGGAATCCTTATGCATAATAAAGAATTGGGAACCTGCAGAATCAGGACGTTGTGATCTTGCCATAGAAAGAACTCCGGCTGTGTGCTTTAAGTCGTTCTTAAAATTATTGTAAGAAAATTCACCTGCGATGGAATAATCTGGACCGCCCATACCGGTTCCTTCCGGGTCGCCTCCTTGGATCATGAAGCCACGGATTACTCTGTGGAATTTAAGTCCATCGTAAAAACCTTTTTTTACTAAAGAAATAAAATTGTTTACAGTGTTTGGAGCTACATCGGGATATAATTCAATTTTTATAATATCACCATTTTCAAGTTCCATTGTAACGATTGGGTTAGTATTAGCCATATTCATCCATTTCCTCTCAGTTTAAGAATTATTCTTTTTATACATTATTACGTAATTCTTGTAAACACCCTGATGGTAAATATATCATAGGTAATTCTTTGTGTCAAGGCAGTGGAAAATCTTACTTTTGATTGGTTTACATTGAAACTATTTTTACTTATAATTGGTTCAAACGAATTATCGACTATTTAGCAATTTAAGGATAATATTAAATTAATAAAAGTTTAAGTATAAACGGAAAGATCTGCTAAATATGTTTCTTTGGAAAGAAGTAGATGATATACTAATAATGTTATATGGGAGGATTAATGATGAGTGAAACATTTGTATTTGGTGTAAAAACAGGACAGAATTGTGCTATGATTGACATTACAAGGGAAGTTCAGAACAAGGTAAGTGAGAGCGGAGTTGAAAATGGGATATGTGTAATCTTTGTACCCCATACAACTGCTGGAATTACGATTAATGAAAATGCTGATCCGGATGTTGTTAAGGATTTTTTAATGGAAACGAATAAGATTGTTCCGGTAGCGGATAATTATCGTCATAGAGAAGGAAACTCAGCTGCACATATAAAAGCAAGTATGATGGGATTTTCTCAAACTATTATCATAGAGGACAGACGGTTATTGCTCGGAACGTGGCAGGGTATCTATTTTATGGAATTTGACGGTCCAAGAATCCGTAAGGTTCATGTTAAAATTATAGAAGGGTAAAAATAAACCTTGTCCTACCGAATGTTTTAGGATAAAATAAGCAAAGAAAATAAAACCATTCATAGGAGAATTTGTATGTCGGCAGCAGTGAAGAAGAAAGCTCTTATAACGGAAAATGTTATGATAGCGAAAGATATCTACAGTATGTGGCTGAATGCGCCGGATATCGCAGAATCAGCAAAACCCGGACAATTTGTTTCTTTATATAGTAGAGATGGAAGCAAAATGTTACCCAGACCAATTAGTATCTGTGAGATTGATAAAGAAAACAAAAGTGTAAGGTTGGTTTATCGTATTGCCGGCAAAGGAACAGCAGAATTTGCCGAGATGAAGGCGGGAGAATTTATAGAAGCAATGGGACCGCTTGGTAATGGGTTTACTTTGGAAGGGAAAAAGGCATTATTAATCGGCGGTGGAATCGGAATACCACCGATGCTTGAATTGGCAAAACAGTTACGCGGCGATAAGCAAATGGTACTAGGATACAGGGATATTACATTCCTTAATGAGGAATTTAAGCAGTTTGGCGAGATATATGTATCGACTGAGGACGGTAGTCTCGGAACAAAAGGAAATGTAATTGACGCGATAAAAGTAAATCATCTGGAAGCGGATATTATATTTGCCTGTGGGCCGACGCCGATGCTACGCGGTGTGAAAGCTTATGCCATGGAGCATGGAATTACAGCACAGCTATCCATGGAAGAGCGTATGGCTTGTGGAATAGGAGCATGCCTCGGATGTGTTTGTCAGACCAAGGATATTGATCATCACAGTAATGTAAATAATAAAAGAATATGTAAAGATGGACCAGTATTTTATGCAGAAGAGGTGGAGCTATGAATACAAATGTAACAATTGCAGGTGTTACCTTTAAGAATCCGGTAACAACCGCCAGTGGAACGTTCGGCTCTGGAATGGAATACAGCGAATACGTGGATTTATCAAAATTAGGAGCGGTTACAACGAAGGGAGTATCAGCAGTTCCCTGGCCTGGTAACCCGACACCCAGAGTAGCAGAAACCTATGGAGGCATGCTGAATGCAATTGGTCTTCAAAACCCCGGCGCTGATGTGTTTATAGAAAGAGATATTCCTTTTTTACGCAAATACAACACAAAGATTATCGTAAATGTAGTGGGCAAAACAACCGAACAATATTGTGAGGTAGTAGAGCGTCTCTCGGATTGTGATATTGATATGTTAGAAATCAATATCTCCTGTCCGAATGTTAAGGAAGGCGGTATTGCGTTCGGACAAGATCCGAAGTGTGTGGAGGATATCACGAGGGAGATTAAAAAGTGTGCAAAGCAACCTGTAATTATGAAGCTCAGTCCCAATGTTACGGATATTACCGAGATGGCGAGAGCCGCAGAAGCAGGAGGTGCAGATGCATTATCACTAATCAATACACTCACCGCTATGAAGATAGATATTCACAAAAGAGCATTTCTTTTAGCAAATAAAACAGGTGGCCTATCCGGTCCTGCAGTAAAACCGATTGCAATTCGTATGGTTTATCAGGTGGCAAATGCAGTTAATCTTCCGATAATCGGTATGGGAGGGATTGCGAATGCCGAGGATGCATTAGAATTCATAATGGCAGGAGCGACAATGGTGGCTGTAGGAACCGCTAATTTCATCAATCCGATGGCAACATCAGAGGTAGTGGACGGCATTGAGGAATATATGCAGCAATACGGTATTGCTGATATTAAAGAATTAATTGGATGTGTAAAATAGTAATATATTTTTTAGAAGGAATATGTTAGAATTACCATAATAAATATATAGGGTGATATTTGTTGGATAAATGCTTGAGTAGAAACCTCAAACGATAGATTTTTATGCGCATTTCTTTATTCTTGACGAATAATAATAGATAAATAGAGAAACATATCAGGAGGAAACAGATGGAACAGTACAAGAAGGAATTTATAGAATTCATGGTGGATTGTGGAGTACTAAAGTTTGGTGACTTTACAACCAAAAGCGGTAGAAAGACTCCGTTTTTTGTGAATACAGGATTTTATCGAACTGGTAAGCAGTTAAGAAAACTTGGAGAGTATTATGCAAAGGCTATTAATGATAAGTATGGCTTAGAGTTTGATGTATTATTTGGACCTGCTTATAAAGGAATCCCTCTTAGTGTAGCAACAACTATGGCTGTTAGCGAATTCTATGATAAGGATATCAAATACTGTTCAAACCGTAAAGAGGTTAAGGATCACGGTGATACCGGTATTCTGCTTGGTTCTCCGTTAACGGACGGTGATCGTGTTATTATTATTGAAGATGTTACGACTGCCGGTACTTCAATTGGTGAAACAATGCCAATTCTTGAGGCTCAGGCTAAAGTTCAAGTACTTGGGTTGGTAGTATCTGTTGATCGTATGGAAAGAGGACAAGGAGTAAAAAGTGCATTATCGGAGATAGAAGAAAATTATAAGATTGCAACTACCTCGATTGTAACTATGAAGGAAGTTGTTGATCATTTATATAATAAACCTTACCAGGGCAAAATTATTATTGATGATAATTTGAAAACAGCAATTGATTCATACTATGATAAATATGGAGTAGTAGAAGCATAATTAAGGAGGTTAGTAATATGATGGAAAAAATCTATCATACCATGAAGTCTGTGGGTGTATGGAATCTTGTTATGGGAATTCTGTTAATTGTAGCAGGAATGGTTTCAGGGATATTACTTATTTTGAATGGAGCAAAGTTACTTAAGAAAAAATCCGACTTAATATTTTAATGCATAGGCTAATAATCTAGCACAGAAAGGGCTATTCAAAACATTAACTGCGATAAGGTTCTGAACAGAGCCGAAAGTAGCATTGTTTTGAATAGCTTTTTTAGGGCGGATGACTATATGATGCATTATTTAAAATTTATATTAGTTGAAAGAGATATGGAGGAAGAATGAAGACAAGTGATTTTTATTATGATTTACCGGAAGAACTAATTGCACAAGATCCTTTAGAGGATCGTTCCGGTTCAAGATTATTATTATTGAATAAAAAGACAGGTGAAATCGAACATAGAATATTTAAAGATATTATAGAATACTTGAAGCCTGGAGACTGTTTGGTAGTGAACAATACGAAAGTTATACCGGCAAGGTTGATCGGTGAAAAGATAAAAGAGCAGGAGGACTCAAATCCCGGAGCGAAGATTGAATTGCTCTTATTAAAAAGAAGAGAAAATGATATATGGGAGACCCTCGTAAAGCCGGGCAAGAAAGCCAAAGTGGGTACCAAATTATGTTTTGGTAATGGCTTGTTGACAGGTGAAATCATTGATGTTATCGAGGAAGGGAATCGTTTAGTACAATTTAAATACAAGGGAATCTTCGAGGAGATTCTCGATCAGCTAGGTGAAATGCCATTGCCACCATATATCACTCACCAACTGGAGGATAAGAGTAGATATCAAACCGTATATGCAAAATTTGATGGCTCTGCTGCGGCTCCAACCGCAGGGCTTCATTTTACAAAGGAATTATTAGCTGAGATCGAACAACGTGGGGTTAAAATTGCGAATGTAACACTACATGTCGGTCTTGGAACTTTTCGTCCGGTGAAAGTAGAGAATGTATTAGAACATCATATGCATTCGGAATTTTATCAGGTATCAGAGGAAGCAGCAAAGATAATCAATGATACGAAAGAATTAGGTGGCAGAGTAATCTGTGTTGGTACTACCAGCTGTAGAACTATCGAATCCGCAGTAGATGAGAATGGCAAAGTGCAAAACGGAAGCGGGGATACCACAATTTTTATATATCCAGGCTTTCAGTTCAAGGTTATGGATGCGCTCATCACTAATTTTCACTTACCGGAATCTACTTTGATGATGCTAGTGTCAGCTTTGGCGGGTCGAGACCATATTATGAATGCTTATCATGAGGCGGTAAAAGAGCGTTATCGTTTCTTTAGTTTTGGAGATGCAATGTTCATTCATTAATTCAGTGGTCGGAGTGTAAAGAAAAATGCATATGATATAAAGTTTCTGTTTAGAAGAAACTGTAAATTACTTATTTATTTTATGAAATATGTAATGTTTTATTCTACTATTTACAAAAACAAGCATTTGGTATCATTGTATATAAAGTTTTTATAAAGAAAATATAAAGATAGTATTGCATTACCAAAAAATGTGTGATATAGTAGGTCTATCTTAATTAGTGACGACGAAGTCAAAGTATTAGTATACTTTGGCTTTTTCTATTGTTAAGATAGGTAAGAGGGTTTACCATTATTCGAATAATAGTAATTGACAATGAGGTCAAAACTTACGAGTTTTGACCATTTTTTTGATTATTTTTAAGATAACCTAAAATGCATGGAAAAGACGACGGAGTCAAGTGAAAATACCTTGACTCCGTTTTTTTACTTAAATTAAGTGAGTGAATTAAACATGCATATAAGCTGGATTAATTATTTCGTGTTCTGGCTTAAATATCAAAAGCAATTCCTTGAATCGATGAGTATCAACAAGGAATTGATATATAATTTTAATAAGAAAGGAAGTAATAGTATGGAAATTGGAGATTTGAAAATAGCGGTGGATACAGTCTGGGTTCTTATTACAGCATTTTTAGTATTTTTTATGAACTTAGGATTTGCATCCGTGGAAAGTGGATTTGCAAGATCCAAAAATGCAGTTAACATCTTATCCAAAAACTTTATCGTATTTGCTGTTTCTTCCCTGGGCTTTTTATTATTAGGCTGGGGCATCATGTTTGGTGATGGCAATGGTTTTATGGGATTAAAAGGTTTGTTTTTCGTAGGAGGGGCAGATAATTCTCCTGCAACAGGTGAGGCATATTCAGGAGTGTACTCAGCGATATCATGGACTGGAATTCCTTTATGGGCAAAATTCTTCTTCCAATTAGTGTTCTGTGGAACTGCAGCTACAATCGTTTCCGGAGCAGTGGCAGAACGTATTAAGTATATTTCCTTTATTATTTTCTCGTTTGTACTTACTCTTTTGATTTACCCTGTCGTAGGTCACTGGATCTGGGGCGGCGGCTGGCTTGCTGCAAAAGGCTTCTGGGATTTCGCAGGATCAACAGTTGTTCACAGCGTAGGTGGTTGGGCTGCATTAACAGGTGCTATTATCCTGGGACCTAGAATTGGTAAATATAAGGATGGAAAAGTAAAATCGATTCCGGGACACAATATGTCCTTAGCAACTATTGGTGCAATTATTCTTTGGTTAGGTTGGTTTGGTTTCAATCCCGGATCTACGATGGCTGCTGACCCTAGTTCAATTGCTCATATAGTTGTTACAACTAATACAGCAGGTGTTACGGCTATCTTAACAGCTACAGCTACTTCATGGATTATCCTTGGTAAACCGGATCTTGGTATGAGTATTAACGGTCTGTTAGCAGGTTTGGTTGCAATTACAGCTCCATGTGCATTTGTTACCGTACCAGCTTCCTTAGCAATCGGCGCAGTTGCAGGTATTATTGTTGTATTAGCAGTAATTTTCTTTGATAAAGTAAGAGTGGATGATCCGGTAGGTGCTGTATCTGTTCATTTGGTAAATGGTATATTTGGTACAATTTGTGTTGGCTTATTTGCAAAAGACGGTATTACAGGCGCAGCAACAGGAAATGGTTTATTCTATGGTGGTGGCTTCAAATTACTTGGAGCACAGCTTTTAGGTATCGTATCTGTAGCAGGATTTGTAGTTGTTACAAGTTCCATAGTTTGGTTAGCAATTAAAGCAACGCTTGGTATTCGCGTGAGCAAGGAAGAGGAGATACAAGGTTTGGATATTGGCGAGCATGGCAATCAAGCATATCCGGATTTTGCACCAAGTATCAAAGAATAATATCAATAAGATAATTTTTGAGTAATCCAGTCGTAATATGATAGAATGGAGGGTAATATGAAAAAGTTAGAGATAGTTATTAAACCGGAGAAATTAGAGAGCTTAAAGGATATACTGAATGATTGTAATGCGAACGGACTTATGATCAGCAATATCATGGGATATGGTAAGCAGAAGGGTTATGTTCAGGTATACAGAGGTGCAAAAACCAATGTAAATTTACTTCCTAAGATAAAAGTTGAAACGGTGGTTCCTTCTGATGTGGCGGAAACGATAATTGAGAAGGTGGTTAAGGAAATCAATACCGGTAATTATGGAGATGGTAAGATTTTCATCTATGATGTAGATGATGCAGTCAGAATCCGAACCGGAGAAAGAGGAACTGAGGCATTATAATAAATTTTTAGACTATTAATTCATTATCTCTCAAAATAAAAACCGCAACAAGAAAAAATCCATCTTGTTGCGGTTTTTATATGAAGTAACTCGGCTTTCAATTTGGCTGTAATGTAATAATATGGTTTTATTTATTTGAAATATATGGTATAATGTTTGTGTTTATAATACAAAACGGAGAGGAGATACAAATATGAAGAAGCTTGAAATAGTAATACAACCAGAAAAATTAGAGGACTTGAAAGCTATATTAAGTGAAAGTAATGCTCAAGGACTAATGATTACTAATATTATGGGTTATGGTAAGCAAAAGGGGTATGTACAGGTCTATCGAGGAACAAAAACTCAGGTGAATCTTTTACCTAAAATTAAAGTAGAAACAGTTGTTTCTCCCGAAGCAGCTGAGGTAATAATTGAAAAAGTTACAAAACAAATCAGTACCGGTAACTATGGTGATGGAAAAATCTTTATCTATGAAGTTGAGGATACGGTCAGGATTCGTACCGGAGAACGTGGACAGAGCGCTCTAGATTAAGCTATAATTAATTATCAAATGTAAGATGATTAGTAATTATAATATAATATAATATTTTATATGTTATTAAAGACAACAATATTCGACTTTTATTCAATATTTGTTAACCAATCTGCTTCACTCTTAATAAAATAATTGTGTGATTACTTTATTAGGAGCAGATAATGAGAATTGACTTTAAATATATCAAAACCAATATTGAGAGAAAATCCTATTTGTTGATTGGTACAGGATCCGGAAGAAATGTCTTTGACTTAGATAATGGATACGTAGTAAAAGTAGCCAAGAATAAAAAAGGGTTAGCTCAAAATCAAGCAGAATATCAGATAGCAGCAACAACTCATTCCCGTGTTTTTGCACGAATAGTAGCCATATCAGATGATTCCGTATTTTTAATTATGGAGAAAGCGGAGAGAGTTTATTCCATAGCTGAGGTTTGGAACTATTATCATGTCAGAAACAGCAGAGAGTTATTTCGTATAAATGAATTTAAAGATTTTACGGAGAAATATAACTTACTTTATCCGGATTTGAAAAGACCTTCCAGCTGGGGCTTTATCAAAGGGAGACCGGTCATCATTGATTATGGCTTTACCAAAGAAGTGAGTAAATACTATACGATGTTTTAAATTCATAAGATCATGAATTGATGATTAGCAGAAGATGGATCTTGATTAAAATATAGCATTTCGAGAATATTAATTATGAAGAATTATGGATAAAAAGAACGATGACAATTTTGTTTCAAAATTATCATCGTTCTTTTTTATGTTATAATGCAAATTATTTATTTGTTATAAAACATTTCTTAAATAATTGAAAGCTTCATCTTTTAATTATTTATTTCCCCATCTTTTTTAAGATGCTACGAGCTACACTAATACCGTTCGCTGACGCCTGCTGTAAACCTCTGGTTAAACCAGCACCATCACCGATGGCACGTAAACCTTCGATACTGGTCTCGAAATCGGTATTAACGACAACTTTATTGGAATAGAATTTAACTTCTACACCATAAAGAAGTGTTTCATCACTTGCAATACCTGGAGTGACTTTATCGAGAGCAAGAATCATCTCTTTTATGTCTACCATGATACGATGAGGGAATACAAGGGATAAATCGCCCGGTACTGCATCCTTTAAAGTAGGAACTAAGTTATTTCTACAAAGACGTTCTTCGGTAGTTCTACGTCCTCTCTGGAAATCACCAAAGGTCTGAACTAAGATTCTTCCGCCGCAAAGCATATTGCTAAGCTGAGCGATATGTTTACCGTACTCAATTGGAGTATTAAACGGTTTTGTAAAATTCTTAGATACAAGAAGAGCGAAGTTGGTATTATTTGTCTTGTAATCCTTTGATTTATATGCATGTCCGTTAACAACAGCAAGATTATTTTCGTAGTATTCAGTTGCAACCTCACCGGATGGGTTGGTACAGAAGGTACGTACCTTATCATCAAAGGTAGGGGTGTAGTATACTAGCTTTGCTTCGTATAGGTTTTTATTCAAAAACTCCATAACCTCGTCACGAACTTCGACTCTTACACCGATATCTACGGTACCAACTTTTGTTTCTACGCCATGTTCTTGGCAGATATGGCTGAACCAGTCGGAACCTTCACGTCCTATTGCGGATACAACTTCATCTGCACATAAAGTTTCACCCTTAGATGTAATAATTCCTTTTGCTACATTATTTTCTATAATAATGTCTTGTACCATGGTGTTGAATCTCATCTCAACGCCGCTTGCTAAAAGATGTTCTTGTAAACTGGTGTAAATTTTATAGCCTTCTTCAGTTCCGAGGTGACGGATTGGACATTCGATTAATTTTAAATTTGCATTGATGGAACGTCTTCTTATTTCACGAATTTCGGCTTCTTTATCAACACCATATACATTAGTGTCAGCACCGAATTTTAAGTAAATATCATCAGATTCTTTTATAAGTTCTACAGCTTTATCGTATCCTAAGATGTCTGGAAGAGTTCCACCGACATCAGGGGATAAGGAGAGCTTGCCATCTGAAAATGCTCCCGCTCCTGCAAAACCTGTTGTAATTGCGCAAGGTTGGCATCCGATACACTTCTTTGTAGTTCTTTTGGGACAAAGTCTTTTCTCAATCGGTCTACCTTTTTCCACCATAAGGATTTTAAGGTCTTTGTTTTCCTTAATTAATTCATAGGCACAAAAAATACCGGATGGACCGGCACCAATAATAATAACGTCGTAATTCTGCATTCACAACACTCCTTTTGCTCAATGTATCAGTTGTTTCGAACCTTGCTAATTCTATCATACAATAATGCAATATGCAACTATATTCATTGAATTGCGATAGGAGTTAACAAATGGGATAATAATGAGAAGTTAATAAAGGGATGGATGCTATTATGCTTAACGATAAGAGGATGTCTGCTGGAAAGCTGGTTGTAATTTACTAGTAATTCTAAGATCTCTGAGTTCACTTGAAACAATCAGAACGAGCATAAATTCCTCACGGATAAAGTAGAAACCTACTCAGTAGCTTCATCATTTATTCCTATTGCTAAACAGTTAGTAATAGTCCTAATTGTTCGGACATCACGATCCTGATTTTGCTAATTTGGTTGTAAAACTGGGTTCATTAATGGTAGAATATAACAGATTGAGTAAATGTATGTGTAGATGTGATTGCATTAGAATTTGTAGGAATTTATAAAAATATTAAGAAATTTTGTGATATTTTTGATATAAGGGAGTCTTATCATTGAGGGGGTGATTAGGTGACTGGGTTCGACCAGTTTTACGAGCAATATTATAATGATGTATATAAGTATTTGAGGGGGTTGACAGCCAATGAAAGCTTGGCGGAGGAATTGACGCAAGAAGCATTTTATAAGACTTTTCGCTCTCTTCATCAATTTCATGGAGAGTGTGATGTTCGTGTTTGGATCTGTCAGATAGCCAAAAACTGTTATTTCTCTTATCTTAAGAAGCAAAAAAGAATTACATCTAGTGAGGAGCTTGAAAATCTTTGTATAACAGAGCAAAGTGTTGAATCGATGTTAGCGAATAAAGAGATGGCGTTTTTGATTCACAGGCTCATACATGATTTACAAGAACCGTATAAGGAAGTGTTTTCTTTAAGGGTGTTTGGGGAATTGAAGTTTAGTCAGATCGCTGCGCTGTTTGGTAAAACAGAACATTGGGCTTGTGTTACATACCATAGAGCTAAGTCAAAAATTCAAGAGGGAATGGAGGAGAATAAGTGAAGATAAAATGTGATGTAATTCAAGATCTATTGCCACTTTATGCGGAAAATATAGCAAGTCAGGGAAGCAAGGAGATGGTAGAGGAGCATATTCAAGATTGTGAGGTATGTAAAATGGAGTTGGATAAAATAAAACAACCGGACATTAAAGTTAGGAAAAGTGATTGGGATCAAGTAAATCATTTTGCAAAGAAATTCAAGAAGCATATATTAAATATTATATTATTATCCGTATCTATAACAGTTGGAGTAATAGCGTTAATATCGGGACTGTTCTTTCTAAAACCCGGTGAGGAGATTGGCTATGTTATTCTTTATTTTTATCTGATAATACCTTTTACCGCATTTGTGTGTTCGTTGTTGCTTGGCATGAGAAGGACAAAATTAAAATATATAGCACCTGTTTTATTTGGAAGCTTTGGATTAATCGTACCGACTATAATTTTTAATTATTTTAATTGGTTCGCACTCGGGTTTGGCTTTTGTCCTTCTTTGATTGGATTAATTATTGGTCAAATTATTTATTTGCTACGAGGAAATCGCAGGAATTGATGAATTCAAAATGCGTTAGGGCATGTGCGATACCATCATCATCAACATCTTTGGTAACATAGGATACGACTTTCATGACTTCTTCTTCGGAATTACCCATTCCGATACTGTGCTTCACGTAATTAAGCATGGAAAGATCATTTGCACTATCTCCAATAGCATAAGCGTTTTCATGAGGAATTCCAAGATGAGTGAGCAGATATTCAATTCCGGAGGCTTTTGAAAAGCCTTTCGGAATCACCTCGAAAAATAGTGCCCCATCACGAACAATGAATTCAAATCGATCTGAATATTTATCAATAAAGGATTTGACATCAGCAGTTTCGCTTATCCATAGACAGAATTTATCAAAAAGAATATCCGGATCATCCGTTGTAGATACATTGAATTTATATCGGTTTGTGAATTTATCTTTAAGTTCAACAAGCAATGGGTGTTTATATTCTTTGTCAAAGTATATGGTGTTAGTACCTTCCAAAACACACTGAATCCCGAAACGGCGAGCATCAGCCACGATTTCTTTACACAACTGAGCACTTAAGCTTTGATGGAACATTCTATCTTCGTGAAGAGATATGTAGGTTCCACATCCACATACGTAACCGTCAAAGCCGACATTTTTAATCTCGTCGTTGATTTCAGAATAGGTACGCCCTGTATTGATAAAGGTTAGGTGACCATTTTCCCTCGCCATGCGAATCGCTGCTTTGGTGCTGTCGAGTATGTTATAATTTCTGTGGCTTAATATTGTACCATCTATGTCAAAAAATATGATTTTGGTGTCCATGTGTGCAACTCCTAACGTTATGAGAATGTCAATTGCTACTTTTAATAATTAGTCCCTATTCTAACATATTATGACACAATGGGAAAGGGAGAAAGGAAGAATATTATAAATTAGAAATGAAAGTCACAAACGAGACGTGTATCATGAATGCATTATTTTTAATTTATATTATCCTTCCACACATAACCTGATTTAATAATTGTGGTGATAGGATTACTATTTTCTCCTAGTGCAGAACGAAGCTTTTTAATATGGGTATCAACTGCTCGGTCATATCCTTCGAATTCAGGACCCCATACCCTGTTAAGAATTTGCTCTCTTGATAGTACTTGGTTTTTATTTTCAATTAGATATATCAGTAAGTCATATTCTTTAGGTGCTAAGTTAATAACGATACCGTTAGCAGAAACCATCCTTTTGGAAGGTTCGATCTGAAGGTTGTTAATGCGTATAACACCATCTTGAACCAGTAATCCTCGGTATCGTTTGATCAGCACCCGTATCTTTGCTTCCAACACGGTGAGGGAGAACGGCTTTGTCATATATTCATCCGCCCCTATATCATATCCACCCACGATACTTTCTTCATTGCATAGTGCAGTAAGAAAAATCACTGGTACATCATATTTTTTTCTGATATATTTGCACACTTCGATGCCGTCCATCTCAGGCATCATTATATCTAGAATAATAATGTCATAAACCCTTTGGTTAATATAATCCAGTGCTTCTAATCCATGAACTGCAGTATCTACATGAAAATCTCGTGCAGTAAAATAATCAGAGACTACTCTTCTTAAGTTTTTCTCATCCTCTACAATAAGTAAACTATATTCCATCTCATCACCCTTGTATTATCATAAATATTTGTTGTGTAGTCTTTATGTACACTTATACAAATATTATCATATTTACATTTAAATTCCCAATAATAATTTATTACATTAATGATATTAATGTTTAAACTTACCGTACTTGATAGAATGGGATAAGTATAATTGTAGTAGAAACAAGAGATAGCTACAGGAAAGGTTTTTACAATCTGCGTGTGTTGTAAATACATATATAACATGGTATTATATGGGGAGAAATTGAATTGTTAAATATTATGCAGAATAAAAAGAATGCTATAACATAAAAAGTTAATATATCGTTGATATGTTCGGTAGATAACATATTATAAAATAATAACGTTGCAAAAGTATTTAGGAGGTTATAATGGGGGAAAGAGAAGAAATCATAAGAAGCTATTTTAATGCATGGGTGAAGAAGGATGCATCTAACTTGGAGAATTATTTTCATCAAAATATTTATTATAGTGAATGTTACGGACCGGAGTATAATGGTATTAAGCAGATAAAGCAGTGGTTTTCTGAATGGAATAAGGTAGGAAGTGTGTTAGTATGGAGAATAAAACAAATTCTACATCAAGAACATATTTATACTGTTGAATGGTATTTTGAATGTGATTATGAAAATAATGTTGCAGGCTTTGATGGAGTTTCAATCATTGAATTTAATAATAAGAATGAGATTATCTCGTTGAAGGAATTTCAATCAAAAGCAGAACATGTTCAACCGTATCAAGAATAATAATGCATACAATAACTTATAAATGAATTATATAATTTATTGTATCATAAGAGTCTGACAGTATAATTTTAAAGGTTTTATAAGCATAGTAAGCTATGAAAATGCACGATTTTTAATTCCTACTCTTGACAATGGCATAATAGTCGATTAATATAGGATAAAAATAGATATCAACATTGATGGTGAATTCAGTAGCATATATTTTCCCGCCAGAGAGAACTTGTCACCGGCTGAGAGCAAGTTCAGGGTTCGGATATATCGCGAAGTTCGACACCGGAGTTGCCTTTTGAAAGAAAGGCCGGTTCAGTTCCGTTACAACTTTTGAGGAGCCTTGCTTGAGGCTTGAATTTGGGTGGTACCACGATGCTTTCGTCCCTTTGGAGACGGGGGCTTTTTTTATGCAATTCTGTGACAAGAAATGTGTAACATATTTCATATGCAACACGCTCCCGCTTGGATGAAGTACGTAGTGGTGCATAAGGCCGCAAAGTACGCAGCCTAAGCACCAACGACTTCATACAGTTGCTAATGAAAAGATGTTACACATGTCTTGAGCGATAGATAGTGAAAGAGATGCATAAAAAAGCAGAATAAATGCTGGAAACATATTTCATATGCAACACGCTCCCACTTGGATGAAGTACGTAGTGGTGCATAAGGCCGCAAAGTACGCAGCCTAAGCACCAACGACTGGATATTAAATCAACGACTTCATGCTGTTGTATGTTTATAAACTGGAATTCAGGGTCAAGATTGTGGATAAACGCATGAAAAAACATTCGCCCTGTGGATAGAGTAATGAATTTAGTATACATGATGTTGAGATAATCATTTAGAATAGCAATTAGAAAATAAATTTAGGAGGAATGAAAATGTTAGAGAATTTAGAGAAAATCAAAGCGCAGTTTCAAAATGAATTGAACAGTGCAAAGCTTAAAGATGAGCTAGAACGAATCAGAGTTGCCTTCCTTGGTAAAAAGGGTCTTGTAACCGAAGTGTTAAAGGATCTTCGTAACCTGGATGTAGAAGCAAAGAAGACTGCAGGTATGCAGGTGAATATGCTTAAGAATGAGATTGAGAATGCAATCGTAAATCATCAGAAAACCTTAGAAGAGCAGGAGTATTTAAGAGAGATCGAAAATACGGAGCGTTATGACTTCTCCATACCATCCGATAAGGCAGTAGGTACCATGCATCCGATTACTATCGTTCAGAAACAGATTGAAGATATCTTTAAGACGATGGGTTTCATTATAGAAGATGGTCTTGAGATACAGACTGAGTTCAATAACTTTGAGGGGGTTAACATTCCAAAGAACCATCCTGCCAGAGATATGACAGATACCTACTATCTCGATAATGGACAGTTACTGAAGACTCATACCTCCGCAGCACAGAACACGATTATGAGAAAATACGGTGCTCCTAAGCCGGGTGAACCTTTAAAGGTTTTATTCCCAGGTAGATGCTTCCGTAATGAGAATATTGATGCCAGCCATGAGAACACCTTTTTCCAGTTAGAGGGCATGATGATTGGTGATGATATCTCCATCTCCAACTTGATTTATTTTATGAAGGTTCTCTTAACCGAAGTGTTCCAAAGAGATGTAAAGGTTCGTTTAAGACCGGGATTCTTCCCGTTCGTGGAACCGGGTTTTGAGCTTGATATCAACTGTGCAATCTGTGGTGGTTCCGGTTGTCCTACCTGTAAGAACTCCGGTTGGTTAGAACTTCTTCCTTGCGGCATGATTCATCCGAACGTACTTCGTCTTGGTGGTATTGATCCTGACAAATACACCGGCTTTGCATTCGGACTTGGTTTAACCAGACTTGCAATGATGAAATACAACATTAAGGACATTCGTTTGTTCAACAGCGGTAATTTAAAGCAGCTGAAGCAGTTTACGGTGTAGAATATATCAATGTCGCTATGAGCGAAAGAATGGAGGAAATGAAGAATGTTAATATCAATGAATTGGATTTCAGAATTCACTGACTTATCCGGTATTAATTTAAAAGAGTTAATCGGCAGATTTACATTATCCACTGCTGAGGTTGAAGATATATATGAATATGGAACAAAGGTTAGGGATGTTGTAGTTGGTAAGATTATTGAAATCAACGATCATCCAAACTCTAAGAAACTTCACTTATTAAAAGTTGATATCGGTAGTGAAGTGGTAGGCTGTGTATGTGGTGCACCGAATGTATTTGTGGGTGCAGTGGTTCCCTTTGCAAAGCTTGGTGGTCAGGTTGGAGATATGCAGATCATGGAAGCTAAGATTGCAGGAGAGATTAGTCATGGTATGTGCTGCTCAGAGAAGGAATTGGGCGTTAGCGAAGAAAATTCTGGTTTGATGATACTAGAAGATATCTATCCGCTCGGAACAGATATCAAGACCTTTATGCAGCTGAATGATACCGTATTTGAAGTGGATAATAAATCCTTAACAAACCGCCCTGATTTATGGGGACATTACGGAATTGCAAGAGAAATCGCAGTATTGACGAAAAGAGAGTTAAAGCCACTTGAGGTTGTAGATACAAGTATCTATAAAAATTTACCGGGAATTGATGTAAAGGTAGAGAATGTAGATAAATGTTATCGTTATAGTTGTCTTTCCATCAGTAACATTACAGAGAAGAAGTCTCCAATCAACATGAGAATCCGTCTTACTTATTGCGGTATGAGACCGATTAATTTACTTGCGGATCTTACTAACTATCTGATGATGGAGCTTGGTCAGCCGATGCATGCCTTTGATAATAAGAAGGTATCTAAAATTCGTGTCAAAACTTATCCGGAAACAGTTGATTTCTTAACTTTAGACAGCGTTGAGCGTAAGGTGGATAATGATACGCTTTTAATCTGTGATGAGAAGGAACCGGTTGCAATTGCCGGAATTATGGGCGGCGAGTTATCTGAAATAACAGACGATACAAATTCCGTATTATTAGAATCCGCTAATTTTGATGGCGTATCCGTTCGTAAATCTGCAACACGTCTGGGACTTCGTACGGATGCAAGTTCTAGATATGAGAAGATTATTGATCCGGAACTTACCGTTCCTGCAATCGGACGTTTTGTGAAATTATTACAGGATATTGATCCTGATGTACAGGTGACCTCTTCTCTTACGGATGAGTATGTAAAGCATTATGATACAATCACAATTGAATTTGATAAGGCTTATGTAGATAAATATACCGGTATTGATATCTCCTCCGACCAAATTGAGGAAACACTTACCGCACTTGGCTTTGGGCTTACTCGTAAGGGAGATGAATTTAGTGTTGTGGTTCCGTCTTGGAGAGCAACCAAGGATGTTACCATAAAAGCAGATATCATTGAAGAGATCACCCGTATCTACGGTTATGATAACTTTGAGATTCAATCTACGAAGAGCTTCTTAACACCGGTTCGTCACGATGTGGCAAGAGATAATGAGTACCGTATGAAGCAGATCTTATCGGAGCGTTATGCGATGAATGAAGTTCACAGCTATATCTGGTATGAAAGCAAAACAAATAAAGAACTCGGTATTGTAACTGAGCCAAATATTCGTGTAATTAACTCAGTGACTGCAGAGAATGATACTATTCGTTCAACAATCATTCCTTCTTTATTGGGATTTGTTGCTAAGAATGCAGATACTTATCCTGAGATGGGAATGTATGAAATTGGACGTGTTGCAGATGGCTTAAAAGAAGATGGACTGTGTAATGAGCGAAAGAGACTTGGTATAGCAATCGCAAGCAAGAAGCTTTCCGATAAAGAGATTTATTTTAAATGCAAAGAGATTATTGAACAGTTAGTAGCTGCAATCAAGAATGTGACTCCGACTTATCAGTTAAAGGAAGAGCTTGGGAAATACAATTATATTCATCCAGTAAATAGCGCAAGTATCATTGTAAAGGGCGAAGAGATCGGTTTCTTCTCAGTAATTAATCCTAAAATCAAGAATAAGATTGATAAGAAGCTTAATGTTGCATTTGCTGAAATCGATGTAGAAAGCCTTGAGAACTTGGCAGCAGAAAGCCTTCGTTACAGTGAAGTATCCAAATATCCGGGTGTGACCATAGACTTAAGCCTTCTAGCAGATAAGACTCTTCGCTATGAGAATATTGGATCTTACGTTAAGGAGTATAAATCTGAATATCTTCAGGGATACCGACTAGTAGACATCTTTGAGGATGAAAAACTTCTGCCAGGTAAGAAAAGTGTTACCGTACGTTTTGAATTCGGTTCAAAAGAAAGAACGCTTGAAGGCCAGGAGATTCAGACAATGGTGGATGAATTGCTTGCAATCTTAGCTACCAAGGGACTTGAGATTAGAAAATAAGAGATTTTCTGATAGTATCATAGCTAGCTAAATAAAAGTTGTATGAACGAGAAGATATAACACATTAAGGGTAACTAATCATGGTTATATCATAAATATAACAAAGAATAAACAAGTGTCCAATTAGTTTGATTATGGCTAGGTTGAATCAGTGCCAAATCTTAATAATAGGACGCTTGTTTTTGGCTTCCGCAAGGTGAGTGAATCCGTTTTACTGTATCGAATAAAAAGATCGAAAAGAAGAATGGAATTGTATTAGTACACTGCGAAGTATTAAGAGTAAGGCACAAAGCATACATTTGCTCAGATTGCAATAATTAATTATGGAACTATCGAATGAATCAACATCTGACAGTCATAATTAAGTTCGTCCCTGTATAGGTATTTTCTTAGAGGTGAGGAAATGCAGTTACATCATTTAGGAACACAGTCGATTGAGACGATGCGACTAAAGTTACGAAAATTTCAAACGGATGATGCAGAAGATATGTTTCGTAATTGGTCAGGGGATCCGGAAGTATGCAAATATTTATCCTGGGGGCCACATCAGGATGTCTATGTATCTCAAAGAAGAATTACATATTGGTTAAGTTCGTATCAGAGAGACAGCACTTATGTGTGGGCGATTGAATTGAAACTGAAACAGATGGCGATCGGAACGATAAGTGTAGAGTTTACAGATGAGTCGACTATGACCTGCGAAGTTGGTTATTGCTTAGGGAAAGAATATTGGGGCAGAGGAATTATGACCGAATCGCTGCATGTGGTAATGCATTTTTTGTTTTATGAAGTGGGATATCAGCGTATCATAGCAAAGCATGATGTGCAAAACATCGCCTCTGGTCGTGTTATGCAAAAGGCAGGTATGCGCTTTTTAAAGTATGAGTATGGAGTAGGAATTCGCAAGGACGGAAGTTATTATGATTGCGCCGTATATGAGAAAAAGATAACGGATGAATAGCAATGTGAAGGTTTCACATTGCTATTCATCCGTTTTTTGATAAAAGTATGGGCCACAATAGGCTTCGTGAGTGTGACAATAGCACCAGGTAAAGTCTAGATCAAAGATAAGGATATCATCATACTGATTAATAATATCAGCGGTCAATTTTTCACAATGGTGAAGCTCATATGCGATTGATGAGTTATTTAGGAGCAGATAACAGCTTGTCTTATTCGTGCGGTCAAAGGCAAGTGTAGCTTGCTTATCCGTTATGCAAGGAAGTAGTTGATAGGAAAATGCGTGCCAGAGATAATTTGCATACAGTTGATTACCATGTATGTTATGATTTTTTATATCGGATTTATGGTAATCATGTAAGAAAGAAGAAACCCACTTTCGAATTAGTTTTTTATAGTGTTTTTGGTTAAAGAAGATATATCCTGCACAGTTATTGATAAAGATATCCTCCAAATCATCCCTGATCTTGTCAATATAATCTGTGTGCTCAGGTCTGCGGGTACGATACTTTAATAGACGATCTATTTTTCTGATGATGTACCATTTAGATGAAGGAAACATCGAAGTATATTTTGCTGTTGGAGCCATAGAAATCACCTCATTAAATATTACTAGATATCATTCAACTACTATATTGGAAGCACTATCTTAAAAAGTATTTTGTTAACATATTGTACCATATTCTTTACATTATTGCTATCCTAGTATATCCTGTAATCAGGAAATTTCTCTTATGCCTCTTATGATCTCTGTTATCAAAACGCATATGTAAATCATATAAATAATGATAGCTGATAAAATAGGAGATGACAGTATGGACAAAGCGAAGCTGCTGTTTAATAAAGAGTATGAGGACTTTTATAAAATGGTAGAGGATAATGAGGTTTTTTCAAGATACTGCCTAGAAACTCATGGAATTGATTTTTCCCAAGACGGCTTTAGTGACAAGAAGCAGATTGATGATTTGTTGCTTATATCGGGATTAAAACCCGGTGACAGTGTACTAGAGGTTGGGTGCGGCAATGGCAAGATGGCAGAATATATTGCTTCTAAAACAGGGACTACCGTATACGGATTTGACTATTCGCAAAATGCCATTACAAGTGCAAAGAAGCGGGCAGAGGAAAATGACAAGCTTATCTTTGATGTCGGTGCAATCGGTGAAAAAGTATATCCGCCGAACTCATTTGATGCAATCATCTCTATTGATTCCGTTTGCTATACTCTCGACGTGGAAGGATTTGTAGAACAGCTTTATACGTGGTTAAAGCCGAATGGATTATTACTCACCTATTACAGTGAAGGGCAGATGAAAGGCATTAGTAGAAATGCAGATAATACGGATCTTGCTTTGGCATTAAAAAAAGTGGTTATACCGTATCTTGCAGTAGACTATACAAGACAGCATTTTGAGTTTTTAAAACATAAAAGAGAAGTGATTGAGAAACATAAAGATTTATTTCTGCAAAATGATATGGAGTTTTATTATCAATGTGCTGTGTCAACGTCAATTGGTGAATCGATGTCTTATGAAGATTTTATCAAACAGTTTAGCCGATATCTATATGTTGCACGAAAGAATATCGCCGAACGAAAAATTACCGATGATATTGAAGAAGATGAAGAGGATATGAATAATTCAGTTAAAATCGCTCAAAATACTGAAGTGAACAAAGTCGTGGAAACTACGGTAGAGGAAAATGATAAAAACCTTAACCCGAATAATACTAACTTACGTAATAACAGAGTTAACATCCCAAGAAATAATGTACCAAATGCGTTCAACAATCGCCAACCAAGAAGATTGTTCTCAATTCGAAGATTTTAGATGATTAAAGATATTACAAATGTGAAGAAGCAGGACTTTTCATTAAAAAGTAGCATCAAGTTACATAAGGAGGAAAGATATGTTAAAAGAATTTAAAAAATTTGCTTTAAAGGGTAATATGATCGATTTGGCAGTCGGTATCATAATTGGTGGAGCCTTCAGTGGTCTAGTGAATTCATTGGTAAACGATGTAATTATGCCTATACTTAGCGTGATTACCAGTAGGATCGATTTTACGAACTGGTTTATTGCTTTGAACGGAAAACATTATGATACATTGGATATAGCAATCAAACAAAAAGCTCCCGTTATTAAATACGGTGTATTTATATCAGGAGTAATTAACTTTTTAATTATGGCTTTTGTTGTATTTTTGGTAGTAAAGTGGTTGAATAAAATTAAGAAACCGGATACAACTACAGAGCCAACAACAAAGAAATGTCCTCGTTGCATGTCGGATATCAATATCGCTGCTACGAAGTGTCCTCAGTGTACAGCAGATATTTCACAATAATATTATTAAGAACGATGAAATCCTGTTGAAAATAATTATATTTTCAACATCAAATGGACAACATCGTTCTTTTTATTTTACAGGAACAGCCTAGTTGGATAAATATAGATTTTTCTTGTACATTAATCCAACGATTGCTATAATGAATGAAGATTAGGATAGCAATATTTGAGCAAAATAAGATAAAGTATATTTCAAAAAGGAATAGGAGTTACGATATGTTAAAAAGGTTTTATCCGAAGAGATTAGCACAAACATCCTATGATATAGATTATGAAAATCTTTATAAAGAAGGTTATCGTGGGATATTGTTTGATATTGATAATACATTGGTGGAACATGGTGCAGATGCTTCTGAACGGGCAATTGCATTATTTGCAAGATTAAAGAAGATTGGCTTCGAAACTTGCCTGATATCAAATAATAGCGGGGAACGTGTGCGTAGATTCAATGAAAAAATTGGTGCACACTACATTCAGAAGGCAAATAAACCATCAAAGAAAAGTTATATCAGAGCTACAAAGATTATGGGTACAACGATAGAAAACACAGTATTTGTTGGAGATCAATTGTTTACAGACGTATTTGGTGCGAATAGGATAGGAATGTTAACCTATCTTGTAAAACCAATCCATCCGAAGGAAGAAATTCAGATTGTTTTAAAACGTAAGCTAGAACGAATTGTCTTACATTATTATCGAAAAGATTTAGCAAAAGGAAAGATAAGTCAACAATAAAGATAAATGAACCATAAGGGTTTATATGAGGTACACGCTATGAAGCATAATGTAATTTTGATTGGTTTTATGGGATCTGGAAAAACCAGTGTTGGTATAAGGCTGGCTGAGCGATTATCCTATCGCTTTTGTGATTCGGATCAGATGATTGAAAAGAAGGTTGCGAAAACAATTAATCAAATATTCTCACTTTATGGGGAAGAGCATTTTCGCAATTTGGAGACAGAACTGTTAAAGGAACTGAGCGTGGATATGACACATCATGTGCTTTCTACGGGTGGTGGATTACCGATGCGTAAGCAAAATGGCGAACAGCTACAGAAAATGGGGTTTGTCGTATTTTTAAAGGCAACAAAAGAGACAACGGTGCAAAGACTAAAAGGAGATACCTCGAGACCTCTTTTAAAAGGTGAAGAGCTTGAGCAAAAAGTGGAGAGGATGTTAAGTATTCGTACACCGATATATGAAAAAGCAGCACATAAGATTATTGCAACGGATGGAAGATCAATTGATGAAATAGTTAATCTTATTATGGAGTCATATATAAGAGTAATATAAAGGAGGAAGAACAGTGAGAATCTTGGTTTTGAATGGGCCGAATTTGAATTTTTTAGGTATAAGAGAAAAAGGAATATACGGAACACAGGATTATGACTATTTACTTGGGCTTTTGGAGGAGAAAGCGAAGAAAGATAATATTATGATTGAAACCTTCCAGAGTAACTGTGAGGGAGAAATCATAGACCGTCTTCAAAAGGCTTACCATGATAATGTCGATGGTATTGTAATTAATCCCGGTGCATACACCCATTATAGCTATGCTATTCGTGATGCATTAGCCTCCATTACATCGCCGAAGATAGAGGTGCATATCTCTAACATTCATCAAAGAGAAGAGTTTCGTCATACGTCAGTTACGGCGCCGGTTTGTAATGGACAGATAGCAGGACTAGGTCTGCAAGGGTATCTATTTGCTATTGATGCAATTGTTGGAATGAACGCTTAGATACTGTATAAAAATGAAAGTAGATTGGATAAGATAAATACATACAATTAAGACGGAGAAGGATAGGTAGACAACATGGATAATTATAAAAGAGTGCAGGATGTATTACAAAAACTTTCCTTAGATGGAATTTTAATATCAAATGGTAATAATATGCGTTATATTAGCGGTTTTGCAGGTGAAACCGGATATGTATATATCACGGATAAAAGGCATGCAGTTATTACGGATTTTCGTTATACAATTCAGGCCGAGTTAGAAGCGGAAGGTTATGAGGTGATTACCATCGGAGGCAGTGGTTATGAAGAAGCAATCAATGACTTGCTTAAAACCGATGGTGTAAATAAGTTAGGCTTTGAGTCATGGGATATGCTTTTTGGTACCTATCATGATTTACATGATAGATTGGTGGTAAATGAAATGATCCCTGTAGGTCATGAGATTACAAATCTGAGAAGAATAAAAACGTCCCGGGAACTTGAATTTATGAGAAAAGCAGAAGCAATCGGGGATGAAGTGTTTAGTGATATCCTTACATTTATTAAACCGGGCATGACTGAGCTTGAGGTTGCAGCGCAGATTGAATATCTTCTTAAAGTAAAAGGAGGTACGGCTTGCAGCTTTCCGGCAATTGTCGCTTCCGGAATAAATTCATCGATGCCACATGCAGTTCCATCACAGAAGAAAATTGAAATAGGTGATTTCCTGACGATGGATTTTGGTTGTGTGTATGAAGGATACTGTTCCGATATGACAAGAACCATAGTAATAGGAAAAGCAAGTGAGAAACAAAAAGAAGTATATAATACGGTATTAGAGGCTCAAATGGCAGCATTAAACTTCATAAAAGCTGGATACAAAGGGAAAGAAATAGACAAGGTAGCAAGAGATATCATCTATAAGGCTGGTTATGAAGGATGCTTTGGACATGGACTTGGTCATAGTGTTGGTCTTCATGTTCATGAGAATCCTAGATTGTCACCTAGTGAAGAAGATTTGATATTAGCAGGCATGACAGAAACAGTTGAGCCAGGAATATATATTAAGGGCTTTGGAGGTGTTAGAATAGAAGATCTCGTGGTTGTAACAGAAGATGGTTGTCAGAACTTTACGAATTCCGAGAAGAATTTGATTGAATTATAGAAAGACATCTGCTATTTAAAGTCAGATTTTTGGGCTTACACAAAAAAACAGTTGCAAATTATCATGGATTATTATAGACTTAAGAGTAGTCAATTTAAGGAGGATTTTTTAGTATGGTATCAGCAGGCGATTTCAGAAACGGCTTGACAATTGAGATGGATAATAACGTATATCAGATTATAGAATTTCAACATGTTAAACCTGGTAAAGGCGCAGCATTTGTTAGAACGAAATTAAAGAATATCAAAAATGGTGGTGTGGTTGAAAAGACTTTCCGTCCTACGGAAAAATACCCACAGGCACATATTGAAAGAAGCGATATGCAATATTTATATAATGATGGTGAACTGTACCACTTCATGAACGTTGAATCATTTGATCAGTTTGCTTTGAACGAAGAAGCAATCGGCGATTCCCTTAAGTTTGTTAAGGAGAATGAGATGGTTAAGATGCTTTCCCACAGTGGACAGGTATTTGCTATTGAACCTCCGTTGTTTGTAGAACTTATTATTACAGATACAGAGCCAGGTTTTAAAGGCGATACAGCACAGGGTGCTTCTAAACCTGCAATTGTTGAAACTGGTGCAACTGTTTATGTTCCATTATTCGTAGAGCAGGGCGATAAGATTTCTATCGATACCAGAACCGGCGAATACATGAAGAGGGTATAATCGAATATCAATAATTAATTTAAGCGCAATTTACGGAAAATCAAGGTTTTCTGAAGGTTGCGCTTTTTTATGTTGCTAGATAAATAATGTGAAATAGAGTAACATCGCCGAAACAATGTGGGTAATGAGTAAGTAGCTAACAAAATTAGTCGTATACAATAAATATATATATGATATATTGGTAGTGATTTGTATTTAGATATTGTATGATATTGCTAAATATAATATAATATTCAGCAAGTATGGTTTGAAAATCCTGATCTGTTATATCAATATTTGATAATGCTTGATAATATACCTGCAGGTTTCTGCCTTGTAGGAAGCGGTAGATATGCCGCGAAAGAAGTAGATTATTTTGTATATGAGACTTTTCTTTTAAGTTCGTATAGGGGAAAGTCTATATCGTATCAACATTAATTGAAGTTTTTGGAAAACATCATGGTAAATGGATGCTTTTTACTCACTTAACAGAGAATAATATTCGTGCGAAAATCTTTTTGGCGCAAAACGATCGGTCATTATACTGGCTGCAATTACATATTTGAAGAGAAAATTATTGATGATGCCAAAATTGATTTTTAAATTCGAGAATTAAACTAAGTTGGTAATAAACTTAGATTGAATAAATATTTATATAGCAAAATAATGATAAATGTTCTATGTATTAAGAAAGTAGTTCGTCCTTGTATACAAGCGTCAAGTAAATTGTTGTAAGTTCTTATAATAGAAAAATGTGAGGGATTATGAAAAGAAGATATATTATAAAACTATTAATTTTAGGAATGGTAAGTGTATTAAGTATAATTTTATGTATCGTTAATAAATCATCAAAGGGATATTCATTAGGAATCATAGGGAGGGCTGATGGACCAACTAGAATAGTAGTAGCTGAATCAGGACGTAATATTCTGTTATATGTGGTAACGGGAATTGTTATCCTTACTTTTACTATAGCTTGTATTGTTATTTTAAAGAAAAAATAATATGATCTATTGAGTAGATTTATTTCACATTTTTTATATATAAACCAAATGAAATATACAATAGAGCAGACAAGATTTATGCTCTGCTCATATCACATAAATCATCAATAAATAATATATTTGTAATAGAAATTTACTAAATCATTATTAACGCGTAGTTCAAGAGTTTATCTTATGGATTACGCGTTTTTTATGTGCTTGCGAGGGGCAATGAAAATAAAGCGATAGAATACAATGTTTCAATTTGTCCTAGAAAAATATGGGGGTAAGTACTATAATCAATTTAGGTAGAATATGGATGTTATGTTTAGGACAAGTAATGATGGTTTTGGTTAGGGAGGGATATAGTGAAGCGAAGGTATGTTTTAATGATTGTTGTTTTTATTGTGATGATAGTTTGTTATGTAGCATTCTATAATAATTCTGATGACTATCAACGCGTTGATGTTTTCAAGGCAAACGGATTTAATAGCGTTGAAGGCAAGTCTATGATTTCGTTTCATGATGAAAAGACATTAAAAGTATTTTCAAGAATGGTCAGAGAATCGAGAAGAATACGGGGAATACTTGATGTTTCGGAACCTAATTACGTATTACATGTACAACGAAAGAATAAAAGAGTTATTATTTTATACTTGTGGGTTGATGCAAACAGCACTCAGGGGATGTACATGCACAGCGGGAATGATTATACAGGATATTCAATTCCGATCCGCTACACAGAGCAATTGAAAGATATTTTGAAGTTACAGAAATAGTAATTAAAATTCCTAAATTATATGCATAACATGTAAAAATATCAACATTTTTGTAATTATAGTCAATAACTACAGTACAGGTAAATTAACCAAAATTATTCTGTTTAATTGATTTTATAGTTTCTCGGTAATAAATGCTTTTCAAGAAATAAATTGAAAGCATTTATTACCAGAAAGTTATAATTGAAAGTTAAATGGATTAGCACGGTGAATTTACCTGTTCAAATATATGGTTATAAAGGGGGGGCGTTTACTATTTCTATTTTTTTTGCTGAATAATCTCAAGTAATTCTTGATAGGTCTGTTCAATTAACTCATCATCTAGTTCTTTGTCTAGGAAATATTCGATAGCCTGCTTTGCCTGTGCAACTAACATCTCCAACCCGGTAACTCCCTTTATATTCAGCTCTTTCGCCTGTAGCGTGAGTTTGGTATCTAACGGATTAAAAATTGCATCTACAACACCTTCACACAGGGTAAAAGTGGTTAGATCCAGGGGGGATGCATCCATATTTGGGTACATTCCGACCGGAGTGGTATTGATTATAATTTTTGCATCCGAATGCTCTTTATAACAACGCTCGTAGGATATAATAGTATCATTTTTATCCGAACGGCTAACGATGAAAATCTCGCTGGCACCAAGATGTTTTAATACCGATTGAACGGTATGGGAGGTTCCGCCTGTGCCTAGGATTAAGCATTTTTTACCGGACACATCAATCTGATTATGAATCAACATGTATCGAAATCCGTAAAAGTCAGTATTGTAGCCAATGTAATGTCCATTCTTGTTGACGATGGTATTCACGGCACCGATTTCTTTCGCAAGCGGGTGAAGCTCATCCAAATATGGTATAACCGCCTGTTTGTAGGGAATGGTAACATTAATTGCTGTGAAATCCTTCTTCTCCATGAACGGAACAAATTCTTCTCTAGTTAGTGGTATTAAATCATATGTATAATCTGCCAGCTTTTCATGAATAATCTTTGAATAGCTGTGTCCTAATTTTTCTCCTATTAGACCGTATCTCATCTTTGCACCATCCTTGTTCGTTATAATACAGGAGCATCTCCAACTGATACTTTCCTGCTTTATCTTATTAAACAGAATAATATAAGGCGAATCATTTTGCAATTTATTTCTTTTCTGTTATCGGAATATTTTCTTATTCAGGGAATATATTGTTCTAACAGAAATAGGATAAGCTATTCTATGGTCAAAGGGGAGGGAAGTCTGTATGAATACAAAAGACGAGCTACTTAAGATATTCTCACTAAAGCTTAGGACAATACTGGGAAAACTAAATATTGAATTTGATAAGTTGCAGGAAATTAGATTACGGATGAATGCCCCGCTCATTATGATTTATGCAAATAAGGAGACTTTTGTAACAGAGGACTCTAAATTAGTGGATACTCCCAATAAGGCAATCCATATAACGAAAAATGAAATTCGTGAAACGATGGAATATATCAGTAATTATTCCCTATATGCCTTTGAGGATGAGATTAAGCAAGGGTTTATTACAATAAATGGAGGACATCGAATTGGAATTACAGGTAAGACAATTATTGAAGACGACAATATCAAAGGAATTAAACATATCTCGTTTATCAATATACGTTTGGCACACCAGGTTAAGGGTTGCGCGAATCGGGTTTTGCCTTATCTGATAGACAAGCAGAGAGGAGAGATTTTTCATACGTTGATTATTTCTCCGCCTCGATGTGGTAAGACTACATTATTAAGGGATATTATCAGACAGCTTTCCAACGGATGTGAGTATGTGCCGGGTATGAGTATTGGAGTGGTGGATGAACGATCTGAAATTGGTGCATGCTATATGGGAACACCCCAGAATGAACTTGGTATACGTACGGATATTTTGGATTGCTGTCCGAAAGCGAAGGGAATGATGATGCTAATAAGGTCTATGTCGCCTCAGATTATTGCAGTGGACGAGATTGGCTCTAGAGAGGATTTAGACGCTATCGATTATGTGATTGGTTGCGGCTGCAAGATAATTGCAACCGTTCACGGCAGTTCTATAGAAGATATACGCAATAAGCCGACACTTGGAGACTTAGTGAAAAAGGAGTTGTTTGAACGATACATTATACTCAGTAATCGCACAGAAATAGGACACTTGGATGAGATTTATGATTCGGAAGGAAAACTACTGTTTCGTTCTGATGAATAAGCAAAAGTTGAAAGGAGGACAAACTTATATGTTTTTTATGAAAATAATTGGGTGCATCATGGTGATAGGATCATCTTCCGGGATGGGGTTTTTCTTTGCCAATGAGATGAGATGTAGGTTGGAAAATCTTAAGGAGTTAAGGAAATTGATCAGCCTGTTAAGAGGGGACATACGTTACGCAAGCACACCTTTGCCAGAAGCTATCAGTTCGATAACCAGAAGACATAAAGGGATATTCAATCAATTCCTAAATAGTGTGAGTGAAAAGCTGCATGAACTTTCGGGACAAACCTTTGCAGATGTATGGAAGGATGCGGTTAATAAGGAATTACTGGATACATCACTCTCGAAGAAGGACAAGTTACATCTAATACAATTCGGTGAAAATCTCGGATACCTTGATAAGGAGATGCAGATGAATGTTATTGATTTGTATCTGTCACAGTTGGAAGAGGAAATTAATGAAAACACAAAGACGCTGAAGGAAAAATCGTATTTATATAATACCTTAGGAATTATGGCTGGGGTATTTATCGTAATCGTAATGATCTAAAGAAAAGTACGAATGCAATGTAAGTTGAATCCTGTAAAAAGGGCAGGATGTGTAATATATGCGATGGAGGGTAACTATGGATTTTACTTTTATATTAAAGATAGCATTAGTGGGGATTGTTGTAACTATATTGAATTCAATCTTGAAGCAGTCTGGAAGGGATGAGCTGGCGTTCCTTTCTAGTCTAGCAGGATTGATACTGGTATTGTTTTGGATATTGCCGTATATCACTCAATTGTTTGTATCGATACAGAAATTATTCGATGTGGTATAAAGTGAATTATAGAAACGCATCATTAACATTTAAGTTTATGCCTGCGAATTTCTTGGTTCAAAAAGAATACAAAGGGAAAACGTATATTGTTATGGTGCAGGGAGGTCGGTACGTTGCAAAATGGTGATATAAGAACGATGTTGCAAATATCAGCGGTAGGTATATTGACAGTGATGTTGGCAATTTTATTTAAGAAAAAAAAGGAAGAGATCTCTCTTTATATTAGTTTGGCAGCTTGCTTATTAATCATATTGTGGGGGATTAGTAAGCTCCAAGTGATACTAAATGCAATTAATCAGTTGCAGGGATACATAAATTTAAATAAATCGTACATTGGTATATTGATAAAGATCATCGGTATTACCTATATAACGGAGATATCGTCATCACTTTGTAAGGATTCTGGTTATCATGCAATCTCGGATCAAATAGAAATAGTGGGAAAGCTAACGATACTTGCAATTAGCATGCCGATAATCCTCTCTATACTAGAAACAATCAACCGGTTTTTGGGGGCATAGCAAATGAAAATCCTATTGAACAGTAAGGGAAGGATAGTATTGAGTAGAATCATCCTTTTGACAGTAACAATGATTTTTATGCCATTGGTGGGACAAGCAAAAGCGATGGCAAGTGAAACATCGGATTTGAATCAAAAATATGATTATTCTGAGATCCAAAATGTCATAGATAATGTAATGGATGGAGGAAATAAGTTTAACTTTAATGATTACATAAACCGCCTGATGAGTGGACAAGAACCTTTTTCCCTAAAGGATATTATGGGGCAGCTCGTCAAGTCAATAAAAGGGGAAATACAAGCCAATATCGGAACCTTTATCAGTTTAACCACCATTGCGCTTATCGCAGCGTTATTTACAAATTTATCAATGGCTTTTAAAAATAATCAGGTCTCTGAAACAGGCTATTACATAACATATTTATTGTTGTTTGGTGTACTAATCAGTTCATTTATTTTAGCCTCCGGTATCGCTGCGGCTACGATTGGTACAATTTTAGATTTTATGAAAGCACTGGTACCAACCTACCTTATGTCGGTTGCGTTTTGCACAGGACCTACCACTTCCTTGGTTTATTATCAGGCAGCATTGGGACTAATTACTGTAGTTGATTTTTTGATTCTTAGGGTAATTATTCCGATGATTAATTTCTATTTAATCATTATGCTTGTAAATAATATGTCAAAGGAGGACACGCTGTCGAAGTTAGCTGGATTATTTTCTACCGCAGTGAACTGGATGTTAAAAAGCATGCTGGCAGCTGTAGTTGGATTTAATGTGATTCAGGGTCTGATTGTTCCTGTTGCAGACCAAGTAAAACGGTCTGTTTTGCTAAAGGCATCCTCTGCACTTCCCGGTGTCGGAGGGGCAATTGGAGGTGTGACAGAAACAGTGTTGGGGGCTGGGGTGTTGCTAAAGAATTCAATCGGCGTAGCAGGTCTGATTGTTCTAATCACAATCTGTACGGTTCCATTTATCAAATTATTGATGATCAGTGTTGTATACAAAGTGGGCAGTGCTGCGTTACAGCCGATTTCAGACAAACGTTTTATTGAATGCATCAGTGCGGCGGCTAAATCAGCTTCCATGTTATTGCAAACCGTATTCGTGGGGGCGGTGCTATTTATACTTTCAATCACAATAGTAGCGGTAACGACCTCTTATCGATAAAAGGAGGAACGAATGGAAGCGGAGATATATTCTTGGATTAGAAATATCGTGGTGTTTATGATGATTAATACAATTATCATGAATCTCCTAGGTAACAAAAGCTATAAGAAGTACGTGAGTATTGCTTCGGGAATGATATTAGTTCTTATTGTGGTATCACCCTTGATAAAAGTATTTAAGTTGCAGGAAAATCTAGATTATTTTCTGGAATCCAATACCTTTACGATGGATACAAGTGATTTTAAGAATAAACTGTCGCAGGTGGAGGAGGATCAAAACGATAAAATCTATTCAGAATACAAGGGTCAAATTAAAAAGCAAGTAAAGGAACTTCTGCTACAGAATAATGTATACCTAAAGAGTATGGATGTACAGATTGATTCAAAAACAGACAGCACGACATATGGACAAATATTGAAAATGAACATTAAAGCAACCACGGAGGATAGTAGCCAAGCATCAGGAGAAAACCTAAATATTGATAAGGTGGATATCGGTCAGATAAGCATCAATAAAGATGAAAAACAAAAAGAGTCAGAGTTGCCGACACCCCTTGAAATAAGTATAAAAAATAAACTCTCTGACTTCTATAATATTGAACAAGGTAATATAAATATTAGTATACAGGGAGGATAACATGGAAAAAAAGAAAATTTCCCTGAAGGAAATAGGCCTACCAAAATTAATCATGATTTTTATAGCAGGGATTTTAATCATTTTATTATCGTTTCCTGGCATCTTCAGCTCTAACAAACCACTTAAAAGTAATAATACAACGCAGACAACGAATAAAACCGCGATACAACAAAAAGATAAGAATACGACAAGCTATGATTCGAATACCTATATAACAGAAATGGAAAATAAGCTTGAGAGTATTCTAAAAAAGGTATCCGGTATCGGTCAGGTTGAGGTGATGATTACTTTGAAATCCTCAGAAGAACAGGTTCCGTTAAAGAATACTCCTTCTACACAGGAAAGCTTGAACGAAGTTGACGGGGAGGGTGGAAGCAGAACAAATAATAGTGTAAAACAAGACGACAGCACAGTACTGGTTAACGACGGGAATGGAAATTCAGTACCTTACATAGTACAGAAGATTGAACCCCAAGTTGAGGGTATCGTTGTAATTGCAGAAGGTGGAAACGATGGTAATGTAAAAATGGAGATAATGGATGCAGCCGAAGCATTATTTAATGTACCTGCGAATAAAATTAAAGTAATGAAGATGGGAAATGCCCATTAAATAATTTAGGAGGTATAGAATGAAGAATATATTCAAAAAGAATAGTATCATAATTACAGCATTAGCGATAATGATTGTAATTGCAGGGTACTTAAGCTTTACTACAAGAGACGCATCAAAGGGTGATAATGGATCAGTAACAACTAGTAATAATCATGCCCTTAATAATGACAAAGGTGGAAAAGATTTAGCAACGAATACGGATGTCACAGTGACTCCAGCAGGTACCAATACCAATACTGACACTAACACGAATACAGACACGAATACCAATAAAGGAAATGATGAATTAGGCAGTAAGGGTTCACAGGATGTATCGGATAATGGTGAGTTAGATCTTAAGGATGGAACACCGGGCGAAGCAGTGCTTGCAAATACTGCGGATGCTAGTTATTTCAATAATGTGAAGTTACAGAGAGAACAAGTTAGAGCAAAGAATAAAGCTGACTATATGGATATCATCAATAGCACGAAAGCTTCTGCAGCAGACAAAAAAGCAGCTACAAACGGAATGTTACAACTGATCTCTAATGCAGACAAAGAGAGTGCAGCAGAGATGTTGTTAGGAGCAAAAGGTTTTAATAATGCTATTGTATTTATTAATAATGGTAAAGTTGATGTTGCGGTTAATGCTGCATCCTTAACAAAACAGCAGACAGCTATCATCGAAGATGTAGTAAAAGCTCAGACAGGAATTTCTGTAGAACATATGAGCATTAATCCGGTTGTTCTTCAGGACTAATGGTATCAGTAGAAGTTGAAATGGCTAAATTATTATAATTATAAAACAATATGGAATGGAAGACGCTAGCAATGTAGTATCTTCCATTCTCTCTTGTGTGGATTGACTGATAGTGTAGAGTTTTTTGGACGTATGGTCAAGAATACCGAAAAACGGTATGAATTCATCATATCAGTGCATAATTCTAAGTGAGAATCAATTGATTGATGTGATTATATGGAGAAGGATTGAAGCATTTTATAATTTTTCGTTGATATGTTTTATAATTATGGTATAATACTATATAAATACATTCATTTTGATTGTGCCGGAGAACACTAGGAACTTAGGAGGTAATCGTTTTGAACAAGGAACCGGAAGTTAGGAACACTTATAAAATACATGAGAATGGTAAGGTTGGAGAAGTACAGATTGCTGATGAAGTAGTGGCAACCATCGCAGGATTGGCTGCAACAGAGGTAAAGGGAGTAACAGCAACCTCAGGCAATGTGACGAATGAAATTGCCGGTAAGCTGGGCAAGAAAAACTTATCCAAAGGAGTTAAGGTGGTTGTTAATCCGGATGCAGTATCTGTTGATATGGCATTAACCTTAGATTATGGATATGGTATTCCTGAAACTGCAAAATTAGTGCAAGAAAAGGTGAAGTTGGCAATAGAGAATATGACCGGTCTTCAAGTGAAAGAAGTTAACATTAGAATCGCCGGTGTAAACATTGTGAAACAGTAAATTATTCCAAACAACCCTTAGAGTAACTAAGGGTTGTTTATTCGTGTGTAGGAGGAACCGCACCTTGACAAGAAGAGAAATTAGAGAACATATTTTCCTTATGTTATTTCGTAAGGATTTTCATGAAGCAAGTGAATTAAATGAACAAATCGAAATGTATATCGCTCAATTAGAAAAACCTTCACTTGAGGACTTTGCTTATTTGACATCAAGATTTCATGCAGTAGTAGATCATATTGAAGAGATTGATGCGATTTTGACAGAGACATCAAGTGGTTGGAAATTAAACCGTATGGGCAAGGTGGATTTAACAATCCTTCGTCTTGCTGTATACGAGATGCGTTTTGACGATGATGTACCAGTTAAAGTTGCAATTAATGAAGCCGTTGAATTGGCAAAAAACTTTGGCGGAGATGAGTCTCCGAGCTTTGTAAACGGAGTACTTGCTAAACTGGCGTAACGCAGGAGGGTCGTATGGGACAGGCTTATTCGGTTACGGAGATAAATCAATATATAAAGAATATGTTCTTTCGAGATGGGATACTGAACCGACTATATATTAAAGGAGAAGTATCCAATTGCAAATATCATACCTCTGGGCACATTTATTTTACATTAAAAGATGCACAGGGGCAATTAGCATGTGTTATGTTCGCCGGTCAGAGAAGAGGATTAACCTTTCGACTGGAGGAGGGACAGAGCGTAATTGTACTTGGTAGCATCAATGTTTATGAACGAGATGGGAAATATCAACTTTATGCAAGTGAAATCATGTTGGACGGACAGGGTATCCTTTATGAGAGATATGAAAAATTAAAGGCATATCTTGAACGTGAGGGATTGTTTGATTCCACGCATAAGAAGAAAATCCCAACTTATCCAAAGAAGGTGGGAATTGTAACAGCATCCACCGGAGCAGCAATTCAAGACATAATTAATATATCAAAAAGGCGTAACCCTTACGTCCAGCTGGTATTATATCCTGCGTTGGTTCAAGGAGCAGGTTCCGCTGAGAGTGTAGCAAAGGGTATCAAAACACTAGATAAATCGGGCGTGGATACCATCATAGTCGGAAGGGGCGGTGGTTCCATTGAAGATCTATGGGCGTTCAATGAGGAGATTGTCGCAAGAGCAATATATGAGTGTAATACCCCGATTATATCGGCGGTTGGTCATGAGACTGATGTGACGATTGCGGATTTTGTATCCGATCTGCGTGCACCTACACCATCGGCTGCCGCGGAGCTTGCAATCAATGATTATGTGGCATATCAATCAACAATTCAAGATTATAAACGTAAGCTAGGCAGAGAGGTGCAACAAAAGATAAGATTAGCCGAGAATAAGGTTAAGGAATTGAAATTAAGACTCCTTTATGCCAGCCCGGCATTTCAGATTAGGCAGAAGAGGCAATATCTGATGGATACGGAACAAAAATTACTTCTTCAGATGAATCAGAGGTTGAAGGAGAAAAGACATAAGTTGGAGCTTTACATAGCTAGATTGGAAGGATTATCTCCTTTGTCCAAGCTGAGTAAGGGATATGCGCTGATTGTAGGAGAAGATAATTTACCAATTCAAAGTGTAAGTAAGGTATCAAAAGATGAAGTGTTAACTGTTTCTTTATTGGATGGAGACATTAAGGCGAGGGTTGAAGATATCTGTGAGAAAAAGCGTGGTTGTTAACTTATTTGAAAAGGAGAAACCAATATGGCTGAGAAAAAGATGAAATTGGAAGAAGCATTTGATAAATTAAATCATATTGTGGAAGCTTTAGAAAAGCCGGACGTAAGTCTAGAGGATTCTTTCACCTTATATCAGGAGGGTATGAAGCTCCTTAAGACATGCAATGATTCCATTGATAAGGTGGAAAAAGAGCTGATTATTCTTAGTGAAAGTGGAGAAGCCAATGAACTTTAATGTGGAACTACAACAAAGGGTAGATGATGTAGAAGAAATTCTTAGCAAATTCTTGCCGCCGGAAGAGGGACTACAAAAAACAGTAATGGAAGCAATGAATTACAGTGTATTAGCCGGAGGGAAGAGACTTCGTCCTATGCTGATGTCAGAAACTTTCGGGTTATTTGGTGGGAATAATAGAAAAATTGTAGAACCGTTTATGGCTGCGATAGAGATGATTCACACCTATTCCCTGGTACATGACGATCTTCCTGCTATGGATAATGATGAATACAGACGAGGAAGAAAAACCACTCATGTGGTATATGGAGAAGCTATGGCTATTCTCGCAGGGGATGGCTTACTAAACTATGCGTTTGAAACAGCTCTGAAATCATTTGATGTGATACCGTACGAGGATGAAGCGGAGCAAATTATAATATACCAACGAATCGGAAAAGCGATGCAAATCTTGTCTAGAAAAGCCGGAATATATGGAATGATAGGTGGACAGGTAATTGATATGGAAGAATCTCCGGACGTTATAAACAGAGAACGATTGGATTTGATGTATTTATTAAAAACAGGAGCATTAATAGAAGCCTCCATGATGATAGGAGCTATTCTTGGTGGAGCAAATCAGGAGGAAATAAATAAAATTGAACAGATTGCGGGTTCAGTAGGACTTGCATTTCAAATAAAGGATGATATTTTAGATGTTACCAGTACACCGGACGTACTCGGGAAACCGATAGGCAGTGATGAGAAAAATGAGAAGACGACCTATGTAAGCATTATGAATTTAGAACGTGCGAATGAAGAGGTTCTGCATATCTCTAATAGAGCAATGGATACTTATAGGGCACTTCCTTATACCAATGAATTCTTAAGTACACTGATTATGAAATTGGTAAATCGTGAGAAGTAAAATTTAGGTCAGGATTGGGGTGAAGTTTTTGCCGAAGTTGTTAGATAGTATTATTCAGGAGAATGATATAAAGAAAATAAAAGAACAAGATTATAGTAAGTTGGCGGATGAGATTCGCAATTTTTTAATACAGAATGTCAGTAAAACTGGAGGCCATTTAGCATCAAATCTTGGAGTTGTTGAGCTTACGATGGCACTACATCTATTCCTAGGATTCCCTCAAGATAAAATAGTTTGGGACGTCGGACATCAGGCATATACTCATAAGCTACTAACAGGAAGAAAGGAATTGTTCCAGACGTTACGACAGCTTGATGGGTTAAGTGGATTTCCGAAAAAAGAGGAAAGTGGTTGTGATTCCTTTGATACCGGTCACAGCTCTACGGCTATATCAGCGGCATTAGGTCTTGTAAAAGCCAGAGATTTAAGCGGTGAAAATCATAAGGTAGTGGCGGTATTAGGTGATGGAGCTCTTACTGGCGGTATGGCGTTTGAAGCAATCAATAATGCAGGTCGCCTTCGCTCCAATATGATGATTGTACTAAATGATAATAATATGTCTATCTCCGAAAATGTTGGTGGTTTATCCAACTACCTCGGAAAGCTGAGAACAAGTTCAAAATACACCGGCTTTAAAGAGAATATGGAGTATACTTTAAATCAGATGCCTGGTGTTGGCAAAACTATTGTAGAAAAATTAAAGCGTTCCAAGGATGCGATAAAGTATTTTGTATTACCAAGTATGTTTTTTGAAGATATGGGGTTAACCTATATCGGACCGATTGACGGACATAATATTGATCAGCTTTTAACTGCCTTTGTGGCAGCAGCAAAAGCAAAAAAGGCAGTTGTGGTTCATGTTCTTACCAAAAAGGGCAAGGGTTATCAGTTGGCAGAAAAATACCCTAGTAAATATCATGGTGTAGACCCGTTTGACATCGAAAGTGGGAAACCGATTAAGTCGGAGAAAACCATATCTTATACAAAATTATTCGGGGATACGTTATCACGATTCGCATTAACGGATGATAAAATCGTTGCTATTACTGCAGCTATGCCAAATGGAACCGGTTTGTCCGGCTTTAAGAGGCAATTTCCGAAGCGCTTTTTTGATGTTGGCATTGCGGAAGAGCATGCTGTTACGTTTGCCGCGGGATTAGCAATGGGCGGGTTTAAGCCGGTCGTAGCAATCTATTCAACATTCCTACAAAGAGCCTATGACCAAATTATTCATGACGTGTGCATTAATAATCTCCCGGTCATCTTTGCAATCGACAGGGCAGGAATTACTGGAAGGGATGGTAAGACGCATCAAGGAACCTTTGATTTGTCCTTCTTATCCCACATTCCCAATCTACTTGTAATGGCACCGAAAAATAATATCGAACTAGAAGAGATGCTAGCATATGCGCTTAACTATAATGGGCCGGTCGCAATACGCTACCCAAAGGGAGAAGCTTATCTAGGTATGCAGGAGTATAATGCGCCGATTGAATATGGTAAGTTTGAGATGATCAAAGAAGAAAGTGATATTGCACTTGTAGCAGTCGGTAGTATGGTGAAAACTGCTCAGGAGGTAGCTCAGGTATTGAAGCAGGAAGGCAAGCAGGTTTCGCTGATTAATGCACGTTTTATTTCACCGATTGACAAAGTGATGATTGATCAGTTAGTTGTGAAGCATTCTATTATCGTGACTCTTGAAGAAAATGTACGTAACGGTGGCTTTGGACAAAAGGTAGCGGATTATTTGTTTGAAACGAATCACAGAAATATAAAATTATTAAATATATCAGTTCCTGACATCTTCATTGAGCACGGAAGCGTGAGTGAACTACATGAGCGCTTTGAACTGGATGCGGAGGGCATACTTCGCAAAATCCATGGGGTGTTGGAGTGACAAAGGATAGGGGTTAACAAAGGCTAGGTTATGAGGTTTCCAAAGGGAATACTCCGGTAATCAGGATGGTTGAATTCGCTAAGTAATTCTATACGGAAATTTTGGGTCTGTGGCTAGTCCTTCGGGTCGGCTTCCATCACCATCCATGGTGAGGAAGCCTAAATTCGCCCTCCTTGGCGAATTTCCCCTAAGTTTATACACGATTTCCGTATGTATTACTATCGCTCATTCAAATTATCCTGCTTATACGGAGTTTTCCCTTTGAAAATCGCAAAGACATAGACTTAAGAACAATAAGTCAAAATTATGATTTAATGAAATGGTTCTGGTTAGATATATTAAATAATACCCTAACTTGTGTATAAACAAAAATTGATATACTTTAATGAGTGGATATTTGGAGTATGCTTATAATCGATTAGAAACTAGAATATTGATAGACCAAATATTAGGTAGAATTTATGAAGGATACCCTTTTACAACATTAAACTAAATTAGTTAACATGCTATTACCAGTGAGTTGATGTTTGGAGTATGCCTTTAATCTATGAGAAACTAGAACAATGATATACCAGATATTAAGATTGGGTATATGATGTATGACTTTTACCAATATTAAACTCAAAAAGTTGATATGCGGGATACTAGTGAGTAAATAGTTGTAGTATGCCATTAACCCTCAGTTATCTTATATGAATATGTTGATTATCTGGATTAAACAGGATTATTGTGGATTTTATGCCCGATTTTGTAATCGGCTGTGGATAATTTATATTTTTTGGATGAATTTTAGAGAAAATAAGCTTCTGATTGTTTTGAATTTTGATGGTATTACTTGATAATATTTATATAATAAAATTGTTTATAATTTTGAAAGAATGTCGAAGTTCGCATGGGATGCTCACTCCTTGTTCTTTCAAATTTTTAGTTGTGAAAAAGTGACTGGATTTTTATAGTTGTTTATAATCTTTATAATTTTTGTGGAGTATTTTTGGTTTTTTGCGTTTTGTTTTGGAGTTTTGGTAAAAATACTGTGTATAAAGTGCGTAAATGGATATTTAATGTGGATAAAAACTTGATTTTTCAGTATAAATGTGGATGAATTCGATAGATAAATAATGAAATGAACGGAGGTTGTGTTGATTTGAAGGAACGATTAGATGTTTTATTAGTAAATAGAAATCTGGCGGAATCGAGGGAGAAAGCGAAAGCTATTATTATGTCTGGCAATGTATTTGTAGAGGGGCAGCGAGAGGATAAGGCCGGTAGTACTTTTCCGGTGGAAGCTACGATTGAAGTAAAGGAAAACCCGCTCAAATATGTAAGCCGTGGAGGATTAAAGCTTGAAAAGGCGATGGCTCAATATGATATTACTCTGGAAGGCAAAGTATGTATGGATGTGGGTTCTTCAACCGGAGGATTTACAGATTGCATGCTTCAAAATGGAGCGGTGAAGGTCTATTCTGTAGATGTGGGTACAAATCAGCTGGCGTGGAAGTTGCGACAGGATGAAAGGGTTATATCAATGGAGAAGACAAATATCCGTTATTTGACTCCGGATCAGATTAATGACGAGATTTCCTTTGCGTCAATCGATGTTTCATTTATATCCTTAACCAAAGTATTACTTCCTGTTCGTGAGCTACTTGTGAGTGAAGGGGAAGTAGTAAGCTTGATTAAACCACAATTTGAGGCAGGCAGGGAAAAGGTAGGTAAAAAGGGTGTTGTAAGGGATAAAAAAGTTCATGAAGAAGTAATTGAACTAGTATGTACTTACGCATCCGAAATTGGTTTCGACTGTATAGACCTTAATTATTCTCCTATTAAAGGACCGGAGGGGAATATTGAATATTTATTATATTTAAAAAAGAAGTTACCGATTGAAGAAACTTTGGAATATCCAATTGGAACCATAATCCCACATCAGCTTATTATGAAGACTATTGAGGAAGCACATGGTATTTTGTCAGTAAGTTAATATATGAATAAACCGTATATTTATTCTGTTTTAGTGTGATAATATTCTAAAAAAATGGTGATGTCTTGAAATTTATGGAATTGTATGATAGACTTTCATTTATATTCACTAATGCAAATATGATAGGAGAGTAGCAATCGGATGAATCGGTTTTTAATTATTACAAATAAAGAAAAAGATAGTGATTTTAGCGTGACCAATAAGATTGTTGCCTATATCGAAAAAGCTGGGAAGTCGGTTACTACGATAACGCTGGCTGCATTTGAGAATAAAGAAAAATCATCCCTAATATGTCCGGATATTGACTGTGCGATAATTCTAGGTGGGGATGGAACGATAATTCAGGCGGCAAATGAATTGATGTCTTACGATATTCCGATACTTGGTGTGAATCTTGGTACTCTGGGATTTTTGGCAGAGATTGAAAAGCATCATGTAGAAGTTGCGCTGAATCGCTTGTTTGAGAATGATTATAAAATTGAAAGCAGAATGATGGTAGAGGGGAAAGTTATTCATAATACCCAAATACCGGGAAGATTTCAACGCTCCACCTGTAATGCTTTAAATGATATCGTAATTACACGAAAGGGATTTTCCAGAATTATTAGCCTTGGCATCTATGTTAATGATGAGTTAGTGGATAATTTTTTAGGAGACGGTGTTATCATCTCCACTCCGACTGGGTCTACGGCATATAATCTATCGGCCGGTGGACCAATTATCATTCCGAGTGCATCTGTTACGGTAATTACTCCAATCTGTCCTCATTCCCTTAGTCCAAGAAGCATTGTAGTATCTGCTGAGGATACCATTAAGATTGTTGTGGGTAAAAGCAAGAAGACACAGGAAGCGGAAGCAATTGCAACCTTTGACGGCAAGACTGTTATTGACTTAGGAACAGACGATACAATACTAATAAATAAAGCAAAGTACTACACAAAATTGATAAAACTTAACCGTACCGGAATTTATGAAATTTTACGGTCTAAGTTAGGTAATAATGGTGATTAATAATAAACCAATGTATACAGAAAGGTACGGATTAAGAGATGAAGATTAGCAGACAAAGCAAGATTATAGAATTGATTAATAAATATGATATTGAGACACAAGAGGAGTTAGCAGACAGATTAATGCAGGATGGATACAATGTTACTCAGGCAACGGTATCCAGAGATATTAGAGAATTAAAGTTGACCAAGGTTGCCGTAGATGGCGGAAAGCAAAAATATATTGTACTTCAGAAAACAGAGACCGATTTAAATGAGAAATATACCCGCGTATTAAAGGATGGGTTTGTGTCGATGGATATGGCACAGAATATTATGGTAGTTAAAACAGTACCTGGATTAGCTATGGCGGTAGCTGCAGCTTTAGACGCATTACAATTTAGTAGTATCGTAGGTTGTATCGCAGGCGATGATACAATTATGTGTGCGATTCGCTCCGCGGAGGAGACCATATCCGTTATGGAAAAATTAAATAAGATTATTAATGCGGAATAAAATACTTGCCGAAGTTCGCATTCGGTGATAGAATATTTACGGCTATTTGAACACATAGAGTATCAAAGATAGATAAGGAGAATTGGTATGTCAGGACATTCAAAATTCGCGAACATAAAGCATAAAAAAGAAAGAAACGATTCTGCAAAGGGCAAAATTTTTACAAAGTTAGGTAGAGAGATTGCGGTTGCGGTAAAAGAAGGCGGAGCTGATCCGAATGCAAACAGCCGTTTGAAGGATATTATAGCTAAAGCAAAATCAAATAATATGCCGAATGATACGATAGACAGAAGTATTAAAAAAGCGGCAGGTGATGCTAATGCAGTAAATTATGAAGCAGTTACCTATGAAGGATATGGTCCAAACGGAACTGCAATTATTGTAGAAGCATTAACCGATAACAAAAACAGAACAGCAGGAAACGTAAGAAATGCATTTACCAAAGGGAACGGTAATGTTGGCTCTCAAGGTTGCGTATCCTTTATGTTTGATAAAAAAGGACAGATCATTGTTGATAAAGAAGAATGCGATATGAACGCTGATGATTTGATGATGTTAGCACTTGACGCAGGTGCAGAGGATTTTGCAGAAGAGGAAGATAGCTTTGAAGTTCTCACAACGCCGGATGATTTCTCTGCAGTAAGAGAAAGCCTTGAAAAATCAGGAATCCCTATGGCTCAGGCAGATGTTACGATGATCCCTCAAACCTGGGTTGAGTTAAAGAGCGATAGTGATATTAAAGCGATGAACAAAATCCTTGACTTACTCGATGAAGATGATGACGTGCAGGAAGTATATCATAACTGGGATGAGTAAATTTCATTGAGAATTCTAAAAATTCTCTGTAGGTTTTTTGCGATTTGGATTAAAAAGCTTCGGTAATGATATCGGATACCTTTAAAAAATTAATATACATCAAAACCCCACTCTTTAACAGCTAGGCCGTTAAAGAGTGGGGTTTTTGTTAGCTAAATACAAGCAATATGAAATAGAATAACATTGCTATATAGGACATATAAGTCTTATAATAATATTAGTCACAACTAAGGATTTAATAGTAGTATTCGTATAGGGAGTGACTATGCGAACCGAATTTACTACTTACATAATGAATAAAACTAGGAGATAATGACATGGGAAGATATGAAGCATATAGAAACTTTTTGAAATCAAATTTTAATGAATTTAAGAATATAAAGACGGATAAAATTAAAGGAATTCCACAACCGGATAAAGTTAAATCATATCAATCTAATTCGAAGATAATAGAATTACCTTTCGTCAATGGAGATATTCTAAAAAAACGCGATATTTATAATTGCATAAAGGATAGAAGAAGTACAAGACTTTATAGTGAGTCATCAATTAGTCTTGCAGAGTTATCATATCTTTTGTGGGCAACACAAGGTATAACAGAAACAAACAAAAATGGAATGACTTTTAGAACAGTTCCCTGTAGCGGAGCTACTCATTCTTTTGAAACCTATCTATTCATTATGAATGTGGTTGGTTTAGAGAAAGGAATTTATAGATATCTACCGTTAGAACATGCGATAATATTCATGTTTGCATTAGAGGATGTTGATAAGAAATTGGATACAATTACGTTGGATCAACCTTTTGTACCTCATTTTGTAAAAAAATCTGCCGTAACTTTTGCATGGAGTACGACACCTTATAGATCTGAATGGAAATATGATGTGTCCGCACATAAGAAAATATTGATCGATGTCGGACATGTCTGCCAGAATCTTTATTTAGCTGGTGAATCGGTGGATATGGGTGTTTGTGCAATCGGTATATATGATCAGAAGGTGATAGATGATCTTTTACTACTAGATGGAGAAGAAGAATTTATAATTTATTTGGCGGCGGTTGGAAAGAAAAGATAAAATGCTCTATAAGGGTTTGTGATTCTTGGTTCTTTCTGCTGATCAATTCTATCGCTGAATAATTATTTAATTTACTACCTGTTCTTGCTTTGGTATAAGCTAAAGTTATTCTAGCCGGTGGATTAGTCTTCAAACGGGGAAAGGAATGACTTGATCTGTTCTAATATTCATGTTTCAATTAATTGAAGATCCATCCATGATATAATAATATACTTACTTGACAAAAGTAGGTATATTATTATAATATAGTTACATAAAGTAAGTGATAGTATATAGAGTTTTTCTTAAACACTAATAGAGATACTTAATAAAGTAAAGATATGTTCACTTTAGCATAATAAGGAGTGGAGCTTATGTCAGAAATTAATAAAAAAATGCCGGTATTGTTTGTTGGGCATGGATCACCAATGAATGCGATAGAAGATAATGAATATACAGAGAATTGGGCGAAGATCAAGGAGCTTATTCCAAAACCGACGGCCATATTAGCTATCTCAGCACACTGGTATACAGAAGGAACGAGAATTACCGATGCTGACAATCCAAAGATGGTTTATGATATGTATGGCTTTCCGGAAGAACTGTATAAGGTAGAGTATAATACAAAAGGAGCACCTGAATTAGCTCGATTGACTAAGAATTTAATCCAAAAGGAAGTGATAATAGACAATAGCTGGGGCTATGATCATGGAACTTGGTCCATTCTTCATAAGATGTATCCGGCAGCCGATGTTCCCGTTTACCAGTTAAGTGTGGACAGGAATGTAGATGCAAGAACTCATTTTCAAATCGGCAAGGATCTGAGTACATTAAGAGATAATGGTGTATTAATATTTGCGAGTGGTAATGTTGTTCACAACTTACGAAAACTTGATTGGAACATGTCTGGAGGTTATCCTTGGGCGGAAGAGTTTGATCTCTATATTAAGGATAAAATTGTTAATAAACGATATGAAGATGTTCTCCAATATGAGAAAGCAGGGCAATCCGCTCAGTTATCCATCCCAACCCCAGAACATTTCTATCCGCTTTTATATGCACTTGGGGCTTCAGATGAAAGTGATAAGGTAAAGGTATTTAATAATTCCTCTATGCTGGGCGCCTTATCCATGACTTCGTATTTATTCTATTAGAAGAATGAAATACCGGTGATCATGATCACTATTGGGAAGATGGATCCGAGCAGTGTAAAGCTTAGAGGCGCCAGAAAAACCGTCCGGGAATTTGCAAAATTCATTTGATTTTAATCTAGATTCACAACTTCTATCAAGAATATATACGGTAGTTTTGCTATACTATTATTACAAGGAGTGAAGAGATTTGTCGATAAAAACTATTGAAACGATGATAGACTGGGTAGAAACGAATTTGAAAAATACTCCAACGCTTGAGAAGATGTCCGAACATGTTGGGTATTCTTCGTTTTATTGCTCGACGAAATTTCACGAAGCAGTGGGGGTATCATTTAAGGAATATGTTATAAAGCGAAAACTAACTCAGGCAGCACTTGATTTGAGAGAAACCAATCAGAAGATCATAGATATTGCCATAAAATATGGCTTTTCCTCCAATGAAGCTTTTTCAAGAGCATTTTATAAATGTTTTGGTTATTCACCGAGTATGTTTCGTAAGGTTCAACCCAAGCTAGTATTTTATGATAAATCTAGGATTCAATCTACTCCATAGTAATGATATAGGAGTTAATTAATGTATAGAAAATTAGAAAGAAATGACTTATGCTGGTGTGGAAGCGGCAGAAAATATAAGATGTGTCACTTTGATGTGGATCAGAAAATCAATCACTATAAGTTGCAGGGAAGTATCGTTCCAAAGAGAAAGATAATAAAATCATTATCCCAAATTGAAGGAATTCGTAAAAGTGGTAACGTTAATACTCGGATACTGGATTACGTATCGGAGCAAATCCATGTCGGTATGACTACGGAAGATATCGATAGACTAATTAATGATAAAACAACGGAACTGGGTGGCGTGTCTGCAACACTTGGATTTGAAGGCTTTCCCAAAAGTGTATGTACTTCAATTAATAATGAAGTATGCCATGGTATTCCATCCGATCAGGTTGTATTAAAAGATGGAGATATTATCAATGTTGATGTTTCAACTATTGTGAATGGGTATTTCTCCGATTCATCAAGAATGTTTTGTATAGGGACTGTTAGTGAGGAACGGAAAAGATTAGTTGAGGTTGCAAGAAAAGCGATTGATAAAGGGCTAGAAAAAGCAAGAGCATGGAACTATCTGGGTGATATCGGTCAAGCAATTAATGATTATGTAAGATCAAACGGTTATACTGTTGTTGAAGAAATCGGTGGTCATGGAATTGGGATTGAATTTCATGAAGAACCGTATGTTAGTTATGTAACGAAAAGCGGCACAGATATGTTGTTAGTTCAAGGTATGGTATTTACAATTGAACCTATGATAAATCAGGGGAAGGCTGACGTCGAATTAAACAATCAGAATGGATGGACAATAACCACAAAAGATGGAACGGACTCTGCTCAATGGGAGGTTACCGTTCTGATTACAGATAATGGATATGAGATCCTAGCGTATTAATTAATGATTTTATCATCAAATTCTCATAGTAATTCCTTACCAATTCGTATATAATAAATATGATAGGAAAAACGAAAGATATCGTTGGGGGAATTTATAATGATCAAAAAGTCAATAAAGTTACTAAAGGAAAATAATTCAATTATCTTGGTCTATTTCATTTTTTTTGCAATAACAGCTTTGATTTACTTCTCGCTTTATCCGCATAATATGTATGATTATATTCAGGGAGAGAGTTTTGACATTGCAGGTTATATGTTTGCAATGATGAAAATGTTAATAGCATCTTTGTTAATGTGTGGTTTATCGTTGTTATTTATATCTGGGTATGGAAATATGATGGCTGAAGCAATTGATTATGGTAAAACGTCATTAAAATCCTTTTTTCCGGGTATTAAAAAGTTTTTTGTTCGTGTTTTACTTATGGCACTATTATCCGGGGCCATTGTATTTGGTTTCTCAATTATTATTGGAATCGTATCAGTATTATTCGCTTTTATGATGTTGGCCTTGAGTGGAGGGGATAATATACTAATTGTATCAATAGTAATTATGCTAATTACGGTAATACTTCTTATACTTGCTATGCCTTTCATTATTTTGTGGTTACCATCCATCTTTCTTGATAATATTAAGATTATTCAGGGCTTAAAAAATGGTTTTAAGGCTGGTGTGAAAAATTATGGTAAGTTGGTGCTATTATTGCTAGTTATGTACCTGCCGTTTTTTATTTACTATATTTTTGCTTATGACTCGCTGATACAAGGTAAAATATATACCCCGGGTTATTATATTATTATTTTATTGGATGCTATTGTCGGGATAGTAGTTTTGCCAATCTCTTTTTTAATCTATAAGGATTATAAAAACAAAGCATAAAGAACATTACAAAATTAATAACAATCAAAAATAAATGCTATATTGCCCACATCTAATATTGTGGCAGATAGCATTATTTTTATAGAATAAATTATTATGCAGCATCTTAGTTATCCCATAACCCAAATACATTTTGTTATATCATAATTAAGAATGATATTGTTACGATAACCGTAGGCATCATAGGTACAATAAAATACTTTGATCATGTATTTGTCTTTGATCTGCTTGACTGAGGAGACCTGATATTTGAATAATTCTGAGTTGTCATCCTCAATGCAAAAATATCGTGGCATGATACCACCAAGAGTATTAAATGCGGCGATGACAGCAATGGGATGACCTTGAGGATGGCGAATACGTGGTTTTCTATCTGGATTTAAAAATGGCATAAAGATTAGCTCCTATTTTAGTATATGCGATTATTAAAACATAGGATGGAGTCATACGATGTCCTGCGAATATATTATTTTAATAATATATTTAATGATCGGACATTATCTTAATAATTACAAATTTAGCATTAATCATAGACCATAATTGTTGATCGTAATGATTGATATTCCAAATTCCTGATCCAACAAAATTAAACTCAATAATCAGATCATATAGTGATCTTATACTTCTAGCATCAATAAACCATACTATATGTTCTTCCGGCAAGACATTATAGGAGCTGTAATATGTGAAGTAAGGTGTTTGCGAAGCGTCATCAAATTGAATACTCGATTCAGTATCATTAGCCAGAGTTATTGTTGAATTGACAGTCATTGCGTTTGCAACAGATTTTCCCGGTACATAGGGAAGAGTCCAATCGTAACCGATTAACGGGGTACCTAAGGAAATGTTGTTACTTGTTACAGTAGCTTGGATATATTCTAAAAAGGAACGCAGCAAGAAGGTCGAACTGACTGGACCGGGTGGCTGTTTGTTTTGTCCCCATACGTATTGGGTAAATACTAATTGATATACAATTCGACCAATACTGTTATAGTCAAGTCGTTCGAAGAATACAGAATCTCCTACTTGTGTGATGTTAGGGTTAATTGTTACTACTAGGATATAATTCTCTTTTTTTAATACATCTGATAATCTTGATAGAAATTTTACATAATACCCCTGATTGGTACTGTTAATGCTACTGATTAAAACATTGACTCCTTTAAAACCCTTTGATTGTACAGTTTGTAAAGTATTTTTGATTAGATTATTTCCTATGTCATCATTTAATAGGATTTCATAAACCAATTCGGTATTAGCTTCACCTAAAATGGATAGGGTAGAGATCATTAATAAAGGAATAGTTTTATATAATTTAGCAAGATTAATGATATCACTATCATCTCCATAAGAATTGATTCTACCATCTTTGGTCGCTCTATAATTAAAGATGGATAGGAAGGTGAGATACGGTAAGGTTTTCTTTAATGTATCCCGATTAATAAAGTAGTAAGCAAAACCATTAGTGGTAATATCATATTCGATATCGTAACTGATAATTAATACTTCACCAGGATAGATATAATCGCGATTATATAAGTCAGGATTGTTTCTTATTAGCTGCATAATAGTGATATTAAATTCCGTTGCGATACTGTACAAAGAATCCCCTTCTTGCACTGTATATGTTTTTGTAGGGAAAAATATCACAATGGTTTGACCGGGAACAAGTGAGGTGGGATTATCCAAACCATTATCTTGAATTAGTCTTGCTGTGGATACGTTATACTTTTCAGCAATGTATTCAATTGTATCACCAGGTTGAACCACATAGATTTCCACTTAATTTCCCCCTTAAGCATATATATAAAATTATATGATTATAAATTAAAATGATAACTAATAATAGAAATGTATGACATTTACTTTTGCTATGAATATAATAATCTGAATAAGATTCATTCGGGAGAACGTTATGGGTTATTATGTTACAGTTGAGAACAATGTAAATATTTATGTAGAAGATTTAAATCCGGAAGGGGAGAAAACAATTTTGTTTCTTCATGGTTGGCCGGGAAGCACGAAACTATTTGAATATCAATTTGATCAGATACCAAAGTTAGGTTATCGTTGTATCGGGATTGATACAAGGGGATTTGGTAATTCGGATAAACCTTTTCATGGATATGATTACGATACCTTGGCGGATGATGTAAGCCAGGTGGTAGATGCGCTGGAATTAAAAGATTTTACACTCTTAGGCCATTCGACCGGTGGTTCCATTGCTGTAAGATATATGGGAAGACATAAGGGGAAAGGGGTAGCTAAGTTGGTTTTGGCAGCGGCAGCGGCTCCGAGCTTAATCAAACGCCCTAATTTTCCTTATGGGGTGGATATCAGTGTTGTACAGAATTTGATTGATGGAGCAAATAATGACCGTCCACAGATGTTACAGAACTTTGGAAATGTATTCTTTTTCCAATTAATTACTGAGCCTTTCGCTGATTGGTTCTTCCAAGTTGGGTTACAGGCGGCTGGCTGGGCAACCGCTGCTGTTTCTGAAACCTGGATTAAAGAAGTGTTATTCTCTGATTTAGAGGAAATTGATGTACCTACCATGATTATCCATGGTATTCATGATAAGGTAGTTCCGTTTGAGTTAGGGCAAATTCAGGAGCAGATGATTAAGAATTCAATACTGGTACCTTTTGAGTTCTCAGGCCATGCAGCCTTTTATGATCAAAAAAGCGAATTTAATGATGTTTTAGTAAAATTCGTAGAGAGCTAATTAAGTTCTATCTTATTAATTCGGAATTGATATGGATTTGATTAAATTAACAATCAATATAATAAGAATCACAAAAACAGCACAATATATACTTGTGCTGTTTTTTAGCAATTATTAAGGAGGAGTCACATTGCTTACTATATTGGAAGGTTATCAGTTTACTATATATATTCCGACAGGGGTCAAGGTTTTAATTATTGTTATTGCAATTATTTGGAGTATACTTATTTTTCTCTACTATCGTTTTAGTCATTTTCATAAAAGACTGCGTTTTAATATAGAGTCTTCCGGCAATAACACCGTTCTTACTACGACAGAAATTGAACAGCAGATGCAGGAACTCGCAAGAAGTCATGAACTTGTCAAGCTGATGAAATATAATTTCGTGCTGGATGATTACAATCAAATCGCGTATAAAAAGCTAAATAAAATAAGAAATGAGATTTCTGCGATATCCACAGATATAATAACGCTAATTCCTGCTGCTCGCTGGTTATTTGATAATTTTCAGATGATGTATCGTGAGATTAAAAAGGTTAGAACATCGGGAACGAGTTATGAGATTCTACCAATACTAAGAAATAAAGAATATCGTGGGTATCCTAGAATTTACATTGTTGCGAAGAAGATGGTTGCGTTATCCAAAGGTCATCTCGATGAAGAAAATATTGCTATAATGCTGGCGGCATACCAAAAAAATATTCCGTTAACTGATAAAGAACTATGGGTTTTGCCGGAGATGTTGGGCTTTTGTTTATTGGAGCATATTATTGAGGTAGCAGAGGATATTCTTCATATCATTCATCTAAAATCAAGGGCAGATTTATTTGTCCGAGAAAGACTGGAGAATGAAAAGAATGGGACAGATATTCGTGTATTACTAACAGAGATCGATGAGGAGTGCAAAAGTAATTTTTCATTTCATGCACATGTGATATATCTATTGAAAAATATGTCCTATGATGATTTGGCGATTCAACAATATCTGGAATATCATATCCGAACAGAAGGGACTCAGTTAACACCTGCGCAGGTATTTGTGGAAGAGGGTAAGATTGAATCCCTACTAGAGACCAGAATTCGTTCTCTCATTGTAAGCCTGAGAGAAATTAATGAATTTAATCTGGAAGGATTTTATGAAGAGTTCTCCTACTTAGAACAGGTACTTTCTAAAGATCCAGAGGGAATATATCATCTGATGGATTCAGAAAGCAAGGGAATGTATCGAGGTGTTATTGTCAAATTAGCACATCGCTATAAGTTGGAAGAACAAAAAATTGTAAATGATGTATTAGAGTTAGCCATTGAAGGGAAAGAAGGATTACATCAATCACATCATGTAGGAACTTATCTATTATCAAAAGGCTATCCGTTACTAAAGTCGAAGGTTTTAAATAAACCAGCTAATAAAAATATTATGAGAAAGAAAAATACAAAAGGCAGTTGTTATGTGGTTACCTTAGCTTTTTTGACCATTTGTATCTATATAGCTCTAGGGTTTTTATTAAGTAAAAGTAACGAGAGCAGTCGATATCTTTCGTTGGTGTTATTTATGTTAGCCGCATCTCCTGTAATGATTGGCATTACGATGGAACTGACAAATTTTATGTTTACGAGGCATATTAAGGTGAAGAAAATTCCTTCCCTCGATTATGTTAGTGAAATTCCGGATAATGCAAGAACCTTCGTCGTGATGCCGGTTATTGTATCCTCGAAGGAACAAGGATTAGATTACATGGAACGTTTGCATAAACATTATCTTGCTAACAGGCAATCCAATCTGTATTTTGCACTTTTGATTGATCACAAAGACTCACCGGACGAATTTACACCGGAGGATGAGCAGATAGAGAGTGCATTAATTAGCCGTATGAATGAGTTGAATGAGATGTACTATTCCAAGCATCAACGATTTTCTCTGTTTATACGTTATAGAAAATGGAATAAGTCTGAAAATTGTTATATGGGTTGGGAGAGAAAGAGAGGCAAGCTAGAGGAATTTAATAATCTCCTAAATGGCATAGATAAAGAGAATACGACCTTTTCTATGGTTTTAACGGATGAAGAACTTATGGGGACATATCGATACGTTATCACACTGGATGCGGATACAAATCTGATTCGCGATAATGCTGCTAAGCTTGTTGGATTAATTGACCATCCATTAAACAAACCTATTGTGGAAGAGCAAAGTAAGAAGGTCAAAGAGGGATATGTTATCATACAACCTTCTGTCAGAAATCATATCGTAGACAAGAAGGGGAGTCGGTTTGCTGAGATTTTCGGAGGACAGTCTGGTTTGGCACATTACAGCGCAGTGATTTCGGATATTTATCAGGATATTTTTGATGAAGGAATTTATACCGGTAAAGGAATCTATGATGTGGCTGCTTTTCATAAACTTTTGAATAATGTGATTCCTGAGAATAGAGTGTTAAGCCATGACTTATTGGAAAGCTGCTATGCGCGAACGGCGTTTTCAAGTACAGCTAAAATTATGGATAGCTTTCCGAGCAGTGTGATATCTTATGCAAAAAGAGAGCATCGGTGGATACGTGGAGATTGGCAGTTACTTCCGTGGTTATTTAAAAGCAATGTAAAGAATGGTAAGCCTCTCTGTGCACTATCTAGGTGGAAAATCTTTGATAATTTAAGAAGAAGCTTGATACCAATGAGTAAAGTTTTAATTATTCTGTTAAATCTCGCATTGTTTCCGACTATCTTTTATCTATGGATTGGTTTGGTTTTCTTTGTAGATGCATTTCAATTTATCGTGCTGGTAATAGCAATCACGATACAGAAGTTATTCCGCCCTAAGCTTGCATTAGTAACGAAAAGTTTTCTAAAAGAACTTTTTGTAATGCTTCAAAGAGCATATGCGGAATTAGTATTGACTCCTTATAGAGCATATATTGCTACGGATGCGATGCTTCGTACAATGTATCGCTTATTAATCAGTAAGCGGAATCTTCTTCGATGGAATACAGCAGAGAACGTGGATGCTTCCGTTATAAATACAAAAAAAGGATACTTCCTGATTATGTGGAGTAGTTTGATCCCCTGCTTCTTCATGGTGATCTTACTTCGATTTGTGGATATCAGCTTGATAGGAGCTCTTATATATGCAATTGTGGTATTAAGTTGGATCTTTTCGTATCGTTATGCTTACCGGCTGAGTCAACCTAAGGATACTGCTGAGGTTGAAATTAGTAGTGAAGATAAAGAGTTATTACTAGATACAGCTAGGCGAACGTGGTTGTTTTTTAAGGACATGTCAACGAGGGAAAATAACTGGTTGTGTCCCGATAATTATCAGCTGTCACGAGCAGAGAAGCAAAGCGATAAAACTTCTCCAACCAATATTGGTTTACAGTTACTTGCAATATTGTCGGCTAGAGATCTGGGCTTTTTAACGATTAGTGCAGCGGTGGAGCATGTTGAAAATGTTATGAATACCATACAGAAATTAATGAAATGGAAAGGACATCTGTATAATTGGTACCAGATAAAAACCCTGGAGGTTTTAAACCCGGCTTATATCTCCACAGTAGACAGTGGTAACTATATCGGTCATTTGATAGCTTTAAAGAATGGATTGATTGAATTACTTGATGTTCCGATTTTTTCTATTGAGCTGATTCATGAAATTAACAAAACCATGAAATTGAGTAAATACGAAGGGGCATTAAAGGAAGAATACCAATCAATTGGTGAATTCGTCGAAGAGATCAGAGATATTTGGGAAGATCTTGGTTGTAGAGAATGTAATCAAGAGGAAGATCCAATTTGGTGTAAGGAATTTCTTGAAATCATTGAATACGTGGTAAAGGAGGCTTCGGACTTTAAGCTGAAGGAAGTTGGTATTTCTGAATGTCCTACGCTAAGACAGTTAGAGGAACAAGACATTAAAGGTGCAAAATCCTTAATATTAAGAATTAAAGATTTATGTAATAAAATTGATCATAATCTTGCAAATGTGGATTTCCATTTCTTGTTCAATGAAAAACGCTGTTTGTTCCATATCGGTTACCATACGAATTCTGGTACACTTGACGCAGGGTGTTATGATTTGATGGCTTCAGAATCTGCATTGACAAGCTTTCTGGCCATCGCCAGAGGTGAGGTGCCTTTGCGACACTGGCAAAAACTTGGACGACCACTAACCATGATAAATGGTATGCCATGTTTTGTATCCTGGAGCGGTACAATGTTTGAGTATTTGATGCCCAATCTGGTCCTCCGGGAGTATGAAGATTCAGTATATGCAGAATCTTCATTGGCAGCAGTTTGTCAGCATATGAACTATGCGAAAGAGATGAAAATCCCCTGGGGAATATCAGAATCACAATTCTATCGATTTGATATGAATTCAAACTATCAGTATAAGGCTTTCGGAGTACCAAAGCTTCGGTTGCAGCCGGTAAGGCAAAACTCTCTGGTTGTGACTCCTTATGCTACGATGCTTGCGTTAGAATATGCCGGTAAGGAAGGTTTCTCAAATCTTAGGGAATTAATTCGACTTGGAGGATATGGGGAGTATGGGTTTTATGAAGCACTGGATTTTAGTAGTCCAAACTCCGTTGATTTAACACCCTATAGCATCGTAAAATCGTTTATGGCGCACCACCAGGGAATGATTATAGTTAGTATAAATAACATGTTACAGGAAGGTATTTGGAGAAAACGCTTTCACGCAGAGCCAATTGTAAAAGCTACGGAAGTTTTACTTGAGGAGAAGAGACAATCTCATCTGGTATCCCTTGCTAAGCACGGATATACAATTCGTATTGGAAAGATACATCTTAGAGAGGAGGATTATAGTAACCGATATATCAACAGTGTCGCACCAAGATTTCCAATTGCGAATATGCTTTCCAACAATAAGTACTCACTGATGATTACTTCCGATGGAGATGGTTTTAGTAAGTATAAAAATATGATGTTGTATCGGTGGAGGGCGGATATTTATGCAAATACCGGTAATTACACCTATATTAAAAATGTTAATAATAACAACTATTGGAGTGTTTCATATCACCCGACCAGAACACAGCCGGAGGACTATCAGGTTATTTTTGCTCCTCATAAAGCGGAATTCAAAAGAAAAGACGGTGATATGGAGACTCAGACTAAGATCAGTTTGTCGCCGGATCATAATATTGAAATACGTAAAGTTTCTCTGATAAATCATGGTAGTGATATAAAACAATTAGAGGTTACCAGCTATATTGAGGTGGTCGGTGATAGTCATATGGCGGAATTAAGCCATCCTGCATTCAATAAATTATTTATTGAGAGTGAGTTTATCGAAGAGCATGCAACTTTTTTATCTAAGAGGAGAGGAAACAAGGGTGGTTCTAACCCATATGTTCTTCATATGGTAAAGGCTGATTCAGGGGTAATAAAAAAGCTGGAATATGAAAATGATCGCTTGAAGTTTATTGGTAGAAATAACTCGTTAGAAAATCCTGATGCAGTTGTAAATAATCAAACATTTTCTAATCATGCCGGCTTTTGCAATGATCCGATTATGAGTATCCGTGTAACGATTACGCTAAACCCGGGAGAGACGCAACATGTATCCTTTATTACAGGAGTTTGTGATGATCGTGCGGAGGCAATCCACATTAGTGGAGAGTTTAATACCTCTTATCGTATCGACGATATATATGAAAAATTCCGTTTGCAAAGGGATATAGAGCTGAAGTATCTGGAGATTACTAGGTACCAGTTAAATGCATTTCAAGATTTGATTAGTCCTATCTATTATCCGAATGCTCTATACAGAGGGCCGAAGGAGAATATTCGTAGGAATTTTCAAAACCAGAGCTTTCTCTGGAGATTCGGAATATCCGGAGATAACCCAATTATGCTCCTCCTGATTCACTCCATCGATGAAGCGGAGATCATTAAGGATGTACTGAAGGCATATGAATATCTAAGGATTAACCGCGTCAATGTTGATTTAATATTGTTAAGTGAAGCTAAGCATGGTTATATGCAAGAATTGGATGTATTAATCAATGATTTATCAAGCTCCTTAAGAATATATGATGCAAGTGAAGATAAACCGAGCTTATTCTTGCTTCATTCTTATCAGATGATACCAGCAGAAATTGATTTGCTTTTTACGGTTGCTAGAGTGGTATTCTCTGATCAAACGGGTATCTATTTTAAGAGCATCAAAGAAAAAATCACGGAACTAGTAGAAGATTAGGAAGGAGGAAATTGCATGGATTCTGTTAATGATCGGGGCCTTTCAAAAATACAGGAAGAAAAGTATGAATTTTTTAACGGATTTGGAGGGTTCATTCAGGATGGGAAAGAATATGAGATCGTACTGGATGGAACCTGCAAGCCTCCAGTTCCTTGGATTAATGTTATAGCAAACAAAGAGTTTGGATTTCATATCTCAGAATCGGGAGCCGGCTTTACTTGGGCAGCAAACAGCAGGGAGAATAAGATAACTCCATGGTCGAATGATCCGGTGAGCGATCCTCCAACGGAAGCAATTTATCTGTTTGATGAAATCACAGGAGAGGTTATAACGCCGGTTTCATTGGGAAAATCAGATCATGGAATCTATCGTGTCAGACATGGAATTGGCTATTCCAGATTTCTTCATGAAGAAAACGAATTGTCAACAGATTTAACTGTGTTTACTCCTTTAGAGGAATCGGTAAAGCTATGGAAATTAGATCTGATAAACCATTCCGATAAGGTGAAATACCTCAGTGCAACCTATTATATTGAATGGGTGTTGGGTACGCAGAGAGAGCATACGAATCCTTATATCTTAACTTCATATAATAATGAGCATGAATATTTGAGTGCCAAAAACCTATATACCTTTCAATTTACCAATACGAGATCATTTATTTTTTCAAGTGAAATGATTAAAGGGTATACCGGAGATCGACAGGAATTTTTGGGTTTAAAAGGTACTGTAAGGGAGCCACACGGACTGGATCATAAATTTTCAAACCATACCGGTGTCGGTTATGATCCCTGTGGGGCGATTCAAACTTCGGTTGCAATTAATCCTGGCGAGAGCCGAACGATATTATTTGGAATTGGACAAAGTACTGAGACTGCTACTATTCGTGATGTCCGTAATAAATATAAGGATATTACCAAATTTGATAAGGAACTTGGTAAGGTAAATGATTACTGGAATGAAGTACTCGGTGTAATACAAGTTAAAACACAAGATAAAGCGATTGACTTCATGGTTAATAACTGGCTACTTTATCAGACGATATCCTGTAGAATAAATGCAAGAGCGGCATTTTATCAGTGTGGTGGAGCTTACGGATATAGAGATCAGCTCCAGGATACATTTTCACTACTGTTTACTAAGCCAGAAGTGCTGAGAAACCAAATTCTCATTGCTTGTAGTAGACAGTTCGAGGAGGGAGATGTACAGCATTGGTGGCATCCACCTATGGGGGTGGGAGTTAGAACCCGAATTTCTGATGACTTATTATGGTTGCCATATGCAGTGGCAGCATATATCAAAAATACTGGTGACACTTCTATTACTAAGGAGATGGTACCTTATATTAAAGGACCGACATTGAGAGAGGATCAGCATGAAATAATGATTACACCTGAAGTCTCAGAGATGTCAGGATCTGTATATGAGCACAGTAAAAAAACAATTCAAATCACTCATTTCGGAGAGCATGGACTTCCATTGATGGGTGGTGGAGATTGGAATGACGGTATGAATGAAGTGGGTAAGGATGGTAAGGGAGAAAGTGTGTGGCTTGCATGGTTCCTCTATTATACCTTGGGAGAATTTATACCAATTTGTTATCAGGAGGGCGATGACGCATTTGCGAAGGAACTGGAAGAAAAGAGAGAGAATTTAATAAAAAGCATTGAGGAAAATTCATGGGATGGAGAATGGTATCTAAGGGCGTATTATGATAATGGTTCAAAAATGGGATCGAAAGAAAATGACGAATGTAGAATAGATTCCATTAGTCAATCATGGAGTGTGATATCAAACGGAGCAAAAAAAGATAGAGCGCAGACGGCAATGCAATCTGCCTGGAAGTATCTGGTCAGAGAGGAGGAATCTATCTCATTGCTGTTAGCGCCCCCATTCGATAAGACACAAAATAATCCAGGCTATATTAAGAATTATATTCCGGGTATCCGTGAAAATGGTGGTCAATATACTCATGCTGCAGTGTGGTTGGCGATTGCAACATCCATGATAAAGGATTATAAAATGGCGAACACTTTATTTACAATGTTAAATCCAATTCATATCACCGCTAATAAACGGAATGCCATCCGTTATGAGAAAGAACCCTATGTGATGATTGCAGATATATCACTTAGTCCACCTTATACAGGAAGAGGAGGGTGGAGCTGGTATACCGGTTCTGCCGGATGGATGTATCAAGGGTTAGTAAGCTGGTTCTTGGGAATACGAAAAGAACGTGATCAACTCATCATCGATCCTGCAACCCCGGAAACTTTTGGGACGTATTCGATTTCTTATCGTTATGGTACAGCTGTTTATGAGATAGAGGTGGAAAGTCGAAGCAAGGGAGTGATGACCACTTCGGAGCTGACTTTAGATGGAGAAAAGATTAAAGGGAATCGAATATCACTTATCGATGATGGTAAGACGCATCAAATCATCGTATAGGAATTGGACAAGCTTTGCTTGTGTAAGGAATTGCCAAACATAGGGTGATTTAATATTAGAAACGTAAAATGCATCTTTCCGTAATCATCCTTTTTTGATATACTGATCGTAGCATTGAGTTTCCTTGTAATAAAAACGAATCAGTGGAAATAATATCTGTAAGGCAGCAGTGTTTATATAAGGAGGAGAATATGGGGGAGTTATCGCAGTTACCGAATATCGGACCTGAGGTAGAAAGACAGCTTAATCAAGTTGGGATTATATCTTTTGAGGAGTTAAAATTAATCGGGAGCAAGCAGGCATGGCTAAAAATAAAAGAAATAGATGTGTCAGCCTGCATTCATCGTTTGTATGCACTAGAGGGAGCCCTGCAAAATACGAGCAAGAAAAACTTGGCGCCGGAATGCAAGGCGGATTTAAAGGAGTTTTATAATCATTTTAAGGGGTAGTAAGAAAATTAATACTGGGTGTCAAATTCTTTGATCAGTAATTATGAGAGTGTATTATTAGGGAATATAATAATGCTACATTTATTTATTCTACTTTAAATCTTTACGCATAATATAGTCGGTCTGTTCTTCGTCACCCATAAAAAATGAATGTTGATCTATTTTAAAAAAGCCGTTTCTTTTATAAAAAGCAATGGCTTTTTCGTTCTTTTCCCATACACCGAGCCATAGATAATCTTTCTTTACGTTATGAGCCACATCAATAGCCTTATCAATTAGGGCTTTTCCCAACCCTTTTCCTTGAAAATCTTCCAATAGATAAATTCGCTCCACTTCGATAGAATTAGGATCATGAATATCTGTTTGGGCTTCATATTCATTTAATTTTACATATCCGGCAATTTCGTCCTCATTATATAAAAAATAGAATGCCGAATGAGGATTTGATAGTTCGCTCTCAAGCTTTTTAATCTGAAATGCGTTATCCATATAAGCATCTATGCTAGAAGGTGTATTGCTTTCGCTAAATGTATCGTAAAAAGTTTGATAAGATATAATACGTAACGTTTCAAGGTCATCGAAGGTGCATTTCTTAAAATGTAGATTCATAAAAGGATTCCTTTCTTGGTTTGTGAAAATATTATATAGGGTAATCTGACAATTTTCAATATTATAAAATAACTGATTAAATTATAAAAAAACATGTTGCAAAAAATCACTTACATGTATATAATGGAATTAACGGTTGAACAATTACTCAACTGAACAACCGTTGTATTGAATAAATGTTTTGATTAATTGAAAAAATAACTTATAACAAAACGACGCGAGTAAACGATGAGAGGAGTACTTATGAACTATAATAATAAATCCGAATTTTGTGATTGCGAAATAGTACATACCGAAGTTATTGAACAGGTTTTGCTTCACATGCCGGACGAAGAAAAACTCTATGACTTAGCAGATTTTTATAAAATGTTTGCAGATAGCACCAGAATAAAGATTTTATGGGCGCTTGAGCAACAGGAGATGTGTGTGTGCGATCTTGCTGCACTGCTGAATATGACGAAATCAGCCATATCTCATCAACTTAAAACATTGAGACAAGAAAAGTTAGTTAAGTATCGTCGAGAAGGAAAGAATGCAATCTATTCGTTGCTTGATGAGCATGTAAAAAATCTATTAGAAATTGGACTTGAGCATATAGAGGAGAGATGATTATGGATAAGAAAAAGGAGTATTTATTAGATGGTCTATGCTGTGCAAATTGCGCTTCCAAGATTGAACGAGAAGTAGGTTCATTGCCAGGGGTAAAAGAAGCAAACATTAATTTGATGAACGGTAAAATGAGTCTGGTCATGGATGAGATATCAGATGACATTACGAATCAGTTGAAAAAGATTGTATCTAAGCATGAATCTTCAGTTGTTGTGCATGATTTATCAAATGAGGAAGTGGCTACTACAAAGCATCATAAGAACGAACATACACATGAGGATGCCCATGAACATGGTCATAGCCACGGAGGTGAGGAGGAGGGATCCTTAAAATCTTATCTGATTCGAATTGTATTATCAGTAGTGTTAACAGCGATATTTGCATTTACTCCATTGCCCGAAGCTGTAAAATTAGTAGGCTTTATCGTTGCCTATATCTTAGTTGGATTTGAAATACTACGCAATGCAGTGAGAAATATACTAAAAGGTCAAGTGTTTGATGAAAACTTTTTGATGGGAATAGCGTCTCTTGGAGCATTTTTGATTGGCGATCATACAGAAGCGGTTGCTGTATTGGTATTCTACGGTGTCGGTGAGTTGCTGCAGGATATGGCAGTAAATAATTCAAAGAAAAATATTGCAGGTCTGATGGATATTCGACCGGACTATGCGAATAAGCTGGTTGATGGTAGTGTTACGGTTGTTACACCCGAACAGGTGGTAGTGGGTGATACTATCCTTGTTAAGCCAGGGGAGAAGATACCGCTTGATGGATTGGTTTCAAAAGGCAGTAGCTTTGTAGATACCAGAGCTTTGACCGGTGAAAGTGTTCCGAGAGCGATTCGTGTTAGTGATACTGTGCTATCAGGAACAATCAATACCAGCAGTGTTATTGAGATAGAAGTTACCAAAGTATTTGGTGAGTCAACAGTTTCAAAGATATTAGAATTGGTTCAGAACTCAGGAAGTAAGAAGGCGGAGAGTGAGAAGTTTATCACAAAGTTCGCTAGATACTATACTCCTTTTGTTGTATTCTCTGCTCTAGCGGTTGCTATATTCCCTCCTCTTTTAGGGTTTGGTAGCTTTTCGGTTTGGCTGTATCGTGCATTAAGCTTTTTGATTATATCCTGCCCGTGTGCACTGGTTATATCGATTCCATTAAGCTTCTTTGGAGGTATTGGTGGTGGAGCAAAACATGGTGTGTTAATTAAGGGAGGTAATTTTCTGGAAGCTCTCAATCAGGTAGATACGATAGTCTTTGATAAAACCGGAACCTTAACGAAGGGAATATTTGAGGTTTCAAAAATAGAGCCTGTGGAGGAAGCAGATCGTGAAAAATTAATTCAGCTTGCAGCGATAGCTGAGAGTAATTCTACACATCCAATAGCAAAATCTATCATCAATTTTGTAGAAAAACAAGAGATTACCATAAGGCCTGCACAAAATATCACTGAAGTTTCAGGAAAAGGGGTTATTGCAGAGTTTGAAGGCAATCAAATTTATGCTGGTAATGAAAAATTAATGAAGGAATTTGGTATCCAATTCGAGGAGCCAGAGATAAACGGAAGCATCGTATATGTAGCTGAAAATGAGGAGTATCTGGGATATCTGTTAATTAATGATGAGATAAAACCCGGAGTAAGGGGTATGATGGAGCAACTAAAGGAACTAGGGGTTAAAAAAACCATTATGCTTACCGGAGATCATAAGAATGCGGCTAAAGAAATTGCCGGTGTATGCGGTGTAGACGAATATGAGGCGGAATTATTACCTCAGGACAAAGTGAACAGATTTGAAGAGTTTAAGAATAAAATAATGGGAAAGGGCAAGATAGTATTTGTTGGTGATGGAATTAATGATGCCCCAGTTTTAGCAGGAGCTGACGTTGGTATAGCGATGGGGGGAATTGGATCAGATGCAGCAATTGAGGCGGCTGATGTGGTTATTATGAATGATGATATAACAAAGATAGTGACTGCAATCAGAATAGCTTTTAAGACAAAAAAGATTGTATTTCAGAATATCATATTTGCTTTGGGGGTCAAGGCCTTAATCATGGTGCTAGCATTTCTGGGGTATACTTCCATATGGTTTGCAATTTTTGCCGATGTAGGAGTTGCACTACTGGCACTTCTTAATGCAATGAGAGCGATGAAAATTAAATAAAATCGAAAAATGTTGAATCTTTGCCTATTTTATCAATAGATGACACAGTAATGCCAAATATTTTATTTAAAATATCAGCACATAAGCTAATTATTATAGATTTGTTTGCCGATAAATTCTATAGGATTGTTTGGGAGGTTATCTAATGATGAAATTAATTAAATTAAAATATAAATATACGATTATTATAGGTGCGATTTTATCCGCAATTGCGATAGCATTATTTGCCCGTTCCATACAGGCAGATGCTGCTAATGATTATTATTTTGTATTCAATAATCAGTCGCTTTCTATTGGCAATCAAGCGCAGCTGAATACGCAAACGGCCTATATGAGTATCGTATCGCCGAGCGGTTCCACAGCACAGGTAAAACAATGGATAAGTTCGGATGACAAGATTGTTTCCGTACATGATACTTCATATGATAATAAAAGTTTTGTACAATTGAGACGTGAGAGCCCAGGTTATGCTACGATTACAGCTGTTTTTGATGACGGGTTTATGGCTTACTGCGTTATCCGAGTGGATTTGGCTTTCGACTATGCCAAGATGTCAGGTATCATCTATTCGACGACCAATGATGAACGTATTATGACCTTTGATACGATTGGACAGGAGAGAACTGCATATATCAAATACGTGGTAGCGGACGGTTCTACAGGAGATGATTCGATAGATAATTCACTGGTAGACTGGTCAAGTAGTAATGTCGGAGTTGTTACGGTAGATAGTGGAGGTAAGCTAAAAGCAGTAGGAGCAGGTAGTGCAGATATAACGGTTTCTACAAAGACTTTGTATGGCGATAAACCAATGTCGGCTAAGATGAGAGTGGTTGTTGCACCCAACTTCACAGTATCGCTACCGGATAGCTCTGGTCAAATAGTTGATTATAATTCCAGTGATGATATTAATGTTCCCCAAATAGTTGATAATGTACCATCGGAATTTACAGTAAAATCCAATTCAACATTGGGAAATAATTTGAAATGGGTTATATATGACACTACAGGTGGAACCAAAAAGGTAATTCCTGCTGGTTCTTCAACCAAGATGACTTATAGCATAAGCCAGACTAACGGTAATGTTAACTTTAGTAATGTGAAAGCTGGTACTTATGAAATATTTGCTTTTGCAAATTCAAGCTATAATGAGAATACGAATGCACCCTATGCATATATGAAGATTGTGGTTCCGATTCGTATTCCGAATAAAGATTTAGTTATGGTTGTGGGCAATACTTATAGCTTGCTGGATAATTCCAACCTTCCGGGAACCGGGATATTTACAGCACCTGTTTACTTATCAGGTAATTCTAATATAGCAAGTTTTAACGCAACCAACTATGTATTCACTGCGAAGACGAAGGGAAAGGTTCAGATACAGTTGAATTATAATGCGGCAAATAAGCTGTATGATAGTTCAACGATGGTGGATCCTTTTGTGATTAATATTACAGTAATTGATAAATTAGCACTTAATAATTCATCAGCTGATCTTGAAATAGGACAAACACTTCAATTGGAACCATTGGTTAGTGATCCACTCACTCAGGTTATTTGGACATCAACAAACCCTAATATAGCAAGTGTTGAAGAAGGAATGGTAAAAGCGATATCAACCGGTGATGTTACGATAACTGCACAGCAGACGATCGGGGGCGTTGTAATGACCGCTACCTGTGAGATATCTGTAAAGAAATCAGTTACAAAAGTTGAGCTAGCATGTTATAAAACGATACTGGATATTGGAGAATTACAGACAATAACAGCTACCATCACGCCAAAGGATGCAAGATTTAAATTAAATTGGCGTTCATCCAATCCATCCGTAGTTAAAATTAATACAGTGGCGAATCCGGCGACAACTGCCACGATCCAAGCGGTTGCAGGTGGTAGAGCAACAATAACAGCAACAAATGAATATAATGTAGAAATGGGATCAATTGAAATAACGGTGAGACAGCCGGTACAAAAAATTACACTTTCCAAAACAGAAGTTTCAATTAATCTGACAGCCAAGAATTATCAGTTAAGTGCTACAGTAGCACCGGATAATGTAATGGATAAGACCATATTATGGCAATCTGCAGATACAACAAAAGCAACGGTAGATGATAATGGATTTGTTACTTTATTAAAACCTGGAACAGTATCGATCATAGCAACCTCAAAGGATAATCCTAAAGTAACGGCTATTTGTAATTTGACAATCTTAATCCCTACGCAGTCTCTAGAGCTTTTAGAAAAAAATAAGACAATGTTTACAGGAAATACTGATCAGTTAAAATATAACTTGTTACCGGATAATGCCAGCAATCGCAATGTCACTTGGACTTCCACTAATACAGCGGTGGTTACAGTAGACGGAGCCGGAAAGGTTACAGCGAAGGCGGTTGGTACTTCTGTTATTATATTAAAAACTGTGGATGGTGGACTAACAGCGTATTGCACCATAGACGTTAAGCAATCTGCTACTGGTATTAAATTGGATAAAACAGTTATTGATTTATTGGCAGGGAAGTTTGAATTTTTAAAAGCCACATTAACCCCTGCTGATACCACAGATAATAAAATTGAATGGAGTTCTTATGATACGAATATAGCCAAGGTAGATGATTACGGTAAAGTTACAGCGATATCATCAGGATCCACCTTGATTAGTGCAAAAATTAATGGATATCTTGCGATATGTAAAATCAATGTTACTCAGCCTGTAACAGGAATATCATTAGATTCGAAAACAAAAACCATCTATAAAGGACAAAAGTTTAAGTTAACACCTACTATAGAGCCTAAAACAGCAACAAACAAATCGGTTACATGGAAATCTTCCAATAATAGCGTAGTTGCAGTAGCGGCCGATGGAACAGTAACCGGTGTGGCAGGTGGGGCAGCAGCAATCACATGTACTACTGTAGATGGACAAATGATTGATATTTGCGTGGTTACGGTAAAAGAGCTTGTATCGAGCATTAAGATAAACCCTACTAGCTATAAACTTGGACTGAATAAGACTGTTATATTAACCGCTATCGTATCTACTCAAACAGCATCGAATAAAAACGTAACATGGAAGTCAAACAACACGAAAGTAGCAACCGTTGATAGTAAAGGTAAAGTAACCGGTAAGAAACTCGGATATGCAACAATAACAGCTATCGCAAAGGATGGTAGTCAGGTAGAAGCTAGCTGTGAGATACGGGTTGTTACATTAGTTACCAGTATATCCTTGAATAAGTACTCAAGTTCGATGTATGTTGGTACCAGACAAAAACTAACAGCAACTATAAAGCCAAGTAATGCTACATATAAAACAGCTAAATGGACCTCAAGTAATACAAAAGTGGCAACTGTCGATTCAACAGGTACAGTAACTGCTTTAAGTAAAGGAACTGCATTAATTACGGCATCTGCTTTGGATAGTAGTGGAAGAAAGGCAATATGTTACCTCTCTGTAAATGAGCGAATTCCGGCAACTGGAATTACGATGCAGGATACTGAGGTCACGATGGTTCAGGGGGAAAAGAAGAGCGTTCTGTTCGTTTTAACACCTTCTAACTCATCGGATGGAGTGAAGTGGAGTTCCAATAACGCTGGAGTAGCAAGTGTTGATAAAACAAAAGGTATCATTACTGCAAAAGCTACCGGTGTCGCAGTTATATCGGTTATGACTGATTCGGGCAAAAAAGCAACCATTATGCTTACGGTTGTAGGTTTAAGTGACACTAAACTGACAACAGAGGTATATACAACCTATAAACAAGCGTTATCGGTTGAAGGTGCAAAAAGTAAGGTTAAATGGTCATCTCAGAATCAAAAGATTGTTGAAATATACAGTGATGGTACAATAAGTACCAGAGGACCGGGAACAACAACTGTTACAGCCACTATAAATGGGCGTAAGCTGAAATGCAAGATAACAGTTAAAAAAATGACGATTAAAAAGAAGACGGTTAAAAAGAAAAAGTAGATATAATATTATCATATAAGAAATGTTTCAAAAAAGAAGGATAATTTTGATGAGATAGAGCCATCATTCATATCCTTCTTTTTATACATATTGATTAGTCAGTATGTTCATAATATGGGTAGAAAATAGTCGAATTACACTAGGTTTAAAATATGGATTGAAAGAACAATTTCAGTGTGATAAAATGTTAACAGAACATATGTTTACAGAAAAGAGGGATAAATTGTTAGTCAGCCTACACGTTAAGAATTTTGCTATTATTAATGAAGTGGAAGTATATTTTAAGGATCATCTTAACATCATGACCGGTGAGACCGGAGCAGGTAAATCCATCATTATAGGATCTGTGAATGCAGCACTAGGTGCTAAAGTTAATAAGGACATTGTTCGTAATGGTGCAGAATATGCTTTGGTAGAATTAGTTTTTGAGACGAATGATGAAGCAGTTTTTGGGAAGATGGCTGAACTGGATATTCCAATTGAAGGAGAACAGATCATAATATCTAGAAAGATTATGTCAGGAAGAAGCATATGTAAGATTAATGGAGAGAATGTAACAGCAACTGCGTTATCAATGATCGCAAGTATGCTAATTGATATCCATGGTCAACATGAACATCAATCTCTTTTACATAAACAAAAGCATATGGAGATTGTTGACCGTTTTGCAAAAGATGAGATTAGTTCAATAAAACAGGATCTGGAACAATGTTATAAAGAATATTCAAAGTTAAAACATGAATTTGATCATGCTGGAATTGATGAAGAGAAACGATTAAGAGAGATATCATTTTTAGAATATGAAGTGAATGAAATTAAGAACGCATCTATCGTGGCAGGAGAAGATGAAGAATTATCGGTGCGGTATAAAAAGTTATCTAATGCAAATGCTATTTCAGAGGGGCTACAAAACGTTTATAGTCTCACTGGATATGAATCAGGAAATGCAGGAGATTTGGTAGGACGAGCATTAAGAAATCTATCAAAAGTAGCAGAGTATGATGAAACAATCGGAGAATTTTTAAGTCAGGTAAATGACATCGACGCTTTAATGAATGATTTGAATAGAGATTTGTCCCAATATCTTTCAGATATGGATCAAACGGAAGAAGAGTTTGACGAAGTAACAAAGCGTTTGGATTTAATTAATCATTTGAAATCAAAATATGGCAATTCTTTGGAATTGATTAATAAACATTGCGAAGAATGTGAAGAAAAGTTAAGAAAATATAGGGATTATAATGATTATATCGCGAAACTTGAAAAATCGCTAAAAGATTCAGAGAAAAAGGTGAAGTCTTTATCAGAACAAGTATCCGACATTCGCCAACGAAAAGCTCAGGAACTCACCGCTAAGATCTGTGAAGCTTTAATTGCATTAAATTTCTTAGATGTAAAATTTGGGATGAGTTTTATTCGAATGGAGAATTATACAGCAAATGGTTTTGATGATGGAGAATTTATAATATCAACAAATCCGGGTGAAGAGATGAAACCAATATCGAGGATAGCATCTGGCGGTGAATTATCCAGAATTATGCTTGGAATAAAGTCTGTATTAGCAGAGAAGGATGAAATTGATACATTGATTTTTGATGAAATAGATGTCGGTATTAGTGGAAGAACGGCACAAAAGGTCTCCGAACAGCTTACCAATATAGCGAAACATCATCAGATTATCTGTATAACGCATCTGGCTCAAATCGCTGCTATGGCGGACTCGCATTATATAATAGAAAAGACTACGGATGGAACTTCAACACAAACAAATATAAGATCTCTTACTCAGGATGAGTCTATTGACGAATTATCCCGTATACTTGGCGGAGCAGAAATCACTGAGAGAGTGAAAGAAAATGCAAAAGAGATGAAGGAATTGGCATTAGCTACTAAAAAATACATGTCTTAAAAATTGAAAATTAGGTATACAACATTTAAGGATATACAATACTATGTATATCCTTTTTTATTTATATAGAAATTATTTTAAAAGCAATAACTTACAGGATGCGTAAACTTGCGTATGGTATTTTTCGTAAATTACAGTTTACGACCAGGCGGAACGAATAAGTCACATTTGAGGTTATATTGTAATTAGCCTTCCAGGCGGGATGCACACTCAGTGAGATAGAGCTTTGGGATGACAAGTAAGATGTGCATGGATAGGGATAACCATTATCGTATATAGGGATGTGTGAGGGTTAAAAGAATACTTTAGAATACTGACATGAGGTGAGAGGATGAGGAGCTTAAAGATATATAGAAGGATACTAATTTGCCTTTTTACGGCTAATATAATACTATTGGGTTTTTATTTCTATTCCTATATGGAGAGACATGTGCCGAATGAGATTAAAATGATGGTTGGGCAACAGGAAAGCTTTGATTTTAATATGCCATTAAAAGCGGATATTGAAACGAATGATATCGGAGTGATTAGTGTTAATGATTTAAAAGTGCCTTCAAACCAAATTAATATAGATTTGAATCGTCCTTTCACATTAAAATCCACGAAAACTGGTGAGTATGATGTTGCATTAAAACTGTTCGGGATATTCAAGTTCAAAAACATCTCATTGGATGTGATTGAACCAAAAGAGTTAATTCCCTGTGGTAATCCAATTGGAATTTATGTAGAAACGAATGGTATTTTAGTACTTGGTAGTGGGCGTATAACCGGCGATGATGGAATGAATTATGAACCAATTAATAATAAATTAAAATCAGGTGACTATATTCTTAAGGTCAATAACAAAATGGTAAATCAAAAAAAAGAGCTAATAGACGAGGTTCAAAAATGTGACGGGAAAGATGTAACACTTCTAGTGCGCCGGAATAAAGAAGATTTTACTATAAACATAAAGCCTGTAAAGACTGCAAGCGGAAGCTATAAGATTGGGGCATGGATTAGAGATAATACACAAGGTATTGGCACATTGACGTTTATAACACCGGATGGTCAATTTGGTGCGTTGGGTCATGGTATCACGGATGTTGACACTGGATTACTAATGGATGTAAAGGAGGGTTCTATCTATAAAGCTCAGATTATGTCCATTGTAAAAGGTAAGGAAGGAGAACCCGGTGAATTGATCGGTATGATTAGGCAAAGCGGTCAATATAAAATGGGGCATATATCAGAAAATACGTATCAAGGAATTTATGGTAGAATGGATAGTGGTGTAAATAATGGACTAGACTTAAAACCACTGGCAATAGGATTAAAGCAGGAGATACGAAAAGGAAAAGCAAAAATTCGATGTACGGTTCAAGACAAAATTGAAGATTATGATATTCAAATAGTGAGCCTTGATTTGAATAATACGAATAACAGCAAAGGGATTGTATTAAAAATAACGGATCCACGTCTACTAAAAATGACAGGAGGTATCGTACAAGGTATGAGTGGTAGCCCTATTATACAAAATAATAAGATAATTGGTGCAGTTACTCATGTTTTTATACAGGATTCAACGAAAGGTTACGGTACATTCATTGAAAATATGGTAAATAACTTAGAATAAGCAAAACTTTTGTTAAAAAAAATAATCGACGAAATATCTGAAAAAATAAAAGTAAAATTTGATTTATAACAGCATATTAACTGGATAATATTTACAGCTACACAAAATGTTGTGGTTATCATCATTATGGTCAAATATTCTCTCTTTGCAATGTCGAATGGTGCGATAAGAAAGGATTGATAGTTATGATTTTAATGGCTATAATTCACATATGGTAATTATTTACATGTACGAATTTCCACAAATGATGTTGATGTATCGGTTATTATGTTGTTATATGACAAAAGATGTAAGATTTTAATAATAAAACCATCGAATTGATATCCATAATTTGTATAATGTGCCAAATCGAATGTGATTGACGCACCAATATGCAAGTTATATAATTGATTTAACAACATGAAACCCAAAAAGCTGTTTAGAAATTCACGAATTGTGAAAGAAAGTACAGACAACCTAATCTAGAGGGAAATTACAAAAGGGGAAACGGAGTATCTTATTGCAAGAAGAATGAAAGTAATGGAGGTTGGAAAAGCAAATGGGTAAAATTAATGTAGCTATTGTAGATGACAATGAAAGGATGGTGAATCTTTTAGAAGACATTTTGAAAGAAGATTCAGATATTGAGGTAGTTGGAAAATCTGAAAATGGTATTGATGCACTTGATATGATCAAAGAGAAGAAGCCGGATGTAGTACTTTTGGATTTAATCATGCCAAAATTGGACGGGCTTGGAGTTATGGAAAAAGTAAGAAGAGATGCAGAATTTAAGAAAAATCCCTCTTTTATTGTTATAACAGCAATTGGACAGGAAGGGGTAACAGAGAGTGCTTTCGAACTTGGTGCAAATTATTATATAATGAAGCCATTCGATAATAATGTTATTCTGTCTAGAATAAAACAGATTAAGGGAGATTATCATAATAAATTGATTGATAATCACAGAGTAAGTGCTTTTGAAAGCAAGAGTTCCTATGTTGAGAGAAATCTGGAATCCGATGTAACTAACATCATACATGAAATAGGAGTTCCGGCACATATCAAAGGTTATCAATATCTGCGAGATGCAATCATGATGTCGGTTAATGATGCAGAGATGTTGAATTCGATCACAAAGCTATTATATCCTTCTATCGCAAAACGTCATAAAACAACACCAAGCAGAGTGGAAAGAGCAATCCGCCATGCTATAGAGGTGGCATGGAGCAGAGGAAAGATGGATACAATAGATGAATTATTTGGTTATACCGTAAGTAATGGCAAAGGAAAGCCAACTAATTCAGAATTTGTTGCATTAATAGCAGATAAGATTCGTCTGGAATACAAACTAAGATCATAGTTGTTTTGTTTTTTTACATAAGGGGCATACCATTTATTAACGACTCAGTTATTATGTGGTATGTCCCATATTATGAACTTATGCATGTTATATCAAATGTATTCAAAGATTATAAAATAAAATAAAAACATGTATATCTTTTTCTCTATATGAAACAATAATTCCGTATAAGTATAAAGTAGATGTTGTATAAGAAATAGAAATAATTATTTTCCCACGTTGATTAATGTTGTGATTACTAATACTGCGATGTTGACTATAGAGAGGATTTATATGGATAGAAAAGAAATCAGTAATAATATTAGTGAACGAAAGAAGTTGGAAAAATTGGATAACACTTCTAAGTCCAGACACAAAGATATAGGAAGCACCGGATTAACAAAAGGTTTTTTGAATAGTGCAGTAGTTATGGATGAAAATATACAGACAGGCAAACCGAATTCAAATGAGTAGCCTAAAAAGACTATTTTAAAAACATCTTGTAATAATATGGAGATTTACTTTTAAAACTGCACAAAAAAAATACGGATTTAATCTAAAATATAAACATATTAATAAAATCATGAAATGAAGAACAAAGCACTTGATATTTTATCTTAAATTAGGTAAAATAATTCTGGATTGAGAAATTTTTGTCAAAGTACATTTTCTTAGATTAATTGCTGTCTATTGGCAGTATATTATAAATTTTAAACTTTTAGGAGGAAAAATAATCATGGCAGTAAAAGTAGCAATTAATGGTTTTGGACGTATCGGCCGTCTTGCATTCAGACAGATGTTCGGTGCAGAAGGTTACGAAATTGTAGCAATCAACGATTTAACAGATGCTAAAATGTTAGCACACTTATTAAAATACGATTCCGCACAGGGTAGATATGCAAAAGCTGATACAGTTGTAGCAAAAGAGAGTTCTATCGTTGTTGACGGTAAAGAGATCCAGATTTATGCTCAGAGAAATCCAGCTGACTTACCTTGGGGTGAGCTTGGTGTTGATGTAGTTCTTGAGTGTACAGGCTTCTTCGTATCCAAAGCTAAATCTCAGGCACATATCGATGCAGGTGCAAAGAAGGTTGTTATCTCCGCTCCAGCTGGCGATGATCTTCCAACTGTTGTATTCAGCGTAAACGAGAATATCTTAAAAGCTTCTGATACAATCATTTCCGCAGCTTCTTGTACAACAAACTGCTTAGCTCCTATGGCAGATACATTAAATAAATTAGCTCCAGTTGAAAAAGGCTTTATGACAACTATCCACGCTTACACAGGTGATCAGATGACATTAGATGGCCCTCATCCTAAGGGTGACTTAAGAAGAGCTCGTGCTGCAGCTGTAAATATCGTTCCTAACTCAACTGGTGCTGCTAAAGCAATCGGTCTTGTTGTTCCTGAGTTAAGTGGTAAATTAGATGGCGCTGCACAGAGAGTTCCTGTTCCTACAGGTTCCCTTACTGAATTAGTAGCAGTTGTTAACGGTAAAGTAACAAAAGCTGATATCAACGCAGCTATGAAAGCAGCAGCTAGTGCTTCCTTCGGTTACACAGAAGACGAACTTGTATCTTCTGATATCGTTGGTATCACATACGGTTCTTTATTTGATGCAACACAGACTAAGGTTACTGACTTAGGTGACAAGACTTTAGTTAAAGTTGTTTCTTGGTATGACAATGAGAACTCTTACACAAGCCAGATGGTTAGAACAATCAAATACTTCGCTGAATTAGCATAATTCACGACAAGGGAATTTAATCGTTCTACTTGGATATATGCGTAATTGATCCATCATGGGTCCGGTCTTTTCAGGACCGGGCCCTTTTACATGCTTCGCTTATTCGCAAGAGTAGGCGAACAGTGTTCCTGAGCTTCGCTTATTCGCAATGCTATACTAATATGATTTTAACTGCTAAAGTGCAGAATGGAGGAATATATGTTAAATAAGAAATCTGTTGATGATATCAACGTAAAAGGTAAAAGAGTTTTAGTAAGATGTGACTTTAATGTTCCATTACAGGAAGGAAGAATTACAGACGAAAACCGTCTCGTAGCTGCTCTTCCTACAATTAAGAAATTAATAGCAGATGGCGGAAAGATTATTCTTTGCTCCCATTTAGGCAAACCAAAGGGTGAGCCAAAGCCTGAATTATCCTTAGCTCCTGTAGCTGCAAGATTAACTGAGTTATTAGGACAAGAAGTTAAATTCGCAAAAGATGATGTTGTAGTTGGCGAAAATGCAAAAGCTGCTGTTGAAGCGTTAAAGGAAGGCGAAGTGGTTCTTCTTGAGAATACTCGTTATAGAGCAGAAGAAACAAAGAATGGCGAAGCATTCAGCAAAGATTTAGCATCTCTTGCAGATGTATTTGTAAACGATGCTTTTGGTACAGCTCATAGAGCACACTGCTCTAACGTAGGTGTTACAAAGTTTGTTGATACAGCAGTTGTTGGTTACTTAATGCAGAAGGAAATCGAATTCCTTGGTAATGCAGTTAATAATCCTAACAGACCTTTCGTAGCAATTCTTGGTGGTTCAAAAGTATCCAGTAAGATCTCTGTTATCGAAAATCTTCTTGAGAAAGTTGATACCTTAATCATCGGTGGCGGTATGGCTTATACTTTCTTAAAGGCAATCGGCAAAGAGACTGGTAAATCCTTATTAGAGCCAGATTACCTTGATTATGCGAAGAAGATGCTTGATAAAGCAACTGAAAAGGGAGTTAAGATGTTGATTCCTGTAGATAATGTTGTAGCAGCTGAGTTCTCTAACGATGCTCCTTTCAAAGTAGTTGGACAGGATATTGAAGAAGGATATCTAGGTCTTGATATTGGACCGGAAACCAGCAAATTATATGCAGATGCAATCAAAGATGCGAAGACAGTTGTTTGGAACGGACCAATGGGTGTATTCGAAATGTCTAACTTTGCACAAGGTACTATTGCAATTGCAAAGGCTTTATCTGAAATTGATGCAACAACAATCATCGGTGGTGGTGATTCCGCAGCAGCTGTAAATATCCTTGGCTTCGGTGACAAGATGACACATATCTCTACAGGTGGTGGCGCTTCTCTTGAATTCTTAGAAGGCAAAGAGCTTCCAGGTGTAGCTGCAGCAAACGATAAATAATATATAAAGTAAGTGCCTATTGGCATAGGGATATAAAATTACACTATAAACAGTTTATTTTTAAGAAATGAACTGTTTATAGTTGTATCATTCATATTTATTTAAATAAATAGGTCTTTCTATATTTTATGATCCTAAGATATGTATTTATTTGAATGACTTTGAAATCCCGTAGTAAAATCATATAGAATATATTTTTAAAAATAATAAAATTTGGAGGATTATCATGCGTAAAAAGATTATCGCTGGTAACTGGAAGATGAACAAAACTCCTTCCGAGACAGTTGCCTTAATCAATGAATTAAAACCTTTAGTTGTAACAGAAGACGCAGATGTAATATTCTGTGTACCTGCAATTTCCTTAACCACAGCACTCGAGGCTGCTAAGGGTTCTAATATTGCAATCGGTGCTCAGAATATGTACTTTGAAGAGAGTGGTGCATACACAGGCGAAATCGCTCCTAACATGTTAACAGATATCGGTGTTAAGTATGTAATCATCGGACATTCCGAGAGAAGAGAATACTTTGCAGAGACAGATGTTACAGTTAATAAAAAAGTATTAAAGGCATTCGAGCATGGAATTACTCCTATCGTTTGTTGTGGTGAAACCTTAGCTCAGAGAGAGCAAGGAGTTACCATTGATTTTGTACGTCAGCAGATCAAAATTGCTTTCTTAAATGTAACTCCTGATCAAGCTAAAACAGCTGTTATCGCATATGAGCCAATCTGGGCTATCGGTACCGGTAAAGTAGCTACTACTGAGCAGGCTGAAGAAGTTTGTAAAGCAATCCGTGAATGTATCGCAGAAGTTTATGATGATGCAACAGCAGCAGCAATTCGTATTCAGTACGGCGGTAGCGTAACAGCAGCAAGTGCAGCTGAATTATTCTCCCAGGCTAATATTGATGGTGGATTAGTTGGTGGCGCTAGCTTAAAAGCTGATTTCGGTAAAATAGTAAATTATAAGTAAGAGCATACCATTATAAAGTATGGATTACTTAATAAAAATAATCGAATACTTTGTAAGATTTACTTAAAAGAATGTGAAACATGTTTGATATTCAGTTGGTTAAGTGATAGTAATAACGGTTACTTAAAACGATTGTTTATATAAATATGTTTCACATTTGTTGAAATCGTAAAATGTCTTGTACTATTTCATTGTAGTTTATGTATTTGGTATTTACTTTACCTCTGATATGGTGCATAATCTATTTGAGGTTTTTGTGGGTGTATATGGTTGACTATTACATTTACATAGTATTAAAGTTGTATTATATTAGTGTATGAGGATAAGACAGAAAAAGCAAACTTGCTTTTCGTGGATAGTAAAGGAGTAAGAACATGAGTAAAAAGCCTACAGTTTTAATGATATTAGATGGATATGGTTTAAATGACAAGAAGGAAGCGAATGCAATCGCCGAAGCAAAGACTCCGGTTATGGATAAATTAATGGCTGACTATCCTTTTGTAAAAGGTTATGCAAGCGGTATGGCAGTTGGTCTGCCGGATGGACAGATGGGTAACTCTGAGGTTGGTCACATTAACATGGGTGCGGGTCGTATCGTATACCAGGAATTAACTAGAATCACGAAAGAAATCAAAGATGGTGACTTCTTCAAAAATGCGGGCTTATTAGCAGCGATTGATAATTGTAAAAGACAAAATTCTGCACTTCATCTGTTTGGTTTACTATCCGATGGTGGAGTACACAGCCATAATACTCATTTATATGCGTTATTAGAGCTTGCGAAAAAGCAAGGACTAACAAATGTATATGTTCATGCATTCTTAGATGGTAGAGATACCCCTCCGGCATCCGGCAAAGGTTTTGTAGAGGCTCTTTGGGAGCAGATGCAGATTATCGGTGTTGGTAAGATTGCTACTGTTATGGGTCGTTATTATGTAATGGATCGAGATAATCGTTGGGATCGTGTCGAAAAAGCATATAAAGCAATGGTACTTGGCGAAGGTGAGAAGGCAGATAGCGGCGTGCTCGCGGTTCAAAATTCCTACGATCAGGAGAAGTACGATGAATTCGTATTACCTACAGTAGTTGAAGAGAATGGCAAGCCGGTTGCTACCATTCAGGATAAAGATTCTGTAATCTTCTTTAACTTCAGACCTGACAGAGCAAGAGAGATTACCAGAGCATTCTGTGATGATGAATTTGCAGGCTTTGATCGTGCAAAGAGACTTGATTTAACCTATGTTTGTTTCTCTGAGTATGATATTACTATTTCGAATAAATTAGTTGCTTTCCATAAGATATCGGTGGATCATACCTTTGGTCAATTCCTTGCTGAGAACCATAAGACACAAGTTCGTATAGCAGAAACTGAGAAGTATGCACATGTAACATTCTTCTTTAATGCTGGTGTTGAGGTTCCGAATGAGGGAGAGGAACGAATCCTTGTTAATTCTCCAAAGGTTGCTACTTATGACCTTCAGCCGGAGATGAGTGCATTCCTTGTAGCTGAAAAGTTAGTAGAAGCTATCAAATCTCAAAAATATGATGTAATTGTTGTAAACTTTGCTAATCCGGATATGGTTGGACATACAGGAATTGAAAGTGCAGCAATTAAGGCAATTGAAACAGTTGATCAATGCGTAGGAATGGCTTATGAAGCATTGCTTTCAGTTGATGGCCAGATGTTTATCTGTGCAGACCATGGAAATGCAGAGCAGTTAGTGGATTATACTACGAATGAGCCTTTCACTGCTCATACAACTAATCCGGTTCCATTCATTCTTGTTAATTATGATAAGGATTACAAATTAGCAGAGGATGGTTGTCTGGCTGATATTATCCCTACGATGATTGAGATGATGGGCATGGTAAAACCGGTTGAAATGACTGGTAAGTCCTTACTGATCAAAAAATAAGTTGAAATAAAAAATATTATATGGTAAAATTGAGATTAGTTTTTGAGGAGGTGTGGACATGGAGTATTTAAGATTAGCGATTGAGATAGTTTATATATTGGTTTGTATAGCATTAACATTCATCGTGTTAAGACAGGAAGGTAAAACAGGCGGCTTAGGCGGCGCACTTACCGGTTCTAGTGACACTTATTGGTCCAAGAATAAAGGCCGTTCCATGGAGGGAACGCTGGAAAAAGCAACAAAGTATTTAGCAGCAGCGTTCATCATTATTTCTGTAATACTGAATTTAAAAGCTTGGTAATCAATTTACCACTGTAAGAGGCTGATACAAGGCATGATAATCTTGATATAAGATTATAGTTTTGTATCAGCTTTTTTTATGGCTCTTTGTCAAGAGTTGGGGTAAAAATATTTTTTGCAACCGGAGGGTGTTTCCCTCCGGTTGTTTTACGATAGGGCTAACATAATTCTGTTTCTGAAGTTCTGAAAGTTTCTGTATCCAAAA
>JAEVYT010000002.1 GCA_023392615.1 Bacillota bacterium | reverse complement strand
TCACTCTCTCAAGCCGGCTACTGATCGTCGCCTTGGTAGGCCATTACCCCACCAACTAGCTAATCAGACGCGGGCCCATCTCATACCTATAAATATTTAATTGCACTGTCATGCGACAACGCAATGTTATGCGGTGTTAGCAGCCGTTTCCAGCTGTTATCCCCCTGTATGAGGCAGGTTACCCACGCGTTACTCACCCGTCCGCCACTAAGTTATTATCAATCCATCCGAAGACTTCATAATAATAACTCCGTTCGACTTGCATGTGTTAGGCACGCCGCCAGCGTTCATCCTGAGCCAGGATCAAACTCTCATGTTTAAGTTTTTGATCTAGTCATGATAAACAATGGCCTCCAAAAACCGCTTGCGGTTTTTGTTGATGTGATTGCTTGCAATCACATTGTTATCATTTACTGTTTTTAGGTTGTACCCAATGTCTTTCGACATCCGATACGGTTCGCGACACATCTTTCAATGCATCAATTGAAAATCTATAACGCGTCTGTTAGGACGCTATTTGAAGCCCATGTGAAGCTTCAATTTTTTAGAATTTTCAGGGTTGTTTCACTGTTCAATTATCAAGGTTCATACTGAGTTTTTCAAGCGTTTCCGCTGGTCTTGTGCGACTCAGCTTTGATATCTTATCACGCCGCCAACTCTTTGTCAACCACTTTTTTAAATTATTTTTTCAACCGTTTTTTGATTGATTTTTCACTTAAAATGTGGAACGGAGAAAGAGGGAGTCGAACCCTCGCGCCGCTATTAACGACCTACTCCCTTTCCAGGGGAGCCCCTTCGGCCTCTTGGGTATTTCTCCATAAGGTTGATGTTTATTTTCTATACAAGTCAACAATCTGTATTGTATATTCAATTCACACATACAATATATAGATATATTGACTCACAACGGAGAGAGTGGGATTCGAACCCACGGTTCCTTGCGGAATCACTGGTTTTCAAGACCAGCCCCTTAAGCCTCTCGGGCATCTCTCCAAACGTCGCTTTGCTAGTATATCACCTACCAAAGCCTATGTCAATAGTCTTTTCCTATATTTTTAAGAATTGTTTCATTTTTTGATATTATTCGTACAATATGCTCATTAATAGCTGTTCTGCGATCACCAAATCCTCCGGAGTTGTGAGTTTAATATTCTTGTAATCACCCTCAAGCATTTTTACAGGGCGCCCTAAAAAGGTTTCGTATACCATTGCATCATCCGTAATGGAATATTCCCTATTCTGCTTTTCTTCATAAAAAGTATTATATGCTTTTTTAATAGAAGAATATTCAAAAGCCTGCGGAGTTTGTGCTGACCAGATTAAATTCCGTTCTGGCGTTTCTTTAATAAAGCCCTTTGTATCCACAATCTTTATCGTCTCTTTAACCGGAGTTCCTATTAAACATGCTTTATGTATTCGTACCTGTTCTATAATACTAGCAATCAAATCTGTTGATATAAATGGTCTAGCCCCATCATGAATCAGTACATAGTCTGAATTGCAACACAAGAGACCCTGATAAACAGAATCATATCTCTCTTTTCCGCCTTCTATTACATCTGTTACTTTGTCAAAACCATAGCGATCAACAATCTCACACTTACAATAATCCACCATTGAGCTGCCTGTGACGAGAATAATCTCATCTACATCGCTTTCCTCAAATGCTTTTAGGGAATAATAGATTACAGGCTTATCCTTCAAAACCAGAAACTGTTTCGCCACGTCAGTATTCATTCGCTTCCCTCGACCCGCTGCCAGAACAATTGCTGTTACCCTGTCTTTCATTATCGATCTCCTATTTTTAAATTCGGTACTGCATTTAAGTCCAGTCCAGCTCTTACACCCTGAATATATTCATAGTATGCTGCAGCACCTATCATCGCAGCATTATCTGTACAGAAGATCGGTGATGGGTGGTAAAAACTAAGACCATTTTTCTCACAAGCAGCTGCCATAGCCTCTCGAAGTGAAGAGTTTGAAGCTACCCCTCCTGCCATAGCGACTTTAGTCATCCCGTAATCCTTAGCTGCAAGCATGGTCTTTGTTACTAGAACATCAATTACTGAAGCTTGAAAGGAGGCTGCAATATCAGCACGGTTTATCTCTTCCTTTTTCATCTCACATGTATTAATGTGATTCAACACAGCTGATTTTAACCCACTGAAGCTAAAATCATATGGTGCTCCTTCAATATTTGCTCTAGGAAATGCAATTGCTTTAGCATCACCTTCCTTGGACAATTTATCAATCTTTGGTCCGCCCGGATAACCAAGTCCAATTGCTCTAGCCACCTTATCAAAAGCTTCACCCGCTGCATCATCTCTAGTTCTACCGATAATCTCGTATTTACCATATTCTTTCACTAAAACCAGATGAGTATGTCCTCCTGATACAATTAAACAGAGAAAAGGAGGCTCCAGATCCTTATTCTCTATATAATTAGCGGATACATGTCCTTCAATATGATGAACACCCACTAGAGGTATCTTTGTTGCAAAGCTAATTGCTTTCGCTTCTGCCACTCCTACTAATAATGCACCCACAAGACCGGGGCCATAGGTTACCCCGATCGCATCAATATCATTTAATGTTGTATTCGCTTCTAATAATGCTTCTTCGATTACCTGATTTATTTTCTCAATATGTTTACGGGAAGCAATCTCCGGAACGACACCTCCGTACAATTTGTGCAGTTCGATCTGTGAGGATATTATATTTGATAACACCTCTCTACCATTCTTCACCACAGCTGCTGCTGTCTCATCACAGGAGGTTTCAATCGCTAAGATCAAAGTATCTTTGTCCATAATCCACGTGCCTTTCTATTCATCCTTATCAAATTCAAGGGTTATACTTTTTTTATCTTTACCTACTTTGGCATGAGGGAATATCTTTCTTGCTTCACCGATAAAATCCTCTGGTCGGGTCAAGGATGGGCTATAATGAGTCAACCACATTTGCTTTACCTTTGCTGCTCTGGCTAACTTCGCAGCTTCGCAAAATGTCATGTGTTTGTATTCCTTCGCCTTATTATCCTTGTCATTCTCTCCATACATCCCCTCACAAATAAACAAATCTGATTCAAAGGCGTGATCAGAGATTGTACTGACCGGTCTGGTATCTGTACAATAGGTTAATTTAATACCTTTTCGTTCTTCACCAATCACCATATCCGGAGTATATAACAGATCCCCATCCTGTATGGTATCTCCCTTTTGCAAACGATTCCAATATTTCTGAGGCACATTATTCTCCAACGCTTTTTCTGTAAAGAATCTTCCCCCTCTTTTAATATGGATACTATAACCGTAACAGATGATATTATGCTTTACCTGAAATGCAGTGATTTGATATCCATTTATCTCAATCACTTGCTCCGCTTCGGACAGCTCAATAAACTTTAATGAAAACGGAAGTTCCGGAGCAATTACACGCAACGAATTAACAACACGCTCCAGTCCCCTTGGTCCAATCAAGGTTACCGGTTCAGTACGATCCGCATTTCCCATGGATAGCAAAAGTCCGGGTAATCCACTAATGTGATCCCCATGATAATGAGTAAAGCAAATCACATCAATGGAATGAAAGCTCCATCCCTTTTCTCTGATTGCAATCTGCGTACCTTCTCCGCAATCTATTAATAAGCTGCTGCCATTGAATCTCGTCATCATTGAAGTCAACCATCTTCCCGGCAGCGGCATCATACCGCTGGTTCCCAACAAACAAACATCTAACATTATTAAACCATGCCTTTCTTACTTCGTTCTTATCATTTTACCACATTTCACACCTTCATATAAGCATGCCAACCAATATTTTAGCAGTAATTTCTATAATTTGTCCAGATATATGTTGGAAAATGCGAAATTCCTGCTCTCAAGCCAAAAGATGATTGATATTTTTCAATATATTGATATAATAAACATCAGCTTTTTATATTAATGCGATTATCGCAAGGAGGCAATACTAGATGTACAGTTTTAAAAATGATTATAGTGAAGGTGCACACCCCAGATTATTAAATGCTTTAATAGAATCTAATTTGGAGCAGGCAGCCGGATACGGAGAAGACTATGATACCTTAAAAGCAGTTAAAGTATTAAAAAATAAAATCGGACGTAATGATATAGATATCCACCTGCTTACAGGCGGCACCCAGACCAACCTAACTGCTATATCTGCTTTTTTAAGACCACACGAAGCAGTCATTGCTGCAGATACCGGTCATGTATTTACCCATGAAACAGGTGCTATTGAAGCTACCGGTCATAAGGTTATTACTGCTCACGTAAATGACGGAAAACTTACTCCGGAACATATTCTATCTTTACTAAAAACACATACGGATGAGCATATGGTAAAACCCAAATTGGTTTATATCTCAAACCCGACTGAGGTTGGAACTATTTATTCCAAATCGGAGCTTGAAAAACTTTATACCATTTGTAGCGAGAAGCATTTATTCTTCTATGTTGATGGTGCACGCCTTGGGTCAGCGTTAACCTCCAAGGAAAACAATCTGGAGCTATCTGATTTTGGTCGCTTAACTGATGCCTTCTATATTGGAGGTACCAAAAATGGTGCACTCTTAGGTGAGGCTCTTATTATATGCAATCCCATTTTGAAAGATGATTTCCGTTTTCATATGAAACAAAAAGGAGCATTACTTGCTAAAGGAAGAGTATTGGGTATTCAGTTTTATGAATTATTTAAAGATTCCTTGTTCTTGGAGCTTGCTGAACATGCGAATAATATGGCTGATCGCCTAAGACTCGGTATATCACAGGCAGAGCTTACATTCTTAGTCGACTCTCCTACCAATCAACTTTTTCCGATTCTTCCAATTAACACAATTGAGAAACTCGAAGAAAAATACTCTTTCCATCGTTGGGAGGAAATTGATGAAGATCATAGCGCAATTCGTCTTGTAACCTCTTGGGCAACCAAGGAGGAGATGGTAGAAGAATTTATTAAGGATCTAAAAGATTCATTTTAAATCCTGGCTTTCATACAAGGTTACAACGGTTGTAATATACACTGATTATTAATTAAAGGGTTGCTACATGACTGGATATACAATCATGTGGCAACCCCTTACTTATATCTAACCTATTAATATTCGTTCTCTGAAATTATAATGCTTCAATTTTTTTCTTGACCTCAACAGGTACCTTGAATTGTGAAATCAACTTATCATAGCATTCTTCGCACAGAACAAAATGATGCACCTCTAAGTCACGCTCTGAAAAGTATCCCCATTCCTTCGTCGCTTCAAATGCATCCTCCATCATAATCCCATTTTCGACCTTAAAGCTCTTCCCGCAGCAATTGCAATAATGCGGAGCATCGTTATTCATTTTTACGCTATTTGTCTTGTTCACAACTTTACCCTCCATTGTGTAAATGCCTCGCTGATAGAACTATTATAATTCAAAACGACGAATTTTGACAATGGGAATTACTGTATGTCATGCAACCACATAATTATAGCATCTTCCTTGGGCTTCGTATAGAAATCCTTACGAATGGCTGTTTGCTCAAAACCCAACGAGCGGTACAATCGGATCGCCGACTCATTGGAGCTCCTCACCTCGAGAGTGAGAGCGGTAATCCCCCTACTTTTTGCAATGTTCAAGAGCTCACTTAACATTAAGTACCCAATTTTTTGTCCTCTATGATCGTGTTTCACTGCTACATTATAGACATCACCTTCACCGGCAACTCCCCAATAACCACAGTATCCAATTACATGACCTTCCAATATTACGACTAGATATTCATTATTCTCATCCCTTAGTACGTTTTGAAAATCCTCTTTGCTCCAAGGATCAGAAAATGTATCCTGCTCTATGGCATACACTTCTTCTAGATCGGATTCCTCCATACTACGAATCAGCATCCTTATTCCTTTCTGCACGCTCCCTCTCTGCCTGAGATAACCGCAGATAAACCGGCTCATGCTCTATCGCTGATACAACCTGATTATTCTGATAATATTTCATACCAAGCGTTCCGACAGCTCCTGCTCTTTGTCGATTCATATGTTGTGGGGCAAACTCATACTTCACCTTTGTCTGCTCCTTGATCATATCCATATAAACTGGAACACCGTCTCCTAAGAATATTACATCCCTACCAAGCTTATTCACTTCCTCTAGTATCTCATCAACACCAAGGGCAACTTGTTCCTTTACCACCATAAATTCTTCACCATCAAACTCGTAGAGACCGGAATAAACCTGATTTCTTCTTGCATCCATCATCGGACAGATTAACTTGTTCGTACCGTATAAGTTATATGCGAGTCCATCCAGAGTAGGAACCTCAACAATCGGTTTATTTAATGCAAGCCCTAATCCCTTTGCGGTAGCCGAACCAATTCTAAGTCCAGTAAATGACCCCGGACCTGCTGCAACTGCTATTGCATCAATATCAGATAACTCTATCTCCACCATCTTAACAATCTCATCAAGCATCGGTAGTAACGTTTGAGAATGTGTCTTTTTATAATTCACTGTATATTCCGCAAGCATCGCATCCTCCGATACAATCGCCACGGTTGCAACCAAGCCCGAGCTGTCTAACGCTAATAACATCATATCCGTACTTCCTCTCTATCCTACAATCTAATTCTCATCCACTGTAATCACACGATAATCAAAGCCTTTCTCAAGATCCTTCTTTATCGTGATTTCTGTTCTATTCTTTGGCAGGATTTCCTCAACTAACCCGGCCCATTCAATCAGACAAACCCCATCCCCGTAAAAATAATCCTCATATCCAATCTCATCCATCTCATCGATATCTGCTATCCGGTATACGTCAAAATGATAAAACGGCATTCGTTTTCCTTCATATTCCTGAACAATCGTAAAGGTAGGGCTGTTTACTGCCTCTTCTATTCCAAGCCCTTTGGCAAAGCCCTGGGTAAATACCGTCTTCCCGACTCCTAAATCTCCTCCCAGGCAATATACATCTCCTTGTTTTGCCTTAAGTCCTAATTGATATCCGATATCAAATGTATCCTTTGCACTAAAACTCTCTATTAACATCATATTTCCTCAACTTCTATTCTTCTGTTTTAGCCAGTTATTCACACAACCACTTGTCCCAATTTATAGCAACAAGATTAATCGCAACCATTATATCAGAAGTGTATAAAAAAAGATAGAGCTTCTTTGATTTGTACCAAAAGAAGCTCTATCCCTATTTGATTAATTAATTGATTGATTAATTTCTATGAAAACCTTTTATGACCGGACTCACTCTTTTATATAGCAATCCTGTTAATACTGAGGCAATAACACCCTTTATGAAATTAAACGGTGCAACCGCAAACAAAACAAATGTATTTAGGCTCGTAATTCTCGGGTTTACTGCGGTTCCCATCGCCACTAACTTGTCTAGCGGCATACCATAAATCTTAGCGTAGGTTGGTAAAAGTACATAGGCATTTAACAAACTTCCTACTATCACAAAACAGATGGTTCCAACAACCATGCCCACAATTGCTGACTTGATATTTTTTGCTCTGTGATATATTACAGCACTTGGAATCACCAAGGAACACCCCAGAATAAAGTTAGCGATTTCACCGACAAATGCTGTATCCGTGCCCTTAAGAAACAGATTTAATAATATTTTGATAAACTCAATTACAATTCCCGCAATCGGTCCAAGTGTAAATGCTCCGATTAATATCGGTACTTCGCTTAAATCGATTTTATAAAAATTCGGTGCAAACCAAAGTGGTATAGAAAACATCATTAATACTACGGCGATTGCCGAAAGCACCGATATCACCGTTAATCCTCTTGGTGATAATAATTTTACCTTGTCGTTCTTTTGATCCTTTTGTAAATACGTATTGATACTCATAAACTTCTCTCCTTTTCATTGCAAAGGGAAAACTTTGGGTCGTTGCAGAAAAAAATCCCCGATTTTAAATACTTAAAATCGGGGCATTGAATTTATCATTTATCTCTGCTTTCTTCTCTCATCCAGACTTTACTGTCGGTTTTGGAATCTCACCAAATCAATCTTCAATGATTTAACAATCATATCTGAGTCGCGGACTATACCGCCGGTAGGGAATTACACCCTGCCCCGAAGAATTACCTTTATTCATTTTTACGAGTAGATATTACAACAGAATCAATGCATTGTCAAGGTGTTTACTTAATATTTTTTATTATATATTCCCAACCATCTTGTCCTTAAGAACACCAATTGCTTCTCTTATATAATAATTTACCGCAAGGATTTTATCCGTAGGTGCTGCAATTCCATATACTTCCCCCAGCTCCTGCTTTTTCGCCAGTCTCATGGAACGATATAAATGAAAACCATTTGTTACTATCCCGACAGAAGAATCCGGATTTACAAGGGCTTTGCTATAAAGGACGTTTTCGAAGGTATTGCGGGAGCGCTCCTCTTTCAAAATTCTATTTTTTAATATCCCATGTTCACACAAATACCCCATCATCGCCTCAGCTTCTGATATCGCTTCATTCTTACCCTGACCACCTGATGCAATCACTATTGTATTCGGATTGTCTTTGAGATAATAAAGTGCTGTATCCAGTCTCCTTTTCAGCGATCTAGTGATTTTTGTTCCTCGCACCTGAGCACCAAGTATTATAATATAATCCAAATCTTTCCTGCCACTTTTTTTTGAGTGGTAAATCAAAATCACCTCTATTACAATAATCATAACAAAACCAAGAGTAAACAATGCTAATACCAGCATGCGAAATGCCGGTATTAAGGTGATATCGTGTTCTATCATAAAAAATATTCCGTCACTAACGCCAAATCCGATCACTCCCATGATAAGCCAAAAGAGCGAAAATGAGGTTCCAAAACCGGCATATATTATTATGATTCCATAATATAAGATACTTAATAAGCTCAACGTCATTACTAATAATAAAAGAAAGTTCATTATGTATCTTTCCTTCCTAAAGGGTTTAAAATTGCAAATTTGAAACAAACACTTAGTATACAAAGAAGCATTGATACAATTTTTCTATAATCTCTGTATTTATATAATATCTTCATTGTAACAGCCGCCCACATATTCTGGTAACAATTGTCACTCTGAAGATATTATACCAGATCTTGATTTCATTTTATTGTATGCCAATCCATCCCTCTGAATTATTTCACGTTATAGCATCAGATTTTATTTACAGCCTCATAGTAAGCTGTATTCTCTTCTTTGCTAAATCCACAGTCATAACCTTTACTTCAACGATGTCACCAACACTTACCACATCCAACGGATGCTTTACAAACTTTTTATCAGAAAGTTGGGAAATATGAACCAAACCATCCTGATGAACACCAATATCTACAAATGCACCAAAATCAATAACATTACGAACAGTTCCCTTAAGAATCATACCCTCTGTTAAATCCTTCATATCAAGGACATCGGTTCGTAAAATTGGCTTTGGCATCTCATCTCGAGGATCTCGTCCTGGCTTTTCAAGCTCCTTTATGATATCAGTTAACGTAATCTCACCAACCCCCAATTCAGAAGCCAGTTTATTCTTATCTTTAATATGTTTGCCGATGGTTATAATATCTTCCGTTGTAGATACTGCTGTAGCTTGTACAACTTCTTGCTTTGACTGTTCCTCTTGAGCCACAACTCCACCTTGACCAACTGCTGCTGCAAGAGCTTTTGCAAATGCCGTATTCTGATTCTTTACCATAATCATCTTCTTGTCCGGTTTCTTTGGTGCTTTTGGTTCTGCCTTTTTCACTTCTTGCTGACCCTTTTGCTTTAATGCCTTAGCTTGAATCTCTTTCACATCCTCAAGGGTAAGGTTTAATTTTTGAAGAAGCGCCTGAGTTGCTTCATAGGATTCCGGATGAACACCGGTTGCATCGAGTGGATTATCTCCACCTTGAATTCTCATAAAGCCGGCACACTGTTCAAATGCCTTAGGTCCGAGTTTTGGTACCTTCAACAACTCATTACGTGTTTTAAATCTGCCATTTGCTTCTCGGTAAGCAACTATATTCTTTGCAATCACCTTACTTACTCCGGATACATGTTCCAGTAGTGAGACAGATGCTGTGTTGAGATCAACTCCAACTTTATTCACACAATCCTCAACCACACCGGAGAGAACTTCTCCCAGCTTTTTCTGGTTCATATCATGCTGGTATTGTCCCACACCGATTGATTGCGGATCGATTTTAACTAATTCCGCAAGAGGATCCTGAAGTCTTCTTGCAATGGAAGCGGCACTTCTTTGACCTACATCAAAGTTCGGGAACTCCTCCGTTGCAAGTTTACTTGCAGAATAAACAGAGGCACCCGCTTCATTTACTATGATATATTTTAACGGACGATGCAATTCCTTTAACAAATCAACAATTACCTGCTCAGATTCTCTGGAAGCGGTACCGTTACCTACCGAAATCAAAGTAATATTATATTTCTCTATTAATTTCTTTAATACTACCTTTGCTTCCTCCACCTTATTCTGAGGAGCTGTCGGATAAATAACTATGGTATCCAATACTTTACCGGTAGGATCTACAACTGCAAGTTTACAACCGGTACGGAATGCAGGATCCCAACCAAGTACAACCTGACCCGCAATCGGAGGCTGCATTAAAAGCTGTACCAAATTCTTACCAAACACCTTTATTGCGCCGTCCTCAGCCTTTTCCGTTAAATCACTACGAATTTCACGTTCGATCGCCGGTGCAATTAATCTCTTATAACTATCTTCGATTGTTGATCTTAATATATCTGATGTAAATTCATTTTCCTTGACTATTACTTTCTTTTCGAGATATCGTTGAATTCTTTCTTCCGGAGCAATAATCTTTACTGTAAGAATTTTCTCATTCTCACCACGGTTAATTGCGAGAATTCTGTGCCCCGCTACCTTTTCGATCCCTTCTTGGAAGTTATAATACATCTCATAAACAGACTCCTGTTTCTCGTTCTTAGCAACAGAAGTAAGGGTTCCCTCCTTCATCGTTACCTCACGAATATAGCTTCTATGATCTGCATTATCCGATATATCTTCGGCTATGATATCCTTCGCTCCTGCGATAGCTTCTTCTACGGTTCGAACCTCTTTCTCCTCAGAGATATATTCCTGAGCAGCGTGTTCTATCGGTTCATTAATCTCCTGTGCAAGAATGATGGAAGCAAGCCCTTCCAATCCTTTTTCCTTCGCTATCGTTGCTCTGGTTCTTCTCTTTGGTCGATATGGACGATACAAATCTTCCACCACAACCAGAGTTGATGCAGCAAGTATCTGAGCCTTTAATTCTTCTGTTAATTTTCCCTGTTCTTCTATGCTGTTTAATACTTGAGTCTTTTTGTCTTCTAAATTTCTTAAATACTGCAATCTTTCATGCAGATTTCTTAATTGCTCATCATCTAGTGATCCTGTTACTTCTTTTCGGTATCTCGCAATAAATGGAATGGTATTACCCTCATCAATCAGCTTTACGGTCGCCTCGACCTGCTCTAAGCGAATCCCTAATTCTTCTTTAATCTGCTTTAAAATGTCCATAATGCTCTCCTTAAATCTTTTATTACTATAAACAAAAATGTTCATAATAGGATATCCTTGTATGACTTACTATCATCAAACACTGTTACCAACTCTGTTGAAATTATTCTCATTATTACCAATAATAAGTGAAGGAATCCTTAAATATAATACCATTCAGGGAATTGAAAAGCAACTCGAACGTGAAAAGCGGACTGCTCATGAATATTGTGCTATGGACGGATTCAATAAGTACGGATTCTGATGCGGTTTCGATGAATAATTGAATAGTACCACTTCACTTATACTTTTTAATATTTTTAATAATGACACTCTCACATTCTTCATCAAGTTGAGAATATTGTTAAGGTTTAGGAAGAACATAATGCGCTTCATATATCATTGTAACTGCATCAGAGTGATTTCCATGCATTAAGAAAGTGATTGAACCCCTTAAGAATTGTTTTTATCACAGAATTATACCATTTTTCTCACTTATTTTATATGTTCGAAATTATAATTTAAAATCGAAGTCTACTGATCCTTATCCAAATAAACAAAAAAATGAAACACTCTTTTAGCTACAATCATCCCAGTTGTTATCCTTGTCACAACATCATTACAATATTGCGATTTACAACTTTTTCTCATATGAGAGGACATTGCCGATAAAATTATGTTTCACTTTAAAAATTTTTCAGAACTATTCGTTATTATATATTATAACAGTGATTCAGCGGTCCGCTACCCTGACCCAGATCGAGACCATCTTTAAGAGCTCCTGTTATATATGCCTTTGCATTTTTAACACTCTGTTCCACCGAAAATCCATTGGCAAGGCTGCAAGCGATTGCAGAAGATAATGTACATCCGGTTCCATGAGTATTCGGATTGTTAATTCGCTCCCCCTTCACCCAGTAAGGCTGACCATTCGCATATAACAAGTCATCCGCGGTATCGGTAAGGTGACCACCCTTAATCAAGATACTACCCTTTAACATTGATGAGATTTTCTCTGCTGCCACAAGCATATCCTGTGTTGTTTCAACTTTGATATCGGTAAGCGCTTCTGCCTCAGGGATATTCGGAGTGATGATATCTGCAATAGGAAGCAGTTTGGTAATAACAGCATTCATAGCCTCATCACTCAGTAATTTACTTCCGCTCGTGGAAACCATGACAGGATCTACCACAATGTTCTTTGCATTATATTGCTTTAGCTTTTCAACAATTACTTCAATAATCTTACTATTGGATACCATGCCAATCTTCACCGCATCCGGAAAAATATCCGTAAAAATACAATCTAGCTGCTGTGCTACGAATTCCGGTGATGCTTCAAACACCCCGTACACACCGGTTGTGTTTTGAGCAGTCAGCGCTGTGATAGCGCTCATCGCATAGATTCGGTGCGCGGTCATCGTCTTGATATCTGCTTGTATTCCGGCTCCGCCACTACAGTCTGAACCAGCTATCGTCAATACCTTTTTCATAGATACACCTCATTTCTTTATTTACACTTAAGCAAATGACTCCTCAAATGTCTTGCTCCCCAGATAGGTTTATTTTCTCCATATCTTGGCGGAGTCATTTGCTTATTCTCTCTGTATCGCTTTCTTGTCATGCCTAACATATCATCATTTGCAACTGTATGAAGTCGTTGGTACTTAGGTCATGTCTTTTATAACCTTATGTACCACTACGTACTTCATCCAAGCGGGAGCGTGTTGCAGATGAGATATGTTTTCGCAGGACAAGAAATACAACACACTTCACATAAGCAAATGACTCCTCAACGTCTTGCTCCCCAGATAGGTTTATTTTTTCAGTCTCTTGGCGGAGTCATTTGCCTATTCTCTCTGTATCGCTTTCTTATCATGCCTAACATATCATCATTTGCAACTGTATGAAGTCGTTGGTACTTAGGTCATGTCTTTTATGACCTTATGTACCACTACGTACTTCATCCAAGCGGGAGCGTGTTGCAGATGAGATATGTTTCGCAGGACAAGAAATACAACACGCTTCACTTAAGCAAATGACTCCTCAAATGTCTTATAAGCAAAACCTATCCCTGCTTAATCATTTGTGAAGAAAGTTCACGCAGTTCCTTCGTAGCTTTTTCGATATCTGGTTTCGCAAGGATTGCAGAAATAACCGCAACACCGTCAACACCACAGCCCTTCAGTTGAAGGATATTATGTTCATTGATTCCACCGATTGCTACCACCGGAATAGTAACCGCTTCACAAATCGCTTTCACCTCTTCAAAACTTACATCATCTGCATCATTTTTAGTCGTAGTGGAGAACACCGCACCGACGCCGATATAATCTGCACCCTGACTTTGCGCAAGCAATGCTTGCTCCACCGTTCTCGCCGATACACCCAGGATTTTATCCGGTCCTAGCAAGGATCGAACGTCCTTAGCATTCATATCACTTTGTCCGACATGAACACCATCCGCATTAACCGCCAACGCCACTTCAATATTATCATTGATCACAAAAGGAACCTGATAGCGATCCGTAATCTCTTTTATCTTAAGACCCTCATCTACAAAGTGATCAAAGTCAAGATCCTTTTCTCTTAATTGCACAAAGGTAGCCCCTGCTTTTACACATTGCTCTACCTGGTTTTCCAATTTATTCTCACCAAGCCAGGTACGGTCAGTAACCAAATAAAGTAACATTGTACTCTTATCTAATCTCAACTTTTCCACCATCCTTTAATATCTGGGCATTCATTTTACTCATCGCATCAATGATATACATACGATAAGAATTTGTACCGCCATCAACCTCAGTTACTTTCTGATATGCAAGCTCTCCGCATAGTCCCATCGCTGTTACTGCTGCTGCAGTTGCCTCCAAGATATGATCCGGGTTGGCTCCGATGTAACTTCCGATTACAGCAGTCAGCATACATCCGGTGCCTGTTACTCGGCTCATCATACGATTTCCGTTATAAACCACATAAGCTTTTTCACTATCAGCCACAATATCGGTAACACCGGTAATCGCGATTACTGATCCAGTTGATTTTGCAAGTGCCTTTGCAAAGTCAATTACACTATCCAGATTATCAGTGGTCACAGCATCTGCTGCCGCCGCATCAACACCCTGGGTGTTAGCACTTCCGGTAGCAAGGAATTTGATTTCTGAAATATTGCCTCGAATCACAGAGAATTTTACTTCTTTTAGTAATGTTAGCGCTGTTTCATTTCGAAGTGCGGAAGCTCCGGCTCCAACCGGGTCCAGTACAACCGGATGACCGAGTTCATTTGCTCTTTTACCCGCAGCGATCATCGAAGCGATGGTTCTCTCATTCAGAGTACCGATGTTAATAACCAAAGAAGAACAAATGGAAGTAATCTCACTTACTTCTGCGATATCGTCCGCCATAATAGGGGAACCTCCGCTTGCTAAGATGATATTAGCACAATCATTTACTGTAACATAATTAGTGATGGAATGCACCAGCGGTGTCTTTGAAAATACATTATCTAATACGAAAGAAAACATAGTTTTACCTGCCTTTTCTATTTTTTAATAAGATATTAATAAATAAATTAATCAACATGCTTAGTATGAAAACAATTACAATTACCGGTATCGTACTTCCGAATTTCACTTCCTTATCAATAAATATACGGTAAACCACAAAACCGATCACCCACAATATTGCGTTAATTATACTTTGACCCTTTGTATTCTCACGTTTGTGTAGTATGAAATAATCCAAAATTAATATGGTCGCCATCGGAACAAAAACAGATCCAATTAGATATAAAAAGTTTTGATACTGTTCAATCGGTGTAAATATTGCAATCACTGTTCCGAAGAAACATACTCCAATCCCTATCATTTTTTTATTCCATTTTGAATAAATATTATGAACACTCTCTGCTGCAGAATACACATCTAGATAGCTTGTTGTAATTGTTGAAAGTAATATGATAAACATTGCTGCCACACCAAGTCCTGCGCTTTTAAGTATCTGAACCACATCAGAATTTCCAGCATAGTATGCTGCACCTAAACCGATTGCATACATAAATGAGCTTCCAACAAAGTAACTTACCGTACTTATCAGTGTAAATCGAACCGGCTCATCTGTATTCTTTGTATAATCTGATATCAAAGGAAGCCATGAAATTGGCATAGCAATCGATAATTCCAGAGCAAGTCCAAAGCTCATTACTTCACTGCTCTTCACTGGTGCACCACCATGGAATACGGTAAATCCAAGAACTACAGTTAATATAAGCAAAGCAGCAACGGCTATATTATTGATTTTACCGATATTCTTTAAATCAACAATAATCCAAATCACATTCAATGCTCCGATTAACAAGCACCATATAAGATTGTTCGATAAATTTAACGGACCATTTACTACCGTTCCAAAAGCATTGGCACCGCTGATAATCATTACCGCAGTCCATCCAACCAATTGTAATACATTAATAATCGAGAAAAACACTGACCCAGGTCTACCAAAAGATAAACTGACACTCTCCATGGCAGTCATTTTACTCTTTGCACCAATCAAACCGGTATAGTAAAATAACACACACCCAATCAAATGCCCTAATATAATTGCCAACATACCCTTGCCAAATCCTAGTGGTGCTAAAAAGGTACCCGTGATAATCTCCGCGATTGAGATTGCAGCTCCAAACCACAGCAATGATCCGCTTAAAAATGATAACTTATTTTCCTTCATGCCAATCCTCCAAGTTTTATTTTACTCATTCTTTATGAGTCTTTCATTCTTTATGAGTCTTTCATTCTTTATGAGTTTCTCATTATCTATGAGTTTCTCTTTATTCAACCTGTCCGTCTATGCTATACATACTTCATGCGATTGTAAACTCCCTTTGCTCTCTTTACAAACATAACAAAAATGGGATATGCTCACATAAAGCATATCCCACTTAAATTCCAAAAGTGTACATCCCTACGTTGGCATTATCCAAATCAGGTTTAAGGGTCGAATCTTTTGATTCCTCTCAGCCTGCACACACAAGCTCCCCCGTATTTACAGAATGTAGTATATATTCTTTCATAGCACTTGTCAACCGAAAGAAGAAAGGATTACATAATGACGAAATCGGATGATGACGTCATCTCCAGTAAATTTTTATAATTTCGAAGTGAATTTCAATACATTGATTTTAAGCAATAATAAAAGTATAATATTACCATCCGCATTATTACCATTCATATATTTTACAATATTATCAATTTGGAATAATTGATCATTCGTATAGGAGGTTACTTATGAGAGTAAAACCATGGATAAAATATGCAATATACATACTTTTAATATGTATTGTATTATTTTTAAAGGATTATGTAGTTGGTAAAATCGAATACTCCTTCCAAAGAACATTTGGAGCTAACGGTAGTTACATTCTTCTAATTACTATTCCATTTATATTTAATTTGGCTATAGGCTTTTTAATAGGAATCGAAAATTTTATTAATGAAATTAACAAAGATGGGAAATGGAGAATTAACTTACCCAAAATAATTTTAGTAGGAGTACCATCACTGTTCTTCTCCCTAACCTATCATTTTGCAAGCATCAACAACTTCTTTGTGCAACATTACCTTTTGAAATATACAACACTGGGAACAAATTTCATACCTGTCTTTCAAATTTTATTAGGATATGTATTTATTACATGCTTGTATAAGTATAACGTAAGAGAAATCGAATAACCTTAATATTCTTTTTATCAAGCAGTCGCTATTTTTTAATTTTAATGCAATGGCGGGAAATAAACTCCACCTTATAAAGAAAGGACTGTTATCGGTAAGTGGTATAATGGATCATCTCCATTTTATCATTTACCCATAACAGTCTTCTTTTTAATACTATTGATTAATTATTTCGTAGTTTCCGCAAGAGATTTCTCAAACAGCTTCTCAATAACCTTATATCCTTCTGTAACAACATGGCCGGTTAATGACGCTTCTGCCTCATTATAACGCCACTCGTTATTCTGTTCCAATGTGCTGTCATAAAGCAAGTACGGGACAGGATCACTGGTATGTGTTCTGCACCAAATTGGTGTGGGATGATCCGGCATTACAAGCATTCTATAGTCCACTCCGGCTTTCTTCATCTCATCCATCACAATTTTGATAACTCTCTGATCAAGATATTCTATCGCCTGAATTTTATTCGTAATGCTCCCCTGATGACCCATCTCATCCGGTGCCTCTACATGAATGTATACAAAATCATAATTCTCCTTCGTAAGAACATCCACAGCTGCCATTGCTTTCCCTTCATAATTCGTGTGAAGGGTTCCGTTAGCTCCGGGAACCTCTATCACTTTCATACTAGCACCAACTGCGATACCTTTTAATAAATCTACAGCGGAAATCATAGCCCCTTTTACATGGTTCTTCTCTTCAAAAGAAGAAAGTGCAGGCCTTGTACCCGCTCCCCAGAACCAAATAGAATTCGCTTTATTCAGACCCTTTGCTTTTCTCTCTTCATTTAATGGATGATGATTCAAGATATCATAGCTCTTTTTCATCATCTCTTTTAAAGCGACATCCTTAGGTAAATATTCTCCGATTACTCTTTCTAGAATATCATGTGGCTGAGCCAAATCAACAACTTCACCCTTATCCCAGATTGTTAAATGTCGATAACTGGTGCCAACATAGAATTTATAAATATCGGTCTCTAATTCCTTACGTATAGCTTCGATCAGAACTGCTGCATCCTCTGTTGAGATTTCACTGGAACTATGATCAATGATTGTTAATTCTTCATACGGTTTGTCTTCTTCCGAAAGTGTTACGATATTACAACGAAGTGCAATATCAGTAGCCTTCATATCCACTCCAATGCTTAATGCCTCCAGTGGAGATCGACCGGAATAATAGACTTTAGGATTGTAGCCGAGAACAGCCAGATTAGCGGTATCACTACCGGGCTTCATTCCCTCCGGAATTGTATGTGCAAGTCCTAATTCGGACTTCTTGGCCAGCAGATCCATCTGAGGTGTATCAGCTGCCATCAAAGGTGTCTTATTACCAAGTTCGGCTAGCGGTTCGTCAGCCATACCGTCACCAAGAACGACGATGTATTTCATGCAATCAGGTCCTTTCTCTTTTAAGTATACAGCAATTGTTACATTTAAAATCTTACTCTTATTTTATTTATAACGCCATCTAAACTTTCGATTTTGTTCTTTAATTCTTGCTCTTCTAAGCTTGATGTAAGGAATGCATATTCTCCGGTTACACCCTCAGCTGTTACCACTTCAACCTCACCGAATAGCTTTTTCACCTTCTCTTTTACTTCTTCCTCTTCGCCACTAACACGAATAAAGAAGCGATTCTTTACCTGATTTACATCGGTGAGTTCTAATTTTTTGCTACTCCATATGGTCCAAATGTTCGTTCCAAGATGCTTTGCCGCATCAACAATATCAGCAACAACAGCACTGGCAGTCGGAAGTTTACCGGCACCGCTACCATAGAACATCACTTCACCAATTACATTTCCTTTTACATAAATACCATTAAATACATCATTCACACTATATAACGGATGGACTGAATTGATCATAACTGGTGCAACCATTGCATAAACATGATCATTCTCACGAATACTGGAAGCAAATAACTTAATCTTTGCACCTAAGGTTTTAGCATAACGAATATCTACATCAGTAATCTTAGTGATTCCCTCTGTATGTATATCTTCATAATCCACCTGCATACCAAAGGCAAGCGAGGAAAGAATCGCAATCTTTCTACATGCATCATGACCTTCCACATCCGCTGCCGGATTACGCTCTGCGTAGCCTAAATCTTGCGCTGTGGATAAAGCATCTTCAAAGGTGGATCCTTCATCACTCATTTTTGATAAAATATAGTTGGTGGTACCATTCAAGATACCTGTGATTTCTACGATCTCATCCGCTGTCAAGGATTGATTTAACGGTCTGATAATGGGAATACCACCACCAACACTCGCTTCAAACAAGAAATTCAAATCATTCTCCTTGGCGATATCAAGTAACTCCGCACCATGCTTTGCTACCAACTCTTTATTCGAAGTAATAACACTTTTTCCTCTTAAAAGCGCAGTCTTAACAAAGGTATAAGCAGGCTCAACACCGCCCATCACTTCACATATTATCTTAACCTCAGGGTCATCCATGACGATATTAACGTCATGAACTAATTTATCCATAATAGGATCCCCAGGGAATTCTCTTAAATCCAATACATATTTGATATTGATTTGGTCTCCGGCTCTCTTTGCTATGCTGTCACCATTGGTATTAAGTACTTCAACCACACCGGAACCAATTGTGCCGTATCCTAAGACTGCGATATTAATCATTACTTATCCTCCATTCCTGCATTTACCATAAATCTTATGTCGTTAAATCATATGTCATCACTTACTTAAAAATTAATCGATTATTCTCTCGATACCACTTTAACATAGTGAATACCGTCCATTGATTCAATGGCCTCAATAAAAACCGATGTACTATCGGTTTGAGGCAATATCTCGATACTTAAAGTCAGTAAAGCAATTCCGTTAACAGGTATGCTTTGGTGGATGGTAAGAATATTGGCTTCACATTTTGCCACCTGGTTTAATACTTTTGATAATAACCCTGGTTTATCATCCATTTGAAGCATAAAAGTAATGGTCTTTCCTCTGGTGTTTTCGTAAAACGGAAATATATCATCTCGATATTTATAAAATGAACTTCTACTGATATCTACTGCATCTGTGGCTTCTTGAACGGTCATTACACGCTCCGAATCCAAAAGTCTTTTGGCTTCAACAACCTTTAACAAGACCTCCGGAACAGCCTTTTTCTTTACAATAAAATACTGATCACTACTCATTATTAAGCACCTCCTGCGTTTTCATGGCAAGTTTATGTACTCTATTTCGACCTTTGTATGTACAACAGATACAATTGTCTTTCTAAGAAAGATATACTAACATATATCTATTCAAATAGCAATACTAATTTGCCAACTTTAGGGCAAAAAAATAATATTTGTCACTTATGCTTGAAAGGCTTGTGATAAATATCATTTTTTTGTATATTTATAAAATTTTAGATAGGAATTCTTTCAATCTTGGATGGGTTGGATGATCAAAAAACTCGTCAGGTGTATTCTGTTCTACGATTTGACCTTCATCAATAAAAAGAACTCTGGTAGCAACCTTTCTCGCAAATCTCATCTCATGGGTTACCACAACCATCGTCATACCTTCATCTGCAAGCTGTTCCATTAAATCAAGAACTTCACCAACCATCTCAGGGTCTAACGCAGAGGTAGGCTCATCAAATAACATCACATCAGGATTCATAGCCAGTGCGCGAATAATTGCGATACGCTGCTTCTGTCCACCGGATAATTGATTCGGATATGCAGTAGCCTTGTCCGTTAAACCGATTCGTTGCAATAACTCCATTGCCTTCTGATCTGCTTCATCCTTACTCATAATACCTAACTTTATTGGAGCAAGAGTGATATTTTCAAGAACGGATAAGTGAGGAAATAGATTAAACTGCTGAAATACCATACCCATCTTCCGACGTAATTTGTTGATGTCCGTATGCTTATCTGTTATATTATTTCCTTCAAACCAAATTTCTCCGCCTGTTGGTTCTTCCAACAGATTTAAGCATCTTAAAAAGGTTGACTTACCGGATCCGGAAGGGCCGATTACAACTACCTTTTCTCCTTTTACGATTGTTTCATCAATCCCATTGAGAACAACATGATCTCCAAAAGCCTTTTGTAAATTCTTAGTGACGATCACCTTTAGCCAACCTCCTTTCAAACATGGATAATAATTGGGTTAAAACAATTGTCATGATTAAGTAACAGATTGCAGCAATAACAAGTGGAGGAAGAATGACCCATGTCCTTGACCCAATGTATTGTGCCGCTTTTAATAAATCTGTGACTGCAATAATACCAGCAACTGATGTTTCCTTCGTTAATACAATAAACTCATTACCAAGTGCAGGCAATATATTCCTAATAGCCTGTGGCAATACAATCAATCTCATTGTTGAGATATGGTTCAGACCTAAAGAGCGCCCTGCCTCCATTTGCCCCTTATCGATTGATTCAATACCTGCTCTAATAATCTCTGCCACATATGCTCCGGAATTAATACCAAAACATACAGCTCCAACAATAATTCCATTCGTATTTTTTGAAGTAAAAATGAGATTATAAATTATTAATAATTGAACCATTACCGGTGTTCCTCTGATAACGGTTATATAGATATTACATATCCATCCAAGCCAGTTCATCTTAGAGTTACTAGCAGATACTTTTACAGCTGCTACTAATACACCGATAACCGTACCTAGAAGAATTGCTAATAGCGATATTAAAATTGTAGTCTTTACACCATTTATATATGCCATATATCGGTGTTCAGGTATAAGAGCATCATAAAACATCTGCACCACATGCATGAACCACGTTATAATTTTATCCAATTTCATTCCTCCTATCTATAACGCCCCTCTAGGTACGTCATTTTCTCAGATACTATTCATAAAGCGCTATATACAATAAACGGCTCCAAATTATTTCTTCCGAACCAACGCATATTCAATGTATATAACCTCTCAATATTACTTGAACTATGTTCTCATTCACATAAATAGGAGCTGTAAAAACTACAGCCCCTTATATTAAAAGTAAAATAGTTCCTAACTATTTTGCGGTATGCTTAGTAGTAAATTCTTCGATTTTACCTTTTGCTTTTAAATCTTTAATCACTTCATTAATTTTGTTCAATAATTCTGTATTACCCTTTTTTACAGCGATTGCGTATTTATCTTCAAATAATGTACCATCAAGAAGTTTTAAATCCGGATTAGCTGCAACCAAATCTTGCGCAGGATATTTATCCATAACTATACTGTCAATTTTACCATTCTTTAAATCTTCTGCAGCTTGTGCAAATTTTGTATATCGTTTAATCTCTTTCGCCTTAACGCTGTCCTCTATATAAAAATCGGCGATATTACCTTGCTGAACGCCTACAACTGTACCCTTTAACGCATCAACAGTAGCTTCAGAAACTGCCGGGTTGGACTTATTCACTACTACAACTTCTGTTGAGTTAACATATTCTTCTGAAAAATCCATTACTTTTTTACGCTCATCACTTACAGATACGCCTGCAGCAACTAAATCAACTGTGCCATTTTGAACTGCCATTAATGCTCCATCAAAATCCATATTCTTAATTACAAGTTTTTTACCCATACTATCAGCAATAGCCTGAGCAATATCCATGTCGATTCCGACAACCTTATCACCTTCCATATACTCATATGGTGCAAAACCTGCTTCAGTACCGACGATTAATGATCCTCCCTCATTAGATTTTGAATCACCGTCTGACGGATTACTCTCTTTTGTTCCACAACCTGTGAACATCGCTGTTACCATTGCAGTGATAATCAGCATACTTACTAATCTTTTCTTCATTTAAGAATCCTCCTTATTGAATTGTGGAGGATTGCTCCTCCTTTTGTGTTTTGCGGATTTCTCCGACTTTTTCCGTGTGAGGATTTCTCCTCCTGATTTCCGTATGAGAATTTATACTCATACTATTATTGGAAAGAAAACGGGTTTTTAGTAGCATAAACCTTATCTCTCTCATATACAGGCTTCCTAAACCTGTAATTTACATGCATACTTATCTTGATAGTTTGCATATTTTTTGGGAGGCAACACTCGGTGTTTCTGAGGTTGTTCCTCCCATAATTTAAGGAATCTATAATCCCTAATTATATTTATACTTCCTGGCTTAACATTGTCCTTACTTCTTCTTTTTCTTCTTCTGATAATATACCATCATAATTTAAGAGGACAATCAAACGATTATCTACTTTTGTAATTGCCTTGATATATGATGTAGAAGCATTTTTGATTAAAGCAGGTGTTTCATAGACCTGATCCTCTTCCAATTGAAGTATCTCTTTCATTCGATCCACTTCATAAGCTACTAGAAATCCATTCGATTTTAATACGATAAATCTAGAATCATCGTCTGTGGGGATCTCATCCATACCAAATTTTTTTCTTAAGCTATATACCGGGACAATGGAGCCTCTTAAATTAATTATTCCCTTTAGACACTTTGTAAATCCTTCCATCGGTCTGATTGGTATCACTTTCTCTACAGTATTAATATCCATGATATCAAAACTGTACTCTTCTTCACCCAGCATAAAAACAGCCTGTTTTGTACCTTGCATACATATCCCTCCTATAGGATTGGCATTATGTTAATTGTTTTGTGTACTCCATTTTAAATATGCGTTTATAAATGGATCCAGATTACCATCAAGAACGCTGATGCAATTACCAACCTCTTCATTGGTTCGGTGATCCTTAACCAAAGTATACGGTTGCATAACATAAGATCGTATCTGACTTCCCCAGCCGATCTCTTTCGTTTCACCGCGTATACCAGACAATTTGTCCATATTCTCCTGTTGCTTCAAAAGGTAAAGTTTTGCCTTCAACATCTTCATAGCCTTGTCCTTATTCTGAAGCTGGGAGCGTTCATTCTGGCATTGTACCACGGTATTCGTAGGAATATGTGTAATACGAATTGCGGAAGATGTTTTATTAACATGCTGTCCACCCGCTCCACTCGACCGATAGGTATCGATACGGAGGTCTTCATCATTTATCTCAATATCAACATCATCTTCAATATCTGGCATAACATCACAGGATACAAAGGATGTCTGTCTCTTTCCTGCTGCATTAAATGGGGATATTCGCACCAATCGATGAACACCTTTTTCTGACTTTAAATAACCATATGCATTTTCGCCGTTTATCTGAAGGGTCACTGACTTTAGTCCGGCTTCATCACCGTCCAGAAAATCAAGCATCTCAGTGGTAAATCCTTTTTTATCTGCGTAACGCTGATACATACGACATAACATACTTGCCCAATCGCAGCTTTCTGTTCCGCCCGCACCCGCATGAAGTGTTACTATTGCATTATATTTATCATATTCACCGGAAAGTAATGTACTAAGTTTTAAGCTTTCTAAATCTTCAATAAAGAGATTCAGAGCTTCCTCAATCTCCGGAATAAGACTATCATCATTCTCTTCATAACCCATAAGAATTAAGGTCTGAACATCCTCATATAGCCCTTTTAGATGCTGATACTGCTCTATTGTAGCTTTGAGATTTTTTAATTCTCTCATTACAACCTGCGTTCTATCTGCATCATCCCAAAATCCAGGCTCTTCCATTGTTTGTTCAAGTTCTGCTACTCGATCACTCTTCCTAGCGAGGTCAAAGTGAATCCCCCACTTCAACTAATGGCTTTTCATATGTGCTCAGAGTATATTTGAACTGATCTAATTCTACCACTTAATCACCTCTTTTTGTTATTATATATTACTATTTTTAAAAATACAATACTTTTTTATTTTTATGCATTTCTTCCGCAGCAGAATTTGTACTTCTTACCACTTCCGCACGGACATGGATCATTCGGTTGAATCTTCTTATTCGCTCTCTTTATCGGTGCGTTAGCAACACTGTCATCTCGGTTAGTTCCTGTTACCTTAGCAACCTGCTCTCTTTCTACCTTTTGTTCTATACGAACATGCATTAATGCCTTAACAGTTTCCTCTCGAATTGCTTCAATCATTGATTCAAACATATCAAAGCCTTGGAATTTATATTCAACGACTGGTTGACGCTGACCATATGCCTGAAGTCCGATACCTTGGCGAAGTTGATCCATATCATCGATGTGATCCATCCACTTATGATCGATAACTTTTAATAAAATTACACGCTCTACCTCACGAATTTGTTCAGTTTCGGTAAATTCAACCTCTTTTTCTTCATATAACTTAACTGCATCTTCTTTTAACTGTTGAATCAAATCATTCTTCTTCATACCGCGAATCTGATCTTTGGTAAAGTCTAATTTCGGAAGAGGAATAATTGGAAGAAGCATATCCTCTAACTCCTTCATATCCCATTGCTCCGGAGCTTGATCCTCACTTATGCTTGTATTTACACAGTCTTCAACGGTATCAGTAATCATACGGTAAATTGTATCTCTCATGCTCTCGCCTTCAAGTACTCTTCTTCTCTCCGCATAAATAATTTCTCTTTGCTCGTTGTTTACCTGGTCATATTCCAATAAGTTCTTTCTGATACCATAGTTATTATTTTCAATTCTCTTCTGAGCTTTTTCAATTGCATTAGTAAGCATTTTATGCTCAATCTGCTCATCCTCTGCAATACCAAGCGAGTTAAATATACCCATTAATCGTTCTGAACCGAACAAACGCATAACATCATCTTCAAGTGAGATGAAGAAACGTGATTCACCCGGATCACCTTGACGACCGGAACGTCCACGCAGCTGATTATCAATACGTCTTGATTCATGACGCTCAGTACCGATAATCTTTAATCCTCCAACTTCCTTAACACCTTCACCAAGCTTAATATCAGTACCACGACCAGCCATATTTGTTGCAATTGTAACTGCACCGAATTGTCCGGCATCTGCTACGATTTCCGCTTCTAATTCATGGAACTTTGCATTCAGTACCTTATGAGGAATATTTAATTTTTTTAGTGCATTACTGATTTCTTCCGAGGATTCAATGGTTATTGTACCAACAAGTACAGGTTGTCCTTTTTTATGGGAAGCAACAATTTCACCGATAATAGCACGAAGTTTTTCTTTCTTAGTTTTGTATACAGCATCCTGTTGATCAACACGAGCTACAGTAAGATTTGTTGGAACTTCAATTACGTCCATTCCGTAAATCTCTCTAAATTCTTTTTCTTCGGTAAGTGCAGTACCGGTCATACCACATTTCTTCTTATATTTATTAAAGAAGTTCTGGAAAGTAATCGTTGCAAGTGTTTTACTTTCTCTTTTTACCTTAACATTTTCTTTTGCTTCAATTGCTTGATGTAGACCGTCACTATAACGTCTACCAGGCATAATACGTCCTGTGAACTCATCAACAATCAGAACCTCATCATCCTTTACAACATAATCCTGATCACGGAACATTAAATTGTGAGCTCTTAACGCCAAAATTGTATTATGTTGAATCTCAAGATTCTCAGGATCAGAAAGATTCTCAATATTAAAGAAACGCTCTACCTTCTTAATTCCATCCTCAGTAAGATGAATATTTTTTTCCTTCTCATTAACAATAAAATCACCGGTCTCTTCGATATCTTCTTTCATTAATGCAGCCATCTTCGTTAATTCACCACTGGAAGTACCTTTTACCAGCTGTCTAGCTAAGATATCACACACACGATAGAGCTCAGTAGATTTACCACTTTGACCGGATATGATAAGAGGAGTTCTAGCCTCATCGATTAATACAGAGTCCACCTCATCGATAATTGCATAATGAAGATCCCTCTGAACAAGTTGTTCTTTGTAGATAACCATATTATCTCTCAAATAATCGAATCCCAATTCATTGTTCGTTGCATATGTGATATCACATGCATAGGCTTCTGTACGTTCTTCCTTCTCCATGCTATTTAATATTACGCCTACAGTAAGACCAAGGAACTCATGAATTTGTCCCATCCATTCCGCATCACGCTTTGCAAGATAATCATTAACTGTAACAATATGAACACCTTTACCCTCTAACGCATTAAGATATGCAGGTAACGTAGATGTTAATGTTTTACCTTCACCAGTTCTCATCTCTGTGATACGACCCTGATGAAGAATAATACCACCAATCAGCTGAACACGATAATGTCTTTGTCCTAAGACTCTTTTAGCAGCCTCTCTTACTGTTGCATATGCTTCTACCAGAATATCATCTAATGTTTCACCATTTTTCAGTCTATTTTTAAACTCAGCAGTTTTAGCTTTCAATTCCTCGTCTGTTAACTGTATAAACTCAGGTTCCAAAGCGTCAATTTTATCAACCAATGGTATAATTCTTTTTACCTCACGTTCACTATGTGTACCAAAAACGCGTTCCACTAATCCCATAGTATGTTCACTCCTGTATCCATCCATTTTCTTGGAAATTATTCAAATAGTATTGTAACATTATGCTTGTTACTATTCAACTTATTTATCTTACAATATACTATTCCACTATAAACTTCAATAAAGATACCGTTAACAAATAGTAAATTAAATATGAATACTCTCTGTTTGGTATATTTATACGGATTATATTCTTGTCAAATTATCCTTAGAGAAAAAGCTGCCCCGGTCCTATGTCCGGGCGCAGCTCTAAGTTCCATGATATAATCGTGATTAGAATTCCGGCTCAATCAAACCGTATGTGTTACCTTTTCTTTTATATACAACATTTACTTCATCTGTCTGAGAATTGCGGAACACATAAAAATTATGTCCAAGCAACTCCATCTGTACACATGCTTCTTCCGCGTCCATTGGTTTTATTGCAAACCGCTTGGTTTTAACAATTTTTATTGAATCATCTTCAAAATAATCGTCTTGAATAAAGTTTTGATTAAAATTCGATGAAGCCTGTTTATGATCTATTAATTTATTCTTATACTTACGCAACTGGCGTTCAATAATCTCTTCTACCAGGTCAATTGAAACATACATGTCATTACTTACTTGCTCTGCCCTAATAATATTACCTTTTACAGGGATGGTAATTTCGATCTTCTGTCTTTCTTTTTCAACACTGAGTGTTACATGAATTTCAGTATCAGGAGTAAAGTATCTCTCAAGTTTACCTATCTTTTCATATACAGCTGTTTTCAAACCTTCAGTCACATCAATATTCTTTCCGCTGATAATATAACGCATAATGTCCAACTCCTTTTTAGCTTTCTTGTTAGCATTAAGACTTCTTATGCTAATTTAATTATACCACACTGCCAGATGAGTGACAAGCTTCTTTGATTACATTTGCCAGATATTGCAATTTTAGACACGACATAATTCATAATACAACAGATAATTACACATACTTTCATAATTTCCACATAATTTACTTTTTTTGTAACAATACCTGCTAGTTAACACTCAAATCTATTTCCTTATTAATTATTATCCGACAATAGCAATGTCAAGCTAAAAAATTAATATTTTTACCTTAAAACACCGATTTATCATAATCTACAAAACGAATATTCGATATTTACATGAGATAACATATGCGACACTAGTAGATTATTATTGTGGATAATGTGGATAAACCTGTGTATAACTTTAATATGTCCTCAAATTAGGGGTTCCCGATTGTGGATAACTTTTTGATAACTTATACACATTTCCAGTGCATTACCCATATATTCCCATTTATATAAGTGTGTTTGTGCAGAATCAACAAATCTATGATTGTCAATAGGTCTTTCTTAGAATTTTTCAAAAAACTATTGTGTAGAAATAGTACCTCATTTTTAATCAATTTTACATCTATTTTATCTTTTATTTAATAATTTTATACGAATAGTTTCACTGTATTAGGAAGAGGTTTACTATGATTACTAGCACCTTAATCATATATCTTATACACAATTTAAAACACAGACCAATCTATTGAATAGTCTGTGTTTTAAATCGTATTATTAATCCTAGTTTCAACAAAAATTACGGTTCCGTTGATACTCCATGCTCCTCAAGGAATTTCGTCCAAAGCTTATAATATGCAGCCTTAAGATGAATACTGTCGAATGTATATTTCTCCGGAATATTCCCATACTGATCCACCAATGCTTCATTAACATCAATATAGAATATATTTTTATTATCAGCAAGCTGGGCTATTCCGTTGTTTCTGTTTCTGATATTCTTATTATTATAGATTGGGTCCTTATCTGACTTATTCTTTGCCACATCCATAATCCCCTGTATAAATATGATAGCATCCGGTTGTAGTTTTCGTATTTGAGATATTACATCGCTATACTTATTAACAAACCTTTTTGTATTACCGGTTCCTAATTCATTGATTCCAAGCATAATATATATCTTTTTGAATTGTTTTTCTTTTAAAGCCTCCGGTATTGTACCATTTTTTCCATTTACATTCGCTATTTTTCTGTCAAATGCATCATAAATACTCATTCCCTCATCTGCATAAAAGGTAGGTTTTTTCCACCCTGAATATTCAGATAGACCAACTGTTCTGGAATCACCGATAAATAATGCATCTCCAAAATAATCTTCATTTACAGTTTCAAACTGAACCTTCGGGACATCTGATGGCGCCGGTGTTATTTCTTCATTGCTCTCACTGTCAGGTATTGATGGTTTATCGACTATCTCATCTACTTTGCCTCCATTGTCATTCCCCACAGGGTTAGGCTCAGGTTCTGGTTTTGGCGTTACTGGTTTATTACCATCTGCAGGTTTATTCGGATTTTTTTGTCCACCGGTTGATTTACCTTCGTCCTTGATATGTGAAGGCTTCTTTATATCATGAATTGTCTTCACTATCTGATTCGATCCACCTGCACTAGCACTAATTGCACCATGTCCGTTCCCATTTCTACTATAACTTCCACCCACCATCCATGGATATTTTCCAGCTACCGCCCCTTCAAAGACAGCAACTAATTGCGGAGTGCTAAGTGATTTTACTTTATAATCCGCATAAATATTATCCTTGCCAACATATCCGATTACAGTAAGGATAAAGGTACTTATAACCAACATAATCAAATATAGATATTTTTTAATGAATTTATTGAATGACATATCTACTCCCCCTAGAATTTAAAATATAAGAACGGATTATTTAAACCATTTGCAAGCTGATATATTGCGTACCAAAAGACACAAAATAGAATAGCGGAACACACCAAGGTTCTTTCATACTTTTTGTAACATGACCACGCAAATGGCATGCATAGAAAAATCCCCAAGATAAAATATATTTTATACAAACCAACGTACTTAACAAAATCATGAGAATTAACTGCTACACCCGGTACCAATGCAAGCATTCTTCCAAAGTATACACGGATGTCTGAAAGTGACGGGATTGCAAACAGCATCCAAGACATCGGCATAATCAGTAACATATATATTCGAGAGAGTACTATTGACCGATCCAGATATTTCTTTAAAAACATCTTTTCTATATAAATTAACAAGAACAATGTAATTCCCCATAAAACAAAATTCCAATTTGCTCCGTGCCATATGCCGGTAAACATCCAAACCACCAACAAATTCAATACCAGCCTTGCCTTACCTCTGCGATTCCCTCCCAGAGGAATATATATGTAATCTTTAAACCATCTTCCTAATGAAATGTGCCATCTGCGCCAGAACTCTGATACAGATTTCGCTATGTAAGGATGATTGAAGTTGTCTATCAGCTTAAACCCAAGCATTCTTCCCACTCCAATTGCCATAAGGGAATATCCAAAAAAATCGAAGTATAATTGAATACTATACCCAACAGCTCCCAGCCAGGCCAAAGGAGTGGATATACTTTCGAACCCAATGGTTTGTATGTCATTCCACAATATTCCGATACGATTTGCCAAAAGAACCTTAACTCCAAGACCAATAGTAAATAACTTTAAGCCCGCCTCTAGGTTTGTTAATGTATTCTTTCTATATAAAAGCTGACTTTTAATTTCAGAATATTTCATAATAGGCCCAGATATCAACTGCGGAAACATTCCTATGTAAAGACTAAAATGAAAAATTGACTTTTCAGCCTTAATATCTCTTCGATAAACATCAATGATGTAAGAAGTAATTTGAAAGGTAAAAAAGCTAATCCCCAAAGGTAGTCCAACCGATATGGAAGAGAGGGGATGATGTATTCCCAATCCACTCAGAATATAATTCATATTCTCAATTGTAAAGTTTATATATTTAAAGAAAAATAGAATGCCAAAATTATAAATTAACGCTACAACAAACCAAATCCTTTTCTGTACCGGTTCGGATGAACTAATCTCAATCAACCAAGCCAGTTTGAAGTTAATTCCTATTGATAGAAGAATTAATAATAGATATCTAGGTTCTCCATATGCATAAAAGCATAAACTTCCCAATAATAGCACAATATTTTTATACCGGGGTGGAACAAGATAATAAATAATCAAAAATATAGGTAAAAATCGAAAAATAAACAACAAACTACTAAAAACCATGACATATCCCCCTGAGTATTATTATGCTTTTATGTAAATCCCATAATTAAAATTATAGCGTAGAAACACATAGAATTGCTATTAATTAACCATTAAATAGTTTTACTTTTTGGTTGAGAAATCATTAAGTAAGGTCACACAAAGTTAATTCTTAAGTAATAGTTATTACAGAATTGTTATGTGAAAACCATTACTTAATTATATAAAAGCGCACAAAAAAAGAGCTTTTGTTATCTTCATAACAAAAGCTCTTATTATTATTTTTAATATATTAGTCCACTATTCTTCTCACACAATATACATCACGGTATTTATATTGAGAAACAATGATGCCCTGTCTTTTATTCGCAGCATGTACAATACTTCCACCGCCTATGTACATGGCTACATGATTTACTCTTCCGTTATTCGCATAGAAAATCAAATCTCCAGGTTGAAGATCGCTGACTTTTCTGCCTGCACTCGCTGCTTGATCACGTGATGTTCTTGGTAAACTATATCCGAAATCGGCATATACTGCTCGAACAAAACCGGAACAATCCGCTCCGCTTGTTAAACTTGTTCCGCCCCAAACATACGGATTCCCAACAAACTTTAATGCATAGTTCACAACTTCAGAACCCTTAGCCGATCCATGGCTGGTAGGCTTGTCCACCTTGTCATTGTTCTTGCTGTCATTCTTAACATTGTTCTTACTGTTGTTTTTGCTAGAATTATGCTTTGTATTATTTTTAGCACGATCCGCTGCAAGCTGTGCTTTTCTTTCCTTCTCTGCACGTTCTGCATCTGCCTGTGCTTTCTTTATCTTATTCTCTTCTTCGATTGAGATAGCATATTTGAATTCTACATTAATTTTAACATAATCTTTACTTACATATCCGGTGTAGTCATCGCCGGTATCATCATCACTACCAAGTAAAATCTGCACCCAATCCTTCGTTCTCTTGGTAACAACATATTTTTCACCCTTCGGTATCATGGTTAACTTACGTGAATCCAAGGAAGGCTTCTCTCGTACAAATAACGTCTGTGTATCTACTATCGCATAAATGGTAGCGTAATCATCAACCATCTTCTCAGCATCCTTACCAATTGCAAGGAATTGAGTAGCAATATAACCTTCTACCTTGCCGGATTTAATCTTTACCCATCCGCCATCTAAAGTTTCTAATATATCTGCTGCACAGCCTTTATATAATTTACCAACCACTTCACTGTCAGTGGATGCTTTCTTTCGTATGTTAACAAAATCACTAGCAGTAGAAACACCCAAATTAGCATAAGGTGATTTTTCATCTTCTTCTACCGAGGCATCATATGCATCCTGAATCTCTTTGTCTGTTTTGTCATCAAGAATAGCCGAAATACCTGCAACACCTTGTTCTGCAGAAGTAAAGCTATCTGCGCGAGCGATTGATGTTGGTATTGAAAAAAACAACGCTGTTGACATTATCCCAATTGTCAACTTTAATGCTTTACCTTTAGTCATTTGTTAACCCCCCAAATATTAATTATTTCTAACATTATACAATTTAGCACTGCTAAATTATTACGAAATTATTACATCTCTGGAAGTTATTATAACAAATACGTTACATTGTGTCAACACAATCGTACTAATTCTGTAGAATTTTTTTTACATTAGTTGGCAAATAAATATAGAAATCTACATGATATCTATGATGTTATTTTGTAAGTGAATTAAAATACTTCTCAATTGAAGTTATGGCATTTGCACCATCTGCTGCTGCCGTAATAATTTGTCTCAGCTCCTTCGTTCTAACATCTCCTGCAGCATAGATTCCTTCAACATTAGTTTCACAATTTTCAGTTGCAATAATATATCCACCCTCATCTGTGGCCACCACATCTTTATATTTATCAGAGTTAGGTAAGTAACCAACTGCTATAAATACTCCTGCTACATCATAAGAAGTTTGATCACCTGTCTTACTATTCTTTACATCAATGGACTCAACCCTATCTTCTCCATTAATTTTCTCTACAACACTATCCCAAAGAATGGTGACATTCTCGAGTCCAAGTAATCTGGTTGAAATACTTTTTGATGCTCTAAATTGATCTCTTCGATGAATTACATATACCTGTTTACAGATTCTTGCCAAGAATATCGCATCCTCTACCGCCACATCGCCGCCACCTATTACCGCTACTGTTTTGTTTTTAAAGAAAGCACCGTCACAGGTTGCACAATAAGAAACTCCCATACCTGATAGTTTCTCTTCTCCTTCCACTCCCAGATGTCGGGGGGCACCACCGGTTGCGATTACCACACTCTTTGACTTATACTGATTTTCACCATCCACTGTTACTACCTTCAAATCATTCTCAAGAACGAAATCCGTCACTTCACCGTTCACAAAATCTGCGCCAAGTTTATCCGCATGCTCCCTGAATTTTATACTTAATTCAAACCCACCTACTCCGGGAATACCTGGATAATTATCAACCTCATAAGTATTGATAACCTGCCCACCGCTAATTCCTGCTTTTTCAATTACCAATACATTCAACTCTGCTCTTTTTGCATAAATCGCCGCGGACAGACCTGCAGGTCCGGAGCCTATAATTATTACGTCGTAAATCATTATTCATCCTCCAATGCTGTTATTTATATAAATGTTTTCTGTTTGACATAATTATTTTAAATGTTATAATAAAACTAAGTTACAAGCTGTTAGTTAATTGTGTTTTACTATCGGATATATGAAAGGAGTCCTTATGATAATCTCTTCTTTACCTATTATACCAAATCCTACAATTGATAATGCAGCAATCGGTATGGCTGTTCTTTCAAAAAGTTTGGACACCATTGATGTTACGGGTCAAAACATGATCAAGATGATGGAACAATCCGTGAATCCGAATCTTGGGGCAAATATTGATACCAGAGTATAAAAATAGTATTTAAAAATATGACAATGATTATATTCAATCATTGTCATTTTTATTCTGTATTTAGTTGTTTTCTATCTTTCGGGCAATCACGCAAATCCATGGTTGATTATTATCCGGTTTGATCTTCTCTTCCTTCCATATCTCAATCAAATCCAGCTCATCATGTTTTGCAATTAGCTCCTTTAATGCTTTGGTACGATAATCTGTATAGTAACGACCGTCTCGCTCACCCTCATAGTCCCCGTAACAGAACGACATAAATAAAATACCATTATCTTTTAAACTTTTTATTACTTTATTCATTATGTCGTTGATCTGCTTACTTGGTACGTGTAATAATGAGGCACAAGCCCATATTCCGTCAAAAACTTCATTAAAGTCTATTTCATCAAATGTTAAATGTAAGATGTCTTGTCCTATATGTATGCTGGCTAAATCACACATTTCCTCAGAACCATCCATTGCAGTCACATCAAAACCGCGGGATAAAAAATACTCACTGTCCCTTCCCGATCCACAGCCCAGATCTAAGACGCTGCCACCTTCAGGTAGAAGCTCAGTAAAGCGATTCCAGTTATCCTGCATGTCAATATCCACCGTTTGTTCAAAATACTCCGATGCATTCTGACTATAATACTCTATCGAGTCCAATTAAGTATCCCTCCTCTTTTAATCAAGCTTATTATAACAAATGTATCTCAATAATTCCAGTATTTTTCGGTAAATACATAAAATCAAGTAGTCTATCCATCAACAAATGAATTATCTGCTATCAATGACAAAACTTAATCAATTAGTAAGCATTGCGATAATTTGTCTACTCTTCATAAAAAACACTATATAAAGTGGTAAAGAAATGATATACTTCATGTATACGTTAGGTAGGGTCATTAATTTAACAGAAAACCACCTATCCAGAAAGGTCAGTGAAATTATGTTTAGCTTTAACACCAGAATTCGATATAGCGAGTTAGATCATCGCAACGGAATCCTCCCCTGTTCCTCAATCATAAATTACTTTCAGGATTGCAGCACCTTCCAATCCGAGGATTTAAACAGAGGCATTGCTTACTTGGAGGAGCATCACCAGGTTTGGCTACTTAACGGATGGCAACTCGAACTTATGAAACCCATAAAACTTGGAGATATCGTAACTGTAGGCACTTGGCCTTATGACTTTAAAGGTTTTTATGGATATCGTAATTTTATTATGAAGGATTCTGATGGAATTGTGCTGGCGGTTGCAAATTCAATCTGGGTTCATCTAGATACACAGACCGGACGACCCACTAAAGTACCAAAGGATAACGGATATACCCTTGAACCGCCTTATCCTATGGAATATGTTGATAGAAAAGTGGATACTCCTATTAACAGTATACTTCATGATGCATTTCAGGTTAAAAAATCAAATATCGATTCGTATAACCATGTTAATAATGGGCAATACATTAAGATGGCTGAGGAATTTTTACCGGATCAATTTATATCAACATCAATGCGAGTAGAATATAAGGCTCAAGCTAAATTAGGTGATATTATACTTCCGTTTGTGTCAGAACAGGAAGATTGTTATACTATTATGCTTGCTAATGAATCCGAAAAGCCATTTGCTACAGTTGAATTCAAAGGTCAACTAATTAATTAGAGAACGGAAAGGAACGATACCATGTTAGAATTAGGAAAATACCAAAGTCTAGAAGCAGTTAAGAAAACCGATTATGGTTTTTATTTTGTTGATCCTAAAGGAGATAAAAACGATACCGTATTACTACCCACCAGAGAAGTACCTGAGGGAACAAGTACAGGAGATGTATTAGAATTATTTATATATAAAGATTCCGAAGATCGAATCATTGCTACTACCACAAAGGTTCCCGTTACAATAGGAGCGCTGGCGGTTCTTAACGTGAAAGAAGTAAGCCCCATCGGTGCATTCCTAGACTGGGGGTTAATGAAAGATCTTCTTCTGCCGTATAAGGAACAAACTATTCCGGTTAAAGAAGGTGATGATATTTTAATCACACTATATATTGATAAAAGCAGTCGTTTGTGTGCAACGATGAAAGTTTATGATGCTCTCTCCACTGATTCAACCTATAAGAAAGAAGATACCGTAAGCGGTATTGTATATGATGAAATCGAAGCATTTGGAGTATTTGTTGCTGTGGATAATAAATATTCTGCCATGATTCCTAAAAACGAGCTGTTTTCCTCTTTAAAAATCGGCGACACCGTCAAAGCACGTGTTATCAATGTTAGGCCTGACGGAAAGTTAACGCTTAGCTTACGAGATAAATCTTATCTTCAAATGGATTCTGATACGGAAATGATTATAACCAGACTGAAGGCTTGTGATGGATTCTTGCCATATAACGATGCATCTGACCCGGAGGCCATAAAAAAAGAATTCAAGATTAGTAAGAATGCCTTCAAACGTGCGATCGGAAGATTATATAAGGCAGGTACCATTACTATCACAGATGATGGTATCCGGATCAAGTAATAATCCCTGCCTTAAAATATTACAGTTCTTTTTTATAATCTTTACTTACAAAATTAATTTTGGGACCCTGTTGTTTTGGGTCCTTTGTTTTTTGTGAGTTCTGCGTTGGAGCCTCATAAAGATTATTAAACCCCTTAGCCAACTTATCCTTACAACTTTTGCAATAACGCCCGGTCTTAATTGTTACACCACAACCTTCACATTCCAATCCAATCATTGAATCCTCAGCAAACGCTAATCTCTCTTCTCTAATCCATTGTCTAATCTGCCCTACCGGTACTTCCATCACCTCTGATACTTCCTGAATTCCTGCACCTGGATGATCATATACATATTCCTTTACTTCAGCAAACTTTTTATCAAGATTAGAAACACAGGCTGGGCATAGTGGAGGCCCAGATAAATAATTAAATAATCTGCCGCATCCTTTACAATTTCTAACTTCCATAGTCGCACCTCCTTAATAACCTTTTCCTATGCATAATACTATAAAAAATGTATGAGTAACATGATGAAACCTTAATACATTGGTACAGGCTTCAATAGTGCTTCCTGTAGTATAGATATCATCAATCAACAATACCCGATTTATCTTCTTGCCATACTTCAATGCTGCTCGTTCATTATAGCTAAACGCTTCTGCAAGATTCTTTAATCGTTCCTTATCACTAAGACTTTTCTGTGGAAGCGTCTTCTTATTACGTAATAGCAAATGCGACAGTACAGGAATCCCCATCTGTTTTCCAATTCCTCTGGCAAGAATATCTGCTTGATTATAACCACGTTCCAAGTACTTTGATCGATGTATCGGCACCGGCACTAAGAGATCCGGGTTCCATTTCCTTATTTGATCACCATAAAGTCGAACTATTTCTTGTGTATAAAACTTTGCATACTCTTTTTTACTGTGATATTTAAAATCAACCAGAGATTTTCTCATCTCATCATTATATATCCATGCCGACAAACCCTTTTCATAATGATAATGCTTCCTCTCACAGTCACTACAGTACTCCTTCTCCTCAGATTCGATTGGTTTACTGCACCTTAAGCATCTGGAACCGGTAATTACAGGTAGTTTCTCCTTACAGGAGGGGCATATCCACTCTCCCTTAGGAACTACGATATCTTTACAAATCGGGCACCTGACCGGATATATAATATCAAGAATATGTTGTAACAAATCTTTCTCCTATTCCTCTCTAATTAGCTAAATAGTTTGGATGGATATTCTCCCTTATCAATTAATTCTTTGATAGAATTAACAACTGCTTCTTTATCTTCTTTGTAAGTTACTCCAAACCAACGATCCGATGTTTTTAATACACTTACTTCTACTTCATTCGCCTTTACCAAATCACCTACCATAGTAGGAAGAAGGTATTCTTTCTTAAGTTCATTCGTCCCTAGGTCTGATAAGAAGGATACAAAACCTGTTTCAAGATAATGGAACAACTCCGGAGTAAAGCCCCACATATTCATTGATGCAACACTATTTAAATCTATCTCAAACTCATTACCCTGTGCATCTTGAGCCTTTGCATGGTCACCAGCTGGAACGATACCTGAGGTCTCTGTGATATCGACCAATTTGCCCTCTTCATTCACCTTACTGATACCACGCGTAACAGCACCGTTTTCACTTAAGGTATTGCCAAGAATAAAACCAGCCATACAGAATTGGTTTTTCTGATCACTACTTGCTTTTAAATAATCATAAACGATTTTAAATGCTTCTTTACCGTAATAATCATCCGCATTAATTACTGCAAATGGTTCTTTAACTGCATCTTTACAACATAATACCGCTTGTCCGGTACCCCATGGCTTTGTTCTATCCGCCGGCTTAACAAATCCTTCCGGTAATGCATCAAGCTCCTGGAATACATATTCCACTTTGATTAACTTTTCAATTCGATTACCAATTACTTCTTTAAAATCTTTCTCCAAATCCTTACGAATGATGAAAACCACTTTAGTAAATCCTGCTTTTATTGCATCAAAAATGGAATAATCCATTATTATCTCACCACTTGGTCCAACCGGTTCTAATTGCTTAATTCCTCCGAATCTACTTCCCATTCCTGCTGCCATGATGACTAAAGACATATCTGACATCCTACTATCCTCCACATACCAATATATTTTCCTATTTAATAGAAATCATTATACCTTATTTTCCAGAAAAATGCACCATATAATTCATAGAAATCATATCCTCCATGCCTATAACTCTTTGGATCAAAACGATACTCCTACCTTACTTGTACTTTTTTCACGTATTATCAATTTTAAGTTAAATAATTTTAACATTCACATATATTTATAGTACATAAACAGATAGGTGGACTGATCATGATATCGTTAAAGTTCAAAAAAAAACACATAAAAAGTATCATACTAGTAATTGCCTTCTCAATATTATCGCTCTCAATCACAAAGAATTTATCTGAAATATATGCAACATCCATCAAACCTTCCTCGATCACTGTTCCTATTATCATGTACCATCAGGTAAAAAGTGATAGCCTTGGAAAAGATGCTATCAGTCCCTTTGAATTTGAAAGCGATTTAAAATTTCTCTCAGAGAATAATTACAATACAATTACTATGTCACAATTAATCGATTACGTATATAACAATGTAAAGCTACCTGATAATCCTATTATTCTCTCTTTTGATGATGGATATTTATCAACATATAAGAATGTGTATCCCTTATTACAAAAATATAAAATGAAAATCGTATTGTCAATCGTTGGCAAAAGTACGGACGATTTTTCCCGAGTTAACGATACGAATGTCAGTTATGCGCATTTAACTTGGTCACAGATTAATGAGATGCGTGAATCCGGATTGGTTGAAATACAAAACCACACCTATAATATGCATAAGATAGTAAATGGACGATATGGATGCGGTCAAAAATACCATGAACCTCTTCCCGAATATGAAAAGGCATTAAAAAATGATGTACTTACCTTTCAAGATCGCTGTAATGAGATGATCGGTTGGACTCCAACCACCTTTACATATCCATACGGAAAATATAATGATAACTCTGAAAATATATTACGAAGTCTTGGTTATAAAGCAACCTTATCCTGTCGTTATGGTGTAAATCAAATTAATAACGACCCTGCGAAATTATTCGGATTAAAACGAATGTGTCGTGCTCATAACCATACCGTCAGTAAGCTAATCAAAGAAGGTATGGAAACACTAAAATATAGTAAGGAATAATCAACACTCAGGATACCAGTTCGCGAATTCGTTCACAAAGGCCGGAATACCTGCTTTGTTCATTCTTATTATCAATCATAGATTGTAGCATAAAATCACTACCTACGATTGTAACGCAGTTTTTCGCTCTGGTTACGGCTGTATAAAGCAGATTTCGATTAAAAAGCAGTCTCGGCCCATCCAAAATCGGAAGCACCACCGCCGGGTACTCACTTCCCTGAGATTTATGAATGGTCACCGCATAAGCCAGTTCTAGTTCCTCAAGCTGGCTAAAGGAATACTCAACCAACCGATTGTCATCAAATTCCACCAGTACAAGCTCAGCGAACAGATTAATCTCCTTTATCTTTCCCGCATCACCGTTAAAGACACCAGTACCATTCTGGATAACGAAACCGGTTTTGCTGCGAATCTCCCAGGTAATCTGATAATTATTTTTAACCTGCATTACCTTATCCCCTTCACGGAATACGATATCATGAAAGCTCTTCTCTTTCTTATCCTTTGATGGTGGATTAAGCGCCTGCTGCAATATTTGATTCAGTCGTTCAACTCCAAGCTCTCCCTTTCTCATCGGAGTAAGAACCTGAATATCAAATGGAGTTGCATTCACATATCCGGGTAATTTATTCTTAATTAAATTAATCATAACGGCTGCAATTACATTCGATTCCTCTCTTTTTAAGAAGAAAAAGTCTTTACTTTTATTATCCAAACGGATATGTTCACCATCATTAATCTTATGAGCATTTACAATAATATCACTATCTGCAGCCTGACGAAAAATCTTTGTTAACTTTACAATATTAAAGCTATGAGAATCAATGATATCCCTGAGAACATTACCGGGGCCTACGCTCGGAAGCTGATTAACATCCCCCACCAGAATCAACCTTGTTCCAACCGGAACAGCCTTTAAAAGTGCGTTCATTAAGCTAATATCCACCATTGACATCTCATCTATGATCAACACATCTGTCTCCAGCGGGTTTCCTTCATTACGCTCAAAGGAGAATTTATTCTCCTGATCATCACTCAACTTCGATAATTCTAGTAGTCTGTGAATTGTTTTCGCCTCAACACCTGTCGTCTCCGTCATTCGCTTTGCCGCTCGGCCAGTAGGAGCCGCTAAAAGAATATCCATACCTTCTGATTCGAATAATTTAATAATCGTATTAATGGTTGTTGTTTTACCCGTACCAGGTCCACCAGTTATAATTAACAGTCCATTTCTAACTGCCTCCATAACAGCTGTTCTCTGTTGTTCCTCAAGTTCAATTTTAAACTGTTTTTCAATTGTTTCCACTCGTTTACGAATATTCTCTATATCCGTATCATATCCAATACTTAAATCATGTAACATACGCGCTACATTCAGTTCCATATAATAATAGCTTGAGGAATAGATTAAATTGCCCTGCTCACTCTCCCTGATCATGATTTTCTTCTCGAAACTTAATGTTGTTATTTGTCTAAGTATAGCTTCTTCATTTGCTAGTAACAGTGCTTTTGTCTTTACAATCAGCTCCTTCTCCGGCAGATATACATGACCGTCTGCATTCGCCTGAAGCAATACATAGAGAATGCCTGCTTTAATACGATAATCCGAATCACTACCGATACCGATTCTTTTTGCAATATCATCCGCTGTCTTAAATCCAACTCCACTGATATCCTCCGCAATTCGATAAGGATTCACCTTGAGAATATCATACATTCTCTGCCCATATTCAGAATATATCTTTACAGCGAGATTACCCGCTATATTATATTGTTGTAAAAACAGCATAGCATTTCTCATATCTCGTTTTTCATCAAACTGTACACTGATTTCCCGAGCCATACGTTCACTAATCCCTTTAATCTCAGCCAAACGTTCCGGTTCGTGCTCGATAATTCGGAAGGTATCCTCTTTGAATTTCTTGACGATTCTTGCAGCCAATGCCCCACCAATTCCCTTGATTGCTCCTGAACCCAGATATCTTTCAATGGAATATATATCTTCCGGCTGTTTTACATCATAGCTTTCAATCAGAAATTGCTGGCCGTATACCGCATGCTCTGTATAACTTCCCATCGCTTCGATCAGTTCACCCTCACTAATAAACGGAAAGCTTCCCACACAAGTAATCTCTTCTTGATCTGCTTGAAGATTCAAAACAGTGTATCCGTTTTCATCATTTCGATATATAATTCGTTCGATATACCCTTCCAGGATTTCAGACATCTTAACCTCCGTAATAAAAAATGTCATTCGGCTTATCCTTATCAAAACCGGACAATCACACCAAATGACATTATTTTGTCTTATTAATGACACAATATGTAACTAGGAATTTCTTTTCATAGAGTCGTACAACATCTGAGCTAAGCCAATGCTATTCTGCTTTGTTGCTGCATCTGCATACTGTTCATATAACATATCTCCAAACTGAGACATGTAGTCATTATTCTCTTCTTCTTCGCTCTTTGGCACAGTGCTTTCCATACCCTTGAAAACCTGCTCCAACATATAGGATTCAAAGCTCTTGCAGGCATCCATAAGTTCTTTGTCACTTGCTGACGCATTATTTAATGTATTCTTTATGCTATCTGCTTTCTTATTGCTGTAATCGGATGTAGCTGTATATAAGGAATCCGCTCCTACTGATATGCCCATAGCACTCTCCTTTCCAGAGAAACCACTAATTGATAAACTATCTTAAATTATTCGCCTGCTGCATCATTTCATCTGCTGCTTTAACGATTTTAGAGTTCATCTCATAAGCTCTCTGTGCCACTATAAGGTTAACCATTTCATCCACTGCTTGAACATTAGAACCTTCCAGGTATCCTTGCTTAATCTTATATTGACTACCGGTTGCCGCAGGTGTTACTAATTGAGGCGTACCGGAAGCTTCTGTCTCTGACAATAAGCTGTCTGCAAATTTACTTAATCCGCCGGGGTTGTTAAATTGTGCGATACCAATCTGAATTCCTAATGGTTTTGCATTATTATTCGCATCCGGATAACACAGATTACCTGATTCATCTATTGTGATATCAGAAGTTTTAAGTGCTTTACTTACCACAATCGGCTGACCATTGGTATCAAGTACCGGATTACCTTCTGAGGTAGCTAAAACCATACCATTTTCACCTACCGCCATCTGAAATGAGCCGTTTCGGGTATATGCTGTACCTCCATCTGCTGTTTGAACCATAAAGAAACCTTTTCCATCAATCGCAAGATCATATTGGTTTCCTGTCTGTGCTATCACACCTTCTGTATATTGTGAGGTGATTGCTGAATTTCTAACACCAAGACCCACCTGTATGCCGGATGGCTTAGGATTTCCTTTATTATCATAGGATTGATCTTGAATTGTTTGATATAGTAAGCTCTTAAACTGAGCCGATTCTTTCTTATAACCAGTTGTGTTAATATTTGCTAAATTATTCGAGATAATATCAACATTGGTTTGCTGACTAGTCATACCGGACGCTGCTGTCCATAATGATCGCATCATATGCAATTCCTCCTATCGCTTTATACCTTACCAACAGAATTTGCCGCAAGTTCCAATGTCTGATCCACCGATTTAATAATTTTCTGATTTGCTTCATAAGCTCTGGTAACTGATATCATATCTACCATCTCAGAGATGATGTTCACATTGGATTGCTCTGTAAAACCTTGCTGTAATAAAGCATTGGCAGGCTTCTCTACCGCACCGTCAAGAGCTTTATACATCGTATCACCTGTTTTGGACAAATAATTGTAATCTTCAAAATCAGTAATCTTTACATTATCAATGTATACCTTATCAGCATACACTGCACCAGTTTTGTCAATTACAACCTCAGAAGCATTCGTCGGAACAACGATCGCTCCTGCTTCTCCCATCAGGTAATTTCCGTTTTCATCCACGATATGACCATCCTTTGTCATGGTAAAAGAACCATTTCGTGTGTATTGTGTATTCTCATTCCCAGCCTTGTCCGTAACAGAAAGGGTGAAAAATCCATTCCCTTCAATTGCCAAATCATATGGATTATTCGTCTCTCTTAATGAGCCCTGCCCGTAATTAGTATAGACCTCACCAAGCTTAACACCCATGCTCATATTACCAATCACGCGATTGTTATTACCCTCCGAGTTATCTCTAATCTTCAGAGTCAACAAATGGTCAAAGGATTGGCTTGTGGAGTTATCTTCCTTATAACCAACTGTAGCCGCGTTAGCAAGATTGTTGGAGATGATATCCAGCCTTTTTTGTTCATTGGCCATTCCGGTATATGCTGTATATAATCCTCTTACCATAGCTTCAACCTCTTTTCTACAATTAACAAGTTACCAGCAATACATTCTTACTTACAAATCAATTTTTATAATTAATCTCTTTTACCAGCAAGAAACTCGATATATTTACCTGTTCCGATTGCTACTGCAGTCATCGGATCTTCTGCTGTCATAGTTGTAATTCCTGTCTTTTCTTCAATTAGCTCTTCTAATCCATATAACAGACATCCGCCACCAGTTAATACAATACCTCTATCAGCGATATCCGCTGCAAGTTCCGGCGGAGTCTTCTCAAGTACACTATGAACTGCTTCTACGATTTGAGAAGTAGTTTCTTTCAGTGCTTCTTCTGTCTCCTCAGAGGTTACAGTAATCGTCTTAGGAAGACCGGTTACTAAATTTCGACCTCTAACTTCAAGTGATACAGATTCTGGTCTGCGATATGCTGAACCAATCTTAACCTTAATATCTTCCGCTGTTCTCTCACCGATTAATAAATTGTGCTTTTTACGCATGAAACGTACGATAGCATCATCAAAGTCATCACCAGCTGTCTTAACAGATGCACTTACTACAGTACCGCTTAAAGAGATAACTGCGATATCTGTTGTACCGCCACCGATATCAACAATCATATTGCCGCATGGTCTGGAGATATCAATACCTGCTCCGATTGCTGCTGCGATCGGCTCTTCTATAATCTCAACTTCTCTTGCTCCTGCTGCATAAGTAGCATCTTCAACTGCTTTCTTTTCAACTTCAGTAACCCCACTTGGAACACATACACTTACTCTAGGGGATCTGAATCTTTTCTTACCAATCGCCTTTGCGATAAAATACTTTAACATCTTCTCTGTTACGGTGTAATCAGAGATAACACCTTGTCTCAACGGACGAACTGCAACAATGTTGCCAGGGGTTCTACCCAACATCAATCTTGCTTCCTCACCAATTGCTTTTATTTTATTAGAGTCCCTATCAAAAGCCACAACCGAAGGCTCTTTTAAAACAACTCCCTTTCCCTTTATATAAACTAATACACTAGCAGTGCCTAAATCAATTCCGATATCGCTGCCTACCATAATTTATCTCCTTTCTTCTCACACTTCTGCATGATTTTGAATTTTCCGTTTTATTAATACGAAGTTTCCGATTATCCAATTCTTATCCGTCAATGAAACTCATTATATTTTCAACCTAGCGTCGGTAACTTAAACATATTCGTTTATATTATAAACGCTATTACCGTTTTTTTCAAAGGAAATTTTATAAAATAACTATCTTATCATCATAATTATTAAAAATTCGCCTTTTCTCAACGATTCACCATGTATTTTTGTGTATAATCTTATTGTTGGTTACCTTCAAAAATACTATAATGATAATTTCAATAGATTTCAAATAAAATCATTGGCAGAGAATGCAGAATGAGGAAGAACGCATGATCAGCTCTTTACATTTAATTTTATTATGTTAAATCAATCATGTCTATGGATGATTACTAACAATACTTCTAAATTTATGTATTGAAAATAGGTAATTCTTACCTCGGCAAAACCCAATGTAATATATACCCAGTACTTTATATATCGGAAACTTTCGGATATTTCCTTAACCCTGCATAGATAAGTGTATTATGGTAAATTCTGATTATTCATATAAAAAAGAAATTCTCAGGCCTATGAAAGAGCCTAAGAATTTCAATACAACGTAAATTTACTGTTTTGGCTTATTTTCAGTTGGATAAATATGATCTATATCATATGGTAGCATCAACGCATCAAACAACGTTGATACTTCTCCCTTCATATCACCCCCACCAGCAACTGTTAATCCCCCATTTGTTTTTCTTATATCAACTTCACCAACATCCTGGCTCTTACTTTTTATACCTAATACGATTGTCCAGCTTCCCCCCTTGCCCTCATCGTTTTTCATATAATAAGTGCTTCTTACCGTATTATTCTTAATTTTTATCCCCTTTGTCTCTAAGTCTTTCATTCGTTCAACAAATACCTTCTTCAGTCTTTCTCGAAAGGTATGATACCCCATTTTTTTATAATATTCTGAACATGCTGTGATTTTTTTTAATTCATTATCATAGAATTTCTTACTCTGTTCATAAACAGATTGCGGAAGACACATAGAATGAATCAAGGTGTTTGACGTTATATAATCCTGCTCATCGCTCAACACATAAAATTCATCCCCTTTGGTATCCTTCGTCAGCACATAAGTAAAACCATCAGATCCTTCTATCTTATTATCTGTCATATTTTTCTTCTCAATCACTTTTACACCACTAAACCCTTGAACATCAGATCCCAGATGTTTTTTCCCAGCCTCAAACACTTCCTTAGGGATGAATATTTGTCCTCTATGCTCACCATTATAAATCAGCATGTTTGCCCAAAAGGCCGCTTCATCCTTGTTCCCTTTGTATGCACGATAGTCATTATTATAAACCTCATCATTGACATATAACGTTTGTGTTCCAACCTTCACCTCTTGATATTCCTTAGTCCAGTTCTGCAACACTCTCAATTGATCAATTGTCAAATCATTATACATCCTCTTAATATCCATCATAGAATATGCCTTCTCATAATCACCCTGTTTAATCGCTCGAAAATATGCTTTGGCCTTGCTTATTTCATCCAAATTGGTAAAACATACTCCCTCTCCCCTAACCTGGTTATAAGTCATAAAGCCTCCTCCTACACCTAATATGATGATTATAATCACAGCTATCAAGGATAAAAATATACGTTTCCTTATCTTTAAAACACTTTTTTTCACGTTAAAATCGTTTACTTTCGCTTCTATTAATTTCGGCTCCAGTTGCTCTTCCATGCTGGGATCTATTAAACGCTGATAATAGGCTTTACATTCAGGACACCCCTCCAAATGTTCCTCTACTGATTGCTTTGTTTCCTCCGTGCATTCTTCAGACATATAGAGCAAGATTAAGTCATGATATACTTTACAATGCATTATATGAATCCCTCCAATTCTTTCTTTAATTTATCTTTCCCTCGAAAGTAGGTTACTTTTGCCCAACTTTCTGTCTTTCCCATGTTCGAGGCTATCTCTGCAAAAGACAATTCCCCATAAGTACGAAGAATCAATACATCGCGATATAACGCTGGCAATCTACGAATAGCATCATGTATCTGTTTTTGCCTTACTCGTTGAATAACTTGGTATTCTGGATTTGTCGCATCTTCCGCCTTATATTGTTCTTTGATAGGAAATGTCTTTTTCTTTCTACATTCCATCAACCACTCATTTTTCGCGATTTGGCACAGCCATGTATATAGGCTACAACGACCTTCAAACTTTTTAATATGTATAAATGCTTTATAAAATGTTTGTTGAGTAAGCTCCTCAGCCATACACTCATCCCCTGACAGACTTAACAAAAATCGATATATCTTACGGGCATATTCTTCATAAATTCCCGAAAAGTCCGACACCTGTAATCCCTCCTTTCGTATTATTTCAGTTATTAGATGCATAAGTATACAATTAGTTACAAAAGGAGAGAAGAAACCACTTAAGTAATGAAGCTTACTCAAGTGGTTTCTTCTCTCAATACTTAATTATTTTTTCTATTCAAAGGAACCTTTATCCGATATTTTATCGGTTCATGATTTTCGTTTTTTGGATTCGAATAATCAAAATCCATTAACATATAATCCGATCCCGCTAAAGATATAGATTCATAGGTTATTACCTCCGAAACTTGATTTGCCACACCGGTATTATAACCTTCTGCACTAATTTCCCTTCCTTTTTCTTTACCACAGTAAATTGCTCCATCCGTGCGATTATATACTAGCTCGCCGGTTACTATCACTTTAACTTTTATCTGAGTTTTTGATACAGTTATATTGCTAACATAAAAATTCATGCCATCTACAGTTTGTGAGAGATTATATGGATACGACTTTGAGCTTTCTCCTTGTATAGGAAAGTTCAACTCCCAGTTACCTTCGATATTGTTTATGCATTTTATTTTAAACGTCATCGTCTGGCTCTTTGATATTTTGGCCGGAAATTCTATGATACCCGCTTCTCCAGACTTGTTCATATTGCCACCTCCAAACACTGAAAAGTTGTACCCTTCACCGGAAGCAGCAATTAACTTCACTCCTGATACATTCACCTTTGAAAAGTTTAGTTTCTTTCCGTTTTGGAGGATTTGTGCTTGTATTAATACTCTTTCTCCATCATTGATTACTCCTAACATCTTGATGCTGACATCATTCTTTGTACAGGAAACATTCAAATGTTGAACATAACCATTTTGATCCGCATTATTTACACTATTATCATATGCACTGTTTTTGAAGAGAAGATTCTTAACCGTAAATCCTGCAAATAAGAGTATTAACAATGTGCACACAACAAGGAAAACTGGCTTAAACGAATACCGATTACTTGCTTTTGTCCTTGCGTACTGGTTCGTCTGAAGAGATAAATCCGTATCAATAAATTTTTCCCCAATATTAATAAGCACATCTTCAATATGTTCGTCCGTGGTATTATTAATATTATCTATATTCCTTTTCATCCTTCTCATCAAACTCCTTTCTCAGCTTCACTAATCCTCTATAAAGTCTTGATTTTACTGTACTCTCAGGAGCATGAAGAATTCTCGCAATACTACCAAGATCAAAACCTCCATAAAACCTGAGATAAATTACAATTCGCTCTTTTTCTTGTAAATGATCCAATAATTCTTTGATTAATATTTCTTCTTCATTCAGAGGTTCTTTATATATTGCTTCTACATTCTCCTGAAGCAAATATCGTTTATTCTTTTTCGTAATCGATCTCGCATTGTTGATCAAAATTCTGGTGACCCAAGTATAAAAGAATTCATTATACTTTATTCTATGCATATTCATATACGCTTTTAAGAAGGTCTCCTGTAAAGCATCTTCTGCATCTTGCCTATTCTTTGCTATTGCAAGAGCAATATGAAACAGTTGATCTTTGACGGAATTCATGATCTTTTCAAACATTTCTTTGTCTCCGTCCTTCGCAAGCTGTACATCATTTATATTGATTCGATAGTCTTGCATACACTCATCTCCATTTCATTGCTCTTTCTATATTAGACAAATATAAGAATCAAAAAGTTTCAAGGATGGGAACCAGGAATATAATAAATTTATATAAATTAATTAGCCTTTATTTTCCATATTTTCTTCTGCTTCATACAATGTTCAATACTGTTTTATTCACTAAATATCGTAATTTCATTTACAAACCTAAGGCAAATTAACTGCTTTTTATAGCTTACATAATGTGGTAGAATATAATTAGTAAACAAGTAACAAATATAGATTTGCAGGCGATAATGTAGGGGGATTTACTTATGAGAAGGTGGAAAATCGCGATAATATTTGTAGTTTCACTTGCTTTAACTGGATGTATCAAAAAATATGATATTTCTGATGAAAAAAGCGATGCTATTGCAGAATATATGGCCGGAAAATTGTTAGAGGAGGACACAGGCTATAATCAGAAGCTTCTGAAGGAAGAGCCAGGATATGAAGCCCCAACTATAGCAGTAATTGCAACTCCAACACCCACTCCAACCACTATACCAATAACAACTAATGTGCCTAATGCGACACCTACTATTACACCGGGTAGCCCTTTGGAGCCTAATGATATTCATAATCAAAAGTATACATTGACCGAAGTGTTTGGAGTTTCATCTTTCAATATCACTTATAAAGACTACAAAGTTACGGATCACTATACATATAACTTTGGAACATCGAGACAACTTCAAACACCTCGAGACGGCTACGAATATCTTGTTGTGAATTTCAGTATAAAAAATAAATCTAAAGAAACAAGGCCTTTTACCTTAATAAAAAACGAAGTTCAATATACATTAACTGATAACAATGGTGTATCCTTCGCATCCATATTTACACTTAAAGAGAACGATATACAGTATATTAATCTGCCAATTGATAGCGGTAAAACCATTGACGCTTTGATTTTATTTGAAGTTCCTAAGAACGATAAATTGACGAAAGCTACGCTTAAAGTTATTAAGGATAATAAAGTATCCACTATAAAATTAAATAAGTAGATTGTGAACTAAAGTAGCTTAATATATAATAGGCTTGTCATTCTTGACAGGCCTATTATTTATGTCGTTATAACATTTATATATTTTTTCTACTTATTCACAACTACTGTCTTTGCTAAAGTATCATGTAAAGCCTGTTTCTTTTGTGTAAATGCAGCCATGATAAATCCTATACCAAATATTGCGGCTGATAAAAATTTGCCAAAATAACGTATTGATGCAGTTCCAAACGTAATTCCCTTTTCATTAAGATTGGTTACTTTCATGCCCAAAACGATTTTCCCCGGGGTTGCTTTAAGAATTGAGCTTTCAAATACCGCATAATAAAGCCATGGTAGTAGTATAATAAAAATCCAAACATATAGGGCATTTGTATTAGAAGCATTTCCATAAATTTGATACGGATTTATTCCACTGTATATGTAAGCTTCATTCGAAGGTATGTTTATGGTAATACATATTAAATAGATGATCCCTGATAAAATAATTCTATCAATCCAAAAGGCTAAAATCTTCTCACAAATCCTGAATACATATTTCTACCTCCTAAACTATCATTAAATGTATTATAGTAAATAGTGGAATATTTTGCAAATCATCTTACTAATGCATGATAGATGTGTAGATTCGGATGTAGAAAAAAAGCTCCAGTGAACACAAATTATTCACTGGAGTGTACAACAATCCAACTTTATTTAATTGAAATACTTGATTATTCCTTTTTATTATTCCTCTACAATACGACCATCTTCTATCTTCAGAATATAATCAGCTCCACTTGCTACGTGAGCATCATGAGTTACCACAAGACATGTTTTATTATATTTTTGATGCATAAAGTGTAATAACTCCATTACCTCATCGCTTGTTTTCTGGTCCAAATTTCCTGTCGGCTCATCGCATAATATGATGGATGGATCATTAGCCAAAGCCCTGGCAATCGCTACACGCTGCTGTTCTCCTCCGCTAAGTTGAGATGGCATATGTTTAGCACGATCACTGATTCCAAGCTGTTCCATCAGCTCATTAATATAAGTGTCGTTTACTTTTCCTGAAGCCAGAAGAATCGGCAACACAATATTTTCTTTTACATTTAACTCTTGAATCAAGCAGAAATTTTGAAAAACAAACCCAATCTCCTCACGTCTAACTTTAGCTAATTGTTTTTCAGAACAGGTTTTAAGATTAATATCACGGATGAAAACCTCTCCTTCTGATGGAACATCTAGTGCGCCAAACATATGCATCAATGTCGATTTTCCGCTTCCACTTGTTCCAGTCAAAGCTACAAAGCTCCCACTTTCAATTGCTATATCAACATTTTTAACAGCCTCTACCGTATTCTCACCCATTTTATATATTTTACTTAAATGATTTGTTCTAAGAGCTATATTATCCATACTTTACCTCCATTCCTGCGCATATTTTGCACATATCGATTCTAATTAAAATGTATCATTATCAATATTATCTGCAATCACTTGCTTTCTCATATAAAGAATCTGTGGTATGGTTGCAAGTAACATCAGACATAGGAATGCTATAACGATCACTACAAGCGTTATTACCGGATGATAATCAAATAAATTATACCGGAACGGTATATTATGATACCACGGTTCTCTTACCCCTGGACCAGCAAAGTAAGCTGCTTCCCATTTACCAGAATCCAGACAGTGTTTTATATAGTTAAAAAATTGTTGACATATGATAGTAGGAATCATAGCGATTATTGCACCAATCACAGGATAGATAAGATTCTGACTTATAATGATTTTTTCTAACTGTCCTAAGGACATACCGGTTGCACGTAACCTAGTAATCGTTTGATTTTTCATTTTTATTTTACTAAAAAACTTAATTGTAATTGTAAGCATACCGACGATAACCAATAACATAATCATTAAGTAATAAACTGCCATAACACTTCCTGCATTCCGATTCAATTTGTCTTTTATTTCTGATGCAGAACTATAAGAAATGCCTGTACACTGTGACATAATTTCATACCAGTCCTTATTCGCGGTATCGATGCTTGCATTACTTTTTAATTTGAACTCTGCTTCTGTAAAAAGCTTGTCCGGAAGACCCCAATGACTGAACGTATCGGGTAAACATACCAAACTAATTTCGTAGGATGGTTCCTCCTCCGTCTTATTGTCATTAAGTACGGAATATTTCTGCAACATATTATCATCATCAAGAACTACGATCGCACCTATTTTTACGTTAATATTCTTCCTATGACCAAAAGCATAAGATGTAAGTGGTACTTCATTGTTTGTTTCAGGAATAGTGACCATCTGTTTAAATACCGGTTTAGATAAGTCTTCTTTCGTCAAAAAATTAAAATTAATAGCCTCCTCCTTTTGACTCAACACAACATCACTTAATGGTAATGTCTCTCCTACCTTTAAGGTTTTTAAAGCTATTTCCTGCATTTTAGCTGGGACAATTAGGACAACTTCTTTTCCCTCTCTAATCTTTTCAGCATCAATTTTACCAAGCTTTACAAAGGATTTCAGTTTGTTTAACTCATTTTCCAAGATACCTATGGACGGCATGGAGTAGACAGACTCTGATGATTTATAGCCAACCGCATTAATTATGGCCTCTTCCGCCTCATGAAGAGCATTATCAAATTTATCCTCTGAAGCCGGATGGCGCCTAAGGTCAGAATTACTAAAAAGCTTAGAAAAATCGGAGTCTCCCTTCACTGAATAAGATAATCGAGTGGATTTATTTAAAATTCTAGCAAATGATGTATCGATATACTCTTTCTTAGCAAACTCAGTATAGGCTTTTTCTTTAATACCCTTCTCATGATGGTTCTCAATACAAAATTCATACGGAGAAATATTTTTTGATTTTGTTACTGTATAATCATTATCTAACATACTGTTATCCACAAGATCACCTTCATATTGATGATTTTTAAGTTCTGAATAAGCTTTAAAATAATTAAAACCAAAAAACACAGTACTAATGACAATTATAGTTATAATAATGGCTGTTATATCATGAAATTTTAAGTGTTTATTAATCACACTCCTCCAACTGCTTTTGGTAAAATCCGTACTATGCTTTCTTTTATTCGACCTTTGAATATATAGGCGTTTTTGGAACATGGCAACGGGAGTTAATTGAAGCATTTTTAATAAAGGCATTATACAAGCAACTACACAACTTACCATCAAAACGATAAAGGAATATAGATAAGGAGATGCCGTAACCTCTTTGACATAGGTATTCACTTGAAAACCAAGTGGTAGATTCAGATTCCAAATATGATTCATAAATAAAAGGATAACATAATGTAACCCACTACCAACGAGCAATCCAAGTACAATAAAAATGCTTGATATAACCATCAGCTCGATAAACAAATAAAGTACGCCGGTATATTTGGTCATTCCAATGCTCCGCAAAATAGCAATTTCTTCTGCCCGATCCAGTAACAGATTTCTAACCAAACTAAATACTGACAACACAACAACTACCAAAATTAATAGTGAAAATATTGGTATTAAAATATAGGAATAGAAATCTTTATATATATTCCCTTTATCCACTGTACTATTTAAATCAGATACATTATGTATACTATCCTTATTATAGATAGCACCAAGGACATAAGCATAGGAATAGGTTCTACCATAAGAAGGATCAAGTATACTATTGGGTTCTGCTAATCCTGCAGCCATTAATTCATCAATCGTTTTAGAAACATCATCATTGGTCTGTATAAATGAAGTGATTGTATTACTAGAGAAGACCTTTGCATTATCTTTCGATACAAACATAAGAGGCCTATCATATGTAACTTTATCAGGGATAAATTGGAATCTTGAATAGCCACTTTCTGCAACTGAATCTGATAATTCATAAATTCCTGAAATCTTATACTCCTTTGTCACTAATTCTTTGTGTTTCAAATTCCATAATTTTAATGTGACTTTGTTGCCCACATTTGGGATTACGCCTAAATCCTTAACCGTTTTTAAATCGATTGCAATCTCATCTTCTGCTTTCGGATACCTTCCTTTTATGCAAGTCATGTGAAATAATTCTTCGGATTTTTCATCAGGAAAGGATGCAACTTTATATTGTTTTCCATCTGTCATACTGCCATATCCTAATTCATCATAATAGCCATAAGTTGACACCTTGTCACAGTTTTCAATTATTTTAAGATCTTTCTTATTCATTGATAAAAATGCAGAATCATAATTGCCAAGGGTCGTTAATATCCGATTTAATTCATTCTGTTTTTCACTCCGAATAAAAAGTGTTGCCATACAAAGAGCAGCCGTTCCTATAATAATTACGATTGCAAATGTAATAATACGCTTTATGTGGTTTTTCCAGTAATGTAATGATAATTTAAAAAGTTGGCTAATAACTTTCAATACTATACCTCCTCATATGGTCACATCCTATCAAACCTTAATGTGTTTTAGTAAAATCATTCACTTTTCCATCCTATAATAACGTTAAAAACATGAAGCGAGATATCAAAGACCTCTTGATATCAACTGATTTTTAGTCAACGATGTCAATATTGTTGCCATAATCATAAACAAATGTACCGTTCGAAATCGGATGCACTTGGTCTGCTTGCCCACTCCATAACTCCCCTGTTTTTTCAGGATAATAATTAAATGTCATCTCTCCTCTGTCAGAACAAATAATTTCAGTTAAATTCTCTACGGTTTTATCTTTCAAGTCAGAAATCAAAATAATGGGGATGCTTGGTTTTAAGGAGGTCTCCTTAACGGTTGGCTCGATTGTAGGCGTGGTAATTATTGCACTACTTGCATCTGCAACACTCGGTCTGACGGTGAAAAATATCAACACAGAAAAAGCTATTATTACGATACCTGCAAACGAGTTTATCATTGCTCTCTTTTTGAAAGAACCAGTCTGCTTAATCATCATGATTCTTCTTTTTATATGCTTAGAATTGTCCACCATACATAACTGCATTGGTGCCAAGCTAATACACTGCTCCCTACCAATGATCCGAAGCAACGACATTGCATATTGGTTGTAATCGTTTTCTTTCAGATGTTTGAGCACATATGCATCTGTAGCAATCTCTAGGTCTTGGTGCATCTTATCAATGCAAACCCATACAAAAGGATTGAACCAATGTATTGCGCGAACTATATTCAAAAGATTATTTGTCAGCATATCAAAACGCTTGTAATGTGATAATTCGTGCATAATAATATATCTAAGCGTTTCTTCATCAAGCTCTTCCGTATATTCTGGCAAAATAATTTTAGCTCGTATCACACCCATAATTACCGGTGATTTGAGATAAGATTGTACTACAACTTCAATTGGTTTTTTAAGACCTATTCGCCGGCAACAATCGGCAGTAATTTCATGTATCTTGTTATGTACATGATCAATTTTAGCATACTTGATACGATTTTTAAGTCTCATTGTACCTAGTGCCATAAATACAAGCATTAAAACCACACCGAAAAGCCAGGATATAGGGAACAGTGAGTTAAGTATAAAATTCAACATATGAAAGGAAGACTTCTTACTTGATAACGATGAGTCATTCGACACGCTCGTACTTTGCTGAGAAATGGGAGCTTGGGCAACCTTGCCTCCTCCGTTTCCATTGGTAATGTTCTTGGCATCTTGTGATTGCAATGTAATATTACTAACATTTTTATATGGAAGCCCCCTTATACTCTTTATGATAGCTGTATCTGTTATCTGCACAGTATTAACACTGCCAAGATCCAGAGGAATTCTATACGGTAATACAAGTAGCACTATAATTAATGTCCAAATAGCACATTTCCATCGGGGAGAAGTAAGAGTGTCCGAAAATCTTCTAAAAATCAAAATAACTGCACCTGCTACCGATCCACAAAGTGAACACATTAATATATTATAAAAAATAGTGCTCATGTCATTCATCTCCTAACTGTTTAATAAGTTCTTCCAGCTCATCCTTGCTTATCTTTTCGCTTTGAACAAAATTTAATATTAGCTTCTTAGCTGAGCCTTCAAACAATTTATCAAGAAAACGGTCACTACTCTGCGTAATATACTCCTGTTCTTTCACAAGTGGTTTATATTTATATGCACGCTCGTTTATCTTTTCGTATTTTACTGCGTCTTTGGCAACAAGTCTCATTAGCAATGTCTTTACTGTATTTCGATTTTTTATTTCGTCGCCAGATACACCCTCTAATATCTCACGTGACGTTGCTGACCCTTTTTTCCACAAAACTTTCATGATCTCAAGCTCTGAATCCGTAATTGATATTTTCATAATATATTCTTTCCTTTCGCCTGAATTTAAATCTATAGAATAATATTAATTGGCTATGTTTGTAACCATTTATATTGTATACATATGTAACCAATTTTGTCACCAAATTTTTACATTTATTTTCCAATAAAATAAGTAATAGCATCCCGCCTCCGGCGGTCTGCGAGTGCAAATGATAGTTTCTTACCTCCGACTTAATAGAAAAGCTGTCTTTCGCACTCTATATAATCACAATTTTCTGCTTTAGGCTGTGTTCATCAATACGCCTAACAACACTATGAGTATATACATTGAAATATTTTGGCCAAAAATGATATGCTGTCGGATTTATACTTTCAAAATCAACACCTAGATATTTATATCCTTCAACTTTTAGTTTACCAATTGCATAATTAAGCAAGTTGGGATAAATTTGTCTTCCCCTATGTTCGGGCAGACAAAACGCTCCATCTACATAGCGCAAATCATTGGCTTCAGTTATAAAAGTTTCACTACTATTAACAATTTTCAAAAATGCCACAATTTCATTGCATCTCTTTGCTACAAAAAATCTGCTATCATTTGTTATTGATTTTGAAAAGGTTTCCATAGAATGTGAGCGAACAATAAAACAAGGGCTTTCTGCCATATGTTCACCAAGTAAACTGTACAATGGATAAACCAAGTTGTAGTCAGTATAGTGCAGTTCTTCAAATGTGTATCCAGGGCAACCGTATAAAGTTATTTCCTCCATTGGTCTTATTGCATCCATACATCTTATACCAAATCCATTATGGAAGAATAAATTTTGAGCAACAGTGTCATGAGCATATAAACAAATTGCGTGGCTAGAAGCTTTAGTTTTTACCCACTTTTCTGCTGCAGATTGATACATACGAGAATAGATTACTTCTCTATTTTCGCTTATACTGCCGTTACAGTGCATAGGAGAGAAGACTCCTACCGCATCCGTTGAATGAAATGCGTTTTTAAAAGGTGTAACACAACATAAATAGCCAAGCACTTTATCACCGTCAATAGCGACAACTCCTAATCCATTTTTTACAAAGCCTGAAATATCTGGCCATGTTTTTACAGGTGGCAAGGCTGGAACAAATTTGCGTTCATTTTCATAATTATGTTTTGCTATGTTAATTACTTGATCAATATGTTCGTCAGTAAAATTTATAATTTCCATACAATTCCTCCTCAATTTCTGATTTGTCCCTTTAATACTCTGTCTCCGCATGTTAGAGCACACAAAAAGCACGCTGCCAAGGCGTGCTTTCATTTAAACTTTATACACGATTTAGGTTGCTGGAAGAAGGTGCAAAGGCAAATGCCTTTACCAATATTCAGTTAAATAAAATTCACCTCATAATTTACTCTTGCCATAATCCAACAACTCCTTTCGATAATACCATCCTAATAAATCTACGATAAACTACATATTGATTATATGCATATTACCATTATTTGTCAAATTTTAATCCAGATTAATAGCATCACACCTCCGGTGGTCTGCACTCGCTTACGTCACTTGGCAATGAGCCCCTCACACTCGCAGCACAGCTGCTCGTGCACGGGCGTCGCCCTCCGTAATACAGAAAGAGCCCCCACTTGAGAGTGAACTCTCAGCGGGGGCTCTTCTATATTACGAATGGCTCATTGCCAACGTGACTATTCAATAATTGTAGCAACTTTACCGGAACCTACTGTTCTACCACCCTCACGGATAGCGAAGCCAAGACCCTGCTCCATAGCGATTGGATGAATTAATTCAATTCTCATCTCGATGTTATCGCCAGGCATACACATCTCAACACCATCAGGTAAGTTACAAACACCAGTAACGTCAGTTGTTCTGAAATAGAACTGAGGTCTGTAGTTGTTGAAGAAAGGAGTATGACGTCCACCTTCTTCTTTAGTTAGTACGTAAACCTGTGCTGTGAATTTCTTGTGGCATGTGATTGAAGCTGGTTTACAAAGAACCTGTCCTCTTTCGATTTCTGTTCTCTGAACACCACGAAGAAGTGCACCGATGTTATCACCAGCCTGAGCCTCGTCAAGAAGTTTACGGAACATTTCGATACCAGTAACAACAACTTTACGTGTCTCTTCTTTAATACCAACGATTTCAACTTCCTCAGATACGTGAAGAACACCACGCTCAACACGGCCAGTAGCAACAGTACCACGACCTGTGATGGAGAATACGTCCTCGATAGGCATTAAGAAAGGCTTATCTGTTTCACGCTTAGGATCTGGAATCCAGCTATCAACTGCTTCAAATAATTCAACGATCTTGTCACCCCAAGAAGATGTAGGATCTTCAAGAGCTTTAAGAGCGGAACCTTGGATGATAGGTGTATCATCGCCAGGGAATTCATACTCGTTTAATAAGTCTCTGATTTCCATCTCAACTAACTCAAGAAGTTCTGGATCATCAACCATATCACACTTGTTCATAAATACTACGATGTAAGGTACACCAACCTGACGGGAAAGTAAGATATGCTCTTTAGTCTGAGCCATAACACCGTCAGTTGCAGCAACAACGAGGATAGCGCCGTCCATCTGAGCAGCACCAGTGATCATGTTCTTAACGTAGTCAGCATGTCCTGGGCAGTCAACGTGAGCGTAGTGACGAGCGTTTGACTCGTACTCAACGTGTGCTGTTGATATTGTGATACCTCTTGCCTTCTCCTCTGGAGCTTTATCGATCTGGTCGAATGCGATTACTTCGCCAGTACCTAATCTCTCATGAAGAGTCTTTGTGATAGCTGCTGTAAGAGTTGTCTTACCATGGTCAACGTGACCGATTGTACCAATATTACAATGTGGTTTTGATCTGTTAAATTTAGCCTTAGCCATTTTTTAACGTCCTCCTTTAATAAATTATGCTTATTAGCAAATACTCTGTACTATTTTTTGCCTCATATGCCTAATTATATTTCAACTGTGAAATATTTTCAAGCAGAATCAGCGGATATAACAATTTTTTATTACTTATGCGATCCAAGTGAATCGTATTACCGATTCACATTGCATCGCTTTCAGTTGTTATTTACCTTTGTTCGCTAAAACTTTCTCTTGAACATTCTTAGGAACTGCCTCGTAAGAAGCGAAGAACATGGAGTAAGCACCACGACCCTGTGTCTTAGAACGAAGGGTTGTGGAATATCCGAACATTTCGGATAGAGGAACAAATCCTCTGATTAACTTAATACCATTGATGTCTTCTGTACCTTCGATACGACCACGACGGGAGCTGATATCGCCGATAACATCACCCATGTAATCTTCAGGAACAGTAACTTCCACTCTCATGATAGGCTCGAGAAGTACGGAACCACCTTTGTTCATTGCATCCTTGAATGCCATAGAACCAGCAATCTTGAACGCCATTTCACTGGAGTCAACTTCATGGTAAGAACCATCATAACAGGTAGCTCTGATACCAAGTACTTGATATCCACCAAGAACACCGGCTTTTGTAGCTTCTTGAATACCAGCATCAACTGCAGGAATATATTCCTTAGGAATAGAACCACCAGTAATAGCATTAACGAATTCATAAGTCTTTTCAGCATTCGCATCCATAGGCTCGAAACGAACCTTACAATGACCGTACTGTCCACGACCACCGGACTGTTTTGCGTATTTACTATCGATTTCAACAGTCTTAGTGAAGCTTTCTTTGTATGCTACCTGAGGAGCACCAACGTTAGCTTCTACTTTATACTCACGAAGAAGTCTGTCAACGATAATCTCAAGGTGAAGCTCACCCATACCAGCGATAATCGTTTGGCCTGTTTCTTCATCGGTATAAGCCTTGAATGTAGGATCTTCTTCTGCAAGCTTTGATAAAGCTTCACCCATCTTATCCTGACCAGCTTTTGTTTTAGGCTCAATCGCTACGTGGATAACAGGCTCAGGGAATACCATGGATTCAAGAATAACAGGATGTTTTTCATCACAAATAGTATCACCAGTTGTAGTAGTTTTAAATCCTACTGCCGCTGCGATGTCACCAGAGTAAACCTTATCAAGATCTTCTCTCTTATTCGCATGCATCTGAAGAATACGTCCAATACGCTCTTTTTTATTCTTAGTTGAGTTTAATACGTAGGAACCGGAGTTAATGGTACCGGAATAAACTCTAAAGAATGCAAGCTTACCTACGAAAGGATCGGCCATAATCTTAAATGCTAATGCTGCGAAAGGCTCATCATCTGAAGATCTTCTGTGAACTTCATTGCCATCCTCATCAACACCTTTGATATCAGGGATATCGGTAGGAGCTGGTAAAAATTCAAGAACGGCATCAAGTAATTTCTGAACACCTTTATTTCTATATGCGGAACCACAAAGAACAGGAATAATCTCAGTTCTGATTGTAGCTCTTCTTAAAGCTGCTTTTAATTCTTCTGTAGTAGGTTCTTCACCTTCTAAGAATTTCTCAATTAATTCGTCATCTGTCTCACAGATAGACTCGATCATAGCATTTCTGTATTCATCTGCCTGATCCTTCATATCATCAGGGATCTCTTTAATCTCGATCTGCTCACCCTTATCATCAATATAATAGTAAGCTTTCATCTCGAATAAATCGATTACACCCTTGAAAGTATCTTCTTTACCTATAGGTAACTGTAACGGAACTGGATTCTTACCTAATCTGGATTTAATCATACTAACAACATTGAAGAAGTCAGCACCGGAAATGTCCATTTTATTAACAAATGCCATTCTCGGAACGTTGTATTTGTCAGCCTGACGCCATACTGTCTCGGACTGAGGCTCAACACCACCCTTTGCACAGAATACGCCGACAGCACTATCAAGTACACGTAAGGAACGTTCAACTTCTACAGTGAAGTCTACGTGTCCTGGAGTATCGATGATATTGATACGATGCTCTAAAGCGCCGGGAATCTTCTTATGCTCGAATTCTTGAGTCCAGTGACATGTGGTCGCCGCTGATGTGATTGTTATACCACGTTCTTGTTCCTGCTCCATCCAGTCCATGGTTGCAGTACCTTCGTGAGTATCACCAATCTTGTAGTTAACACCGGTATAGTACAGGATACGTTCGGTAAGTGTTGTCTTACCAGCATCGATGTGAGCCATAATACCGATATTTCTAGTTCTCTCTAACGGATATTCTCTTCCTGCCAAGGATAATTCCTCCTTAAATTATGACAAGTGAATTATCATTATTGATTATGCGAAGCAGCGAACTGCTTCACATTCCTCATATTGTATGAAATTCCTCTTGTATTAAGAATGATAAATATATTCTCAAGTATCATGTTTCTTTTAAAGAACATGCTATGGTAATTTATCTTACCATCTGTAATGAGCAAATGCCTTATTCGCGTCTGCCATCTTATGCATATCTTCTTTTCTTTTTACAGATGCACCAGTATTGTTTGCTGCATCCATAATTTCATTTGCAAGTCTATCTTGCATTGTCTTCTCGCCTCTTTTACGAGAAAACATTGTTATCCAACGAAGTGCAAGTGTTTGTCTTCTCTCTGGTCTAACCTCGATCGGTACCTGGTATGTTGCTCCACCAATACGTCTAGCTTTAACTTCAAGAACAGGCATAATGTTGTTCATAGCTTCTTCGAACACCTCAACAGCATCCTTACCTGTTTTAGCGGCTACCTTATCAAAAGCGCCGTATACGATCTTCTGGGCTGTACCCTTCTTACCGTCTAACATGATGTTGTTAATCAACTTTGTAACAACCTTATTGTTGTATAAAGGATCTACTAACACATCTCTTCTTTGTATATGTCCTTTTCTAGGCACGGTTCTTCCCTCCTTAACAAATCTTAACGAATTAAATTCGTTAGTCATTAATTCTACGGTACTCACAAATGAATAAATAAATCATTTATTCGATTGCTTGTGTTCGTGCTCAGAGTAACTTAATTCTCCATATTGTAAAAACAATCGTTTTAACCCATACACCACAGATGATATAAATTAAACGGATACAACAAATCTCATGCTTTGCATAAAATTGTGTTGTCATGAATAAAAAATTAATCCGGCACTTAACAGTTTCGCAAGTAGATTATAATATAATCACTTGTCAATTAGTAAATTATTTCTTTGCTTCCTTAGGTCTCTTAGCACCGTACTTAGAACGTGCCTGTCTTCTCTTCGCTACACCTGCTGTATCGAGTGTACCTCTGATGATATGGTAACGAGTACCAGGTAAATCCTTTACTCTACCACCTCTGATCAGAACAACGCTATGCTCCTGAAGGTTGTGGCCTTCACCTGGGATATAGCTTGTTACTTCGATTCCGTTGGAAAGACGTACTCTGGCAATCTTACGAAGCGCTGAGTTAGGCTTCTTAGGAGTTGCTGTTCTAACTGCTGTACAAACACCTCTCTTCTGAGGAGCGGAGATGTCAGTCTGCTTTTTGTTTAAGGAGTTAAATCCTTTTTGTAAAGCAGGAGAAGTTGACTTAGTCTCAATAGTCTTTCTACCTTTTCTTACTAACTGGTTAAATGTGGGCATTAATTTTTCACCTCCTGAAATATTAGTAAATATGCATCTAGATTCTGTGGTTTTCAGGCTTTTTATCACACTATATAAGCATCAACAAAAAGCATACAAAAAATACATAACATGCAGAAAATTGCATGCTTTATGATTATACGTTCATGTATTTAAATTGTCAAGGGCTTTTTTGGTTTTCACTTGAATCTATATTCCTTTTATAGTAAAATATTGATAATTTTTAAAATTTATAAATTTTTTCCTTATTATATATGAAGAAACTATTTTGTTCGGGGGGATACCAATGAAGGATATGGCACAAACAGAAAGACAAATTTTTATACTCTTACTTCTTTCTGAAAACAAACGTGGTTATACAATTAGTGATATTCACGCATCACTGGAAAAATGGGATGTAATCGTAGACAAGAAAACAATTGGTAGAGATATCGATAGCTTATCCGGCATCTGTTTTATATCGGAAGAAGATCGCGGAGGTAAGACCTACTATACTGCAGACAAATTCCGTCTTAGGGATATCACCTTCACGTCACCGGAATTGGTATCACTTGCCTTTCTCCTGGAGTTATTAAAGCCCTACCAAAACATGGCTATGGGCAAATCCTCTCAGGAACTAATTCACAAGTTAATTGATAATACCACTAATTTGAACCGTGAATTCATCAAACACTTTAGCGGCTTTGTATCCATCAACACCAATGATTATATTACTGATGATGTAAATCCTGTTTTTGAAGAACAACTTCAAACCGCAATCCGTAATAAAAACAAGGTCAGAATCACCTATCATAGCTTTGGTCAGGATGAGGATACCATCCGCACGATTCGTCCCTTTGAGCTTTTGATTAACGATGGGGCTCTAAATGTAGTTGGGCATTGCGAACTACGTAACGACCTAAGAGATTTTCGTGTATCCCGTATTCAAGATATCACTTTGCTTGAGGACTCCTTCGAGATTCCAGAGGAGTATTATCTACAGCGAGCACGCAATAAATTCATTCATTTATCCGGCAAGGAGAATGAAGCAATTGTTCTTGAATTCACAGGAAATACTGCCAAATATGTTAAGGAATATGAAGCTGATCTTGCAGATGAAATTCACCCTACCGAAAATGGTATAACCTTTCACCGCACAACTTCCATAACAGAAGAACTGATTCGTTGGATTATGCAGTTCGGTTCCGGTGTAAGGGTTGTAAATCCACCTCACCTGAAGGATAAAATCAAAGAGGAGTTTATTAAAGGAATAAGTTTATATCATTAAAGTCTTAACATTCACCTATAACCTTTGTTAGTAAATTTATCATGCAGTATTTTCGTGAAAACTTACATATTTTTCGTTAATTATGTAGTGAAAATGTCGGTTGACATTTTCTTACTGCCACTATATACTAATGTTAATTTATTACTTTGCTTGAATAAATTACATATTACCAAAACCGATGAGTAAGAAGAGTAGATATAGCTGATTATTTCCAGAGAGCTGTGTAGGGTGAGATCACAGCAATAATGCAATATTGAATGGGCTTACGAGGGCGGGAAGAACGACAGCATTGCTGTCTAGTAATGCCTGACGGAAACTCCAACCGTTAACAAGGGAGCATATATGGATGTATATGAATAAAGTGGGTGCATTGCACCAAACCGGGTGGTACCGCAGGAGCGTATATAAGCTTTTGTCCCAGTAGTAATACTGAGACAAAAGCTTTTTTTATTATATTTTAAACCCAACAATTGGTTTTATCTATTTGAAATCAAGGTGTTACAAATAAAACGAAAAGAGGAGATGCATTATGGCAAAGAAAATTCCACACAGACTTTATCTGACAGAGGATCAGATGCCAAAGCAATGGTACAATCTGAGAGCAGACATGAAAGAATTACCCGATCCTATATTAAATCCGGGTACATTGAAACCGGCAACCGTTGAGGAACTATATCCCGTATTCTGCGAAAAACTTGCTCAGCAAGAGATGGATAACACGACTCGTTACATTGATATACCGGAGGAAATTCAGGACTTTTACAAGATGTATCGTCCATCTCCTCTTATCCGTGCTTATAATCTGGAGAAAGCACTCGGAACTCCAGCTAAGATCTATTACAAATTCGAAGGTAATAACACCTCCGGAAGCCATAAGCTTAACTCCGCTATCGCGCAGGCTTATTATGCGAAAGAGCAGGGACTTACCGGTCTTACTACAGAAACCGGAGCCGGACAATGGGGAACCGCTTTATCCGAGGCTTGTTCCTATTATAATTTACCGTTAACTGTATTCATGGTAAAGGTATCCTACGAACAAAAACCGTTCCGCAAATCCGTTATGCAGACCTTTGACGCAGAGATTATTCCAAGTCCAAGCGATACAACACAGGTTGGTAGGATGATACTTGAAAAAGATCCAAATACCGGCGGCAGCCTCGGTTGCGCTATCTCCGAAGCAATCGAGAAGGCTGTATCCAACCCGGGTTACCGTTATGTTCTCGGCTCCGTACTAAACCAGGTATTATTACATCAATCCATCATCGGTTTGGAATCCAAAATCGCGATGGAGATGCTTGATGAATATCCTGATATCGTAATTGGATGTGCAGGTGGCGGTTCCAATCTCGGTGGCTTAATTGCACCGTTTATGCAGGATAAGATCTTGGGCAAAGCCAATCCAAGAATTGTTGCGGTAGAGCCCGCTTCCTGTCCTTCCTTTACCCGAGGTAAATATGCATATGACTTCTGTGATACCGGCAGAGTTACTCCTCTTGCTAAAATGTATACTCTCGGAAGTAGCTTTATGCCCTCCGCAAACCATGCAGGAGGCTTAAGATATCACGGCATGTCACCAATCTTGTCAAAACTTTATCACGATGGTTATATGGAGGCCACTGCAGTTGAACAGACCAAGGTGTTCGAATCTGCTGTCTTCTTTGCAAAGCAAGAAACGATTCTTCCTGCACCGGAATCCTCCCATGCAATCCACACTGCAATCCAGGAAGCATTAAAGTGCAAAGAAACCGGCGAAGCAAAAACCATCCTCTTCGGTCTCACCGGAACCGGATACTTTGATATGACCGCTTACAACGCTTACCTGAATGGAACCATGAGCGATTACATCCCAACTGACGCAGATCTGCAAAAGGGCTTTGATGAGCTGCCGAAGGTGGAATAGGTATGAAAAATAAATTAAATTGATAACGGTTTGGGTGCAAAAACCATAATCAATTTTATATCAATCTGCACAGATTTTTAAATGTGAAATATATTTCATTCGCAACACGCTCCCGCTTGTATGAAGTACGTAATGGTACAAAGGTACACACACTACGTGTTCCAAGTACCAACGACTTCATACAGTTGCTTATGAATTTATGTTTCACATTTTAATCTTGTGCAGATTGAATATTTACTTCATATAGGCTTTTGCACCCAAACCTTCTATACACTCTCTATTTCTTTTCTTATATGTATTCCACCGTCAACGCATCTTTTTCGCTTTGATAAATCACTTCAAATCTCCATCTATTCCTTTTTCTACCATCTCCACCTTCCACTTCGCATCTTACTCATTTATTTGTATCCTTTCATATCTCTAACCTATCCCCTTTCCTGTCGTCTCCCTCTCCCCTCTCGTATCTTACTCATTTATTCGTACAATTCTGTCATGTGTATAGTACCTGGCGAGGGGAAGGGGTTACTCATGATACATACACCACATGGAAATAAAGTTATATTACCCTAATGCACTGTTTGGAAGAGGCTTGTTTAATTTTGTAATATCAAGGACGTACATTTATGTACGGCTATGATATACAAAATTGAATAAGTGTCTTCCAACCTGTGTGTGAGGTAATATACTTTATTTCCATGTATTCACCTTCTAAAGCGCCCCTTCCCCTCGCCAGGTTAGTTCATTTACACACCTCTCACAAATGATAAGATACGACCACATTTCCCATTTTCCAACAATTTTATTTTTTCATGTTTCCAACTTGTCCTTAATATGATATAATATTGGCTAGTGCTATTTTTTAGTCCGAGGATGGAGGAAGTGTAATGAACGATCAATCTAATCATGATGTATTAGAGGATAAATTCAGGGAACTGATTGAATATGCGAATAAGCAAAAAGGTGTAATAGAAGCCGATAAAATCAACGCTCTGGTTGGCGATTTAAATTTGGATAATAATCAGATCGATAAGATATATGAGAAACTGGAAGCAAATAATATAGTTGTATTAAATATAGGTGATGAAGATGAACCCAGCAAAGAGATTCTCTTGGAACTGGAAGAAGATATCGAGGAAGCACAATCTGAACTTGAAGTACTGACCCACACCTCCCACTCCATGTCCGACGACCCAGTTCATTTATACCTTAAAGAAATAGGTAATTATCCCCTGCTTACTATGGCTGACGAGATTGAACTAGCCAAGAAGATTGAAGAAGGCGATGAAGGCGCAAAGCAACTACTTGCCGAGTCAAATCTCCGTCTCGTTGTCAGCATAGCAAAACGTTATGTCGGCAGAGGATTATCCTTTTTAGATTTAATTCAAGAGGGTAACCTAGGATTAATAAAGGCCGTTGAAAAATTTGATTATACAAAGGGATATAAATTTAGTACTTATGCTACCTGGTGGATTCGACAAGCGATCACCCGTTCCATTGCAGATCAGTCTAGAACGATTCGTATTCCGGTGCATATGTCAGAAGTAATTAATAAAACATATCGTGTATCCAGAAACTTACTGCAGGAATTAGGAAGGGAACCATCCGAACAGGAACTTGCTGATGCAATGAATATGCCGATTGAAAAGGTAAGAGATATCTTGAAGGTTTCTGCTGATCCTATCTCCTTAGATACACCAATCGGGGAAGAAGACGACAGCCACCTTGGAGATTTTATACGTGATGATTCTGTGATGGGTCCTGAAGATGCTGCTTCTTATTCCATTTTAAAAGATCAGATTACTCGTCTGTTAGATACCTTAACCGATCGTGAGCAGCGAGTTCTTATATTAAGATTCGGATTAAAGGATGGCCGTAGCCGAACTCTTGAAGAAGTTGGCAAGGAATTCAATGTCACCAGAGAACGTATTCGTCAAATCGAAGCGAAAGCATTAAGAAAACTAAGACATCCGAGTCGTGCCAAGATGTTAAAGGGTTACGATGTAATCTAGTTGGATGATTTTATAGAAAACTACATACCATAAACATATCTTCAATCCGCTTGAAAGGAAACACATATGAAACGAATTCTGTTAATGGTAATTCGCAGCATTTTACAATTACCATTTTACTTCATCCGTATTTCTCAATTAGGTAATATTGAAAAATATGATAGAGAAACACGATACGGTTACCTACACAAATTAACTACTAAGGTTAACCGACGAGGCAGAGTCACGATTGACTGTCATGGCTTAGAGAATTTACCAAAGGAAAACGGTTATATCATGTTTCCCAACCATCAGGGATTATTTGATGTATTATCTATGCTAGAGACACACGAACGCCCCTTTACTACTGTCGTCAAAAAGGAAGTTAGTAATATTATCTTATTAAAACAAGTATTCAGACTTATCGAATCTGAAGTGATTGATCGCGAGGATATCCGACAATCCATGCAGGTCATTATGAGTATGACTCGCCGGGTGAAGGAGGGTGAGAATTTCGTAATATTTGCGGAAGGGACACGCTCCAAAAAAGGCAACCAATTACTTGAGTTTAAAGGTGGCACCTTTAAAAGTGCTACGAATGCAAAATGCCCCATCGTACCCGTGGCATTAATTGATTCCTTCAAAGCCTTTGATACAAGTTCAATAAAAAAGCTTACCGTTCATATTCATTATCTAAAACCATTATATTATGATGAGTATAAGGATTTAAAGTCTACTGAAATTGCCGAACTGGTTTCCTCAAGAATCAAAGAAACAATACAAAAGAATACCGCCCAATAATCAAGAAAAATATTTCCCTATTACCACAATCTTTAAACTACTTGTTATACGGCTTCTGTTCTCAATAAAAAATCTAAATTTTAATGAATACAGTTTTGAGAAACATGACTATATTCTTCACAATATAAAGGATTACACTCAGATTAAAGTTCTCTGTAATTAGGCTCATTTATTGATTCCTATGTGTTAACTACAATCTGTATGTAATCCTTTTAAATATTCTTTTTAATAAAGTGTTCTTCTAACCGGAATACCATTTTTATAATTGATATTTACCTCACCTTGAATTAGTGGTTTTAGATAGGTAATAAACTCATCTGTAATATCATAACCGCTCTCTGTAATCCAATCTAGCGGTACCTTTTTCTCTTTATTCGCTACTTCACTCACCGGAACTGTTATATATTCCACCTGATAAGGATAATCACTCACTCTTTTAATTGATGACATCATTCCTGTTTTCTCTTCTATGGCACATATGAGTGCTTTCTGTCCAAGCATCAGGGATTCCTTAATATCTGTATCACTTGCAACATGTGCAGCCGCTCGTTGCATTAAATTCAACTCGATGGATCGAACCTTACAACCGATTTCTCTACGAACCATCTCTACTAAAGCCTTTGCAGCTCCTGCTATCTGTTTATGGCCAAAGCAATCGGTTAAACTATCTGTTATTCCTTCCGATAGATACTTACCCTCTCTATTCCTTATCCCTTCACTAACGACCACCAGCATATCCGGCTTCTCTTTAAGTTTTGCACGTAGATCCCCCAAAAATCTTTGTGAATCAAATTCCCTTTCGCACAGATAAATCATATCTGCTCCGGGACCCCCATTCAGTTTCGCCAATGCTGCACTAGCAGTTAACCACCCAGCATTACGTCCCATTACTTCAACAATCGTAACCGCCGGGATATCATAAGCTCCAATATCACAGGCTAATTCTCCTACCGTTGTTGCAATATATTTTGCTGCAGAACCAAATCCCGGACAGTGATCAATCATGGAAAGATCATTGTCTATCGTCTTCGGAGCACCAACAATAACAATATCCAGTTTTTTCATTTTACAATACTTTGAGAGCTTATCAACGGTATCCATAGAATCATTCCCGCCGATATAAATAAAATACTTAATATTATATTTTGAAAAGATACGAACAATTTCCTCATATTGCTCATCGTCTTCCAGATAACTCTTCATCTTATATCGGCATGTTCCCAATGCTGAGGATGGCGTATAAGATAATTCCTCTTGCAATTTCGTATCCTTAACCACATCTTCTAAATCAATAAGATTTTCTTTTAAAACACCTTCAATTCCATTTTGTGACCCATACACCTTATTAATCCTGTCATTCAGGCTTGCTGCCTTCAACACACCTACCAAAGTTGCGTTAATCGCTGTTGTCGGACCACCTGATTGAGCTATTAGTAAATTATTCATAAACTTCTCCCTCTTTTGTTTATTTATACACTAAATATTCTGTTTTTTATAGTAACTCTATTTTCAAATATACAATTATTTTACGTTATATTATGCGCATAAGGAAAAACCTTGTGCAGTATATCACATTGTTTAAAATACTGTCAATGCACTAAACCCCTTTAAAACGGTTTCAGCTTTTATTTTAGCGAGTAAACTAATTCATATTGAAACAACTGAATTTTTATTCAAATATAAAGTTAATTATGTATATTAATAGGATATTCTGTACTATTTCAACATATTGTACATAATTTTATTCTTTCTTGAATCATAATTTGTATATTTCTTCCTGCACATCCTTAAAATAGTTGATTTTCCATAATCTTTCCGATATAATAACTTGTGCAATCCTATAACAACCGCAAGAAGGTGATTAGATTGAAAAACAAACAACTATACTTTATATCAATGTTCATATTTATGACAGTATTTACTTTAGCGGCAATATTCGATATACAAACCCCATCTCATAAAAGTCAGAACAAAGCAACCGTATCTGATAAAGTTGTATCAACAACAGGCTCCACCTCAGAAAAATCTCAGAATATGAAGATTCAATCCTTTTCAAATGATAGCAATAATCAACAGGTAACAACAGCGGCAGCAGAAAAAATAACTTCCCTGCCAACTACATCTCCGTCACCGACCCCATCTCCCACACCTATTGCAACACCGACACCTAAGCCCAAGTATTCTGATATTGGCATCTCTATAGCAAAAGACTATGTCAACATTCGAAAGAAGGCATCGACAACAAGCGAAACTTTAGGCAAACTATATCGCAACAGTGCAGCCAAGATTCTTAAAGCCAAAGACGATTGGTATTATATCGAATCTGGTAGCGTGAAAGGATATGTTAAGTGTGAATTACTTAAAACCGGCTTATCCGATCGTATTTTAATTAACAAGTATGGGACACCGATAGCACGCGTCAATGTAGATGGACTTAATGTTAGAGAAAAAGCAGCTATGGATTCCAAAAAAATCACAACGATATACAATGATGAAACTTATCCGGTTTTAAGCGCCAAAGGTGATTGGGTAAAAATTGATCTTCCGGATGAAAAATCCAACGGATACGTAAAAAAAGAATACGTTGAATTGGAAGCGGTATTCAAAGATGCTGTATCAAAGCAGGAAGAGGATAAGCTTAAGCAGATTGAAGCAGAAAAACGTCTCAAGAAGCAGACCGAAATTAAGCACGGGGCAGGAATCAATTATACTAATAATGATTTACAACTACTTACGTGTCTCATTCAAGCAGAAGCAGGCCATCAAAGCTATGAGTGTAAATTAGCAGTTGCAAATGTAGTATTGAACCGAGTAAAGCTATCTCACTCCTCCTTTGAATCGATTGTATACTCTCCTGGACAATTTTCTGTTGCACAAAGCGGATCCTTAGAAAAACAAATAAATCGTTTTAGTCAATTTGACAGTCAGGCTGAACTTTTATCAATAAAAGCCGCTAAGGATGCTTTAAACGGAACCAATAATATTGGTACACGTCGTTATTTTCACTCGTATAGCGCCGCAGTAAAGAAAGGCTATGACAAGAAATCGAATGCTGTTAAGCTAGGCGGATTAGTGTTCTGGTAATGGGTTTATTGATCTTATACTAAAATGATAAAGAAAGGAGCTATTGATGTATTTGACATCAAATACATTAATATAAGTAATAATGAGAAAAAAGATTATTATCGCTTTAACACTTATCATACTAATAGGAGCTACATCTTCTCTGATATACGGCTACTCCTCGAGCAAAAAGCATACAGTCAAGCAGACAAGCAAAACTACCGAAACCCTTACTCAACCAATTATTACGAAACGTCTTACCAACGAACTCTCCGATAAAACATATAGTTCAAAGGATTATATATATAGGAAGTTAACAGACGGTATTTCAATCATTTCCTACTCCAGTGATCCTGACACTATAATAATACCAGATAAAATTGATGGGTTACCCGTTAAAGAAATCGGAGGCTTTAGCGGCCGAAAAGGGCTAAAAAAGGTAGTCATTCCGGAGGGCGTTGTTGTCATTGGGGACGGTACTTTTTCAGATTGTGCAAATCTAGTGGATGTGACCATTCCAAATAGTATAAAAGAGCTAGGAAAGAATACCTTCTCTGGATGTACGAACTTAAAACAAATTAACATTCCTGAGAGTGTGCTATCACTGGACACTAATGTGTTTTCTGATACAGGATTAACATCGATTCGCATCCCTAGCAATGTATCTTCCATTGATTCTACAGCATTTCAGTTCACATCAAAGCTTACCTCTGTGGATGTTTCAAAGAAAAACAGCCATTATGCCAGCCAAGACGGCATTGTATACAGCAAAGACATGACAGCTTTAATACTATATCCGCAAGGCAAGACAAATTACGATTTTGTGATGCCAAACAATGTCCAATCCGTTGTGGATGGAGTGTTTACCAACTGTCTTTATTTGCGCAACTTAAGCTTGTCTAGCAGCTTAAGAACCACCAATAAATCCTCGAATATGTTCCGTGGACTTGAAAACCTGAAAACCATTCATATCCCAGCAGACTTGACGGAACTTTATCCCGGAACGATAAACACGTCATGTTTAACTCATTTAAAAAATGTCTCTGTAGATAAGGGTAACAACTATTTTTGCAGTATGGATGGTGTTCTATACAACAAAAAGAAAACCGAATTAATTGTTTATCCCCCAGCAAAGCGAGGGACTAATTATACCTTACCGAGCGGCGTAACCTCTATAGCAGTTGGCGCATTTCAACAATGTACAAACTTAACCAACATATCCATCCCTTCTACCGTTAACTCCTTTGGAATCGGCTCCTTTGAAAATTGTATAAGACTCAAAAACATAAACATACCAATGGGATTAACCACGATTCCGACTGGCTCATTTTCGGGATGTAGCTCACTTAAAACCTTAACTATCCCCGACAGCGTCAACACAATTGAAGATTCTGCTTTTCTAGGTTGTACTAAATTAATAAATATAAAATTACCCGAACATAATCTCCATATTGCAGCTACTGCATTTGAAAATACTGCTTGGGCTAAATCTCATCCGGATGATATTATACATCGTAATGACGATACGATATATGCATATCCAGGTACTATGCCTAAGAACACACATCTTAAGATAAATAATAAAATAATTTATATCAATGATAACGCTTTTAAAAACGAAAAAAATCTAGTTAAACTTACCCTTCCAGAAGGGATTAAAGTTATTGGTAATAAAGCCTTCACCAATTGCACCAACCTTAAAAGCGTTAATATACCAAGTAGTTTAACTACAATTGGTGAATATGCGTTCTACAATTGCACAAAACTTACGAATATTAGTATTCCGGACACTGTAACAAGTATTGGGCACAATGCATTTGGCTTCTATTATTTCTATAATGGCGAGGATGATGGTGATCATCCCGAGAGAGTGTTACAGACATTTCGCATATACTGCAACCCAGGAAGCGTAGCAGAACAATATGCGAAGGAGAATGGCATCAGTTACTCCTATGAGCATGCAAAATCCATTAAAAGTTTACAGGTGAAACTCGAATATACAAAAGCCAACTTTAATTTTGACGATATCACGCCAAATGCCATTATAATGGATGGGTCAAAAGAACTTATCAAGGGCAGTGATTACACAATTAAATACACTAACAATCATGAAGTTGGTACAGCAATTGCTACAATTAGTGGTATTGGTAATTATTCGGGATATGTTACTAAGAATTATAGCATTACCAAAACTTCCATAGCCGATCTAAAAGCAAATGTTACGACTCCAACAAGAACCTATACCGGTAAAGCACTAACAACTAGGGTAGTATTTCAAAACTTACCTCTCCATGAAAGATATGATTTTACTGTAACCTATAAAAATAATATCCACCCGGGAACTGCTACAGTGATAATTAAGGGGAAAGGGAATTTCACAGGAACCAAGATATTAACCTTTAAAATAGTTAAAGGTACCGAATAACTCAATCTTTCCATGTATTATATATTAATAAACAAAACAGGTACAACCCACAGTTCAAGTATAAGAATACTTATATTTGCATAGTGAATTGTACCTGTTTTCCTTATAGATTAACTTATCCTTGTTACAATCATTCAAAAATAATACATGTTATACTTTTAGTTTTCTTGAAGCAAACAGCTCCATTACACCAGTCTTTTCAACTGCTTTTATCACAGTAAACAATATGATGGTTTCAACAGGAAGCATTATTAAAATTTTTGTAATACGTAATGATAAAATAGCTCCAAAATTATTACCCATTAAGATTGTTAACCAGTAGGTATTTAATAATGCATCAATAAATATTGAGCGAACTACATTAGCAATAATAACACGTTTTAAACTGATTGATCTCTTGTACAACATGAAACCATAGAGAAGTCCGGTTAAGATTGCGCTGATTGTAAACCCGGGAAAGAATGCCCCCTGCGGCTTTACTATGTAATTCAGGACATCCATGACCGCACCGTATACCACACCAAAGACCGGGCCAAGTGCATAATTGACGAATTCATTCGGTAGAAATACCAAATTAATCTTTATGATTTCGCCAATCATAATACTCATACTACTTAGAATCATTGAAATCGCACCAAACATAGCTGCCAAAACAATACTTCTTGGATTCTTGAATTCCTTAGCGGAAGACAGAATTAAATCATTAATTTTGCTCATAAAAAAATTACCTCCTTTGCAGACCTTTACTACAATAGAAGATAATACCAAATATAAAATATTCGATTATCTAACTGTAGCAGCGGGATGCGAACCATGCACCGCAAGTTTCCTTTTCGTCCGATTGACAACTCCCTGTTCAACCAGCACTTAACGCGCACAATCCTACTCTGCTTCTTTTTTAATTTTGTAAACCAAGTATAACATAGGAATTTATATTTGCAAGAGTTAATTTATTCATAGCTTATTAATAAATATAATCCATTCTATAACTATGATTAATACTCAATTTATTCCATATCTTCAGTTTATATTATTAATTTGAATTATGAATAACAATAACGAACAATTAATCACAAGTATATCTAATGTCACATTTAGTAATTTATTGTATGATACAAGTATCAGATTAACAATACCTTCCTCAAACGCAACCTCCTCTCCTTTCCCCTTAATGCGTTTGAGGTTCTTTTTATGTACGGGGCCTAAAAGCCCCGGTGTTACTATTTAAATAAGTCAGGTGTATAAGCTAGGTTAAATGCATAGAAGTTTCTAGAATCTAATTCATCCTGAATAAGTCTTAGCGATTCACCAAATCTCTGGAAATGAACGATTTCTCTCTCTCTTAAGAATTTAATCGGATCACATACGTCGTGATCACATATTAATCGGAGAATATTATCGTAAGTTGTTCTCGCCTTCTGTTCTGCTGCCATGTCTTCAACAAGGTCAGTAATCGGATCGCCTTTACTCTGGAATGTGGTAGAGGAGAATGGTATGCCGCCTGCTGCCATAGGCCAAACTCCTAACGTATGATCTACATAATAATTTTGGAATCCACCTTCTACGATCTGATCCGGGGTAAGATCTCTGGTAAGCTGATGAACGATTGCACCAACAATTTCCATGTGAGCCAGCTCTTCTGTTCCTATATCGTTTAATACTCCAACAACCTTACGGTTCGGCATAACGAAACGTTGAGATAAATAGCGCAAGGATGCACCGATTTCACCATCAGGACCGCCATATTGACTCATGATAACTTGAGCAAGCTTCGGATTTGTTTCGCTTATATTAACTGGGTACTGTAATCTTCTTTCATAACTCCACATAGCTTAGCACCATCCTTCCCAAGGCCACGGATCCTCTACCCATGCCCAAGTATTATCATTGATTACCCGATAAGCTTCAATTGGACCGAAACATCTGGTATATTCCGTAACCGCTTCATTTCTTACCGTTGATACTCTATCCCAGTATTCCAAAGCTTCTTTGTCTGTTGGGTGGGTATCTAAGAACAGTCTTAATTCATCACAAACGAAACTTGTAGCTTGTATACAAGCAAATAACTTTTCTCTACTTATACCCTCCATCATTTACAGCCCCTTCCATACCATTTTAAATCCAGTTCTTTGAATAAAGTACCGTTGGCGAGAGCATCATATTCACTTTCATACAGATCTCTAAAACACTGCCAAGGAACATAACACATTGCTATAGGGAAAAGATCAAAATCCTGTTTTCTACTCTCTCTTTCGCAATCATCATATTTCACTTGTTCTCTGCACATATCCCTGCGACTGGGCTCCATGCGTTTATATCTACTGTTCGCGCAATTACTGCCGGAATTCCCACGATATACTCGTCTTTCCATTCTTCAGTCTCCTTTCAATATCCTAGTTTATAAAATCCCTTTTATAACCAAAACGAACTGGCAACCTAACAATATATGAATGCCTTTTACGTTCTATACATAGTATGAGAATTTTAATTTTTAAGTGCTTGTACCCATCGCACGTTATGACACTTTACCTCATATTCGTTGACAAGAAAAGGAATATCATATAATATTGAAATGTATTAGGTTAATATAAACCTTTTAAAGGAGACTACTGAATGTATCATTTTATAATCAATCCAAAATCCAGCTCCGGAAGGGGCATTAAATATTGGTGGACTGTTAAAAATGAATTAGATAAAATGAAGATTCCTTATACGGAATCATTTACGAAACACACGGGACATGCAAGTCATCTGGTGAATCAGCTTTGCTTAGAGAATGAAGGAATAAAGAATATAATTATTCTGGGTGGCGATGGAACCGTTAATGAAGTTTTGAATGGAATTGATAACTTTAATGAAGTTTTACTTGGATATGTTCCCTCCGGCTCCAGTAATGATCTTGCGAGAAGCTTGAAGATAGCAAGAGATCCGATTACTGCTCTTGGTAATATCTTAAAACCTATTAAATTTAAATATTTAGATCATGGGGAGATGGCTTTCCCAGGCAGTGATTTCCCTGCCAGACGATTCGCATGTTCTAGCGGGATTGGCTATGACGCCAATGTCTGTAATGAAGTACAAGCTTCCCCATTAAAGAAGCGACTTAATCGCTTTGGAGCGGGTAAGTTCATCTATATCGCAATCGCAATTAAGCAGTTGCTTACTGCAAAGCATATTGATGCCACCGTTATCGTAGATGGTAACCAAAAAACCACCTATAAGAATGTGCTATTGATCTCCAGTATGATTCATAAATATGAAGGAGGAGGATTAAAGATGGCTCCTTCGGCCGATCCTTGCGATGGCAAATTAAGTGTGTGCTTGGTTCATGGGTTATCCACCTTAAGAGCATTTCTCTTATTGCCCACCATCTTTTCCGGAACTCATGTAAAACATAGGGGAGTGGAATCCTTTCATTGCAAGGAGATCGAAGTGTTCACCAATCAAGAAACCTCTGTTCATACGGATGGCGAAGTTCCTGCCGTATGTTCTCATATAAAGGTTAAATGTATTCAAGAAAAAATACGAATGATACTATAAGAAAGTAGGCGAATTTCCTATGCAAAGACGAGCAAATATGCAAGCTTCCACTCTCGTTATTTTACTTAGTATTCTGACCATTCTTGTGCAGTTTATAGGTTATTATTTCACCTCGTCCGTCTTTGTTATATGGACGTTATCCTGTATAATTACCCTGCTGTGCTGCCACATTCTTCACGAGAGGACAATTACTTTTAATTCATGCTTTAATTATTCTTTACTAAATATCTTTATGAGTTTAATTTTTATTGTACTTACCTATGGCAATGATCAAGCTATTCTTCCCTTTTCAGGCACCATGATTGGAATTGTAGTGATCAACTGGCTTGCACCCGCTTTCATCGGACTACTTCGACATACTTTTGATTATGGAATCCGTTTGGATGATTACAATGTATACTTTCGAAATACCAGTATCGTGTTTGTTTTCTTCTATACAGTTATATTGATTTATGGTAGCTTTGCCACTCATGCCTTCCCTTGGTTATATCATGATATTGGCACAAATGCTAATTTCATGCCCTTCCAGATAATCACTACTCAGATTGAGAATAATTATTTGGACGGCTCTGTTACATTAGGTGCAATTTTTACTTATCTACTACCAAGAATTCTATACTTTTTACCTTATGGTTTTTATCTGGGTCTTTTACTTCGTAAGCGACCTCTTCTATATAAGCTGGCTGCTTTGACTGCTTTGCCGTTAATCATTGAGATAGTACAATATTTTATCATCAACGAACGCTGTGATGTAGATGATTTAATTTATGGAATGCTAGGAGGGTTCTTTGGAATTTTATTCTTTTTGTTAACCAACCTACTATTTCGTGTTAAAACCGGCAAGGATTTTCTTAGGAAAGAAAATGGATTCCGCTACATAGGTGATTTACTACATTTTTAAAAACCTTTTTAATATGCATGATTTTCATTGTGTACTTACTCCGTCACATTCCAGAACTCTTTCAGGGTTTCCTTCATGTTATGTTCATTAACTAAAACATTCGGATACCACTCGCGCGGAAACAAATTATAATATTGCTTTTGAGTAAATCTTTCATCCAGCAGGAGGATAGCACCCCTATCCTCCTTGGTACGGATGACTCTTCCTCCAGATTGTAGTACCTTATTCATACCGGAATAGAGATAAGCATAGTCAAAGCCGGTACCATTTCTTTCATCAAAATATCCTCGAAACAGCTCTCTCTCATTACACACCATAGGCAATCCTGTTCCGACAATCACCGCGCCGATCAACCGGTTGCTCTTTAGGTCAATCCCTTCACTGAAAATACCACCCATCACGCAAAAGCCGATTCTACTTGCCTTAGGATTATCTATGAAATCCTCGAGAAACAGTTCTCGCTCCTCCTCCGTCATCGTGGTACTCTGAACGACCAACCCTTCCAGTACTCCTTCCGCTAATGCAGCGATATCCTGCAGCATCTGGTAGGAAGGAAAGAACACCATATAATTCCCCGTTTTCGCTTCCGTAAAATCCTTAATGTATCGTAGTATTTTTAAATATTCACGTTCATTTCTTCTCGAATACTTTGTACTAACGTCATTCCCTATCATTATAATACGGTTGTCCGGTAAAAAAGAAGATGGTGCATACACCGCATAATCTTCCTTGTCCCCTCCTAGCTGCTCCATATAATAATTGATTGGAAGCAGTGTGGCAGAAAACAACACAGCGCTTCTCCCTCTGCCCATGCACTCCTGAAGGTTTTTTGAAGGATCCATACATTGAAGCTTTATACGAAAAACATTATCCTCATAATCGGTATAAATCGTATATCGATCATCATGAATTTCATACATATTCAGAAAATGTCTGATATCCATATAGAGTCGCAGAATCTCATCCTTCCCTTCTGTAATAAATCCCTCTTGGAGAAAGGTATCATATTCGGTCATCAAACTCATAAGATGCATTACAAAGCCATCCACATTCTCAATCACTTCAAATTCATCGCACTCTCTCTTTAACTTAAGCAAATCATTATTACAATAATCTAGATATTTCACTAGTTTCAAACTCTTATCTTTAATCAGACGCTTCACATTCAGAATATCATCTTTATATAATACCGCACTATACATCTCCCTGGCACGATCCACAAGATTATGAGCCTCGTCCACCAGAAAAATATAGTCGTTTTGCTTTTCATTCGCAAAAAATCTTCTCAGATATACATTTGGATCAAATACATAATTATAATCGCAAACGATAGCGTCTGCCCATAATGTCACATCCAAGCCCATCTCAAAAGGACACACACAGTGTTTTTCTGCATATGCGTTAATGTGATCTCTAGTGATGTCATTTTCATGCGTTAACAAATCATATACTGCATCATTGACGCGGTCAAAATACCCATCTGCACGAGGACATGCTCCGGGATTGCAATCCGGTTTATCCAGGATGCAAACCTTCTCCTTCGCTGTAATTGTAACCACCTTAAGAGGAAGACCGCTGCCACCAAGTATCTTAAATGTATCCTCTGCAACTGTTCTAGTTATCGTCTTCGCTGTCAGATAAAATATCTTGTCTGCTAACCCTTCCCCCATCGCCTTCACAGAAGGGAATACCGTGGATATCGTCTTACCAACACCAGTTGGTGCTTCGATAAAGAGCTTCTTCTTCCTTAATAACGTCTTATACACACCGGTAACCAGTTCCTTCTGACCATCTCTATATGGGAACGGAAAGTCCGTATCTTTAATTGCTTGGTTACGTCTTTGAATCCACTTGATCTGCCAGGCAGCCCACTTAGCGTACTCCGACACAAGATGGTCAAACCAAGTATGAAGTTCTTCATAGGTCAATGTCTCTTCAAAATAGCGCAAATTCTCTGACTCAAGATTACAATAAGTCATGCGAACTCCTATCCTACTTAAATCCTCTTTGGTTGCATAGATATATGCATAACACATCGCCTGAGCCCTATGCACTCCAACCGGAGCCGTCATATGGGACAGTTCTCGGTATACGCCCTTAATCTCATCTATAATTACTTCCGGAGGATTTGCCTCTTCTTCCTCAAAGATTAAAACTGAAAAGTCCTCCCGAATATTGCTGTTCTCGATAATGCCATCCGCTCTTCCTTCGATCGTCAGCTCAAAATCAATGCCATCTCTGCTAACCGGCACTGTTATGGTAAGCGGAACCTCCGCAGTATAATTCGATCCCATCTGTTTTTGCAGCTTACGATGTATTTTACTACCTGCCTGCATGGCATCCGCATCACTTTTCCCGCGGGTATTATCTAGATCTCCGGAGCACAAGATAAACTCTACAAGATTGCGTACCGATATTTTTATATTTTTTGAATCCTGCATAAGTGTCTTCCTCCTGAATTTATCTATGTAAGGATGCTTTTATCCTTATAAAAAATGTTCCTTATATATTTCATATATTTGATGTATTTATCAACAAACTCTCTGAGTTTTCATAATTTTATCAACATACATAGAATGTTATCCCCAGATTTTTTGTCTATCTCACACGAAAAACATCAATTATTTTTGACAATGAGTGCCAGCCAATTATAGCACATAAGTTCGATATTGCCAAGAAATAAGATCCTTATACGTTCGCTACTGCTCAAAAGAAAATCATGATTCTATCACCAGAAAACTTCTAGTAATGTACCAATCCTCAGTGCAGAGAACAATAATAATGTCAAAGCTTTCTATTATTATAAAATAATTTTTGTTTTATATTGCATTTTTTTCCTCAATCTGATACATTCTACTTATATTCCAATATTATATTTCAGGAATTGGCAGGCAGATTATATTCTCTATTTGCGTGCTATAAATAAGAAAAGCGAGGTAGTATTATGGGCGAACACAATCACGATTCCGGCTGTGACTGCGGACATGATCATGATCATGATTTTATCACATTGTCATTAGATGACGGTACAGAGCTTAATTGTATCGTATTAGGAATTTTCTCAGTAGAAGACAAGGAGTATATCGCACTTCAACCAGAAGAAGGCGAAGAAGAAGATGACAACGTATTCTTATACCGTTATGTTGAAGAAGATGGCGAGCCTCAGCTTCTTAACATCGATGATGATGATGAATTCGAAGCGGTTGCTGATGCATTTGAAGAGATTTTAGATTCTGAAGAATACGATGAACTGTTCGATGAAGAAGAGGAAGAAGACGACAAATAATAATCATTAATTAGATTTTTATTATTGTAAAGGGATGTTGATCTATAACACTTACAGTACATGGAAGAATCTCCATACACGACAAGTGCTATATTTCACATCCCTCTTTTTATGGTTTAGTCTCCAAGATTTCGTCAATAAATCTGGAGCGATCGGATACCTTATTAAATCGATCCTTTGCACAATAGATAAATAGCTCTTCCTTTGCACGGGTCATCGCCACATAGAACAGTCTACGCTCTTCTTCAATATCCTCTGGGAGTACCGCTTTCTTATGCGGCGTAATTCCTTCGTTTGCATCAGCGATAAAGACCGTGTGATACTCAAGTCCTTTTGAACTATGCATCGTTGCAATCATGACACTCTGAGTATTGTTCTGCTTTGCTTTTGTAGCCTGACGCTTCAGTTCTTCCTTATATTCTTCCATATGAGAAAACCATTCTCCATACGTTTTAAAATCACGTGCACTATCCTGTAGCTCATCCAATATCTCAAGTAATTCATCAGCCTTTATCCTTCTCTGAGTCGCATACTCTTTGAGATAGTCCTCGTAACCTATCCCTTTCTTAATATAGTTTACCGCTGCATAAGGTGCCATACCATTCAGTAATGCAAGATCATATTCTAATTGATCAATTCGTTCTAACATCCAGTTCTTATCCTCGTAATAATCCTTTATCGTATCGAAATCAACCACCGGGCTGTCAAAACAATCCCTCGTGATATAGCGTTTGGGACGATTAATAATCTGAAGATAATGACTGCGTTCCGTACTTCCCATCGCAATCATAATATAAGTAATAATATCTCTTGAAATCCAGTGATCAAATAAGTTTGGAAGGTTATCCTTCATTTGAAATGGAATATTATATTCCATAAGCTTATGAATCAGCGACCCGGAGCCATGGCTAGTTCGTACAAGAATTGCCATATCAGATAGTGCAACTCCCATCTTACTATGATCAATAATTTCTTCACAGATACTTTGATTTTCCTTGGTCAGGGTCTCAAACTGTCGTATTGTAACTTTCTTTCCCTCATCCTTTATCGCTGTAATCACTTTATCAAAACGGTTCTGATTATTACAAATTAGGTTATTAGCGGACTTAATAATATTGGAGGTGGAGCGATAATTTTTGTCCAAAACCAGCTTCTTACACATCGGATAATCCTGCGGAAAGTTTAACATAATCTCCGGCTTTGCTCCACGAAAGCGATAGATGGATTGATCATCATCTCCCACGACAAACAGATTATTCTCCGGTAATGCCAGCATGCGTATGATATCATATTGCACCATATTAATATCCTGGAACTCGTCGATTAATATATATTGGTACTTTTTCTGCCAGAGCGCAAGGATATCAGATCGTTGGGAGAGAAGCTGATAGCAATAAAGGAGCATATCGTCAAAATCAATCAAATTCGATTTCTTCAGCTTCCGATTATATTCATTATAAATATCACGAAATACCTCATCCGCACAGTGCAGTGAGTAATAATTCTCCACGTTCATTCGATTTCCCTTTACAAGACTGATTTCTGAGGATAAATCAGAGATAAATTCCTTCTCATCCTCATATTCCAGCTCGAATTGATGAATAATTTCTTTCATATATTGAAATTTCACTTCTTCACGAACGATATTACCCGCGGTAAGTCGATATGCATGTTTCAATATCGTAAAAAACACCGCGTGAAAAGTGCCAAAGTTCACCCGGGTTCCACCAGATTTCGAGTTCGCAATAAAACGCTCCTTCATCTCGTTCGCAGCAGCCTTTGTGAAGGTTATAACTAAGATTTTATCCTGCGGAACATGACATTTTTCGATTAAATACCTGGTTCTTTCCGTAATTACAAGCGTTTTCCCTGATCCGGGACCGGCAAGAACCAACATTGGCCCATCCTTATGACAAACAGCCTGCTGTTGCGCCTGATTCATAACGTCCTTAACCTCCTTCTTCAACTTACTAGAAACAATTCCATTTACCAAACGATATCTGTAACAGACGGATAAAAACTACACTCATATATGTGTTCTATACATCTTGTTCACAATCTGAGCAGTTTGCTTTAATTCTATAGGTTTTTCACACTTTATCTCTTATAATAACAAGGTATTCCAATAGAATAGATACATTGGATAATGAAAATGATGAATATTCAAAACAATAGAAATGAATAGATAGAATTAGATGTTCGTTATAAACTTACTTTTAAGGAATGTTGCAAAATAAGTAACTATATTAAAGAAACTATATTATTCATCTCACACAGATTGGAAGGAAAACATACATATTATGTATTTCGCAGTTGTACATAAAAACACGCCTTCGACAATACAAAATTATGAATACTGTATTCCAAACAATGCGATTAATATAACTTTATTCTTACAAATTACCTGTTTTGCAACATTTCCTTTGATATATCTTACATAATTATTTGGTTAACTTCTCGATTGCAACACGGATACGGCGTAAGCTTTCTTCTTTACCAAGAATGCTCATAATCTCATAAGCTCCGCCCGGTGTGGATTGTTTTCCACTGACTGCCGTACGAATCGGCCATAATCCCTGTCCATTCTTTATTCCCTGTTCCCCGATATATCCCATAATTACCGCTTCAATATTTGCCTCAGAATATTCTTCAAGTGCTTCAAACTTAGGAAGTAAATCCATAAGAACCTGAAGTGAGTTTTCCGAATTCGTCTTCATCTTTTTATGGGTATACATTGCAATATCATAATCCGGAAGTTCTTCAAAGAAGTCGATGATTCCCACGATATCCACAAGCGTCTCAATACGTGTCTTTACCAACGTCGCTATTCTGCGTAAATCCATATCTTTTGTGATCACTTGCTTTAGATATGGAAGTGCCAACGCATAATATTGTTCAAACTCCATATTCTTTAAATACTCACCATTCATCCAACGTAGCTTGACCATATCAAATACAGCCGGCGCTTTGTTGACATGTTTATAATCAAATTCACGAATCAATTCTTCCATGGACATAATTTCTGAATTATTTGGTGAGCTCCAGCCTAATAATGCAACAAAATTGATGATTGCCTCTGATACAAAGCCTTGATCCAACAAATCCTCATAGGAAGAATGTCCGCTTCGTTTGCTAAGCTTTTTATGCTCCTCATTGGTAATCAATGGCAGATGTACATACTCTGGCTCTTCCCAACCAAAATCCTGATATAATCTGGTATACTTTGGTGTGGAGGACAGATACTCATTGCCTCTGACAACATGTGTAATCTTCATCATATAATCATCAATTACATTTGCAAAGTTATAGGTAGGGTAACCATCTGATTTAATCAGAATCATATCATCTAGCTCTTCATTATCTACCGTGATATCGCCAAATATTGCATCATGGAAAGTTGTAGAACCTTCAGACGGATTATTCTGACGAATAACATAAGGGATACCTGCTGCAAGATTTGCTTCAATCTCTTCTTTTGACAAATGTAAACAATGCTTGTCATATTTTATAATTTCTTTCACATCTTCTTCCTCACCCGGCTGGCTATCACCTACCGCAGTTTTTAAGGATGCAAGGCGTTCCTTGGTACAAAAGCAATAATATGCTGAACCTTTCTCAATAAGCTGCTTAGCATATTCCAGATAGATTCCGCTAGCCACACGTTCACTCTGTACATATGGACCATATCCTCCATCCTTGTCCGGCCCTTCATCATGAACTAAACCCGTTCCTTTTATGGTACGATAGATGATTTCAACGGCACCTTCCACAAGACGTTCTTGATCTGTATCTTCTATTCTAAGGATAAAGGTACCATCCTCATGTTTGGCAATTAAATATTCATACAATGCAGTTCTTAAATTTCCGACATGCATTCTACCTGTCGGGCTCGGCGCAAATCTGGTTCTTATTTCGCTCATGTTAAACACCTCTCTAATATATTGTTACATTCCGTTCCTTGTGCGTATTATATTGGTTCTCCGCATGGTAATGTCTGTCGCCATTATACCATAACTGTTTTAAAAATCAAACCCAAGTTTCAAGTGAATTAGGCTATATCGAGCATTTACACATAATCGAAAAAGGATGTTGCAAAATTAATAATTCGATTAAGGAACAATGCCAAATACCTAGGCACTATACCATTTACGAATTATTATTTTACAACATCCCCTATACTCCTTTATATAACTGATAGGATGTTCAATATTTACTTCTTGGTTATGATATCGGTTCTCTCCGTTGCCTGTTTGTGCTCCAATTGACGATTGATGAAACGCACTAATACCATTTTGCAATAAGCGCCAATCGGAACTGCTACTAACATGCCCAAAAATCCACCGATGGAACCACCGATAATGATTGAAATCATAACGATAAGCGGATGAACCTTTATTGCATTACTAAGGAGCTTTGGCCCGATTAGATTTCCGTCCAGTGCTTGAATGACAAATAGTACAATCAAAGCAACGATCAGCTTTCTAAAATCTCCATTTACCAGACAAACTATCGTAGTGCTTACATAAGCAACAATCGGTCCAAAGTAAGGGATCAAATTACCAATGCCAGCAAATACTCCAATGAGTATCGCATAATCTACTCCTACAATATATAGGGATATACTAATCAGTATCATCATCACGAATGCATCCGTCATCTGTCCTCTGATATAGCCGGAAAATACCTCATCCAAATCACGTGCTACATTAAATAATCTTTTATTAGCCTTGTCATTTAATAACGCTCTGCAAATCTTAACAAAGAAATTAGCAAACATTCTTCCATCAATCATAAAGTAAATACCAATGATAAAACTAAATATAAATGTAGTCATATAACCGGAGATATTGGTTATGGATCTTAATATTCCATTCGCAAAGCCTTGAATAGTCGATAGAATAATACCGGTGGCATCTTTAATATAATTATCCAACTCCTTGGATTGAATATTGAGATCACTTAGCTTTGCTTGTATTGTACCGTATAGTTTATTGACATTATTTATTGAATCCTGGGTAAATTTAATCAAATCATCAAAATTGGCCACCTTTAGTTGATTTGTAACGGTATATGCTAGTAATGATATCAAACCAACGATTGCAATTACAAAGATTAACACAGCAGTAATCGCTGCTAAGGTTCTGGTAGAACGTATTCTTCGGAATGGCTTCACATTCTTTAGTTTACGATATTTATCTTCAAAGAAGTTAACCAACGGATCCATTAGATACGCAAACACAAAACCTAAGATAATCGGTTGTAGCACATCTATGACCCAGCTTAACTTTATCCCTACATAATCGATTACATCACTAAAGTTTTTTAATACTAAGCTTAAGGAATATATGACTAGTACAGTGATAATAACATACAATGAAATTTGCATGTATTTCCTATTAATTCTATCTCTCCATTTCATCCGTCCGTTATTTTTCCCCTTTCCTATATTCCAAAAAGCTCAGAATGGTATCTACCGTATTATCAATTCCTACATAATCACTACGAATCGATAGATGGTAGTTTTCTGCTTTACCCCACTTTTCATCGGTGTGATAATTATAGTAGTTCGCTCTTCTCTTATCACTTTTTAAAATCTCATCCTCAATCTTACTCTTCTTTAACCCATACAATTCCACCGCTCTATTTTTACGAAACTCCATATCAGCCCATATATAGACATTTACTACATCAGGATAACCTCTTAAGATATAATCAGCACAGCGACCCACGATAACACATGGCCCCTCCTGCGATACTTTGCGTATTACATTGGATTGTGCAATGTAAAGCTGATCATCTAAGGATAATTGGGTATAACCCATCTCTTGATTTCCGAATACATTCATCCCCATAGCGATAGAATAAAGCAAGCTGTTTGTGGCTCTTTTTTCCGCATTTTCAAAAGATTTTTCTGAGAATCCCGTCTCTTTTGATGCTCTAGATATTATCTCATTATCGTAAAAGGGAACTTCTAATTTTTGTGCAAGCTTTGCACCGATTTCTCTGCCACCGCTACCAAATTGTCTACTAATAGTTACAATCCGAGTCATAAATATGGCCCCCTCTCATGAAATTAGATGTATTGATAACAGAGAAGATATCTTCTCTCTATCAATCAAAATGTTACTTAGTTACTAAAAGATATATTCTTGTTCTTATATTCAGTATAACATAATCCAGTATGCGGTAGAAGTGTTTTAAGATTATAATTACATTAAAAGTATAAATTTCCAGTAAAGCTTTTTATAAAACGGTAATCTGGCATATATCTTATTTGATAATGTCTTATAAAATTGCTCAAGTTTCTGTAATTCCTCGATACTAATATCGACCGGACCAAAGCGTGCTTTACGGGCAATATCCATGCATTCGCTGAATTCTATCGGATTAATATATTCCGCCTGCTCCTTCAAATATTCTTCGCAATCTTCAAGAGATTTTCTCTTATCATCAATCAATTGGTGGAAGGAAAGTATCACTTCTGATTCTGACAATAGATAGAGTGCTTTTTTATTACGGTTCTTCGTATTCAATAATCGATTACGCTTTCTGGCTTTCAAGATAACCCTTGCACTAATCGCCCCACATATCAATACAAATCCTATTATCATGGCCACAATCTTCGGATCAAATTTTATTCCTCCCTGATCCTTATGATTAGTCTGATTATTTGTGGGTTTATTCGGTGTAACGGTAGCCTGCTTTGTAGGCTTTGGTGTAACTGTCGCAGGTGTTGGTGTCGGTGTCTTATCCTGCTGTTTTACCATATGATCTTTTAATGAGGACAAGCGTTGCAAGGTACTGATATCAGTATAATTCGAGGATGGTGTCACTTCTACTGGAAACCAACCGCAACCATCCACATAAACCTCCACCCAAGCATGAGCTTCACGATCCGTCACTTTAACCCTGGAAGACATCTCATTCCATTCTTCTTTATAATTAGTTCCATGTATGGTAACTGATTGATTTGGTTTAACATATTCGGCCTTATCCTGCTTCACCACATAACCTTCCACATACCTGGCGGGCACTCCCATGGAACGAAGCATCAAGGTAGCTGCAGAAGCATAATGTGCACAGTAGCCCTTTTTATTCTCATATAAGAAATACTCAACATAATCCTTCCCCTTAGGAAGAGCTCCCGGAGAGAGACTGTATCTTGTATATTTATTTAGATAATCCTTAACATAATTAACTTTCTGCGATATTGTCATACTATCTGATTTTAATTCAGGTTTTGAAAATTCTTGTACCAGACGGCCTACCCCTTTACTCGGTAATTTCGTATATACGCTTTTCACATAGTTCCGGTAAATATTTTCGTACTTAGTATAATCCTGAAAATCCCCTACCTTATTCGAAAAGAAATTATATCCTATATCATCCATATAGAAATTAAAAAAGTAATTAAACGTATAATGGTCCCGTAAAGCCAGAGGTCCGGTATATGCATCCGTCTCTTCATAGGTTTGGCTGATTTTATTAAAATCGGTAAAATAGGGTGCATAGATATAATTTTTATTAGCACCTTTATATACCACTTTCATATCACCCTGCATGATGTTATAGTTACCGTCATCAAATTTATATTTCTCACCCAGCCCAGACTCCTGATCACCGAATATCATTTGAAGCCACTGATTCGTTTGATTCAAAGGCTGAAAGTTCTTCTTCGGCATCAGAGACTGAATTTCGCGGTATCTCTTCTTATCTTCAGCCGAGTTCTGCGCCCACTTATTACCTGCATATACACTTCCGACATACCCCTTTAGATAAATGCTGGATGTGGTACTAGCCATCGCATCAAAAGGCATCGTAACCTCTAGCTGTTCGTCTCCTGTAAACACCACCTTGCCGGTCTTTCCCAACTTGCCTCCACCAAGACCTCCTACTGATTTACTGCCTCCAAATAAGCTAAAATCTTGTAGCGAAGTTACAAGGTCAGCATATGAAAAATTCGTCATTGCAGTTTGTAAATTTGACTTAGCTGTTTTAATCGTAGTTACTTTATTATAATTTTCATTATTAATAAAACCTTTTAATACAATTAATATGAGAAGGGCAAATAAACTTATCCAGAACGCTGCTCTGCTGTTTATCCTATGTATTAGATTCCGCTGCTCCTTAGAGATTACTCGGTGCAAGGAAAAGCCAGATTTTATCATATAAAGAAGTACTACAATATAAGCAAATAATAAACTCTCAGAGGGGATCATACCAAACAGGAATATCGATACCATAGGAAGGCAAAATATCAATCCACACAAAAATAAAAAACGACTTTTTACAATTGCCACGGTTATGAGCGCTACAACCGGAATCATAACAACAATTACAAATATCGTGGTATCTTTCTCTTCCAAATTATAGTCAGCAAGAAAATGCATCAGGTTATATCCATAATAAGAAGATATCTTATCCATTATTAAGTTTTCCATTACGAAAAACGCATTCATCAGTGAGGGTAATAGGCTGTATATTATAAAACCGTATATATATATTCCAAAAAACAACTTCAGTATATGAAACACAGGAATTTGGCAAAGAGTATACATAACTACGGTACATAGAATCATTGCTATGATAACTTCACTTATATTGTACCGAAATCCCAATCCTTCCTTCAATCCAAACACTACGCACAGTGCTGCACTTAGGATAAAAACAAATTGTATTATCATTGGAATATACTGATGATCCTTCTTTCTGTCATCCGATAAATACACAGTTTTATTAATTTTAAGTCCATCCTGTAATAACTTATTCATGTTTCACCCCACTTTAACCTAAAGATAAGTATTCCATATTCTGTTTAATGCTGCCAATGTCAATGGGCCAGGTCTCCACACCAATTTCTTCAAACTGGTGGAGCGCCTCCTGCTTCACAGGGTCTATAATTTTTTCTTCCTTACCCCGTATATAAATCAATTTTCTTGATTGAGTTTTCAAAGCTCCAATAGAAGATGTCCATAAATCAGAAATCACACCCGTTATAAAATAGGTATCCGCGTACTGCTCGTGAGGATATTGTGATAGATAAGAAGAGAACATGTCAAACGTATTCTGATAAGGATTCGCATGTAATAAATCATTTACCGCTTCAAATAAATCCTCTTCTTGAGTAATCCTGATTCTCGTACACATACCGCTCTTCTCATATGTCCAACAGATATAATGAACCTGTTGCTTCATAACCAAGGTATAGGACAGAGATAAAGCACACTCTAGTATGGCATCCATATAATATAACTTATACTCTCCCTTAGGGATACAAAGATTTACGAATAACAGAATCGAACTATTCAAGGGATAGCTAAACTCCTTAATCATTAACTGATCAACCTTCCTACTAAGTTTCCAGTGAATTCTCTGAGGACGGTCACCTTCCCTATATTCACGAATCTCAAAAACCTCCGACGGGTCATCCCCTTTTTTTGTCGGATGGTAACTATCACTTTCCACAATCAAGGCATTCTTGTTTGCATTGAATTCCGGTAACTCATAATAATTAGGCAGTACCGCTATCTTAATCTCTTTATTACTCTTTTTCTTCAATGAAAAAATCTTAAAATAATCATAGATTCGTATTGACTCCAGTGATACGGTAAGATTACCCGCGCATTCGGAATATAGAGTACATATAACGGATGTATTTGCATTAGAATCGATAGGTATCAAAAAGTTTTTTTTAAATTTTTTATCTGAATAGTCATTTTTATAGGACAAAAATATCTTCACAGTAGCTACAGGAAATACCGTTGTATTATTCAAATGTACCGAAACCGGTATCTTATCTCCTTTATTGACCGTGTGTACCACACCGGACAACTCCACAGTGATTTTTAATTTACAATAAAATAAAACAGCAAATAATAGAATTGGAAGAATGCATAATGTAACGAAAATAATGCCTGTATAGTAAATGTTATACAAAACGGCTATCCCTCCCACTAAAACCAAAAGCAGTAGGTACTTAAATTTATTTTTGAGCATGATACACCGGTACCTTTCTAAACATTTGCAAATGCTTCCTTTGTAACAATTCTAGGTGCCTTTACAGAGCTGATAATATCATCCAAGATATCAAAAACGGTTACATTGTTCACTCTTGCCTTAGGCTTGAGAATAATTCTATGCGCTGTGACATCCTTGAATATAAATTGTACATCAGATGGCAACACATAATCTCTCATATTTAAGAAAGCAGTAGCCTTCACCATATTCATAACAGCTAAAGATCCTCTAGGACTTACCCCTAAGTCTATAAGAGGGTTTTCTCTTGTTTGTTGCACCAACAGTGTAATATACTCATAGATGGAATCATGAAGATAGACCTCCTCAACGATACTTTGAATCGCCTGGATGTCTTCTTTTTCAATGATTCGTGCTACATAATCGAGAGGATTTATGCTCTGACGTTCTTTTAGAAGTCCAATCTCACTTTTTATATCCGGATAACCCATACTTAGTCTGACCATAAATCGATCCAGCTGTGATTCCGGAAGCATCTGTGTTCCGATGGAACCAATCGGATTCTGGGTTGCGATAACGGTAAACGGTCTAGGAACCTCTCTGGTATGTCCGTCTACAGTAACCTTACCCTCTTCCATAACCTCTAATAGCGCTGATTGTGTCTTTGATGAGGTTCTGTTTATCTCATCTGCTAAAAAGAGATTACACATAATTGCACCGGGTTTATATTGAAAACCTTCTCCGTCCCTATTCAGCAGGTGAAAACCCACCACATCAGTCGGAAGAACGTCGGGCGTAAACTGCAATCTTCGATAATCGAGCTCCATCGCTTTTGAAAAGGCGAGTGCCATTGTTGTTTTACCAACACCAGGGTTGTCCTCTAATAATATATGACCTTTGGCTATCATCGCACATAGCACTTTGCTGATTACCAATCTTTTTCCTACTACAACCTTACTTACTTCATCAATAATTTCAACGGCTTTATTATAATATTGCACGGCACTTTCTCCTCTTGATAGCATTTTTTTACATTATATCATGAAAAACGTAGAAAACCAATATATGTATTTTCTTAGATATTGAATAATTTTACTTCGAAAACCACTTTACTTATTATAATCCCCAACTGTAAAATACCTGTAAATTTTTCATTGGGAATGACTTAACAATAACTTTGTTTTGTTCGTTTGAATCCTTATCTAAAATATAACCGTAATTATACATCATAATCAGTATTATCTAAATTTTACCAAAACGGAGTTTGTAATGACGAAAAAAGTATTTTAGTGATAGCTTTATGCATTATTATCATTATTTTTAAGTATATTTTGTGAATAAAAGACCTTTGTATTGACTTATACCATAAAATTGATAAAATTAGAAATGAGAATATTATGGAGGTAGCAAAAGTGAACAATTCAAAAAAAATAACACCTAAAAAAGAGAAGGAAGTAAAGATGAGTGAAAAACCCATCACTAGTATATCAAAACCTTGGATTGTAACATCCTTGGTATTAGTTGTAGTACTTATCGGGGCCCTTTTATTTGACCAGCTTTATTCGCCTACTTTAATGACTGTAGATGGTAAGAAGTACAATGTAAAGGATCTCTCCTATTATTTATATATAGTAGAATCCAAATATGATTCTTACAACTCTATGTTTGGCGGTAACTACTGGGATTCACCAATCAAAGAAGATGGAACCACTTTACGACAGGAAGCTAGAAAAGACGCAATCGCTCAAGCTTTAAGAGCAACCATACTTTATAACGAAGCAGTGGACAAGGACTATAAGTTAACTGATAAAGAGAAGAAAACTGTTAAAACAACTGTGGACAACCTCTTATCAAAAGAAATACCCAAAGATATCATTAAGAAAAATCATTTTACAAGATCCTTCTTAACCAAAATGGTTGAAGGGACAACCCTTGTATCTCGTTTCCGTGAAGATAAATTAAAGGAAGCAAAGATCGATAAGGATGGCATAAAAGCCAAAATATCATATGACAAATTCAGACAGTACGATATCGAGTACTTATATGCAGCTACTGAAACGACGGATGAGAACGGTAAAACCACACAACTTAGCGACGAAAAGAAAAAAGAAGCTCAGGAGAAACTAAATTCTTATTATGAGAAGGCTAAAACCGCTAAAGACTGGTCAAAAGTTGTACCTACCGATGAAACTGCTATTATATATAAGGCTTCCAAATTCGTAAAAGCAGATGAAGATAGCTCCTCCTTCTCTGATGAATTCAAAACAGAACTTACGAAGATGAAAAACGGTGCTGTAAGTGAAGTTACAAAAGGTACTAATGGTTATTACATTGTACGTATGGTTAATCATAATTCCTCTGAGCGTTATGACTCAGAAGTAAATACTGCAATTACCACCGCTGAAAACCAAGCTTTTGATAAAATCTATGAAGGAATCAAAGCAAATCATCCGAATAAGTTAAATAACAAAGCAATTAATCGTTTGAAAATGGGTGAACTTACTGTTATTCCGAGTTCTCAAAACGTTCAACAATAATTAAATAATATATATTTCAATATTTTATCAGTTTTATGAATAAATTTTCCTATCCTTGCCATAATAAACGTGACTAAATTTTGAAAGGAGTTTATTATGGCGAAGAACAAGGACAATCGTATGAAAAACAGTAGTAAAAATTCTTCCTCTGCTAAAAATACTCACACAGGAAGCTCCGCAAAAGATTCTGTTGCTCAGTTCCCTGATAACCGTCCTTCCCGTAGCGGCCCAGGCGGCGAATAAGTGTAGTAGAGCGAAACGTTCCATTAACAAACAATCGACTATAAGAGAGATGTATTCCAATCATGCAAGTTAGGATTACACCATCTTCTGATAGTCGATTGTTTATTTTTAGCTATAATTGATCAACAAGAGGGTTGAACAGGCCCTTGTGAACTGTAAGGAATAATAAAAACTGGTATCCCAGACGCATAAGGTGCTATATCATATTGTTGAAAATAGATAGCCACTCCCTCCGGTGTCAAGTAATAATTTCCCGGTTTAAATGTATCCTGAACCAGTTGCTTATAATTTTCAAAATACATTCCATTCCCCAATGAAATTTGTATTTCAATTTGTCTGATGATATCTGCTATAATCATCTCTTTGTAATTACTACCCTCAGGATATAAGTCAGACAGATCTAATCTTCTACTTCTACGTAAATCCCATGTATCAGAGCTTCTTACTGTAAGTCCGTGAGCTCCTCCGGAATATTCGTACTGATCAATATACAAGCTCAAGGCACAATCTTGATTATAGGTAACTTCATAATTTACATAAGCTTCAAACTTACGTAACGGATAATCATGATTCATAGAATACTCATAATCAGCCATCGCCATCTGATATAGGTTCATTACATTATTTTTCTGATACATTAACGCTTGTGTTCTGTACAGGGAATTCAACTTACTCATCATATTATAGTAAGTACCCGATATAAACGAGGGATATTTTATCGTATATTCTAAAATAATATGATTTTTATAATTCATATCCTGTTGTATCTGTTTTTCTCTGACAAGTACTTGATAACTATCCAATTATCAGAACTCCTAACATACTTTTCTTATCACATCATATGCCGAGTTGTCCAAGGATATTCTCTCTACATTGCACCCGATAATTCGGGATATACCTCTTTTTCTACTTTCCGTATTTGTTTATTATTCATATTAAATTGGAATACGGATTCACAAGCGTGGACAAAGTCATAAAAATTACAGTTACCGGCACGCTCACCAATCCCAAACAAGGTACAATCTATTAATTCCGCCCCCGCTCTGGCGCCCACAATTGAATTCGCTACCGCCATACCTAAGTCATTATGAACATGCATTTCAAGACGAATCTCGGAGTTTTGTTTGATCGTGTCAACAAGCTCCTTGGTTCGCCCTGGGGTAAGTACTCCGACTGTATCAGCAATACGAATCGTAGTAACTCCTGCATGTTTTAACTCTTTGATGATACTTAACATAAATCCGATATCTGATCTGGAGGCATCCTCGAAACCTACAGTCACCTCAATATTATCACTCATGGCTACCTCTACACATTCTAAAATGTTTTTGAGTACCCAACTTTTATTCTTCCTCAATTTACTATAAATCTGTATATAGGAAACCGGCATTCCTATATGGATTATATCCGGTTTACAGCGTATAGATCCCTTTACATCCTCCTTGTTCATACGACTCCATACAGAAACTTTTGCACGTTGTCTATTCCTGATAATCCTCGTAATTCCTTCTTCCTCGATTTCACTAAGTACCGGTATTCCAGCCTCAATCTCATAAACACCCAGTTCATCTAAAAGTTTTGCTATCTTTACTTTATCCTCGATCCCAAGAGCAATCCCGGGACTTTGCTCACCATCTCTTAAGGTGGTATCAACGATGTATCTGCTTTCTTTCATTCCTGATTACCTCCCTTACAATTCCCACAAACTCTGTATCGCTTAAGCTACTGCGTCTATTCGTACAATCCTCTTTTACCAAATCTAGTATTTTTTCTATGATATGGTCACTTGGTACAGGAAGATTTAATTCCTTCAGCTTAAGCTTTACTGCTTTTGTTCCTGAATGTTTTCCGATTACCAGTTCCGTTTTGCAACCCACAATACTTGGTTCAAATGCTTCATAGGTAGCAGGATTTTTATTGATACCATCCGCATGGATTCCCGCTTCTACCTTAAATATTCCTGATCCAATGACTGGTTTTTTATTCCCGATCTTCTTATTTACAAACTTTTCATAAAGCCTCTTTAGTTCAGGAAGCATCGATAAATCACGAGTAATCTTATATCTTATTGCAAGTCTCAGTGCCACTATGACCTCTTCCGTAGCAGCATTATTCTTGCATCCGGCAAAACTGGTGGTAATATTACTTCCAAACTCCGTAGCCCACTGCAATGCTAAAGCACTGGCACATCCGTAAGTATTCTCCGGATTGAGTATTACAGAACTCTTTGGCAGAAAATCAATAATCTCTTGTAGAATCTTTTCATAAGAATCACAGCACATCAGATCATCCAAACCTACAATACGAATCTCTTTGCAACTTTTTAGTGTTTTTAACTTCACGATTTCTCTTGCATCATTCATCTGCAACTCGCATATAAAATAATCCTCCGCTGATGACTGCCGGCTTACGTATCGATAAAAGCCCGGATAATACTCCTTCTCCTCGAGTAAATCAATATTCAGTATGAATTTTTGATTCTCTGGTAAATACTCCATTCTTTCGTATGCTTTTTTGGAAAGTTCAATTGCATCTACTCCCAATGAAAATAGCAGTTGGCAAAAGGTATGCAGATCTTCTTTTGATGGCAATTCCCGATCCAGACTTGTCAATGTATTGTCAATAAGCTTAATCAAACTACCACCTCTCCTTTCATCATCAAATCAATGTAGTGTTAGGTGCCCACTACATTGAATCAATCATGTCTATTGAGCTCCTTCGTTCTTTCATATCCTCAAAGACTCAACAGGAGTTCCTCCAATGAGATGCTCTTCAACAATTGTATCCACATCATCTTCCGTCAGGTTTCCGTACCATACACCCTCAGGATATACCACTGCGATTGGACCCTTGTCACAGATTCCAAAACAACCCGTATTGGTGATCATCACATCACCCGATAAGTCATTTTCTTCGACAAGCTCCATAAAACGTTGAACGATGGGTACCGACTCTTTTGAAAAACAAAATCCTTTTTGCTGTCCATTAATTCTACAGCTGGTACAGACAAATATGTGGTGCTTTACTTCTACCATACTAATTCCTCCTATCTTACATACAAATATTTATTTATGTTCTGATTTGAACATCATCTCTTTTCCAGCCCATTTCACAGAATCTTCAATCCTGTCATATGTTGTAAATACTCTAATTCCTTTATTCTTTAGCTTCTCCTTGGGTGATTCACCAATACGCATTGCTATCACCGCATTACAATCTGAGATAGTCTGAATGATGGAATCCATACGATTCTCATTATCATCACATTCTTCCGACCCATTACAGTATTTTTTAACAGTTCTTTTTTCTTTAAAGAGAACGTTCTCACCATTGTATTCATACACATAGAACTCAGTCACATGACCGAAATGCTGATCTACGATCATTCCGCTCTTTGTTGCTACCGCAAGATGAATACTCTTTTCTGGAATCGCTTCACTCTTTGTAGCCTCCTTCTCTTCCGTAATCACATCCTCCGAGGAAGGCTTATGACAGGCATTAAACTCAATAGATTGGTCATTATCCAGAGTTCCGATTGCATCTGCTCTGCATTGTCTGCAATGGTACATCTGCTGCATTGTTTCACCACACTTCTTGCGCATCTCCATAATCTCAATATTGCTCACAAGAGGGAGATTTTCGAATACACTACCCTGAACCGGAATTAACTGCATAATGTTTGTGATTGTACCTCCCAGTGCTTTTACTTTCTCTACCACTTCGGGGATATGGTGATCATTAATGCCTTTTAGCATTACGATATTAACTTTACATATAATTCCCTTTGCGGTCAGCATCTTGATACCCGCCAATTGGTTTGACATAAGGATAGCTGCTCCGGCTTCACCAAAGTATTTTCTTCCCATGTAATCTACATATTTGTATATTTGTCCTCCAATTGTCGGATCAATCGAATTCATCGTTACTGTCACATGAGATACTCCAAGTGCAATTAAATCATTTGCATATTGCGGAAGCATCAATCCATTGGTAGAGAGGCAGAAGGTTACATCCTTATCATATTCTCTGATCATTTCAAGAGTCTTCCTCGTCTCCTCAAAATTAGCAAGCGCATCACCGGGGCCTGCAATTCCAACCACTGACAGGTTCGGAACCTTCTTTTTAACCTCTACATACTTCTTAAATGCTTCTTCCGGTTTTAAAATTTCAGTTGTTACACCCGGTCTGCTTTCATTTGGGCAGTCAAATTTACGTAAGCAGTAATTACAGCTGATGTTACATTTCGGTGCAATTGGAAGATGCATTCTGGCATATTTGTGAGCCCCACAGTTATAGCAGGGATGCGTTGCAGTTTTTTCTTCAATCGATTTACCCTGTTCCGATTGTTCCTTTAATATATCCTCACTCATATGATTTGTTTCCTCCTTTTCCACCTTTTTGTTTTCCTTGTAGTACTTTTCATATAGTTCTTCTCTGAAGTTTGTTTCTTTGCGACTTAATATCTCATTGGCGATGTCATCTAAGTAAGTTAGTCCGCCCTCAAACCCCATTGTTTTCAGGCGTTGCCCGCCCATTCGGTCATGAATTGGAAATGCTCTTCTTACCAGAGGAATCTTAAGTTTCTCGGAAATTCTTCTGCCATCCGAGTTGCCTATAAACAGATTCACCTTCATCTCTCTTGCGTACTCTTCAATCGTCTGAAAATCTACTTCATCAATAATCTGGAAGTTATCGATACAATAATTCTCCGCTAAAGGCCGAATTTCTTCCTCCACCATCTTTCTCAGCGATGGGCACTTAGTTCCGGTTGCTACAATTAGTGGCATCGCACCGTTTTCAACACACATTCTGACTGTACTGAATACAAAGTCAGGTTCTCCGAATATGGCTGCTCTTACCTCTCCATTATATTTGTGTGCGTCTATCATACCGTCTACAAATCTTGCCCGTTCTTTCTTCCAGCGTACCGGTATTGGCTTGCCGGATATGGTGGATAATAACTGTACTAAGGTGTCATTATCTCTTAATCCCATGGGTATGTTGCATCTTTTGTACGGAACACCATAATTATTCAATAGGTACTCTCCGACCGATAATGTGCTATCAGTAAAGGTAGAAAGCTCGATGGTAAATCTAGCACCCGCCATCTTTTTAATATCTTCAATATCTGTCCCCCCTTGAGGAAGTCTCTGATAGCTATCCTCATGTCCGCCATCCAGATTCTCAGACAAATCCGGTAATAAGATATATTCCAATCCAAAGCTGTCTAGAAGGTCTTTCAAATATCGAGTATCTGAAGGAGATATATGACTTGTTATAATATTAATTTTATTATTTTTCCTACTATCCATCGGTACGGATTTTACGATATAATATAGTGCCGTCATAAAGCCTTCGTATTGGGAACCGGCATAACCTGCCGAGGGAACTCCTATGATCGTAACATTTTGATATTGGGGATACTCTTCATAGAATTTGTGAATAATTCGGTTGATATCTTCACCAATAGTTTCCGCAAGACAGGTGGTAGCAACGCCGATCACCTCCGGATCATAAACCTTAATCAGATTAATCAATCCCTGAATCAGGTTTTTTTCACCTCCGTAAACCGTGCCTTCCTCCGTAAGCGAGGAAGATGCGATATCCACAGGCTCATTATAGTGGGTTGCCATATGTCTACGAATATAGGTCGCACAACCTTGCGATCCGTGAAGAATAGAAATACATTTTTTTATGCCGTACAAGGCAGTCATTGTTCCCATGGGCTTGCACATTTTACAGGGATTCACATTCAAATTAACCAAAGTTCCTCTCATGCTAACCTCCATTCTGCTGCCTGGCAACTTACATAATTCCATATTGGGTTGTTGATGCTACGATTAATCTCCTCTGTAAAGTTTACGACTCCGTCGAAACCACACAGAGGTAATTTACGTTCGTGATTATGATCACAGAATGCGATACCCAGTTTATATGCCAAAGGTCGTTCTTTCACTCCCCCCACCAGAATATCTGCACCTTTTTCTTTCATAAACCGCTCCAACTCTGCTGGATTTGTATCATCTAATATAACTGTATCTGGTTTGACCATGCTTTCGATAATTTCATAATCATCCTTTTTGCCAGTTTGAGTACCGACAACCACTGTATCAATTCCCAATGATTGAAATTGACGGATTAGTGAAATCGCTTTAAATCCGCCTCCAACATAGATAGCTGCCTTTTTCCCCTCCAGCTTTTTTCGATATATTCTTAAAAAGTCTTCCACTTTTGCTGATTCTTCTTCTCCAAATCGTATTGCTTTCTTTTTCGCCTCCTCGTTATGCAAAGCTTCCGCGATACGAATCAAAGAATTAATGGTATCTTCAATGCCATAAAAGCTGACTTTTATAAATGGTATTCCAAGTTCCTCCTCCATTCGATTCGCCAAATATGTGCTCGATCCGGCACATTGAACTACATTCAGCTTAGCAGCAGGAGCTTGGAGTAATGTTTCATAATCGGAATCTCCGGTTATCGTTGCAATCACCGGAATTCCCATCATCTTTAGATATTCCTTTACAATCCATAATTCCCCAGCCAAATTAAAATCTCCGAGTATATTTATTCCTTCTCTTTTTTCCGGTTTATGAGGAAGTATTAATTCCATAATTGCATTACAAGCCATTCGGTATCCAACGGACTTATTACCTGAAAAGCCTGGCGATTTTACCGGAATTACACGGATGTTATGCTTTGCAGACATCAACTTACAAACTGCATCTACATCATCACCGATTACTCCTACTATACAGGTAGCATAAACAAAAATCAGTTTTGGATTATGTTTTTCAACCACTTCTTCAATCGCTGCGGTTAATTTTTTCTCACCACCAAAGATAATATCCTTCTCTTGCAAGTCCGTAGAAAAGCTGTTCCTGTATAGATCACTTCCGCTACTTAAACTACCACGGATATCCCAGGTATAACTGGCACAACCAATTGGCCCATGCACGATATGAAACGCATCCGTAATTGGATTCAATACCACTCTGGCACCGCAATATACACACGCTCTCTGACTTACCGCACCGGATACGCTGTTACTGTCACATTGTAATCCGTCTCCCGAACAGCCAACCTGTTTTCTAAGAATGGAGCTTTTTCTGGCTTCTAGTACATCCTCTTTTTCTGTATGTTCCTCCATTAATGATAAATCTGAACGACCCATACAATCACTTCCTTTCCTATTCCTATTTCCGTAGGCTTTCTTTCCATCATGTCTTATTCCAAACTATAATTTATATTTACATCGCGAACTTCGTCCGCTTATGTGTAATTTCAATAATCCAATAAATACTTTTAAAAAAATTCTCGTATACAAAATTCCATAATAATAATGGATTATAATGCTTCAGGGTGATTATCCTCGACGCTCTTGTATTCGTATATGCTGAAATTTGCCACATTGCAATGCATAATCAATGGGTTTTCGCGCCTGGTGGCAATGCCATGCTCGTGCATGGCATGCCGGGCGCTACGGAAATCAGGAATTCGAATAAGAGAAGCAAGGATAATCACCCTGAATCAATCTAATTATTTATATGGGTACTTGATCAAATAAAACTGGTAGCATTGTTAAAACTCATCACAAAATACATAAACGCTTACATAACCATCTCGAAATCTTCTTCGGTAGAATCTCTATCCTGACGATCCATAATTGCATTTGTAATTAACTCAGCTAATCTTAATCCACCTTTATAGCCAACCAAAGGCATATAAGAATGAATATAACGGTCTATAATAGGAAAACCTGCTCGAACAAATGGAATATCCTCTGCACGTGCAATATACTTACCATGGGTTCCACCGATTAATAAATCTACACCCTCTGCCTTAATCCACTGGTGAAGTTCATATAAATCTCCGGATGCCTTTGCTTTACAACCTTCTACACCAAACTTAGCAAATAATTCTGCTGCCTCGTGCTCAAAGTCATTACCAGGGGTACCGGTAACCAAATATTTCGGTATCATACCCATCTCTAAAACAAATTCCGCTAAGCTAAGAACCGTATCAGGATCTCCGAATATAGCAACCTTCTTATTGTAAGTATAAGGATGGATATCAATTAATACATCCACTAATTGGCCACGTTCCTCTTCGATGGAATAAGGAACTTCTTCTTTTGTGAAGCTTTGTAGCGCCATGATATATTCATCTGTTCTTCCGATACCAATCGGTAGTGGAAGTACTTTATTCGGAACACCACATTTCTTTGTTAATACTTCAGCAGGGGCTTCGCTCGCTGCTTTTCCAAGTGCTAAAGTGAGAGAAGAATCACCTAACGTTTCGATCTCTTCCACTGTTGTGCCGCCCTTAGGATAGAGCTCGAATTTTCCTGTCATCGGAGAATCCATAACACCGCTGGTGTCAGGAAGCATGGTATAATTAATTCCCATCTCCTTTGCCAGACGCTTCATCTCTCTCATGTCTCCCGGATTTACAAAGCCTGGAATAAGTGCTACTTTTCCGTTCTTTGTGCCTGAAGATTTTGATAAATAGCGAATAAAACCAGATACCATGTTACTGAAACCGGTAATATGTGATCCATAGTAACTTGGAGTGTTGCAATGAACCATATACTTACCTTCTGGTATATCAATTCCTTGAATCAAAGCATTTAAGTCATCACCAATTGTCTCAGATAAACAAGTCGTATGAACTGCGATAATCTTAGGATTGTAGATATCAAAGATATTCTTTGCTGCTGTTTTCAAATTACTACCACCACCAAATACGGAAGCACCTTCTGTAAAAGAACTGGTGGATGCCATTGCAGGGTCTTTAAAATGACGGGTTAAGAACATTCTATGGAATGCACAACATCCCTGGGAACCATGGCTGTGAGGCATACATTCATGTACACCAAGGGCAGCATACATTGCTCCTACCGGCTGGCAGGTCTTAGCAGGGTTAACTCTTAAAGCACTTCTCTCATAAGTTTCCTTCGTCGTATAATCTAGCATGCTTCAACACCTCCTACTTCGCCTTCTAAAATCGGAGTTGCTTTCCAAGGTGCCTTAACATAACTCCAAGCCGGGGTATAGATACCCATTGCAATATCTCTTGCAAAATTAACTGCACCGCGGAAACAGGAATATGGTCCGCTGTAGTCATAGGAGTGTAGCTGTCTGGATAATGTTCCGCCCTTTTGAGCAACATATTTATCCTTAATGCCGGAGAAGAAGATATCCGGTTTTAATAACTTTAAGAATTCTTCTGTTTCAAAATGATTTAAATCATCCACCATGTAAGTACCGTTTTGCATATCCTTTACCATACCGCCATAGTAATCGATTAACTTTTCTTCCTTTAGCTTAGCTAAATCCTCTTCTGATAAGTATACATGATACTTTTCCGGATCTGGCTGAACAGTAATTGATTCAATATTCTTACTATCTGCATCTACTTTAACAAATGGAATTACTTCACGACCTTCATATTCTTCTCTATGACCGAATTCATACCCTGCAAGTACAGTATGAACACCAAGATCATTTAATAAGAATTGATAATGATGGGATCTGGAGCCGCCTACATAGATTGCTGCAGTCTTACCTTTAAGCTTACTCTTGTAATACGCCATATCCTGCTCGATATTATCTAGTTCATCCGCGATAACCGCTTCAGTTCTTGCGGTTAATTCAGGATCATTAAAGAATCTAGCCATATTTCTAAGTGATTCAATGGTAGCCTCCACACCTACGAAGTTAATTTTCATCCATGGTGTACCGTATTTTGTCTCTATCAACTCCGCGATATAATTAATGGAACGATGGCATTGCACTACACTTAAGTTAGCCTGATGTGCATTTGCAATATCATCCATGCTTGCTCCACCGGTAAAGGTAGATACAACCTCATAACCGCAACGTTTTAATAATCTCTCTGTCTCCCAACCGTCACCACCGATATTGTACTCGCCAAGAAGATTGATGGAGAACTTATTAGTGATTTTACGATCGCCCTCACCTATTACGTATTTAATCAACTGATTATTCGCAATATGATGACCTGCTGACTGACTAACTCCCTTATAACCCTCACAGCTAAAAGCAATACATTTGATTCCGTATTCACTCTCAGCCCACTTTGCTACTGCATGGATATCATCACCAATCAGACCTACGGGACATGTCGAACATATCATGATAGTCTTTGGTTTAAATAAATCCATTGCCTCAGTTATAGCCTTTTTTAATTTTTTCTCTCCACCGAATACGATATCCGGCTCTTGTAGGTCGGTTGAGAAGCAATACTGTAAGTAATTGTCCTCCCCTTCCCCTTTTCTCGCTTTATGTCTTCTGGTTCCCCAGGAATAATATGCACATCCAATCGGTCCGTGTGTGATAATAAATGCATCCTTAATAGGTCCGACAACAACACCTTTACATCCGGCATAGCAGCAACCTCTCTGAGTGATGATACCGGGTAGGGTACGAACATTTGCTGCGATTGCATTACTATTATCATTATTATCTACATCTACCATGTGCTCTTTACGGTTTTTATAAACTCTGGAGCTATATTGATCCAGAACTTTATTCATTGTATCCATAGCAACCTCCTTACTCGCTTATCAGCGAATATTTTGAATTCTGCGCCTAATAAGCATCCGTTGTTGATTCACCGTTACGAACTCGATAACTTTCATAAATAGGAAGAATAAATATCTTACCATCCCCAGGGTTACCGGTGCTATTCGCATCCATGATAGCATCCACTACAGTATCAACGTTATCATCCTCTACAATCATCGTGAAAACACGCTTTGAAATCAGTCTCTGTGATTCTGACAAATACTCACCGGTCGGAGAAGCCGGAATCTCACCGGAATCAACGATAGTTCTGAGCAATGTCATATCTATAAGCTTTTTACCTCTTCCAAGGACTTTTCTACAGGTAAAAGCAGGAACTCCGGCTTGAGCTAACGCTTCTTTTGTTACGTTAACTTTATTCTGCCTGATAATTGCCATTACTTCCTTCATGCCAATCCTCCATTCTTTTTGAAGGAATTCTCCTTCATTCTTAGAACCATTCTCGAATTTGCTTTAGAATTATTATTATAATCCCTTCTTCTTGGTACTGATGGTGTATGCTTCTTCAACAGGACTGACAAATATTCTACCATCACCAAAGTTACCGCTTTCACCGGTTCTTGAATATTTCATGATGATTTTTACAACATCATCTTTATCACTTTCTTCCACTACGATAAGAAGCATCTCTTTCGGAATCTCATCGTAAAATACTTCACCAACCTTAACGCCCTTTTGTTTACCACGTCCGAATACATCCATCTTTGTAACAGCAGGAAAACCTGCAGATAATAATTCCGATAATACGATACCAACCTTCTCAGGACGGATAATTGCTCTTACTAATAACATATGTGCACCTCCACACTCAATATTTTGATTGCCAAATCTTAAATATCCAAAATACCATGTTCCATAAGTAATTCTTCAAGTCTCTCCTGCTTCATTGGCTTTGGAATAACAAACATATCATTACCATCGATTTTTTGAGCCAACTGACGATACTCTTCTGCCTGACCAACGCTTGAGTCAAAGTCAATTACTGTTTTCTTATTAATCTCTGCTCTTTGTACCATATTATCTCTAGGTACAAAATGAATCATCTGAGAACCTAACTCCTTCGCGAACGCAGATACTAATTCAGCCTCGCCATCAACCTTTCTGGAGTTACAGATGATACCACCAAGTCTAACTCCGCCGGTGTTTGCATATTTTTGGATACCTTTGGAGATGTTGTTCGCTGCATAGAGAGCCATCATCTCACCGGATGCTACGATATAGATTTCCTGAGCTTTACCTTCACGGATTGGCATCGCGAAACCACCACATACAACATCACCAAGTACATCATAGAATACATAATCAAGATCATCTGTGTAAGCACCTAACTGTTCCAGTAAGTTGATGGAAGTGATGATACCACGACCTGCACATCCAACACCTGGCTCAGGACCACCGGACTCTACACAACGGATATCAGCAAACCCTTGTTTCATAATGAAATCCAGATCGATATCCTCTCCTTCCTCACGAAGTGTATCAAGAACTGTTTTCTGTGCCAAACCACCCAGTATCAATCGTGTGGAATCCGCTTTCGGATCACAACCAACGATCATGATCTTCTTACCCATCTCACCTAAACCTGCAGTCAGATTTTGAGTCGTGGTGGATTTACCGATACCACCTTTACCATAAATAGCAACCTGTCTCATAATAACTACCTCCTTAATTAACTGATTAAATAACAACATGTCATCCAGCTGACACTTTCACGCCTGAGCGGTTACGAAGCAAAACATATTGCCACGAAGTATGCATCCTGCCTGGAAGGGTTTTTATTTAATAGGTGATTGCTGTCCTATTAAATAAAAAATAGCGCCACTACAATCTAATATTGTAACGACGCCTGTGTCCTTAGACTTTCGGCTGCTACCGCTAGCAGTACTCAGCCTATCTTTTTACCGGTATGAAATTGATTGTTGCTGTGACAATTTCTATGATGCAATTCTATCATCAGATAATTAAAGCTTCAATGCATCGATTTGTTAAATATCGATCATTATTTGCAAATGTTTTTGCACAATTTACACTAGTAAATTTATTACTGTAAGCTATCCTTTAATAAAAGAAGGTGCTCCTTAGGAAACGATAACCGCTCCGGAACTCTTTCATTTAAGCCGTTTTTCCATTCTTGCTTTGATATGATCCACCAGATTTTTAAATCTCCGCCTTCTGTAGGATTATTAAGAATTATATTATTTTCAAAAGGCCCTTCCGAAAACCCGGCCAACTTTACCGGGATCGAATTTTTCTCTTTTTTAATACAAGGTTTAAGATTGTGTGCCCGTATTCCCACATAACTGATATCTTCTTCTACATATCGGCATGTCTCTAAATTTATATTCCAATCCAATGCCCTTACTTCATAATCAGATAATTTTTTTGCGCGTGATATATTCTTGCATCCGGTAAGTTTAGCTGTTGCGATATCACACGGAGAACGAAACACTTCTTCCTTTTTCCCTTTTTCAATGGTATGACCCTGACTAATAACAACAATATCATCACAGAAACGATACAACTCTTCTCTGCTGTGAGATACCATCAAGGTTTCTCCGGGAAACTCCTTCAACACTTCTAGTATTTCCTGTTGAAGCTGATCCTTCAAGAATAAGTCCAATGCTGAGAACGGTTCATCAAACATCATCAGCTCCGGTTCATATGCCATCATTCTGGCCAGAGCTACTCTTTGCTGTTCTCCTCCAGAGATTTGATTGGGATAGCTCTTCTGCAAATGGCCAATACGTAACATAGATAGCATATTATTTGCTACCGTACTTTTTTTCTTCTTATCTTTCACTGCTATCTCAATATTCTCTCTTACTGTCATGTTCGGAAATAACGCATAACTTTGAAATAAAAGTCCTATATTTCTATCCTGCGGTTTCATGTTGATATTCTTCTCCGAATCAAAGAGAACTCTGTCATTCAATATAATTCTTCCACTATCAGGAGTTTCAATGCCTGCTATACATTTTAAAGTCAGACTTTTACCACACCCTGAAGCACCTAGAACTCCGGTTGATTCACCCTCAGTATCAAGGTTTATATTCAAGTTTAGACTTTTCAGTTTTTTTTGGATGTTAACTAATAAACTCATATCTGCCCTCCGAATCATTAAAAATGTGCCTTGGCACATTCTCGCGCCAAGCGCGTTCTGCCATATGACTTTACTATTTACAATAACAAGATTATATAAAAGAAAAAAGACCTCTTAATAAAACTAAGACGTCTTCGTCAATATTCAAATATTTGATTAAACAATGTCAATTGGATCAATACCATGCCTAACCTTTTAATTAGTGGATATTATACCCATATAATAGCTTGTTTGTCAATACCATTCCAACTACAGATTGATACAAATTTTGTTCAGTAAAAGACTACCCCGGATTTTAGTAACATAAGAGTTAGATTATGCATATATAATTAGTGAAGAATTTGTAAAGAAGTATCATAGCATGGAGAGTGTTACAGCCATAATAACACCAATCCTATTAACCGGGATTGTCAATACAACCAGCTTCCTGGTAGTATTTATTGCGCTGGTTGTAGTATTCTTTCTGATTGGGTTGGTCTTAGGTCTATCAATAAATGTTAGAAGACATATCGCTAATGAAACAAAAGCACCAACTACCATACAAACAGATGATTTGTCTCCTACTTTCACAAATATGAATCCAATTCAAACTGCTAATACCATGAACCGAACAGATACTGAAAAAATGGTTATTCCTAATAATATAGTTAAAAATACCACTCCCGTTAATGCCAATATCAATAATAATCTTACTTTGAATCAATTACAGCAAACACAAAGCGTTGGTCAATCAAAAAAAAGAAATAGTCGAAGATATAACACATATACTAATTACAACCAGTGGCCATATTCTGCCACAAATTTTACAAAGCATAATTCTAGAAGAAAATAATTTAAGTAGCCGGAGAATGAATGTCATAATTCTCCGGCTTTCTATGCTTTTATTTTTGATATCTGATACATTCTAACTATAAAGTAGGTTATTGTTACTGCAATTCCACCTAGGGAGATTAAGGTAAAATACGGCGATAATTGCTTTACTTTTATACTTTCATAGGAGATATATAAGAACGTTAACACCATCTCTAACTTTAATACACATATCATATCTCTCATACAATTGTATAATTTATTACGATTTTGTTCAGTAATTGCCATAGGTACATTCCATAATGCAGGGAAAAATCCGATTACAGTTACCAATACATATAAAACTGCCGACATAATCGGTACAAATAAGAGCTCCGATTTATGCCCCCAACGATCCACCTGACCGGCCGCATTGTAATGCCCCGGGATTTTGTCTGCAACATTACTCCAGGACAAATTAAGGTTCAATAACATCGTAAGTAATAATAATATCGTGATTATCTCCAATGCAATTTGTATTTTTGTATATTTTATCTTCATATCTGTTCCCCCAAAAAATCTTACTAATTAACTCATTCTATTATCACACAATACTTCAACAATAGTCAATAAATTTTGCCATTATATGTAATGAGTTTATTCTCATGTTTATTTTCAATGATAAACAATATTTGAAATATTATCCTTTTTATATTATAATAGATGAAATTCTTGGTAGAGAACCAGACTATTCTTTAAAAAGGAGGCTTGAGTGTATGAAAATAATCGGTTTAATCGGCGGAATGAGCTGGGAGAGCACCGTAACTTATTATCAGATTATTAATCGCAAGATAAAGGATTCACTCGGTGGATTTCACTCTGCCAAATGTATTTTATATAGTGTGGATTTTCATGAGATTGAACTTTGTCAATCACGTGGGGAATGGGATAAAAGTGCAAATATACTAACAGAGGCGGCTCTTAGTCTAGAACGCGGTGGCGCGGATTTTATACTAATCTGTACGAATACCATGCATAAGGTTGCGGAGGATATACAAAAACATCTTTCCATCCCATTATTACATATTGCAGAAGTAACCGCCGATGAGTTAGTGTCTCATTCTATTCAATCCGTAGCATTACTTGGAACTCGTTATACCATGGAGCAGGATTTTTACAAATCCAAGCTAATTGAACGTGGAATTCAAGTCATAATTCCTGCAGAAGATGATCGAGCATTTATTAATGATACCATCTTCGGAGAATTATGTCTTGGTATTGTGAAGGACTCCTCCCGTCAAAGACTATTGACAATCTGCTCTGATTTAACCTGCCAAGGCGCTGAAGGTATTATACTGGGATGTACAGAGATCGGGCTCCTAATTAATCAAGACTATACTGATATTCCCTTATTTGATACTACCTTCATTCATGCGGGAAAAGCAGCTGAGTACAGCTTGAGTGAATAAAAATATACATGGGATGTTACAACATTAATACATCTAGTAATAATGTTGTAACATCCCCTTCCTTCTATCGGTCAGACTTATTAGAAGCAGCACCAAATTCATGATTTATCTTATTCTTATGCTGTTCATCTGCTGGTACGACACTGCTCAATGTATTGTTTGCTCCTGCCTTTTTTGAATCATCCTTTTCCACTTCTTTGCGGTATCTCTGATTTGATTGTTTACTCATAATTACACATCCTTTCTAATGGTAACTATATTATTTCTATATACTTCTATCTCTATTCAAATACATAGTAAAGTTGTAGTTGATATAAACTACTATTTGAGAGATATATCATCAGATAATTAGTCCTATTAAATATGGATGATTTGTTTCGATTTTTATCGTTTTATTTTTATTATTTTTCTTCATTACCTCGAAAGGACAAGCTATGGAACAAACAAGTGAAAAAATATATAAAAACAGGATGTTGATTTTATTCAATATAGTCCTTATGACCTTTATGGCCACACTCGACAGCAGTATTATTAATGTTGCGTTACCTAAAATGTCGGAATCTTTATCTGTTTCCAATCAATCCATTGCCTGGGTGGTATCATCCTATTTGATCGTAATCTCAGGCTCTATCCTAGTATTCGGTCGCCTAGGAGATATGAAAGGAAAAACAAATATATTCCATATCGGTGTGGTAATCTTTACTATCGGTTCATTGATATGTGGTATCAGTCAATCATTTCTTATGTTAATAGTAGCCAGATGCCTTCAGGCAGTGGGTGCAGCTGCTACTATGGCAAATAACCAAGGAATCATCACTCATGTGTTCCCAGCAAATGAAAGAGGAAAAGCTCTTGGTATATCAGGAGCCTTTGTAGCCTTGGGTTCATTGACCGGACCTCCGGTAGGAGGCTTCATCATTACTCATTTTAGTTGGGAGTTTATCTTCTTGATCAATGTTCCCATTGGATTATTTGTATTTTTTCTCGGCCTAAAGATTCTTCCAAAATCAAACAAAACGGTCGGAGAACGTCTCGACGGTTTTGGAGCATCCTTATTTGCCATATCCATCGTAGCATTATTTGGATCATTGATTATTGGTGAACATTATGGATATAAACATCCATCCATCCTGATAGGTCTGTTCTCGTCACTGGTTTCCTTTGTAATATTTATAATCATAGAGAGGAAGGTCAGGCATCCATTACTTCAACTTGATATTTTTAAAAATGGATTATTTTCTCTCAGTATCTTCTGCGCGTTTATCACCTTTGTAGCCATAAGTAGTTCCTTAATTATTCAACCGTTTTACCTACAAAATGTCATGAAATTTACTCCTGCCTTTACTGGTATCATTATGGCGGTCAATCCTCTTATAATGGCGGTAGCTGCTCCTGCCAGTGGGCATCTTTCCGATAAAATCGGCTCAGAATTTTTGACCTTTGTGGGTTTAGTTATCTTTAGCATCGGATTATTTTTAATGTCTACCTTAACAGAGACCTCCAGCATTACAGCGATGGTAATATATCTTGTTGTTATGTCATTAGGAACCAGCTTATTCCAGTCTCCGAATAATTCGTTGATCATGTCAAGTTCGTCGAAAAATATGCTTGGTATTACCGGGAGTGTGAATGCATTAATTCGTAACCTAGGTATGATAACCGGTACCTCAATCTCGGTTCTAATATTATATAACCGTATGAGTAGTAAGATTGGTTATGAGGTGTCCACCTATATTGAAGGGCGTGAGGATATTTTTATCTATGGTATGCGATGGGTATATTTATTTTCCTTTGTTATATGCATCTTAGGATCTGTTTTAACCGCATTCCGCTTATTAAATCGTAAACGATCACAACATAAATATAGAAAATAGTTCAACTATGGCAACTGGTTTATATAATAATTCTGTTGACCGATTCGGTTTATAGTGGTAAACTAACATCATAAACCGAATCGGTCGATTTTATTTAAAGGAGGTGATTCGATGGATAAATTCAACAACCTGACTGAAGAGAAAAAGGATATCATCATTGATGCTGCTTTAGTTTCCTTTGGCACAAACGGCTATAAAAAAGCTTCCATTAATGATATCGCTACTGCCGCGGGCATATCAAAAGCTATGGTGTTTCATTATTTCGGAACCAAAAAAGCCTTATATCTATATCTAATTAACTACTGCGCTGATCTGATTATGAACGAAATAAGTGCGAATTTTGATAATACAGTCACTGATTTTTTTGAACGTATTATGCAAGCCAGTACAATCAAGATCTCTGCAATAAAAAGACATCCGGCAAGTATAGCCTTTTTAAATAGTATGTATTTTGAACAGGACAAAGAAGTAAGAGATGATATTAAAGAATTACTAGAACAAAGCGAGTCATTTCGAAATAAAATTGCCCTAGATGGTATGGATACCTCCAAGTTTCGTGATGGTATTGATCCCAATCTTGTACTTAAGATGCTTGTATGGATGGCAGAAGGCTTTGTGAGTAACTTTAAATTGTCAACGAATGATAACCTAGATACTTTTTGTGAAGAATACTACAAATGCATGGATTTACTCAAGAGAAATTTTTATAAAGAGGACTAATTACAAATAATGTGGAGGGTATATGCTATGAATGTAATTGAAATGACCAATTTAACAAAATTCTACAACAAATCAAGAGGCATTATTGATGTTAATTTGAACGTAGAACAGGGAGAGGTATTTGGTTTCATCGGTCCAAACGGTGCGGGGAAGTCAACTGCAATCCGTACGCTGTTAGGATTAATACATCCCACAAAAGGTACTGCCACCATATTCGGCAAAAACTGTATTGAAGAACCAGAGGTGAGAGCCGAGATAGGATATCTACCATCAGAAGTATTCTATTATGATAATATGAGAGTCATCGATTTATTAAAATATTCTGCAAGCTTTTATAAGAAGGATTGTACCAAGCGAATGATGGAATTAACAGAGATTATGGATTTGGATTTAAAGAAAAAAATAGATGATCTCTCATTTGGTAATAAGAAAAAGGTAGGTATAGTGCAAGGCCTTTTGCATGAACCAAAATTAATTATCCTTGATGAGCCAACAAGTGGTCTTGACCCACTTATGCAGCAAAAATTCTTCGACCTGATTATTGAAGAGAACAAAAAAGGTGCAACTGTATTTTTTTCATCTCATATTCTCGGTGAAGTGCAAAAACTGTGTAGCAAAGTTGCATTTATTAAAGAAGGTAAAATAATAAAACAAGAGAAAATAAGTACTCTGCAGGAAAATAGCTATAAGAAGTTCTTCCTAGAAGGAAGAAACCCTATTCCAAAAGAATTGATTCAGATGGATGGCGTAAATAATATTGAATTAAAGGGAAATACAGTGAACTTCATCTTTAAAGGTAACATCAATCACATTTTATCCAAAGTGAGTACAGTTGAGCTGCGTAATATTTCAATTGAAGAACCTGATTTGGAAGAGATCTTTATGCATTATTATGCCAAGGAGGACTAAGTGGTATGAATATCTATCAACAGGAATTTAAAACATTAAGAAAATCAGCCATTATATGGGCTTGCTCAATGGCTGCTCTGGCAGTATTGTTTTTATCCCTATATCCGGCTATCGCTAATGATTCACTGGATTATAAGCAAATATTATCAAATTACCCTGCTACAATTCGTGAGATGTTAGGCATCAACCTAGATATTATCACTTCATTAATTGGCTTATATTCTATGACATTTAGTTTTATTCTCTTATGTGCAGCAATTCAGGCCATGAATTTGGGAGTATCCATATTAAGCCGAGAATCCAGAGAAAGAACTGCGGATTTTCTATTGGTTAAACCGGTTACACGTAGAGCCATTGTAAGTGCAAAACTAGGAGCTGCATTTTCCATACTGATACTTACTGACATAATTTATTTCCTAATTTCATACATGGCAGCAAACTTTTTTAAGACTAATGCATTTAACCTAAAAACCTTTCTTCTGATTAATATGACCATGGTCTTTTTACAAATTATTTTTCTGGCAATTGGAATGTTCGTGTCCGTATTCTTTCAAAAGATTAAGAACGTTCTTCCAATTTCTCTAGGCTTTGTCTTCGGTTTTTATATTATTGGTGCAATCCTGACAACCGGTTCGGATAAGGAGTCAAAGCGTTTTATTTCTCCTTTCCACTACTTTGATCTTACTTATATAATTAAGCATAACGCTTATGAGATTCCTTATCTGATACTAAGCGCTGCTATTATCATAGTTTGTATCGTAACAGGATATATTGTATATAACAAGCGTGATATCCATGCCGTATAAGCTTATACAATATAAACCAACGAGTATTACTATGGCAAATGGGAGACTTAAGTTTCATATTAATAATTAGGCTGCCTGGCAGCATGGAGGTCTTATGAATATATTTTTCAGAGAATTAAAAGCCAATCGTAAAGCACTAATGATATGGTGCGCCTGTATGGCTCTACTAGTTTTAAGTGGTATGAGTAAATATACTGCTTATTCTTCCGGCGGTGTTAGTAATGATATATTTGACAAACTGCCCTTGACTCTAAAAGCACTTATGGGAATGGGTTCCTTTAAAGTAACAGAAATGGCTGGTTTCTTCGCATTCCTCTTCTCCTATATTGAAATTACGGCAGCAATTCATGCTGCATTACTTGGAAACGGAATTGTTTCAAAAGAAGAAAGAGATAAAACAACGGAATTCATCATAACAAAACCAGTATCTAGAGCAAGTATCCTTACTCAAAAATATCTTGCTGCAGTTATAAATGTCCTTATACTCAATGTTGTTACTTTTCTCTCATCTATTCTTTCGGTATCAGCATTTAATAAAGGAAAACCCATTACTTCTGAGCTGATTCAATTTTATGTAAGCATGCTCTTTGTGCAGCTTATATTCCTTTTTCTTGGTGCTGTTCTTGCCACCTACTCCAAGAAATCAAAGGGATCCGGCTCTGTAAGCATCGGCATACTACTAGCAAGCTTTATGATTGCCAAATTTACAAGTATGACTGATAAAGTAGATTTTTTAAACATTCTATCTCCCTTCAAATATTTCAGTTATGAGAATATTGTAAACGGAGACGGACTTAATATTTTAATCATAATATTATCTTTAATTCTTACAGGCGTATGTTCATTCTTTTCTTATGTATTTTATCTAAAAAAAGATTTAGTGTAAATTAGAATACAGTAAAAGCCGGCAGAATGGAGCACTCATTCTACCGGCTTTTACTAACAACATTTCCCCATTAACTAATTCTTCGGTTAACAACGTTAATATACCATGTCGCACTGACAGGATTCTTACAAATTCCGCCCTTTATTGTCTGATATTAGTATTATTTTAATCATTTTATCATTTTTCACCATAATCAAACAATTTTTTTATCCTCTGAGAAGGTTCAATGTCATATTGATCTTTTAAGGTTTTAACCAACCATTTATAATATTGACGTGCCACTGATTCATATCCAATATTGATATATATCTGTAGAAGCTGATAATTAATGGAATCCTCATATGGGAGCAGTTCCGCCAAGCATCGCAGATACTTTAACCTACCTTTCCCCAAACGAGAGCTCTTGGGTTCAATCAAAGCCTTTAATATCAGTACTAATTGCTGTTTAATCTCTTCATCCTTTTCAAAGCTCCACAGATAACCATGCTCTGATAAAAAGCCCTTTCTGCAAAGCTCTATTGCATCATCCAATTTCTTTAAGTCCTCTTCATCGGTGTGTTTAAAGGATTGAAGCGTTAATTCCATCCCAAACAAATCACACTTGGCATCTGTTATTGATAAGCAATAAGCGCTCTGATGATAACAAATCTCCACCTGCGTATCAAGCTCTGAAAATATAGTTCGAATTCTACTAACTGCCGTTTGTAATATCTGTAATGCCTTTTGTGTTTCATATTCCGGCCAAAGATATTCAATAATCACTTCTTTGCTAACATATTTATTATGATGCATTAATAAGAAGGCAAAAAGTTCCTCCGACTTAGCTCTCTCCCATTTAATCGGCACATGGTCAATCTGTACCTGCAGATTACCAAAACATGATATTTGCAAATCTCTAACCATCTTCGCTCTTAAGTTAAATATTTCGTATTTAACTCTATCTATCATTTTTTTAAACCGAACCTGATTGATTGGTTTTAAGATATAGTCCAGAGCATTCACATCAAAAGCATCAACTGCATATTGATTCCAGGCTGTAACAAAAACAACTACTATATCTGGATTAATTAAGTTTAGCTTCCTTGCAAAGTTAATACCATTAATGACCGGCATTTCAATATCTACAAAAGCAACCTCCGGTTTATTAATCTCTGCCTCCTTTAAAGCGATCACAGGGTTAAGATATTTTCTGGGCTCACTAAACGCGCCTGTGGCTATAAGAAGATCAGCTATCTCCTCTAAATTATACCATTCGTCATCAACAATAATTGCTCGTATCATTGATTATACCTCCTGATAAGCTTCTTCATAATCATCCATCGGTATCCAGAACGATACCGAAGTCCCTTTCTCCGTTCTACGTATTGTTAAACCCTCATGATAATACTTCAATAGACGCCTATGTATATTTGTCAAACCGATACCTTTACGTTCGTATGTAAGGGAATCCAGGTTATGAATATACTCCTCAGCAATGCCGACCCCGTTATCCCTTATATCAAAGAACACTTTATCTTTCCAGCGCTGAATAATCAAATAAACCTTACCACCTTCAGCCTGCTTTAAAATCCCATGTCGTATTGCATTTTCTACCAATGGTTGAAGGATGAGTCTTGGAATCTTTAACTGCGGTAAATCATCTGCTACAAGTTCATATTTTGCTCTGCTTCCAAACCGTGCCTGCTCTATATTTACATATGTCTGTACAGTTTCTAGTTCCTCCATTAGTGTGGACATCGGTGATTCGCTATCAAAATAGCAACAGTTGGATAGGTACTCTCCTAACTCAGTAATTAATCTTTTTGCGTCATCGGGTGCCCTTGATATCATCGAAGCAATTACACTAAGCGTATTATTAAAAAAATGCGGGCTAATTTGAGCCTGAAGAAAAGAGATTTCATTCAACTCCGCCCTATCTATCGCAACAAGCGCTACCTCTTGCAGAAGTTTCTTTTGTTCCATAATCTCAGTAATATCCACTATCTTAACACTCTTTCCAATCTTCCTACCATCGACTATAATCTCCTTTGTATCTCCTCTAAAATACAAACATCCAGCTTCTCCGTTATATTGAAATTCAAACATGGCCTGCTGATTGAGTGCTCTTTCATACTCGGGATGAGTTTTTATGAAACCTTCAAATGCGATTCCTTTATATATCTGCCTTAGTTCTGGATAAAGCAGTAACATCACATTATTTGCATCAATAATATAATCATTACTATCAACAATCATAATCCCTGCGCTAGATTGTCGGTAAACCATCTCGGTTGCAATTGGCATAGTTTCAAAAAAATCACATCGAAAAATTACCAAAACTAAAAGAACACTTGATATAAAAGAAAATATCGGGAAGAAATCAATCCCTAATGCATTATAGGAACTTACCGTATAGAACGCTGCCATCCACGGAAGTAGTGAGGCTACCAACTTTATTATATGTCCTTTTCTCTGTGGTTTTGGAGATATGAATATCCCGCGTATATATATAACGACAGTTGCAAACGCCACATGGGAACCTAGGAGAATCATTGGATAATAATAAGTTCTCTTTTCCATAAAGGATGTCCTTAAAAATGAATTAGTAATACTATCTTCATACTTTAAGTACATAAAAAAATATTCGCTTGCAAAAAAACCCATATAAAAAATAGCAGGCAGTAAAAAGATTAGTAATTTGCCAATTATCATGTACTTCCTTTTTATTGGTGCATATTCCAAACATATGAGCAACCAAACGAAAGCCTGTATGCAACTACTAATATGTTCTAACTTATAACAAATAATTGAAAGCGAGTATGAGCTCGTGTTTAACTCCCCAAAATAGGCGGTGTTATAAATAATAATCGTAATCAGTAGTAATATATAGTGTTTGGCTCCTTGCATTAACCGTCTCTGATAAGCATAAAAAATCAGAATCGTTGCACATCCCACTGATATTACCAATACGGAAGATAATAACAACAATGGATTCATCTTAGTACTCCATTCTAACGATATTTGTGATTTTTGGATTTAGCACAAACTTAGCGGTAATCTCCTGGGATTATATGACGTTATTCGTATTTGTAGTGTAGATTTATTTGTTACATTATATCATACTATGTAAATTTTTCCATATAAATTTGTTCTTATAGTATCAACTTATTATAAATCAGAGCCCCTTCTATTCATAGTTTATTTTCAATCATTGTGCAACTTAACTCCATAAAAAAGCTAGTTAATATCTCAGCTATTGCAAAGAGCTCATTTGTGTAGTATATAGAAAGCATACGCTAACTTATCTTGCTTTGCTGTTGTATGACAGACAAAGAATCAGTGATACTAAGTTCGAATGCTTTGATGAAAGGCACGGTAATAAATATGAGAATTCAGATAAATAAAAACCCAAACTTCGATGGAGAACCGGAAATCATCATAAACTGCAAAGATATCGATGAACATGTTCATAAAATCCTTACTCTGTTGGAGCACCCCACTAAGAAGTTATATGGATATGATAATCAGAAGGAATATATTCTTGACCCTAGTGACATTTTATATTGCGAAAGTGTAGATGGTATTGTTTTCATTTACCAAAAAGATAGTATGTACCGCTCCTCCTATACCTTGAATGAGCTTGAAGCTGCATTTTCCAAATTCGGTTTTTTTCGATGTTCTAAATCCATGGTTATGAATATCAACTCGATTAAAAGCCTAAAAAGCGAATTGGGGAATCGTATCGACGCTCACCTTTCAAACGGGGAGCACATTATTATATCAAGACATTTTGCCAAACAATTTCGGACAATTTTAAAGGAGGCAGGAAATCTATGAAACGATTTATCAAATGGTGTATCTGGGAAATGAACAATGAGTTTATCGCCTGTACTTACTTTACTGTTATGCTTATTGTATATGCACTTATAGATTTGTTCTTTGGTAAATATGATATCAGTATCGCAATTATATTGGAGATGTACTTAATGAACTACTTACTATCGGTTATTCAAAAACTTATTGTTGATACGCACAGAGATTACAGCAAAAAAAACTTTCTTATCCGATCAGTGCTATTTTGCATTTTATCAATTACATTGGTGTTTATCGCCAGCGGCTTAGGCGGATGGTTTCATGGCATGCCACTTTGGACAGGAATTTTAGTAATTGTCATGCTGCTTCTATCCTATCTTACCGTATGGATTATCGTCGCTCTAGGCAAAAAATATGACACACAGCTACTGAATGACCAGCTTGCTAACTTTAAAAGAAATCAAAATAATTAATAAATGAGGTGAGGCTATGGAACAAGTAATACAAATTAAAGATTTAGTAAAAACATACGGGAAAGCCAGAGGTGTATCAGGAATCAGCTTAACCGTAGAACGGGGTGACTTCTACGGTTTCATTGGTCCCAACGGTGCAGGAAAATCAACAACAATTCGATCCATATTGGGATTAATAAAAAAAGACAGTGGTTCTATTCGCATATTAGGAATGGATACCCAAACCGACAAAGTAAAAATCTTAAAGCGGATTGGTTATATGCCCTCTGAGACGATGTTTTATCCCAGACTTAAAGTCTCGGATATCATCAAAATGACCGCGGAAGCATATAAGATGGATTGCAAGAATAAAGCTGCAGAGTTATGTGAGAGGCTTAAGGTTGATACCACAAAACGTATTGAAGAATTATCACTTGGTAACCGCAAAAAAATAAGTATTGTATGCGCCATGCAGCACAGACCGGATTTGTATATCTTTGATGAGCCCACCTCCGGCTTAGATCCCTTAATGCAAAAGGAATTCTTTACCCTCCTTAATGAAGTAAACAAAGAAGGTGCCACCATCTTTTTCTCCTCCCATGTATTGTCTGAAATTCAAAACTATTGTAATAATGCAGCCATCATCAAGGATGGAAAAATTATAGCAGTAGACCGTGTTGCAAACTTAACGAAAACTAATGCACGTAAAATCAGAATAAATGGCGATACAAGCATACCCACATTATCCGGTATCAGCAGTATGTTCGTAGATGGGAATGGAATTAATTTTATGTACAACGGAAACATTAAACCCCTAATCTCTACATTAAATGAATTAGACCTGCAGGATGTCATAATCGAGGAACCCTCCTTGGAGGAAATCTTCATGCATTATTACGAAAAGGAGGATAACTAATATGATATTCAAACATGAACTAAAAATTAATTTGAAGTCCTTTTTGATATGGACTAGTACAATAGCACTTACTAATTTCTGCTTTATGCTTATGTATCCCAGTATGGAATCTTCTTTAAAAAAAGCAACAGATGCTTATGCGAATATGGGGAGTTTAACTGCTGCTTTTGGAATGGATCGACTAAGCATTGCTTCTGCGCTTGGTTTTTACGGTATCGAAGTTGGAACCATCTTATCCTTAGGTGGTGCACTATTTGCCGCTATCATCGGTACAGGAATTTTATCAAAGGAGGAAGGTGGCCATACCTCAGAGTATCTATATACTCTTCCATACAGTAGAATAAATGTTACCATGCAAAAGACAGTAGCAGTTTTTGTGATTATACTTGCATTTGATTTAGTGAATATGTTTTTCGGCTTTTTATCCTTTCCCTTAATTCACGCAACTATCCATTCACAGGAGCTTCTATTATATCACGCTGCCCAGTTTAGTATGCACATTGAAATAGCAGCCATCTGTATTCTAATCTCATCTATCTTAAAGAAAGTGAGCCTTGGTAGTGGCTTAGGCGTTGCATTATTACTTTATTTTCTTGATATGATGTCTAGAGTGCTGACACAACTTAAATTCGCCAAATACATTACTCCCTTCTACTATGCTAATGCGGCAGATGTTATGGTAAATAAAAAGATTGATCCATCACTATTAACGATAGGAATGGTGGTTGCACTTATCTGTATCATCTCCGCAACCTGGTACTATAATCAAAGAGATTTAGCCTCTTAAGCAATCCTTGTAATATCAATGTACCTAATAACTTTCGTTCATAACAACTTACTCCTAAGAAACTATAATAAGGGGTTGTTGCAAAATAATAATTTGTAGAAGACTGCTATATTACCATAATACAATGTTTGAAAGACTGTCCTTTCAAATGTGTTTGAGGCAATTAGCATAGTTCCTTAACAAATTATTTATTTGGCAACAACCCTTTATTGTTATATTTCTATTAAGCTTTAATAATCTCGGCTATATATTTATTTCTTGTAATTATATAAAAGATTCCCTGAGAAGCAAAGTATATGCCGACAACGATGAATGCATTTCTGATAAACTCTTTAATAATCGCATCTCCCCCCACAATGTAGGTCATAAGATATATTAATGAAGTACCAAAGAACGTTCCAAATAATAACGGAAGAAAGAAGACAATAAATAGTTCCCTTCCAATCACGCTCTTCATCTCCTTGTCAGTTATTCCAATTTTAAATAGCTTATTGAACGCAACTTTTGCCTCCGGAAGCTCTGTAAACTGTTTAAAGTAAAGTACGCTACCCCCTGCGACAAAGAACATAATGCCCATAACTGTGGATACAAATAAGAATACAGAATAGCCGTTTCGTAAATCCTTATATTGATCTAGTATGGAGATCACTTTTAACTCCTTACTCCCTAACAATGTCTTAAGTTTCTCAGTCACTTCACCACTCTTCTTCCAGTTCTTAAAGTTAATCATATGGTAGTATCCAATGTTGTTCTTTGTAACCTTAGAAGCTAGCGCCTGATAATCAGAATCATTCAATACCAATACAGAATTACTGGTGAAGCATTCCATTGAAGCAATCCATTTCCCTCTTCCGGAATCTAGTATATTATACTGATAAGCGTTTTCCCCTAGATACAAAGTATAATTCTTTCCAGGTACTACACCGTGATTTCCAGGAATCCAATCAATTATAATATTGACCGCTTGCCCTTGATTCACCATTATATTAGATGTCGTCAATCGATTATAATCAGTGGCTGATATTACCGGCTTACTGTCCGCAAGTTGATTTGAACCTTTCTTTGTATTAAGATAGATAAACTTAACTGTCTTTTGATTTGTAATATTCTTGTCGGATAAGACCTCGGAGAGTTTTCCCCCATCCAAATGATTAACCGTCCCTGTTTCCACATATTCCACATGGTTCATAGCCATCTCAGCTATTGATTCACTTAATGAAAACAAGGAAAATGGTGATGCTACCAGAAAGATTGTCATAGTACTTAAAACACTTAATATAAATATAATTTTCTTATTCTGATTAAACTTATGATGCAGCTGGGTTGCTGATAACAGGTTTTTATAATAATGCCTACTTCTTTTGAATAACTGCATAATCATATTTCCACCACAGGACAATGTCAGGTATATCCCTAAAAATGATACACTCATATAGATTAATAATATAATCGCGTTAGAATTTAATTTATCATTATTCGCGATGACTACTAACATTACAACGGAGCTAAGCATAATTAACAATCCCAAACCTCCAAAGAACGGATCGGTTTTGCGGTACTCTCTGCCTTCGCTTTTTCTAGCCTCCTGTAATAAACTGTTGATATCAAGCTTTCTCATACGAAGCATCATTCTAATAATAACTGAACCGAAGATAAGAAAAAACACAAGGAAGGTAACCAAAAATGGGCGATAATCCATTGAGAATCCAATGTTTTTAATCTCTAGCAAACTGAGTATTACCATTTGAAATAATCTTGAAAATAATGCTCCAACTAAAACACCGGTCACAAAGGATGCTATGTTAATGAACAGGCTCTCCAGATTAATCAGAGCTCTAAGCTCTTTCTCATTTAATCCAAGGGTAACATAGATTCCAAATTCCTTATTTCTTCCCTTTACAAAAGAGGAATGCGCATAGTTAATAAAGAAAACCGAGAATACGGCAATCGCAACCATTGTAATCGGGAATACATAGGACAATACATCTGCATCACTTCTTCCCTCAAGATTTTTATTAAATATTAATGCTGCATACATAAAGAAGAGCATAATAGAAAAACTACTGGATAAGAAATAGGCATAATATTTTTTGATATTCCCGATAAAATTCTTAAACACCACATCCTTAAAGGTCATTGCTCTCACCTCCAACGATTGCCTGGCAGTCTAAGATCTGCTCAAAGAATTCCTTCCTAGTGCCCTTTTTCACGATATCCATAAAGATCTTGCCATCCTTTATGAAGATTACTTTCTTACAGAAACTGGCCGCGAACACATCATGCGTAACCATTAATATGGTAACATCACGCTCCCTGTTGATCTGTTCAAAGCAGGTCATAACTGCATTTGCTGACTTTGAATCAAGATTGCCGGTTGGTTCATCCGCAAATAAAATCATCGGATCATTAACCAAAGCCCTGCTAACTGCTGCTCTCTGCTGCTGCCCTCCCGAGATCTGATAAGGACGTTTATCCGCAATCTCTTCGATTCCAAACAATCTCATAATCTCGGTTGCCTTCTCCTCCATAAATTTTGATTCCTTCTTGTCAAGAACCATTGGGAGCATTACATTCTCTTTCAAGGTCAAATTATCCAGTAGGTTAAATTCTTGGAATACAAACCCCAGCTTTCTACGTCTGAATAAAGCCATTTCAAAAGGATTCATCTTATCAATTCTGGTTTCTCCGATTTCGACACTACCACTACTCGGAGTCATAATTCCGCTCAGTATGGATACCAGTGTTGATTTACCACTACCGGAAGGTCCCATAATCGCGATAAAATCACCTTCCTCTACAGAAAGATCCACTCCATCAAGTGCTTTCGTTGTATAGTTCCCTTTCTTCTCACCATAAATCTTTGTTAAATAGTTCGCTGTTAATACCGACATAGTAAATCCTCCTATTATTCACCCCGGTACAAGCTTCTTCTCTATCGCTTGTTTCCGGTGATCACTTGTTTTATAGGTCTATCATAATCGGTTTATCCTGACGCTTCCATTGATTAAACTAATCTAACCTTACAGTTTTGCAAGGTAAGTAATTTTTACTGTGGTGCCTTGATCCACTTTCGAGGTAATCACAAGAGAATGACCTAATAGCTTACATACTTCCTTACAAAAATACAACCCTATTCCACTGGAATGATATCCCTTCCTTCCATTATCACCGGTGAAGAACGCCTCGTATACTCTACTAAGATCATGTTCCGGAATACCGACCCCTTCGTCTCTGATTGTAAGTACATAATTATGTTCTTCTCTCACGATCGTAAAATAAATGTTTTGTGCTACCTCTTGATCCTGTTTCGAGTATTTTACAGCATTCGAGATGATTTGAGCGATAAGCAACTCATTCCATTTGCGATCGGATAGAATCATTGGCTCATTTACCTCGGTATCCATTTTGGGATAAACATGACTGTATATAAATAAATTTTTATTTTTATTGATAATCTCCTTTACCTCATCCAACAGATTAATCGGTTCTGGAATATAGTCCTTTGCAAAATCCTCCAAACGAATCATATTTAAGATAGTATCTAGATTATATAAGAGCTTATTATTCTCCTGCTTCAATCCATTCATTGCTGCTTCAGTATCAATATCACTCTGTTCCATTCTCTGAAGTAGTACATCTGTAACTGTGACGGGTGTCTTCATGTTATGAACCCATAGAGATAGAAATCTTCTCTCCTTATTGGCAGCGTTTTGCGTAATTGCAAGCTTGTCCTGATAGTCATGGTGAAGGTTATTCATAGCCATGATTACTTTCTTGCTTATCATGCGATGATATCCGGTATCATCCTCCGTATTACTCTCAATCTCCTCCATGGCAAGATAGAGCTTACGGTAGTGTATAAAACTGATACTCATCCAGATTAGGTACACAAACAACACTATAAAAAAAGGGTAGAGAATCTCCAGCCTTTTTTCAGATATAATAGAATAGAATACACAAATCAGAAGATTTGCACTAAAAAATGCAATAGTTCCTGTTATATGATCTATGAAAAAACTTTTCATAAGATTTTGCTTCATAAAATCATACCTCCAACGAAGTTGTATCGAACAGATATCCGGCTCCACGCTTTGTCTTTATCACATCCTCCAGTTCCAGGTTCGATAATTTATTCTTTACCCTGGTTACGTTCACCGTTAGTGTATTATCATCCACAAAACTGCTTTCATCCCATAATTCCTCCAACAATACCTCTCTCGAGATTACCTTATTGGGTAATTGCAAAAACTTTTTTATTAACTTAAATTCATTCTTACTTAGCTCTTCTGTTTTATTTTTATAGCTTATCTTAAAACCGGAACTATCCAGTACAATTCCAAATAGCGAGATTTCCTCTGCCGTTGCCTGATGCGAATAATCTCCGTACAAGCGCCTAACCAAAGCATTTACTTTAGCTAATAGCACCTGAATATGAAAGGGCTTAACAATATATTCGTCTGCTCCCAACTCCATACTTAGTATTTGATCCGTGTCACTGTTTCGTGCAGAGGTTACAATGATTGGTATTTTAGAACGCTTTCGAAACATTCTGCAGTAATAGTTGCCATCATAATACGGTAAGTTAATATCGAGCAAAACCAAATCAGGTGCATAAGAATCAAATTGCTCTTCGACATTTTGAAAAGATTCTACTGCAAGAACATCATAGCGATCTCGTATTAACAACTCCTTCACTTGATTTCTCAACTGAACATCATCTTCAATTATCATGACTTTCGGCATATTAACCCCCACTCCGCCCTAAGGCAAATCAATTATGGTTTCATTATAATATCCTGTTCCATAATCTGCAAGCCATACACATAACCTGATATCTATATAAACAACTCCCTTGGTGTAATCTTACGTATACTAACGGATACCAAGGCGGCGATCAAAGCTGAGAATAATGATATGGATAAAAATGTAGCGACCGTATACCATGGGTTTATAACAAAATGACAATTTTGAATTCCGGATACACTCAGCATAAAAGCAAACGCCGGATTAATCAGGTAGGTCGCTAGTATTGTACCGATTAGAGCACCAATGATACAGATCGGACAGAAACTGACAATCATCTGAATAATTAATTGTCCGGTGGTATACCCCAAAGCCTTTGATACACCGAGCCGTATTCTCTCTTTCATAATCTTAATCTTTATTAACATATATAAAATCAATGTAATAATACTTAAAGTAATGATAATACATGCAATACACAAAATTGCGATCACGCTGCTAAACGATCCTACCATAGTTGTAAAGGTCTCTTCTCTATTCGTAAGTTCGATTGGGAGATTCGAGAACTTTTTCATAATATGATCCGTGACCTTAGGGATATTTTCTTTGTTATCAAGATAGATAAATAACCCGGAAGGCGTAAATTGTGGATTAATCCTCCTCATTCCTTCTTCCGTAATATTAGCCCCCTTGCCCAGATTACTAATATGTTGAGTAACACCAACGATAATAAACTCCTTGTCATCACCTTCCGGCCCAACACGAACTACATCTCCAAGCTTCACGTCCAGACTCTTTAATACCAATCCTGTTATGGCTATTTCATTGTCGTGCTTTGGATATCTTCCATTAACAATTGTATTAATTTCTATCTTCTTATAATCATTGCTGATAGAAACAGTCGGACTTACTTCTCTATTGTTAACACGAATCGGTATATTAATATATGTTCTATTGATACTTTTCTTAACATGTTCAAATTTGGCTACTTCATCAAATACTTTTTGAGCATCTATCCCATAATAAGTTAGTACAAGCTGGCATTTCTCGATTCCTACCAATCGTAAAAAAGCTGTGTTCTCTATATTGAAATTATAATTCGTAGTAAATGTAAACACACATACAAAAGACATGAGTGACACAATTATCAGCATAATTACATTCTGCGACATATTATGAGTAAGCGTTTTTAGCCCGATTGTTATATTCAGATGAAACGGACTTTTATGCAGAGGCAAATAATTTTTCCTAAAATTATGCGTATGGAGTCCATCTCTTAACGCAATTAATGGTGTGATTTCTTTTAACTTTCTTGCAGCAAGATAAGAAATTGTAATAACCATAAACACGATCACACCTAGGTTAATTAAAAATGCCCATCCATTCACTCCCATCTCCCAAGTAAGCCCGACAGAGGTGGACACAAAATTAGTCATAATTCCAAGTCCAAATATTGAAAAAATAAATCCTAATATGATGCCAACAAAAGAGATTAGTATAAACTGTAAAATCACACCTAGTATTAACTCATTCGAGGTATAACCAAGGGCTTCCATCGCACCGATATTCTTCATATTTCCTTCAATATAGGATACAATTGCAAATCTTATCACGGTCAATGCAATCATTAAGATGATAAATGAGAATACAACCACAACCGCCATAATCAGGTTTAAGAATATACTATCGCCTTTTTTCATAAGATTATAATCACTTGCGAAGGTATTACTCATTACCTCTTTCATCTCGGTATTTGCCTTCTTAACAAATTGATCACAATAAAGCGTATTATTTGTGCCAGGGCTTAACTTTGTTTTTACCAGTTCCGACCTGAATGTTTTATATTGATCATATAGCTCATTGAATTTATCCGAGTATACATAGCACTTATAAAAGGATATATTGCTGGGAGTCGCAAACATAATATCCTCTGAGAATCCGTAGATTATATAGGTTTGTTCATTTACCCCATTCTTGATCATGATTTCATCACCCGTGCGATAACCTTTTGCAACCTTCAGATAGTAGGGAAGAACAATTGAGTTTGACCGCCTTTCCTTCCCCTGATTAATAATTTTAAGTCTAGCTATATTCTCCTTTGTATCGGCGTTCAGCATTAAACATCCGATTGACTGACTTTTACTGTGTTGTGTTATATTTTCAAATTTCGAGGAGAACTGTATTGTTTTCACCGCTTCATATTCATCACAATTCCCTAGTCTATTAATAATACTATGAATCTTATCCTCATAACCACCCGGAGACATTACAATAAAGTCAGAGCCATTGAGTTCCTCATTCTTCTTATCCAAGAATGCATTAATACCCATAAGTACACTGGAACTGATATACAGTAGGATTGTGGTAAATAGAATTAATCCAATTAACGTTAACGTTATATTTCTATTTTTCTTTATATTGCTTTTTGCAATCATAAATAATTTCATAAATCCTCCATGCAAGCCCAAAACGAGCTATGCTACTATATTCATTGATGATAACTACCACCCCATATTCTCCAAGAAATCTTTCAGATTATTATGCCGTTCTTGGTCTCCTTTACAGTAAAATCCCAAGTTCAGCTCATCAATTATCACTCCGTCCTTAAGATATAAGATACGATTCGCCCTTCTCGCTGTTTTCATATCATGTGTTACCATCACAATACTCTGTCCTTCGTCATTCACATCCGTTAATACATCAAGTACACTATTAGCATTCTGAGAATTCAATGCCCCAGTAGGTTCATCCGCAAACACGATCTCCGGAGAATTTATCAGTGCTCTAATAATTGCTACTCTCTGGGCTTCCCCTCCTGATAACTGGTTTGGAAACTTTGAGAAACACTCTTGATCTAAACCAACTGCATGTAATAATTTTTCCGACTTTGCTTTTAATACTTTCTTATTCTTACTCCCTAAGAGTCCACTGATTAGGATATTATCCATAACGCTCATCGTGTCGTTCAAATACATCTGCTGAAAGATAAAGCCACAATGCTTTCTTCTAAATATCGCAAGCTGATCATTGTTATAGCCGCTGATTTGTGTCCCCCGAAAACAGATATCTCCAATTGTTGGCTTATCCATCCCGGACAGTGCATATAACAGTGTAGATTTCCCTGATCCGGAGTTACCCATAATAACTGTGAAATCACCCTCATATATCTTTATATTTAAATTCCGAAGTACATGCTGTATCACACTCCCATTAGAGTACGACTTGCATAGATTTTTTGCTTCTAAAATTTGTTTCATATCAATACCCACCCCTCTTATATTTATTACACTACACTTAACATGCCTACCCTCTTTGAGATAATTTGTACTAAGGGTTTCACAAGCACATATGTGAAAAATGTAATTATTTTTGCACTACTCACTAATATCTATAAATTGTCAAAATCCCTTCACATAAGTTACACCCGTCAATATGCAAGAGATTTGTAGCCTCAAGAATTGAAACGCATATATTCTTAAGCAACTGTATGAAGTCGTCGGTGCTTAGGCTATAAAAAAGACCAACCGATGTCCTACGGATGGTCTTATTATAATCTTTAAAGCTTAAGAAGTCTTTTTCTAAAGATTATGAAATCCTTATCAAATTCTTAATTATACTTTTTTTATCGTTAACTTCACCACAAATCCTTGGTCAAGCCTACATTCTATCTCTCCATCCATGCCCTTCATAAAAATCTTCGCCAGATATAAGCCTAAACCAGAGCCGGATTGATTCGAAGCATTTTCTCCTCGATAATATTTCTCAAAAACTAACGGAAGCTCTTTTGCAGTAAAATTTGCTCCAAAATCTCTGATTTCCACCTCGATTGAATGATTTCCCTCGTGATAAGTAACTTCAATGTCTGTGTTAGCATATTTATAGGAATTATTAATAATATTATCAATCACCTGATTGAGTCGTAAACAATCACAATAGATTAAACATCCGGGAAGTTCATTCTTTATATAAATTTTACCGTAATGGTTCAGATCATGAAACATATCATCAAGTACGGTACTAAGCTCCTCCCTAGGTTCTATCTTAAGTGCCATTAACTCCTCAAGGGTGGCATGAAACATATTACTGATTAGCTTATCAATTACATCTGCCTTCTGATTAATTGTTCGTATCTTCATAACAGTATCGTCTTCTTTTACCTTAACTTCAAGTAACTCACATAACGCTTTAATCGTTGAAACTGGAGTTTTTATGTCATGGGATAATTGTGCCACTAATTCTTTCTTACTGATATTCGCTTGATATTCCCCTTGTCTGGCACGCTTTAATTCCTCTCTCATCATATCAAAGCTTTCCGTAAAAGCTCCAAAATAATTTGCACGATCCATAGATAACGGCATTTCTAATTCACCAATCGATATATTATCAGCAAATCGTTCCAAACGTCTGAAGGGTAATACGATTCTATGGTATAGGAAGTATGTGATAATATAGATGGTAAGGAGAAGTAAAAGAAGCGCTCCAATTAATGCTATCGTTATGTTCTGTTTCATCATCTCAAAGGAGTTCAAGTGATCAGTAAAGATTATCTTACCAAGAAGTTGATTCTCTTCCATATAATCAAGAATAATATCTGACCTTTTGATCGCTTGATAAAGCTGATTCGTATAATCCAGTTGGCTTCTCATAATTATCCTGCAATGGTGTTTCTTCTCCAGCTCCGGAATGCTTAAGCTTTTGCTGTCTTCAATAATATTTTTATATTGATCATTGATTTCAATGATATCGCAGGCATTATATTCGAGTTTATCAATGTATTTTATGATAAATAAAAATGATAACCCCAGGCATATTGTAGAAATTAACAGCACAATCCTCAGCTTCATAATTCAAACATATATCCGATTCCCCAGACAGTTTTAACAAACTTAGGCTCATTCGGATTCCTCTCTACCTTTTCTCTGATTTTTCGGATATGTACATTCAAGGTTCCATCACTGAAAAACTCATCACCCCATACATTACCAAACAGTTCTTCCTTGGTTATTACCTTATTACGGTTTTGATATAAATATGTAAACAGGTTATATTCCTTATTCTTTAATATAACTTCCTTCCCCTCAACATAGATTTTTCTAGTATTTTGATCAATCATAATTGCTTCACTTATTGTTGGATTAGCGGTGACTCCTTCAACCCTTTTTAAAACCACCTTAACTTTAGCTAATAATACACTTAGCGAATATGGCTTTTTGATATAATCATCTCCACCGATATTTAGGCCAATCAAGATATCATCATCACTCTGTCTGGCACTGATAAAAAGAATTGGAAGCGTATGCTCCTCTCTAAGTTTTTGACAAAGTTCGAACCCGCTTTCCTCCTCTAAATTAATATCTAACAACAGAATTTTAACCGTATTCTCCTGCAAAAACTTCATACATTCAGCTGAATTCTTAACATAGCTGGAATTTACACCAAACATATTAAAATATTCACAGGTTGCTGCAGCCAGCTCTATCTCATCATCTACGATTAGGCAGTCATAGTTTTTCATGAACTTCCTCCACTTTAGGTTATATTATTTAACAATTGGAATATTCTACAAAAATGATAACAGAGATAATAGAGGAAAGCAAGAAAGGCTTTGCACTTGGTTGTAATAGTAGGGACGGATAAGTTCTTACATTTTCATAGATGGGTACAGCCAGTATCTGAAAACAAGCTGAGTTTTCGGGAATTTCAGCATACGTTTTTTACGTTTCGTTCCTCCCTAATAGAAACGTCGGTCGCTCACGAAACGAACTAGTATGCAGATACTCACTTGAAAATTGGCTAATCGTTTTCTTACACTGGCTACACCCATATAAATCTGTGTATTTATCCTGTCTGTGATAATCTATAAATTTTTTTATATTTTCTTACTTTTATATTATCTTTTCTACTTTGACGTTCGCCGATATTAATTATGCCTCACATAACATACAAATCGGTTTCATAAATATACTTTAACTTTAATTTGTTCCTCTCTTATAAAACATTAGTAAATCTCTTTAGCCAACAGCATCTACTACAATCCAACATTTTCTACAGTTTTCTTTCACCATTTTTCTAACCCAAGAATATAATATTATGTAACAATTCATCAAGTATTAGAAGAAATAAGTGACATTTTGTTTGTAATCAGTCCATTTATCCAATAGTATCCCTGTTAAAACGTATGAGTTTATTCATTGTAAGTCACTAATTTTAAACCCTGCTCTAATCCTATGAATTGTGCAACCTAACAGAATGCAATATCCCCTGATTCAAGGCCAATCCCTCCTCGATTCAGGGGATAATTCTTTTTAATAAATTCTATTACTTTATCAACACGAAGAAGGAATATGCAAGCTTTAATCCATAAAATATAAGTATTAATCCACATACTACGTTTATTACATTTATCGTCTTAACAAATTTGGTTCGGAATATAAACACTAAAGTTGCCAGTATATTGAACCATAAAAATGATGCAATACATACTCCTGTGATAAAGTAATGAGACATACTATAATCAAGTGATGCACGAAACCCTCCTAACAGAAGCGATCCGTCAATAATTGCCTGTGGATTTAGCCAGGTTACCGCAAAACAGGCGCCTACTGTTTTAATCAGGGAAGTTTCCGTCTTTTTGCTTTCCCCAAGATTAGTACTTTTACGAATAAGCCCAATTCCGATATATGTCACGATAATACTTCCGATTAAAATAACGATTACTTTTAGTAGCATAAAACGCTCAATTAATAATCCTACTCCAAGAAAGCAAGACAACGCCAGTGTAATATCAAAAAACACGGTTATTAATACTACTTGATAGGTATGCCATTTACTTCTGGTTGTGGCTGCATTGATAACATATAGATTCTGAGTACCAATCGGAGCCACATATGCAAGTCCGAACAATAAACCCTGCAACAAATAATTGATCATTTGTTTCCTCCGTATTTACACAGCAATGTCAAAATACTTACTTATGGTATAAGCAATTCCATCTTCATTATTAGTGAGTGTAACCTCGTCAGCAATCTCCTTTAACGGATCACAGGCATTTCCCATCGCTACTCCTAAACCAGCAAATTGTAACATTGAGATGTCATTTTGAGCATCACCAAACGCCATAACTTCCTCCGGCTTTATTGACAAAAGATCACAGATCGTCTGCAATGAGCTGGCCTTATTAATCCCCTTTACCGTAGCTTCTAAAAAATAAGGAGAAGATTGAATAAAGGATAGCTCCTCATCAAATGGTTCCATTATTTTCTCAGATGCAGGTACCAATGTTTCATTTGGAGCAGCAATCAATACTTTAACCGGTGAAAAATCTATAACATCGACTATTTTATTCACAATCTTTATGCCCATATTATTGAGCTTACTTTCTTCTTTAATCATAAATTCTTTTTCATGTCTGGCAAAATAGTGTTTCCCGTTATCTACAATTGGCGTTACCGGAAAATCTTCTAGATGCTTTAATAATCTAATTGCAATGTCCTGTGACATACTTTTCTCATATAAAACTTCCTTAGTAGAAGCATGTACCACCTTACCCCCATTGTAGGATAATAATAATCCTTTGTATTTCTCAAGCTCCAATTCGTCACTCTCTCTTTTTAAACCCGGGGTGGGTCTTCCGGAAGCAAGAACTACTACTACGCCCATCTTCTGAGCTTCTATTAATGCGGCTCTTGTTTTCGGTGTAATCATCTTCTCATCATTATTAAGAGTACCGTCCAAATCAAGTGCTATCATCTTGTATTTCATTGTTGTTCCTCCCTAAGCCATAGACTGTATGGCTATGCGCGTATGTTATTCCTCTTTCAAGTATACAAAAAACTGACCTCTTTTGCTATAGGCAGAATCTTCAATTTTATTATTAAAATACTAGCCGAGCTATGTGGAAATAGATAAATTACTAAATATTTAGTAATTTTTGTTAAACTATTCGTTGACGAATAATATTATATGCTGTATAGTATAACACAACAAATAATATTATATATCAATTAGAAAGAGAGTACGTGATGAGAACTATATTCAAGATTACTTTCCAAAACATTGGACGTAAAAAATTCAGAACAATACTGATTACATTATCCATTGTATTGTCTGTCGCACTGCTATATACCGTTATGTCCATGTCAGGAACCATAACAAAGATTATGGAACAAAAGATTAAGAAAGAAACAGGAAATTCAGAGTTAATTATCTCACCGGATGAAAAATCCTCCTCCCCTTATATTGATGAATTGAGCTTTACTAATATTGATGGGCTATCCTATCATATTCCAAAGATTTCTGCCTTTGGCTCTACCAATATAAAAAAGGATCGAATCTCTGTTATATTAAACGGTTTAGACTATTCAGATTTTAAGCAAATTTATCCTGTGGGCATTACTCAGGGCAATGTATCAACATTAAAAGATAATGAAGTTATGATAGGTTACCAGACTGCCAAAGAATATGGTTTGACCTTAGGGGATAAGATCAAAGTGACCTTAGTTGGCAAGGAATATCACTTTCAAATTAGTGCAATTCTTGAGGATCAAAACAATATTTTAGGCTATAACCTGGGCTCTTTATCCCTGCTTCTCCCTAATCGAACATTAAGTAATATATTGCGGTTAAACAACCAGATAAGTAACTATTTTATAAAAACGGACCCATCCTTTGATATTAAAAATGTCCAGGAAAAACTTGAAAAAGCATATCCTAATCTAAAAGTTCAAAATCTTAGTGAGTTACAGGACTACAAACAAATGGTAAATTCCATCACCGCTTGTCTTTTTCTAATGGTTTTAGCAGTAATCATGATTAGCACTTTTATCATTTACTCTTCCTTTAAGATAATCGTAATAGAACGCATGCCATTGATTGGAACTTTAAGAAGTATCGGCGCAACAAAGCGCAAAACTGTGACAATCCTCCTTATGGAGGCAGTATTTTATGGTCTAATAGGCGGATTTTTAGGAAGTTTACTTGGGATCCTTCTGCTAACCGGAACAATAACTATTTTCTTAAAGAACTTTGGAGTAACTCTGGAAGATGTGTCCTATGTAAATGCTCAATATTTACTTATTTCTTTCCTTATCGGATTACTGTTAATGCTGTTTAGCGCAATAATTCCAATCATGAAAACCAGCAAGAAATCTATAAGAAGTATCATATTTGCAGAAATTCATAATGAAAAACACCTCTCTATGATAAAGACCGTGATTGGTTTACTCATGATTGGGGCTGCTTTTATTATATTTCGAACTGCTCCGGTTGACTTGCGCATTCCTCTAGATGGATTGGGAATTCTACTAGTATCCATAGGCTCAGCACTAATGATTCCGATGGTATCCATCCTCTTAACCTTTATTCTTAACCTCCTATTTAGACCGATATTTAGGGATTCACTGGGCGTAACGACTGCTAATATTAAAAACGACCGAACCATTATGAATAATATTTCCTTATTAGCAATGGGTCTAGGTGTTATCCTTATGATCAACAATTTTAGCTCCGCCGTAAGTGTTACAGTTAGTGATGTTTATGCGAAAGGAAAATGTGATATGTTATCCTTTTATCCGGTAGAGAAAGACTTTGTTGATAAAGTAAATCAAGTTGATGGTGTAGAACATATTTACACAACAAAGGTTTTAGATAAAATCACAGCAAACGACGGAGATATCACCCTTCCTTATCTGGTAGGTATTGACGGAAAAAACTATAGCAAATACGCCTGGGATGAATTCGGATCCTATTTCACGGATAAAATCAATAATGAGTTTGTTAACTCAAGAAGCATTCTTTTAACAAAGTTTTTAGCAAGAAAATACGATCTTAAGGTAGGCGATATGTTAAAGCTCAATTTTAACGGAAAAGAAAAAAATTATAAAATTATTGCCATCGTTCCCTCTATCATGAACAACGGTACTATGTCATTTATAAATGAGAAGTACCTAACTGAAGATGGAGAAGTACAAAACTACACAGAGCTTTATGTTAATGTAAAAGATAAGGCAGATATGGAAAAAGTTAAGGATAAGATTACAGGACTTATGCCGAACGCCGTCCTTCCTCTCCAAAGCCTTAAAGATATGCAGGATCAGAATGTAAAATCCAATAATTCAATCTTCTTCTTGATGAAGGCAATCTCGTTGATGGCGATGTTTATTGGTATCATCGGAATTCTAAATAACTTTACTATCAGCTTTTTAAGCCGTAAGAAAGTAATTGCTACTCTACGTTCATTGGGATTAAGTAAAAGAAAGACAATTCGAAACTTGCTCTTTGAAGCATTCCTATGCGGATGCTTGGGAACGCTCTCCGGATTGGCCTTTGGTACCGTACTGTTACAAGCTATGTCTTACATGGTAGAAGCCATCGGAATTCCATCGGATGTGTTATTCTTAAGTATGAAGGATTTTATATTCGTATTATGTTCAGGCATCCTACTATCTATTATCTCAGCAGTATTGCCATCAATCAGCATCACCAAGGAAAATATCGTTGACGGACTTCGCTATGAATAAAATAAAAGTGTAAATATGAAAGGAATATAGGTCATGGAAAAAATTATAGAGTTATCTAATTTGAATAAAACTTACCAAAATGAAGATGTTTTAGTAGATGTGATAAAGAATGTCAATCTTGATATCTACGAAGGAGAATTTGTTTCTATCATGGGGCCCAGCGGTTCAGGTAAAAGCACATTATTGTACTTAATCGGTGGTCTTGAAAAACCCACCTCTGGAAATATTAACATCGCTCACAAAAGCCTTCAAAAATTGAATGATGCTCAAGAAAGTGCATTAAGGCTTAATACTCTAGGATTTGTTTTTCAATTCTATAATCTGGTACCACATTTAAGTGTGGAGGATAACATTCTCCTTCCCGTTCTCTTAAACGGCGGAAAGAAGAAGGACTATAAGGATCGTTTAAAACACTTACTTGAAGTAGTAGGACTTACCGACAAGAGAAAATCCTATCCGACCAAGCTATCCGGTGGTCAACAGCAACGTGTTGCTATCGCCCGAGCCTTAATAAATAACCCAAATATTCTACTAGCGGATGAACCAATCGGGAACCTGGATTCAAAAACCGGAACCGAAATCATGGAATTATTCCGCAAAATTAACCAGCAAGAGGGTACAACCATCATTCAGGTTACCCACTCCAAAGAATCCGCAGAATACGGCAATCGCATCCTCTATGTAAAAGATGGGGAGATTGCTGTGTAGATAAGTTCTCGTGTTTGTGAGGCACTGTTGTTCTAGGGACGGGGAAGGGCGTTATCTATTTTACTTTCCGGTTATAACTTTCCGGTAATTCTATACGAGTTGATTACCTGGAAAGTTATAAAGTCAGATAAATAAATAACACCCTTCCCCATCCCCTGTTCTTCTAGAATTATAATAGAACAGCATAAAAAATTCACATTTACATATATGCTCCCTTTTATGAATTTTTCCATCAATATCTGTTTTCGATTTTGTTCGTATCTAGGGTGATGCCCCCTCTTCACTATGTTAGGGCCTTCAACGCATCTTTCACAAATATCTGCTTCTGATTTTGTCCTTATCTCTCACAATGCTTCACTCTCCACACTATATTTAGCGCCCTCAACACTTCTTTTACGTCTATCTGCTTTCAATTTTGTCCTAGTAAGCGCTACTTCTAACTATTTAAGTTATCATTATCATAGTCTTGGCAGGGGTGTTAATCGAATCCCATCGCGTAAAAAGGTAGTACCCTGACACTGTTATCAGCACTTCTGTTTTTGTATCCACCAACTTCCCTAACAGAATAATAATCCGAAGGAAGAATGTGATATTGCCATAATGCACTGTTTGAAAGACAGTATTCCTATTTTGTATAATCGTAGGCGTACATTTATGTGCGACTGCGAAATACAAAATAGGTACACTGTCCTTTCAACCTGTGTGTGAGGCAAATCACATTCTTCCTTCGTAGGATTATATTCTGTTTTCAAATGTTGAAATACAAAAACATAAAGTACTTTTCAACCAGCTCAAGGTACTACCCACAATACATATAAGGGATTCGTTTAACACCCCGTCCGTCAAATCCTATCCAATTACATCTTACTTACCCTTCCGCTTACGGACACAATCCGCAAGCAGATATTCAATTTGCCCATTGATGGAGCGAAAATCATCCTCTGCCCAGACGGCGAGCTCATTCCAAAGGCTTGGTGAAAGCCTCAGAAGAATCTGTTTTTTGGCTTTATCCTTATCCTTTAGAGCAGACTCACGTTTTAATACATCCTGCTCCAGAGCTTTAATTTGTTCCAGTCTAGCCCTCAGTTTTTCTTCCTTCGCGTTTAATTTATCTTCCATATCACACAACCTTTGTTCTAATATGCATTAATAAATAGTTCCCGTGTTAACAATTGGTTGAGCATCCTTATTGCCACATAAAACAACCATAAGATTACTTACCATCGTCGCCTTTCGCTCATCGTCAAGGACAACAACTTCCTCTTCATTTAATTGATCGATTGCCATCTTCACCATACTGACAGCTCCTTCTACAATCTTTTGGCGTGCTGCAATTATTGCAGTGGCTTGCTGTCTCTGAAGCATCGCTGCTGCGATTTCCTCCGCATAGGACAAATGAGTGATTCGAACTTCCTTAATCTCAAGGCCTGCATCATTTACTCTCTGTTGCAGTTCTTGTCTCATGCTATCAGCAATCTCCTGACTGCTACCACGAAGTGTTTTCTCGTCCGCATCATCTTCCATCGTATCATAAGGATATAATCTTGCTATATTTCTGATTGTAGAATCACATTGCGTCGTTAAAAATGATTTATAATTCTCTACGTTAAATACAGCTTTTGTCGGATCCGCTACTCGCCAGATAACGATTGCACCTATAATAATTGGATTACCTAACACATCATTTACCTTTTGTTTTTCATTATTTAAAGTTAATGTCTTGGTAGATATCTTCTTGCCGGAGGTTGCCGGTATACTTGCCTGCACCGAAGTTCCTGTTGCCCCTGTACCTCCGCTTGGATTAGCAGTGGTAGCATTATTAAATCCTCCTGCAAATGGGTTCGTATAGTAGAAACCTTCCTTCTTGATCGTTCCATAATATTTACCAAACAAAGTCATAACCAGAGCCTCATTCGGGTTGATAATATGCAGCCCACCTAAAAGGATACTAAATACGATAGTCAGTATTATACCAACTGTTAATAATGATGCACCCAATACATATTTCTCCTGATCCAGATTGATCGCACCGAATACAATACCAAGTACTGAAACTACGAAACCTACCAATATAAGCAATAGGGCAATCCCTCCGCTAAATGGTACTATTTCTTTTTCATCAATTAAATTCATTCCAATGTTCTTCTCTTCATTCATTCCATTATCCTCCACTTATTTTATTAATTAAGTATGAGTAATAACCCCTTACATCATACGGGATTATCACTTTATCATATTGTTTTAATATCATTATGATATCATAATACATATTTAATAAAAATTTGTCAACTATAATTGGTAATTTTTATAATTATCATATATTACTATGTACGAAGGTACTGTTTTAGTAAGAGTTGGAATAGAACCATAGAAATAACGTATAAAATAAGTTATAATAATCATACCAACCATATAAGTTACATAATCACAAAACAATCACTTAAATGGGAGAGGATATAGATTGAAAAAATTAATCATATCAATAGTTGTAATATCTCTATTCAGTTCAATAATTGGGTGTTCATTTGTACACATTGATAAAGTAAATAATAAAGATTTGCCCATTCATGCCCCCTCTATTCAAATGATCATACGACCATCCAGCGAAGGGGTTGATAACTTTTTGAAAGTATTAGGAGAGTATAATTCCACATATAATAACGATACCTGTTATAACATAACGCCATCTTTTGTATCGGAAGTTACGAATTATCAAGTCTTCAAGTTTGATCAATCCTGCTCTTCTTATTTATTATATAATAACACTGTATATCAGTTGGGAGCTTCTTTTGGTGGATTTGGCGTAACCAGTATGGCTATTACGGATAGGAACGATGACGGTAACTACGAATTGTATTTTACCAGTTCTTTTGGCTCCGGTGTGCACAGGGCGCAAGTGGGTTATTTTGATCCGATAGAAAAAAGAGTTATTCTTTTTAATCGATCTTATGAAAATCACGACTGCATCTTGACTATTGATAAAAACCGTAAACTCCGTGTCAACCGCGCTGATATTTACTTTAAAAGTAATGTGGATTTCATATCAACTGCTAGAAATACACTTGGCATGATTACTTATATAGATAATAACATTCGATATATTAATGATACACAATCAAAAGATTAGTTGGAGGATAAACATGTGAAAATCTTAGTGAGTGCATGCCTAATGGGTATGGAATGTAGATACGACGGTTCCGGCTGTCTTCTTGATGAAATTGAGCAACTGAACAAGGTACACCAGCTAATACCAGTATGCCCCGAGGTATACGGAGGCTTATCAACTCCTCGTGATCCTGCAGAGATCCAAAATAACAGAGTTGTAACAAAGTATGGCAAGGACGTTACGCAGGAATATGAAAAGGGTGCAAATGAAATCCTAAAATTAGCTGAACTTTATTGCTGTTCCTATGCAATACTGAAAGAGCGCAGCCCTTCCTGTGGGTACGGTAAGATATATGACGGAACATTTTCAGGGACACTTATTCCTGGAAATGGTATTGCAGCTGAACTTCTTGCGAAAAAAGGAATTCGTGTACTCGGAGAAAGTGAACTTCATCATCTATTAATAAAATGAAATAAAACTATTATTACTTTTGTATTGTATCATAACTTAAGATCTCATATTAAAGACGAAAGGAGTTTGTATGGAGAAAAGTCTATTAAAAAATTTAATTGATGCAGCGGCCGGACGGGTTCCGGCTGATCTTGTAATTAAAAACTCTATCATAGTAGATGTCTATAACTCCACACTTATTTTTAACAAAGATATTGCAATCTGTGAGGGTTATATTGTTGGAATCGGTATGTATCAAGGGTTGAACACGTTTGATGCACAGGGGTTATATGCGGCTCCTGGATTTATTGACGGCCATATTCACATCGAATCCTCCTATGTGACACCGGAGGAAATCGGTAGACTTCTCGTACCGCATGGAGGAACAACCATCATCGCGGATCCTCATGAAATTGTCAATGTATGTGGACTAGCTGGTCTAAATTACATGATAGAGTCATCAAGAACCACTAGGCTTGATATCAAATACATGCTCCCATCCTGCGTTCCGGCCACCCCCTTTGAGCATTCCGGTGCAAATATCACAGCCACTGATATGAACATACCACTTCAGGATAATCAAATCCTTGGCCTTGGAGAATTCATGAATTATCCCGGCGTTATACAGGGTGATGATGAGGTGATTGACAAATTAGTCGCTGCGATTAACCTAGGAAAATTAATCGATGGCCACAGCCCGGAATTAAAGGGAAATCCTCTGAATGCCTATACCATAGCCGGAATACACACCGACCATGAATGTGCAACCGTAGAAGAAGCACTTGACCGGGTATCAAGGGGTATCTATGTTCTATTAAGGGAAGGCTCTGCCTGTCATGATTTAAGAAATCTTCTTAAAGCAGTAACTCCATTCAACAACCGCCGCTTCTTATTATGCTCAGACGACCGCCAGCCTAAGACGATTCGTCAAGAGGGTCACCTAGATCACCACCTTCGCATCTGCGTGGAGGAAGGAATTGATCCCATCACCGCTCTGAGGATGGCAACCCTCAACGCAGCAGAATGCTACGGCCTCTCCGATCGTGGAGCAATCGCACCAGGGCTTCGTGCCGATATTGTATTATTTGATAATTTGCAGGATTTTACGATAAAAAATGTACTGATTCAAGGAGTAGAAATAGCAAAAGAGGGAGTATATCTACCAGCTGTCACTCGGCATGACATCTCTTCGGTCAGAAGTAGTTTCCATGTAAAGAATTTCTCAAAGGATCGATTGAAGCTTACTTTGTCCACTCCGAAAGCAAATGTTATCAATATTCTACCCGGCGGTGTGGTAACATCAAAGAAAACTGTATCAGTAATATTGGATGAAAGCGGTCAATTCCAATATCAACCAGATAAGGATGTCGCTAAAATAGCTGTGATAGAACGTCATCAAAATACAGGCAATGTCGCTGTAGCATTGTTACAAGGGTATGGAATTAAGCGTGGTGCGATAGCTCTCTCTATTGCACATGATTCCCATAATATTATTACCGTGGGCACAAATGATGAAGACATGGCCTTTGCCGTGGAGCAGCTAATATCCCAGGGCGGAGGAATTATACTTGCCCTCAACCAACAAATAATACAATCCATGCCGATGATTGTTGGTGGAATTATGTCCGATCAAAGCGGTGAATGGGTAGAAGAACGATTAGATCAGATTCATAAGGATGCTCATGAAAAGCTTGGAATCAGTGATGATGTGGAGCCTGTCATGACCTTATGCTTTATGTCCTTGCCGGTAATTCCCGAACTGAAGATTACTGATATGGGATTATTTGATGTAACCAATTTCACTTTTATACCGGTGGAAGCAGAATAAAAATAACCCGGCACTGTCCTCAGTACAAAACGGTACTTAGGATATTTAACCGGGTTCTATTCTTATATTCGTGAAATGTATTGATAATTATTTGATTTCATTTTTAATATGACTTTCAATAATCATCTTAATATTCTTATGGCTCCTTTTTGTCCGTATTCTCCTGACTTTCATCAATCGGTATAAAGTTAAGGACATAGTCATACAGATAAGGGGTTAACTCTTTGATAAACTTATTCTTTTCTTCTTCCGTACATTTGATGTGAATTATCTTGTTATAATCATCGATTTCCTGCTGCATAGCGATACTCCTAATTTATCATGTTGTTCCATTGTTATTTGTCATTTATGCTTTATTTACACCACTATTTTATTACTTTACAGTTTTTATTATATCACAGCTTTATTTACATTACAGCTTGTTTGTATTTCCGTTTCGCTTTCATCACGGTTTCACTTTCATCATTAAGTATTCTGTAATCCCTTCACGATAAAGATTAGGTAGTGTACCTACTTGGGTATATCCTAGTCTCTCATATAGCTTTTTCGCCTTAGGATTAAAATCAGCTACCACCAAAAAAGCTTTGGACGAATCCTTAAAGCAATTCTCCTCAAAGAAATCCATCAACTTGGCACCAACTCCTTCACAACGGCATTCCTTTTTGACAGCGATAATATGTAAATATGGGAAGGAATGAAATACACCGTTAAGAATATACCATAGAAAACCCACACACTGCTGATTTTCATTTAAAGCTACAAAAATTTCTTTTTTCTCAAAGCCTTCTTCCAGAGCTCGTAATACGCTTCCTTCTGCTGAAAAGTATCTACGTCCCAACTCCGACTGAAGAAGTGCTCCTTCACAATCTTTTATATATTTTTTACTTCCCTTAACAATCGTTATATCCATATCACTGCCCTTTCATATATATCTCTTTTTAACTACAAAACAATCTTTACTTTGAAACCAGCCTTTTACTTTAACATATCTTTTTCTTTAAACTATTTACGATTATCCATTCCTAAACTTATCTCTTTTCTATTAATCCGTTTTTTTATTATTATACAATATTATAGGAACTATAACACATTATTTTCAGCATTATATACCTATTTTTTATGACCACGTAAAAAATTTTAATTCTTCGGTATGTATATGCCCAACTAACATTTATAACGAAAAAGTGCAAGCAACTTAGATACTTGCACTTTGGATAAATACAATTAGGTAAATCACTATATTAATCATTTGTAATTATGCATAATTGGTTACTCATCATAATCTGCTTTAACTTGTCTCCATCTACCCGTAATATCATATCCATCCTTTAGCAGCTTCTCTTCTGTCTTAACATATGGCAAATTAATAGGATGAGGGTTATGTACATAATTTAATAGTGTAAAAATCGCAAAAGGTTCTTTCTCCACTTTATAGTGATATAACACATATCCACGTTGATACATTGATCCATACGGATAATTCAGTGCACCATATATCTGCAAATGGTTATAACTCCTAACGAAACTTTGAATCAACTCATTTCCACAATAAATTCTAGGAAAAGGAGCATGATAGCTTTTCCCCTTTTTATTATATACCAACCCGCTACTAATCAAATTCAATTGTTTTGCATTACTGTCCGGTAATATTTCTATCGCATCCTGCCAATATGCTTTGCCCTTCATCCATTCGAAATAGCTCATAACATATTGGTCATCACTTTTTGTACGTATAAAAATATCTACGACCTTCAATTTCTTATCAGAAAAATATGCAAAATCCAAAGAATTATCATTCTTAAAATCAATCGTTTCTTGAACGGTTTTAATATTTTCTACGTCTGATAATCGATTCACATCCTCATTCCCCAGATACTGCAACTCATCTTTAGGAAACCCCTTCTGTATCAGTAATTCCCTAGTCGAGTTCATGGCTGGTTTCTCATATTCTACTCCTTTAACAACCAAATGATTGGAGAAGATACAGGTTAAAACAATAAAAACAGTGATGAAAAGGATATAACCTAATGTTACCACGCTATCCTCCACTTTTATCGGCGCATTCTTAAGCCGATATCCGGTATCATCCAAGCTCTTACCAACTTGAAATAACGAACCAAAAATAATGATATAACAAAGAATTACCGGAATAAAGATCAGAAGACTATTGGTTGTTCCCACTAATCCAATGATCAATACTATAGACATCCATATGGCTGCCCAAAGCAAAGGATCTCCCTTTTGCTTTTGTCCTGCTTTACAGAAAACCATCCGTATTGCATATCGAAAGATTAGGAAAAATATAATTCGAAATATGGTGAGTATGATACCTAACATTACACTATAATCATCATTCCATAACGGTGATATATCAAATAGCACCAAAACAGGGTATAGCAATAAATAAAAGCTTGAATAGATCAGGCATATCCTAAACCATTTGTTTTCATTTCTAAGGCTACGAAATCCTAAATAAATTAATATAATTCCTATTGTCGGTAAAATATATTGTAGATAGGCAAAGTTTAGGGTAAACAGAGAAAGGATAAATCCCCATGTAATATTGTTTAAAGGTTTTCTCCATGGATTGATAATTGTAACCACTTCAGAAGGTATTCCCTCACTTAATTGTTCTATAATCCCTTCATCAAATCTATTGTTATCTTGATCAATCATCTAGTTCACCTCCCAACATCCCTTGCAACTTCTTTCTAAGGCGGTATAACTTCCCTTCAACCGAACGCTCTGTCTTACCAAGTTCTGCTGCTATCTGTGCAGACGACTGCAGATAGTAGTATTTTCGGTAAAATAAATGTTGCTCGCTTTTTGAAAGGGTTCTTATTATTTTTTCAAGCTGAGCATTACGCTCTTTTTTTAACATATCCATCTCTGGTGTCGAACTTGTTGATATCTCCTCTGACAGTTCTTCACAGGAAAAACTCTTTCTTTTCTTATAATTAAGTGCGGTGTTCCGTGCTATGGCGGTGAGCCAGGTGGAAAACCTCCCCTTCGCTTTATTATAAAGGTCAATTTTATTCCATGCCGTCATGCAGATGTCACTGATGCATTCTTCTGTATCACGTGAATCTATCAATATACTTCCAACTATGTATTGCAGCATTCCACCATAATGCTGGGTCAATAACTTCATGCCATCATCATTACGCCCTTTCATCAATTCGATTATTTGCTCATCCACATATTCTCCCCCCTCTTATCCTTCTATCTTATAATACAACAAAATTTGTTAAAACCCACGTTTTTTGTAAAACTTACAAATTTGTCAAAGAACACTTCATTGTCCAAGTAGCACTTGATTGTCAAGGTAACATTTCATCAGCAGAGCAAAGTGCCCATAGAATCATTGAAATTCTACCCCAATATTAATTCATTTGTCAAAATTAAACATGGTAAATGTTGTAATCGTTGTACATATATGTCATAATAGTACTTATTAATTAATTCCGATAAAATCCGTAGGAGGGTATCATCTATGAAAAAGTACATCCTTATCTGTGTTTTAATATCTTTGGTATTCTGTAGTTGCAGTAAAAATCAAACCAATATAAAAGAAGCAAACGCTAAGAAGGTAAATAATACAGAAACCAACAAATCAGATACTAACAAAACAGAAGACACAAACAAGGCCACTAATAATGCAGATAAAAATAATAGTGGTCCGAACAAAATAGAAGATAATAAACCAGTCACACAAAAACCAGAACAAACTATCCCTTTTAAAAAAACAAAGCGGCCATCCTTATCCGAAAAAGTCTATAATTTTAAAATGATAGATTCAATTACAACAGATGACAAACACAAAATATCGCTCATAGGCTTTGATTCCGAGTATTATTATTTCCAAGGATCAGATAGTAAAAATTACAACTTTTACATATCAAGTATAAAAGACCGTTCATTAAATTCTCTATATAATATCTCAAGCAAAAACGACATATTCTTCAACGAAATATATGATGGTAAACTTTTTATCTGTTTCGGTTATTGGGAAAATAGAATATGTCATTTTCAAATAATCTCCGTAAATAACAACGGAGAAAATCACCTAATATATAAAGGCGATTCAGAAGGCTATCCAATTATATCTATGACCCGTAATTATATCATTTTAAATAATATTATTCATAATAAAACCACTCAATATTATAGTATCATAGCAACAGTAAATATGGATAACAGTAGTTATAAAGAAATTGTTTCAACACAATTTACGCGTAAATTACCAGTTTATAATGGTATCGTTAATATATATGATGGTGGTTGGGGTGATGGATTCTGCTACGAACAAGTCGAACTTGCGAACGAATCAATTGAAGAAGATAATTCCGGTATTTGCACGATACACTATTATTCTTTTAAAAGTGGTAAAACAGAAAAATTAACGAATTTCCCTTATAAGTTAACGTACCTACGAGGTGACGATGAATGTTTTGTGACCTCTGATTATCTTTTATATTCACATGAGAATACAGGTAGAATTACCCTAAAAGAGAATGGCACTTACAATCGTTATGATATTCCGGGTGTCGTAGCCGGAGATGATATTAAAGATAGTTATAAACTAACGGATAAAGATATCTTAGTATTTAACCTAGAGAACTTTTGGATTTATAATATTAAAAATAAAACATATTATAAAGAAAAATATAAATATCTAAATGATGATCCTGAACATTTAGAATATCTGGATATTGAGGCATATGATAATCAATTTGCATATATAGAACCAAGTAAAAACAAATTAATTGTTCATACATTTACGTTGAATAATGGTTCAAATTAGCGGGTAAGGTCAAAATATATTAAAGTAGCTTTAGGTAGGTATAATTTCTCGTTCTGAAATAAGGAAAAGCACTAAATTAGAGGTTTAAAAAACTTTCGTTCGTAAACTAAGACACTCATGTCATAATACAAAAAAGAGAACTGATAACTTACGTCATCAGTTCTCTTTTTATGCAGTCGAGGGGACTTGAACCCCTACCCAGAAACCCGGACTAGATCCTTAGTCTAGCGCGTATGCCAATTCCGCCACGACTGCTAACTTTTGTCCGCCATATCTAGCGAACAATAGTGATTATATCAGACGTAATTAATAAATGCAACACTTTTTTCAATGTTTTTTATATACAATTTTTACAACTTCCCCTTTCTCTTTCTGGAGCAGGAATCGAAGGTATCTCTCATAGCAGGATTACTGATTAAGTTTCCCAGATAATCGAATCTTGAACCATGACAGGGGCAATCCCACGTCCGCTCGTTCTGATTCCATTCCAGGCTGCAACCAAGATGAGGACACTTCGTGGTGACAAAATGATACTTCTCCGATTCTTCTCGGTATACACCGATTCTTTGACCCTCACGGATTACAACACCCGCCTGACCGACCTCTATCTCCTTTAATTTATCGTGCGGTATTTTGAGATGCTCCTTTAATAGACTAATCGTAGTAATTGCTGCATCCTTTAGGAACGCTCTGCTTCCGGACAACATCAACCTTCTGGGATTAAATACCTTGTGAAACTCATTTTCCCTTCCTGTAATCATATCACTGAGGATCATCGCTGATACCATAGAATTTGTCATTCCCCATTTATTAAAACCGGTTGCTACATAGATATTAGGTGTACGAAGTGAGTATCTGCCGATATAGGGAATAGAATCGGGGGTCATACAGTCTTGATTGGACCAGGAGTATTTGACCGAGGCATTGGGATACCAACTCTTTGATGCCTCGTTTAACTTATCATACGCATCCAGCGGTTTATATTCTCCTGAACGATGCGATCCTCCACCGATAATCATATAATCCTTATAATTACGGAAGGAAAAACCGTCCGGATCTGCATCCAGATACATACCATCAAGTCTGGCATGCTTGTTTACATCCTCTCCCTCTAAAGCAATTACATATTGGCGTTCCTGATGCATCTTAAAAAAATAAAACCCCGGCACATTGATGAAGGGATAATGGGTTGCAATTACAATCGTTTTTGCCTTTACACTCCCCTGATCAGTGATAATCATTCCATCGGTTTGAACCTTCGTCACACGTGTATGCTCATAGATTAGTAGATTATTTGCTACTGCATCAAGAAACTTTAGAGGATGAAACTGTGCCTGTCCATCAAATCGAATAGCCGCATTAATCGGAAATGGCAATGATGTTTCCCTTACAAATGTGGCAGGAAGCCCAAGCTTTTTCGCAGCATCAACCTCCTGTTTTATACGGTTCTCATTATCAAGTGTATAGATATAATTCGGTAATATTTCAAAATCACAACTAATCTCCAACTGATTAATGATCTCTTGAAACTTATCAATTGCAAGTTGATTCGCCCTTGCATATTCTAATGCCCTGTCTTCTCCCTTATACATCAGGAGCTTATGATAAATCAGCCCGTGTTGGGAAGAAACCTTAGCCGTAGTATTCTTCGTAATTCCACTTCCAGCCTCCTGACATTCTAGTAGTACTACCTTCTTCCCTTTTTTCTGAAGATAATATGCGGTTAATACCCCCGCTAGTCCTCCACCAATTACAGCGACCTCAGCGGTTATCTCATTTTGAAGCGTAGGTCTGATCGTTTTCCCCTCTTCCTCTTCATAACGATATTGATTCTGTATCCATAGGGACTCTGCCCGTTCTTTCCCTTTTCCATCAAATGTACCGTTTTCTTGCCAAATCGTCTGCATAACTACCTCCATTTCACTTGATAAACCACACTATAATAGGGTATATTTTCCGTTTAATACAGAATTTATGCAGCATTTGAATACATGGGGGTTGTATTGACACACATTATTGCTGATGTTACAATTGGGATAAATGTGTTTACCAATACAAATCGAAAAGAGGTAAGATATGGACTGGATAAAGTTAGAAGGACAAAAAGGAATATTTATTGCATCTGTTGCGATGCTTGCTGTATTTTTATTAACTGAGTTTCTAAGTATTGCAGTATTCGGCAATACGAATGACATCAAATATGTACTAAGAATTATTGCTAGAGGATCACTTGGTGTTCTTGGATTTTATCATGGTTTCTTAATGCTATTTACAAAGAAGGTTTATTACTTAACCAAATTAAATTCAAAAGGACAGAATAGATTCGCCGGAATCCTACTATTACTTTTGGGACTTGGTATGATTGCAGCTGCACTTGCAGGATATGGTATGAATAATGACCCTAGATATATCTGGTGGAAATAGAAATTAAAAAAGACAAAAAAATAGCTCCCCGAGTAGGGCTCGAACCTACAACCCCACGGTTAACAGCCGTGTGCTCTACCATTGAGCTATCGAGGAATACAGTGATAATTTTAATACGCTGCCATATTAATGTCAAGTATTTAAATGGTATAATAAGTTAATTTCACCATATGTTTTTCTCCTGTTTTGTTGAGCTATACCGACATTCCTATGCGACAAATTTATATTGAAATTAAAAATCCATTATGTTATAATCAAATTCGTTCCTGTTAAGGAACGAGGCAAGCAGTTGTGGCGGAATTGGCATACGCGCTAGATTCAGGTTCTAGTCCGGGCAACTGGGTGAGGGTTCAAGTCCCTTCAACTGCATTACCGAAAAAACAAGGCTTCAAGAGTTGTTTAAAACTCTAGAAGCCTCTTTTTTTGTCCTTGGGAATGCAACTAGGAATGCAACTGGACTTTTCACTTTATTCTACATAGTATTTATTTTTTCTGGTATTGAATGCAGGCATTGCACCTTCAAGAACTTCAACTATTTTTTTATTTATATTTCGATTCTCTATGCTACCTGCTATTGTTGTAAACTTATAGTTTTTTTTATCAAGTTCTACATAAATCACTTGTTCCGCATCCGATACAACAGCCAAATTTGGATTATGAGTAACCATAATAATTTGTCTCTTTTTCTTTGCTTCTTTAATAAATGGAACAAGAATTTTAGCAACACTATGATTATCCAAATTATCTTCCGGTTGGTCTATAATCAGCGGAATATCGTTCCTATCTAAAAGCAAATAAAAAACAAGCAATAACGCTCCTCGCTCTCCTGGAGACAACTGTTCAAGATTTTTTTCACCTTGTTTTAATTGATATTTATTTACCAAAAAATCAAGCGAGAAAATGAAATCATACAAACCATGGATATCTTTAACTTGATCTTTAATATCTCTTATTGCATTATTCTGATTTAGTCTTTTATCAACCTTCAGTGACTCTATCAAGTTGTCAATAAAATGTATCACACATTCTTCTTCGTCAAAATCTACATCTGATAATAATAATTTTAATTGAGCTTCACTACCCTCTTTAGAATAAAAAGATCCAACTTTACCTTTATCGATATATTTTAAAAATTGATCATTAAAATCATAGGCTTTTTCTAAACATGCATCAATTAATATTTTATAATCTTTTAATGTATCAGCATTCTCATCAATTATTTTATTGAGTTTATTTCGCATATCTTTATATACATTAATAATTTCTTGTTTCTTAATGTATATATTTCTTACAACATTTTTTCGCTTTGAGTATAGTTTATCTAATCTTTCAGGGAGCTCATTATTTATAAAATTAATTTGACTTTGTAAATATTTAACTGTATCTGGTGTCGTATCATCTCCGATTAAAATGCTCTTTTCTTTTTCCCACTTATCCACTGCTATAAGATAGTCTTGGTATTTTTTTTGATCACCATCGAGTTTTGCTGTCTCATCAGCCAATTGATTTTGAAAATACCCAAGAATATATGGTAGCGGCTTAATACTATCAAGTGGTATTTCTCCTAGAGAGTGTTGTAAATCTTTCAAAACATTTTCATTCTTCGCAATTATCAAATCAATTTCCGTATAATTAATTACTAAAGAAAATATATTATCTTTATTAATTCCTAACTCAGTTAATGTTTCAGATTTTTCAAATACATAGTTAGTTAATTGTAGCTCTTTCTGTTGTAATTCATATTTAATATCAGTAATGTTCTGGATCAATTTAAGAACTCGTTTTTTATTATTTGTCTTATCTTCTATTTCATTTTCACAATTCTTTATGTCTTCCTTAAGTTTAACTATATTTTGGTTAATCACATCATATCGCTGCCGCTTATCATTGTCCTCAACAGGATTAGTAACTATAGGAGGCGGAATCAATGCTATAAGTTCATCTTGTTTGCTTCTCAGCTTATTTTCTACTTCTAATTTATACGAATTTGTCGCTTTCTCTTCCAATTCAATAATCTGCCTATTTAAATCAACAACATCTTTCTTTAATAATTCTATTTCTAAATTAACTTTGTAAGATTTCTGATTAACCAGATCCTTAAAAGTCTTTGCATCTAATCTATCACTTTCAGGAATGTGTGAAAAAACAACGCTTTCAATTTCCTCTTGAAACTTTTCTATCGTACTAATTTCATTTGTTAATCTTTCAAATACTCCTTGTGGAAGATATTTTACTGAAACCACACCAGTTTTTTCTGGTGTATCGTTAAGATTTCTTTCACACTTTTTGTCACTTTCCCAAGTAAGGGTCGCTTCGAAGTTTCTAGATAACCTCCCTGATTTTTCACGAAATTTTTTTGTTGTTAAAAAGGAACAATCCTCATCATTGTGATAATTTGAACATAATGAGATGATATCAGTTATAGCACTTTTTCCACTACCTTTGTTTCCAATTATAGCAATTAATTCTTTATTAAGCGGTATTTTAATATTATCAAACCATTGACCATAACTTCCACTATATCCTTGTATTGAATTTATTGAAATTTCTTTAATATATTTTGTTCGGTGTGTTGCCACCTTCTCAAATATTGCTGGTTTCTCTCCAATAAAAATTCGCTCATCGGCCTCGTCTAAAGCGTGTTTTAAACCATCAAAAGTTGGATCAGCTTTAATCCAAGTATAACATTTTCCTATTCTGTCTTTTTGATTGGAATTTGATAAATAGTGGGCATCGCTACAGTCCAAGAGTAAGTCATTTACATTTTGTGATGTAAGTTTATTTTTTGATTGATAAAAAGCATCTATAGTCTCAGCTGATGTAAACACAATATCAGCTTGATTGATAATACTTTTCTTCGTTGCAATGGATGCATCTGTCCACTTTAATTCTGACCATTCCGTTTTACCTATAGCTATTAGATATTTTCCTTTAAAACAATCTTTTTTTAACGATGTAAATATTTGCTCTTCATTAACATTTAAATTATTGAACCCTTCTTCAATGTCTGAACCATATCTAGTAATTTGATCACAAGGTATAGCTTTTTTAATTCTTCTACCTAATTCCTCAACACTATCTCTCGTTATAGATCTGCTCCATTTTTCACCTGTATTCAATTGATAACTCTGTTCTAGTGTATTGAGAAATTGACTCTGTATAGTCTCAACAGTTAGTTTATTTGAAAATATAACATGCAAATTTATCCTTTTCAGCTGTCCGAACTCTATCCCTGCAAATTTATCTATTCGAAACTCTACTACTGGCAATAATTCAACATTTTGAAGCCTTTGATTGTTTTTCTGCTCATCAACTAGTTTCTGATAACCATCTAGAAATAGGTAGTCATTAATACCGATCACCGCAAAATGAGATGGCAATTGTTCAAGATCTGTTATGTACTTATCCCATGTGTCTTTATCATTGTTCCCATATTTTTGTATAATTGAACAAGGTGTATGTACATGCAAATCCCATTTACGCCACTCAGCTCCTTTGTCATATTTCCCCACAAACCGTTCCTCCTTTTACTAAACTCCTTCCATAAATTATACCATTACTACATTTTTTTACAAGATATTATACAAAGGACGAATATGGAGGCGTAAAAAAACGGTGAATGCCGAAGCACTCACCTTATATATCATATTGCTTGAACAACATAATCTTGATTTTCCCTAATCGTTATTAAATTATATATAGTCTTCTGCCCCTCTCTCTTCATACCGTCCAATATATGTAAATATATGTCAGCTGTTGTTTGCAATTCCTCGTGACCTAGAATCTCCTGTACCGTCTTAATATCTACTCCATTATAAAGCATAATTGAAGCAGCCGTATGTCTTAAACAATGAAAATGAAGATTAGGGAATCCTGCTTTCTTAGCTGCCCTTTTAAAATGATCTTGAACTGTTCTAGGATGCATCATATTACCATAATCATTTGTAAAAACAAATCCACTATTATTATATTGATCTCCACAAAGTAACACATGCTCCAACTGCTCTTTTCTAAGTTTACGAAGAATAGAAACAATTGGTTCCTCTATGTATAACGTTCTTACTGATTTTTTGGTCTTGGGTGATTGTAGTATAACTTCGCTATGTATCACTCCAGAATCTTTCTGTTCTTTCTTGCTTACGATGGCAGCAGTCTGTTTAACACTTATTGTCATTTTATCAAAATCGATATGATCCCATTGAAGAGCTATAATTTCACCAAGTCTCAGCCCACTAATTATTTCCAGAGCATAAAGCGGATAATATTTGCTCTCTTTTATTGATTCTAGAAACGAATTTGCTTCTTCAGGCGTTAAAAATAATATTTCTTTTTTCTCTTTCTTTGGCAATACCACTGCATGACATGGATTTTTCATTACCATATTATTCCTTAACGCCTGTTCCATCGCCCCATAGATAACATTAAAAATATGCTTTACTGAACTTGAACTTAATCCTCCAGAACCATCAATCCTACCATTTCTTGATTTTTCATTAATAAATTTCTGTATCATATTGGATGTAACCTTTTTAATTGGTGTTTTTCCAATATTTGAATCTATTATATGATATTTATAGTAACGATAATAATTGTCAACGGAACTTCTCTTTATTGATAACCTCTTGTAATCCTCAATCCAGATGTATATCCAGTCTTGTAGTGAAATTCTCGTATCATCAATTATTTGCCCTTTATTTACCTCTTTCAGAATTTCAGCCAATTTATCACGTACCTCTGATCTAGTTGCGCCATATACACTCTTTCTCTTAGTTCCTTGAAGAGTATTGACTGAATATTGTCCTACCCATCTATTTTTAATATTATCTTTAAATATTGAACCTTCTCCATTGCCTCTCTTAGCCATAATCTTACCTCCTTTATTGAGAGCAACACAAATGGTTGCTCTCAATTTGTTAAATTTAGTCATTTATAAACTTCTCCAATTTCTTTACACTTACTAATACACGTTTTCCCAAACGTATGGTAGGAAAAACATTTTGATTTGCCAATTTATAAGCTTGTGAGATACTTATATTAAGAATTTCAGAAACTTCTGGAATCGTATAAGTCAACTTATTATAAGTTCTATTACTATCGTTGTTATATGCCATACATAGCTCCTCCTAGTATAAGTTTTCATTTTGCAATATCTCAACCATCTTATTTCTTTTAATAAACAAAAATCTAATCTCTGTTGTTCTACTTCTAAGCTTATGCGTACTACGTTTTTTTTCACCTTTTGTATCAATACGTATCACATCAAGAGCTTGAAGAAATGGAAGAAGTTGCTTGGGTGTTGTAACTGAAGGATCCGCATTAAGTGACCTTACATATTTAAGTAATATCCTATATGCTACTTCTAATTTAATGCAGAGATAATCATCTTCTATAAATGCATAATATTCATCACTTAGCACTGGACTTTGACCCTCTGAATATATTTTAACAATACCTGTTTTTATATAATTATCAATTGCTTGTAAAGCGATTATACCCGGATTATGTTCAACTATATCACTGTCGCTTGCAGCAATTATTCTGTGTATTGCCCTTTCAAAATATAACTTATATCCTTCTGCCTCCTGAGCATTTAGAAAGTTTCTATGCAAAGCATAACCAAGAAAGATTTCAGAGCAAACCAAAAATGTTGCATAACTTTCTTTATAACGAGGAACATCAAAGATATTATATACCTCATTTCTAATTTCCACTGCACGTGATTTTATATATGACACTATGAAGTCGAAGTTATTTGTAATATATGATATAAAATCTACCATGTGGGTTGATAGTATTTTATAGTTCTCTTGAAAATATCTTAGTTCATCATTATTCACATCGTTTCCATCAATATGGATACTCACTATCCTCGCTAAAGTTGAGGCTACACCATCCAAATATTCACCTGTTATCATGCAGCACCCCCATATAGGATAATAAATATCTTTTCCACTCGGAGAATAATCATTCATTCTCACTGTAGGAACTCTATCCCCATATGCCCTAACTATTTTCTCCAGCTTTTTTGCAGTTTCTTTTTGCTTTTCTTTTGAATCAGATGGTTTTAAATCATCTATAGCAAAAACTGCATCATGATATTTACTAAAAGATGTTTCTATTCCTCCTACAGTTGCTTCAAAAGAAATATCAGGTTTAGGACTTACACATCTATCAAATAGTTTAGTTAAATTTAACGCTATACTGGTTTTCCTTGCATTTGTAACACCTATTAGCGCTACAATAAACTTGATCGGAAATTCCGCCAAATCAAACAAAGTAGTTAGTGCCCCCAGATGTGCGTAAAGGACAAGTATCGTGCTTATAGCAGACGTATTACATACACAGTTCATCATTCTTAATATGTCTGTAAAAACTTGATAGCTACCTACATTGTCCTCATCATAAATAAGTTTATGTTCTACCGCAGCATATGTATCACTATTACTCATACCAATAATACCTTTATCATAGAGGTAACGATAGCTTCCATCAGGCATTTCATGCCATCCATTTGTAGGATAATAGTGGAACTCCTTATAACTACTTTTATTTAAACAGTCACAAAGTAGTTCATTGAACAAATTTCCTTTTCTCCCCCAAGCATATATAATAGCTTTACCACCTGTAGCTCTACGGAGCCATTTCAAATCATATATTTCATCACCCCATACAGAAACATTAATGCAAGTGCCATTGATATAAATACTAAATATATATTTACTACGTAGCTCATATCCATTCCTAGTATTAAAATGATGTACAGTCTCAGACTCCACTTCAAGAATAAAATTGCAAATCCTTTCTCCTGTTTTATTATATAAAATATTATCCTCATAATAAAAATCTGTTCCGTTAAATGCTTTTTCTGCGATTTGAATTGCACTTCCTGTAATTCGAAGTTTCTCCTGTAACTCTCTGATCATTTTTGTTTGATCCTCTGATATTATACTGATCTCTTCTTGTTTTTCTAAGTCAGGAAGCTGTAACCCAAATCCCAGGTTTTCCGTTTTCTTCTCATTCGCTTTTTCAAACTCTACTAACGAACTTGATTGTACAATAAAATCCGATAAGTGTTTAGGATCAACGCCTACCTCGAACTCCACCATCGGCACAGAGTAATTATTAATATTTTTAAAATCCTCATATTCACTTTCATTGTAAAATTCAACCATAGCTTCTGATACAACCGCTTTCTCTGACATTTCATCTAGAGTTCCTTCTTCATCACCATATAATGTCACCATCGATTGTGACAATATCGGTTTATCAACTGAATATTCCGGTATATCCTCACCATCATGGTAAAATGTTACCATTGGTATCGATATAGCTTTTTGACCTAGTAAATTCAACTCGCTATTAACAGTATCATAGAAATTTGCGTTTGAGTTTGAATCAATGCTAGCCATTTGCATAGGAGATGTCACACCATTATTAAAAACTTCTTGCTTTCCCCTTTCTTTCATATAATACTCCAGATTTTCATTACCTTTGTAATTCATAAATGTACCCCTTTCGCATTTTTTGTAAATCAGTTGCTCGAATAATACTTTATCATAGAATTTTACACAAATATATCCGTATATATCTTGTCAAAGTCCACCATACGATGTAAAATATGCATTATTTAGAGTTTAAAATTCCATTTTTACAAATAAATTATTAAAAGGGGAGAAAAAAATGAGCTTGACAATTTTTAAAGATTTTAATCAAGATTATAACGAAACCAAAAAGATACTAGAATATACTTTATTCTTTAATCTCCAAAACAAAATTAAGGCATCAGATTCAGAAGAGATTATCCATGGAATTTTTTCCGAAACTGATGACGCATGTATGGAATTTTCAATACCCCAAGACATATTTGGATCTACCACTAAAATAGAAGCCATAAACAGATGTAAGTTCGATAAAAAAGTTATATCACTTTTACTAAGAAATCATTGTATTATAAGTGCTTTAAATACTGCTAAATCATTATCACTTAATAAATATAATACAGATGTATCTCCTTATCGAATTGCAAAATATTTTGGTGATTTAGGGTACTTTGAATTAAAAGATTTATATGAATTCGAATATAAAACAAACCAAGATAAAGAAAGAGTAAGTATAAAATATAATCTTCACACAGATAAAGATAATACCAATAAGTCAGTTTTTGATTTTATTGGATGCTATAATGATAATCCAAACAATTTTTTACAATCAGCTAATAAATATAAAAAATACATCAGCGACAGCAATTATACAAAAATGGTATTGGCATATTCATATGGTAACAATATGGACGATGATAGCTATAATGAATATTGTTCCAATCTACATAACTCAGATTTATACTACAATACTATTAGACATTCTAAATTATTAAATAAAAGAATAGATAACATGAAACCGAAAGTAAATGTTTCCTACAACGAAATTGTCGATTTCAGTATTGTCTTACAAGACTTTGTTAAAAATTCTAGGGATTCTTCAGACAAAGCAAAGACAAATTATGCCGATATGCTACTCTATAAAAATAACTTGGAGCGCTTTTACCCTTATCTCTTACTTCATGAATTAGTAAGAAATCACAACAGTAAATCAAATAATTATCCTTTATCAGGAGATTTATATTACTCTATAATATCAAAATTCAATATGCTTCCTAATACCTTTTCAAGAAGATATTTTATCAATTGGGCCTATAATTCAATTGAATACACATTCTTAAAAGAAAATTATTGGAACAATATGAAAGAAAACAATAAAACCATTGTCGGATTATTAAATGACACCGCATTTGATGCTGCTGACCATATACATACTTGGATGACATTAGTTAATGACTTCTTATATTATGCCTCATATATCACTTTCCCCATTTACGAGAAGACTTTCTTTATAAAACTTTATGAATTTTACAAAGATAAGTCACCCGAAAATCCTTTGAACGCAATGATTGATTCTCTTACTGATTATGTCAATAACTATTACGATTTCCTGACATATGATTTTGGTGATGGTGAGCTAATGGATCAACATATTACTTTTAAAATTTCCAAAATGAATCCTAGTGATTACGGTTTTAACGGACAGGTGGGTTCTGATGCTGCTACTGATGCATATATAAAATATTTTATGAAAAATTATAACGAATGCAATTTTACTAATATAAAAGATAAAAGCTCTCATAAAATGCATGATAATCGAAACAAAGAATCAATCAATCCTTTACAGGAGCCATTAAATATAGAGTCCTATGATTCAGCTAAATTTTATTATGAAATATCTAGAAATATTTTTTCTATATCAGACCTAGATTATTATTTTGATAGAACATTTAGCAAAGAATATTTTCGCATACCTTATAAAAAATGCTTTGATATAAATAAATTTGTATTAGAAAACAACACTAAAAATTTGCCTCTCTATAATTATAACTTTGGACATAATCAAATTAATGAAATGATGAAAATACAAAAATATGCTGAAACTAACCGCACTCTTTAAGTATGCGTTCGATGGGGTAATAATTAAAGACCCAAGAAGATTACTACTTGGGTCTCTTTATAATCACAATTGCTTGTTTAAATAAGCATTCACCATTCTTGTAACAGATTTAAGTATGGTCTCTAGTTACAACACAACAACTCGTCATTCATTAGGATATCACTGTATTACTGCCTAGTCCCCCTTGACCCTTTTGTCCCCCACCTAGATATGTATTATAGTTCTCCAATAACAACAACTTCCTTATATTTCACATGTGAGGGTCGAGGGGGCTAAGGGGCACATAGATTTATACCTTCTAAAATAATGCAGTAAGGTGATCTTTTTCATAATCATATAGATATACATTATTGGATAATATTTCCATATAAGGTACTTGGGTCTCATTTACCTCCTTAACCATCTGAAATAAATCATATTTTGCCATCTGTTTTCCTGAAGGAACGATAATTACCTCATGTATACTTGATGGAAGTATGTACAAATTGCTACCAAGATTTTCACTCAGATTACGTAGTTCGTTATTATATAACAGCCATGCGGCTCCGTTGACACCTGATACATTGGTTGCTACATATAGATTATCTGCATTATCAAGAGTATTGGAGGATATAATCAAATCCTTTAGAATATCATCTATGTCAGTACTTCCAGATTCTTTAAATTGACTAATGATTATCTCTTCGATTATATCATTCATTCGCTTAACGTTAGCCTTAAATAGTTTAGGTGTATTTTGCTCTGCTAATTCCATTAACGTATCTATTGATACTTGCCAGTAATCTAACATATCATTTTTTATATTAATCGATGCACTTCCAGTTAAGTCATTTTTTATAAGGATACTGAAAGTAATAGCCAAATCCATCCATCGAATATGCGCCAGACCCTTTAAGTAGTCTATGTTTTTGTCATAATTAATAAGCTTGAAAAATATTTTGTCACTAACTTGCTTGAAACCCATCAATGAAACTTTAATATTGTCAAGAGATTTATAATTATTAAAATATGCGTTTATGATGCCAGCAGCTATAACATCAAGAGATATTCCTTTTAAATAATCATTGTAGCATTCTTCCAAGTAAAGGGCTGGCGCAACGCTTTCACCATCTTTCATAATGACTATACTGTTTCTTATTATACCGTTAAGTTTATTATCATCCAAAAGGCTAATAACATAACCTCGACCGATTATTGACTGAACAGAATATTTAAGTTCCTCACAAAACTCATTATAAACCATTTGCTTTATCTCCTTTTTATTTTGATATTTATAGATAGGATATTTTGAATTGTTGTTTTGTAGCTTCTTGTCTTTCATATACTATTTTGTATGTAGTTAGTGTATAAAATCATATATAAAAATCAGTTTAATAAATTTTATCTTAACCCATAAAGGATTCCTCAATAAAAAACCGCTTCTATCTGATAGATAGAAGCGGAGTAGTTATTGCTTATTAAGTCAAAGAATTAGTTGTATGATGCTAAGCAAACAATTTAGCCGGCTAAAGCAACAGTAATTACTATGTATTTTTATTAAATTGTTCCTTAATTAAATCCGTCTATTGAAGCGATTTATTGAACAGACATCTTCTTCAATTTAAATACTCCCTCTTGAAGAACATATTCAAATTCACAAAAATATGTATCGTCAATTGGATTCAGAATATCAAACAGTGAACTGTATTTAAATTCTGCGGAAAATGAAATATTACAGGTGTCAATTCCATTAAACTCCATATACGCGTCACCAATGTCAGGGAAACTGTAATTAGCGGAGGACACTAGCGAATATTCTATATCGTACATGGATGCAATCTTCTGCTGTGCCTTTAAAGTGGCATCATCATATAAATGCATCTTGAGATCATCAGAGAGTTCATCTTGAGATGTTTGTTCCGGTTGATTCATATACGATTCATATTCTTCTGCAGTTAAATTCGAGAATGGTCCTGAATTATTATTATTAATATATACCCCATCCTCTTCATAAATAGACTCCTGATAGATAGTCTCGGGGGAAGTTAAGTAGTAATAGAATATTAACAAATCATTTTTCCCGTTTTCAACTATTAATTTTATTCCATATTCTTTATTGTCTCTCTTAAATTTATTGACAACAAATTTTTGACCGTATGTCGATTCTCCATATCCATACCACGTCCGATAGTAAATGCTATTAGCAAGAATTTCTTCAATCGTATTTATATCTGTCATTGGGACAATCTTAGTTTTGTCTATATCAGTACCATTGTCATAATTTTCATCATAATTCTGATACTTTTTATCTAGCGGAGTTAATGTTGGGATCGGCATCGTTGTGGGAGTTAAAGATGGTGTAGGAAAAATTGTCCGAGAGGGAGTTACCGGATTAGTCTTTGAGTCTATTTTATTCCCGCAACCGGCTAATAAAAGTAAACATAATGGGATAAACCAAATTAAATATTTCATATACGCTCCTTAGTAAGTAATGCTAAAATATAAATATTATATTATTTTTAAGCCATAACAAGAGACCGCTTGTTTACCCTTTTCAAAAGAGTAAGTCTGGTATTGTACTATTCATTAGAATATGTAATGTAACATTTGTTAGAAGAAACTTGCTAATTTCGACTTTGGTGTTTATTACCATAAAACATAGTTAATACAAAGAAAATCCTAATTGCTATCAGAACATAACAGGCAGTCATTATGGATGCCGGCACACCATAGCTGTAAAAAGCAATAGTTAAAAAAATAGCGATTACAAGAAATACTATTCTTGTCATTAAAGATTTCCCAATCATTTCAATTTCTCCTTTGTCGATTTGATTTTTGTTATTAAATTATGAGGCGATACATTATCTTCTGGTAAATATCATTTTCAGAAGAGCAATTGGAATCATAATCCATCCTAATAATATTCCCATTATTAATTTGTGCATAAATAGTCCACCCGTTTCAGAATAAATATAAAATTTATTTCTGTTCACATATCCATAAGCCCAGTATCCAAGAGCAGTATAAATAATAGCAAAAAGCATATTTTGTTTCCTCCTAGTCTAGAGTTTCTCTGTTGTTCCTCTTTCTTTTAATTTTTGTCGAATATATTTTTCTGTATAATCATATTCTAAAGCTATTTTGCGAATATTGATGCCATCACTACTATTAATCTTGTCTATTACGAAATCTGTACTATAAAGTCGTTTAGGAAAAGTAACTTGTTGCCCTCGCATATTTTTAAATATTTCATATGTATATTCAGGGCCAATTATTTCTGAAATTTCTTTATAAACCGGTAGGAAGCCATCACTTGAAGTAACTTCGTTGCTCTCCATTTCTTCACCTCTTTGGAATATTTACACATATCTACTATAAATGATTCAACTTCTAATTTCATTGATAAAAAGGAATAATATTTCTCTTCCTTTTTATCATGTAAATAAGTAGTTATATTTAACTTTATCTTAAATAGTTATTTTGATTTGCATTAAATGAAACCAGATCCTCCTCCCTAATACTTAAATAAGAATGTCCTTCACCAATAATAATATGATCGAGGAGATGAATACCAAGAAGATTACCACACTCAACTAAACGCTTAGTTACTGCGATATCTTCACTTGATGGTGTTAAGACACCACTAACGTGATTATGGAAAGCAATAATGTGGGTAGCATTGCTTACAATTGCATGTTTGAATACTTCCCGGGGTGAAACAATACATGTATTGATATTTCCAATAGAAACAATCTCAATGGATAGAGGTGCACATTTGGAATCAAGTGATGCAATAAGAAGCATTTCACGATCTGCATTTTTATATAAATCTCTTGCAAGATCTGCTGCAAGTACCGGCGTGTTTATCCGTCTTGAACCATAAAGCATGGTCGCTTCTTTGACAATGACTGTTTTAATTATACTGACTCGTTTTCTGGGTGTAGGATTAGATATTAATTCTTGAATTTGATTGGTTATAGCCATATAGACCTCCTCATATATTACTTACACTAATATGCGTTAACGTATATCAGAGATATAATATATAATCATAGAATGGAACTATGGCATTAAGAATTTAGTTAAAGAATTTTATATGATCCGATGCGAATGGACGCCCCCTGCCAGGGCATTAATATAATATATAACCATTCGTATTCACACTTACAATATAAGCCGTTGCTGAGACTATATACCCTAATTAATTTAAATATTTATCAATATCCTTGCTTATTGATAACGTAATCGTCATGGGATTTAATGGCTTCTATTGCCATTTTAACGGTATTCACTGATTTTTGCTTGTGATAATATGGAATATTAGCTGAATGTTTATGATAGATATTTATTAGTTTATTAGAGTTTATACCCTTTTTTATAATCCAGAGGTGACTAGTTTTCTTTGACATGATTTCGTAGTATGTATCATCCGAGTAAATCAACAAGAAATACGAATCACTCAATAGACGTTTTTCAGGAATAGTAAAAATAATTATATCTCCTTTCATTATTTTTTATAAATGGGGTTTTAACGACGTTTTACAGATCGATGAATGATTAATATGATTTTACAGAAAGTATATATTTACTTTACAATATTTACTTATAAATTACAATTACTAATAACAATAATATCGTTTTTGTTATTACATGGTTGTTATCACATTAAGTTAAATTAGCAACTATCTTTACTTCTTTGATACACTCTTGTTGCTTAATCATATATATACCCGTCAAAGCCCAATATCGAAGCCCCAGCTTCGCTTCAGCATATAAGTAAATAGTAACTTTATAGAGAATAATTATAAAAACGCTGCAACAACGCAGCATTTTTATAATTATATTGCGTTTTAGCAGCATTAATGCTATAATAATATCGAGGTGATAATTATGTCTGAGCTGGGCTTATATTTAAGGTATTTACGTGAAAACCATAATTTTAGTTTAAATGATGTATATCTTAAAACAGATATACGAGATTCAACATTAAGTAGGATTGAAAACGGTTCAACAGAAGAGCCATCTCCAATAGCATTAAAAAAATTAGCGATCTTATATAACGTTAATGTTATTGATATATTTATTAAAGCTGGATTTTTAAACAGAAGTGATTTACTTGAATACCAAAAAGTGTTTCATAATATTGATTTATTAAATGAAGAAGAAAAATCTCTCTTTCAGCACCATATAAATTTGTTAACAAAATACAGAGAAGACAACGAGAGGAGTTAAGCCATGCCATTTCGATTAGGAGAATTATTCTGTGGTCCAGGAGGAATAGCTTGCGGTGCCACTAATGCAAATATAGGTTATGATGAATATTCCATTATTCATCAGTGGGCTAATGATTATGATTATGATACATGCCAGACATATAGGCACAATATTTGTCCTAACAATCCAGAAACAGTGTATCATGCTGACATTAGACAGTTTGATTTAACAAGACTTGCTCCCATAGACGCATTGGCATTCGGTTTTCCATGTAACGATTATAGTGTAGTAGGTGAACAAAGGGGCATGGACGGTGTATACGGACCACTTTATACATACGGTGTTAATGCACTTAATATTTTTCATCCTTTATGGTTCTTAGCCGAAAATGTCGGAGGCTTGAGAAATGCTAACGATGGTCAAGCATTCGCTACAATTTTAGAAGATTTAAGAGGTGCTGGATATAATATCACACCGCATTTATATAAATTTGAAGAATACGGCATACCACAAGCGCGACATCGAATTATTATTGTAGGTGTTCGAAACGATTTAAATATTACGTTTAGAGTACCTTCTCCAGCTCCTTATACAAACATTAATAATACATGCCGTAATGCTATTGAAAATCCTCCCATTCCCCAAAATGCAACCAATAACGAACGCACGCGGCAGTCTGATACTGTTATCCAAAGACTTGAACATATACTACCCGGACAAAATGCATTTACTGCCAATTTACCCAAGGAGTTACAACTCAATGTTTCAGGAGCTCGAATTAGCCAAATTTATAAACGTTTAGATCCAAACAAGCCCGCTTATACAGTAACCGGAAGTGGTGGGGGAGGGACTCATATATATCACTGGGAAGAACCTCGGGCCTTAACTAACAGAGAGCGCGCAAGGCTTCAAACTTTTCCTGATACGTACGAATTTATAGGCTCCAAAGAGAGCGTTCGAAAACAAATAGGAATGGCTGTACCATGCAAAGGGGTCCAAATTATATTTGAGGCAATTCAAAGATCCTTTGCCGGAATTGACTATGAATATATTCCCGCTAATATAAATGAATAATTAAAAACCAGAGCCTATTGTTCTAATTACAATAGGCTCCGATTATTTATCGAAAAATCCATATAGTATTGCTCATCATCAAGTTTATAAAATGTAACATCCGTCCTTCCATATACCTCCAAATCAGACCTCCATATATATTCACCATTTGGCTTGTTTAATCTTTTACGAAAATACTCCCCTAATTGTGCATTACTTAGTGGTGTTGTTATAGCTTTGTCATTCTGTTGCTCTACACGTAAAATTAGTTGATGACCATCATCTGTAACAGCTGTAAAGTGTTGCTCGTTAAGTGGAAAGAATCCACTTCGAGCTATGTATGCTGATAATCCAATGTATGCCTCATTCCTATTTCTATAGCTTCTTTGCCCCCAATTTAAGCCTGATTTAATACCCGTCTCTCCATTTCTCGCTAATAAAGATAAAGTAACCGATTCTACCCCTGCTCCCTCCAAACTATTTTGGGGGTTATTTTCCATATCCAATATCGGATGAATGGGTCTTAAAATAATATAATCTTCTACTTCAGAATGATTACAATATATCGTGTGCTCTTCTATCATACGATAGTATTTCCATGCCTCAAATGCCTCAAATGAATTACAAGCAATCATATATTCTCGCTTTGATGTACCAAACGCTGATTGAGTAAAATTGGCAGACCCAGTAAATGCATAAAGTGGTAGTCCATTTTTAAGCCAGATATAGAGCTTTGAGTGCACCGGTGGTCTTTCATACACATAACTACATTGAAAAGTTAGACTTTCAACAAATCCACCATTATTAACCAACTCTCTAAATCCCTCATGAACCGATACACTTAACCCATCATGAGGAACCATCCCTACGATTAACGAAATCTTAATTTTTTTAGTTGTGATCGATTGAATATTTTTAATGAGCCATGATGCCATATTGGGTGTTGCATAACCGGACAATATCCAAAGTTCATCCATACCTTCTCTTAGTGGTTCAAAAAAAACACTATTGGCTAAATTATCGTAAATAATAATCCCTCCCAAATACTTTATTCATACCTGCTTATATCGTTATTTCCCAACCATTTAAAAACGATATCATCCATTTGATTACAAATCTTTTCAAATCCAAGATTCAAATCAAGCGTCTTAACCCAGATTGTATTTCCACTCATACTATAAACATAATCGGGTGAAATTTGTTCATCTGTTTTTGCATATAATAACATCCCACTGACATTGCCACATCCCTTTATATCAAAATTCTTAACATACGTAAATATTTGATATATATTATTTGAATGCAACTTTATACTATCGTACTTTTCAATGCTTTGCATAGTCTTTTGATAGTATTTTGTATCAATTATTAAGGTTTTTTCATTATATGATAACATAATATCGGATCTCATAACCGGTAGAAACTGAACAAAATCATCATCAACATTCCATTTTATGTGGGATGCTAATGCGTTTAGTTGCGGGTAATGTTTCCTATAATATTCAAGTACAAACCTCTCATATAGCCTATATATTTTTTGATCATCGTAAATAGCTCGTACTTTTATCTCCCCTGCATTATCAGAGAGCAACAATCCTTCTACAACTAGATAGCAGATATTGATTAACATTTTATAATTTGCATTGTTGCGGTGATAATGAATATGCTTCCAATCAACGCTTGATAATTGAATTTCTTCTACCGGTCCAAAATAAATTAATACTTTTTTTAAAGCCTTCTTATGTTCTTTACTAACATCATTTGTACGAATCAACAACATTGCTGTTGATTTAAGTATTTGATTCACCGCAATATTATGAGATAATTCATCAAATTCACAGCTCAGGCGGCTATTTATCATTGTTTGTTGCTTAATTGAATTAGCAATATTAATTTTCCCTCTTGGCTTTAGGAGATCTTCATCTGTTAAAACATATTCCTTTCCCAATCCCCTTTTGACTTGATTTGTTATCCCTTTAGTTAGGATTGAAGCAAATAAATTTGATGTATTACTAAATGATTCAGAAGATAAGTTCGCATATTTGCCTTCATTTAGTACCCTAAATGCATAAGCCAGCATATAATATATATTTTGTATTCTTATCATAATAAGGCTCCGCGGAGTTGTGTAGCCCACTGATCAACCTTATTCGGTTCATCAAACCAATACTCTTGCAGTGTAGGTATCAGATCGTATTCAATTATAGTAGAAAGTCGTTCAGAATTTACTTCGCCAAGATTACAAAAATAACTATGACCAATTAAAAAACCTGCTCCAAGGGTTTCATCTCTGAGTATTTCATTGTTAAGGTTTTTTACTACATTAATCAGTTTTGAAAAGTTAATATTATTGCTATTTTCGAGTAATTGAATAAATCCTGTAGAATCATATGAAGGTTTTAAATCAAAAAATGAAAATCGACGTCTCAACGCATAATCAATCATCGCTAAACTTCTATCTGCCGTATTCATCATACCAATAATATAAACATTTTCCGGCACTGAGAATACCTTATTAATATATAAAAGCTTTGCATGTTCTTCACGTTTATCAGCTTCAATGAGCATTAATAATTCACCAAAAATCTTACTCATGTTTCCACGATTTATTTCATCGATAATGAAGAAGAACTTCTCATTACTTTTTCTTGCTTTCTCGCAGAATAGAAAGAAAGGTCCTTCCGATAGTTCAAAACCATTCCCGTTCGGACGATAACCGATTACAAAATCTTCATAACTATAGCTCTGGTGGAATTGAACAAACTCAATATTATTATCATTTTTCGTGCCCAAAATTGAATATGCCAAACGCTTAGCCGCAAAGGTTTTGCCAACACCGGGAGGTCCTTGTAATATAACATTCTTTTTTATATCAATTAGCCCACATAAATCTTCATACGATTTTTCTTCCATGAAAACCTCATGCAAAAAGTCATCTTTTGTATAGGATTCGTATGCTCGGTCATCATCTTCTTGATTACTTTCTGGTTCTTCCTCAAGATAACTGTTCAGTGTTTCTATCATTGAGGATTTAATATCATTCCCATAAGCAACTTCAATTTCAACGTATTTTCGTGCAGATCCTTTTATTCTAATCATTAAGTCATTGTCTATTAATGAAGTCAAATCACTCTCAATGCTTGGGCATAATTCTAACATTGCCCGCATTAAAGCTATCGCATTTTCCTCTTGAATTTGCGATAAAGCTTGATTTGGTTCCCATTTAACAATTGGCGCAATACCTATTATTCCGTATGTATCTTTATAGGGTAGCAAATCTCCTCTTTTAATAGCTTTATCTAAAAGTAATTTTATATCAACCTGTATACGATAATTTTTACCACTGTATCCAATATCATATGGCTCTTTGGATATAACACCCATTCCAATTAGTCCCGTGTCCCACTCCGGTTTATCTCCTCCAAGAACAACAAATACAATTTGACCCAATTTCAATGAGTCTTGTAATATATTCAAACCATCAAATTCAACATTCTTATCTCTTGACAAAATAGATTTGACAATACTGGGCTCTTTTGTTTTTATACTAAAATACGGCTTACCTTCTTTTTGAGATTCTTCAATTATTTGAAGTGCGGCCTTTTCCAAATCACCAAAAGATGTATCTTTATATTTCTTATATATCGAATATAAAAACCTACTTCTTTTTTCTAGAGGTCTATCTGTCCATCCCTTGCGCCCATTATCATATAAGGCGTCAAAAGCATCTCTATCATTTTTTGCTTTGCTATAAGTGAATCCTAATCGATTAGCAACTAGTGTTAACGTGTTTACGCATCTTTTCTTAGCATATTTAATATCATCACTTTTAATTTGTGCATAATATAAACATACTAAAGCTAACTTTTCTTCCGGACTTAAAATATTTGTATCTATCATTCCAATCTCCTTCACAGTAGTTCATAATCAGTTTATTATATACCATCATAACTAGATGTCTCTGCTACTTCCTTATCTTTTATACAATAAATCATTTTATTCCAATCCTTTGCTAAATCACTAAACTTCCTACCATAATTATCTGCTTGTAAAATGGTATTAGTTCCAGGTAGCTTATCGCCTTTTTTTATAATAAAAGTATTTTCAAAACCTTTTTTTAATTGACCTAATGTAGCATATCCAACTAAATCAACAAATCCTGTTGGTAAATCATTATTACGATCCCAACCAACCGATGACATTACGTAGAAATGCGATAGAAGTCTTTGCTTTTTACGGAATCTTAATTTATTCCATTCAATTAATAACCATTTACCTCCTTGACGAGTTCCTTTTACATCAATGCGCCACCCATTTATCACAGCATCTTGATCGTCCCAAACTCCTCTTGGATAATATTCAAAATCCAATTGAATTTCTATATTATATTTATCTTTCATAAACTTTGCGAAAGCCACTTCAGCGATTTTACCTATTAAGTTATCTCGTGCAATTTCTTTACATGATCGAGGTTTAGTATCTTCTTGACCAAACTCTATTTCTTGCTGCGCTTTAGCACATTTTTTCGAAAAAGTTATGCATTCATCTATCTCATCTTGATCTAGTACAATATTCACCATTATCACCCTCTTCAAATTTCTTCAATTAATCCCGATTTAATCATATCCATCATACAATTAGTCAAATTCAACAGCATTTACGACTCCAGAATTTTCAAGCAAATCATAAAATTCATTAATTGAATTATGACTTTGTGTAAAATTATAACCGACCTTTCGGTTACTAGAAAAAGTGAAGTTTATACTAATTTTTGCTCTTGAAAGTGCAACGAAAAATGCACATCTATCCTCCATGGGTTGATTTTGAAAATTCCAAAATGCACTATCCTCAAGTCCAATAAAATATACAATCTCAAATTCTAATCCTTTGCTTTTATGTATTGTCATTATTGGAACAGAATTTTTTCCTTCAAAATTCTCTATTGCTAGTTTCCAATTGTTAGCTTGTATGTACTCTTCCCATAATAAATTTATAAGGCTATCTAGAATCTTTTCAAATAAATTTCCCTGTGAATAATTAGAATACATTGATTTCAAATTTTCTATTCCATAAAAGTCAAGGATATTCATAACTACCTCTGTGAATGTAAATACTTCTTTACAATTTTCTAAACTCTTTTTTGATTTCTTTATTATGTTAATCATTTCTTTCTGCTTATTTCTTATTATATCGTAATCATATACAATATCATCCAAATATAAAGCATTTAAGTAATTCATAATTAATTCCCAACTACTCGGTCTTTTAGTATTAGGAACTAAGTAAAGAAAATTTATGATCAATAATGTCAATGGCTCCTTTAGCAAATCTTGATAATCATTTTCAATTCTTGCTTTTATACCTCTTTGCATCAAGCAATATATGAGATCATTTGTATATGCTTGAGGAGTTTGTTTTGTTAATATGCATATTTCTTTTAATTTAGTACCAGATGAGTACTTTTTTAGAATATCATCCGCTATATACTCCGCTTCATTCGTATAACTAGAAAACTTATATAGATTTATCTCTCCATCATTGTAATTCCACTTCTTCGAAAATGTAATTTCCTTTGGTTCATCTTTTAGAGATTCATACATCCTTCTTTGTAATTCAACAAGCTTAGGGGCTGATCTATGATTCATTAATAGTGGTTTTTCTCTAGAAATAAAATCAACTTTAAAATCATCAAAAACTGTATCTAATGCTCCTGCCCACAACATAATTCTTTGCTTTCGATCTCCCACAGCTGTTAAATTGGTATTGGAATTTATAAAGCAGGTTTTCATAAATTCATATTGTATTTCAGTTGTATCTTGAAATTCGTCTAAAAAAACATACGAATAAGTGCTTGTCAAGGACTTTTTTATACGAGGATTTGAACGAATAATAAATTCAGCTAATCTTGATATGACTTGAAAGGTTAAACATGAATTTATATTATCATTACCTTTCAATAATAATCGCCAAGCCTTACTAGTAGTAGTCTCTATTTCATTTATATCTATTGGCAATTTCACTGCCGCAAGTTGATTGTAAAAGTATGTTTTTAATTTTGATACACTTTGTGATCTATTTCTTATAAAACCTGAATCTTCAAAAGCACGCATTATTTCCTTATCTTCATTAACAAGATAATTAGCTATTGGTTGATACTCAGAAGTCAGCCCTCTTCTAAACCTATCAAGAATACTTTTAGCGAAAGCATCATAAGTTAACGAAATAAATCTTCCTGCTAGTTCTTTACCGCAGCGTTTTTCAACTCTTTCTTTTAAATTTTCAGCGGCATCTTTTTTAAAACTAATTGCAAGTATTTTTTTAGGATATATACACTTATTAGTTTGCAATAGATAACACGCCTTTTGAGCTAATAATTCCGTTTTACCTGCACCAGGACCAGCTATAACTAGAACATTATGGTCTTCTCTTATTGTACTTAAAGCATTTTCCTCCAATATCATCCCATCTACGGGATTCCACTCATTATCAGATATCACTTGTTTTATCATATGAAATTGCTCCCTATAGGACATTTAATTTCTCGTTAATTCTCTTAACCATTCTCTTTAACACTACAGGCGATAAATCTTTTAGTAACTTTTCATCTATTTTTGATAGTGCCAAATAATGAGTACTTGGCTTCCCTCTATTTAAAAAGAAATAATTATACCAAACCATAAGACTCTTCTGTTTTTCAGTGTAAGTGTGTCCAGTTCCTCCATTCTCTTTTAATGTACAATGTATATCATTCTTTATTCTTTTTTTATAATTGGGGTTTTGGTGATCTGTTACCTCAATATCTATAATCTTTCCAATATCTTTAATAAATGGACCTTCATTATTATTTAAAATTGATTTATAATTATCTTCAAAACATTCTAACATCATAAAATCCAAATCTAGCGGAGAAGAAAAGAAAACATCATAACCTTCCAAAAACTCAATCCATGATTTCAAATCTCTTCCATTCTTAATTAATTTCCAGTTTTGCATATTATCAAATTCTTTTTTCTTTAATACTCCATCTTTTGTATTCAATAATATATTTCTATCATGTCCAATTTCTAAGAGTTGTTGAAGAACATATTTTACTCTTCCCCAACCCCCACCAAATCTTTCACTATCAAGATCCAGTAGTGTTATATACGCTATATCAAGATCATTTAATAATCTCCAAATATGATTTACAAAACGACCTCCTAACGGAACAATTGAAATTCCACTACTGTCTATATTACCTCCACACAATTCTATAAGTTTGGGTAATACAATTTCTTCACTATCTCCTTCCCCCAATACAACGAGTTTTGCAAAATATATTTCTGGATGTGCTTGAACAGCTTCTTTAATATATTTATATTTATCTTCGTATCTTTCACGAGACGGAAAACTAAGTGACTTAACCCTAGTAGATAGATCTTTTTCGCTCACTTTTAAATACCTTATATCTTCTGGATCAATTCTTCTTATTATTGAGGGCGAATGTGATGCAATAAGCGTCTGCGCGTTTTCTCTTTCAGAAATATTCTTTAATTTTGTTACTAGTTTGCCCAGTAAATGGGGTGATATATGGTTTTCAGGCTCTTCAACAGCTACTAACGTAAGGATAGGTGGTATTAGTTTGAAAGATTTTAGTTCCGTCTCACTTTCAATCTCTTTCTTTATTTCGTTTTCAACTTCAAGCATACTGTCGACCATTGATATATAAAATAATGAACGTAGTCCATCACCCATTTCATCAATATTACACTCTCTTCCAGTAACCGTAGGTGAAAAAACGATATCCGATTTTTTTAAAATCGAGTCCATATCAGTACTATTAAAACGCATTTCAGCATTCGTGTATCTATGATCCGAATCATACTCTTTCCACTGATCACGTATTACATTCTTGACTATAGAAACACCTGCTTCTTGCTCGAAGGCTATGTTAAGTTCGTTTATTTTATCTTCTACTGAATTTTTTGTCTTTTCACTCCAGTTTATACTCTCCATAATTCTATATAACATTGTACCTGATACATTCCTTAATTGTTTTGATGGGTCTCTTGTTGCCGGAACATAAATCATTCTAATATTATTTAAATCATGTCTATTTGCACTCTTTCTATTTTCGTCTTTAATTTCTTCATCCTCTGGACAAGTGATATAACTTATTCTACTTTCTATCGACCCATCTATGCTATTTCCTTTTCGCCAAGAAGCCTCCAACCTAATTCTCAAATAAGGTATGCCATCAGGTTCTTCTACTACAAAATGCTCAAAAAAGAAAGGAATAGAATATTCTCCCTCTTCATTATCTTGCTCCACTTCCGGAAAATCAAATACTGCTTCAATATAAAGATTTTGTTCTGTAACATCTTCAGGCTTCTTTTCATTAGATAAAAAGAAATCACTTTTCAACAAATTACGTTCATTGGAATTATCAGCGAAGATCTTTAATAAAGCCTGTAAAGAAGACGTTTTCCCTGAGCTGTTATTTCCGATAAGCGTTGTTAACTTGTTTAAATAAATCACTTGTTCTTCGTCTCCGAAGGAACGGAACCTACATATTTTAACTTTAATTAATCTCATAATCTTACCTCTTTCATTTGTAAAAAATCTCGGATAACTCAATTCATACAGAAACATGTTATTTATAAGTAATTTCATTCATATTTTACATTATATACCTTTGCATTTATTTAAGCAAATAAATGTAAATCCCCAGTTGCAAATGTTAGTATTGGAATGCAAATGGGAATGCAACTACAATAAAAAATAAAAGAGATATATATACTTAATAGAAAAACACCTAGAGAAACACCGCATAAAATGTATAAATCGACCCAGCAATACGCAATATAATTACCTCACATAATTCAGGTTCTAGTCCGGGCAACTGGGTGAGGGTTCAAGTCCCTTCAACTGCAATAAGTATCCCTTAATCTCTATGATTAGGGGATTATTTTATATCTAAAAACAATATACCATAAAAAACATTGACACAATTAACAACTTTCTACTAGAATAAGTGATGGTAGAAAACGTAATTACCTTGAATTTACAGTGGATAAAATGTTTGCAACCAATATACGTTCAATTAAAGGAGTGCATTAAAATTTTAAACAAAATCAAATGCAATTTTAAAAACGACAGAAGCTTTACTATGTTTATTATGGTAGGAATTTTTGCTGGAATTGCCGGAGGAATTTATAATACGGTATTTAATAATTTTCTTAATGCTACATATCATCTTACAGAATCTCAACGTGGTTTTTTGGAACTTCCAAGAGAATTTCCTGGGGTGTGCATCGCTATCGTTCTAGGTCTATTAGCTTTTTTAGGTGATACTCGTTTGTCTGCAATCGGAATGTTTTTAGCAAGCATTGGTCTTGTGGGAATGGGTTATTTATCACCTTCATATGTGACTCTTATACTTTTTCTAATGGTTTATAGTCTTGGAACACATATGTATATGCCGTTATCTTCAAGTATCGGAATGAGTCTTTCAGATTCCAAATCTTTAGGAAGACGCCTAGGGCTTTACAGCGCATATGGATTGTTTGCTACACTTTTCGGATATACCTTTGTTTGGGTGGGTTTTAAATTTTGCCATTTAAGCTATAAAGGGGCATTTGTTTCTGCTGCTTTCTTTTATTTAATCGCTTCCTTTTTTGCTCATCAAATAAAAACTAACAATAAAAAACCTAGTGGTACGCGCTTTGTATTTAAGAAGAAATATTCACTTTATTATGTACTTTGCCTTTTATATGGTGCTAGAAAGCAAGTTTTTTTAACCTTTGCCCCTTGGGTTTTGATTTCTATATTTCATTTGGATGCACCTACATTCGCTATTCTAGGGGTAATTGTTTCGGTATTAAGTATTGGAACTAGAACTATTGTAGGAAACGCCATAGACAAACTAGGCGAGAGATTTGTTCTTTGCTCTGAAGCAATTTTATTAATTATTATTTGTTGCGGTTACGCATTTTCACAAAAAATATTCTCCGCATCCGTTGCAGTGATTATTATGTGCGCTTGTTATATCCTTGATAATTCTTTGAGCGTAGTTGAAATGGCACGCTCTACTTATGTTAAAAAAATATGCGATACTCCTGATGATGTTACCCCAACCCTTTCAACCGGAACAAGTCTTGATCATATTTTCGCTATGACAATTCCTACTCTTGGTGGGCTATTATGGAAAGTTACAGGTACATATCAATCCGTATTTATCGCTGCAGCAATAATCGCAATGATTAATTTAGTGTTGTCGTTAAATATTAGATTGCCTAAACACATGCAACAGATATAGAGTTACTGAAAAAAGAGATTCTCAACGTAAGTTAAGAGTCTCTTTTTTAATATGAAGTATCTTGAATCCCTAAATTTTATTCAAATCTGCAATCAGTTTATCTATTATTTTTACACCATAGAAGAAATTTATTTACTTATCAACTCAATTATCTGACTATGATTTTTTCCCATACTCATATAACCGCTTTAATCTCAGATCATCTGATTCGCTCTCATTACCGGGTCTTTTAAATCCCAGATATGACCCAAACCCTAACATATATACCGCTGCTGCCATAGACAAATCAGGGGTTGCACCCTCGAACAGATCGGATATCTTGCTGAGCTCATGTATTACGGTATCATTCGGCACGGATACAAACTCAGAGGTATCGACCACCTTCTGTATCACCTCAGGAAGCACCATGCACATCTGATAGAAGGCATCCTCCTCCCCTGTGACCATCGCATAGAATTGATCCATGCTGACACGTCGAATCAATCTGTGCTGAACCTTCTTGCCGTCCACCGTGGCAGCCCATTTGATATTCTGGGAACGCTTCGCGATTGCTTCTACCAATAAGCAGGCGCAGTCATCGTCATCTAGTATTTGGCTCTGCATCTTGATATAGGTCTTGCCGGAGGAAGCGGAGTTCATTGTATTATGCTTGTTCTTCATCTCAACATAAAGTGTGTGTACCACATCTCCGTCCGGGGTGGTGATACCATTCGGATTACGATAGATTACATCCCAACCGGCGTCTGGCACTTCACACCCTTCTATGAAGTTGAATATTTTCTGATGAAAATATCCGATATCATTATTATTGGATTTATCCCTTTGACGAAAGATTTCATTTTTCACTATCTCGTCCCATGAGGATTTATATACCGTCTTGTCAAAGATCAACTTGATCGGATCGATAAGATTCCCATTAAATCGTTTTATATCATAAGATTCCAATTTCTCACCGTATTTTAATATGGTGGCCTGAACGTGGCTGACGAATTCTTCTTCTGTAATAAAGTTCAAATTCCAACTCATAGCTTTGCCCCCTGCTCTAATGCCTTACGAATCTCTGCTCCTATTTCATAAGCTAAGTTTACCGGTACTGCATTGCCGACCTGCTTATATTGGGATGAGATATTTCCACAGAATTCCCAGTCATCCGGGAAGCTCTGACAGCGTGCATTCTCTCTTACCGTAAATGGACGTGCCTCTAACGGATGACAACGCTCTGTCTGTTTCTGTGAAGGAGAGGTAAGCACAGCAAGTGATGGCTCGTCCATACTCATACGTCTTAGTATTCCGGTTCTACCACCTTCCATGTCCCAACAGCTCTTCATAAATTCCTTTGCGATTTCAGGATCAATATCTCTCCAGTAGCCACCCGGTGGCACTAGTTCAAATATCTTCTTCTTAGCTTCGCCGTACTTTACACCAGCGCTTTCAGGAACATCGAGCAATACATCTCGAAGCACCGGCTTATAATGATGCACCTTAGGGAAATGAAATTCTATATCATTCAGCAAATCATTACGAATTCCAATCGTGATAAGTCGTTCTCTCTTTTGTGCCACACCATAATCCCAGGCATTCAAGACCTGTTTGTGTATGGTATAACCTGCATTTGCAAAGATTGTTAACATGGTCTTATAGGTCTTGCCATGATCATGGGTCAACAACCCTTTCACATTCTCAAATAAGAACATTTTTGGCTGAAGCTTCTCTAAAAAGATTGCATAATGGTAAAACAGTGTTCCCCTTGCATCCTCCAAACCAAGCCTTTTTCCAGCATAGGAGAAGGCCTGACAGGGAGCTCCACCGGAGAGCAGATCCAATTCCCCCTTCTTGATGGAGAAATACTCCTCCAAATCCAAACCGGATATATTCGCAATATCATTATGGATTACATTCCATGCTGGTCTATTTTTCTTCAATGTATCGGAAGCATCTTTATCAAATTCTATTAATCCAAGCGTATGAAAGCCTGCCTTCTCAATTCCAAGTGCCAATCCGCCTGCGCCTGCAAACAATTCAATCGTTGTAAACATCTTCTACCTCTTTATCTTTATTCTGTTGGTACTACAAAGTATGATACACCCTGCTACGGTCAGGGCTTGTCCACAATCTCCATAATATCTTCTACTTTGCAGTCCAGCGCCTGGCATATCTTGCACAATACCTCCGTGGACACATTCTCATTCCTGCCCATCTTAGCCACTGCATTCGTTGTGATCTTCGCAGCTTCTCTTAAATCTTTCTTCTGCATACTTCGATCAATCAACATCTTCCATAATTTATTATAGTTTACTTTCATTCTTCAACCTCTATACCGCTATTGTTTCTATTGGTAACACTTTTCTAATTATACCACATTTTATACAGTAATTCAAATTTATTTTGATATATTCAATACAAATTTGAAAATATAAATTTTGAGTTATACTCACAGTTCAGTACTGTTCAGGGTTAATAGAAAAAAAGGTTAATACCCACGGATTGTTTTCCCAACCGAGGCATTAACCTTTTTATATCAATATTTTATTTTATGTACACTCAAAACCAATTACAAACGTTCTTAATTCTTACCACAACATTTTTTATATTTCTTTCCGCTTCCACAAGGACAGGGATCATTCGGATATACCTTCGGGTTTGCTTGACGATTCACCGGGAAGGGAATAACATTCGATTCTTGCTCCATGCCTGCTCCCATCACCCCCATATTACGTAATATCCTTAGCGTCTCTTCCGATATAACTTCATTTTGCGGTTGTAGCTTATTCATCTCATTCGGAGTATACCCTCGATTTTCCGGAATTCTGGTGTTATTATTCATCTCCATCAGATATGACATGAACTCACTAAACTGATTATCATTTAGAAAATCCAATCCCATTCTTGCGCAATCATCTAAGATCTCTCCGGGCTTATTTCCGTTTCGAATCAGAAACTGAATTTCAGCTGCATAATCATAAGCGTCATCCTCATTACGACGCATTTTTCTGATGATAAAATTAAGCATATTCCTGAAGGATGTGTTTTCTTCAACATAGATATCATCCTCATAGTTGAGAAGTTCCTCCTGGTCAGGAACATAATAAGGTTTCCCCTTTTGTGCACTTAACATAGGACGATAATCTTCCGTTACATCGAGTACATTATCTCCATATGAGTCACACATAAGATATCCTTTTTGATAAAAATACATCTCGCAACCTCTGTTTTGATATCTCAGGTTACACCAGTTAATTACTTCTTCTTTCTCCACCTCTAGGTCTGTTTGTGCATTCACAATCTCCACAAACTTATCCAGTTCAATAATCGAATATAAATTAACACACGCTAACGCATAACGATTAATCCATTCAGCCCTTGTTCTTGCCTTCTCAAATTTCTTCGACATAAGAATTACTTTGATCGTGTTCTCAATCTCAACAGGGGTGTGAACTCTTCCCTCCACCGTAACAAACACAATACAAAGTCTTGCCCAGTACTGATACGAGAACGATTCCGGATTAATATATACATCTTCCTTCGTCACTCTTGTCAAATTCAGTATGTCATTTTCAGTAGCAGTAAGACAAGCCTTTTCTAGTCTATCATAATCTGCAATCTCTTCCGATAGTAGATCGACCAACTCTGCCTTTTTCAATTTACTGTAGCCCTTTATCCTCAAAGTCTTTGCCATTTCTTTTAAATCATCCACGATATGGGAATTCAATATTGTATCTAAATTTATCTTTATCATAATTTTAAAACTCCATCTATTTTCTGTACTATATCCGACCTATCAATTTATCTTACGACACGTCCCTGACCGCCTTCATGAATAAGTGCCTCTACCTCATGAACACTTGTAAAATTTAAATCCCCAGGGATGGTATGCTTAATCGCTGCTGAAGCGATTCCGAATTCAAGTGCATCTCCCATTGATTTTCCTGCCAGATGACCATGTAAGAAGCCTGCTGCAAATGCATCTCCACCACCAACCCGATCAACGATATCCAGGTGATATTCCTTTCCTTTATAGAGTGAACGACCATCTGAGACAGCAGCCGACCATTCATTATAGGAAGCGCTAATATTTTTTCTTAAGGTGGTAATAAGATAAGTTAGCCTATATCTCTTTACTACCTTCGCCATGTTATCATCCTTCACACATACGCTGTAGTCACTATTTTGATAATCCGTCTCCCCGTCACTATAGCCCAGACATTTTGCCGCGTCCAATGCATTACCAAAACAGATATCCACATATTCCATCATTGCGCTCATAAGTTCTTGTTTTCTTGGTATATTATCTGTCCATAGCTTAGCCCTATAGTTTAGGTCAAATGACACGCATACGCTATGTCTTTTCGCCGCCTTCATCGCCTCGAGGGTTACCTGTGCAGCCTTCTCACTAATTACAGCAGTAATTCCTGAGACATGGAACAAATCTACTTGTTTGAAGATTTCATCAAAATCAAAATCCTCTTTCTCCACCTCTGTAATTGAGGAGTCCGCCCTGTCATACACAACGCTGGAGGGACGAATGGATGCGCCGTTCTCCAGATAATAAATTCCTAAACGCTTACCACCGCGAGCGATATAATTACAGTCAACTCCTAACTTTTGCAGGGTTTGAATGGCGCTATCACCAATCGGATTTGCGGGTATTTTACTTAGATAGGTAACCTGATGTCCAAATTGCACCAATGAAAATGCTACATTGGCCTCCGCACCCCCATAATTTATATCAAAGCTTACTGCTTGTCCGAATCGCTGATGACCCGGCGGGGACAACCGAAGCATGATTTCACCTAATGTCACTACTCTTGCCATGACTATCTCCTTATCTGAATTGATTTACAATGGATACCGCTTCCTCGGTCAGTCTCTTTATCGTATCAAAATCCTGCTTTTCAATCAAATCTTCTTTTACCATCCAGCTTCCTCCACAAGCAAGAATTTTCGAAAATGCAAGATATTCTTTTACATTATCAATGTTGATCCCACCAGTTGGCATAAACATCATATTTGTGTAGGGTGCTGACATCGCTTTGATCATCGCAAGTCCTCCAGCTGCCTCTGCCGGAAAGAATTTTACCGCCTTGAGTCCATGCTCTATTGCCTGCTCCACTTCACTCGGGGTGATACACCCAGGAAGCATGGGTATCTCATTTTTATTACAATAATCTACCACCTTGGGATTAAATCCGGGGCTTACGATAAATTTAGCTCCCGCCGCAACCGCCTCATCCACCTGCTTAATATTTAGAACGGTTCCTGCACCCACCAACATATCCGGATATTCCTGTGTCATAAGGGCTATTGATTTTGCGGCTGCCTTGGTACGAAAGGTAACCTCCGCGCAAGGGAGTCCTCCTTCAATCAGAGCCTTCGCCAGTGGTAAAGAATTTTTTTCATTTTCTAAAACAACCACCGGAATTATTCCCATTTGCTTTATCCTATCTAGCATCGGATTCATTCATATCCCTCCAATTCTTTCATTCTCTTATACAGAACCACCATAATTTTAACATCATTGTAACATAAAGCTTTTGTTTTTTCTTATAATTTATTAAAAATTTTATATATGTACACAAAAAGTTGTAATCTCACAATTCGTATAGGCAACAATCAGCCGTATATATATCATGAAATTTTGTAATTTTTAATATTCTTAATCAGCTATATGCTATCTCTACCCAAACTTACTATAATATTTCTGAATAAATTCTCTTAACATAAATCCATACTATTAACAACACTGTACACTAGCAAGAAAAGGAGTAAATCTTTATGAGTAAGATATTATATGTGAAAGCAGATGCTAAACCTGCAGAAGAATCAAGAACATTTAAGATTTCTGATTGCTTCATTGAAGAATATAAGAAACTTCATCCATCTGATGAGGTAGTACTTTTAGATTTATATAAAGAAGAAATCGCACCTTTACCATATGGCAAAATCAATGAGCTTCATACACCTGCGGATGGAGCAGGACATGATCATCCAATCCTAAAGTATGCTTACCAGTTCCTCGAAGCCGATAAATTCGTCATCGCTGCTCCCTTCTGGAATCTTAGCATCCCTGCTATATTAAAAGCATATATCGACTATATTACCGTAACCGGAATAACCTTTAAATATACCGCTAACGGTCCAGTCGGACTATGCACCGGAAAGAAAGTTGTTCATATCACTTCAAGAGGTGGCGTTTATTCCGCTGAACCTATGTCTTCCTATGAAATGGGTGATCGATATTTAAGGATCATATTAGGATTTTTAGGCGTGACTGATTTTACTACCATTGCCGCAGACGGACTGGACGTGGTCGGTAATGATGTAAATGCCATTCTAAATGATTCAATAACCTCTGCGAAGGAAATAGTAAAAGGTTTTTAGCTTCTTCCAACTATAAAGAACACTTTAAAACATAGGTTTTTAGGTTTATATTCCCTATAAAATCTATGTTTTTTAAACTATTCATTATATTTAGTACAGAATATAACAATATTATATACTAACTTCACGATATCTGATATAATTATCATCAACCTAATTTTTAAGCATTTCCGATAGGAGCGTTTTTCATGAGTATCAATTCAACTCACAAAAAGCATATAATGATATTGATATGTACTACAATTGCATGCATTGCTTTTTATCAATTAAATAATAATTATACTCCCCTTTTCTTTATTCCGATTATTCTGGCGAGTGTGTGGTTTAGGAAGCAAGGTTTGTATGTAGCAGGCTTTCTAGGCTTGATACATATTTGTCTCGAATACTATAACATGCAACATTTCACATTCAATTCCTTTCTTACCGCTGCTTTATTGATCACCTCCGCCTTGTTGATTTCATTCCTAATTCAACAAAAGGAACGTCATTTAAACCATGAATCCAATCCATGTATAAATAGCATTCGTAAAGAAGCTGCGCTTAAGGAGTTAGAGAGCAAGCTTTCACACACTGAAACTCTGCTTACTCAGATGCAGAAGCTGACTCATACCGGTCTATGGGAAATTGATATTCATACAAGCTATATATGGGCTTCCGATAATGCATATTCAATATATGGACTTCCTTCTGACCAACAATACACCTGGGCAGAGGTGAATGATATTCTCGTCAAGGAAGATAAGGATCTTAATATAGTAAAAATGCATGCTCTAATGGAGCGAGATGAACCGTATGATATCATCTTTCGCATTACTCGTAAGGATGATGGTAAATTACGTTATATCCATGCTGTGGCTTCTGTGCTTCGCGATGACAAGGGACATGCCTATAAAATCCTTGGAGAAATACAGGATATCACCGATAAGCAAATTCTTGAAGAAGAGTATTCTACTATCGTACAAAATACAATGGCAGGCTTTTGGCTTTGTGATATGCAGGGTAATATTCATAAGATAAATGATGCATTCTGTGATATGATAGGTTATTCCACAAATGAATTGATTAATTTACCGCTGTCCTCTCTTCTCTTAAATCGCACAAAAGAAGATGTACTAGAGAAGTTTAACCAGATTGAAAAGGAAGGCTCTCTCCGTTTTCAAACACGCCACAAACATAAAAATGGTTCCGTCTTAGACATTGAAATCAGCGCCACTTATATGCCAATGAGCGGTCTTATATGTGCTTTTACCCGTGATGTCACAGAAAAATACAAAGCGGAAAAAGCGTTAAAAAGCAGCGAAGAACAATTTCGATTACTGGTATCACAGATGCAACTAGGGTTGGCGGTTCATGAGATTATCTGTGATCAAGATGGAAACCCCATTGATTTTCGTTTCTTAAGCGTGAATAAAAGCTACGAGGAATTGACCGGACTAAAAGCAAGCGATATTATCGGCAAGAGAGCACTTGAGGTATTTCCAAATACAGAAAGCTACTTAATTAGTCTATACGGACAGGTTGCATTAACCGGTGAACCCAAACAATATGAGAGTTATTCTGAAGAGGTTGATAAATATTTTTCAATATCTGCTTACTCTCCAAAAAAAGATCAATTCGCAGTTATTATGAACGATATCTCCGAGAAAAGAAAAGCCGATGAGAAAATACTTTCCCTTAGCTATCATGATCAGCTAACCGGCCTTTATAATCGAAGGTATTACGAAGAAGAGATACAGAACCTCAACAAGGATAATGATTGTCTTCCCTTATCCATCATTATGGCCGATGTAAATGGTCTTAAACTAACCAACGATGTATTCGGTCATGAAGCTGGTGATGTATTGTTAACTACTGTTGCCTCCATCTTAAAAAAGGAATGCAGGGATAGTGATATTATCGCAAGAATAGGCGGAGATGAATTTGTCATCTTGTTGCCCCGTTCTAATTCAGCAGATACCAAAAAGATTTTGGAGCGTATCTCCACTGCAGTATCCAATGAGAGCGTGAAAAAGGTTGTATTATCTATTTCAATGGGACATGCAACAAAGTATAACTCGTATACTAACATCAGTGAAATCTTTAAAGACGCAGAGGACATCATGTACCGCAACAAATTAATTGAAAGTGCTCAGATGAAGCGAAGTACGATTCAGCATATTATGAATACACTCTATCAGAAGAACAAGAGAGAGATGCACCATTTTCAGGTAGTAAGCAATATATGTGGAGTATTTGCGGAAGTAATAAACCTCGATCCGGAGAGAACCAAGAAGCTTAAGACTGCCGGTTTAATGCATGATATCGGAAAGATTGCACTGAATATGGATACATTAGAATCCTTAGGAAAACTAGAATTTCAAAACTGGGTAGAGGTAAAGCGACATGCCGAAACCGGATACAGAATATTAAGCTCCAATGATGAGTACTCCGACATCGCAAGATATGTATTAGAGCATCACGAACGCTGGGATGGAAAGGGATATCCAAAGGGACTTAAAGGAGAAGAAATCACCCTGCAAGCTAGAATTATCACCATTGCCGATGCCTTTGATGCCATGACCTCCTCCAGAACCTATGCCAAAACCATCACCATTGAGGAAGCAGTTAAGGAGATCAAAGACAATGCCGGCACCCAATTCGACCCGCATTTGTCACAAATATTTATCGAGCAGGTGCTCCCATTAATAAGTAAATAAAATGCTGTTACCGAATATATAATATGTAGGAATAATGTTATATTGCCATAATGCACTGTTTGGAAGACATCGTTTATATTTTGTATTTCGAAGGCGAACATTAATGTACGACTACGAAATACAAAATATATATGATGTTCTTCCAACCTGTGTGTGAGGCAAATAACATTGTTCCTAGATAAAATTATCATTCGGTAACAGCATTTATTTACTATACTCAGATTTCGATATTACGTATTTTTCTTTGCTTATTATGTGTTTTATTGGAATACATAACACGGTCTGCAGTGTCCATAATCTCTTTTATATCCACATCCGTTCGTATATGCGAACTATACGCTCCCATACTAAGCTGAATCTGATATTCTTTTCCTGAGTTTTTATTATAATTATCGATATATCGATTTACCCCATTCATGATTTTTGATGCTTTCTGATTATGGTCGTCATTGATTCCTACCACAATAAATTCATCACCGCCGACACGGGCACAGATATCATTCCCTCTGCAGGCACTTTGAATTGCCACAGCCACCACCATTATGACATTATCCCCTTCTTGATGTCCGTAATGATCATTAACCCATTTCATATTATCCAAATCTGCCATAATAACTAGCAATTTTTTATCCTGGTTTCTAATAACTCGTATCAGTTCCGCCAGATTTTGATTCATCCCTCTTCGATTATAAATACCGGTTAATACATCACGAAACGAAGTGCGATAAAGCTGTCGATGTACGCGGTTAAATTCCAGCACATTCATCAAATTCCTGCTCCAATTACGATAAGTTATATCAAACACTCTAACTTTATCACCATAGGACAATACTTCATATCCGAAAGTATTCTCATTAAAATGCAATGGTGTAAAATAATACGCTTTCGGCTTACTCCGTTCTCTCCACAAATCCGGTATCATTGTCTTCGTATCAAAGGTATGGTTTGATCTGTTATACTCATTATTCTGTTTACTCATAACCATTCTCATCTTCTTAGTGTACCCAGTCACGAGCTTAGTGTCAATTTCATCGCTATAATGATTATTGTTCCCATCCCAATTCTCACAAAGGCACAGATAATAGTCACTGTAATCTTTAATGAGATACAGATAATAACATAGTTTTTTGATACATTCATCAAAATCCGTAATTGCCGTCATTGTTTCCATCATGTAGCTGTCAAGAAAGAGTCGATTGTCATCAATCTTCCTTTTTACGCGTAGTATACTGCTTCTCTTCATAAATTCTAGGTCATGGCACCCACAGCTATGGCCAATGTCCAGCCGTCCTACATTCGCATTCTTACTATGAGGATGCTGTCCTGTCATCAATTCAGTTAGTGCACATACCGCCTCCGCTCCTGTTCGATTAATCGGTGTAGAATATGTGGTTATCACCGTACTGCCAATGGCAGCCTCATCAGTAGCATCAAACCCTGTTACCGCAATCTCCTCTGGAACGGATATTCCGTTTCTAGTTAGTTCATTGACCAATCCAATAGCCATATAGTCGCTGACACATACAACAGCCTCCGGCTTGATCATCTCGCCCTTTAAAATCTTTCGTGCAAACCTTTTGCCATTGGAATATTGAAAGTCTCCTTCGTAACAAATCATACTTTCATCAAAAAGGAGATGATGCTTTTGAATAGATTTACAAAAACCCTCCACCCGCCTAATCGTAACCGGCAACGTCGGATCACCTGCAAGGCATATGATGTTCTGATATCCATGTACTTCGATTAAATGATCCGTCAATTGCTCCATACCTTTTCGTTCTTCCACAAAAATGGATGGATAGCGGCTTGACTCTTTATCAATATAGATAACCGGGCACTTACACCTTGAAGCAAGCATGTCCTCAATCTCTTCAGATAAATGCTCCAATTCGAATGTTCTCCCTGCAACAATGATTCCATCAAATAAGTCAAAATTTATTAAATTATATATGTTCTTCTCACCCATCTTATATTCCGGCATCCCGGTATTACTTATAAAGGTTGAAAAAACAGCTACATCATAGTCCAATGAATAGCTTTCCGCTATAATCCCTTTCAGAAGCTTATGCTGATACAGCTCTTCCGATTCGGATATCAAGATTCCAATCAGTTTTCTTTGTTTCAAAATGCTCTACCACCTCTTTGTAACATATCTCCATATTTACTAAATATATACATTTGTAATTATACTACAGTAAAATCGTATTTTATAGTACTGATTCTCTATATTTCTCCATTATTTATCGTACAAATCCGTATAATATAGCATTTTTTCGACTTCATACCAGATAGCTTATGACTCCAAGCATTCTTCCATAAGACTCTTGTCCATTATCTTAAAGCTATTCCCATAGAAATCCAGCAACCCTTCCTCCTTCATTCTGGCTAACTCCCTACACATGGAGGTACGGGATACATTTAGGTAATCAGCCAAATCCGTTCTATTAAGATTAATTTGAAACATCAGACTGTCCCTCTCTGCTGATACGCTGAGTAGATAACTCGCCAACTTTTCCCTCATTCCCTTTAATGTTAACAGCTCCAGTTTACGATTTAATATTACGTTCTTCTCTCCAAGTATAACCATCATATTCTGAATCAAACTAAGATGGAAGCTACACGTGTTTCCACAAGACTTGATCATTCTTTCATAAGGAATAAACAAAACATCGGCTTCCTCCTTTACTCTAACCGTAACTGGGGCGATCCTCTTTGCAGTACATACCACTCCTTCTCCAAACATATCCGCAGGCCCAACAATCGCCAGGATATGCTTATTCCCCGCAAGATTCTCTTTCATAATCTCAAGTGCTCCTGTGAATACGATACCGATATGATTAACCTGGTCACCGGACAAGAAGATATACTCCTCCTCATTATAGTGCTTCACCTGTGCGCCTAGGCATTTCATAAGATGGCCAAACTCCACATCACCAATGTTACGAAACAGTGGACATTTATTTAATACCGGATAATATCTCTCCATACATGCTCCTTTCATATCAGCAGATTGCATATAACTGTGAAACTTCACATTTGACTCAATAAAAACTTACAAACACAGTTCACTACAGTTCAAATCCTACAAAATCATAATGTTTTATGATTATTAAAAGTTTTTTATTTTTGTAGCCACAGCTACACTTTTCTATTTCTACCTGTATTATACTCATCTTGTAATCACGAAGTCAAACAAATAAATAAATATAAAATTTAAAGGAGATTTAATAATGGAGAACAAAATGTTTTGTTATCAATGTCAAGAGACAGCCGGCTGCACAGGTTGTACACAATTTGGTGTTTGTGGTAAATCACCAGCTTTAGCAAAAATGCAAGACTTATTAGTATATACAACCAAGGGCTTAAGCGAGGTAACTACTGCTCTTCGTGCTCAAGGTGAGGTTATTACTGCAGAAGTAAATCACTATATCACAATCAATTTATTTACTACTATTACAAATGCCAATTTTGATGATGAAATATTCTTCCAAAGAGTATTTGAAACATTAAACATTAAGAAGGATTTGTTAAACAAGGTAGCAGATTTAAATAAATTATCCGATGCTGCTCTTTGGTCAGCAACTACCCGTGAAGAGTTAGAAGCAAAGGCTGGCGTTGTCGGTGTTCTTGCTACTGAGAACGAGGATGTTAGAAGCCTTAGAGAATTGATTATATACGGATTAAAGGGCTTAGCTGCTTACTTAAAACATGCAAATGAATTAAAATTCGACAGTGAAGAAGTAAGTGCATTTATGCAGAGAGCTCTTGCTGCAACTTTAGATGATACTTTAAGTGCAGATGCATTAGTTGCTCTTACACTTGAAACCGGTAAATTCGGTGTAGACGGTATGGCTCTTCTCGATGCTGCAAATACCGGAACATATGGTAATCCTGAGATCACTAAAGTTAATATCGGTGTTAGATCCAATCCTGGTATCTTAATCTCGGGACATGACTTAAAGGATTTAGAGCAGCTTCTTGAGCAAACACAGGGCACAGGCGTTGATGTGTATACACATTCCGAGATGCTTCCAGCTCACTACTATCCTGCATTTAAGAAATACTCCAACTTCGTTGGTAACTATGGTAATGCATGGTGGAAACAAAAGGAAGAATTCGAGAGCTTCAACGGTCCAATCTTAATGACTACAAACTGTGTTGTTCCTCCGGCTCCTTCTTATAAAGATAGATTATTTACAACAGGCGCTACCGGTGTAGCTGGCTGTGCACATATAGAAAAAGATGAGAACGGTCGTAAGGACTTCTCTCAAATTATTGAATTAGCAAAGACCTGTGCTGCTCCGGTTCAGATCGAAGAGGGTGAAATCATTGGTGGTTTCGCACACAATCAGGTACTTGCACTTGCTGATAAGGTTGTTGACGCAGTTAAAACAGGCGCAATCAAGAAGTTCTTCGTAATGGCTGGTTGTGACGGACGTCAAAAATCCAGAAACTACTACACTGATTTTGCAAAAGCTCTTCCTCAGGATACAGTAATTCTGACTGCAGGCTGTGCAAAATATAAATATAACAAACTTGAGCTTGGAGATATCGGCGGTATTCCGAGAGTATTGGATGCAGGTCAGTGTAACGACTCCTATTCCTTAGCAGTAATCGCACTTAAATTAAAGGAAGTTTTCGCACTCGAAGACATCAACGAACTTCCTATCGCTTTCAACATCGCATGGTATGAGCAAAAGGCCGTGATCGTTCTTCTTGCCCTCCTTCACTTAGGAGTAAAGAACATTCACTTAGGACCTACTTTGCCGGCATTCCTTTCCCCGAATGTAGCAAAAGTACTTGTTGAAACCTTCGGTATTGCAGGCATCGGCTCTGTAGAAGATGACATCAAATTATTTTTAGAATAATTAAAACACATTCCCCTTAAATTGTTCCCCAAAACAAGAAGACTGAGCCGGAAAACCAATAGTGGTTTTCCGGCTCAGTCTTTGTTATATATAACTTATGAATCGCGAAACATATATTCTAAAACAACTGTATGAAGTCGTTGGTGCTTAGGAAATATGTTACGCAATTCATATTAAAGTTTCCATCATGCATACTTAGTTTATATAATATTATTTAAACACTTTAACACGACCTTCAAGTGGTAAGAATTCCTTTTCAGCGGGTTCCGCAACTGGTTTGCCAAATGGCATCTGTGCTACAAACTTCCAATTACTTGGTAGGTTCCATTCTGCTTTTACAGCTTCGTCAATCAACTCACCGTAGTGCTGCAAAGAAGCTCCGAATCCTTCTGCTTCCAAAGCAGTCCATATTACATATTGGTGCATCGCATTAGAGTGCTGTGACCACACAGGGAAGTTATCTTTGTATAGAGCGAACTGCTGTTGAAGGCCCTCAACTACTGAGTTATCTTCAAAGTATAACACAGTTCCGTAGCCATTCTTAAAGGAATTGATTTTGTTCTCAGTATCTGCAAAATACTCAGCAGGTACAATCTTTCTTAATGCCTCCATTGCAATATCCCATAACTTATCATGGTGATCCCCTAATAATAGAACCACTCTTGTACTTTGAGAATTAAATGCGGATGGGGTATATTTTACCGCATGATCAATAATTTCTTTAATACGTTCGTCAGAAACAACGCTTTCTTTACTAATTCCATAATAGGATCGTCTGTCTGCTACTGCAGAGAATAAATTTTTACTCATATATATTCCTCCTTAATTAAATATCATTATTTTAATTGGTTACTATTAATTCTTATTTATCATTAATACATGTAACTGTATTAATATGATTTATGAATGCCTTTATAATTTATTCATCTCTAGAATCAATATATGTGATGTTTTAATCGACTTAATCAAAATGTCCTCCGATACAATTTCCATCGCGTCCTGATCGTTCAACTCAATATGATTAATCATTGAACTTCCTTCTATTTGTACCAAATACCCCTGTCTTCCTTCCTTGATGGGAAATTCAATTTCCTTCCCTTCCTCCAGTTCAAGAGAGTATATATTGATATCTTGATTAACTTTAATGGGTGCATCACCGGATTTATCCGATACCATAGCCAGCCATTTGTCTTTTCGATCTTCCCAATCGAATCGATAATCTCCATAGTTGGGGTCATAATCCCGTTGATCCGGGTATATCCATATTTGCAATAATCTTAATATATCACTACCCATGTTATGTTCACTATGGAATACTCCGGTTCCTGCACTCATGTATTGAACATGGCCACGGGTGATTGTATTCTTATTTCCCATGCTATCTGCATGAGTAAGCTCCCCATTAATTACGTAAGTTATAATCTCCATATCCTTGTGTGGGTGAGTATCAAATCCGGTACCCGGTTCGATTAGATCATCATTGATAACTCTTAATACCCCAAAGTTTAAATTAGCCGGATTATAATAATCAGCGAAGGAAAAATGAAATTTACTTTTTAACCAACCTAAATTACTACTACCCATGTTTTGACTTTCTATCTTTTTAATCACTAATTTATCTCCTTTCCAATATCCTTATGCCGCTTGTTTAAATATATTATCGAATCTTAACTTATATAAAGTTATTTAAAATATATTAATAACTTAATTACTAAAAGTAACTTTGTAACTATATTAAAACACAACTATTTTAATAAGTCAATAGGAGTGTGAAAAATTTTTTTATCAAAGTATTTGCATTACGAAGCGAGAGCGTCTCTGATTTCGGAAATATTTATCGAGCTCATTCCAATACCTATATTGGGGCTGGATCTTAATCTATATCGAGTCTGAACCACAACCTATATAAGGGCAGAAAAATGGAACAGCGATTAGCTGTTCCATTTTTCTGCCCACTTTTGCACTTCATCCATAACGGGCTGCAACGCCAACCCTTTTTCCGTCAGCTCATATTCAATACGAACCGGGGTTTCCGGGTACACTTTTCTGACTACAATTCCTTCGTTCTCCAGCTCCTTAAATCTCTCTGTAAGCATACGAGCACTCATATTAGGAATTACTTCTACGATATCTGAGAAGCGCTTTTTACCACTCATTAATGTTCTTATAATTAATCCGGTCCATCTTTTTCCCAGTAGCTCAAAGGCCGCCTCAAATTTTGGACATAAATGAAAATTCTCCATTGTCATCACCTCTGATGCTATTATATCACATTTACTTTAAAAAAGTAAGTAGGTAATTTAATTATAGCCAACTAATAGCATCCTCAATGCCAGTAAATATTCGAAAGGTACTTCCCTTACTGTATTCCGAAGCCATTTCCTGAAAACGCTCCGGGAATTTTTGTCCATCCTTTAACGTAATAGCTGCTTTAATATTATAATTTGTCAACTTCTGAATTACGGTACCGGCAAGACCGGTTCTCAATCGTATGAAATCTTCCGACAGGATCTCTCCCTCCATGATTACCAAGTTCACATCATTTTCCCAGCATAGGGATATGATGTCGTTCACATCTTGCTCCTGATTAATCAGTACATCACTACCAGTTATATATAGATATTTTTTGCCGTTATTCTCTTTTACTTGATGTTTCATAATTACTTTTCCCTCTTTCCTTTCTTTGTCTACTTGCGCTTCTTTTATCCTGTTTTCTTCCGGTACAAAATCAGCCACACATTCCTTCACCTTTTGAAGCCAAGCAAGCTCATTGCTATAAAAGGATAATATATTCTCTCGTATCAAGTCTCCGAATACCTGATTCCGGGTATCTTTATAGCCTGCAAAATAACACTTATCATATTCCCGCTCCGCCACTATTGCCTGCAGCCTGATTTCCTCTTCATAGGCGCTCAACATCGATTGAAGCTCCCCACGTTCTAATTGATTTGCTAACGCCAGCTTGATTAAAAACTGTTTCTTTATTGCGGGAGCATCGGTAGCTGATATCAACCAGTTATGAAATTCACCCAAGCCATCACCCGTAATCGTATAAATATTCTTTGAAGGGGCACCCTCTTGATGCTCCACCTCTTTAGTGACATAGCCCTCTTTTAACAATTCCACAAATGCTTTATAAATCTGGTTGTTGTTGCCTGACCAATACATGAATGGTGTATTTTGAATTATTTTTTTGATATCATAACCCGTCATCGATTCTCGTTTTAAAAGCCCAAGTATTACATGGTTTAATGACATATTCTATTCCTCCTTATTCTGATTGAACAGACACGAGCTTTCTTTCCATCAGCATATTCTCATTATTTTCTATAATAAATACTGATATATTAAGATTTCTTCATTACTTGATATATTATATCTCATGCAAAATTGTATACAGTCATTTGCTTGTTATTCCACTCTTAATGGGTAGTAGATTGTTTTTTGTTATCTGTTATTCTATTTTATCATATGTTATTAATAACATATGATATTAACTTAGTCAATAGTTTTATAACAAAAATTAACCTTAGCATATTCTCGTGCCGATGATGTTCTAACATCGGAAGATAAAACTGACACATCGTATCTTCTGTCGAAACATCGACTATGGTTTTTCAACAATTTGTATAAGCTCCATGCTATAATAAATTGAGCGCAATTGTAAATATTATACATTTGCAAGCATAATCCAACATCAACAGGATCATATCAGGGAGGTTCACTTATGATTGATGTTAGCAGTATCGATCAGTATCTACTAATGAAGGGCGATTGTATGGAAAAACTAAAGCTAATACCGGATGGTAGTATTGAATTGATTCTCTGTGACCCACCCTATAATCTCGCGAAATATTCCACAGGTAATATGAAGTTTGACTGGCGAAGCGATATCAACAATGATGTTGCCGAATGGGACTTAGCAGATCTGGAACCTAGTGATTTCCTAGAAGAGTTTAAACGAATCATATCTCCCACCGGCAATATATTCATCTTCACGAGCTATAACCTGATTGGAAAATGGCATTCAGCCTTTGACTGCGAGTTTGATACCTTTCAGTTCATGGTATGGCATAAGACCAATCCGATACCGAATATTCGTAAATCTTCTTTCTTAAATAGTTGTGAACTAATTGTGTGTATGTGGAATAAAAAACATACCTGGAATTTCTCCAGGCAGAATGAAATGCATAACTTTATAGAAGCGCCCATCTGCTGCGGACGGGAACGATTAAAGACTCCAAAACATCCAACCCAAAAACCGGTATCAGTGTTAAAACAGATTGTTCAGATAGCAAGCAACGAACAGGATCTTGTTCTTGATTTATTCATGGGTGTAGGTTCAACCGGCGTAGCTGCCCGAATGTTAAACCGCCGATTTATCGGAATAGAGATTGATGAAGCTTATTATGAAGCAGCAAAAAGGCGACTTCAAGAAGTCGCCCCGCAGCCGCTTTCAACACCATTGGCCAAGACCCATTGATGAGTTTTGATGTGGTATTTGATATTTATCATTTGTAGGGTTTCTCCTGAACGTATATTACAGCAAAAGAGCATCACCGGTACGCCGGCGTATTTCTCCTCCTTGCTATATACAATGTTCTCAATCTTATAAGTCTGAAGTATATGTCTTTCATCCTCCAGACGAATATAGTTTGGTTTTATGTTGCCTTGCACATTAAAGGTTGCAATAACATCCACAGGCATATGAAACATGGAAGACCTCCAATCTACAAACTAGGATAACGCTACAAAGGAAACTTTGTAAACATGGGTATTAACAAAGGGAATATTGTGAATGGGACATATGGAGCGGTCTCTCCCCGCTCTACTTTATCATTCCAGCTTATTCCTTAATTCCGGCACCATAATTACTTGGCTTCCGCTTTTCAGGCGGGATACCACCGGTCATGTGGTATATTGGATTATTAAGAAAAGTAGCCCTCAATATAGCATCGTGGCCGTATTTGTCCCTCACCTGATCTACCGCTTGATCCAGTTTGGATAAACGCTCATATCGATTCATATCAAACAGATTCATCTGTCGCTCTGTATTCCCTCGAACGACCTTGCTTGTGTGAATTCCAAGATTACGAATTGGTGAGCCATCCCACAGCTCATCAAATAAACGGCACGCCGCAAGATGAATCTCATTCGTGGTATTGGTTGGGCTAAATAGTGTCATCTGATGGGAAGCATGATGAAACTCGGAGTCAACAATACTTACCGCCACTACCGTTACCATCGCAGAATCTGCCCGCAGTCTTGCCCCTACTGTTTCAGCGAGTGACAGCAACACCATCTTCGCTGGCCCCGATTGATCCACGTCAAAGGCTATGGTGGTTGAATTGCCGTAGCCCTTATTCAGCGGAGCTTCATCTGACACCACAGATATATCCATTCCATTTGCAAAGGCATAGATTACTTCTCCGTATTTTTTAAAATGTGCTCGAAGAATGTTCAAATCCGTCTTAGCAAGCTCCCCAATTGTATGAATTCCAAGTGCATGCAGCTTTCGCTTGGTGGCATGACCTACATAGAACAATTCTTCCACCGGTAGCTTCCACATCTTTTCTTCCATCTCCTCCGGAAAAAGCGTATGCACAAGATTCGGTTTTTTAAAATCCGATGCCATCTTGGCTAGTAGCTTATTCGATGAGATTCCTACATTCACTGTAAATCCCAATTCATTTGCAATTCGATCCTTTATCAGATTCGCCGCTACTACCGCCGACCCATACAACCCAATCGTCCCGGTCATATCGCAGTACGCCTCATCAACAGAGTATTGCTCCACACAGGGAGAGAACTCCCTCAGTATCTCCATAAATGCCTTGGAACTGGAATCATAAAGATCATAATGAGGTGGCACAAGTACGAGATCCGGGCAAAGCCGCAACGCATCATTAATGGTGTCCCCTGTTCTTACGCCATACTTTTTCGCAGGCGTAGATTTCGCAAGAATGATGCCGTGCCTCTTCTTTATATCGCCCCCAACTGCTGAGGGTATTTCACGTAAATCCGTTTTTTCTCCGAGGATATGCAGTCGATAAACAGCCTCCCAACTAAGGAATGCCGAGTTCACATCAATATGAAATATGATTTTATCCATACATATGTTCTCCTTTTGAAGAAATTATACCAGAACTTATGTTCGATGTAAAGACAGAACATTTTGACATTTTATCCAATTATATTGATGTGATGGTCTGTAATTACCAGACCACTCAATCTTGCCATCATTTTTAACAGAATAAACATCATATGAAGAACACGAATCCTTGGGAGCATACGCTCTATAAGCCTTTGTAACTACTTGACTGAACTGATTTATCGATTCAAATCTAAACCATGAATTGTTTAATAATATATAAACCTTCTTAGCTTCTGTCGATTAATTCTTTTTGTATTACACCTTCATTTAATTCATCATCGATTTCACTTGGATTTCTGAACGTTTTTTGTCTATTATAATTCTATCTCCTCCCATTTATCGACAAGTTTTATGTTTCGCTTTGGTTTCATCTCCCTCTATAATTAGGTTCTCAATCTGTTAACCCACTTAACAACCTCATACCAAAGCACCGCAACTCCGGCGATTGTAACTGCTGCCACAAATTGCATCGCTGTTAGTGGTTCAAACTTTAGGAAATGACATACTGGTGTATATAATATTATAAGAATCCCAAGGATGGTGAACACATTCACCGCCCACATAACCTTATCTTTCATCAGCCGTCCGATTGATTGAAACACAAAATCATGGTTTGAACTATTAACCTGCACTAAGAACAGATTAGATAACATAATAATAACAAGCCCCATTGCTCTGGCTGTCGGTGCATTTCCGGCATTTTGGTTTAGCAGAGTTAAATATGTGCCAAACGATGCTGCGAAGATAACAAATCCTTGAATGATACTTTTTATAAATAAACCGGAGTTCAACAGCTTTTCTCGTGAAGAACGTGGTTTTCGATCCATAATATCTGCCTCCGCAGGTTGTCGCTCCAATACGATGGAACAGGTGGGATCAATGATTAATTCCAAAAGCACAACATGCAACGGTAGTAAGAATATAGCGACAGGTGCAATGCCTAGCATTGGTGCTAATAGCGATGCAAATGCAATGGGAATATGAATTGTAAAAACATATCCTACCGCTTTCCGAATATTATCATAAATTCTTCTTCCATCCTTCACTGTTTCAACAATGGTTGTGAAATTATCATCCATTAAGATTAAGTCTGCCGCTTCTCTTGCAACCTCACTACCTCGTTTACCCATGGCGATGCCGATATCAGCATATTTTAGAGCAGGCGCATCATTAACTCCATCTCCGGTCATGGCTACAATCTCACCATTTTCTTTAAACGCTTTAACAATTCGCATTTTATGTTCCGGAATTACCCTTGAAAATATGCTTACGTCTTTCACTCTTTCACGAAGTTCCTCCTCACTCATCTCATTTATCATATCACCGGTTATAATGTGATCGCTATTTGGCATGCCAATTTTCTTTGCAATAGAAGCTGCAGTAATCCCGTTGTCACCGGTAATCATTACAACACGAATACCTGCTTTATTACATATTTCAATATCCTTCTTCACACTTTCTCTTGGTGGATCTGCGAGTCCAACCAAACCAAGAAGTGTAAGTGTGCAGTCCGTGATTTTAGATGGAATATCCTCTTCGCTCTTTGGTTTCATCGTTGCTACTGCTATTACACGAAGTCCTTGTGATGACATCTCGGAGATTTTCTTCTCAGAACTTTCTCTATCTATATCATCCATATCACAAATAGATAATATCCGTTCCGGCGAGCCTTTTGCTGCCACCACGATTTCACCATCTCTTCGCCATACATGCCCCATCATCTTTAATTCATTTGTAAATGCATACTCTGTAATCAACTCACCCAAAAACAACTCTTCTTTACAAATTCCTTCGTCTTTACAGTAGCTCAACATCGCTACTTCCATCGGGTCATAGGTATCAGTCTCACAGCCAAGACCCATCGTTTCTATCAGTGTATGTCTATCCTCACTTAATGCCCATATCTCCTGAACAGACATCTGATTCATCGTTATTGTACCTGTTTTATCCACGCAGAGCACAGATACTGCACCCAGTGTTTCAACGGAGGGAAGCTTCCGAACCAGTGACTTCTTTTTTGCCAATCTCCAGGCTCCCATCGATAAAAACACGGTTAATATCACAGGGAATTCTTCCGGTATCATCGCCATTGAAAGAGTTATTCCTGATAAAATACTTTCAATAATTCTTGGCGCAAAAGCATGATCCGGAATATTAAAATATGTAAATACTCCGACCAAAGAAAATAATACAGCTGCTACCCCGGCACATACTTTTACCAGACTGCCGGTTTGTTTTTGAAGGGGAGTATCTTCATCGGACGCGGACGCAACATCTACGCCAATTTTCCCATATTCCGTTGTAACACCAATCTTATCCACCAAAACGGTTGCTGTTCCCTGTGTTACCAAAGTACCGGCATAACAATAATCGTTTCTCCAGTAATCATCTGATGACTTTTCCTTATCCGTTACATCTTTCCATACCCCTGCTGCCTCACCAGTTAAGGATGATTCATCAATGCAAAGATCATTACACTTTACAATAACGCCATCGGCAGGAATTTTTACCCCTTCATGAATCATCATCAAATCACCCGGCACCAGATTCACGCTGGCAATCAATGTCTCATTTCCATCACGAATTACTGTTACGTGAGGTGCTGATAAATCTTTTAATGCGCTTAATGTTTTGTCTGTTTTCCATTCTTGAATCACATCAATGCTGATAATTCCTATCACAAAGACAAGCATAATCGCACCGTCTCTCGGTTCTCCCAGGACAAAATAAATAACTGCTGCAACAATTAAAAGCAAAAACATGGGCTCACTTAAAATGTGGAGCACCTTGTTTATAAAGCTTTCTTTTTTTTGTTGCACCAGTTCGTTTTTTCCGTACCTGTCCTGTAATTTTTCTGCTTCTGTTGAACTTAATCCCCTTAGGTTCATTTTGTAATCTGTCATAAAAGTTACCTCCTTCTTGCCTTTTTGGCAATTGTCTGATAGCTCTATGGCACTCCATACAACGTTATTTGTTCCTTTGGGTATAAAAAAACACACCAATGGAACATACTACTGTCCCACAGATGTGTATAAACTACAATCTGTTGCCATGCTAATGGCCCGGCCCCATGACCTTAATATCAAGGTTCATCGCCTGCTCAGTTTGTACTGTTGATCTCGCATTTCTGATTCGAAATGTAATGCAGTGCAAAGAGATTTTTTACAATGTCATTATATGCTGACATTGTAACTGAGTTTCCTATCAACTCAAATATATTATACATTAATAACTTATTAAATTCAACCATTAGGAATCTTATCGCTCCAAGTTTTTCCACCATTGTTAGTATACAGATAGAATACAATACTATTATAATCAACATAGTCCGTACTACACATAGGAATCACACCATATTTTCCAATAAATCTAGGTGAGGCAGGGGTTAGCCCTTGTTCATCATATTCACTCGGGTAATTGATAGGAAGCTCCCTCCATGTTTTACCTCCATCTTCTGTCGAATAGATTGGCCCGTGTATTGTCTTGTCATATCGAAAACATAGGAAACCCGTGGATGAACTTGTATAACATGCCCCAGTAAGTACACGTGCATAGGCGTTGCTGGAATTACGAACCTCATGCCAGGTTTTGCCTCCGTTCGTAGTTTGGAATACAAAGTTGTTCTCATTACCCATTGCTACATCTCCGCCAAAAGCAATCCAACCCTCAGAATTGGAACGGAATCCGATAAATGCACTTGAGAAACTTAAAGTTGGGGGATTATACGTAGCTACGGTAATATATGAATCCTTCTCCTTGGAATGTAAAGTAGTTTTAGTCCAGGATTTGCACATATCTTTGCTTACGTAAATATCTGCCGAGGCATTTTTCGGTATAACAACAGCGGTTACACCTTTATTAATGAACACATTATCCTGATTAAATCCGGTACTCATATTTTGAGGTATCTCTATCTTCGTGTTAATATAGGATTTCCCATCATATGAAAGGAAGAGTTTGTTTTCTATTATTTTATAATAGTAGTTCCCTGTTAGCTGAGTATAAATTTTTTGAATTAAGCTATGTTGCTTAATATTTTCTACTGTATTATTACCCTTTGGAGTGGGTGTGACAGTCGGCCAAGGAACAGTTGCTGTTGGTGTTACAGTTGAGGTTGGTAGTGCTGGTGTAGTAGATAAATGGCTCACTGATGTTGACGCTTCGGTAGGTGTGACTCCATTGCCACTTACCTCTAGCTTAGCACCTGTAAATGTACATCCGGCTCCTGCTGCAGCAATAACGAGTACTATTACAAACATCGGCAGCAGCTTAGCTTTCTTTGATATACATAAGATTATATCTTTAATCATAAACCTGTCCCTCCACTCTCTTTACCATGATACTATACTCTATTCTAACCCTATGCGATTAATATACTGTTTTTATATACGTGTCTCATACTCTGATGGTAAATATTATAGTACGATTATAGCAAACATATTATAGAAATTTCAATGAATTTTACAAGTATATCCATTGCACTAAACAAATAAGCACAATACTCCTATATGCAGATTGTATTGAGAGCGACTAATAGCCTCTTATCCGGTTACTGTCATCGATGTACCGAACAAAAGGCTTTTATCGCACCGTGCAACCCACTCAAATTATTGTTCTTTAAAGTACAGTTTAACACGATCTTCCATATTTTTTGCTGCAGCTTCTGCAGTGATTTCATTTGTGAAAAAACGTTTGGATTCTTTTAATATAATACTTTCAATTTCAGTTTTATTTGCATTATCTGCGCCTTCATCGATCGAGTCTAGAATTGCTTTACTTTCTTTTATTATCCTATTCGCATCAAATTTTAATTTGTAGTAACTTTTGATATCATCTAGATACTTCTTTACATGCTTATCGGCAGCATTTCGGTTAACGGGAGTAAAAAAGCCTGTGGCTTGAATATCTTCTCTTAACAAGAACTTAACAAACTTCCAGGCAGTTCCCTTATATGGGCTGGCCGCGTTGATACAGATAATGTCGGACGGCAATACCTTGTTTGATTTATCGTCTTTTCCAGAATCTGATGGTATGTCATAATAATAATTCTGATTTTTCAAATTGGGGTTGTTAAACCGGAAGTTTACAAGCCTATCCATATCGCTACCACTACCATCTTGGAAGAAAGCTTTGTTTGCAAGTTCTGAATAATTTTCTGCTTCACATGGGATGCAGAGACCTTCTCTACTCCATTCCTTGCATTGCTCCAACAGCTTTACCATATCCGACGAATTAAGATTTTGTATCTTGTTTTTTTCGTCGATATATTGATTATATTTTTCTAAGAAGCGCCGGTCAAAAAGCATCTGATCGGTAATTGCATATAAAACACCGTTTCTTTTTATTCCTTTACTGAATTCCATGAACTCTTCCCAGTCAAAGCTTTTTCCTTCAATCTCTGGCACTTCAATGGTCGAACTCAAAGCTGAAAAATACATAAAAAGCGGAATAGAATAAACATCACCCTCATTAAATCCGTATTTCAATATATTCATATAGTATACATTGCTTGAAAAACTTGGTTCATCTGCTATCCAGTTCGCTAGATTGCACAGATGCTTGTTTTTTCCGATGACTATATAGTCGAGATATGTGTTTGCATAAAGATCAGCACCCTTACCCGCCATCAATTCCGCTTTAATTCTTTCAGCAGTTGCAGAAGAATCTTCATTTGAATCTCCTTTATAGTCATTTATTACGTTTACTTTTACACCAGTTTCTTCTTCAAACTTTTTGGCTGCATTTACATAAAAATTTGTATTATAATCTTGCACTTCTATGGTGATTTCCTTCGCATGATCCTCTTTGGGTAACGCTTTGTCATTAGCGTGATTACTTCCTGAAGAACAGCTACTCATTGCGAAAATACATACCATAAGTATGGATAAGAGCTTAACTCGTTTCATATTATTTATTCCTCCAATGACGTAACATGCCTCCCACCTCTATTGTTCTTTAAAGTACAACGCTACTCGATCTGCCATGTTTTTGGCCGCAGCTTCTGCAGTGATTTCATTTTCAAAAAACCGTTTAGCCTCTTCTATAACTATTTTTTCAATATCCGATGGATAAATATTCATTGAATTCTGATTGACATCATTCAGAATTGCTTCGCTTTCTTTGATTATCTTATTTTCATCAACCTTTAATTTATAGTAACTTATTGTTTTATCCAAACTCTTTTTTACATGTTTGGTGGCAGCTTTCCGGTTGACCGGAGTACAAACCCCTGTTGCTTGAACATCTTCTCTGAGTAGGAACTTGACAAACTTCCAGGCGGTTCCCTTGTATGGACTGGCGGCATTGATACATATGAGATCTATAGGACAGATCATGTTTGATTTATCGTTTTTTTCGGAATCCGACGGCATGTCATAAAAATATGGCTCATCATCCAAATCGGGATCGTCAAAGCGGAAGTTTACTAGCCTATCCATATCTCTCCCGTAATTATCTTTGAAAAAAGATTTGCCGTAAAGTTCTGTAAAATTTTCTGCATCACTAGGGACACAGAGACCCTCCCTGCTCCATTCTTTGCATTGCTCCAACAACTTTATCATATCCGGTGAATCAAGATATTGTGTCTTGTTTTTTACATTAATAAAATGTTTATATGTATCGTTGAATCGTCGTATAAATAGTAACTGATCTGATATGCCATACAATATACCGTTTCTCTTTATTCCTTTGGTGAGCGCAAAGAAACCTTCCCAGCTTAAGCTTTTCCCTTTAAGCTCTGGTACTTCAATGGTTGAGCACAAAGATGTAAAATTCATAAAAAGAGGGACTGAATACATATCACCCTCAGCAAATCCTGACTTTAATATATTCATATAATATGCATTGTCCAAAAAACCGGGTTCCTCCGCTATCCAGTTCGCGAGATTGCACAGATGCTTGTTTTTCCCGATTTTTACATAGTCAAGACTTGTGTTCGCATAAAGATCCACACCCTTGCCTGCCATCAATTGCGCTTGGATTCTTTCAATGGTTGCCGGCTCAATATTATAAGATTGTTCTTTATAGTCATTAATAACGTTTACCTTTACACCAGTTTCTTCTTCAAATTTATTGGCTGCATTCATATAAAAACTTGTAGCATCACGAACCTCTATGGTGATTTCCTTCGCATGATCCTCTTTGGGTAATTCCTTGTCATTAGCGTAATTACTTCCTGAAGAACAGCCACTCATTACAAAGATACATACCATAAGTATGGATAAGAGCTTAAATCGTTTCATATTATTTATTCCTCCAATGAAGCAATATTCCTCCCACCTCTATTGTTCTTTAAAGTACAACGCTACACGATCCGCCATGTTTTTCGCCGCAGCTTCTGCAGTGATTTCATTATTGAAGAAGCGTTTCGCTTCTTCTAAAACTATCTTATCGGTCTCTGTTTTATTAACATAATTTGATACTTGAGTAACAGAGTCTAAAATTACTTCACATTCTTTAATTGTCTTATTTGTATCAATGTTTAGTTTAAAGTACCTCTTTGTATCGTTTAGATTCTTTTTGATGTGCTCCTCTGCTGCTTTGCGATTGACCGGTGTAAATTGTCCGGTGACTTGAATTTCTTCACTAAGTAAGTATTTTACAAACTTCCACGAGGTTCCCTTATTCGGACTAGCAGAGTTGATACATAAGAAACTTGTTGTAGATATTTTGTTTGATTTATCATTCTTATCAGAATCGGATGGTATGTCGTAAAAATAGGGTTCATTGGATAGATTGGGATTATTAAATCTAAAGTTTATTAGTAAATCCATATCACCACCTCCAGGTTCATCAAAGAACACTTTGCTAGAAATTTCTGCAATATTATCTGTATTAACCGGAATGCAGAGTCCCTCTTTACTCCATGTTTTGCATTGTTTCATCAGCTTTACCATATCAGGTGTATCAAGATTTTGCGTCTTGTTTTTTTCATTAATAAACTGGTCATATCGCTCTCTGTATCGTCTATGAAATAACCTATAATCAGTAATCCCATATAATACACCGTTTCTCTTTGTTCCTTTGGTAAGCGTAAAAAAATCTTCCCAGTTGAGATTTTTCCCGTTGAGTTCTGGCACTTCAATAGTTGATCCCAGCGCAGAAAAATACATAAACAATGGAATAGAGTAGACATTACCACTATCAAACTCAGATTTCATTATATCCATAAAGTAAGTATCATTCGAAAAACCAGGGTCATCAGCAACCCAATCTGCAATATTACATAGATGATTGTTTTTGCCAATGTCGGTAAAGTCAAGAAAAATATCTGAGTAAATATCAGCACCTTTCCCTGCCATCAATTCCGCTTGAATTCTTTCCTGATTTGCGGCTACTTCTTCATCGGATTGCCCTACTTTGAAATCATTAATAACATTAACCTTGACTCCAGTTTCTTCTTCAAACTTTTTGGCTGCATTTACATAAAAATTCGTACCAAAGTCTTGCACTTCTATTGTGATTTCCTTCGCATGATCCTCTTTGGGTAATCCCTTGTCATTAGCGTGATTACTTCCTGTGGAACAGCTGCTCCACAACAAACAGCATACGATAAGTATAGATAAAAGTTTATATCGTTTCATATCACTGATACCTCCCTCAACTTAACAGGAACTCAACTTATCACGACATCAACCTTTTATTCTTCTTTAAAGTACAGCCCGGCTCGATCTGCCATATTTTTTGCTGCAGCGTCTGCAGTGATTTCACTTTTAAAATATCGTTTGGCTTCTTCTAAAACGATATTATCAATCTCAGAGGGATAAATGTTTGATGATATATGATTGGCATTGTTCAGAATTGCTTCGCTTTCTTTGATGATCTTATTACCATCAACTTTTAAATTATAGAAACCTATCGTTTCCTCCAAATTCTTTTTTACATGTTTATCCGCCGCTTTCCGATTGACTGGTGTATAATGACCCGTAGCTTGGACATCTTCTCTGAGTAGAAACTTAACAAACTTCCAGGCCGTTGCCTTGTATGGGCTGGCTGCATTGATGCAGATGAGGTCTGTCGGCATTACCTTGTTAGATTTATCATTTTTATCAGTATCCGATGGTATATCATAAATATAAGGCTCATCCTTCAAATAGGGGTTATTAAAGCGGAAGTTTACTAACATATCCATATCACCACCGCCAGTTTCTTGGAAGAATGCTTTGCTCCAAAGATCAGTGAAATTCTCTGCATCACAAGGGATGCAGAGTCCCTCTGTACTCCATTCCTTGCATTGTTCCAACAGTTTAATCATATCTTGTGAATTTAATGTTTGCGTTTTTTCTTTTTCATTCACAAAATGATCATACCTGTCTTGGAATCGTCGGTCAAATAACAACTGATCGGTGAGCCCGTACAAAACACCGTTTCTCTTTAATCCCTTGGTAAGCGCAAAGAACTTTTCCCAGTTTAAACTTTTCCCTTCTAGCTCTGGCACTTCTATCGTTGATCCCAAAGCGTAAAAACCAATAAAAAGTGGCAAAGAATATGCATCTCCATTCTCAAACCCGGACTTCAAGACATTCATATAGTATGCGTCATTTGAAAAGATAGGTTCCTTGGCAGTCCAGTTCGCAAGATTGCAGAGGTGCTTATTTTTTCCAATCTTATCAAAGTCCAAATATATTCCGGCGTACAGATCAGCACCCTTACCCGCCATTAATTCTGCTTGAATTCTATCCGTATTTTTAGTTGAGCTTTCCATTAATTCTTCATTCGACTGCCCCATTTTTATATTATTGATAACGTTTACTTTTACCCCAGTTTCTTTTTCAAACTTTTTGGCGGCATTGGCATAGAAATTTGTACCATACTCTTCTACCTCTATGGTGATTTCCTTCGCATGATCCTCTTTGGGTAATTCCTTGTCATGGCTCCCCCTACTGCCGGTGGAGCAAGCACTCATTACGATGATACATACCATAAGTATGGATAAGAGCTTATATCGTTTCATACCATTTACTCCTCTCTCAACTTCACACGCCCGCCATAGAGTTCTTTATCACTTCCCGTCACGATTCGATCGCCGTAAGCGATCTCACCTTCCAGTGCAGCGTTCGTGTCATCCTGATCCAACACCCTGACATAGATTTTATAAAGTCGGTATTCCTCTCCAAGAGCCCCCTGAACTGTTTCTATCTTGAATACATAATCCCGATCTCCGTCACTATGCAATGCACTTAACGGAACAAGTGTGCGGTAATCTCCTGACATCTTTGTAAAGCTAACTTCCGCGAGTTGGCCTGCATGTACTGCTCCTGAAGAGTCACTGATATCGGCTAATACCACCATGTTGCCGTCTCCTGATGACTTAATCCGGCTGACGGAACCATCATAAGTTTGATTTAATATCGGAATGAAGACATTTAATTTATCATCCTTTGAAAACCAGGTGGCTTGTTTTTGATTCACCGTTAATGCCACCTGCAAACCGTTCTTCACTGAACCCAGTGTCATAAGTGGCTCGGCTGGATTGGCTGTCATTCCGACCTTTGCTGACAGCGCCGTTACATAAGAATCCGCCGGTGCAGTGATGACCGAACCATCAATTTCCTCTTGCTTGGCATTGATTCTATGTTCCACGGAAGATATTGCAAGATGGTATGCTTTTGAAGAAAGTCCTTGCTTTGCATCCTTGGTCTGTTGCTTCTCTAACTCGAGCTGTAACAGATCATTCTCAAGTATTCCTGTATCCAGACGGAGAAGTACTTGCCCCTTCTTGACCGAGTCGCCTTCCCGTACCTGTACCTTTATTACCTTTTGAGAGGATGGTGCATATAGATCATATTCTGCTTTAGCAGCGGCTAATGACTCACAGTTAAACACCCTCTTGAGTGCACCTGGTTTTGGTTGTGTGTAACTGACTGACGGAAGGTTTAAGTTATATAGTGTTTTGGAAAAGAAGGTTAATAACAGAACCAGTATGACGAATATAATTGTGATTACATGAATCTTTTTCATCGGCTTTCTATTTGATTCCACTTGTTTTAATCCCCTCCATTAATTGTTTTTCCCCGTTCATGAATATCAGCAGCATCGGCAGCATAAACACAACCGCGGCGGCAAAAGCCATCTCTATGAACTGGTTAAAGTTTGAGAAATATAATGAAAGTGGCCATTTATTCGTATCGGATAAGAAGATCATTGGCTGCTCCACCATATTCCAGTTATCAATAAAGCAAAGGATTGCCAGAGCCACCACCGAGGTCTTACTAAGCGGAAGCATGATATGTAAGAAGACCCGCATATGTCCTGCGCCATCCATCTGTGCTGCTTCAATATAACTCTTTGGAACTTGTTCCATGTGCTGCCTAACCAAGAAGACACCGAATGTCGAGAATATGCCGGGTAGAATGATTGATAGATGAGTATTTATGATGCCTAATGCATCTGCGGTAAGATAAGCCGGGACCAATGTTACCTGAAAAGGCAGTAACATCACTACGATATAGAGGAAGAACAACCCTTCCTTCCATCTGTTCTTCATAACCGTGAACGCGTATGCGGCTAGCACGCTTATGATAACCTGACCGATTACAATTGACACCGTTAATAGTACGGAATTCCAAAAGTAATCCCAGTACGTACTATTTTGTATCAATGCATGCTTATATTGCTCGAGTGTTACCTCACTAGGAATCAGTTTGATTGATTTATTCGTAGTATTCTCCGCAGTATACTGCGCCGCCTCCCAACCAGGTAGAAAAGAATCTAATACCGTAACCACCATAGGGAATATCATAAAGAAGGCTAGCACGGTGAGCACAACGATAAGCAAAGTTCTCTTGCGTTTACTTCTCAAGTTAATCACCTCCCGATCCTTATCTGCGCCTTGCGGTTTAGTCGGAACATAATAATCAGAAATATCACAATAATTGCGGTGATTAGAAAGGCCGCAGAGGTCAGTCGCCCATAGTCTGTTTTGTGAAACATATTGTTCATATAGTACTGTAGCATGTAAACACTTTCATCCGGATAATTACCTGTGATAAGATAGGTATCGCGAAATATCTTAAAGCAGTTAACCACAGATAACACCAGTACAAAGAATATCGTTGGCCAGAGACATGGTATCGTAATACTACGAAACTTGCGAACCCCGCCTGCTCCGTCCATCGAAGCAGCTTCATAATAGCTTGTGGGAACTTCACTCAGCCCTGCGAGATAAAGCACCATCATATAACCAAGGTTCTTCCAGAGATAAATAAGTGCAACGATAAGTACCGCCCATCCGCTATGAAGAAAATCTGTCTTTGGAATTCCAAACAAGCCTAAGATACGGCCTATTGTTCCTCCGGGAGCAAACAGAATGGACCAGAAGATTGCCACCGATGCTACAGGTACAACAAGTGGAGAGATAAATGCCAGTCGAAATAACCGGCTTTGTTCTCCGATGCTTTTTACTGCAACTGCTACTAGTAAAGGTAATAACAGATTGAGCGGTACGCATATCAGCAAGAACAGAAGCGTATTCTTAAGTGCCAGTTGGAACGCTTCATTTTGAAGTGTATAGGTAAAGTTATACACGCTAAATCTTCCGTCATCATTAAAAGCATAAAAAAGACTGCTCACAAATGGAATAAGAAAGAAGATCATAAACCCGATTAAACTGGGGATAAGAAATATGTATATTGATTTTTTTCTCATATCAACCTACCTTACAAACTTGATTTGATTAAATTGATCATTCGTTCTGATTTAAGCGTAATTTTACTCGTGGTTATTCTTCGATTTACTTACTTTTGTTAACACAACACCTACAACATACTCCTGCCCTGTTTCATCAACATAGGGAAGCATTGTATGTTTTACTTCAACCTCTGCATCCGATAAATCTGTGGTATATACATCAGGGTCTGCACTATCCTGATCCAAATCTGTATATTTTGCACCTACGGGCAAAGTCTTACTGGCGATTAAACTCCCGTCTGGAATATACTTAATGTCATCTGCATCTGCAATATAATAATCCTTCACCACCTTAGGATCATTATGATTATAAGCCAATTCATTGACCTGATTATTATCGATCCTATCGCTTTTCACAACAGGTTGAAGGATTGTCGTAAAGCTCCCTGCTATAAGCACTACCGCTATAATTGATACTCCAATCATCGCACCTGGTTTTCTTGGGCTTTTTTGAAACACCTTACGGACCCTGTTCTCAACCTCTTTTTCATTATTCCCAAACACTAGCCCTAACACAAATCCGATCATTCTGTCCTTCGAAGACAGCTGTACCAGGGATAATGCATAGTGTTTTCTTAACTGATTATCCAGATTTTTCACCACCATGCTATCGCAGGCAGCTTCCATATCGTGACTGATATACCGGCCCATCACCCATACAAGTGGATTAAACCAGTACACAATCTCCAAAACACGTAGCAGCATAACCATTCGGTGATCACGGCGCTTGTAGTGCGTCAGCTCATGCTTTATGACAAGCTCAAGTTGCTTCTCATTCAAATGTTTTTGTATATCTGTCGGTAATACCAGCTTCGGTTTTGGTTCAATCGTAAGCGCCGGAGTCGTGATAAAAGGAAGCATAATTATCTTTATTTTGCGCTTGATTCCTAACTCCTCACTACTCCTGCTTAAGATCTCCTCCATATCAGAGGAAGGCTGAACGCCATTTCTTTTAACCATCTTCCTCATCTTTATCATATTGATTATCATTCGAATTGATAAAATTATTATGCCGCTCAACCACAGAACTACGATATAGTCCGCGGTATTTAACTGAGTGCTCTTCTGAATATGTTCATATCCTTGGAGCGCTCCCGTCCCTTCCTTCTGAATCACAAACGGTCGAATACTGCTATTGATTGTAAATGGAATACATAATCTTGCAACCGGTATGAACCAAAGTATGAAGTGCAACGTCGGCGACATCTTCTCCCGTAATACATGCTTGATCAATAGTATAATAACAAATAGCAACACACTATAAACGGATATCTCTAATAAGAAGTTTATCATCTCCATACCTTATTCCTTTTGCGCTAACTCATCAATAAGTGCCTTCAATTTCTCCTGTGCATCGGAGGATAGCTGTGTGTCCCGTATCATACATAACAGAAACTTCTCTACCGTATCTTTACTCATCTTCTGACGCATGCTATTGCTTTCCGCTTCAATACATTCTTCTCGTTCCACCAGCGGATAGTAGAATTTTGTCCTACCTCTTCTGTTAAAATCTACAAAACCCTTGTCACACAGTACATTCAAATACGAAGCATATGTCTGATAACTCCATTCTACCTGATCTCCAATTGCATCGATAATTTCTGCTAATACCTGCGGCTCTTTCCCCCACAATTGATCCATTACTACCCATTCCGAAGCGGTTAACGTTTTCTGTCCCATATCATCATCCTTATCTATAATTATTTATTTAAATCTATTATTGTAATTATAATAATATTATTATACATTACTGTCAATACATTTTCTACCATAAGTGTAAAATAATTTATATTACTTCGCTTTTATAAACTTTATTTACAGTAAATGTACAGTAAATATGTACAAGCCTGTTGATATATGCGCGTATTTATGCTAACATTTTATTGTTATCACGCTAATAATTTCAAGTTATTAAACATAACGGATCCCTAAAATATATATCCAACAAGGAGGATGACCTTATCAGAAGAATTATTATTTTACTATTAGTAACTATAATTGTATTTTCTGGATGTGGCAAAAAGAGTTCGAGTAATGATATGGATACCAGTGGTGATGAGATTGTCAATAAGACCATTGAGGTTACTACTGTTACGCCCGCCCCGTACTCTGATGCGTTTGACAACGGATTAACGGTAAGTGTAAATGATCCTTCTAGTTTTTTAGTTAACAATCAATTAGTTAAAGTAAAAGAAGCTACCACTTCCATCAGCTCCATTGTTAGCTTGAAATGGATCGATAAGATACGTGTAGCTGTCACAGCCAGTATCACTCCTGACATGGACTTTTTTACGATTTATAATACGAAGGATAAGGATTTTGAATATTCCTTATATGGAACAAATTTTGTTTGGGAGAATAATAACATTAGATCTTTGGTCTATATTGAATGTCCTCCGTTATATGTAGAGGATGAAGATGCCACTTATAAAGTTCATGATTTTTTCGGTGGTACATTATATGAATCACCTACTCGAATCCTAGATTTAAAGTATAAGAACGGAACCATTTATTTTAAAGTACTTAGCAAGGATGGAAGTACCACCTCCAAATCTATCTCTCAGTAATATATTTTCTTTTTTTATAGCACTTTTTAAGGGCTACACATCAGTGGTTAATTAACCATCGGTATGAGCCCTTTTTTGTTTACATTTTTTATTTGAACTGTTGAAAACTTGTCCTATTTTTATAAAGATTAACATATATATAAATAGTAACGTAATATAAAATGCAATTTTCTATCCTAATAATTTGTACCTAGAAATCCTAGGCATGAAATCATACATGGTGTAAGCAAGTTTAATTGAAGAAAGGCAAGTGATATAATGAAAATATTGTTATTTAGTCGAAGGCATATTCTCGCCATCACCTTTACGGTTTTGACCTGCATTGCTATTGTGCTAATGATTCAGCTATATCCCCATACCTCATCCGAGAAAATGGTGATGGGTGGTACTTTATATTCCCAATCCATCGATGAAGATAATACTCCCATTAACACGAAGGAAGATCACAAATCCTATTTTCGTCCTTCCAACTTGCCCTCACTTAATAACCGCTTTACCAATGAATTTTTTGACTCATATATTCAAAAAGACCCTTCCAAAATAAAGCTTTCGAAGAATTTATTCAAATCTCCTGGAGACACTATCATAAATTACTTTAGCACTCTGCGAGATGCTGCTAATCCTGCTTCCGACAAATTCAGTGGTTGCGGAACAATCGGACAAGCCACTATTCCCTACCCTGTGGCTTATCAGTTTTTATCCGAGGATTATCAAAGTCGATTACCCTATGACAAATACTTAAAAACCTTTTTGAATATCCTACATACTACCTTAATTAAATACAAGTTTGTACCGGTATACGATAGCCCCGATGATCAGCTTCGCTACTTTGCAGAAATCGAAACCATTCAAGGCACCGAAAGTGGGGAATCCGCCTTTATTTATTATTATGCTTTTATCGACTTAATCAATGAAAACGGGATGTATAAAATCAAGAATATTGATTTTACTGGGGAAGATTTTCTATGTGCCCCTTATCACGGATGGTCGCATGACGCAGAGGCCTCCATTAAGGCTCGATATGGCGAATGGTGTAATCTAATTGAAAAAATGTATCCCAACAAGCAAAAGGATTATATCAAACAGATATCCTTCCATGGTAAAGACGGGAATGATTATCTCTTCCTCTTTTATCGCTTAACCAATAACACCGATGTTGAGATTGCCCAGTATATAAAAAAGAATGGGGGCGAGTGGCAATTGACCAAACTCGACCCCGAGAAGTGTATCGAAAAGAAATAGCGGTGCCAGTCACTAACTGCTAAAGGATGTTGCGAAATAAATATTTCTTTTAAGGAACAATGATATATTGCCTCACACACAGGTTGGAAGCACAACATTCCTGTTTTGTATTTCGTAGTCGTACATAAAAGTACGCCTTCCAAAATACAAAACAGGAATATTGTCTTCCAAACAGTGTATTATGGCAATATACCATTGTTCCTTCAAAATATTTATTTCGCAACATCCATGTACATTTTTCAGGCTTTATCACTTTAATCCGGAATATATTATATTTTTTGTCGGAATCATTATCTCTCACAAGTTTTAACTTGTTTTCGTTTATTTCCAGCTCTTCTCTGCGATTGGGTAGTTCTTTTTAAATGTAGCAGTATTATATTCTGCATCTCTGGTATGTTTCTTAAATTCCTTACTGTTCTTTAGGAAATAATCATATCGTAATACAGATTTCCCACTGCTTGTAATTGGATCATCCCAAGTCAAATCAATGTTATACCATTTGCCATTTACTTTTACGATATTCCAGGAGTGAGGTCCTCCATCCGCTGTTCCGGTTATAATTCTGTTTTGAATACCTGCATCCTGAAATAAACGATATGCAGCGAGAGAATATCCTTCACATACAGCAGACTTATTCACAAGTACATTATACGCTGAATGTTTCTTTAATGTTTTGTCATAGCTAGTATTGTTAATTATATAGTTGTGAATTGCTTTTACTTTTTGGTAATCTGTTTTTCCTTTTAGATTAAGAGATTTTAATATACTTGCAATCTTCTTATCTACTTCTTTTTCCTGTTCTGCGGTTGTGGCATATTTCACTGTCATTTTAAGCGATGCCTTCCCCGTTGTGTTACTCCATTTCCAACTTTCTCTCCAACTATCCACATTATACTTTATGTAATCAAAGTCTTTGGACGTGGTTTTATCATCTAGAGCAAAGACCTTATACATAAAATCATTCCCATTACGAAGTTGATTCATCGTCTTCACGGTCATATTTATTGTAAATTCACTTTTATGCGCTATCAGATTCTTTTTCACATTACTGTATATCTGATCCTTGGTCAAATTCGTTTCTGCGTTCGCATTAACGGGTATCCCCAATAGTACCAATACCATAACTACCGCAATTATTCTTTTTACCATATGTCCTCCCCTTGATGTGAATGACAAATTGTTAATTGTCTATTATGTGCTACTCTATCTTCTATTCTACATATTCTGACATGATGTTTCAATAGGATATTTTGTCCTTTCTTCATCTTTGTGTGTCAATCATGATAAGTTCAGAACATGTTTCTTAAGCATATCTGCTTTATCACTCATTGCCATACTTCATCTTATGCATATTAAGAATTATAATTTACAATTTTGCCAACCGGCAATTAATAAAAGAAGATGCCTACACCCCCTAACCGTTTTCCGATTAAGTGATGTTAGCATCTTCTGTTTTATGTTCTGTTCTGTCTTCTACTTTATTACTATAACGATTTTACTTTTCTGTATTTAAACAGCTACTCTTATCAGCTGTGGGGGAACACTCCTAAGGAATTCACCGGTACTGCTCTGATCCATAATCCAGTCTTTTATATTGTTCTTTGGAATAATTAGCGGCATCCGGTTATGAATATCTTTCATGGATTCGTTCGCTTCTGTAGTTAGTATAACATACCTAGATTCTCCACCGTAGTTTGAATAAATTCCCGCCATGTATAGTGCATTGGTTCCGTCTATACGAAACAGATACTTTTTCTTTTCGCTGTCCCACTCATAAAATCCGGTGCAAGGGGCGATACATCGTCGGTTTACCAGACTGTCACGAAAGGTTCTTTTCTCAAATGCGGTCTCAGCTCTGGCATTTATGATAACTCCTTTTCCATCGAACTTAGGAAATCCCCAACTGCTTAAGGCAGGAATCACCTCCTGCTTATCTTCCATTAATATCGCTGCAGAATTCGTTGGGAAAATCTCACCGGTTTTTACTTCCTTTCCTTGAAATCTTGCATTTAGTTTCTCTAGTATCTCCATGATTTCTTCGCTTTGTTCCACCGTGAAATTATATCTCCCACACATACCGATTCCTCACTTTCCTAAAACAAAGACTTTACTCTCCTAACGGAATGGATGCCCATGCTTCGTGATTCACGACAAATTCGTATCCCTTAGACCATTCCTTATAAAGCTTGATAAACATATCGCTACGACGCTTGTCTATGATACTTTCCTTCGCCTGCAGTGTTGCATCCTGATTAAAATCCGAAACACAGTATAAGATGTGCCAACCATCTACAGTGGTAATCATATCACTAACATCTCCTGTTTTTAATGCAAACGCTGCCTTCTTCAACTCATCACCAAATTCCTTTGGAACTGAATTATTACCAAAGGTATACTCCACGTGTTCTGCCTGGGTGTTAGCCTGAGCAAGTGCTTTAAAATCATCCGTATCTTTTGCTTGCTGCAATAGAGTTTGTGCTTTCGTTAACGCTGCTGCCTTATCCTCCGGAGATAAAGCCACCTTATGTCCACTGGAATCTAGATTATAGTTCTTGATATATATATCTTGAACCGTAATCTGCTTTGCTTCCTCATTCGATACATCCGTATTGACATCGATGGTCTTCATCTCAAATATCTTATCCGCTAATAGGTTGTCCGCATACATCTGTTGTAAAAGCTCTTCCGTTATCATGTATGTTTTCTTTTCCTGCTCTGGCATCTTCTTAAAATGCTCTCTTGCATAATCATTTGCCTCCGCTTGTTCTTCTTCTGATAACGATATCTTTAATTCCTGCGCTTTTTTATGAATAATTTTAAGCGCGCATATTTGATTGATTACCTCATCTTTTATCATGTTTCCGAATATTTTCCCATTGCCAGAAACATCAGCATTCCATACACTTTTTCCGTATTCACTCTCATACTTATCGGTCGCCGCCAACAGATACATCATGGCTTCACTGTAATAAACCTTGATATCACCTACCATTAACATTAGCTCACCGTTGGTTGCTTTGGCAGTCTCATCCTTGTTCTTCTTGCTGTTTGCATCAACTTTATAATATGAAAGGCTGGTTACCTTATTACTATCGACATCAAAGGACACATACAGTTCCTTATCATCTTTCTGATAGAAATAAACACTGGCATGTTTTGCTTCATTGATTGATTTCGAGGTTTCTTTTCCAAACTCCTGACTCAGTAACGGATCTGCCTCTTTCTTATCCATACCGATGGTAACACCGAATACCATGTATTTCCCCGGCTTATCCAGAAGGGTAACTGATGTCACTTTCTTGTTTGGAGCCATAACCTGTACAATCCCCTCTTTTTCATAAACTCCATTGCTTTGTTTTTCTATATTGATTCCTGACTTCCGCTCAAATGAAGATATGGATTTTCCAATATATTTGGATAATTCATATCTTTTCGCTCCTGAACCACATCCTGCCACTAATAATAAGATTAATAATATTGGTACTACTATCCTCAGTTTTTTTGATAATTTCATCGCCTGTTCCCCTTTCATGCATTTAATGCGGCGGTATATTTCGCAGTAATTTAAAATCCTCTAACAGCTTCCTCAGCTGATCGAATATCATAAGAGCGTCCGTTTTCCCCTTTGCGTTGCTCTGCAACTGATATACAAAATAAGGATTTGCCTGTGGTATCAGTTTTAAATTCTTATATTTTGCAAGTAACTCCGGTATTTTCTCTACCGATAGCTGTGCTTTCGGATACATCATCAACTTCACTTCATTTCCTTTATGAACCAGCCCAGTTATATAAACGCTATGACATATGGCTTTAATCAGTGCGATATTGAGGAGATTATTTACCGCATTTGGCATATCTCCAAAACGATCCATCAGCTCCTCCTGCATATCCATCATTTCTTCTTCATTCTCAATTTCAGCAATACGTTTATAGATATCCAGCTTATGAACTTCATTTTTGATATAGGTGGATGGTATAAATGCATCCAGATCCATATCTACGGTTGTTTCAAATGTTTCCTCTTCTTCTGTATCTCCCTTTACCGCTTTTACCGCTTCATTAAGCATCTTACAATAAAGGTCATACCCTACTGCCTCCATGTGGCCGCTCTGTTCTTCACCCAACAGGTTACCGGCACCACGGATCTCCAAATCCCTCATCGCTATTTTAAAACCTGATCCAAGCTCAGTAAACTCCTTTATAGCATGAAGTCTTTTCTCTGCAATTTCCTTTAGCATCTTATCCCTCTTATACATTAGGAATGCATAAGCAGTTCGATTAGAACGTCCAACACGCCCTCTCAGCTGATAGAGCTGAGATAACCCTAAACGATCGGCATCATCTATAATCATCGTATTTACATTAGAGATATCAAGACCTGTTTCAATAATTGTAGTGGATACCAACACGTCAATCTCCCCTGAGATGAATTCAAACATAATCTTTTCTAAGGTATGCTCATTCATTTGCCCATGTGCAAATGCGACATTAGCATCCGGCACCAGCTTCGCTACGGTATTGGCAACTTCATCAATTCCATTTACCCTGTTATATACATAATATACCTGTCCGCCTCTTGCCAGCTCCCTTATGATAGCTTCTCGTATAATTTCATCATTATGCTCTAGCACATAGGTTTGGATTGGTTGACGATCCACCGGTGGTTCATCCAATACACTCATATCCCTGATTCCCACAAGACTCATATGAAGTGTTCTGGGGATTGGTGTTGCTGTCAGTGTAAGTACATCCACATCCTTTTTAAATTTCTTTATTTTCTCTTTATGACCTACACCAAAGCGTTGCTCTTCATCTACAATAAGAAGTCCTAAGTTTTTAAACTTTACATCGGTGGATAATACCCGGTGTGTACCAACGATAATATCTAGACTACCCTTTTTCAACCGTTCGAGCGTTCTCTTTTGCTCTGCTGCGGTTCGAAAGCGGGAAAGCACATCTATACTAACCGGAAAATCCATCATACGTTGTACCAGTGTATTATAATGCTGCTGCGCCAATATAGTGGTCGGCACCAGAACAACGACCTGTTTTCCATCCGCTACAGCCTTAAAGGCTGCTCGGATAGCAATCTCTGTCTTTCCATAGCCAACATCTCCACATACCAGACGATCCATAATACGATTGCTTTCCATATCTTTCTTTGTAGCTTCAATCGCATTTAACTGATCATCCGTCTCTTCATAAGGGAAGGCCTCTTCAAACTCTTTTTGCCATACAGTATCAGAACTGAATTGAAAACCTAGCTTTTGTTGGCGCTGTGCATATAGTTCCACTAAGTCCTTCGCTACATCCTTGACAGCACTTCGAACCTTGGCCTTTGTATTCTTCCACTCAATCGAGTTAAGCTTATTCAGCTTCGGCTTTCTACCTTCGGAACCGGAATACTTCTGAATGACATCAACTCCCGTTGCCAGAACGTACAGTACTCCCCCTCCACCGTATTCTATTTTTATATAGTCCTTGGTTATTTTATCCACTTCTATCTTCTCTATACCTTTATAGATACCAAGTCCGTGATTTTCATGTACAATATAATCCCCTGGGGTGAGCTCAGTAAAGCTTTGAATCTTATTTCCCTCGTAGGTGGTTTTCTTTTTCTTCTTTCTCTTTTCTGTTCCAAAGATATCACTCTCGGAGATTACCACTAATTTGATCAATGGATATTCAAATCCCCTTCTGAGATTTCCGTAAGCTACCATGATTTCTCCGGGTGAAAGGATTCGATCCATATCATCGCTATAAAATGAGTTCAAGCCAAGATCCTGTAAGTCCTGGCTAAGTCTCATTGCCCTTGTCTTAGAGCCGGAAAGTAAGATAACCCGGTATTTATTCTTCTTCCAGCGTTCCAGATCCTTTACCAGAATATCAAAATTCTTATGATAAGAAGAAACTGTTTGAATGGTAAAATCATATTTATTCTTAGGAGTGTAAAAATTATTCTTAACCTCCATCGTACTGATTAGTACCGTATCCTTTGTTGCTAAAAACCCCATCACTTCTTTATAACTATAGATGGCATCAATCTGCCCTGGGAGGATATAGCCCTTTTCAATACGTCCAATCATTCCTTCTCGAAATTCGGTTTCAACCGCTTCTCCCTTTTCTACAAGACGTCCCGGTTCATCCAGAAAGAAGATTGTATCCTCATTATTAAAGTAATGAAAAAAGCTAACTGTCTGATCATAAAAATAATTGATATAACTTTCTAGTGCTATCGACCCCTGAAATGCTTCGATATTCTCTTTAAACTCCGCCACTATCTGATGAATTCTTGCGGCTTCTTCAGTCTTAAACTGTTCTCTTAACTTCTTATAATGTTGCTTTTCTTCATTTTCCAGCTTCTTAAGACCACTTCGGATGCGGTTTTGATCCGGTATAATCTCTGCTGCCGGATAGATAACCATTTGATCCACCTGTTCTATAGAACGCTGGCTGTTAACATCGAAGGTTCGTATAGAGTCAATCTCATCTCCCCATAGTTCGATTCGGTAAGGTGCTTCCTCCGTCAGCGGAAATATATCGACGATACCTCCTCGTATCGCATAATCCCCAGGTGCTTCCACCTGCGCCTGTTTCTCATATCCAAGGTGAATCAGGGCAGCAGAAAGCTCCTCCATTTTGAATATGGAGGTGTTTGTAATTGTTATAATTCTCTCTTTTACCATATCAAGAGGAAGGAGGCGATCCATTCCGCCATCTAAGGTAACGATAATTGTGGTGTCCTTCTGTTCAAGAATTCTGCTTATAATCTTTAATCGATCTCTTACAATCGCATTCCCATGAATGTCTGCACTATAGAAGATAATGTCCTTTGCAGGATAGAGATATACCTCTTTATCGTATAACCGGTAATCCTCGTAGATTTCCTTTGCTTTCATGTCATTATAAGTTACAATGACTTTAAATTTAAACCCCTCACTCAAGCCGTGAATCAAGTGACACTTCTGTGAATCAATACATCCTGTTACCTGTACCGGAAGAGTCTTTCGTAAGATATTATCCCTGATGTCATTAAACTCTTTTAATTCTTTCAGGGGCGCTATAAAGGTTTTCAACAGTATTTCCTCCTATTTGAAAACTTATTACACTCCGTTTATTTCTTGCGATTATACTGATTCATCGCTGCATCTATTCCTGATGTAATAATCATTTTACAGGCATCAGAAGAATCCCCGAGTGCTTCCCTAATTACTGATTGCTCTTCAGGGTTGAATCTTGACAGCACATAATCCGCCAGATCCCAATCCTTCGGTTTATCACCTACGCCCACCTTAATTCTTGGGAATTCATCGGTTCCCAAATGACTGATAATACTCTTAATTCCATTATGCCCACCTGCACTTCCCTTTTTACGAATACGCAGCTGACCTACCTCCAGGCTGATATCATCATAGATAACGATAACCTCCTGTGGTGTTACTTTATAAAAATCTACCAGCTCACGAACACTTTCTCCACTTAAGTTCATGTAGGTAATTGGCTGAGCCAGTATCACTTTTTCCCCTTCAATAAAACCTTTTCCACAGATTGCTTTATGCTTTTTGGAATCTAAGGATATGCGGTAATCATCGGACAGCCTCGTTATGGCGTCCCACCCTATATTATGTCTTGTTGCCTGATATTTATCGGTTGGGTTACCCAATCCCACTATTATATACATATAAACTCCTATCTTATCTTTGTTTTAGTACCGGACTACACCAGGTTTTCTTCTGACAGTGAGGACAATACAATTCTTTTACTGATCCTCCGTTAACTCCAAGCAGACTCTGTTTCCAATTGATGGTGAATACGGTGCCGCATTTATCACATTTCCAATCTAACCTTTTAATCTGCCATAATAACAAAGCTAACGATTCTACCATGATGATAATAAAACCGATCCAAAATAATATCATATTAATAAATGCACCAAACATTAATATAAAAAATGAAATGATAAATAATATAATTCCAATATTTTTAACCCACTTATTCATAATTGTACTCCAATATAAAGATTTCCTATCATATTCATAAAGTTGTTAATGTTTCTCGAAATTATTACTTATCTATTATAATCCTTCCCGTTGTTGGTGACAACAGTTAAGTTAACAGATTGTGGCTTTAAACACTCCTTTATTTACTCTTGTATACCTTACATATATAAAAATTTACGCAGAAAAACGGCAGCCCCATAGCTGCCGTTTTAGTGTACGTTTCATTATACTGCTTCTTCTTCTGTTTCTAAAGCCGCAATCTCATACTTCTCAAGGATAATCTTTTGGATCTTGTCCCTAGTATCAGAATTGATTGGATGAGCAATATCTCTATACTCACCATCTCCTGCTTTACGGCTAGGCATAGCAATGAATAAGCCCTTGTCCCCTTCAATTACTTTGATATCGTGAACTACGAACTCGTTATCAAGTGTAATTGATACTACGGCTTTCATCTTGCCCTCCTTGCTTACCTTGCGTACTCGTACGTCAGTAATCTGCATGGCCTTTTGCTCCCTTCTGTCAAGTTTATCGTTAGTTGTCGAGAAAAAGATAGTATGTATTCTTCACTTTCCCCTTAGTAGAACACCCAAAACCCCATGGTTTTAGTTAAACGATTCCCAAACTTTGGTATTTGAGAGCATTATAACATATTTATTCCAAAATGTGAATAATATTTACGAAAAAATAACATATTTTACAAGTGTTTTGTAAAATAATGCTAATTTATCACTATTTTAGCTTTAATATTTACCATTTTTTGTCTGTCTTAGTTTTGATACTTGCATTAATGTTTCATATTTTGAATATAATGAGTACAAAATGCGTTGCGAAAGCCTTATATAAGTGGCACCGGATAGATTTTATTATTGTATTTTGAGTGAAATGGGTTATAATAACAGGTAGTAAACGTCGAATTGATGCTTGCTAGAGAAATTGTGCGCAATTTGGCGTAATTTTCTTGATACTAAAAATTATGGATAGGAAGTGTACTATGTATAAAATAGATTTTGACAATCCATGTCGGATTCATTTTATCGGTATAGGCGGAATCAGTATGAGTGGCTTTGCAGAATACCTTCATACGAATGGCTTTCAAGTAAGTGGTTCCGACGCCCACGAAAGCAAAATAACTGATCGCTTATCCGAATTGGGAATAACATTTTACTTAGGCCAAAAAGCCTCTAATATCACCACCGATATTGAGCTTGTTGTATTTACAGCAGCTATCTCAGAAGATAACGAAGAATTCTTAGAGGTAAAAAAGAGAGGCATCCCTATGTTGACCAGAGCCGAGATGATTGGCCAAGTGATGCTTAACTTTGAAGATGCAATTGCAATATCCGGGACACATGGTAAAACAACCACAACTTCAATGCTCTCTCTTATTTTTTTACAGGGCGAAATGGACCCTACGATTTCAGTCGGCGGTATTCTCGATGCAATCGGAGGTAATATTCGTATCGGAGAATCCGAGCACTTTATTACGGAAGCATGCGAATATACCAACACCTTCTTACACTTTAATCCAAAACGTGCAATTATATTGAACGTAGATGCGGATCACCTTGATTTCTTCAAGGATTTAGAAGATATTCGTAATTCCTTTCATTTATTTTCGAAAAGAATCCCAAAAGATGGCCAGTTATTTATAAACGGCGAGATCGACAACTACGAGGATATCACCTCAGATTTGGATTGTGAAGTAATTACCTATGGTATAATTGATCCCGCACATCGTAAGACAAATCTTACATATGATATTGCGGCAGATAAGATTAATTTTGATGAACAAAGCGTAGGAAGCTATGATTTATATTATAAGGGTAAGTTTATTGATCGGATGTATTTAAATGTCATAGGTCTCCATAATATATCAAATTCCCTCCCTGCAATCGGTATTGCTCTGGAGGCTGGTATTCCGGTGGAGAAAATTAAAAATGCTCTTCTATCATTTAAGAACTCAAAACGACGTTTTGAGCTAAAAGGCGAAGTCGGTGGTGTAACTATTATCGACGATTACGCTCACCATCCGACGGAAGTATCCGCCACATTAACCGCTGCTCAAAGTTATCCACATAATAACATCTGGTGTGTATTCCAGCCCCACACTTACTCCAGAACCAAGCAACATCTATCTGAATTTGCAGAGGCTCTCGCTCTCGCTGATAACGTTGTAATTGCTGATATTTATGCTGCCAGAGAGAAGAATCCGGGCGATATCTCCTCAATGGATTTGGTAAATGAGCTTCAGAAAATTGGTAAAGATGCTCACTATTTTCCCTGCTTTGATGAGATTGAAAACTTTTTATTGGAAAATTGTATGAACGGTGATCTGTTGATAACTATGGGCGCCGGAGATATAGTATCAGTGGGCGAAAAGCTCCTCGGTTTATAATTTGTCCACATTATCCACAGGATTATCAACAATTTTTTTGATAATTCCTGTGGATATTTTTTTCTAAGTAAACATTTCTACAATTATAGACTTTTCACATAAAAACATTCGTAATCTACGATTGTTCTGTTATTTTTTACATTATTTTACAACTTTCTACCTTATATTTATCCACATTGTCCACGTTATCCACACTGAAAAAAAGTGGTGCAGCACCCATAAAATAGGCTATTTTCAGATAGATTTAACTGTGCTATAATGGCACTGGCGTTATTATAAAGCCATGGATTTATATTGGGGGGAACTGTATTATGAGTAAGATTTCATTACACGCACAGGGTATATCTGATGTTACTATTGTGCCGAATATCTTTATCGATCAATATATGCCGTCTGCAAATGGCGCATATGTCAAAGTATATCTATATTTGTTGCGTTGCTTTTCTGGAATATGCCAGGAAGTGACCATTTCCTCCATTGCCGACCGTTTGGAAAACACTGAAAAAGACATCATTCGTGCACTTTCTTACTGGGAAAAGCTAAATCTGTTGTCCTTACAACGTAACGCTCAAAAAGAAATTATTGCAATCTGTCTTATGGATCTTAAACCTACCGACGCAAGCCCTGCACTTCCCGGCGATACTGACTCAGAACTGGATGAAGTGGCTGTAAGCATACATACCGAAACAAAACCCGCTTCTCGTCAAAGTTATTCTGCGGAGAAGATTGAGCAGTTTACGAATAATGATGATATTAAATATGCAATGAACATTGTAGAGATTTATTTGGATCGCCCACTTAAACCTATGGATCTTCAATTAATTCTCTATTTATATGAGGAACTTCATTTTTCAGCAGAATTAATCATGTATCTCTATGAATATTGTGTATCCAAGGGCAAGAAAAGTGCCTCTTATATTGAAGCTGTAGCATTAACCTGGGCAGAGAGTGGAATTGATACCGAGGAGAAAGCTAAGGTAGCAACCTCCACCTATCATGATCATTTTAATACTGTGAACAAGGCCTTTGGCTTAAACCGTGCCCCAGGACAAATTGAACGTCAATACATAACAAAGTGGGTAGAGGTATTCGGCTTTGCGGATGAGATTATTGCAGAAGCATGTAATCGTACTCTACTACGTACTCAAAAGCCTGATTTTAAATATACGGACAAAATTTTAGAAACCTGGTTTAAAAAGGATGTAAAAAATCATTCTGATATAGCAAGGCTGGATGAAGAATTTTCAAAGGGCAATAAACAAAGCGAAACAAAAAAAGCTGCTGCTCCTGCTAAGCCCGTTTCCAACCGCTTTAATCAATTTCCTCAAAGATCTTATTCAGCGCAGGATTATGCGGAACTGGAACGTAAGCTCTTGAACAAAAACCTATAAACCTTACATAATCGAGTAACTTTAACCTATATAGGTTTATAATATGAATGTGAAGGAGATCCTGATATGGCATTAAAAAACGACCAATATAATCAAATTTTACGCGAGTATGATAGTCGTGTACTTAAGAATAAATATGAGTTGGATGAACGTCGTAAGGAAGCATATTCTCTGATCCCCAGATTAAAGGATTTAGAGGATGAGATGATTTCTTTGTCTGCTCAGAGTGGAAGACTTGCACTATTCGGTGATGATAGCGGCTTAAAGGAATTAAAAAGCAAGACCTTAGAACTAAAAGAGATTCAGCTAGAGCTCCTTCTTGCTCATGGTTTGAGCGCTGATTATCTGGAGATGCATTATCATTGCAACAAATGCAAGGACACCGGTCATATCGGTAACGAAAAATGCAATTGTTTAAAACAGGCTATTGCTGATTTAATGTACTCTAACTCAAATATCAAAACGATTTTAGCCAATGAGAATTTTAACAACTTTTCCTTCCGTTATTATTCCGATGATTATGTGGACCAGACCACTGGGTTATCTCCACTTTCCAATATGCAAAAGGTAGTTGCAAACTGCAAACGATTTATTAAACATTTTAAGGACAAGCGGGATAATCTTTTACTTTTAGGCAATACTGGTGTTGGAAAGACTTTTCTTGCCAATTGTATTGCTAAGGAGTTATTAGATCAAGGCTATACTGTAATCTATCTAACCGCTTTCCGTCTATTTGATATTCTGGAAAAATATAAGTTCGGCAAAGATGAAGATAATTCCTATCAAGCTTCCAACCAATTTGATTATATCTTAAATTGTGACTTACTAATCATTGATGACCTCGGAACTGAGTTTTACAATTCCTTTACAAATTCTCAACTTTATTTAATAATAAATGAACGTCTGCTCCGTAAAAAATCAACTGTGATATCGACTAACTTGTCCTTATCCGATATTAATCTTAATTATAGTGAACGTGTTTATTCTCGAATTATTAGTAGCTATGCGGTTCAACGTATTATTGGGGAAGACATTCGTCTACATAAGGCGATCAATGAATCGGAATCGCAATAAATTCCACATATTATGGCGAAAAGTGTCTTGACTTACCCCTATATATAATGTTATAACTTTAATGGCTTTGTAACCAATACTATTATTCATGGAGGGATATCTAATGTCTAACAACGAGAAAATCGTAGAAACTATTCCAGTGGGACAACTTGGAATTATTGCTCTAGAAAGCAGCAACACTTTGGGTCAGAATGTAAATGAGTACCTAGTAGAGTGGCGTAATGCCAGAGAGAGCGAACACAAGGGGACCATTGCATTTTCTGGTTATCAGCGAGATTCTTATTTATTAAGCGCTTGTTGCCCACGATTTGGTTCCGGAGAAGCGAAGGGGCAAATCAAAGAATCCGTACGTGGCTCCGACTTATACCTTCTGGTTGATGTTACAAACTATAGCTTAACATATAAAGTTTGTGGAAATATCAATCATATGTCACCCGATGATCATTACCAGGATTTAAAGAGAATAATAGCAGCAGCTGGTGGTAAAGCTAGAAGAATTACTGTAATTATGCCTTTCTTATATGAAAGTAGACAACATAGACGCAGCTCCAGAGAATCTCTTGACTGTGCATTAGCCCTACAAGAATTAACAAACATGGGCGTTGACAGTATCCTTACCTTTGATGCTCATGATCCACGAGTTCAAAATGCAATTCCTTTAAACAGTCTTGAAACCGTAGCTCCAAATTATCAGTTTATTAAAGCATTACTTCAAAATGTTCCAGACATTAAGATAGACGAAGATCATATGATGATTGTCAGCCCTGATGAAGGTGGTATGTCCAGAGCTGTATACTATGCCAATGTGCTCGGTCTTGATATGGGTATGTTCTATAAGAGACGTGACTATACTAAGATCGTAAATGGACGTAATCCAATTGTTGCACATGAATTCCTCGGTTCAGATATTAACGGCAAAGACGTTCTTATTGTAGATGATATGATTTCCTCAGGCGAGAGCATCCTTGATGTCGCTACTGAGTTAAAGAAAAGAAATGCCGGAAGAATCTTTGTTGCTTCATCCTTTGGTTTGTTCACAAACGGCTTCACCAAGATTGATGAAGCATATGAAAAAGGTCTTATCTACCGTGTCCTTACTACTAACCTTGTATATCAGACTCCTGAGTTACTAACTAAGCCTTGGTATATCAATGTGGATATGAGTAAGTATGTTGCATTAATTATAGATACACTAAACCACGACAACAGTATTAGCGGATTATTAAACCCAGTTGAACGTATCCAAAAGATTTTAAAGAAATATAATCAAGGTGGCTCGTCCAGAAGACTGCGTTAACAAATTATGCTCTGTATGTCAGAAACTTGATTATTGCTTATAATTAATTAGGCAAATTCATGCGTTAAGATAATGAATTATAATAATATATAATATAAAAGGCTCTTTAGTAAGTTATCGAGGAATCAAAAATCTTCTTCGCAACTAACTAAAGAGCCTTTCTTATGATGAATGAAAGTGCTGCAAACCAGCACTTTCATTCTTAGCAGTTAACTATGGCTGTGTTGAATTATTTTGTTCGGTATCTCCGGTATTATTGCCATCAGTACCGTCATTTGTGTCATCTGGAACAGGTGTTGGTGTCGGTACAACCGTTGCTATCGGTGCCTTCGTAGGCACATTAGTTGGCGTTACACTTGGCGTAGGTATGCCTGTAGGTGTTACACTTGGTGCATCAGGTCTCCACTTAGAATACGTAAATGTCTTTTTCATATCTTTCGTATGAATTTCATCCATGTAATTATGCCATATTTCTAGCGGATAGGTTTTGCCCATCAAACCACTTACCGTCTTGTTGGCATCATAGCCTACCCAAACACTAGTGGTATAATAAGGTGTAAATCCTACGAACCATCCATCCTTTGATCCATTGGTAGTACCTGTCTTACCTGCACTGATTGTATTTTTTAATCCTTTTCCTCTGGCTGTTCCTTGCTTGATAACTCCGGTCAATGCCTCTGTCATCATTCTAGCAGCATTTGTATCATAGACTTCCTTCTGCTTTATATCATCTCCCACAATTTCATTTCCTGCAGGATCCATAATTTTTACTATACAGGTAGGTTCTCTATAATATCCGTCATTCTCAATTGTCGCATAACCGGAAGCCATCTCAACCGGACTTGCACCATAGGTCAATCCACCGAGTGAGGCCGCAAGGTTATAATCTGTATCCACTATCCTAGAGAAATTCATATTCAGAAGGTAAGATAAACCTACCTTTGGCGTTAATTCCTTAAACAATTGCCAAGCAACTGAGTTTAACGATTTCTCTAAAGCTGTCTGTAACTTGAGATGTCCATAGAACTTTCCACCCGGTTTACCTGGTCCACCTTTGATGTATTGATCAACCACTATACTATCCGGAGTATAATTCCTCTCAAAGGAAGGAGCATACACCACCAATGGCTTAATTGAACTACCTGGCTGACGGAAACTTTGGAATGCTCTGTTTAATGTATAACCGTTCGTATCCTGTTCACGTCCGCCGACAATCGCTACCACTCTACCAGTGTCATTATCGATAGAAGCTGCTGCTCCCTGTAACTTATAGGTACCATTTTTATCTTTCTCTTTGAATTTTGCTAACTCTTCGTCAACAGATTTTTGTAAAAGTTCCTGCTTCTTCAGATCAAAAGAAGTGTAAATACGATATCCGTTTGTATATAATGCTTTCTGATAAGTACTGTACACATCATCATAATCCTTTTGATATGCTTTTTTATCTTCACTATCTTTAAACTCATTACGGAATTCAAAACCATTCTTTTTCATCAAGGCCCTGATCGCACAATATCTGGTGTAAGTTTCAACATAATTTTGCTTATCCGGCTTTGATTGTGTAAGGGTAATCTTCTCATTAAGTGCTGCGTTATATTCCTCCTGAGTAATTGTTTCGTTTTCAAACATCTGCTTTAATACACGATCCCTACGTTTTAATGTATTTTCCTTTTTAGTCAATGGATTATAGATATTCGGGTTGTTCGGTATAGAGCAAAGGAAAGCAATTTGCGATAAACTCAATTCAGATACCCCTTTATCAAAATATGCCCTTGATGCAGCCTGAATACCGTAATGCCCATTTGCAAAATATATGGTATTCATATAGAACTCCATAATCTGATCTTTATTGTAGAGCTTCTCCAGCTCCTGTGCCACAAAAATCTCCTTAATCTTTCTGGTATAGGTAACATCCTGAGTAAGGAATACTCCTCTTGCCAACTGCTGTGTTATTGTACTGGCACCCTGTGTGATATGCCCTTTATGTCTAAGCAATGTGACCGCCGCTCGGACATTTGCCCAGTAATCGACGCCCTTATGTTCAAAAAAATTACGATCTTCTGTACATAACATCGCATCTATTGCTTTAGTAGGAATATCATCGTATTTAATGTAGTAAACGTCCTTCTCGGCTTTTAATCTGGAAATCAGATTACCATCCGCATCGTAAACCATACTAGTTTGTGAAGCTTTGAAGGTATCCTCAGTGGATTCGTCCACCATCTCCATTGCCTGATGCTGCATCTCTAATATTGTCTTACCATACTTTAAATAAAAGTATAGGATGCCGCTTAAGATAACAATCAGCATCATTAATATGATGAATTGTATTGCAATCTTTATCTTATGTCCTGTTCTTTTTTTTCGTTTTTGAGTTGTTGTTGTTTTGTTTTCCACGGTAATGCCTCCATAAAAATTAGCTATTTGACAGGTCTATGAAATGAAACGGAATTCCCATCTCTTTCATAAGTTCCTGTTCCCTGTTATGACAGGTAAATAATATCACCTGTTGTTTCTGTAATAGCATTTTGATTACTCCCTTCACCCTATTATTATCATATAGAGCAAAGCTATCATCTAGTAAAATCGGCAGATCTTCCTGGGGTAGTAGTAGCTGTGATACCGCCAGACGTAGTGCGAAATATACCTGGTCAATGGTTCCTGCGCTAAGACGGTCTATCGGAACATAATTTTGATTCCAACCGACTTTTATCTCAAGTTTTTCATTCACCTTCAAATCTGTATACTTCTCACCGGTTACTTCGCTGATCATATCGGATACAGCTCGGTTAAGTTGGTGTCCAAAGCTATCATGTATATCGGCAGCCAGCTCCTGTATAGCCTGTAGTGCCAGTTTTACTGCCTCAAGCTCTGTCAAATTCTCTTCTTGCTTTTGTTTTAGTTCTTTTAAGCGTTCTTGATCTTTTAACAGTTTTTCTTCATTGCCCACTAGTGAATCAATCTCCCACCGGAGCTTTTCAATCGAAACTCTGCAGCCATCTCTCCTTCTATTCAGCTCTAGCAGCTTTTCATTACTCTCGTGCTTCATATTTCGGTGCAACTCTTGAAGACGTTCCATTGCCCTAGGAGTAAGTTCATCCTCACGGATAAATAAATGCATGTATTTCATTATTATATCATAAATCGAATCTCTGTCATCCTCTATATCATTCAGACGCATTTCCATATCCTTGCTTTGTTCTTTTGCATTCTCAAGAAGGTATGATTTTCTTATTACTTCCTCTTGTATTCGAAATAATTGTTCAGGGTGATTCACACCGTACCTGTGCATAATTTGACGAAGTTCGTCACGAATTCGTTCCCTATTCTTCCGATTTAATGCCATTCTCTGATCTGAATCATTCTGATCCTCTTTTTGTTCTCCGCTTAGAATGAGTGAGACAATCACGGAGGATATTACAATGACTATAGCAACCACCATTCCTACAGGATGTAGCTTATTAATTCCAGCTATAATTAATGCAATGAGTACAGCCGGTAGCACTATTGCGTATCGTATTCTACTTCCCTTCTGTTTCAGATTATTGTTGTCCTTACCAAATTCCGATTCCGCGTCTTCCATACTCTGACTTTGTAACAGAAGCTCTTGAAGTTTTGAGATATCTTCCTTTGGAACCGATTCCGCCTCTAGCTCACGTTCTTGTATCGATATTTTCTCCAACAAATTATTATATTCTATTTTTAACTGTTCCTCACGCTGTGTCAGATCTTGATAATAACGATATTTCTCGAGGATGGCTGGTAGCTGTTCCATATGTTTTGCAATCGGTGCTTCCATCCGACTGCGTTCCAAATCAATATCTAGCTCAATTTGTTTTTCTTCTCCGGTCAAATCATTAAGCTGCGAGGATAATAGATCCATCCTGTCCTCTTTTGCAATCCCTTCTGCAATCTCCGCTTCCAGATTTGCTATCAAATCCGGATTGATCCCGGATTCCAAATGCTTTCTCTGTTCATTCAGCATGCTGATAGCCTTTTGTACATCTACTTCCTTACTTTTGGCTATCGATAGATTTGTAATATAGTTACGAACCTGAAGCACCAGCTCACCATCCGTTGAAGCTTTTAATTGTTCGATACTAACCGTATTCTTAAAGGTAGACTCCGTTAATCCCGGTATAATCTCACTGATATGTCCATCTTTTTGAACTATTTCTCTGCCAGTATCCAAATCAATTACTACAAATTGCTTATCATTTGCATGAAAGCTTCTTTGTATCCGATACCTCTTTTCTCCTATACCGATTTCCATACTTCCACCAAATGCACCAGGATACTCCCAAGGAAGGTACCTTGTATATTGATCTTCTTTTGAAGAAGAACCCCTACCCCTGAGTCGTTCTATTCCAAACAACATTCCCTTTATAAAGGTGTGTATCGTGGATTTGCCGGCCTCGTTATCACCATATATTATATTTATTCCGGGCTTCAAATCCAGTTCCTTATTATGGAACCGACCGAAATAACTTAATTTCAGTTTTGTAAATAGCATCTATCACCAAAACCTTTCATAAATATTAAAGATATATTCAACAACTATTCTTAGTTTTTTGCTCCAAGTAACGCTTCGATTCCATAATATAATGCTTTCATCGCAATGTCATCCTGTTTAGCATTCTCACGAATCCTCTGTATGAACATGCCAATCATATTGTCCTCATTCTCACGGTACAACGCATCAAAATCATAATCCGGGACAGAACGATCCTCTACCTCCAGAACACACCCCAGCTGTTTCAATGCCTCTAAATCAAAATGAAGGTTTTCCTCCCTTATTCCTCGAATTGTAAATGAATAGATATGGGCAACACCGTTTGAACGAATGAATTCCTTCGCCTGGTCTATGAGGGAACCATTGGTTGTATCTTTATTAACTGTCAAAACAACTCTTTTATATTGGCGGAGACTGGAGGGGATAAATGCTACACTGGTAACATGATTACCTTCCGCATCCCGCGAAATCTCTCCGAGAATATAACCATGCTCACCGATTTCATTCTTATCCAATGGCTCGAGCGAACCACTATAGGCCATTCTCCCGTTTATCATCTCCGGCTTATGTATATGCCCGAGTGCAATATAGTCAAAACCTGAATCCTTCAGCTTCCTTCGGTTTATCGGAATGTTACGTTCATCTCCACCATGAGCCAAAAGTATATTATAGTAGTCATTCTCTTCAGAGTTCACTGTATCATATAAAGCTGCTGTTATATCCCTCGTACAATAGCTTAAACCATAAATCTGTGTATGGATATCTGCTAACACCACATTCTCTATACAATCCGATAAAAACATATGCACTTTATCATTCCACTCAAAATCCCGGTAAAAGGAACGGGCACCGATAAAATCATGATTCCCTGCCATCAAGATTACTTTAGAGTATTCGAGCTTGGTAAATAGATAGTTCACTTCTTTTAACTCTCTCAGCAAAGGCTGTCTGTGAAAGAGATCTCCCGCAATAAGCAATAGGTCAACCTTCTCTTCATTACAGCGATCAATTATATGTTCAAAGCTTCTCCATAGCTCCTTTTCCCTGTCACTACTCCATGGCATATTTGAATCAGGAGTCGCACCTAGATGGATGTCCGCAATATGTATAAACTTCATAAACACCCCCGTATTATATTAACGATTCTAATTGAATTTATTTTTCATTTCAAAAAAATAACGTATCGATCTATTGCTATCATATCATATCTCTTTATCAAAACATGTCCAATGTGCAAATAATAATACAATAATACCACATTTTCTGATAGTAGGCGAAATTTATTTAAATTTTTACAATCATTTCATAATCACAAAGAAAACGGGCTATGCAAATCGAGATTTTACTTGCACGCCCGTTCCATTTATTCTGTTACCTCTTCGTTACTGCTTGACATATCCTGATTACTCTGTGTCGTATCCCCCGGCGAGATATTCCGGATCATTTCGTAGGTTCCGGTACTTGCAAGACCACTCGCCAATCCCCCAAGTAGAATTTGGGGTGAAAAAGTCCATCCACTGATCCATACATTTAATATCGTTCCGATCACCGCCATAATAAGCGGTATGTATTTGTTTGGAATAAATGATATACTGTGTTTTATTATGTATCCTAGGCACAAACAAATGGCCAATACAACCACTACCACATATTTTGATAAAATCTCCATTCTGCCTCTCCTTTCTAATATGCTCATTCTCCATCCCCTGCAAATTAGTACTGTGCGTATATAAGATTCGCATAATTTATATCAGAAGTTTTGCGATTACTATAAGGTATGTTCCAAATGTCCTACTCATTCTTACTAATGTTTTCACAAATTAGTTCGTGCGTCAAAAACCTTGATTTATGAAATGTCACTTCTAACATTTTGAATAATATGTATCAGAAATAATATTTCATCGCAATACGCTCCCGCTTGGATGCTTTTGTCCCCCTAAGTAATATGTGTCACCGCTACGATTAAGTTATTAATTCATAAATAAAACACAGTTTATCAATATTTTGAACACATATTAGCTTTATAATAAGGTTATAAAGTTAAACAAATACAAAAGTTACAAAAGTTAGTAGTGGATAACAGTATAGTAAAGCCAGTTAATAACTTTAATATAGATTTCATAAATTTCTCCCCTTAAAGCCAACTGAATAAGTTGGCTTTTCCTCCGCATTTTTGAACAATTGCATATAATTTTACATAATATTCCAGTATTATGAACTGAATATTCATATAATATTCATTAATTGTATATAGTTTCTCCACATTTTCAGTATAAACTAAACACATGATAAAAATTACACTTAAAAGTGAACCACAAATTTTTTCATAAAATCTCCCTACTTAAAGCCAACTAACTGGATAGTTGGCTTTTCCTCTGATTAAAACTACATTTTCTTAATAAGATTATGTTTATTATATATTTGACATAAGGGGCAGCTGCAAATGATAAACTTATTTGCAGCTGCCCCTTGAACAATATTGTCATAACTTTTCTAAACTCACACTTATTAGATTAATTATACTACAATGTTTGTTTAACAGATTGTACAGTAACCTCTAGCACTCTAGAGAGAAATGGGTACTTTTCTTTCATCATAGCAAAGGAATCTCCATCTCTTAAGAATCTTGCGCTTCCCTCGATCAAAAATCCAGTTCCCATATAGTGGTAACCCATTACCTCTTTGGAGCCTAATGTTAACTTAACTTTGGAATTCACATTAATGTTATTTTCCGTCTTTATCATTCCTGCTGCAGGAATTAAGATTTTATTATCGTCTGTAGCTACCAGGTAGCTGTTCCATGTATTAGCAACATGTGCTTCTTCGCCGGAATATGTTACAATAGACACAACTCCTTCATGAGTTAAAACCTCTAAAAATTTTTCATTAAACATATTATATTCTCCTTTTATTATAGATACGTGTTATCGTGGATAGTTATTGTCCGTAATAAAGATACAATATTATTATTCATTTGTCAAGCATAAGAAATTACTTTATGAAATAATCCACGGGTATGAATTACGAAGTGTCTTGAATGAAATCAAAGAATCAGTTATGATAAAACAAATATATATTTTAAAGGAGCTTATATTATGAAGTTTTCCGTTGGAGTTGAATACGCGTTACACTGCTTATTATATATGGTTAATCCGGATTCTCCGAAGTCGTTAGGTATTCGAGAAATCGCAACATTCCAAGGAATCTCGGAAACATATTTATCAAAAGTATTTGCAAAGCTAGGAAAGACCGGTATTATAAAATCTATCCCCGGAGTAAAAGGGGGATATGCGTTGGCGCGAGATGCGGACGATATTACTTTTTGGGATGTAATCGAATCTATTGAAGGACAAGAATCATTCTTCCAATGTGCAGAGATCAGACAAAACAATATATTGCTTGATAAAGAGAGCCTCCCCGACACCCACACCAAATGCCCATGCCTAATTAAGGTGGTAATGACGGAGGCGGAAGAAGAAATGAAAAATTATCTCAAGAAAAAAACTCTGGCTTGGTTATACAACGAGGTCTTCCATAAACTCCTTCCGAAAGAAGCAGAAGTAGCAACTCTTGAGTGGTTTATAAATTCAAGGAAGTAAATTTTGTACGGGTAAATATGCATAAATAGGGAGGTGTGGGTAGATGCAAAAAACGATTAGCCTATTCCCGAGTGGGTTTTTGCATGCTAGTTCGTTGTGCGAGCTACTGATGTTTTCCCACATCTCCCTATAAATGAGCACACTTATTCGTAATCACTTATTACAAAATTCATTTACTCGCTATCGCCAATAGTGAATATTTGAATATCGCCTAGGTCGATTCCATACCAAAAGTCTCCGGAGCTGTTGATATGAATTGTCTGATACCATCTATCATTTTTTAACTTATCTTTTAATTTACTATATTGAAACCCGGTAGTACCAAATCCAACTGCGGTAATTAATGTTCCTGCTAACAATAGGATGAAGCTTAACATTACTAATTTCTTTCGATAATTCTTAATTTTCATTGTACTTTACCCTCCTCCAAAACATTCCTTTTAATTTTTTATTAAAATTCTTAGTCAATATAATAATTTTTCGATACAAGATGATTGTTGCATATATAAATAAAGTCGAAATACCGATAGAGGCTATTCCTGCCCCTAATTGAATGATACCAACGGATACACTGTTTACCATAACAAAAGGGGATCCAATGATACCAACAATAGAAGCAGCAAAAAATCCTATACCACTTGCTCCGGTAGCGAATGGAATACACCAAAGAACTATATAGAAGGACAATAGCAAGAGCACAGCAGATAGCAGCAAGCTACCCCATAGAGGGAAACCAAGAATTAATAGTACAATATTTAAAATCCTACTACCTGTTCCCGGCATCGCTATCTTAATACTGTCATATCCCTCCATGAGTTCCTTTGCAATCATCTTCGGGTTACCGATTCTCTCAACTGCACTCTCTTCCGACATTCCGTTTTCCATATAATCACTAATCATTTCATCGTAATAATTGATATGCTTTTCGATCTCTGAAGCTTTTAACTTATTTAGACTTAATTCCAGCTCCTTCAAAAAAACTATTTTATTCATGATTTTCATCTCCTTTTATAAAATAATAAATATTCATAACCTGCGCCCATTCCGTTAGGAATTCTTCCATATATTCTTTTCCAAGGTCCGTAATCTTATAGTACTTTCTTAAACGGCTGTTATGTTCGACTGAATATGTCTCTAGATAAGATCCCGTCTCCAGTCTTTTTAATATCGGATACAACGTTGATTCCGAAATCTCGATGCAAGTAGATATATCTTTAATAATCTGATATCCATAGGAATCTGATTTCTTTAAAACAGCCAGTACACAAAATTCTAACAAACCTTTTTTTAACTGTATATCCATATCACACCTCCTTTTACATTATACTATACAATGCATAGTATAATGTGTCAAGTAGTATTTACCATTTTATGTGTAAATGTTTGTAACAAATTAGAGGGCATACTTACCTAAACTGGATTTACAATCGAAATCTCGTGTAGCACTTGCAATTTTTGATAAGTTGGTTTATAGTATAAAAGCTGTAATCCCCTATCTATGGGCATTCCAGCAATTACCTATCGTGTGTTCGTAACCTTCCACACGTAAAACAAAACTAAAGGAGAATAAAAATGAATAAGAAAACACTATTTATCACTCAGGCAGCCGTAATTGCGGCTATCTACACTGTTCTTGTGTTGGTATTTAACTTTGCAAGCTTCGGCCCAATTCAAAGCCGAGTTGCTGAGGCACTTACCATCCTTCCTTACTTTACCCCTGCTGCCATCCCAGGCGTCGCAATTGGTTGCTTCATAAGTGCAATCCTTGGTGGTGCTTCCGTACCGGATATGGTCTTCGGAACGCTAGCAACACTTGTTGCAGCACTAATATCCTATCGTTTAAGAAGCAATAAATATCTGGTTGCTATTCCACCGATTGTATTAAATGCCCTTGTTGTTCCTTGGGTACTAAAGTATTCATACGGAGCCCCAGATGCGGTTCCATTCATGATGTTGACCGTTGGAGTTGGTGAATTGATCTCCGCTGGTATATTGGGAATGATCTTATTATTCGCTCTAGAGAAGGTAAAGAATATATTATTTCCGAACCGCTTAATCATAAAGTAGTATAAAGGCCTATAATTAGGGAAAACTTAACCTTGATTATGGGCCTTTTTATGAGTTTTCCCGAATGAAAAATTGAATAATACCGTTCGTCCCTCCCCTAGTACAAAATTGCTAATATTTTTCTTAAATTTGTAACTAGTTTTTGTTTACTTTGTGCGGCATCGGTGATAAGATACATATTGCCTATATAAAATACCCTTTTATTACTTATTTAAAACTTATACCACAATTTTTGGGTAAAATGGAGGTTTCGCTCAATGAATGATAATTCAAATTATAATGATAATAAAAAACGGGTTGAAGTGCCATCATTTGTAAATAATACGAACATTAAAAACCAGCCAAGACCGCGCTCATCCAGCCGACTTGGTAATTATGAAGATTCCGATTCCTTTATGAAGGACGTAAACTCTTCTTTAGCAAAGCAGGTGGAAAAAAATATGGATAAAACAAGGACATCTCCAAACAAACGTAATCGGAAGAAAAAACGCAAGAGATTAAGAGTATTAAAGGCTCTTTTTTATAGTTTACTTGCCATCTCCGCGTTATGTTGTATATTACTTTTTACAGACGGAGGACAAAAGTTCTTAATTAATATGGCAAGCCGATATATCTACGGTAATTTAGACTATAATAAGTCCGAGGAAGCCAATGGTAATAAAATCGATGAACCCTTTAAAGTAACCGATAAAATTGTAAATATCCTATTAATCGGTGTGGAAGAAATTGATAATGCCAGAAATACGGACTCAATGATTATCGCAACAATGAATACCGAAAATCATACGCTTAAATTAACCTCGATTATGCGTGATCTATATGTGGACATTCCAGGGCATGGAAAAAACCGTTTGAATGCTGCCTATTCATTAGGTAAAATTGATTTACTCAGCTCTACCATTGAACAGAACTTGGGTGTTAAAATTGATGGCTATTGCTCGGTAAACTTTGATTCCTTCGAGAAAATTGTTGATATCGTACATGGTGTAGAGGTTACCTTGACACCAGCTGAAGCAGAATATCTTAATACAACAAACTATATCTCAGAAAAGAAGTATCGTAATGTCAAACCAGGTAAACAGACATTAAACGGCAATCAGGCATTGGGATATTGTAGGGTACGTAAGAGATCTACCGCTACCGAAAGCAATGATTTTGGTAGAACACAGAGACATCGTATTGTTCTTAATGCAATATTTGATAAAGTTAAGAGTAAGAACGTAATCGAGATGGCTTTTCTGATGAATAAAATCTTGAACAGCACGAAAATTGATACAAATATTACCCAAAAGGAATTCACCCGTTACCTTAACGAAGCGGTATCCTTAAAAGTCAAAAAGCTTGACACCTTCCGAGTACCGACAGACGATAACTACGCTAATGAAAAGGTAACCATCGGAAGCAGAAAAAACCGTGAGGTTATCACCGCTAAGGATTGGGACAAGTTACGTCTAGACTTAAAAAATTATATCGAAGGTACTCCGAGTACGGATTCCACTGATGATGCAACTGATAATTCTTCCAATGATAATAACGAAGATCAATAATATACCTACAAAAAGGGCTGATGCCATAACATCAGCCCTTACTTTTTATTGTTCTTTAAATCTCTAAACTAGACGTGATCTCCGCATATAAGCATTCTATAGCTCACAGTTACCTACTGTTCTAGGGAATGGAACCACATCACGGATATTACTCATTCCAGTCAGATACATAACGCAGCGTTCAAAGCCAAGTCCGAATCCAGCATGACGTGCTGAACCGTATTTACGAAGGTCAAGATAAAAGTCATAATCCTCTTTGTTAAGCTTCATCTCATCCATCCTCTGAATCAGCTTATCATAATCATCTTCTCTCTGGCTACCGCCGATGATCTCACCGATACCCGGCACTAATAAATCCATTGCGGCAACTGTTTTATTGTCCTCATTCATCTTCATATAGAAAGCTTTGATTTCTTTTGGATAATCGGTTACGAATACAGGCTTCTTAAATACTTGTTCCGTTAAGTAACGCTCATGTTCTGTCTGTAGATCACAACCCCAGCTTACCTTGTAATCAAAATTGTCATTGTTCTTCATAAGAATATCTATCGCTTCTGTGTAAGTAACGTGACCAAAGTTTGAGCCCGCCACATTCTGTAGTCTCTCTAATAGTCCCTTGTCGATAAATTGATTAAAGAAATTCATCTCCTCCGGTGCATGTTCAAGAACATAGTTAATTACATATTTGAGCATTCCTTCTGCCAGCGCCATATCATCCTTAAGATCTGCAAATGCAATCTCAGGTTCAATCATCCAGAATTCTGCGGCATGTCTGGTCGTGTTGGAATTCTCTGCACGGAAGGTTGGGCCAAAGGTATAGATATTCTTAAATGCCATCGCGTATGTCTCACCATTAAGCTGACCGCTAACGGTAAGATTTGTTCCTTTACCGAAGAAATCCTGTGATAAATCCACCTTTCCTTCCTTCGTCTTAGGTAAATTCTCTATGTCCAGCGTAGTTACACGAAACATCTCTCCTGCTCCTTCACAATCGCTGCCTGTGATAATTGGAGTATGCACATATACAAAATCTCTATCCTGAAAATACTGATGAATCGCATAAGCAATCAGAGAGCGTACTCGAAATACTGCCTGAAAGGTATTCGTTCTTGCTCTAAGATGGGTCATGGTTCTTAAGTATTCTAATGTATGTCTTTTCTTTTGAAGAGGATAATCTGCAGTAGATGCACCCTCTAGAGTCACTTTATCTGCCTGAATTTCAAAAGGTTGCTTGGCCTGCGGAGTCGCCACCAATTCTCCCTCAACGATAATAGCAGAACCAACATTTAATTTTGATACTGCACTGAAGTTCTCTAATGTATCGTGATATACAATTTGTAAAGGTTCAAAATAGGTTCCGTCATTCAATACAACAAATCCAAATGTCTTAGAATCTCTGACACTCTTCACCCAACCACCAACTTGTATCTTCTTACCGATATACTTCTCCTGATTGCGATATAATTCTCTTACGTCTAACATATCCATAATACTATACTCCTTAAGTTATGATTAGCATCGAAAGTATCTAGCTTATAACAGCATACTTTAACTGCTCTAAAATTAATTTTTAAAATAGTATGAACTAAAATAGTATTAACTAATATCTTTATTAGTATAACATAAGTTTATCATAATACAACTATTATCAAAGTCTTGCTTACTGTAACAGAACAGTTTCTTCAAATCCTTGATCTGATATAACCACCTGCAAAAAAATCACAGGGCTGTTGCACATGCTACAGCCCCATCATTGTAATGCTTTTAATACATCTTTTATCGTTCTACTCTCACATTCAATGTAGTTAATTGCCTCATTAATATCTCCCAGCATATGAGCATCTGAATCCGTAATAATATTACACCGCTTCAAATAAGGATTCTTCATACTAATATCTTCAAGGCGTGCCAGATTCGCAAGCTCTGCTGTTTTAAAATCCGCATCCGGTGAGATAAAACCCAGATTTGATAACAAGCTGTTCGAGTTCTTATCAATATGTGCCGGAATATGCACTCCATGAAATCGCTTCATCAGCTCTCCCACTTCCTCAAAGGATATCTCCGTTGCATTAATCAACAAATAGGGCTGTGTTCCAATAATATTATCCTCTTCATCCACAACCTCCTGTTTACCAAATACGCGTTCCTCATTCGGTATTTTCATCAGCTTATCGGACACATATTCATCAAACTTCATCGCATCAGTGAGGTGTTCAAACAAACATAATACATGTACTTCTTCCATAGTGCATAGCTCCATACCAGGAATAGCTAATATATTATACTGTTTGGCAAGCTCTAAAACCGCCGGACAATTCTTACACGAATTATGATCCGTTACTGCAATCACATCAAGATTTTTTAAGAATGCCATTCCAACGATATTGGAAGGCAACATATCATCATCCCCACAGGGAGATAGACAGGAATGGATATGCAGGTCATACGATAGTCTATGCATTCAGCTGTTTATAAACAAGTAAAGCCGCATCAAATATCGGTAATTCGGTAGCTAATACCGTTATTCCCTGCTCCTTTGCCTTGCTTAATGAAGCATCATCCAACTGAGCACCCTCTGCAAGTATAATGCATGAGGCATCTGCCAGAGTTGCAACTGCTAGAGTATTAATATTACCCATAACCGTCACCCATGCAGAGTCAGATGGCATCTTGCCCATTGCAATACTAAGTAGGTCACAACAGTAAGGAGCACAAATCTCCCTTTGAATATTCTCTCCTTCATTGACCAACTTGAACAGTTCCGCTTTAATTAAATCACTTACTTTCATACTTCCCTCCATCTCACCAGTAGAAAACCAAGCGCCAAACGCTCACCTCACCTGTGAATCATTTATGGTTTTATTGTATCCAATTTGGATAACTCATCCGACAATTTGTGTATGTAATCCCTGAGAATATGGATACAATCCTGCTCATGCGCAACTCCTCTGACAATATCCTCAGCTAACGCCTTACAAGTCGGTGCACCACAGGAACCGCAATCCAACCTCGGGAATTTTTTACATAATTCATCCACCCTGGTCATATTCGCGATACTTTCCTTCATATCCTTACCCAGTTTAAATACCGGTTGGTATTTCACTTCATCATTCCAGGAGCTATCAGCATTAATACCGCTTGATATATGGGAGCAGGCAACCGGAAGATATTTTCGAAGCCTTAAAAGTTTTACTTTAGCCAAATAAGGATTTTCAACGGTCAGAACACCACCTACGCACCCTCCTGCGCATGCATTTAATTCGATAAATTCCAACTGATCGAACTTTTGATCCTCCAAATCCTCCAGAACTTTAATTACATTCTCTATACCATCCGCGGCAAGGTAATTATCCGTTAGTAAGCTTCCTGCCTCACCACCGGTACTTCCCCAACCGATTCCGATTCGGCCGGATATACGAAGCTCCTGCGGATTATTCATACTCTTTTTCATCAGCGGTAGGAGGATTGGATATACCTCCTTCATGGCTAATACTCCATCAATTTCACTATGGTCTAGTCCAATTGGTGATTTTACCGCTGTCATCTTGGCTGGGCAGGGCGAAATAAATATGATACCAATCTTTTCTCTGGGTAACCCCGTTTCCTTCATTGCTTTTTCTCTAGCGATAGAGGCCGCCAAATCCACCGGTGCGCAGATGGGTAATAAATGTTCAATTAAATTCGGAAAACGTACCTGAATTAATCTTACAACCGAGGGGCATGCTGTACTGATAACCGGCCACTGTTCTTTATGCTCAGATACATATTTTCTGGAGATATCAGATACTAATTCCGCAGCACCACTTACTTCATATACATCATCAAATCCCATCATTAAAAGTGCTGTAAGAACAATATTAATATCCTCCAAATGATTAAACTGACCGTATAAGGAAGGAGCGGGTAACGCTACCGTATATTCGTATTTTTTCATAATCTCCGGAGAATCGTAGGTAGCCTCCTTAGCATGATGTGGACATATTCTGATACATTCCCCACAATCAATACAAAACTCTTTTGTGATGACTGCTTTACCATTTCTAACACGGATTGCTTGAGTCGGACACCTTTTAATACAATTGATACACCCCATACAAAGATCTTCCTTCAGGTGTACTGAAGTGAAAAACTTATCCATTATCTTTCCCCCTGTAACTTTATTTAATTACGGAGTTGTAACTACATACAGCTTCGTTATACCAATTATCTTTCCTTCTCTAGTTCAATATATTTGATATGATGATCCCGAAACATAGTATCTTACCCATATTAAAGACCACTTTCTTTTCGCCCAAAACTATCAATAAATATATTTGTATGTATGGAAGGTGCTATAAATGCGAGCATTTAAAGCACCTGTGCCTTGTGTCTATTCGTTCATTTTTACTTTCATTTTTACTGTTGTGCCAACTCCCACAGTTGACTCAATCAGAAATTCATCGGAGTATTTTTTCATATTCGGCAAGCCCATACCTGCCCCAAATCCCAATGATCTAATATTATCCGGCGCGGTTGAATACCCGGCCTGCATTGCTAATTCAATATCCACTATTCCTGGTCCACTGTCTTTTAAAATCATTTCGATCTCTTCCGGTGATATAATTACCTCTATCTTACCGCCAGAAGCGTGAATAACCATATTAATTTCTCCTTCATACATCGCGATGGAGACTTTTCTGATAATATCCGGGTCAACACCCATTTTCTTTAATTTGCTCTTCACATTGCTTGAGGCTTCCCCTGCTCTCGTAAAATCGTCTGCAGGAACTTGATAAGTCATAGTAATTGTATCACTCACGATAAGACGTACCTCCCCGTAATCCTTTTTCGTAAAGTAAACCACACGCAGAAAACATTCTATGTCCGGTGGACATAATAGCAATCTCTTTTTCCTGCGCCATCTCAATCATAGCTTCGTCGGGCAGCTTGCCTCTGACAAAAACAATGCATATAATATCCATCATCTCACAAGTCCGGATAACCTGAAGGTTACATAAACCGGTCAGTAAAACTGATTGATCCTTCATAAATGCCAATACATCACTCATCATATCGGAACCGCATGCTGTGTGTATTTCTCTGTCCTTCCAATCTTCGCCGACAATCATTTTTGCTCCCAAAATCTCTCTTATGTCGTCAATCGTCATTTAATTTAATTCCTCCCATTAGCTGAATTCATGCAATATTAATTCGTATTATCCTAATCAATCTCTTCTTTTGTAACAGTTTTTTATTAAATGCTACCTGCAAATACCTCGAAGGAACTGGTTGGCACTTTCTTAGCCATAACCAGGGCCGCATTTGCGTTATTAAGAAGTGTCTGAAATTGCTGTTCTCCACGATGAAGTGTAATTCCGATACTTACTGACACACTGTTCTTAGTATAGTTGTAGGAGAACGCTTCATCAAATTTCTTGCATAAATGTTCTGCTTCGGTAAAAACCGTTTTATCCGACGGTATGTTCTTCATATAAACTACGAATTCACCCATACTTATTCTTCCAACAATATCGGAAGTACGTATATGATTCTTTAGAATATTCGCTATGTCTACAAGTACATTCTGTCCACCGATAACATTTCTCAATTCATTAATTCCTTTGTAATTCTTTACCTCCACCAAGAAAAATGCACTCAGTGACTCGACATCTTGATGTGAAGCAGCTTCGTTAATCATCACCTCGGCGGATTCCTTGTTACATACATTAGTCAATGAATCTAGGTGTGGTTTATATGTTTTTTTCTCTTTTGCTTTTTCTCGGACTGCCGGATTGGTTGGTGATAACTTACCCACAACCTTATACGGATTTCTATATTCATCAAATATGATGGATGCATAGCATAGATACCACTTTGCAACTCCGTCCTTTGGAATCAGACGAACCTCAAACCGAACCTGTTTTCTTCCACTCATCATACTGTTAAATATCGATACAACTGCCGGCAATTCCTCTGCATGTACCATCTTTGTTTTTTCAAGCCTGTTACGAAAACCTGTTAAGATCGGATCCTTTCCGAATATTTCACGAAATATCTCGGTGAAGGATAATGTATCTGTTGCAATCTCATACTCAAAAAACAAGTCTTTTGAAAGTTCTGCAATTGCTCGGTTATAATCACTGGATTGTTCTAACTTTTTATATTTTACCATTAAAGATGTAATATCCATGGCAACACAGGAATATACCGGTACTGTTTTTGCTCCGGATTGATGGGTCTCCTGCGTCTTGTTACCGGTTATCATTACCCACCTAAAGCTCCCATCCGGTTGAAGAGTACGAAAATTTATGTCAATCATATTATCTTTTCGCGCTTTTTGTACTGCGATCTGCTGCGTAATATAAATAATATCAGCAGAATATATCATACGCAAAAGAGGTGTCGGCAGGTTGATAACAGACTTGTTCGTGCCGCTCTTAATCAATGTAAAAAAAGTATCTGTGGCATATAATATCGTTAGCATATCATCAAACGCTAACTTGGCTATCCCACCTGGTGCAGATTGCAACAATTTATCAAATTCTTGTCCGTCCATCGCATTCATGTCGAAACCTTTCTGTGTAAAAATAGTATATAGTAGAGATAGCTTCATTATAACATACATATTATTTGACAGCAATTACAATATTGTTATCACAGAACAGGTAATATATAATATGCTTAAGTGCCGATTTTCTCGGCATTACAGCCTATGCATGTTGCATATTAGCAACTATAAAAAGATCTCATAGTTGTTAATAATTTTTGTAGATTTTTTAACATACTTATGATATAATGTGACTGTTTGTGGCGACACAATTTATTTCAAGGAGGTTAAAGAATGGGATCGCAAAATAACACAGTACCCTTTGCAGGAACAAAAGAGCAGGAAGCTGCACTTTTACAAGTCATTGCAGAAAACAAAGATGACAAAGGTGCTCTGATGCCCATATTACAGAAGGCACAAGGAATATATGGCTATCTACCACTCGAAGTACAGACCATTATTTCTAACGAGCTCAACGTACCATTAGAAAAAGTATATGGTATCGTAACTTTTTATTCTCAATTCTCATTGAATCCAAAGGGCAAATACAACATTTCTGTTTGCTTAGGAACCGCTTGTTACGTAAAAGGCGCCGGAGATATCTTTGATAAGCTTAAACTTGTCTTAGGTCTATCCGATGGTGGATGTACTCCGGACGGAAAGTTCTCTTTAGAGTCTTGCCGTTGTATTGGTGCATGCGGACTTGCGCCTGTATTAACAGTTAACGAAGATGTATACGGTAAATTAACTGTTGATGATGTAGAAGGCGTTATTGCAAAATATAACAACTAATTATGATGACAGAGCTATCTCTTAACGTATTAGACGTCGCTAACAATTCAATCCGAGCTGGAGCTGAATTGATTCAAATCAGTGTACATATACAGAGAGAACTTGATCTTCTGACTATTACGATTGCTGATAATGGTTGTGGAATGACTCAAGAGCAGTTACAAAGGGTAGAGGATCCGTTTTTTACTACGAGAACCACACGAAAAATCGGTCTAGGCGTTTCCTTTTTTAAAATGGCCGCATTAAATACCGAGGGAAGTTTTCATATCGACTCCAAACTTGGTGTCGGAACTACCGTAACAGCAAGCTTTAAATTATCGCATATTGATCGTATGCCGTTAGGCGATATGAATAGCACTATTCATACGTTAATTACTTTGAATACTCAGACTGATTTCGTTTATACATACCAGTTCGACGACAATCATTTTACACTGGATACTAGGCAGTTTCGTGAAATTCTTAACGATGTACCCTTAAATTCCCCGGATGTCTCTGAATATATCAAAGAATACTTGACCGAAAACCAAAGAGAAACGGATGGTGGAATTTCGGTTTAGAATAAACGAATTTGTTGTTTATAAAAGGAGAGTATCTCTCCGACAGAATCTTTTGAAACTAAAAACTTATCAATGAAGGAGCAATCCTTCACACTAGGTAACATAATCTTATCGATTTAATAAGGAGGATTAAGCATGAAATCTCTAGAAGAGCTTAAAGCAATCAGAGAAAAGATGCAGGGTCAAATCGGCATTCGTAGCGAATCCAGCGAGCAGACCCGTGTTGTCGTAGGTATGGCTACCTGCGGTATCGCAAGTGGTGCAAGACCAGTTCTTACTGCCCTTTCCGACGCAGTTCAAACAAAGGGTCTTTCTAACGTAGCTGTAACACAGACCGGTTGTATCGGTTTATGTCAATACGAACCAATTGTTGAAGTAATGGAACCAGGAAAAGATAAAGTAACTTATATAAAAATGACTCCTGAGAAAGCTCAAGAAGTTGTTGAGCAGCATTTAATTCGTGGTCAGGTTGTCACAAAATATACGATTGCCGAGGTAATCGGCTAGTCCTAAGGAGGTCACACTATGTATCGTTCACACGTATTGGTTTGCGGTGGTACCGGATGTACTTCCTCAGGAAGTGTTAAAATCATCGAATCTCTGCAATCAGAAATTAAAAAGAATGGTCTCAGCACTGAAGTAGCTGTTGTACAGACTGGCTGTCACGGTCTTTGTGCATTAGGTCCAATTCTTATTATCTACCCGGAAGCAACCTTCTATGCTATGGTAACAGATGAAGATATTCCGGAGATCGTATCTGAGCATTTATTAAAGGGACGTATTGTAACTCGTCTTCTTTACAAGGAAATGATCGCTGAAGATGGAATCAAATCCTTAAATGATACAGATTTCTACAAGAAACAGCACAGAATTGCTCTTCGTAACTGTGGTGTTATCAATCCAGAAAACATTGATGAATATATCGGAACTAACGGTTACGAAGCTCTTGGTAAAGTTTTAACTGAGTACTCTCCTGACCAGGTTATCCAGACAATCTTAGACAGTGGTCTTAGAGGTCGTGGCGGCGGCGGTTTCCCTACCGGTTTAAAGTGGAAGCTTGCAAAAGCAAACGAAGCAGATCAAAAATATGTCTGTTGTAATGCAGATGAAGGTGACCCGGGCGCGTTCATGGATCGTTCCGTATTAGAGGGTGACCCTCACGTAGTTCTTGAGGCTATGGCTATTGCAGGTTATGCAATCGGCGCAACTCAGGGTTATGTATATGTTCGTGCAGAGTATCCAATCGCTGTACAACGTTTGGAAATTGCGATCAAACAGGCTAGAGAATATGGTTTACTTGGTAAGAACATCTTTAACAGCGGATTTGATTTTGATGTTGATATCAGATTAGGTGCTGGTGCATTCGTATGTGGTGAAGAGACTGCGCTTATGACTTCCATTGAAGGAAATCGTGGTGAGCCTCGTCCTCGTCCTCCGTTCCCTGCACAAAAGGGTCTGTTCCAGAAGCCTACTATCTTAAATAACGTTGAAACTTATGCGAACATTCCTCAGATCATCTTACATGGTTCTGAATGGTTTGCTTCCATGGGTACAGAAAAATCCAAGGGTACTAAAGTATTTGCTCTTGGTGGTAAAATCAACAACACAGGTCTTGTTGAAATTCCGATGGGTACAACTCTTCGTGAAGTTATTGACGAAATCGGTGGTGGTGTTCCTAATGGCAAAAAGTTCAAGGCTGCTCAGACAGGTGGACCATCCGGCGGATGTATTCCTGCAGAACACTTTGACATTAAAATTGATTACGATAACTTACTCAGTATTGGTTCTATGATGGGATCCGGTGGTCTTATCGTTATGGATGAAGATAACTGTATGGTTGATATCGCAAAATTCTTCCTCGAATTTACCGTTGAAGAATCCTGTGGTAAATGTACTCCTTGTCGTATCGGTACAAAGCGTCTCTATGAAATGTTAGAGAAGATTACTGAAGGTCAAGGAACTATGGAAGACCTTAAGAAGATGGAAGAACTGTGCTACTACATAAAAGAGAATTCTCTTTGTGGTCTTGGCCAGACAGCTCCTAATCCTGTACTTTCCACATTACATTTCTTCAAAGATGAGTACATTGCACACGTTGTTGACAAAAAATGTCCTGCAGGCGTATGTAAATCCCTTCTCTCTATCGTAATTGAAGAGGATAAATGTAAAGGATGTACATTATGTTCAAGAGTATGTCCAGTTAGTGCTATCCAGGGTAAAGTTAAGGAAGCTCACATTATCGATCAGAGCAAATGTATCAAGTGTGGCGCTTGTATCGAAAAATGTAAGTTCGGCGCTATTGTTAAGAAATAATGTAAATGTAGGTTACTTTCGTATATATTTAGTTGCGTGATATCCACGCAGATGGAGGTTAGAAATGGAGACTGTTAATGTTAAAATAAATGGCATGTCAGTTGCAGCGCCTAAGGGTTCTACGATTTTAGAAGCTGCTAAGCTTGCCTGCATCGACATTCCAACCCTTTGTTATTTAAAGGAAATCAATGAAATCGGTGCTTGCCGTATCTGTGTTGTTGAGGTAAAAGGCGCTAGAAGCCTTGTAGCTTCCTGTGTATACCCTATCGCAGACGGTATGGAAATTTGGACTAATACCCCTAAGGTACTTGATTCCCGCAAAAAAACACTTGAGCTCATCTTATCAAATCATGATAGAAAATGTTTATCCTGTGTACGTAGTGGTGACTGTGAGCTTCAAAAACTTTGTAAAGATCTTAATGTTACAGCAGAAGGTCTTTATGATGGCGAGCGTACTGAGTATGCAATTGATGGTTCTGCTGCTCATATGTACCGTGATAACAATAAATGTATCCTTTGCCGTCGTTGTTCCGCAGTATGCGAGCATACTCAAGGTATCGGCGTAATCGGTGCTAACGAGCGTGGTTTCAAAACCAATATCGCTTGTGCATTTGATATGGAATTAGGAGAAACAAGCTGCGTATCCTGTGGTCAGTGTATCGCTGTCTGCCCTACAGGCGCTCTTATGGAGAAGGATTTTACAGATGATGTTATCGCAGCAATCTCTGATCCAGATAAGTTCGTTGTTGTACAGACTGCACCTTCTGTTCGTGCAGGACTTGGTGAAGATTTCGGTCTTCCAGTTGGTACCAATGTAGAGGGCAAGATGGTTTCTGCTCTTCGTCGACTTGGCTTTGATAAAGTATTCGATACTGATTGGGCAGCCGACCTTACTATCATGGAAGAAGCAACTGAGTTCCTTCATAGAGTAAAAAATGGTGGCACACTACCTTTAATCACCTCATGTTCTTCAGGTTGGGTTAAATACTGTGAGCACTATTATCCAGATATGATTGATAATTTATCTTCATGTAAATCTCCTCAGCAGATGTTTGGCGCTATGTCCAAGACATACTTAGCTGAGAAGATGGGTGTTGATCCTGCGAAGATCGTAACTGTCAGCGTTATGCCTTGTACAGCTAAGAAATTCGAGATTGGCAGAGATGATCAGAGTGCAGCAGGATCAGATATTCCTGATGTAGATATCTCAATTACAACCCGTGAGTTAGCTAGATTAATCAAACGTGTAGGTTTAGACTTCCACGCTCTTCCGGATGAGAACTTTGACGATCCTATGGGTAGCTCAACCGGCGCTGCTGTTATCTTCGGTGTAACCGGCGGCGTTATGGAGGCAGCTCTTAGAACAGCAGTTGAAACCTTAACCGGCGAAGAACTTGCAAGCCTTGACTTCAATGAAGTAAGAGGTACACAGGGAATCAAAGAAGCTACTTATAATGTAGCTGGCATGGATATCAATGTAGCAGTAGCTTCCGGTCTTGCAAATGCAAGAGTACTTCTTGATAAAGTACAGTCCGGTGAAGCAAATTACCACTTCATCGAGATCATGGGATGTCCTGGTGGTTGTGTAAACGGTGGCGGTCAGCCTCAGCAGCCAGCTTCTTTCAGAAACTTCAACGATATTAGAGAACTTCGTGCGAAAGCAATCTACGATATCGATAAAGCTTCTACATTCAGAAAGTCCCATGAAAATCCTGCTATCAAGGCTCTCTATGATGAGTTCCTTGGCGAACCAGGTAGCCATAAGGCACATGAACTTCTTCATACATCTTATGTTAAGAGAAGTATAAATAAATAATAAATGAACATAAAAATAAAGAATCCCATAAACGGGATTCTTTATTTTTATTAAGAAATCTGGTAATGCTTATAGAAAAAAGATTAACCCTATACAATTACAAATATTATTACAAAATAAATTGCCATTAATACCAAGCCAAGCGGTACACCAAACTTTGCCCACTCACGGCTCTTTATATTTAATTTACCGGCTGATATGATATTAGGAATATTACCTGGAATCAGCATACCACCACTGATTAATAATCCCATTAGTACTGCCTGAATTTGTTTTAACGACATCGCGGGACTGATTTCAGCCGCAGCAATGGTTGCATTATCAAGCACTGCCGAACACATGTTAATCCAATATAACGTCTGTCCATTCAGATTAAGGATATACTCATTAATCAAAGGTTTAAACCCTGATCCTAATAATTCTAATGCTATAACGAATAGCATGATTTTCACCGCACGAATAAAAACTTCTTTTAAGCTTTCCATCTCTACGATATTTTTTTCTTCCTCATCACTTTCTTCTTTTGAAACATTTACATCCAATTGTACAGTCCCTTGTCTTCCGACGTAAAACCCTCCAAATAATCCTAGAACAATAATTCCCGGGATTGCAAAACCACCAATACAGCTGAACAAATAGAGAAAATCAGCATGAAGAGACGATACCACGATAGTTGAAAGTGGCTCTCCGATTGGCGTCAACGCTGCTCCAAGTCCGATGGAAAAACAGGATATAATAGTGAGCTTAACCTTCTTATCATGACTCAATGGCAAAGCGTGTACCATTTCAACTAGAATAAGCGCTGCTATGATTGCTGTAATTAAGCTTGATAAGAATCCTAACACCACGATGAGTAAGAACAAAAACACAGAGAGAGGAATTTTATTGATTGAGTAAGCAACAAAGCTTTTAATCTTGTTTACGGATACGCGAAACACTAATCCTGCAATCAATACCGCGGCAGTAATAAAATAGATTAATCGGTTTTCCAGTATTTCAATTACCAAATGGGATGTCAAGGTTTGTGATATTAAAGTAGCGGCAACTCCCATCACCAATAAAAAGTATTCAAGATTGTGCTCAATCTTTCGAAAGGCAAATGGCAATATAAAAATCATAGCCAAAACAATAAGTAGTCCAAATGTCATTTCCTTATCTCCTATCTTTTATTTAGATCATGTAAATATTATGTTAACATAAAGTTGCCCGTAATTGAACCTTTTTCGCATAGAACAAAGAATAAATTGTAGATGTTAATACTTGTCCCACTATAGTATAAGCATTTTCTTTCATTAACATAAAAAGGTGGGTTCATTAACAAACCCACCTTTTTATTTATTATTAGAGTATAAAAATAATGATAAATATAGCAATCATCAAAATCAGTCCGAGAGGAACTCCTGTCTTCGCCCACTCACGACTTTTAATGTTTAGCTTCCCTGCTGAAATAATATTAGGAATGTTACCCGGTATTAACATACCTCCGCTGATTAATAAGCCCATTAAAATTGCCTGTATCTGAGTGGATGTCATATCAGGACTAATCTCGGCTGCCGCTAAAGTCGCATTATCAAGAACTGCAGAGGACATATTAATCCAATATAAGAGGCCACTGTGCAGGTTAATTATATACTCGTCAATCAGAGGCTTAAATCCGGCTCCTAACAATTCCAAGGAGATAACAAAGAGAAACACCTTCCCTGCGCGAAGGAATACTTCACTTAAAGATTCAATTTGTAGTACGTTCTCATCCTCAGTCAGTACATCCGCAGTCGTTTCATTTTCCAGTCCACCTTCTTTTCTGACAAGCACCCCTCCAATTATACCCAAAATAATAATGCATGGAATGGCATATACACCTATGCTTTGAAGAAGATAAAAAAAGTCTGCATCGAGTTTTGAAACTACAATCGTGGCTAATGGTTCACCTAATGGTGTAAGTGCAGCTCCAAGACCTATTGAAAAGCAAGCAACTATTGTCAGCTTTACCTTGTTTTCATGTCGAAGCGTTAATGCATGAACAATCTCTACTAATATTAACGCAGCAATAATTGCGGTGATAACGCTTGAGATCAGTCCTAAAAATACAATTAATAAGAATACAAAAAGAGGCAGTGGTATTCTTACTGTTGCGTAGTGAACCATCCTTTTTATATAACCAACTGACACCCGAAAGATCAGCCCAGCAATTAAAACAGCTGCTGTAATAAAGTATAAAAGCTTATTTTCTAATATTTCCACTCCTAATTGTAAGGATATGGTTCCTGATATAATAGTTGCCGCAATGCCCATTATAAATAAGAACAATTCAAGATTATGCTCTACCTTTTGGAATACAAAGGGCAGAACAAAAATACATCCTAAAACTATCACTAAACCGACGATCATAACTACACCTCCTGATTTGATTAAAAATTTGATTCCAAAGTAATATTATGAATTTAGTTACTATTTCGAACGAAACACATTCTTGACTCATTCCCACGCCAGACTTATTCTTCCATAACCTTCACAGAATGATTTTATTTTATAGAATTCAGAATCTTCATCACTTTATATAACAAGATCTTTCCATAGAACAAAAAAAGGATAAGGGTAAAACCACCTCCCTCTCCTCATTGAAAGCAACCTTCTTCATACTCTTTACTTTTTCTTCACTTCTATAACACTTAAATTATTGCCATTTTACCATAAGGCTTTATTTTATGCAATATATCAGAACTTAAATAATATACAGTTATCACCTTAGCATCTGCAACCCTTAGATTAGAATTTAATTATATACTAATCTTATATTGATATAATATTAAATCTATTGTATCTTAATACTTATAAATGTGATGTAATTCATCATAATAATTACTAGATATAGGGAGTAGTGAGAATAATAATTCATTCTCACACAAAGTTTGTGCCTGCGGCTTCCTCAGCTCAAACTTCTTTTGCGCATAAATCTTGCGCAGGTTATAGGGAATAGTGAGAATGATAATTCTTTCTCAGGAATGGAGAAGATAATGCAAATAATCGTAATTGGTTGCGGTAAGGTAGGTGCAAAATTTGCTCATACACTTTCTGCAGATGGCCATGAAATTATTGTAGTAACCAACGATGTAAAATCACTCAAAAATCTTGCCCCTGACTTTGATGGAATAACACTAACCGGTGTTCCAATTGATCAGGATGTTTTAAAATCAGCAGGTATTGAAACTGCTGACGCTTTGGTTGCTGTTACCGAAGATGATAACACAAATATTATGGTCTGTCAGGTTGCCAAAGAGATATTCAAGGTTCCCAAAGTTATTGCACGTATCTATAATCCCGAACGTGAACATGTATTTCATCAGTTTGGTCTTGAAACAATTTGTCCGACCGATATCACTGTCAATGTTATGAGGTCACTCGTTGATGTGGATAATAACATCAGTGCGCATACCCTTGGCAATACTTCCGTAGTGTACAAACATCAAAAAATTTACGACCGTGATATAGGTCGAAAAATCGAACATATCAAGGTAAAGGAAGGTATGATATTTGGCATTCTTCGGACTGGAAGCTTCATTTTTGCTAATAAAGTAGGTAAACTCTTGGAAGGTGATGTTCTAGTAATCGCGGATACTGCCAGATAATTTTAAAATACTGATTGATATCGGAGGTTGTATTATGAGAATTGTAATAGCCGGAGGAGGTAAGGTAGGTTATTACCTGGTAAAAACATTGTTACCTTACAAACATAAGATAACAGTTATAGAAACCAAGCCGGAATTATGTGAGAAAATAGCGAATGAGCTTAATGTGTGTGCAATAAACGGTGACGGTACTAATATTGAGCATCTAACGATAGCCAATGTGGATAAGGCAGACATTTTTATCGCATTAACCGGAAGAGATCAAGAAAATCTGATCGCATGCCAACTTGCAAAAAGGAACTTTGGTGCATCCCGTACAATAGCCCGTGTAAACAACCCCAAAAATATATCTGTCTTTGAAAAACTTGGAGTAGATAAAGCAGTAAGTAGTACCTCCATTATCGCTGACTTGATAGAGCAAGAGGTTGATTATTCCGGTATGGTTACTCTTATGGAGCTAAAGGGCGGGTTGATTACATTAAACGAATTAGTAATCACCAAGGATTCCCCTGTAATTAATAAAAATTTAAAGGAATTACGTATTCCAAAGGGATGTCTACTAATCTCAGTAATCCGTGAGGATGAGGTAATCATACCAAGTGGTGATACGATTATCCTTGAGGGTGATTTTATTATTACCGCCTCTTCCATGAAGGATAAACAAGTCATAAAAGATTATTTTATCGGATGCTAATTTCACGATCCAAATAACCTAAAGTAAAAAGTTAAGAAGGTAAAATATATGAGTCCAGATAAAAAACTTAGGCGAAAAAGATTTGATATCTTTAATATTGCTCCCCCAAAACTTCTTGTATTAAGCTTTGCATTATTGATTTTAACAGGGGCGATCTTATTATCCATGCCATTCTCCTCTCGGTCAGGTGAGTGGACACCATTTATTGATGCACTGTTTACTTCAACTTCTGCTACATGTATCACCGGTTTAGTGGTATTTGATACCTTTACTTATTGGTCAATCCCCGGACAAATAATCATTCTGGCTTTAATCCAGATAGGAGCCTTAGGGATCATCACATTAGCCACTTTCTTTTCTGTTATGTTGCGAAAAAAACTTGGCGTAAAACGAATGATTCTCGCCCAGGAATCGATTAATTTCTTTTCTTACTATGATGTATTGAAACTGATCAAAAAAATCATTGCTGTTACTTTCGCAGTAGAGTTTATCGGAGCTGCACTTTTATCCATCAGCTTTGTTTCCAGATATGGAGCAAAAGGGTTTTATATGGGTATCTTCAGCTCCGTCTCCGCCTTTTGCAATGCAGGCTTTGATGTAACAAGCGCAGCAGTCAAGGGCACTTACCTTAGTATGACCCCCTATAACAGTGATCCCATTGTTATCTACACAATATCAGGACTTATTATCTTTGGGGGCCTCGGATTCTCTGTGTGGCGTGATATATTTAACTTCAGAAAAACAAAACAACTTTTATTCCATACCAAATTGGTATTAGCACTGACAGCAGCCTTGCTTGTGTTTGGAACATTGTTCATTCTTTTTAATGAATTTCATAATACCAAAACATTATCCGGAATGAATTTATTTGAAAAGATTAATGCCTCCTTCTTTCAATCTACGGCTGCAAGAACAGCGGGGTTTAATTCTATAAACCTTCCGGACATGAGAGAAATATCAAAGGTATTCACTGTTTTTCTAATGTTTGTCGGTGCAGCCCCGGGATCTACAGGTGGTGGAATTAAAGTAACTACCTTCGGTGTTATCCTGATGGCAATCTTCTCTCAATCTTTTGGACGTGAAGATATTATTCTTTTCAAAAAGAAGATTCATCAGAACACAGTGAATAAAGCATTAGCAATAACCGGATTAAGTGCGATATTAGTGTTTGTAATCACAACCGTAATCGTATCCATACAACCAAACTTGCATGTGCTTGATGTTCTGTATGAAACAACCTCAGCATTCGGTACCGTTGGACTATCATTGGGAATAACAGGCGAACTAAACTCTTTAAGTAAAGCCTTGATTATACTTACGATGTTTCTTGGTCGTGTAGGTCCATTATCCTTTGCCGTAGCACTGACCTTGAAATCTAACAAAAGAAGAAATGATATCGTATACCCGGAAGCTAAAATTTTAGTAGGGTAATGGATTTATCTCATAACCATAATCATTCTTAGCTATTACATCGATATACGATCGATTGTACCCTGTTGAGTTCTGATTATGGTTTTTTCAATTTCTTGTTAACTAATTTTTCTCTAATCTTACTTTAATGAAATCATCTTGAATAATTAGTTATTCTGCTATATAGTAGTGAATATGGGATTTTAAGTAATTTCAATATATTTTTAACAATAACCAGCATATTTACCACCTTACATAAAGAGAGCTCTAAATAATAGTAGTGATTACAACTTTAATCAGGAGGGATAACATGGATTTATATCTGAAAGATATTAGTAAGAGATTTGATAAGAAAGAGGTTTTAAAATCAGCTTCCTTTCATTTTGAAAAGGGAAAGATCTATGGCTTACTCGGTAGAAATGGTGCCGGAAAAACCACATTGTTTAACTGTCTAGCTGGTGAGCTTAAGATGGATCAGGGCGAGGTTTTATTGAACATGGACGGATATGAAAACCCCCTATCTACGGATGATATAGGGTATGTTTTTTCCTCAGCAATACTACCGGAATTCCTAACCGGTTATGAATTTATTAAGTTCTTTATGGATATTAACAAGCATAAAATCCAATCGGACCAATCAATTAATGACTATTTTGATTTAATCAAAATTGATGAGGACGACCGTCATAAACTTATCAAAGATTACTCTCACGGAATGAAAAATAAAATCCAAATGTTAATGTTTATTATTGCCAAACCTCCGGTTATATTGTTAGATGAGCCGCTAACCTCTCTCGATGTGGTAGTGGCACTGGAGATTAAGAAAATTCTTAGGGAGATTAGAAAAGATCATATCATTATCTTCTCAACCCATATTCTTCAGCTTGCAACTGATTTATGTGATGAGATTGTCGCCATAAGTGAGGGGGAGCTGGAACTTCTAGATCATGAGTTATTACAATCCAGCGATTTTGAAGAAAAACTTGTGAAGTTGTTGAGCGAGGAGGGTCCCCATGCTTGAGACACTAAGAAAGTCAATTATTATTAACTTTTCCATTTCGTTGAATTCCTTTATTTATTTTTTAAAGCGAGGAAAAATAACCGGATTAGTTTTTAAGAATTTGCGGTACGAGCATGCTGATCTGGCAGAAGTTTTAGTTGTGTTTGGTATTATATATAGCATGTTAAACCAGTTATTTAAAAGTGCAGTGCTTTTGTTGTTTAGTTTTGTCTTCCCATACCTTTTCTTACTTGGAAGTGAGAATAAATTTGATAAGCAATCTGTATATTGGCAAATGTTTATTCTTTTTTACATTCTATTGTCGCTATCAAAAAACTACATTTTAACTCCCTCCAAGAAGAAATTCATATGTGTAAAACTTATGAGAATGAATGCCAAACAATATATTTTTGCAGACTTTTTTCCTTCACTAATCTGGAGACAGCTCGTGGAATTCCTTTTGTTCTCACTTGTTGCAAGCTTCTTTCATGTTAACATTTTCCTTGCGATATTCTTGGTTATAGGCAAGAATTTGTTTAGCATATTTGCAGAAGTAATCAATATTATATTCTACGAAAAGACTGGTGACTTTCTGCATAATAGGCCATCCGTAGTAATTACTTATTGTTTAGTGGTTATTGTAATTGGATATGTCAGCGCAATCGCAAATCTTGTGCTGATAATTTCTACCCCTGTGATGTTGGTATTAGGTATATGCTTATGGATGATTGGATTATATGCTATCTTTTATATTGCACATTATCCCAATTTTAATGTTGCATTAAATGACTCTAACCGTTTTGATAAACTTAGTATCAATATGCAAGATGTGAAAAAGAATGCAGAGTTTTCTCGCGTTAAAATCAAGGATAAGGAATTTTCTAAGGATGAATTACAATACGATAAGTCAAATAAGAAAGAAGGCTTCCATTATATTAACGAAATATTCTTTAAACGCCATAAACGTATCCTAATCAAACCTATTCAAACCCAGTCAATCATCATTGTTCTTCTATTTATATTAGGTATCATATGTTCAATCCTGGTTCCTAAATTTAATTTCTTCTATGTTAAAACAATAAAAACAATTTTCCCTGTGTTTATCTTTGCATTATATACGATATCTACAGGGCAAAAGGCTACCAAGGCCATGTTTTATAATTGCGATATCAGCCTTCTTCATTATGGATTTTATAAGACAAAGGAGGCGGTATTAGCTACTTTTACAATTCGTGCAAAGCATTTAATCCTGGCTAATATTATACCGGCTGGACTACTTGCAATAGGCTTGGTTTCACTTGATCTGATATCCGGTGGAAATGGTATCACATTAATACCAATTGGATTTATGATCCTCGTAATTTCAATCTTTTTTGTGATTCATAACCTCTTTTTATATTATATCTTCCAACCATACACCACGGATTTGAATGTAAAAAATCCATTTTATAAATTTTTAAATTTTATTACTTATATCCTCTGTTACCTTAGTCTACAATTACGAAATATGTCATCTGTATTCTTGATTGTTGTTGTAACATTAACCATAATTTATAGCATAGCGGCGTTGATTACGGTATATAAAATCGCTCCAAAAACATTCTTAATCAAATAATATATAACTTCTATTATATATAAACGATGAGCCCTGTTGGGGAAACAGGGCTCATCAGTTGATGGGAACAATATATAAGGGAAATATACATAATGAGGGGCATTACATATATTGGGTTTGGCTAATATTTATTATGCAAAGTATCTGTCAAGAAGACCTTTGAATGCCTTACCATGTCTAGCTTCATCCTTTGCCATCTCATGAACCGTATCATGGATTGCATCAAGATTAGCAGCTTTCGCACGAGTTGCAAGATCCTTCTTGCCTGCACATGCTCCATTCTCTGCATCTACTCTTAACTGGAGATTTTTCTTGGTGCTGTCTGTAATAACTTCACCTAAAAGTTCAGCAAACTTTGCTGCATGCTCTGCTTCTTCCCAAGCTGCTTTCTCATAGTAAGCGCCAATCTCAGCATATCCTTCTCTATAAGCAACTCTAGACATTGCAAGATACATACCGACTTCTGTACACTCACCGGAGAAGTTATCTCGTAAGTCCTTAATAATGTCTTCGCTAACACCTTGTGCAACACCAACAACATGCTCGTCAGCCCAGAAGAGTCCTTCCGACTTCTCTGTGAACTTTTCCTTTGCCGCTTTACAAATTGGACATTGATCCGGTGCACTATCTCCTTCATGTACATATCCGCAAACTTGACATACAAACTTTTTCATACCATGTTCTCCTTTTAATTCTTAATTAATTTTTAATAATAGTAACTATTACTGTTATTAGTATAATATAATACTTCTCAATATTTGTCAACACTATTTTTAATTTAATTTAAATTTTGGTAATTCCTTTTTTATTTGGTTCCCACTAAGATCTTACTTATCAGAACACTCCGGACACTGCCCATAGAAGAAGGTTACATGCCCTTCTACCTTGCCAGCAAATTTTGCTCCTGCAATTACATTGATATGTTCAATCGGCTCCATATCAATATCTAAGACTCTACCACAGGTTTTACAGAGAAAGTGATAATGTAATTCAGCATTGCCATCGAAACGGTCACATCCGTCCTGACAATTTATCTTAAGTATCTCGCCTTGTTCAGCTAAAAGATTCAGATTACGATATACCGTACCTAAGCTTATATTAGGATAAGCCGCACGTATATTCATATATACTGTATCCGCAGTAGGATGCTCTTTCGTATTCATAAGGTATTCTTTAATTGCTTCCCTTTGCCTGCTATACTTATTAACTGCCATATTAACCTCCATTTTCGAATAACAATTCATTGATACATTACAAACATTAATAATCGTTACTATTATTATAATCACTCTTATGTATTTCGTCAAGTAAATTTTTCCCTGACGCTTATTACCTAAAAAAGACTGTAAGCATACTTCATTTAACGAGTATAGCTTACAGCCTATATCAGTTATTTATTTACGATTAGCAGGCTCAATATTGATACTCTTGCCTTTAATTTTTGCTGATTTCATTACTTGAATTACTTCTGAAGCATATTCTCTTGGTACTTCAACGAAAGTATACTTATCATACATATCGATAGAACCAATTAACTTACCTGGCATACCAGTTTCTCCAGCTATAGCGCCCAAGATATCTCCAGGTCTTACTCTCTGATTTTTACCCAAATTAACGAATAGTCTTACCATTCCCGCTTCAGCACCTGTATCACCAAAGTCCTCGTTTGACTTATCCTCATTCGCTTTTGTACTATCATCACCCATTAACATCTTTAGGAATGCAGCCGCGATATCAAGTGAGGTGAATTCTTCATCATTCACTCTCTCCTCAATGATATCAACCATCTTACCTAAATCTTCATTTTCAATAATGTTCTTTAACTTATCTAAGATTTTATCTGCCTTAACTGCTGTGACATCATTGATCGATGGGATTGGTTGTGCTTTAATCTTGGTTTTACAATATCTCATGATATCACGTAATTTGTAAGCTTCTCTTCCAACTACAAGAGTAAATGCTCTACCCTCACGTCCGGCACGGCCGGTACGGCCAATTCGATGTACATAATATTCATCATCCTGCGGAACATCATAATTGAAAACTGCTTCCACGTCATCGACATCAATACCTCTCGCTGCAACGTCAGTTGCAACCAATATCTCAGTTCTTCCATTACGAAACGCGTTCATTACTCGGTCTCTCTGCTGTTGCTTTAAGTCGCCATGAAGTCCTTCTGCAAAGTATCCTCTTCCTTGTAACGCAGATGTCAACTCATCGACTTGCTTCTTCGTATTACAAAATACCAAGGAAAGCTTAGGATTATACATATCAAGAAGTCTTGATAATACCTCTTCTTTATTCTTATTGGTTACTTCATAATAATATTGTTCAATCTTTGGTACAGTTAATTCTTTCTTTACCACGCGAATCATCTCAGGGCTTTTCTGATATGTTCTTGCAATGTCTAATATAGGTGCCGGCATGGTTGCAGAGAACATAATGGTCTGTCTTTCCTCAGGAACCTGACCAAGTATAGTCTCAATATCCTCACGGAAGCCCATGTTCAACATCTCGTCCGCCTCATCAAGAATTACCATTTTTACGTTATCAAACTTAACAGTTTTTCTTCTCATATGATCCATAACACGACCAGGTGTACCGATAATAATCTGTACTCCGGATTTTAAGGAACGAATCTGTTTAGAAATCTCCTGTCCGCCGTAAACCGGAAGAATCTTGATACCATGCATAAAGAGTGCAATCTTTCTAACTTCCTCAGCTACCTGAATTGCAAGCTCTCTGGTCGGACAAAGAACCACTGCCTGTAAATGTCTATCTTTAGGGTCTATACTCTGTAACAGCGGAATACCAAATGCTGCTGTCTTACCGGTTCCGGTCTGAGCCTGACCAACAATATCCTTACCTTCTAAGATTACCGGAATTGCATTTGCCTGAATTGGTGATGGTTCTTCAAAACCCATTTCTTCAATTGCTTTTAAAATACTAGGGTTTAACTCTAGCTCATCAAATCTTTTTAACTCCATATTTATTTCCTTTCTTTGTATCTCTTATCTCATATATTTCCCATTCGTTATTCTTTCTATAAGCCCAACGATCTTTTATTCATAAATAAAACATCTTATCTATAATACATTCTGCAATATTTTGTCACTGCGAAAGTTCCCAAAAACAGCTCTTAGTCCGCCCGGACCAAGAGCTGAATTATCCAAATATAATGAAACAGATACTTTGCGTAGTATATCATTAGTACCATTTCTTTGTCAAGAAACATTTTTTATCCGGCTCATAACTTATTTATTCCTTTTGGAACCGGAGTTTCTAGCAAAACCAGATCGTCTACCCTTTGCGCTTTCATCCATTCCCTTGTTTGTATGGAACGGATCCTGTCGCTTTGATGTTCCTTTTTTCGTTGTTTTAGTTTTACTATTCTCTGACCTTTGTTGATCATTTTTATTTGAAGTTGATTTTTTGGATGAAGTGTTTCCTCTGGATGAAGTCTTACCACTTGATAAGATATTTCCTTTTGATTTGCCTTTTCCATCAGCCTTAACCCATTGTTTTTCTTTTGCAAACTGCCTCGGTCTTATAAGACAATTTTTATCAAATCCTATCAGATCCATTCGATCCGCTTTCTTAAGCGCTTCAATAACCAGATCATAGTTTTTTGGATTGCGATATTGAATTAATGCTCTTTGCATTGCTTTCTCATGAGGAGACTTCGGAACATAAACTTCTTTCATGGTTCTTGGATCCAACCCTGTATAGTACATACAGGTAGATATCGTGGAAGGTGTCGGATAAAAATCCTGTACCTGCTCTGGCATATATCCAAGATCCCTAAGATATTCAGCTAACTCTACCGCTTCCTTAAGCGTCGAACCCGGATGGGAGGATATCAGATACGGTACTACGAACTGATTTTTCCCAACCTTCTGATTCATCTGTTTATATTTCTTCTGAAACTGCTCAAATACTTCATTCTCTGGCTTTCCCATTAATGAAAGTACATTATCACTAATATGCTCCGGAGCCACCTTTAGTTGACCACTAATATGATGTTCACAGAGTTCTTTCATAAATGTTTCATCCTTGTCAGCGATTAGATAATCAAATCGAATACCGGATCTTATAAATACTTTCTTTACATTCGGCAAATTACGAAGTTTACGCATTAGCTTCAAGTAATCAGAATGATCTATCTTAAGGTTCTTGCATGGATTTGGATATAAGCACTGTTTGTTAACACATGCCCCCTTTGTAAGCTGCTTTTCACAAGCGACATGGCGGAAGTTCGCCGTAGGACCTCCGACATCATGAATGTAACCCTTAAAGTCTTTATCCCAAATTAAATGATTCGCTTCTGCTACGATGGATTCATGACTTCTTGTCTGAAGTATTCTTCCTTGGTGGAAAGTCAGAGCACAATAATTGCATCCACCGTAACAACCTCGGTTACTTGTTAAACTAAATTTCACTTCTTCGATAGCCGGAATTCCTCCTGCCTCCTCATAGGAAGGATGATAGTCTCTCATATATGGCAAGGAGTATACTCTATCCATCTCCGTCTGGGTTAGTGGTTTGGCAGGTGGGTTTTGAACTACATATTCATTCTCTTTATAAGGTTCTATAAGACGCTTACCTGAATATGGATCCGTGTTACAATATTGAATATAAAAGCTTCTCGCAAATTCTTTTTTGCTACCCATAATACTCTGAAAGCTAGGGAGCTCAACTGCATCATAAACGGACTCTAAGCTTTTGGTCTTAAACACGGTTCCAGGAATATACGTAATATCCTTTACTTCAATTCCGCTTGCCAATGCCTCCGCAATCTCTACAATGGAATGCTCGCCCATTCCATAAGAGATGATATCAGCCTGAGAATCCAATAATATGGATCTCTTAACTTTATCACTCCAATAATCGTAATGGGCGAGTCTTCTTAAGCTTGCTTCTATTCCACCGATGATAATCGGTGTATTTTTATATTGCTTCCGAATCAAATTACAGTAGACTGTTGTTGCATGATCAGGACGTTTTCCCATCACGCCGCCCGGTGTATAAGCATCGGATTGACGTCTTTTCTTAGCTACACTATAGTGATTAACCATGGAGTCCATGTTTCCTCCACTAACCAAAAACCCAAGTTTCGGTTCACCAAGAATGGTAATGCTGGCACTGTCTTTCCAGTCGGGTTGAGCGATGAAGCCAACCTTATATCCATGGCTTTCCAACACTCTACTGATAATGGATGGTCCAAAGGAGGGGTGATCAACATAAGCATCTCCCGTTACAAATACGAAATCGCATTGATTCCAACCTCTTTGTTCCATGTCTTTTCTATTGATCGGTAAAAATTCTCTTTGCATGTGCTACTACTTTCTGTTTATTTTGCCTTTGGTGTCGCTGTAGGTGCAGGAGTAGGAGAAACTGTCTTTAATTCGCAGCTATCCATAATAAAGCCATATGCTTTTTGTAATAACAAGCTATTCTTTATCTCTTTCTTGGACATCATTTCATAAATTTCTTTTTCCTTTTTTCCATAAGATTTCATTAATTCAGCAACCTTATCTTTTACTTCCTGATCAGATACTTTCATATTCTCTGTTTCGGCAATTGCTTTTAATGCTATTTCCTGTTTAGCCTGAGTTGCAGAATAATCATCTACATATTTATCAAAAGCCTTTGTGTCCATACCCATCTGTGAAATGTAGGATTTTAAATCCATGCCATATTGTTTCGCAGACTGCTCTGCTTGATAATTCAAATAGTCTTTGTAGTATTGCTGTAAATCTTTTGGAATACTAGAGAACTTAGAGTCTGCTACTATTTTATTAATAAGATTTGTCTCCATCTCACTTTGTTTCGCATTATCATTATCAGCTTCTAACTGCTTACGAATTGCTTCTTTAAAATCAGCAACAGATTTATACTCTGTGTTATTCTTAATAAAATCATCTGACAATGATGGTGTAATCTGTTTCTCAATCTTATTGATCGTTACATTAAATACAACTGCTTGTCCTGCTAATTCGGTACTGCTGTAATTCTTAGGGAAGGTAATGTTAAGTGTAACCTTTTCACCCACCTTGTGTCCTATTAATCCTGATTCAAAGCCTTCGATAAATTGACCAGATCCGATAGTTAAGTGAGCACCTTTGTCGGTTCCTCCCTGAAAAGCTTTTCCATCCTTTAAGCCTACATAATCGATGTTAACAGTATCACCTTTTGCCACTACAGTTTTTCCTTTTACTTCTTCATATGCAGGAATATTTGCCAACTGTTGTTTCATGGTATCTTCTACCTGTTTGTCGGTTACTGTTTGCTTTGTGATTGTAACTTCAACATCTTTATATTTACCGAGCTTTACATATTTGCTTGCTACATAATCCTTTTTTTCAGGTAAAACCTTGGTGCTTGATTTATCTGTACTAGAGTTGTTTTTCAAATCGCCTGCTGCGCCAGCTTTACCGCAGCCCCCCGCCAACAAAAGTAGACTTAAGCCCATAACTAACAATACTTTCTTCTTCATTCTATTATCCTTTCCATTTTTCAATCGGCTCATGTATCAATTAACCGAAAAATTCTGAAGTACTATATTCCGTTATACCATATTTTTTAATAATTGAAAAGAAAAAAACAGTTTTTCACAAATTGTTCATTGGATTCTTATATTTTTTCAAATCGATCAACATCCACGACAAAGATTGTTGCGCCTCCCACATTTACCGCAACATTCATTGATGAATATTCTGCTAGTCCAACCGGATTCGGAATGATCTGCTGCCTCGGTCCGCATTCTTTCTTGATAATGTCAATTACATTCTCTACATTATTCTCATCCGTACCTATCATCAGCGTTGTATTACCTTCTCTGAGAAACCCTCCGGTGGATGCTAATTTTGTTACATAAAAGCCTTTTTTATTGAGAGCCTCCGTAACATATCCACTGTCAACATTGCGTACAATTACGTAAATCATTTTCATAAAAAACCCCTCCTTCAATATTCCTTGAATAACTAACACATAATACCTGAGAAATCAATTCGTAAAATGTACATTATCTATTTATCAATCAGTAAATCATGATTTTTCTTATGAACATTATAGTATAATGACCTCTTCTTGTCCATGTAATATATTCATATTGAGGGAGTAAAACAAAAAGCACAATAGGGATTAAGCTTATCCTCATCCTTACCGAGTAATGTGTTTATATTACTTACCATTAGGATTCGATTTTATACTTATATGCCTATTGTGCCTTTTCTATACCATGTTTACCTTTTTTTAATATAATGTTGTTCTTATGTTATATTAAACCCGAGCACAAGTTATATTTTTATCTAATTATTATATATACTCGCGAATTTGATATATCTTTGTTCTTTCATTATAGCTTCTCCACGCCAAGGGTTACATTCTCCCCGTTGATACTCCAATTCTTAGTGTATCCCTTAGCTCCACCAAAAAGAACATCCTTTGCAAGAACTTCGGACTCAATCTCTTCTTTGTTGCGAAGCATGATATCCTTAATCTTATCATTACCATTCTGTGATACACAGATGTTATCCATCACTTCAAATCCTGCTTCCTTACGCATGGTCTGAATCTTGCTGATGATTTCTCTTACAAAGCCTTCTTCGATTAACTCTTCAGAAAGATTTGTATCAAGTACTACTGTTACACCACGGTCGGAATCGGATACAAAGCCTTCCATCTGAGCAGCTTCGATTAACAGGTCATCCTTCTCAAGTACTGCTTCTGTTCCGTCAAGAGTAACCTTAAGCTGACCGGTTGCATTCAGTTCATCCATTGCAGCATTGCCGTTTAATCCTGCTAATACGCCTCGAAGTGCACCTACCTGTTTTCCAAACTTCGGTCCACAAGTCTTAAGCTGTGGTTTAAAGCTGTAAGAGGTAAAGTCCCTAACATCATCTGTGAAGTTTACTTCCTTCACATTTAACTCATCTGCGATGATCTCTTTATAGAATTCAGAGAGTTCCTTCTCGGCTTTTACATACATCTTACCGATTGGCTGACGGTTCTTGATGTTAGCCGCATTTCTACAAGCACGACCTAGTACAACGATATCTAAAACTTCTTCCATATTAACTTCTAACTCAGTATCAATCCATGCTTCATTGTAAGTAGGATAATCACATAAATGAATACTCTTTGGTGCTGTTTTATCAATATTTGCTACAAGGTTCTGATAGATATCCTCCGTCATAAACGGGATAAATGGTGCGGATAGTTTGGATACAGTAACCAGTGCAGTATATAAAGTCATATATGCATTGATCTTATCCTGAGGCATCTCCTTAACCCAGAAGCGTTCACGACTTCTTCTTACATACCAATTAGAGAGCTCATCCACGAAGTCTGCTAGTAATCTTGCTCCCTCTGTAATTTTATAATTATCAAGCTGCTCATCCACTGACTTCACTAGTGTATTAAGCTTGGAGAGAAGCCATTTATCCATAACAGGAAGCTTATCATATTCTAATTGATACTTGGTTGCATCAAAGTTATCAATATTCGCATACAGTACAAAGAATGCATAGGTATTCCATAGGGTTCCCATGAACTTTCTTTGACCTTCAGTTACTGCTCCGTGGTGAAAACGGTTTGGCAACCATAACGCAGAATTAATGTAGAAGTACCAACGGACTGCATCTGCACCATGTCTGTCAAGTGCATCAAACGGGTCTACCGCATTTCCCTTTGATTTGGACATCTTCTGACCATTCTCATCCTGAACATGACCAAGAACAATAACATTCTTAAATGGTGCTCTTTCAAAGATTAATGTTGAGATTGCAAGTAAGGAATAGAACCACCCTCTGGTTTGATCCACTGCCTCGCTGATGAAATCTGCCGGGAAATTATCATCAAAGATCTCTTTATTCTCAAATGGATAGTGCCACTGTGCAAACGGCATGGATCCAGAATCATACCAACAGTCAATAACCGGTTTAACACGGGTCATCTGCTTGCCACATTCCGGGCACTTGATGGTAACTGCATCAATAAATGGTCTGTGAAGCTCAATATCCTCCGGACAGTTATCTGACATGGATTTCAACTCCTCGATACTACCGATGCAGTGACGGTGTCCGTCCTCGCACTCCCAGATCGGAAGCGGAGTACCCCAATAACGATCACGGGAAAGACCCCAATCCTGTACATTCTTTAGCCAGTCACCAAAACGACCCTGACCGATGCTTTCCGGCATCCAGTTGATGGTATTATTATTCGCAATCAACTCATCCTTCACTGCTGTCATCTTGATAAACCAAGATTCTCTTGCATAGTAGATTAGAGGGGTGTCACAACGCCAACAGAACGGGTAGCTATGTTCAAACTTCAATACTTTGAATAAAAGACCCTTCTGTGCTAACATCTTCATAACCGGTTCATCCGCCGCTTTACAGAACATTCCTGCAAAATCAGTTGCCTCCGGCTTAAATTCACCTTTTCCATCAATCAGCTGTACAAATGGGAGATCATAGATCTTACCCACACGGTTATCGTCCTCACCGAATGCTGGTGCAATATGAACAACACCGGTACCGTCGCTGAGTGTAACGTAATTATCACAAGTCACAAAGTATGCTTTTCGATCAACCTTTGCATAGTCAAATAACGGTTCATATTCTTTGTATTCAAGATCCTTACCAACATAAGTTTCAACAACTTCATAATCACCTTCTACTACATTAAGAAGTGCTTCTGCAAGAATATAGTATTCTGTTCCTACCGCTACCGGTGCTTCGTGTGCATGGTCGTGTCCATGATCATGACCACAGCCACAACTTCCGTCTTTCTTTAACACATTTCCCTTTTCATCAACCTGTACCTTAATCTTTACATATGTTTCGCCCGGGTTTACACAGAGCGCTACATTGGAAGGGAGAGTCCATGGGGTTGTTGTCCAAGCAAGGATATACTCATCCTGAGTTCCCTTCACTTTAAACTTAGCGATAACAGATTTTTCTTTTACATCCTTATAGCCCTGCGCTACCTCGTGGCTAGATAGAGGGGTTCCACATCTTGGACAGTAAGGAACAATCTTAAAGCCCTTATAAAGCAATCCTTTATCCCAGATTTGTTTCAAAGACCACCACTCGGATTCGATGTAATCATTATGGTAAGTTACATAAGGATCATCCATATCAGCCCAAAAGCCAACTGTACCGGAGAAATCCTCCCACATACCCTTATACTTCCATACGCTCTCTTTACATTTTTGTAAAAATGGTTCCAAACCATAAGCTTCGATCTGTTCCTTGCCGTCAATACCAAGAAGCTTTTCAACCTCAAGCTCAACCGGAAGTCCATGTGTATCCCATCCCGCTTTACGAAGAACCTTATTACCTTTCATCGTTCTGTATCTCGGAATCATATCCTTGATAACTCTTGTTAACACATGACCGATATGTGGCTTGCCATTCGCGGTCGGGGGGCCGTCATAAAAGGTAAAGGTTTCGCCATCCTTACGCTCTTCAATACTTGATTCAAAGATATTGTTCTCTTGCCAGAATTTTAATACTTTCTTTTCTCTCTCGACAAAGTTCAAATCGGTTGATACCTTATCATACATGTTTCATTCCTCCTAAATAATAATAAAAAAAGCCCCCATCCGAAAAAGGATGAGAGCATAAGCTTTCACTTAACCACCTGTTTCACGTACTCCACCAAATTGGCTTTTATACATTATCTATATAACGGTAGATACCGGCTTAACCTACTTGGCAGGTATTAACTTGCCTTTGAATTTAGCAACTAGGGAGTGATTTTCAGTCATCTGCTACTCATACCGGGCTCTCACTGCCCCCAGCTCGCTGCGATTTTTGCAAAATGCTTACTCTCTCCGTCAACGTTTTTAACAATTGTTATAATCATTCATCCTCACAATTAAGATTATGATGATCTGTTAGGAGTTATTTTATAACATTCTTTGTAAAACTGCAACAAAAAATTTTGGATAATGAGGGAAATACTCAGATATTAAGAAAAGTACATTTTCCCCTTATCCTATCTCCCCATAAAAATTTCCAAATTAATGATTGACAGTGCTTTCCAAATGGTTTACTATGGTTGCATGGTTAATTACTTGACCAACTAACCATATAACTATGATTTCGTTTCTATCATCACCCTTTACTTCATTTATAAATCATGGTTTCTAATAATTAAGGAGGTATCGCTGTGCAAATTAATATCAGCTCTGAAAAACCTATTTTTTTGCAAATAGCAGAGGGAATTGAAGACGCCATACTGTCCGGTGCTTTTCCGGAAGAAAGTCAGATTCCATCCATAACTGAGTTCTCAGTGAAGTACAAGATTAATCCGGCCACCGCATTAAAGGGAATTAGCATGTTGGTTGATAACGGCATTATATTTAAGAAGCGTGGGCTTGGCATGTTTGTAGCTACCGGTGCATTAAAGCAGTTGCAAGACCAGCGTAAAGAACTATTTTTTGATCATTATATTAGGAATCTCCTATCTGAAGCAAAGCGTCTTCATATATCAGAGGACGAAATAAAAACAATGATAGAAAGAGGGTTTAAAAATGAATAGCATTGAAGTAAAGAATATAGCGAAATATTATGATGAGGAATGTGCATTACAGGATATTACGTTACAGTTTGTGGAAAATAAAATATACGGCCTGCTTGGGCGAAATGGAGCAGGAAAATCAACTTTACTTAACATAATCAGTAATCGAATCTTCGCCAGTAACGGTTCTGTATTTATCGATGGTGAGAATATTATTAATAATGATTTTGCTCTTAATAAGCTTTTTTTAGTGAATGACAAAAATCAATATCCAAAACACATGAAGATTAAGAACATATATGAATGGACGAAGCAATTCTATCCCGAGTTTGATCTGGAATATGCGCAACATTTATCAAAAGAATTCTCTTTGGATGTGAATAAGAGTGTAAAATCCCTATCCACCGGATATACCTCTGTCCTCAAGATTATCTTAGCGCTATCCGTAAACACCCCCTATCTTCTATTAGATGAGCCAACATTAGGGCTGGATGCGAATCACAGGGACTTATTCTACCGTTTGCTGATTGAAAAATATAGTGAAAATCCCTGCACCATAATCATCTCTACTCATCTGATTGATGAAATCACCAATGTTATAGAAGAGATTGTGATTATTGACCAAGGGAAGATTATTCGAAACGAATCCACCGAAGATCTTCTATCCCAGGGATATACCATCTCAGGTCCCGCGGATGCGATTGATGCTTATATTGCTGAGAAAAAGGTTTTAGGTGTTGATACACTTGGCGGACTTAAGACAGCTTATATAATAGGCATAGCGGAGGATACAATACCGATTAATTTGGAGCAGTCTAGAACGGAATTACAAAAACTGTTTATCCAGATGACTAGTAACGGGGAGGAACTAAGATGAAGATAAAAGAGGCTTATCGATATCAATGTAAGGATTTTTATAAAAATATTATCGTTTATTTAGGACTTGTTTTATTGCTATTCATAGAGGCTCTATATGAGATTTATCATTATAAAATCTTCCCTCCAACAAATACCGAGGGTAATATTGCAGAATTTATGTCTTTGGAATTTTCAAACATTGAACTTATAGCAGGTGCAGTCTTGTGTTTTGTAGGATATCGCTCTGTAAAAAACAATTTTAGATTTCTCCTACAGAATGGGGTAGCAAGAACCAACCAAATACTTAGTCAAATTCTTTCTTCTTTAAAACTGGTTTTTATTCTATCCTCAATAAGTGAAGTTCTACTAATCTTGGCAAAACTTTGGGCAAGCCACATTACCACGCCTACTCGCCAAGTAGAATGGTTCTCTATTTTTGAGATTGTATATGAAAACATTCCTACCAACTTTATCTCCTTCCATTTATATAACTTTCTTTTTAACTTTTGCTTCTTCTTAACTTTGGTGGCAATCAGTTATATGGTAGCAGTAATTTATTATAATATACATAGAATTTTTAGATATATAATAAGTATATCGGTGCTATCTTATTTTTTTATCTTCCCTAATATATCCATTACCCAGAGTTTACTAAGACCTTTAGAGGATTTAAATAACTTTGTTATTATTACTTATCAATGTAGTCCATGCGGATTTATGTTGACGCTGTTATTTATCGCCACAATATGCTACATGATAAGTTATCTCCTTCTTCGAAGAACTTCACTAAAGGATTAAGCGAACCCCTAACTAAACACTATTATCACTCTTCACGTTAGATTAATATAAATTATAAAACATATTTTCTAAGCACCCTCTCACTTAGTTGAAATACGAAGTGGGAGGGTATTGCTTAGAAAGCCTTCAAGCACCCTCATATCTTACCCCCTGCCGCCTTGAGTATGCTTGGAGGCTTTTCTTTTTGTTGTAAACCTCCCTATGAACACTCTCGAAATTCTTAACTTTTCACTTTTTCTACATTCCCCTTCAAGAATACTTGACTTATTTTAGAAAGTGGTATATGTTTTGATATGATAAAATGCTACTTACTTATATAGAAAAGCAGCCTCACTTTATGTGTTAGGAGGATCTTATGGACAAACAGAACTTAACCTTATTGACTGATTTTTATGAATTAACGATGATGCAAGGTTACTATAATAATAACAATAACGAAACGGTTATTTTCGATGTGTTCTATCGTGAGAACCCTTCCGGTAGCGGTTATGCAATTTGTGCCGGATTGGATCAGGTAATAGACTATATCAAGGAGTTAAAATTCACTGAGGATGATATTGAATTTCTTCGTAACCAGAAGATCTTTAACGAAGGTTTTCTAGAATACCTGAAGAATTTCCGTTTTACCGGAGATATCTATGCAATTCCTGAGGGTACCGTAGTATTTCCGATGGAACCTCTGGTAAAAGTAATTGCACCTATTATGGAGGCTCAGTTAGTTGAGACTGCCTTATTAAATATTGTTAACCACCAAAGCCTTATCGCAACCAAGGCCTCCCGCGTGGTGTATGCTGCAGGTGGTCAGCCGGTTATGGAATTCGGGCTACGAAGAGCACAGGGACCGGATGCCGGTACGCTGGGAGCAAGAGCTGCAGTAATCGGTGGTTGTATCGGCACAAGTAATGTTCTTGCTGCAAAATTATACGATGTTCCCGCTCTAGGTACACATGCACATAGTTGGATTATGAGCTTTGATGATGAATTAACCGCCTTTCGTAAATATGCGGAGCTTTATCCACAGAATACAACTTTACTGGTAGATACCTATGATACTCTGCGTTCCGGAGTTCCGAATGCAATTCGAGTATTCGAGGAACTACGCGACCTAGATAAAATGCCTGAGAAGTATGGTATCCGTTTGGATAGCGGCGACCTTGCTTACCTATCAAAGAAGGCTAGAAAGATGCTTGACGGAGCAGGCTTCCCTGATGCAAGTATCACTGCTTCTAGTGATTTGGATGAATTTATTATCGATTCGCTTAAAACACAGGGTGCTAAAATAGATTCCTGGGGCGTCGGTACAAAACTGATTACCTCTAAGGATTGCCCTGCCTTTGGCGGTGTTTACAAATTAGCTGCAATCGAACATGCCGGAGAATTTCAGCCTAAAATTAAGCTCTCTGAAAATCAGTGGAAAATCACCAATCCTGGTAACAAGAAAATCTATCGCATCTACGAAAAAGAAAGCGGTAAGGTTAAAGCCGATTTGATTACACTGGAAGAGGAAGTTTTTACATCAGACAGACCCCTTCTGCTGTTTGACCCTGTTGCTACCTGGAAGAAGACAATCCTTGAGGAAGACTCGTATATCCTAAGGGAATTACTTGTACCCATTTTCTTATCGGGCAAATGCGTATATACCTCCCCATCCGTCATGGAGATTCGTGATTATTGTATGAAAGAACTTGATACTATATGGGATGAGGTTCGACGTCTAATTAATCCCCATATCGTGTACGTTGATTTATCTTCAAAACTTTATAAGATAAAATCACAACTCATTGATGGCTTAACCGAGAAACCTCATACTAATTTACTGTAAATTATTTCGTACTTTAGTAAACTTTTTATGAAACACTATCGTCTATTGTATGATATAATGATTGAAGCGACCAAATTACACATTCAACAAATGAATACCATATATGGTAAATAACCTATCCTGATTTAATGTTACAGATATCCGGTTGGGCAGAACGATGCTTTTTGGACTTCTCGCAATAATCAGAAGGATGTTATATCCCTAGTTTATTTATCAAATATGTTTTTATACGAAAGGAGATACCCGTTTGAACAGAAAGGTATTAATACTTACAATTATTTCGATTTTATCTCTTACCTTAGTCAGCGGTATCATTTATGTGGCTGTATCACGTACCATCCATTCCGATGCCAAGACTACAGACTCTTCTGACACCGCAGGTAATGATTTATCCCCGACAGTCTCACCTGATGATATTAAAGAGGTTACACTAACTCCACAGGAGCAAGAGCAAACCGAAAAAGAAATCAAAGATTTTGTTCCGGCTACTAAGATGGATTTGGATCCCTCCAGCATCACTGTATTTGTTAATAAGGAGCATAGCTTACCAAAAACATATAAACCGGATGAATTAGTAAGGCCGGATGTAAACTTTAACGCTACATATTCTGAGGAAAAATCACTTATGCGCCCCGAAGCTGCAAAAGCTTTGGAAAAATTATTTGCCGCTGCTGAAAAATCAGGTTATAAGCTAACCGGAGTATCCGCATACCGCTCCTATAGCAGACAGTATCAGATATTCCGCAACAATATCAAAACTCAGGGCAAAACACATACACTGATGTATTCTGCTGTCCCGGGTACCAGTGAACATCAGACCGGGCTGTCAATTGATATATCCGCAGGATCAAATAGCAATCGCTTAAATGATGATTTTGCTTCAACTCCTGAGGGAATGTGGGTTGCTAAAAACGCCCATTTGTTTGGTTTTATTGTACGTTATCCAAAGGACAAGGCATCAATTACCGGATATGCGTATGAGCCATGGCATATCCGTTATGTAGGCAAAGGGCTTGCTTATTATATGTTTAAGAATGATTTATCGCTGGAGGAATATTATCACTATACTCCTGACCCGAACTTTGATTTTGAAACGGTCTATGCTAGCATTATTAATTACACACCGCCTACATATCATCGTCCAGCTACACCAACTCCTGCTTTAACGATATCGATTTCACCAACCCTTACGATAGCTCCGAATGATGGTGGTGATATTGATATAACAAATACACCTAGCAAGGCACCTTTAACTCCGACACCTAAGCCGGCACATACACCTACTCCTAAGGTAACTAAGGCTCCAACCCATACACCTATTCCTACGAAAGCACCTACTGCCCCCACAAGTCCGGTAGTTAATACATCAGGATCTATCGATAGTGTTACCGAATAGTTGATGCGGCAGTAGAATAAACTAGTACAGATTATAATTCATTACAAATCAGGAGGTTTTATGCGACTTATACTAACAGTCTTATTTTTATTAATATTTTTTATAATCAGCATCCCTTTATATTTGATCATGTGGATAATCGGAAGATTTAATCGCAGAGCTATGGTTGCTGCTTCACAGAAAATTGTTGTCGGCGCATTCCATGTCGTTAACTTTATCAGTGGTGTCAAAAAAACTGTAATCGGACGCGAAAATATTCCTAAGGGTGAGGCAGTGTTATATATCGCAAATCATAGAGGTTATTTTGATGTTCCTATTGCTTATTCAACCGTTCCGACCCTTACCAGCTTTATGGCCAAGAAGGAAATCGGCAAAATCCCATTCCTCAGTTATTGGATGCGTTTCTTACAATGTCTGTTTTTAGACCGAGATGATGTAAAACAGGGACTTAAAACGATATTAAAAGGAATTGATTTAGTTAAGGATGGTTATAGTGTATATATCTCTCCGGAGGGAACTCGCAGCCAGGGTAAGGATATGCTTCCTTTTAAAGAAGGCAGCTTCAAGATAGCACAAAAAACCGGATGTGCAATCATTCCGGTCGCACTATCTAACACCGATGAATTATTTGAAAACCATTTTCCTTGGATTCATTCTGCACATGTTATCATAGAATATGGTAAACCCATTTATCCGAAAGACCTGTCAAAAGAAGATCAAAAATTCCTTGGTTCTTATGTGCAAAATATCATTCGAGGAATGCTGATGAAAAACAATGAAATGATATAAAGCTTTGATACAAGTATCTTTGTATATTTTTCACTTTGCTATTTATTTTTTGATAAAAAGATGATACAATTATCGATGTTCCATAAATGGACGTGTTTATTATCAGTATATTAATAAGGAGGTACCTATCTCATGCAGTGGTGGGGTTATTTAATAATAGTAGCTGTTGTAATTATAGGAATATTAGTAGGTTTATACTTTTTTGCGAATCGACTTCAGAAGAAACAAGAGGATTCACAAGCACAGATGCAGGCAGCTGCTCAGACTGTATCCATCCTCGTTATTGATAAAAAGAAAATGAAGATGAAGGAAGCCAATCTTCCTAAGATGGTTCTTGATCAGACACCTCGTTATATGCGTGGTTCTAAGATCCCGATTGTAAAAGCAAAAATCGGACCAAAGGTTATGTCACTGATGTGTGACCCTAAGGTATTCGAGTTAATTCCTATTAAAAAAGAAGTAAAAGCAGTTCTTAGTGGTATTTACATCATGGATGTAAAAGGATTAAGAGGCAATCTGGTTCAAAAGCAGGCAAAGAAATCCATCTTCAAGAGAATCACAGGTTCTTTTAAAAAAGATAAATAATTAAAATTTAATCCTCTCACCATGATGTCGCACTGTTAACATTGGTAAGAGGATTTTTATTTAACCGGGAATCTTTCAATTAAGTGTAACAGGATATACTTTTATTCCAAATGCCGTATATGGCAGAAATGAGGTAGTATGAAAAATCGTAATATTATAATTCTTTTTATTGTAAGTGTCATAACCTTGATAGCCATCGGAGGGTTATTGGTGTATGCTTTTGAGTTACAAAATCGAAAAGATCCAACAGTAATCTCGGATAATTCAGGGCACGATAAACCTACAAAAGCACCCACGGAAGCAAATGAAAAGCCCACCGATGAAGGAAAAGTAACTTCCAAACCCACTCCTTCTCCAACTCCCACGATAAGTCCTGTTGTTCTTGGGTTTGCAGGAGATGTTAATCTAGATGAAAACTCTGATCCGGTAGCAAAATACGATTCCTCCGGCGAGGATATCTCTGCTTGTTTTTCTAATGATCTCCTAAAAGAGATGCAGTCCGCAGATGTAATGATGCTTAATAATGAGTTTTCCTATAGTACCCGTGGAACAAAATCCGCTAACAAGTCCTATACCTTCCGCGCTGATCCTAAGCGTGTGGACATATTAAAACAGATGGGTGTGGACATCGTATCCCTGGCAAATAATCACGCTCTGGACTATGGTCCGGATGCGCTGCAGGATACCTTTGATACTCTGGACAAAGCAAAAATTGATTATGTAGGTGCCGGTGAAAATATTAACCGAGCAAAAGCACCGATCTACCGAAGTGTAGGTGGTAGAAAAATCGCCTTCCTCGCTGCCTCCCGTGTTATCTTCACCGGAAGCTGGTATGCAACCGATAATAAACTTGGTATGGTCGGAACCTATGATCCTGCTATGATTATAGCATCCATTAAGGAAGCAAATGCAAACAGTGATTTTGTAGTAATCTTTGTTCATTGGGGTGTAGAACGCAATAATTACCCGGAGGCCTACCAACGCCAGATGGCTCGACAATACATCGATGCGGGTGCGGATGTCGTAATTGGTTGCCATCCTCATGTTATGCAAGGTGTGGAATATTACAAGGGAAAACCCATTGCTTACAGTCTCGGCAATTACTGGTTTAACTCATCCACAAAGCAATCCGGTATGGTTAAGCTGTATCTAGATCCTAATAACACAATCAAGTTCCAGCTTCTACCCGTCATGAATAAGAATACAAAGACCTATCTTTTAACCGACCCGGGGGAAAAGAAAACCTATTACAATTTTATGCGATCCTTATCCTCTAATGTTACCATCGATGAGGACGGCTACGTACATTAATTGACTCGAATAAAATGTAGATGGGGATGATGCAACTATAAAATTCTATTAAGGAACCATATTATATGGTTGCACCTCCCTTTTTAATACTTTATGAAATATAATAAAATATCTTTATACAAATAGCATGTGTTTATATCTGACGGAGATAAAGATCTCTTACGGATAAGTAAACACATGCTATTTGTATATTCCCTATTCAGTATCATTCATGTTTATTGTCGATTTGATTTAAAATGTTGTATCTACTTCGCACTTATTATTATGTGCAATGTGTTTTCCGAAACCGAAGCATTATTATTCGATAGGGTATATTCTAGCACTGCCTCTATCTTCTCCTGTGTTTCGGTAACATCAATAATTCTTGTTGAGATATACAGTGCCAAATTACCGTAGGGGGTTGGATAATTCATCTGGGATATCTCATTTTTCTCAAAATACATCCATGTATTAAATTTATCTTTTTTTCTATAAGAAACCTCGTTAGGGGATATTTTTAACGTATTTCTAATCGCCTTCCCGTCCTCTTCACTTATCTCATCATATTGAATATAATGCTTCCCATTCGTAAAATGATAGCTACCTGTTGTTTTTATTGTTACCTCATTATCTTCTATACTCTCTTGTTTTCCGATAATTGTGATATCTACATCCTTTGTCATCTCTGCCTCCATATCTATAACTATTCATTTATTTTACTATTAACCTTCCCAAAGGACAAGTACTTATCCTACTTCATAGTACAGATATCTATCATTGTAACTTAAGGATTAATTTAGTCGCTCATGTATAGGTTTCCATTTTGTGGTAACAATTTAATTACATAACAAGTAAATCATTGAAACTACATTATATTGAATGGAGGATATCATGAAATCATATAAACGCATACATAGTAACCAAAGCGATAACAACAATAAACTGAATAAATTATTACTAATTGGCATTATACTTTTCTGTGGCATAAGCATGTGTGTAGTAAAATCAAACGCTTTACATAACAAGGAAGTCCAACAAGGAATTGCAAAAGAAATTATCCGTTTTCATGTCATAGCAAACAGCGACAGTGCATCTGATCAAGCATTAAAACTAAAGGTAAAGGACAAATTAGTGAAGAAGCTTTCGCCTCTACTGATTAAAGCTTCCTCTATTGAAGAAGCACGTTCCATTATTACCAAGAATGAAGATATGATTCAAAAAGTTGCCACGGACACAATTCGTAAAAACGGATATGATTACTCAGTGGATGTTTCTTTGGGAGAATGCTATTTCCCATTAAAATTATATGGTCAATATTCGTTCCCTCCCGGCAATTACGAAGCTCTCCGTGTTCGTATTGGCGAAGCAAAAGGCAAGAACTGGTGGTGTGTCATGTTCCCTCCTCTCTGCTTTGTTGATGATACCTACAGCGTAGTTGACAAGCAAACTAATATGAAGCTACAACATTTATTAACCAAGGAGGAATATGATTCACTGCTCTTAAAGAATGAACCAGTACATATTAAATTCAAGCTATGGGAATCCTTTAAGAAGCTTTTCGACTAGTCGCATTGTAAATATACCTTATTTATGATAAAATACCGTTAATCAAAAGTTACCGGAGGTCACCATGAATTCTATATCAGTGAAAGCCTATGCAAAAATCAACTTAGGTCTAGATGTTTTAAGAAAGCGCCCTGACGGTTATCATGATGTCTGTATGATTATGCAATCTCTTGACGTATATGATACCATAATGATAGAAAAAACAAACTCAAATAAGATAATGATGAAAACAAATCTTTCTTATCTTCCCATCGACAAAGGTAATCTGGTCTATAAAGCCGCATCATTATTCTTTGAAAAGACTGGTATAACAGACGGATTGTTCATCAAACTAGATAAGCACATTCCGGTAGCGGCTGGATTAGCCGGCGGAAGTTCCGATGCCGCCGCCACTTTAAAAGGTCTGAATATACTCTATAACACCGGCCTTACCACAGAAGAACTTATGACAATTGGAGTAAAAATAGGTGCTGACGTTCCTTATTGCATTAAGCTGGGAACGGCTCTTTCCGAAGGAATCGGCGAAGTTCTTACTTCTCTACGATCTATTCCCGAATGCCACGTGGTGCTGGTGAAACCAGATATCAGTGTTTCCACAAAGTATGTTTATGAAAACCTTAAGTTAACTGATGACATTCCTCATCCGGATATAACGAATATGCGCATAGCACTTGAGAATGGAGATCTCACTTCCTTAACTAATAATATGGACAATATCCTTCAAACTGTAACCGTAAAAAATTATCCAATCATCAATGAAATTAAAAATAAAATGAATGAGCTCGGATCTATGGTATCTCTCATGAGCGGAAGCGGACCTACGGTATTCGGCATCTACAGGACCCGAGAACACGCACAGAACGCTTATCAATACTTTTTAAAACATAAACATTATGGTAAGCAGGTGTTTCTAACAAAACCCTACTCACCAAGTATTTAAAGGGCTGTTGTAAAAATAAATAATTTTCTTTAAGGAACAATGTTATTTGCCTCACACACGGGTTGGAAGGACAATGTTTATATTTTGTGTTTCGTAGTCGTACATAAAAGTTCGCCTTCGAAACACAAAATTATAAGCATGGTCTTCCAAACAGTGCATTATGGCAATATAACATTATTCCTACAAATTATTAATTTTACAACAGCCCTTTCCTAACTTTATTGACTATCCTTGCCGTCTCTCCATGCCTCCAACTTTGAGATTGCAGAATTATATGTCTGTTGGCATATATCGGGAAGCTCTCCTCCCCAAGCTTTTGCAGCTTCATCAAAGCCTTTTTTTACAGCTTCTATCAGCTCATCTGCTTTTGAAGGGTCTCCTCCTGCCAATGCTTTTGCAAAGCTACAAATTCGTTCTGAGGTCTGTTTTACGCCCCAATAACCATCCTCTGAGATATCCTTCTGTGCCTGTGCCTTAGTTTCAGGATCTACATCCACTTTACCTTCTCGAAGTAAGGTATATATATCAGTCGCATCATCCACTGTTTGTCCCTGTTTTGATATTAATCGCAATACCAATTCCCTTAAGCTTTGGTTACGTCTATCCGCCTCTGCCTTCAGTCGATCAATTGTAGCCGTATCCTGCTTATACACGGTGGTTTCTTCTGTCACCTGTCCACCTTTTTCATAAACAGCTGCCACATCTTCTTGTTTTGCTGCATCATTGCTTTTACCAGTTCTTCCATCCGACTTGGTCACAGAACCGCTGCCATAGCGCTGAGATACATTCGTAATTCCGTTTACACTCATATCTTATCCTCCTTGATTCGTAGATTGATTTCTTCTTCTAATCTAGATATATCATAAGTTACAATGAATATTTCGGATAAAAAATCCAATTTCTTAACCTTTTTCTACATGTACCCAGAAATGATATGGAATATTGATTGTATTTCTACAGCATAATAACTCTGTTTGTACAAAAGGAGCTGCCTAGCAATTTATCATTCATAAGATCTCTTCTATGAATAGACAAACTACTACGCAGCCCCTATATATTATTTCTGCTTTATGTGTTGTACTGTCGACTTTATAAGATTGTATCAACCATCTTCATAATAATTAATTTATCACCCTCGCTAACTCTTGCATCTGCCAAGTTATTGATATCCATAATACTATCCACAGTCGTTAGATATTTCTTTGCAATTTTCCACAAATTATCATCGCTTTTCACCACATATCCGATAATTCCTGGCATAGATTGTAGCATATCTAAATCAAGATCAGCCACTTCGATATCCGTGATGATCTCCTCTGTGATCAAATCAAATACTATGGCATTCAAATTTATCGTAGCCTTAACTTCTATTTCATCTGCATCTAACATCATTACACTTAACTGATCTATGTATGGTTTGATCTCATAATTGCTATCCGGCTTCATTCCCTTTAATTCAATCGCTTGAGTAAACGGTATGATTCCTTTTAGTGAATTCATCGGCTTACTATCATCCTCGGAGATATAAAGAATATTCACTTCAATAACACCCTCTACCTGAAGTTCTGTATCCTCCTGAGTGATATCATCAATCTTTATATTCCCCTGGGCATGGCAGATTTGAAGTAATCTCGGCTGATTTTCCGGTACGCTTAAACGATCAGATATCCTGTATTTGCTATTATTCTTGATTACTAGATTCTCATATACTGCGTCACGTACAACAGGTCTTACATCCTTCGTGGGGCTGTACGCATCACATAAAATCTCAGGTTCTTCTGTTTTATACACCTTGATTCCCAGTTCTAGAATCACCTCTAAGTCTATATTACGATCTTCACCATCTGCATCCGGTTTGATCTCTAGGTTCTTGCTAAGTATACCAATTGTAATATCGTCAATCATGTCTTCCGTGCATCCGGCGCAATCAATTGTTCCACTAAACGGAATATCTGTTTCAAAATATTCAATTGGATTTTCTTCATCCGCACTGGTGTACATAATGAATATCGGAAGCTCTCCTTTTATTGTGAACTTATCGTCAAGTAACCTGATTTCTACGTTACTCAGATTAATATCTTTAAAAAGTACCTGAGTAATATTTCCCTTATTGCTTGGCAGATTTATCTCATCCTTAATACGGAATGTATCCTTTTTATTTACTGCTACATCTGTAACTTCTATCTTTTTATTGATACACTGAATATCTTCCGGCCCTTCCACTCTGACTGCTGTTTCTTCATCATACAGATCTTCCACAACAACAAATAGACGAATGATTGATTTTACACTCAACTTTCTTGAGTTGATCAGACCGGTAGATAAATCCTCCAAATCCCATTTTACGGTTGGATCATCATCAATGCAGGTTATATCCATATTGATTGTTTCATCAAATGGAATTTCTCCCGACATATTTTGAATAGGTCTTTGATCACCTTCACTTAAATAGAGGACATTAAACGCCAGAACACCCTTTACAAGGAGCTTGCCGTTCATCGCTTTGATATCATTAATCTTGATTTCACCCTGCTCGGTTATTATCTGGTCAATATCCGGTTTTACATCCGGAACATTAAAATCGTCGTCCAATGTAAGCTGCAGGGCGCTCTTACATCTCAATTTATTCATATGAATATTCTTTTTAATCAAATCCACTTATATTCCCTCCTTAATTTGGACATATGACGGATGCCTCTGTCATATCTTATTCACGTCCAAAGGGAATTATGAATGGAAAATGTATTGTAGAAAGCAAAAAAAGCTAAAGCCCCCCATATCTGGCTTTAGCTCTCTATTCATGACAACGCAATTCCTCGCGAAGCGTGAAATTTGTTGCTTTAAGTCTAATCTCAATTGCAAAGAATCAACTCAACATCTTTTGTTAAAATATCAGTGTAACTATATGAAACCACCTTAACTGGTGTATCTTTTGATTCCTGAATCTTTACCAGGAATATGCTAGGGTAAGTCTCTGATATAATTCCTTCTGATACGTCTACTTTGTGACGTCCCCTGTTTATTCTAATCTTTACTCTCTTCCCTGTTTGGTTTATTACTGCATTTCTCACACAGTTTACATCATTTTGCTTCATCATTATTTTCTCCTTGCCAATATCCATAAATCTAACACGGAACAGGTCACCTTATTAAACCAATGAATATATCATTATAAATAAATCTGTTACAAATCATATGCGTCGCCAATATTATATCACTAATTTCGATTAATGTCAATGAATTTTCAGACAATTCGATTATTGACGACTATTTATTCCGAAAAATATGCACATAGAACATGGTTATTTTTGTTCAATATACTGGAATAATTTCACTTTATTATTTTATCTCATCTGTCAATTTACAAAATTGCACAAAAATAACGTCCTTTTTTTGTAAATCTTTAAGCAATCTTCCAAATTATTATAACATACAATATCTTGATAGTTGGCTTGTCTTATTAACAAAATATAGTAATGTTTCTTATCTCTTCCACTTTTAATGCTATTTTTATCAATAATTTTAGGAGAGCTTGTGGATTACCTATCCCACTTACTCTCCCAAATTTTTATCATTATTATTCAAACACTACCTTCTCATCACGTCGTTCCAATTTCACAACTACATAGGGATAGGTAAGACTTTGTGAAACAGATGCATCTTTAGATGGTCCCACCAAATTAGTGTTAATGTATATTGCATTCTTTGTCAGATACAAATCATCCACTGTAACACTATACCCTCCGGTACGTTGTTCACCATACCCAACAACAATATATAGACTATCTTTATTGGTATACGTCATCTTAAACGGAACCGCTTTCTTCTCATCAATAAACTCTTTTAACTCACCTGGTACATCCGGGTCTTCAACAACGGTAAATTCAAGATCCTTTATTTTCTTCACATCGGTATTCACTGACTTACACCCAGTTAGTGCAACGGAAATTAATATTATTGTTAGAAGCAGAACTGCTATAGCCGATCTCTTCATACAACCTCCATAAAATTATCACTTAACTAATTCTATGAATTAATTGTTTAAAAAATTCGAGGATACTCTCTGCTAGTTTCTAAAGCCAAGCCTATTCGCTTGAAATGGCTCACCATGACCCGGATATATTGTAGTTATATGCTTTGACTTCAACTTTTGAATACTTTCTTTTAACTGTTTAAAGTTGTCAGCATTAATCGCTGTGATGGGTTTTTTCGTATTACTAAAAATATCACCTGCTATCAATATACCATCTTGTGACAGAATGCCAATTGATCCCGGCGTGTGTCCGGGTAAATGTATAACTTCACCCTCATACCCATACTGCAACAAACTCTCTCCATCCTCAATTAACTCATTTGGATAAAAAGACTCGTAATTCTTTAACGTATTTTCAGATACTTTTTTAATTGTCTTCTGCATCACAAGAAAAAACAATTTTAGAATGAGTGATTTAAATTGGAAGCTGGAAAGCATCTTGTCCACGGTAAGGTTTTGTGTGAGATTCGTATCCTCCTTATGCATAACAATGATTGTTTGATAATGATCTCTAAGGTATGCTGCATTCATGGTATGATCCACATCACCATGTGTCAATATAATAGCCTTCAGACTCCCGGGATAACACCCTGCTTGTTCCAATTGATAAATTAATTCCTGCCGTCTGTTATTCTGTCCTTTATCCATTATCAGGCTTCCACCGGTATCAAATAATACATAGCTATTATTTCTTTTACATAGATAACAATTCACACCGCCTAAATCAATTCGAATTAATTCCTGGTTCATCTCAGTTCTCCTTATCATGATTTTTATGATAGGCTCCATGAGTATCTTCATAAACCTTCAGATATAGTTCATCAAACCTTTCTTTTTTTATATTAAAATACTTTACCCAAGACTCTCCAAAACAGATGTAAGCATAATTAGGCATAAAACTAGTGAAGAATTCGGCAATTCTTCTTTCTTGTATATCAACGTCTGATCCTTCTTTACCACTAACTTCCTTGGCTATCATAGCATCAACAATACGGAATAAAATCAGCTCTTCCTTTCCCTTCTTCAGAGAATCTATTAAAATTACACGGACTAGATCAGCATTTCGGATACCAAACTCATAGTACTTATTTTTCATCTTATGTACCAGATTTTCACTCTTCTCCTGATGGCTTTCACCAACTCCATCTTCAATTAAAGCTAAATACTCATTCGTAAAGTTCTCAATCAATACCTGAAGTATCTCTTCTTTACTTTTGAAATGATAGTAAATTAAGGATTTCGGAACATTTGCTTCTTTGGCAATCTCATCGATGCGGGAACCTTCATAGCTTTTTTCAGCAAATATTTTAACGGCTGTATCTAAAATTCTTTCTCTTGCATTGGGGATGTTCATACTTATTACCTCTATGATTTATTTTAGTACTGTATGTTCAGTTCTATATTCAATATATAATAATGGTACTTAATTGTCAATAATTAATTGGAACATATTACCTGATTGCATATGTTCATACTATAACCTCATATTGCCCAGGAGATTTTATTTTTATAGAATAAAAAGAGTGAGTACCACTAACTTCACCTAAGCCTACTAACTTGATGACACGTATTGTACTCACTCTAATATTATAAATTCTATAATTTCTATCCTATATTACTGTCGCTATTAACTTGTTATTCGCTACCTCAATTAAAATGGTATCCTGAGGGCGAACCTGATCACTAAGTATTAATCTCGCACTTAATGTTTCCACATTCTTCTGTAAGTAACGCTTGAGCGGCCTTGCTCCGTACATCGGATCATAAGCACTATCTATAATAAGATCCTTCGCTGATGGTGATAATTCAATTATAATCTCCTTATCCTCAAGTCGTCTGTTAAGATCTACAATCAACAGATCCATGATATCGATGATATTATCCTTACTTAACGGTTTAAATAAGATAATTTCATCCAGTCGATTAAGGAACTCCGGTCGAAAATGTGCTCGAAGTTCTGTCATAACCAAATCCTCAACCTCACTTTTAATCTCTCCTGATTCTTCTATTCCCTCTAATAAATATCTTGAACCTATGTTGGAGGTAAGAATAATAATTGTATTCTTAAAGTCTACCGTTCTTCCCTGGGAATCAGTGATACGTCCGTCATCCAACACCTGAAGTAGTACGTTAAATACATCCGGATGTGCTTTCTCAATTTCATCAAACAATACAACGGTATAAGGCTTACGTCTAACTGCCTCCGTCAGCTGGCCTCCTTCATCGTATCCGATGTATCCGGGAGGAGCACCGATCAGTCTGGCTACAGAGTGCTTCTCCATATATTCACTCATGTCAATTCGAACCATATTGTGTTCATCATCAAATAAGTTCTCAGCAAGCGCTTTCGCAAGCTCTGTTTTACCTACACCGGTGGGTCCTAAAAACAAGAAAGAACCGATTGGTTTCGTAGGATCCTTAATACCTGCCTTGGAACGAAGAATCGCATCAGATACTTTCTCTACTCCTTCATCCTGCCCAACTACTCTCTTATGAAGTGCATCTCCAAGATGCAGAGTCTTACTTCGCTCCCCTTCGGTGAGTCGAGTGATTGGGATTCCTGTCCAACGGGACACAATCCTTGCTATCTCCTCCTCACTGACATTCTCATGTACCAGAACCTGCTCCTCTGCTTTCAGACGATCCTCTTCCGCTTCCAACTTACGCATCAGTTCCGGAAGGCGACCATATTTTAGTTCAGCTGCTTTATTCAAATCATAGCTACGCTCTGCGAGTTCAATCTCATTATTTAAACTCTCCAGCTCTTCACGGAGCTTATGAACCTTCTCCATAGAAGCCTTCTCCTTATCCCATGTAGCTTTCGCTGAGGAAAAAAACTCTCTAAGCTCTGCCAGTTCCTTTTGTAATTCACTTAATCTGTCCGCACTCAATCTATCATTCTCTCTTTTTAGTGCAGCCTCCTCAATCTCCATCTGCATAATTCTACGCTGCATATCATCCAGCTCTGTTGGCATCGAATCAAGCTCTGTTTTAATCAGTGCACATGCCTCGTCCACAAGGTCGATTGCCTTATCCGGGAGAAAACGATCTGAAATGTATCGGTTGGATAATGTCGCCGCACTAACCAGGGCGCCATCGGTAATCTTTACACCATGGAATACCTCATATCGTTCCTTCAAACCACGTAGAATAGAAATAGTATCTTCTACATTAGGCTCTGCCACCAGAACCGGCTGAAAACGACGTTCCAAAGCTGCGTCCTTTTCAATGTTCTGACGATACTCATTCAGGGTAGTTGCCCCTATACAATGAAGTTCCCCTCTCGCTAACATCGGTTTTAGCATATTTCCCATATCCATCGAGCCCTCTGCCTTACCAGCTCCGACTATCGTATGAAGCTCATCAATAAACAGGATAATCTGACCCTCACTTTTTACAACTTCCTCCAAAACCGCCTTCAAGCGTTCTTCAAACTCACCCCTGTACTTTGCACCTGCAACTAACGATCCCATATCAAGTGCAAAGAGCTTCTTATCCTTTAAGGATTGTGGAACATCACCTCTTACGATTCTTTGTGCCAACCCTTCCACCACGGCTGTTTTACCAACACCTGGCTCACCGATCAGTACCGGATTGTTCTTTGTCTTTCTGGATAAGATTCTGATTACATTACGTATCTCACTATCACGTCCAATCACAGGGTCAAGCTTTTGTTCCTTTGCCCTTGCAACAAGGTCATATCCATACTTTTCAAGAGTGTCATAGGTAGCTTCAGGATTATCATTTATGACTCTCTGATTTCCTCTAACCGATTGTAATACCTTCAAAAACTCCTCTCTGGTGATGCGAAACTCCTTTAGTAATTCCTTCACAGATTTATTCGACTGCTTAATCATACTGAGGAATAAATGTTCCACCGATACATAGGAATCACCCATCTGCTTTGCTTCCTCTTCCGCAAAAATCAGAATTCTATTCAAGTCATTACTAATGAATACCTGTCCTCCTGAAACTTTGGGTCTCTGGTTCAGTAACCCCTTAACCTGTGCAAGAAATACCTCTGTGGATATCTCCATCTTCTCAAGTAATTTCTTAATCAAACTGTCTTCTAATGTGATCAGGCTATAGAGCAGATGCTCCACATCAATTTCCTGATGTCCGTATTCATATGCCAGGCTCTCACATCTTTGCACCGCCTGAAGTGAATTTTGGGTAAACTTATTAATGTTCAAATCTACTCCTCCTTTATAAATTAATAATCAATATTTGCAATTCTCCGATTCTAATATAATATCAACCTGAGTAAATTTGGGATTGATATATATATATTATTTTTATTGATTAAATCAATCTTTTGTGATAGCTGTTCTACAGATAATATAACACTTATATTTTATAGATTCAAGAGTGAATTTGAAATTTTTACATCTTAACAGTATTTACATAATTTATAGCACAATAATTATTTTACATGTTTTTAATTCAATTTATAATCTAATAAAATATGATACGGATTTCTTATAGAAGCTAAATCAGAAAGAAGGTAGGATATGCAATTAGAAAAGTACCATGCACTAGGAAATGATTATCTTGTTTTAGATAGTAGGAATCACCCAGATCTTTTGAATACGGAACAAATCAAGCTACTCTGCCATCGAAATTTCGGCTTTGGAAGTGACGGAATGCTTTACGGGCCTATCTATGAAGACAATAAGTTAAAAGTAAGGATTTATAATCCGGATGGAAGCGAAGCAGAAAAAAGCGGGAACGGTGTTCGCATTTTCTCAAAATATCTTAAGGATTTTGGATATATCACTAACGATCAATTTACATTATCTACATTAGGCGGCGACGTTGAGGTACAATATCTTTCACCGAATGGCGAAAAGATGCGTGTACTTATGGGTAAAACAACTTGCTTGAGTTCACTACTTCCTGCTACAGGTAAGGAACGCGAGATAATCAATGAAGAAATGATATTTAACAATCAGAAATACTCTGTCACTTGCGTCTCAATTGGAAACCCTCATTGTGTTATACCGATGAAACTTATATCGAAAGAATTAGTCACCAAGCTTGGACCCTATGTTGAGAATTCTACGAACTTTCCAAATAGAATTAATTTTCAGTTATTAGAAGTGATTGACCGAAGTCATATTAATATTGAGATATATGAACGAGGAGCCGGATACACCTTGGCATCTGGAAGTAGTAGCTGCGCTGCGGCCACCGCCGCATATCGCTTGGGTCTGGTTGATTCTAAGGTTATTGTTCACATGCCGGGAGGTGATCTACTCATTGAAATACTACCGGATTCTTCTGTCTATATGACTGGTGATGTCAAACGAATTGGAACGTTTATATTATCCGAGGACTTTTTTCATGAATTGATAAACTAAATAAATAGAATAGCTTCCATTTTATGAACCTTATTTACTCATAATCTTATCAATCCTATAACCAAGTATACATAATAAGGGTTGCTGTAAAAGATCATACTTTTTACCGCAACCCTTGTATTTAATAATTATATATTAAGACAATCCCAACCCTTTGCGCTTACTGATGATGTGTGCTTCTATCATCTTAGCTACTTCAACAGGGTCATCACCGAGTGCAATCTTACCTCCTGTCAGCCCTTCTACATCTTCAGTTACTAATTTAATCAGCTTCGGTGCTCCGGAGAGAAATGGAGTTGGTGATAGATGCGTGAATGCACCATAAGCAACCGCAAAAATTCCATCAATCGTAGCCTTCTGTTCCATCCATTCGGGCGCTGTAACAGCGATCGGTAATTGAGGTATATCTACATCCAGATGATCGGCAAGTGCCGTCACAAGCATGGATATTCTTCCTGTATCCGTACAGGTTCCAAAGCTTAATACAGGTGGAATCTTTAAGAACTCACATACCTCTTTCAGCCCATCGCCTGCCATATTTGATGCTTCAGGGCTGCATAAGCCAGCAACCTCTAAACCATGATTGCCACATCCTCCTGCTACAACCAGAATATCACGTTTTATAAGTTCTTTTGTTAAATTGACTGTATTCCAATCGTGCGGCCCATTTCGCAGCGTGGAACAGTTCGCTAATGCAACCACACCTTTTATCTTTCCTGCTACAATTACGTCTACAAGCGGGTCTAACTTATTACCCAATGCACCAAGAACCGCCTCAGTAGAAAAGCCAGCAATCGCCTTTTGGACTCTCTTTGGAACATGAGCTTTTACTTTGTTATGACGCTTTTTAAAGTTCTCTATTCCAAGTTCAATCAATCGCTCCGACATCTCATCTGCTTTTTCTGGATGATAGGCCAATTTTTCCTGAATTCTTGGAACACCAATGATTGTACTAATCGCCACTAAAGCCACCTGGTATTTCTCAGCATAAGAATCAATTGCAGGTGGTGAACAGTTTTCCTCCATCGCTAACACATCCACCGCGCCGGTTGCTAACATCGGTTCAATAGCAAGCCAGTTACCCATCAATCCCACAAATACTTCATCCATCGGATAACGTTGTAATAACTCTTGGCCGGTCTCAATAGAACCGATTACACGAATTCCTTTTGAACCTGCTGCCTTTCCTTTTTCCTGATATTTTGAGTCATGGAGTTTTTCAATTGTTAATGCCCCTATCCAGGGCTGATGACCATTGAATACAATATTAATATAGTCCGGGTCAAAGATGCCAAGATCAGTATTTACTTCATGTGGCATTGGGGTTCCGAAGATAATATCCTGCACCATCTCAAGACCAATCTGTGAATTATAAATTGTAGCTAATCCAAGCCTTAATGCTTTTAACGCCAATGATGTATAATCTCCATCCACATTAGTCAGGCAACTTGCTACACAGTTTTGTTCTTCATGAACGGTTCCTGCCGGATAAAGATGCAAATCTCTCCATACTGGTATTCTCTTCTTAGGAGCAAATGCCTCAACCATAATATTCTTTTCATTCGCCCCGATATTTTGTTGCTCTTCCAGAAGTTCAGCTAGTTGAATCGCCAGCTGATTTATGTCCTGGTTAGTATTAATACCAACTTTCTCACACATCCATTTCAGTTTATTCTCATCTGTAATTTTAAATGGTGATGTTCCTTCTCCTATTGATTTTAGGGTACGGAATGCTTCATAAGCATGATGACTATAAGTTCCGGCTCCCAGCGTATTCTGAATTAACAACTTTCTCATCGCATTTGCATCGGGTCCAATTCCGCACACCCCTTTGTCATACCCTTTTTCCACATTCCATCTACAAGGTCCATGGGAGCAAAGTTGGCAGCTTAAACCCTCAAGGCAGAATTTACAACGAATCTTCTCCTGCTGCGCCCATCGATCAAATACATTGGTCATTCCATCTTCACGGATTCTTACTAACATCTCTTCAACAGAGTCATGATAACTAACACGACCCTCTGTTTTCTCCAGTACTTTTTCGGTCATATCAATATTCCTTCCTACAAATTCTTAAATTTCATGACTTAGTATTCCAAATTTGTAGGGAAATATATTTATAATATTTAAAATATGTATCTCTTTTAATAAAGTATATTTAACTATTAACTAAACGCTCATGTAATCCCTAATTACGATAATGGTTGCAAAGCAAACCTTTGATGAACAAATCCTCTATCCTTCCTAAAGACTTTATGACATTTATGAAAGCAATGTCACACGTTATAGTTGATATTTATATGTATTTGGTATATTTTAAAATGTATGGTAGCCACCAAAGAGCAATTTATATGCCAACAATAAAAATACTCTAGATATCATAAGGAAGCTACCAAAATTAGAGCAAGAAAGCATGTAATTAATTTTTACAAATGTCGACAAATCTAAGGGATTGGGGATTGAGGATTTTCTACAATATAAGGTTTTCAAATAATTGCAACCAGTAGTTGCTTCTTTTCATAGCTAACTTTATAGTATGCAACTACAGTTTGCTATATTATTGAATCAAAATACAACGGAGGTTTAAATTATTATGAATTTAAATGAGAAAATATATCAATTACGAAAAGCAAGTGATATGTCGCAGGAACAATTAGCAGAATCTATTAACGTTTCAAGACAATCTATCTCTAAATGGGAAGTAGGAGAATCCAATCCCGATATCGATAAAATCATTATATTAAGTAAGATATTCCACGTCCCAACAGATTACTTATTATTAGATGATTTCACTGAAAATGAGAAACCTACCGAATTGCCTAAAAAACATATCTCAAAACTAATGGCTATATGTCTTGGAGCCACTCTATTGTTAATTGGCGTAATAATCGGTTACAAAATAGATAAGAGCACATTATTCAATAATGAGAATAAAACCAGTAGTTCCAATAATGACTCTAAAATCAGTAGTTCCAATAATGATTCTAAAAACAATTCCAAAAGTGACTCTAAAATCAGTAGTCAATTATCTGGAATAAACCATCTAGTAGCAGATTTTCAATTCACTAAAGTTCAAGGATTGGACGAGAATCCCTACACCTATCGAGTGTCCGTTGTTCCTGCCGATTACGTAAAAGATTTGACCGCAACTTTTTTAGTTGTATCAGATGATGGACATAGTTTTACGGAAAAGGCAACACTTAACAACGGTCAAGTTTTTTCTACCAACTTACATTTTCCTTATTCTAATTTCAGCATTTCTGTCATTTTTAGTGACAAATATGGCAAGTATACACAAGGACTAATGAAGATTACTGATTTTACAGAAACCGGATACGTTTTTGAATATTTGTGGGATAAGAATATACATTAATTATATCTTTGGATATGAATATTATGGTTCATCTCTATTCAATTCCAATATTTCTATCTATTATATTTATACTAAAAGAGTTTCATTATGAGAAACTCTTTTAGTATTACAATAATCAATTATATGAAGTGACTTAGCTCTTAGGAAAAAGCTTATCAATAAAATTATCATTGAACTTACCCTTCGACGTACCATAAATAAGATTATGATTGATTACAGTATCTCCGACAATTACGAAACTGCTAGTCTTATTACCGGTGGAATCATAACATTTCACCCAGTACTTCCAACCCTTCCCAGTACTATATCCTTTTAGTTTAAAATTTGTTTCATTAATATGTTTACAAAATTCCTGTATCTTATCTTTTTGATCAATCGTAATCTCTTGTGTTTGCCACTGAACAGTAATTTTCGCAACTTGATCAGCAGATACATTAAAATTCCCAATCCATAGGTACAACAAAGCAATGGCAGAAATTATAACAATTATAATAATTACCCTTTTCATTACTTTCTTCTTCATATATTGTTCCCCCTATATACTATAAACTTGATAAAGTTCTAATTATCCCCTTATATAAACATTATTGACATAATTATTTTGTAAGGTACTTTCCGTATAGAAACTTTATCTGAATTATTGTAATACTTTATGTAATTAACGTAAAACTAGAGGATACATCACATCTCCGGTTCCATAACGTTTATCATACTTACATATCACTATTACTCTTCGGTCTTTTCAGCATTATATGGTTATAACATACACGGGGCTGAAAACCGAATCCCGAATCCACTTGATCAAGAATACCAACCAATTCCCATCCTTCTTCACCTAACTGATTTAGCTTTTCTTCTATTTGCGTATCATCATCTGCCTCAAGAATAGAATCCACACCTATCACCTTATACTCCCACTTCATATTTGCTCCTCCAACATTTATTCTATCCCTTTATTTAACATGGATAATCATAGCACTATTTTACATTATTCCACTCTACCTTACAATGCTTATATTTACTAAAAGGCAAAAAGACACAAGTAAAACTTCACTCTCTTTACTGTGTCTGTTTTTGTACATATAACCTTCCGTCCGTCTGAATCTCCCCATATAACACATCCTTTACAGATGTAATATTCTGCTCAGTAAGTTTTTGCATCAACCAGTTTTCAGTAATTCCTAACTCTATTAGGTTTCTCTGAACCACTTTTCCATCAACGATAATTTCTGAGGGAAGATACTTAATATCTGTTGGCTGTATCTTCATATCCTCTCTTATCACATTTTGCATAGAGGGCTTTTTCAATACACTCAATTTACCATCCGGTTCGAGGATGGCATAATCTACTTCAGCAATTGAGAACACCTCATGCTCCCGTAACAGCATAGATAAATCATCCATATTCAGTCGATTCTTCTTCATTGCATTCTTAATGATGTGTCCCTTTTTTACTACAATTGTTGGCTGGCCATCGATTAATGCCCTGACCTGATTAAATTTCAGACCGCTATATCCCAATATAGCGGTTAGTATATACCACCAGACCATCCCTATGATATCTTCAAGAATAGGTTTGTCTAGATTACTGATAATATTAGCGGCAATTGATCCAATCGTGATTCCTGTTACATAATTAAAAAAAGTCAGGTGGCTTAGTTGTTTTTTTCCTAACAATCTTGTTAAGAGAAATAGTACAGAAAATGTAATTGTTGTTTTCAGTATGATATCCCAGATACTGTGACCCTGCAAGGAATTCGCTCCTTCCTAATTCTTTTTCTTAAAGGCTATCTTTTGTAGTATGCGTTATTATTATGCTCTCTGTAATATAACTATTGCTTCCTGCAATACTAAGTATTATAATGTTCAAGATACTATTTTCCTCTGAAAGGGACGTGACTATGGCTAAGAAAAACAAGAATCAAACTCAGAAAGAAACAAAAAAATATATTGATTTACTCTATATGACTCCATCACAAATCAGTGCAAAGGAGCTCTCAACGCTATTAAAAGAGAACAAGGAGCTTTCCGTGGAATTGTGGGAAGAATTCAATGTTCTAGAATTAGAATTTCATAATGAAAACTCAATGGATATCGAGATTATTAATACGCCATTTAAAGACCCTTCTGATGCATCATTTGTAAAGAACCGTAATATTCAGACAATCTTTGCATTAAAGCTATGCGAAGAGGATCTTGATGAACTGGTAAAATATTTTGAAATTGTTATCGTACAGTTAGGTGGTTTCCTATGTGCAGACAGTGACGATTTTAATCCAGTATACGTGGGTTCTTCTAAGATATAGCCAAAACTGGCGCTAACGGATTCCTAATTGTTTATGATATAAACTTCTGACTGATAATTCCGTCAGTATTATTTGTGGAAAGGTGTGATACTTATATGGATCATATTAATTCAAATCATACAAATACAAATTCAAAAAAAGCAGCTCTTTTAGCTGCTTTTCCATTAACCATTCCGGTATTAACGGGCTATCTTGTTCTAGGAGCTGCTTATGGTATCCTAATGAATAGCAAAGAATTACCTATCGTATGGTCCCTGTTAGCCAGTGTGTTTATCTATGCTGGTTCCATGCAATTTGTAACCGTTACCCTATTGGCTACAGGCTTCGACCCAATCAGTGCATTCCTTATGACTCTGGCGGTTAATGCAAGACATATGTTTTATGGCGTATCCATGCTAAAACAATACCGTGGCTTAGGATTTGTAAAGCCTTATCTGATTTTTTCCTTAACAGATGAAACCTTTTCCATCGTCTGTTCCGCCCAGGTGCCGGAGGGTATCAACACGAAGTGGTTTTATCTTTTTATATCATTGCTAAACCAAAGCTATTGGATCACCGGCACATTAATTGGAGGTTTGTTAGGAAGTATGATCTCTTTCAATACAAAGGGAATTGATTTCGTATTAACTGCATTGTTTGTAGTTATTCTGATCAATCAGTGGAGATCCGCTACCAATCATTTACCTGCAATCATTGGTATCGCAAGTGCAATCGTATGTCGGCTAATCTTTGGTGCAACTAATTTTATCATTCCCTCCATGCTCTGCATTCTTTTTCTTGTAACAATATTGAAATCACCTATGGAAAGGAGCAAATTGATATGAGTTATACCACACCTCAATTAATAATCTTCTTCGCTGTGATATCCTTAGGTACGATTTTAACTCGGGTGCTTCCTTTTATACTATTTCCAGAAAACAGAGAAATTCCCAAATACATAAAATACCTTGCGGATATCCTGCCTTTTACCATTATTGGCATGCTTGTAGTCTATTGCTTAAAAAATATTACGATACTACATGCTCCCTTCGCGTTACCTGAGATTCTGGCTATCGCATTAATTTCAGTTCTCCATATATGGAAAAAGAACACCCTCCTCAGCATTGGAGGCGGTGCTCTTTTTTATATGATTATGGTTCAATTTGTATTTGTAAATTATTAAATAATTGATTCTATCGACAACTTATGATTCTTGTATAAATCAACATATTCTTTGTCTATCTTTACGACCGGTCTTGCTAGGGATAGTCTGTTGATCATTACAACTTCTCCCTCTCTACCATCATTCAATCGCACTATATTATGTAAGTAGGACTCAGCAATACGTTCCATAAAAATCAATAAAAATCCAGGATCATACTTTAAGAATCCATCCTTTTCGAAACTCTCAACAACATCAAAAGGACAGATAGCTGTACGATATTCACGATTTGATGTCATCGCATCATATACATCTGCAATCGCTACGATTTTAGCGAAATCATCAATCTGCTCCGCAACGAAACCATTCGGATAACCACTGCCATCACATCGTTCATGATGCATCAATGCGGCAAATTTAACACGGATGTCCACCGGCTGATCCTTGAGTGCCTGGAATCCTTTGAAGGTGTGAGTCTTGATTGTCTCATATTCTTCACTTGTTAGCCTGCTCTTTTTAGTCATGATTTCCTTAGGCATTAATATCTTTCCTATATCATGAAGCAAACCACATAGGGTAAGGGTTTTTGTATCTTCAGGGGAAAATTTCAACCAACCTGCAAATATATTACAGATTAAGGACACGTTAAGACTGTGTACAAAGGTAATGTCATCATAATCCCTAATTCCATGGAGCATCTCCATTAAATGAGCTCCGTTACGGCTCTCTTTTAATATACGATCTGTCTCGGACAACATCTCCTCAACATTAATCTCGCCATCTCCCTGAAGGACCTTATCGAAGTTATTCTGTATATTCTCTATGGAGTTTACATAAGTTCTGTTGAATTTTTTAAACTCTGGAGTACTACGAAGCATATCAATGTATGAATCTTTGGGTACTTCCTTAACACCTTTTTGAATTGCAACTGTCTGAATATTATAATACCTTAATCTAGTAATAATTTTATCATTTATCTCTGTTCCAGTCGGAACGAGCAGTTGATCCATAGAATTATAGATATCGGATGCTGCTATCATACCAGGTTGAATTTGATCAATTCCTATTCTTAAAATCTCCACAATAAACTTCCTCCCAATACATATTACCTACCCCTTTGAGTATAACTATAATTTGACAAAAACACAAGTGAAATTTGTCTAATTTAGGTCGCTCATATCTAATAAAGTCGCTCTACATGGAGCCCCGTCACTTCCGCCTAATTTTAAAGGCGCTGCGCTGAGAAAATAATCTCCCGGTACGATTTCATCCAACACTAACCCTTCAAGAAGAACTACTTCTGAACCCAAAAGTTCCAAATGTACTTCCATTGGCCCATCCATCGGACCAACACTTTGTGGCTGAACACCTACTAGTAAGATTCCATATTTGTTGAAAAGTTTAGCTCTCTCTAATGTAACCACAGCATTTCCTTTAATTAAAAAGCGTTTTTGGCTATGGTCTAATATTTTCGCTAGTTCCTCCACAGTAATATCGTCTGAAAATTCAGCTACAGTACAAGGACCAATACAACGTGACAAATCCAGTTGTTCTACTGTCTTTCCATTATCATAGAAATGATACGGAGCATCCAGATGTGTCGCATTATGCGCTCCCATAACTACGTTTGTAAGGTTAACCACATCTCCATTTGCTATTTTTAATACCCTATCATAAGTGGGTGCCGGATCTCCCGGAAAAACCTTTCCCGAAAATAATTCCTGTGATATATCATAAATCTTCATCGTTTTTTCCTCCTCGTAACTATTAGTTGTGTTTGTATTGCTTTAGTAAAATATTTTCAATCTTTATCAAATCATTAATAAGTGTGTTCTTACATCACATCCACCAATGAAGTTATTTTATTATCAGCTCTACAGGACAATGATCGCTTCCTAATATATCATTATGAATGATGCTATCCTCTATGCGCTCCTTTAATGCCTCTGAAGTAAGGAAATAGTCAATACGCCAGCCTGCATTCTTCTCACGAGCTTTAAACATATATGACCACCAAGTATACATATCTCTGGCATCAGGATATTTATAACGGAATGTATCGACAAATCCACTCTCTAACAGAGTAGTCATCTTCTCTCGTTCTTCCTTCGTAAATCCGGCATTCTTAGTGTTGGTCTTAGGATTTTTAAGATCGATTTCCTGATGGGCTACATTAAGATCACCACATATTATCACCGGTTTTTTCTTATCTAAATTCATCACATAATCTCTAAAATCATCCTCCCACTCCATTCGGTAGTCAAGCCTTGCAAGCTCCCTCTGTGAGTTCGGAGTATATACGGTAACCAGATAGAATTCCTTAAATTCTAATGTGATAACTCTACCTTCGTCGTTATGCTTGTCCATACAGAGATCATAACAAACACTAATCGGCTCCACTTTTGTAAATACTGCCGTCCCTGAATATCCTTTTTTCACAGCTGAATTAAAATATTGTTGATAGCCTTCAAAGGCTACCTCAACCTGCTCCGGTTGCAATTTGGTTTCCTGTAAACAGAACACATCCGCATTTACGCTGTAGAAGAAATCCGTAAACCCTTTATTTAAACAGGCTCTTAAGCCATTCACATTCCACGATACCAGTTTCATAATATTTTCCTTTCGTGCGTTATATTATTCTCTTGCTTCTTTTCGTTATTTATTATGGATGATTTTTTTATAAATATCATTTATAAACATGTTTCTTCTATCCAACCAATGCATTTACGAATACCATACTGTACCATTCATTTATAAATTCATAATAATATCATATAGCTCATCTACTGTTTCAGCAATTTTATCAGCCTTATATTCTTCTAGCTCCTCACGGCTGCCGAATCCATACAACACACCTACACTATCTATTCCTACTGCTTTTGCTCCTTCAATATCATGCAAACGATCACCTACCATAACTGCTTGATTCAGCTCTGTGATATGATTTTTCTCAATGGCATAACGTATTACTTCTTCCTTCGTACTTCTCGATCCATCAAGGGTTGAGCCACATACATCAGTGAAATACTCATCCAGACCAAAATGTTCTACAACCTGACGTGCAAATACCTCTGGCTTAGAAGTAGCAACAATCAAAATCTTTCCTGCTGCCTTCCATTTCTCTAAACACTCTGCAATCCCTTCATAGGCTTCATTTTCAAAGATGCCCTTTACAGAAAAGTATTCTCTATATTTTTCTACAATATCATTAACTTGATCATCTTTAATTCCATGATATTCTTTGAAGGAAACCCATAACGGCGGACCGATATATTTACAGAGATTATCCAGATCATCTTCTATAATATCATATGCCTTTAGCGCATATTGAACCGATTTTGTAATTCCAAGCTTAGGATTTGTTAATGTACCATCCAAATCTAATAAAACATATTTCATCCTAAAGCCTCCTTTCTGTTAAAAACATCTAGCCAAATTAGGGTTTTCTAACCTGTTTAATGTTTTTTTCTACTTGTTTTCTGGGAATCATGACTTGATGTCCGCAACCTAAGCATTTCAAACGAAAATCCATACCTACCCGGAGTATCTCCCATTCACTACTTCCGCAAGGATGTTGCTTTTTTAATTTGACAATCTCGCCTACATTTAAATCCATCGTATCTTCTCTCCCATGTCTTTTTGTTATTATTTAATACCATCTTCTTCACATTTATTATATCATAAAATAATTTTTATTTAAAATTAAATTTCATCTTGCATATTATTACGATATGTTGTAGTATTAAATTACGTTATATGTAGTATTCATTACTACATCATGAAATATCTATTCTACATAGTGTATATTCAAGTGAAAAACGTACATAATTAATTTATCATAAAACTTAAAAGGAGCTGATTTTATGACAGTAAAAAATGTAACAGTGAAAGAACCGGGCAGTGCAATAACTCATTTAATAGGTATGTTAATGGCGTTATTTGCAGCAACTCCTTTATTAATTAAAGCAGCGCGACAACCCGGAAGCGTCCATCTCATATCTTTGGGCGTATTTATACTAAGCATGATTTTATTATACACCGCCAGCACCGTTTACCATACATTTGGCAAGACGATGACAATACACCAAAGATTGAAAAAATTCGACCATATGGCAATATATGTGCTGATTGCCGGCACCTACACACCAATATGTTTAATTGCTCTAGGCAGTAATATTGGTATTCCATTACTCATATTAATTTGGGGTCTTGCACTTGCCGGTATTATTGTGACAGGTTTTTGGGTTCATTGTCCAAAGTGGTTTTCTTCCGCAGTTTATATCGCAATGGGATGGACCTGTGTATTGGCATTCACCCCCTTAATCAGTTCTTTACCAAACGGAGCATTTGAATGGTTACTTGCGGGCGGAATCATCTACACCGTGGGCGGAATTATTTATGCTTTAAAACTTCCACTTTTCAATAACCGCCACAAGAATTTTGGAACGCATGAGATTTTTCACTTATTTGTTATGGGCGGTAGCTTTTGCCACTTTATGCTGATGTATTCCTACATTTCAGTGATGCCGTAATAATAATCGGGGCTTTTGTAAAGATTACAAAAGCCCCGATATATCATATCTATGTTAAGCAGCCGAATAAACTGGTAAGTTACCAAGGCAGTAAGCTGTTACACTCTTTATGAGGTATAAGGGATTCGGTTGCGAACGATTTAAGATATGTATCCTATCCCGACATCTCTGACTTACTACCTTTAATGTGATTAATATATTATACTCAATATTATTATGAATGTTCCTTGCCCCATTTCTTTTATTCTATAACATACATGAATATAAAATACCAAACAACGAATCCTACCATCCCTGTTACGTAAACAAACCACCCTATATGAATTCCTTATACCGGCGCTAACACAATCATTACATGGACGCCTGTATTCAGATATCTAATAAAGTGGTTTATCGTTCCAACATATAAATTAGCAAGTATCGTAAATTTAATGACTCGCTTAGTTTTTGTTATAAGAAATCTATATCATCCTATAATCTCTTTAATAGTTCTTCTCGCTGCGCCTCAAATCCTGGTTTGCCAAGAAGTGCAAACATATTCTTCTTGTAGCTCTCAACACCCGGTTGATCAAATGGATTTACACCAAGCATATAGCCACTTACACCACATGCAAACTCAAAGAAGTAAAAGAGTTCACCAAGATAGAATTCGTTTTGTTCCGGTAATGATACAAGAAGATTCGGAACATCACCATCTGTGTGTGCAAGTAAAGTACCTTTCATTGCACTCTTATTCACAAAATCAACACTCTTGCCAGCAAGATAGTTTAAGCCGTCAAGATCAATCTCTTCCTCTTCAAGAATAATCTCTGTTGCAGAATTTTCAATTGTAACAACTGTTTCAAACATAGTACGTTGTCCGTCCTGAATAAACTGACCCATAGAATGTAAATCGGTTGTAAAATCAACTGCTGCAGGGAAAATACCTTTCTGATCCTTACCTTCGCTTTCGCCGTAAAGCTGTTTCCACCACTCTGATACAAAGTGAAGTGACGGCTCATAGTTTACAAGGATTTCAATTGATTTACCTTTGCGGAGTAAGATATTACGAACTGCCGCATATTTTAAAGCACCATTCTCCTCATAGTTACTATTCAAGCAATAATTTCTCATGCTTGCAGCACCTTCCATGAGCTTGGTTATATCCGCACCGCTCGCAGCGATCGGAAGAAGTCCTACTGCTGTTAATACGGAGAATCGACCTCCAACATCATCAGGAACAACAAAGCTTTCATAACCTTCCTCTGTTGCAAGATTTTTTAAGGCCCCTCTTGCCTTATCCGTCGTTGCATAGATTCTCTTTGCAGCTTCTGCTTTACCGTATTTCTCTATTAAGAGTTTTTTGAATACACGGAATGCAATTGCCGGCTCAGTGGTTGTACCAGATTTACTGATAATATTGATTGAAAAGTTTCTCTCCCCTATTACTTCAATCAAATGATTCATGTAATTGCTGCTGATATTATTTCCACAGAAATAAATCTCCGGTGTCTTTCTAATTTCTTTTGACACAGAATTGTAGAAGCTATGTCTAAGGAATTCAATTGCAGCTCTAGCTCCCAGATAAGAACCACCGATTCCAATAACGAGTAATACTTCAGAATCGCCCTGAATTTTAGCAGCAGCCTTCTGGATGCGAGCAAACTCTTCCTTGTCATAGTCTACTGGGAGGTCAATCCATCCCAAAAAGTCGTTTCCTGCGCCAGTTTTATTAACAAGTTGATCTTTAGCCGCCTCTACGGAAGCCTTAATCATACCGATCTCTTCGTTAGAAATAAATTTACTTGCCACAGAAAAATCAAATGTAACCTTATTAGCCATTATTTATACTTCCTTTCTTGCTTTGTACTTATATTCTAACAAAGGCAACCCTATTATTCAACGATTTTCTGTGACTGGCTTTTTTATTCCTCACATTTTAACATGTTCTTAACACATATAACCCTTATAGGCAGCTTATTTATATAGATTATTAATTTATTAAGAGAAAAATTCCTTTAACACATCTTCAATCAACTTCTCTTCTTGCAACGTTGTGGTATAGCTTTTTCCCTTACTAACAATATTTTTATCGGATTTCTCCTTATCCGCAGCTATTTCTTCTAATCCACTTTGTAGAAGTTCCTTTTCTTCCTGCTTGCTCTCTTCCACCTCAACGATACCAGGAGTTTCCGGTTCAATCTTATTCTTTTCCTCCTGTTGCTTCTTCTCATTTACATACTGCATCTCCTGAGCCTTTCGTTTAAGTTCAGCTCGTCTTGCTTCCAATGCTTTTCTTTCTTCCTCTGCTTTTAAGCGCTCCTCTTCACGACGCCTTGCCGCCATCTGTTTTCTTTCTTCCAGCTTTCTTTTTTCTTCTTCTTTTCTTTCTAGTTCAGCCCTACGCATCTCTTCTTCTCGTTTTAAGGCCTGCTGTTTCCTTTCCTCCTCTTTCTGTCTTCTTGCTTCTCTTCTTCGATTCAGTTCATCCTTCGTCTCCTGCTTCGCATTATCATCCACGGAGTTAATATCAAGTACCTGTAGATATTCACGACGATTCTGCTCCACTAACTCTGGTGAACTTGCCTCCTGTTCCAATCGAACCTTGCAAAAGTTCTCTAAATAATCCAGCAGATTTATGCGAAATAATGTCTTTTTGTTCGACAAATTAATACTTTTATCCACAATTACTAAAATCGCACTTGATGAGATACCCACAGCTCCAGTGAATAAAATTGTACCTTGTCCACAGTTATAAATAACTCCGAAAACCGCTGAAATAGGGACTATTAGAAGATTTAAAAACAGAACTTGTCCACAAAGATTCTCCCATGTGGATAATAAGGCTCCACAAAATCTATACCTCAGTACATTCTTATCCACAAAAGTATCCACATTATTAACACCTATCTTAAGACGGTAGCAGGCCTCGAATTTCATCTTAATATAGCGAAGCATTTTATTCTTTGCTTTACTTAAATCTTCCGATTGCTTTACCAAATGCTTGTACACCATATTCACGATCAAGCGGAGGAACAACCCCAATCCACATAAACCTGCATAAGTATAAAGTATAATATCTCTGTCGTATAAATATTGAACCATAAAATGCCCCTCTCTCTTTTCCATAATTTAACAGTTATTATATCTTACAATAATAACTTTGAAAAGAGAAAGGAGCAAAAATCGATAGACGCATTTCTTTGCATTCCAACATTATATGATCTATAAGTAAAGCATTCTTTTAAGGATGACAGGTTTTGATAATAAATATCGTTAAAAGAATCTTCAAAGTTTAATCCTATTCCTAATTCGTCTTTGTCTTTATCAATTCCGGATAATTGAAATAAGCATCAATATTATCATCGGCTATCTCCACCGTATAGCTCTTAGTCTCATATCCATCTTTAATAAAAGTCAATACATGACTACCAATTATTTTCTTATAATTACAAGGTGCAACACCAATAAAGCTACCATCAAAATATACAGAAGCCCCGGCGGGAGTCTGAACATAGATTTTATTCGTAGCATTCACACTACCTGTAATCTGTGGATTTGGCGTAGGGGACGGTGTAACGGTCGGGGAATTATCCGTCTCTGTTGATGTCGGATCTTCCTTCGTTGTTGCAACAGGCAGCTTAATCTTAACCGTCTTAGATTTCGAATTCACATTAACCACACCATCATACGTATTATATCCACCCAGTGAAACCTTAACTTTATGGTTTCCATATTCCAGCTTAATCGCATTCTCATAGGTTGATAATTTTCCATCTACAAACAAATCTGCACCATAAGGAGTAATTTGAAAAAATATTGATCCGGTTTCCGGACCAACCGGCCCCATATCATTTAACGATACATAGGTTACTTGATCTTTCTTCACCATAACACTTTTTGTAGCACTATATAATCCATTTTCAACAGTTAGATTACTCTCTCCTTCTCTGGCAGTAATCTCTAATCCTGATTCTATTTTTTGAGACTTTTGAGAACCCACTCGAATATTGTTACCAAGATAGTCCTCATAATTTTCAAGCTTTATCGTACCATGACCTTTCGTTATGATGATGGACCATATCGTCTCACCATAACCCCATACAGTAAATTCATCCTGTTTAGCCAGGGTATTTACAGTTACAAAATCTTCCCCATCTAAAACAGATAGACTTCCGTTGTACTGATACTTCTTATTCGCTATCGACATTATCTGCTTTTGAAGGTCTATACCCACATTATTTGCCCTATCGTATTCCCATGCTTTTGTTGATAAATTCATACTAAGAAGTTTAGAATTCGAAGTATCATAGGACGCATCCACCATAGCTCCTACAGGAACTTGGCTCATGGAGATAATCTTTTTATACTTATCTGTAACATCCGTTCCTCCGGTATATGTCAGGGTTAATTCTACTCTAGTGTCTACATCCAATAAGGTTATCAGTTGATTCTCAGAATCGATATTCTTTACAACACAGAGAACTTTACCTTCATTATCCTTCTCTGAATTATCATCATTAGACGATGCATTCCCACCATATTGATAATTTGTACTCTGTGACGCCGCAATCATAGTTGCCAGAAGGATTAAAGACAAAAATCCTAATCCAATTAGCACACTTGTAATCGGTCGTTTATGATAATTTTTACGTGGTTTCATTTGTTATCCTCAATTGTATTCATAACTTTTGTATCTGTGATTTATTATATCTTACATAAATCTCGAATTCAATCCCGTAATCTATAGTATGCTCTCCAGTTTCTCCAGAAACATCTGTTTTTTTTCATTTTGTTCGCCGATTGTATTTAACTTCTGGGTATTTCTACCCGATATCCATGATTTTTTACCGTTATAGTAAAAATTTGTTATCTTCCAGAACTTTTCTGGATAAAGGAGAAGTAGATACAGGATATTCATTTCCTCATTGGATATTGATTTCACTCGATCATATGCTTCTATAATATTACTACCATACATAATATCCCAGTCATTCTTTTCCATAACCTTACGAATAAATTGATATAAATCACAAATTTGTAATCCGATATAGCTTTTTTCAAAATTAGTGGTCGCAATCGGATTCGACGCCCCTCCCAAATCCGCTACACTGAGTGATTGTTTATTCACCCAACCCGGAGGTACAAAGTTTTTTGACATGGTATCCACTTTATTTTTAAGCATAATGATATTATGATATGTATAATTGCCGTGGCATACCGCACCTTCTTTTATCGACTCCTGTAATAGTTCTTTATAGTTAGTTTTGGATAGCTTCTTCGCAGCTACAACTCCCTGTTCATAAAAATTATCATAGTAGTTCAGATAAAGAAGTTCAAATTCGTTCTTCTGTTTTTTTTCCCTTATATATGACTTAACCCTTTTTAATTCACGATTTCTTTTATCAAATGTATCCATCAAATCCGAAGATATATTATGCTCCATTTGTTCTGTTGTGAACTCAACCCCTTTGAGCACACTGTGTAATCTGGCTAAATTTGCAGCTGCCGTTTCTATCTGCGACAACTCTTTCAAATTACATTCTTCACCCCAAAACCAGCTTTTCATAATATATTGACACCCAGCGCTATCTTCACTAAGGATTTCATCCTCTATCGTCCTGACAAATAAGTCCGTATTCGGATAGCCATTCAGGAAGAGGTGTTGTTTGACCTTGTCTTCAAACAATGCCCTATTTTTGGAGCCTTCGAAACTTTTATAAAGTTTCAACCCACAATCCGTCTCCAATAAAAAAGCACCCCTGGCTTTATATATGTTGTATATCTTAAGTCGATATCTTTTTAATGCTTCCTGGCTTCTATCCTCCACAGCTTACCCTCCCAACTAATGTGAAACCCGTCTACTAATATTATGATATGACTTGACGATTCATGAATATAAAAAAGCCTAAGATGAAAATAATGCATTTTCTTCAAAGGCTCTTCTTAGATTTTGGTATATTATACAATAGTAATAATCACTCTGAGTTTTAAAAGGAAGTCAAATCAGACTTCCTTTAATGAGTATTATTAGTTATGAAGCGGGATAAAACATCTCCCTTGCTAGCTCCAGCAATGTCTCCTTACGGTTTAATTTCGGATTCTCTATTACAGCTTCCAAAAGCCGATTTAGGATTTCTCCCATTTTCTTGCCAGGTTTTAATCCTTCACCAATCAGATCGTTGCCATTGATATTTAACTCCTTTAGGCTTACGCATTCTTCTCGATCCAGTATCTCTTGGTATAGATGTCTTGCTTCCTCAAGTTTATCAAATTTCTCCTTTGTGAATTCAGGGTTTTTTGCAGAGGTATCCGCCCTGTTCACTTCAAATAGTAGCTCCATATAGTTCTTGCCAATCTTTGAAGCCGCCTTCCTCATACCTGCAGGAGTTAATGTAAATCGATAATCATGCCAACGTATCAGATGCACAACACCATCCAATGTATCATTATCAAATTTCAACCTTTTTAATATCTTTTTTGCTGTTGTAGCACCTTTATCCGGATGACCATAAAAATGATTCTGACCATCTTTACCTACTGTAATAGTACCCGGCTTCTCTATATCGTGAAGTAACATCGTCCATCTAAGGATACTTCGTTGTGCAGGAGGAAACAATCCTTCCGTCTGCATGCCTGCAATACTAGCCACCGCATGAATAGTATGTTCACCTACGTTATATATATGATGCTTATTCTTCTGAGGCGTGGTCATCATCAAATCAAACTCAGGTAAAACAACCCCGGTTATCCCTACTTCATAAAGAGTTCGAATACGATCAGGATGATCAGATATCAATAATTTTGTTAACTCCACCCGAATACGCTCCGCACTGATATTATTCAATAATAATACCTTTTCACGGATTGCTTCCATTGTCTTCTCTTCTATCTCAAATCCCAGCTGCGCTGAGAATCGCACTGCTCGCAGGATGCGAAGTGCATCTTCATCAAATCGTTCCAAAGCACTACCCACACAACGTATTAGTCCACTATTCAGATCATCGATCCCTCCGAACAGATCAATAAAACCTTCTTTTTTATTATAGGCCATCGCATTAATCGTAAAATCCCTACGCTTTAAATCCTCTGTAAGGCTCGAAGTAAATGAAACCTCCTTCGGGTGACGATTATCCTCGTAGATTCCGTCTAGACGATATGTTGTTACTTCAAAATGATCCTTATCCAATAGCACAGTCACCGTACCATGCTCTATTCCGGTATCTACTGTTCTACGAAATATCCTTTTCACCTCTATAGGCGTAGCAGAGGTAGTGATGTCCCAGTCCTCTGGCTCTCTACCAAGTAACATATCGCGCACGCAGCCGCCCACGGCATAAGCCTCAAAGCCATGGCTCATAAGCTCTTCTATGATTATATTCACTTTTTGGGGAATATGAAACTCCATTGACAGCCTCCTGAAATTCATTGGTATTTACGATTATAACAAAGCAGCGGACAATATTCAACACGGACAAAAATAAGTTGTGATTTGAGTGTGGTTCGAGGATGGATGAGTGATCTTTCCACTGTATCATTCTATTCAGTCCAAAAATTTTTCTTCTTGTTTCATCTTCTACCAGCTTTGTTCTAAAGATGAGGTTCATCGTTATATTCTCTTCTCCATGAGCTTGAAATAGCCTCTGTCGTCAAAGGTCACCTGGCCGGCATAGGTGAATCCCTGTTTTTCATATAAGCTTAAGGCAGCTCGATTTGCCGGAAAGAAGTCCAACCGGATGATTTGATATCCCTGCTGCCTTAGATAATCCTCCGATGACCTCATCATCGTTGTTCCTATCCCCTGACCCTGATAATCAGGATGAATACACAAACGATGAACCACTGCAATCTTACCATCAGAGTATTGCCAATCACCATTACGATATTCCTCATTCTGAAATTCATTCAATACTACACAGGCTTTTATGACCTTATCATCACTCAGAACATATAGTTCATCATCTGCAATATCATTTCGTAACACTTCCTCATTTGGATATCTCTCATCCCACTGAAATATGTTCTGGCTTCTCATCTTCTCAATTGCCTTTTTAAATACCTCCACCACTTCTTGGAGCTCGTGTTCTTTTGCTTTTCGAAAAATATTCATATGTACCTTACCCTTATCTCAATGTATTAATAACTTAAATTATGCTATAATTCTGCAAAATATCAAGAGCATAGCATAAAATAGTTTCCGGTTATAAAGTGTATTAACCATACATTAGCGAGAATACCTTATCAAAGTTCGATTCATCCTACTTTTATGAGTTATATTCTCACAAAATCATACAAAAAGGATGGATTATTCCGATGATATAATCGATAATCCACCCTTGTTCTTTAATACTTATACTTTTGGTAGGCTACCTAGCGAAGGATAACCTCCCCACCCTTTAGTATGCCTTACCCCAGTAGGTCATTGCTTTAGCAGGTTTTCCACAGCACACACAGGTGTCTGCGATATGTTCCTGTTCAAATGGCATACAACGAGAAGTAGCTCCTGTTTTGTCCTTGATTTCCATTTCACATGCCTCATCCTGGCACCACATTGCCTTGATAAATCCTGGATTCTCTGCTACCAACTTCTCAAATTCCTCCATATTGGTTGCGGTATAGGTATGTGTATCACGATGTGTTCTTGCTCTTTCTAACATATCATTTTGCATTGTCTCAAGAACCTCGCCTGCCTTGGTAGCGATATCATCTAAAGACACGACCATCTTTTCTCTGGTATCTCTTCTAACGATAACTGCTTGATTAGCAGCGATGTCTTTTGGTCCTATCTCAATTCGAATCGGAACACCTCTCATCTCCTGCTCGCTGAACTTCCAGCCCGGACTCTTATCGGAGTCATCTACCTTAACCTTAAATGCACTTAATGTATCCTTTAATTCATATGCTTTATCAAGTACACCTTCCTTGTTCTGATTAATCGGAATAATCATGATCTGAGTAGGTGCAATTCTTGGAGGTAAAACCAAACCGCTGTCATCGCCATGTACCATGATAATCGCACCGATAATTCTAGTGGACATACCCCATGAAGTTTGGTGGACATGCTGTAAAGTATTATTCTTATCGGTATAAGTAATATCAAATGCTTTTGCAAATCCATCACCGAAGTTATGGCTGGTACCTGACTGTAACGCCTTACCATCATGCATTAATGCTTCAATTGTATAGGTTGCGTGAGCACCTGCAAATTTCTCTTTCTCAGACTTCTTACCTTTAATCATCGGAATTGCCAGTACACGCTCACAGAAGTCAGCATATACGTTTAACATTTGAATTGTTCTCTCTTCCGCATCTTCTGCTGTAGCATGAGCAGTATGTCCCTCCTGCCACAAGAATTCCATAGAACGAAGGAAAGGTCTTGTTGTTTTCTCCCAACGAACAACGGAGCACCACTGGTTATAAAGCTTTGGTAAATCTCTGTGTGACTGAATTATCTTAGAGTAAAAGTCACAGAATAGGGTCTCAGAGGTAGGTCTAACGCACATTCTCTCCTGTAACGCTTCTCCGCCTCCATGTGTTACCCAAGCAACCTCAGGTGCAAATCCCTCTACATGATCCTTTTCCTTCTGCAATAAGCTTTCCGGAATAAACATCGGCATATATACATTTTCTACTCCGGTTGCTTTAAAATCTGCATCCAGTTGTCTCTGAATATTCTCCCAAATTGCATATCCTTGAGGACGAAGAATCATACATCCTCTAATTGTAGAATATTCAATTAACTCTGCCTTTTTCACTACATCGGTGTACCACTGTGCGAAATCCACTTCCATCGAAGTAATCGATTCAACCAGTTTTTTATCCTGTGCCATAGCTATCTCTCCTTTAATTAATTTACATTTTTACAACAAAAAAGCCCCTCAATCCCTACAGGGACCGAAAGACTCGGCGGTGCCACCCTAATTAGCTGTTCTAAAACAGCTCTCTCAATACCGTTAACGCCGGTTTTACGTTGCATTTCCCGGAATACTACTTCCCTTCATACAATGCTCCAAGGCTGGTTCAATAATATCTTCATAAGAAGCTCTCACCTATACTTCTCTCTCTGGAATGTGATTATTATCTAATGTTCCTCTTCATCGCTTTGATATAAAACTTTATTCAATAGTGAGTTAATTTTATGCCAGAATACTGGCTTTGTCAAGCGGAAAGAGCGACCTTCAATTATGTTAGGATAATAAAAATTTAAGTATAATTAAAAGTCGCTAACAGCCAATCAAAATATTTAAATCATTAATCTTCATAAAAAGTTTGATTCTCAGCCTTTGCAATCTCAGTCTTATCGTATATTACCTTATAAACGGTTATGATAATCAACAAACCGATGGGTCCTAAGAAAAAACCAGCCACAGAAAATAACTTTAGCCCAACATACATGGACATTAATGTAAACAAAGGTTTTATACCGATTCGATTTCCAATTAACTTTGGTTCAAGGATTTCACGTATCACCTGACATACCAAAAATGTAGTAAATAAAATTGCAGCTGATAGAATATTACCGTTAATCAGTGAGATGATAGCCCACGGAATATATACCATCGCACTTCCAAGTATGGGTAATGCATCGAGAAATGCAATTCCAACACCTAATAAAACCGCATATCGACTTCCCAAAATCGTCAACCCCAATACACTGATCACCGCAACAATAGACATAATAATCAATTGACAACGTAAGAATGCCAAACCCGCATCTGATAATTTCTCGGTCACCTTATGAATGTCCTTATATAGTGTGTTGCTTTCAAATTTGTCATGAAAAGTTGGTAATTCTTTTACGATTAGTACTGCTGCAACCAATACAATTAATGTAATTCCTATCAGTGTAATAAATTGAAATGTAAAAGAAATGCTGTGTTGCGTAATCTTCGGCATAATATTTGTCTTTACCATACCGATCGTGTTTGTAATGTTTTCATCAAGAACCCCTTTTAAGGTTCCAACATTTAGACCCACCATACCGTCACAATGTTTACAGATTGCATCCAATTTTCCAGCTATAATATCCAAATAAATCGGAATATTTTTCACCAGTTCAAACGCCTGACGAATCAGAACTTTAATTAACAAAAACAATGCTGTACCAAATACACCTATCAGCAAAATTAACGATAAAGCTCCTCCCACTAAACGCGGGATTTTAAATCGTCGATACAACGTTTCTGCCACGGGCCTAATGATCCAAGCAAGAAAATAGGAGATCAGAAAAGGGAATACTAACGGCAAAAGATAACGAAACCCCAAATATACACCTGCCGTAATCAACGCTACGGAAATAAACCATCTTGCAATATTTGATCTTTCCATCCAGGATTTCATGCACTTACCCCCTAAAGAATTCTTCAAACATTTTGTGAAAGGATTTCTGACAAAAATTCCTTCCAATCCGTGCAAGAACTCACTATAAATACATCAAAATGCTTCCTTCACGGAGTTATATTTATTCTATCGTTTTAAAATCTTATTACGTTACAGTAACAAGGTCATTTCTATAGAATAAAAAAGAGAATTCATTGTTAATTGAATTCTCTCTTATCAATATTGTTTGTAAATCTTTCTTTAATATCCACGGGGATAATTTCTAATTTTTTTGCTAATATTATCTTGTTTAGTGTAATTTTTGATTACCAAATTTGTTAAAGTTTAGAAGTTAGTTATGAATCACTTCAACAGGTGCATAGGATGCTTGAGCAAGATATGCAGCTTTTGCTTCATTGATTCCTTCCAACACCTCATAATCATCTGCCTTTTTTCTTACGGTTATCACCTGATCAATCTCATATGGTAGTATTTTATATTCTCCCACCAATGATTTCAGTTTCTCTCTATCTTCTTCTGTAATATCTTCTTCTTTCACTAATCGTTTTGGAGAAACTAACATCTTGTTTGTTTCAACCATATTATTTTGATAAAAAGCTTTAGCCTCTCGAATTATGATCTCGGCTATTTTGTCTGGTGAGCAGTCCGTACTATCAATAATTAAGTTGTAATTAGAGAAGTCCATGTAATTCAAATCATAAATATCTTTATATCTCCTGCATTCTGTAGCAGCACGTTCCGCAAGTAAGGCTTTTGCCTCCTCCATCGTGGTGTATTTCTCCTCAGCACCCCTATGATCATTCATTACTCTCTCTGCTGCCACTTCAAGACTTACAGATACAAATACCTTAAAGGATCTTTCCACGAAATGCCATGCAAGACGAGAATCAAAAATAATATGTTTGTCTCTGTTTTCTCTCGAAATTCTTGCAGTTTCATCATCTATCATTTTATCGTATTTTTTATCACTACACATCAACTGGTTCAATTCCAATGTTGTCATGTTCATCTGTCTTGCTAATTCTCTTTGAACTTTTCCTGTTGAATATACCTCAAATTGATAATTTTCATTTAGCAACTTACAGATAGTAGATTTGCCACTACCTAGATTGCCTGTAATCGTAATATGCATGATTAACCTCTCTCTTCAACTCACTCTATAAATAGTTTTACAGTATTATAGCCCAACCAAATAAAAAACACAACCATTAATCAAAAGACATTATTTTCAAGGACTGAGATAGCGCCAAATCGTGCGTATCCTAAATTATTATTACCTCAACTGAGAAAGCTCAAGCATATTAATACTAACTCATTTTACAAACCATTTATATTCATTATTCTTCATCTTCATAATAATCTTTTTCTGATTCATTTTCTACCATCTCATCTTCTTCATTTGTAGGCTGAGGCTCATTATCAACCTTCATGCGTAATCCAACAAAGAATAGTATTACTCCTAAGACAAAAGATATAATGGCTAATCCTTCTACAAATCCGCTCGCATCTAGCACATACATACACATTGCTAATACGATAAACCCTATTCCAGCTACCATCGTTTTAATTGATCTCATTATATACCCCCATAGATATCTTGATTTGTAAAATAATTATACCATATCCCTCCCTATGCATCTACCATAAAACACCATATTAACGCAAGCTTAACACCTACCAATCGCTTTATACTTTTTAAGCAAAAAAAGCTCCTCTGTTACTTTTTCTCAGCAACAGTGAGCCATTCTCAAACTGATAATTATATCACTCTAGTGTAATCAAATTACCTTCCAAACGTTTTACATCCTCAATCTCATGTGTAACTACTATAACCGTTCTTCCCTTCGTATTTTCCTTTATATAATCTATCACCTTATATTTTAAATCTGTATCAAACCCACGAAATGGTTCATCTAAAATTAATAAATCACTGGGTGCAAGAATTGCTCGTAGAATTGCAACCCTGCGACGCATCCCTCCGCTATAATCACGAACCGGTTTCTCTATACTATCTATAATACCCAGCTTATTAAATTCTTCTTGAATATACTCATCATTTATATCTTTAGCACAGACAAGCTTCACATTCTTTATTCCATCCCAGTGCTCGATTAATCGATCCTCCTGAAATACTGCTGCAATTCGTAATCCTTGGCTACCCGTGAGCTCACCACTATCTTGTTTCATAATCCCCATAATTAAATTAAGTATAGTCGTCTTTCCTTTTCCCGATGTTCCCATTAAGCAAGTAATTTTTCCTTCTACAAATGACATACTTATATTTTGCAAGACAGGTTTATCATTAAATTGTAGAGAGACTTGCATTAATTCAATATTCATAAATGCTCCTACCTCCTACTATACCTCAGAATGTAAATCCTTGTTTATTATCACATCCTTGTGAATCAATCGTAAAAGTAACATGACGGCTTTTTCAAATATTATACTTATAAGAATAATGACGATTGTCCAGGCAAACAACTGCTCCATCATAAGATTAAGCTCCGATTCGTACAGCTGCTTTCCAATTGAACCTGCTGGCTTCCCTATAACTTCAGCCGCGATACCGGCCTTCCAACAAAATCCCATACCAACAGAGATTGCAGAGATAAAATAAGGAATTACACTAGGTATATAAATTGCTCGAATTTGCATACTGTGCTTTAAACGGAAAACTTTCGCCATCTGCAACAACTTCTGATCCGCAGATAATAATCCTTGTAAAATATTCGAATAAATTAGTGGCATTACCATTAAAAAGGAGGTTAAAACAGATAAATTTTTAGATTGTATCCATACTAAAGCCATAATTATAAATGAGGCTACTGGCATAGCTTGTATGGTTTTCATCAAAGGCATAATTAACTCCTTGATAAACCGATTTAGAAAAGAAAAAACTGCCAAGAGTGTACCTACGAAAAGGGCTAACAAAAATCCCGCTATGATTCGAAGCGAGGAAAATAAGATCGTCTCCCAGAACAGAGCAGTGACGATTAGTTTACATAGTGATTGTAAAACAGAATAAGGAGAGGGAAGTAAGATGTTACTGGCAAGTAATCTGCTAAAACCTTCCCAGATTAGGAACCAGAAGCTGACGGCAAAGAGTTTAAAACCAAAGCTTTTACACCATTGATTTATAGACTTATTCTTTGCCATCGGGATCAGCTCCTGTCTATATTATTATTGGGGAATAATAACCGTAATAAATGAATGCCTTCTCAGCATTACTGGACATAATAGAAGTTGTCATCCGGTAACTTACCACCTACTGCTTTAGGATTTTGCCTAAACAGAGTATCCAGATATCCACTGACCTTCTTCTTCATGTCATCACCCTGAATCATAGTGATATTGCAATATGGAATTGCTTTTTTTATAGGAGCAGCTTTAAATATGTCAAACTTTTCAACCAAAGCCGATGCTTCCTCTTTATTTAAATTAACGAATGTAGAAGATTTCTTATATTCCTTCATAAAATCATCAAATGCCTGCTGATTCTTCTCTAGGAATTTCTTATTCACAATAACTACTCCAGTTACAACCGAGCTTCCACCCTTGCTTGATTTATCCCATTCCTTTGCTACATCTAGTGCAATATGTACTTTGGGATTTTTCATCATAACAGTGGTTACATAGGGCTGCGGAAGCATGGCAATCGCATTTCCTGACTTCTCAAGTAAGGAAGCCACCTCTGTTGGCTCACTTTTATACTCAATAGTGACATCCTTTTCTGGATTGATACCATGTGAGGTTAGTAAATAGTTCAACGTGTACTGTGGCGTTGTTCCAAGTCCGGTCGAGTATATTGTTTTGCCTTTCAAATCCTCTACCGTTTTTATAGTATCTCCTGTCTCTACAATATAGAGCACTCCGAGTGTATTAATACCTGCCATTTTTATAGCCCCATTTGTCTTATTATATAAAACCGATGCAAGGTTACAAGGCACAGCTGCTATATCAATATCTCCTTTTACAATACCTACCGTAAGCTCTTCCGGAGCTCCGGCTATCTTAAAGTCATAATCATTTGCTGTCTTACCAGACGCGGAATCGTCCATAACTTTAACCATACCAATAGCGGTTGGTCCCTTTAATGCCGTGATATTTATCTTAACTTTTTCTTTTTGTCCTTCTGTTACTTCCGGAGATTCTGATGCGGTAGCTCCTGTTGGTGCTGGCGTTGCTTTAATATCTGACTTCGTTTTTGTAGTGCAGGCTGTAAATAGCACTGCGCTTATTAACATAAGTAAAATCAACAAGTTCCGTTTCATGTTAATACTCCGTTCTATCCTTCGGTTAAACATACAACTCCAAATATAACCTTGCGCGAATTTGAATTGTGCCAAGGATTTACTACTCTGCTGCAAACAAGCAGTACATCATCTCTATATCACTCAGTCTATCTATATAATTACTTCTTAGAGTAAACTGTTTTAACGCTAACACCTTTTATCATACCCAACTTGCCTGCCAAGGTACTAATAATATCAGCTTGTGCATTCACAACTACACTTATAATATTTATGTTCTTCTCTCTATAAGGGATTCCCATTCTGCCTATAATATACTGTCCGTAATCATGCAGCAGCCCATTTAATTTTTCGACAGCATCAACATCTTCAACAATAATGCCAATCAATGCAACTCTGGTTTCCAACTGATTATCCTCCAAAAAATCCCTATGCCATACAGCATAGGGATTAACTTCAACCATTATAACATCGTCTTTTTACCGAATATTCCGATCTTCAGAACGATTTTAATGTTATCTCCTATGCCTTTCCCTCAGATACCCTTAAGAATTGGCTAGGATAATTTTAACATCTTCACTAATCTTTGTCAATAGTCATACTAAATTAGTAGGGATAATATTTAATGCTCATACCATCCAACCACACCCGGTGTTAAGTTAACATTAATCTGTTTTATCTCCTGATATTCTTCAAGTCCATGAACGCCAAGGTCACGTCCGATACCGCTCATCTTATAGCCGCCCCAGGGTGCTTCGTTATAAGTTGGATTATAGCAATTAATCCAGGTAATACCAGCACGAATTTCTTTTATTACTCGATAAGCACGGGTTAAATCAGATGTGAATACTGCACCAGCAAGACCATAGATTGTATCATTTGCCATTGCAACTGCTTCCTCTTCTGTATCAAAAGTTTGAATTGTTACGACCGGTCCAAAGATTTCTTCTCTAACTATCTTCATATCTGGGGTGCAATTATCAAATATAGTTGGCTTTACAAAGTAACCCTTTGCACATTCACCCTCTGTGTAGCGCTCACCACCATACACCAGGGTAGCTCCTTCTTCTATACCGATTTGAATATAGTTCAGTACTTTTTCCATATCCTTCTTAGTAATCAATGGTCCTAAATCCGGATTCTCTCTACCATCTCCAATGGTCATAGCCTGTGCTTTTTTAACCAATCGCTTTACGAATTCATCCTTAATCGATTTCTCAATAATAATTCTTGAACCGGCGGAACACACCTCTCCCTGATTAAAGAAGATACCAATCATTGCCCATTCTACTGCACCATCAAGGTCTGCGTCACCAAAGATAACGTTCGGAGATTTACCACCTAGCTCCAATCCAATTTTTTTCACGTTTTCTGCTGCTGCAACCATTAAGTTTTGACCAACCTTTGTACTTCCCGTAAAGGTAATCATATCTACATCTATATTCTTACCCATTTCAGATCCAACCTCTGCGTCTCCCTGAAGAAGATTCACACATCCCTTTGGTAAACCTACTTCTTCAAAGATCTCAAATAACTTAATTGTTGACAACGGAGCCTTCGGACTTGGCTTGAACACGATACTATTGCCGGCTGCCAATGCAGGAGCAAGCTTCCATACCGACATAAGGAACGGATAATTCCATGGAGTAATCTGCGCCACAACGCCTACCGGCTCATGTACAGTATAGGAATGCATTTTTCCAAAATTGCCGTTTACATCGTATACCCCACCATAAGGTGCTTTAATTAAACCCGCATAATAACGGAAGGTATGTACTCCATCATCAATATCCCCTTGAGCCTCACGAAGAGGTTTTCCGTTATCAAGGGTATCCAACAGCGTAAGCTCATCTATACGAGCTTCTATTGCGTCCGCAATCTTTAATAAGATATCCCCACGCTGTTGAGAATCCATATCCCTCCACTCACGTGTTACATAGAAGGATTCCTTCGCTGCTGCAATAGCTTTTCTGGTATCCTCTACACTGCTTTCAGAAACCAATGCAATAATCTCTTCATTCGCCGGATTAATTACCTCAATAACTTTACCGGATGTGCCGTCTACCCATTCCCCATTAATATAATTCTTAAAAATTTCCATTATGTTGCCTCCTTCCATAATTCCCACTATGCTTTCCTTGTAATAGCTTTGTATTAATTGAAAACCTTATACCAACTCCAGAGTCAATACACTAAGTTGTATGAATTATTCACTTTCATTTATGTATATTTTCGTCATTTTTCCAAATTGTTGATAGCATACTCTTTTACTATTATAAGCTCTCTTGCCTACCCTTTCTAGGATACAGGGGAAAATCGGACTGTGTTTATATCATTATTTACAATTCTAAAGAGTTGTTTATACATTCACGAACCTTATACCATCTATAAAGTTTTACTCTACTCGATATATTACTTGACAATTTATTATTAGATTTTATACTTAACATATGTATCTTTCTTCATTTACCATGGTAAAGAACAAGCTCACATCAAGAGGCATCATTACCACGAAGGAAAGGAGGCGTATTCTTGGAACTGGATCAGATATCAATCGGAAAAATGGCGGAACTAAATCAAGTATCCGAGCAGACTTTGCGACTGTACGATAAGATTGGTTTACTCAAGCCTCAAATTATTAATGAAAAGACTGGCTACCGTTATTATACGATCGGCCAATCCGCCACGCTGGATATGATTCAATATTATAAACACATGGGATTTTCTTTAAAACAGATTCAAGAAGAGATTGCAAATGTTGATTCCATGCAGCAGAATTTGAAAAAACGATTTAATGAAATAGAAGCTGAGATAAAGAGACTCGAACTATGTAAGAAATCCATACAGAGAACCATGGATAATTACAATCGTTATCTTACAATGCCTCGGGTAGGTGAAGTATTCCTAGAATATATTCCACCGCGAAAAATTATCGTATATAATACGGGTTATAATATTCTTGATCATGACTATAAGCATTATGAATATAACCTGCGATTATTGAAGAATCATCTACTGGAAATCGACTTTCCGATGGTGTATTTTTGTAACGCTGGCACTATAATACGAAATTCTCATCTTACTTCCTCCCATCTGTATAGTGATGAGATTTTCTTATTAACTGATGAAGATAGTACAAAGTATCCTTCGATAGAAGACATCCCTCCCGGTTCCTACTTATCAATGTGCTGTTCCGGATTCTATAAAGAGAAGGAGTTTGCATCAATGCTTTTGACCGAAGTAAAACGTAGGAATTATCATATCGACGGTGACTATTTTTGCGAAGTAATCTCTGAATATCCTAGGGATACCGAGCAAGAGCGTCAATTTTATTATAAAATACAGGTAAAAGTCATTTAAGTTTATGCCAATCTTTTTAATGATGCATGAATACTAAGTAACTATAAACACAGCAATTTAAATCAAAGGAGCTCTCATATGAAATACGTATGTCCACACTGTCATGATGTTGTTACCTGCAAATGGTGGGAATCAAAAGCAAAATTACAATGCAAAAACTGCCATAAGTTAGTATTTGAATCCGTTAAACAAAAATTAAGCTATGTAACCTTTGCCTCTGCACTCCTTGGTATTTTATCCATCGTATATATTATGGAGATGCTTCGTGTATTTATATGGATCAAGATTCCCTTGTTAATCGTTGTTCTTGCCATCCTTGCTCTTCTTGTTTCCACAATTGAAAGTATTATTTGTAAAGATCTATCGGCAGGAGCGAAATAATACGAGTGCATTTACATATAAACTGATAATAAACTTAAAATCTGGGCTGATGTGAATTATCTCATTAGGATCCATATCATATTACCATCATACATAATATTTAACTAATATCTTATGTGCGGTAGTTTGGTTTTTCCTAAAATAAAAATTCTCATCAGCCCTAATTTAATTAATATTATACCTTAAATCGATAACCTACACCCCAGATAGTTTCGATATATTGAGGTTTCGAGGTATTAAACTCAATCTTTTCTCGGATCTTTTTAATGTGCACTGTAACCGTGGCTATATCACCCACGGATTCCATATCCCAGATATCACGGAAGAGCTCCTCTTTGGTATAAACATGATTTGGATGCTCTGCCAAGAAGGTTAATAAATCAAATTCCTTGGTGGTAAAGATTTTCTCCTCTCCATTCAAAAATACTCTTCTGGCTGTTTTGTCAATCTTTAACCCTCTTATTTCAATCAATTCATTTTCTTTTACTCCTGAACCGATCAGTCTGTCGTATCTTGCAAGATGCGCTTTCACTCGCGCTACCAATTCACTTGGACTAAATGGTTTTGTCATGTAATCATCTGCACCCAGCCCTAATCCTCTGATTTTATCAATATCATCTTTCTTTGCGGATACCATAATAACCGGTATATTTTTTACTTCTCTAATCTTCTTGCAGATTTCAAAACCATCCATATTGGGGAGCATCAAGTCAAGAATTACTAATTCGAACTCTTCGTTTAACGCGCGTTCAGCTCCAACATCACCCATCGTTTCTACTTCAACCTCGAAGCCGCTAAGCTCCAAATAATCTTTTTCCAGTTCAGCAATCGCAAGTTCATCTTCTACAATCAATATTCTATTCATTCTATCACTCCTTATCGTATTTAAAGCTCTTCTTCGCTCTTAAAACTCTTCTTTAGGGTAAATATAATGGTAGTTCCCATACCCTGTTCACTCTTAGCCCATATTCTTCCGGAATGATCTTCAATAATCTTCTTTGATATCGCAAGACCCAGTCCACTTCCGCCCTTTTTAGAATTTCTGGAAGCATCTGCACGATAAAACCGGTCAAAGATATATGGAATATCCGCTTGTGGAATCCCTATTCCGTTATCTTCAATTTCTATTTGAACAAAATTACCAAAATCATGAATACGAATTTGTATAATGCCTTTACTCTTATCTATATACTTCACCGCATTACCAATAATATTATTAATAACTCTTTTTAACTGCTCCGCATCCGCTACGACATAAGTCTGTTTATTCAAATCATTCTCATACTTAATCTCTATGTTCTTTACCTCTAGGTCAAGGGCAAGGTCTTCAATACAGTCATCAAAGTATTCTTGAATATTAATCTCCTTAAAGGAGTAAGGTACCGTATTACAATCAATCTTAGCATAAAAAGCAAGCTCATCCACAAGGATTGACATATCATTTGCCTTGGTGAAGATGGTCTTGATATATTTCTCCTGCTTCTCCGGAGTTACCGCAACACCATCAAGCAATCCTTCCGAATATCCCTTTATCGCAGTAAGTGGTGTTTTCAAATCATGCGATATATTACTGATTAACTCTTTGATATCCTCCTCATACTGAAGGCGACTTTCAATCTGTTCCTTCAGCCTAATTCTCATCTCCTCAAAGTCTTCACAGATTTGCCCAATTTCATCATTTGTCACCGTTTGAACTGAATATTCCAAATCTCCTTCTTTAATCTGATTCATACCGGCACGCAATCGATTTAGTGGCCTGAGTATACTTCGGTATATCCAAAACATCAGTAATACTCCGGTAAAGGTTATGATTACCAAAAAAGAAATAACACTTTGGGTAATAACTGCCTTAATTTGAGGAAACAGCATATTCAAGTCTGTTATTACAAAGATTGTGCCTTCTCCACCATCCGAAAAATAGAAGTCCTGCGATTTTACTAAAAACGGATGCTTACTACCGATATACATACCACCATCAACATCTGTATTATATACACCAAACTCTTGCAGTTCACCAGAAATCATATTTAATTTATCTTTATTTCCAGTGAAAATAAATTTGCCATTTTTACGAATTGAAACAAAGGAATATTTATAGCTAAGTTCTTTATTGATATTTTGAATATATGACTTATCCTCCAGTTTCTCCGGAGTTTTCAGTGCTGCCAACTTAATCTCGTTATACGTCCCACGTGTAAGCAAATTCAATATTTGTATGGGTCTGGTCAATATTTGAATCGTATCCGCCTCAACATCATAGGACTGCTGAACGGAATTCGTTTGAAATCTTACAATGGTTCCTGCCGCAACGGATAGCAGGATGATCGGAAGAGCAATCATTATAAAAAATGCGGTCAATAACCTGTCCTTTAATTTCAATGGATCCAACTCCTCAATTCTATTATCAATCAATCTAAATGTATCATTTTATTAAGTATATCATGTCAATCTTATCTTTGCACAGAAAAAAACGATGACCTTTCTAAAGTTTTCATTAATTAATAACAAATATAGTAAGAAAAATAGTAGCCAAATAAGATCATCTAATGTATAATGTCTCTCAATTATTTACTAATATAAGCAAAAATATAAATTAGGAGGTAACTAGTGTGAAAAACCATAGAATTTTCACACGCAAATTTGTGCCTGCGGCCCAAAGTTTGCAGGCTATGTAGAAAGGCATGGTTATTAATATGATTTCAGGCGAAATTTTTGATTCGGAATTTTGTAATGTCAGATATGTAGAAAAAGATAATGTCGTATTCTTAACATGGAAAAAGTTCTGCCGCCTTGATAATTACAGAACTCCGACAACTTTTGCGTTAGATTTGTTGTCCCGACATCCCGGAAGTAATTTTATCGTGGATGCCAGAAATGGTTTTGAAGATGATAAAGAAGATGTTGCATGGGGCTTTCAAACTTTACTTCCCTTAATGTCAAAAACAAATTGCAAATACGTAATTTTTATAATGAATGAAGTGAATGAGATTGAAGAAGAAATGGATCTGTGGACAAAAGAATTCATGAAATATTTTAAAACGAAAAAAGTTAAAAGTTATGATGGTGCAATTCGTGCAATGAAAGCATAAAACAGGGATGTTGCAAAACCAATAATTAGTAAGAATAATTCAATATTGCCATATACACTGTTTAACCTGTATATGTGGCAAATAACATATTCCTAGAAAGAATTATTATATTGCAACATCCCTATATACTTTAAATATTATTTTAAATATCCCTTAAGAACTTCTACTTTATCTGTCTTCTCCCAAGGAAGATCCAGATCAAGTCTGCCAAAGTGACCATAAGCTGCTGTCTGCTTATAGATCGGTCTTCTTAAATCAAGCATCTTAATAATGCCCGCGGGACGAAGATCAAAATGTTTACGAATGATGGTAACAAACTCTTCATCTGTTAACTTACCCGTTCCAAAGGTATCAACCATGATTGAAGTAGGCTCAGCTACACCGATTGCATAGGATAACTGAATTTCAAGACGATCCGCTAAACCTGCTGCTACCAGATTCTTTGCTACATAACGAGCTGCATATGCTGCGGAACGATCCACTTTAGTACAATCCTTACCGGAGAATGCGCCACCACCATGTCTAGCATAACCGCCATAAGTATCAACAATAATTTTTCTTCCCGTTACACCGCTATCACCGTTTGGTCCGCCGATAACAAAGCGTCCTGTTGGGTTAATAAAGTACTTTGTATTCTCATCTACTAACTCTTTCGGTAGGATTGGGTCTAATACATACTTCTTAATATCCTTACGAAGCTGCTCTGTTGACACATCATCTCCATGCTGAGTGGAGAGGACAACCGCATTCAGATGAATTGGATTCCCTTTTTCATCATATTCTACAGTAACCTGAGATTTACCGTCAGGACGAAGGTATTTTAATACGCCATCCTTTCTAATCTTTGTAAGCTGTCTGGTAAGTTTGTGAGCTAAGGAGATCGGATAAGGCATGAATTCTTCTGTCTCATTAGTAGCATAGCCAAACATCATACCTTGATCGCCTGCACCGATTTTAGATAATTCCTCATCCTCTGTAAGTTTTTCTTTTACTTCAAATGCGGTATCTACACCTAAAGCGATGTCCTTTGATTGTTCATCAAGAGCTACGATAACACCGCAGGTGTTAGCGTCAAAACCATATTCAGAATGATCATAACCGATCTTACGAATTGTCTCTCTTACTGTTTTCTGAATATCAACATAACCCTGTGTGGTTACTTCGCCCATAACAAGTACTAGACCTGTAGTAATTGCTGTTTCACAAGCAACGCGGCTCATAGGATCTTGCTCTAATAAAGCATCTAATACTGCGTCTGAAATCTGATCGCAGATTTTATCTGGATGTCCTTCTGTTACTGATTCCGATGTAAATAATCTTTTTTGCACCATAATATTAATCCTCCTTGTGCGTAATATCCAACATGCTATGGATATAATAACAATAAACAAAAAATAAGCCCGCGAAAGCGGACCTGACATTAAAGTAAATCAAATCCCCTTATTGTTCGATTACTCGCTCAGGTTGGCACCTTCCTAACAGGGGTTGCCGTGACTTCATAGAGCCTTACTCTCCGTCACTCTGAATAAGAGAAAAATAAAGTATTCAATTAATTACTTTTATAGCATTAGAATATAACGGATTCACTTATAAGTCAAGAAAATTATTATTAATTACATAAACTTTGTAGAGCTTAAAATCTTATGCTTCTTTAAATCATAAAAATCCGTTGATTTATATGATTTAATATCTATATTAATACTGAAATACATTAATATTTTTTATTATCAAATCTGTTATATATCGACAATATATTGTAAATAGTACTAATTTAGTACACATTTCCTTTTTATTGAATTGACTTTTATTGGCTAAATACATATACTTTACTTATATACATGACCACTAGATTTCATCCTACTGAACCGATAAATCCACGAAAGGAGACCCGTAAAACACGGAGTAGTGATCCTTATGAAAACAATCAAAGTTTTAGTGAATCAAGCCGTTCCCGGTATGATTATTTCATCTGACGTTTATACGAAAGACGGACATTTAGTGATAGCTAAGGATACCCAATTAACGGATAAGATAATTACACGATTGGTATTTTACTCAATCCTGGATGTTTCGGTGTATGATGCTACCAATTCGGAAAAAACCTATATAGAGCAAGAAGCTTCTTCGTATTATGAAAGTATTAAAAAGAGTGAGGGCTTCCTTCGCTTTCTACAAGCTTATAAGAACACTGTGCTTTCCTTTAAGAATACCATCGACCGAGTAATAAATGGTGAACAGGAAATTGAAACAGATAAGTTACTAAAAGATACTAAGAATATATTGAGTAAGTTCGACTCAAATATCGACCTATTCAATATGCTTCACTGTATCAGACAATATGATGACACCACTTACATTCATAGCCTTAACGTAGCTATTATATGTAATATTATTGGAAAATGGCTTGATTTCGATCAAGAAGATTTAGACGTAATAACTTTATGCGGTTTATTACATGATGTTGGAAAATTAATGATTCCTTCAAAAATTATAAAAAAGCCAAGTAAGCTTACAGACGATGAGTATACTCTCGTAAAGACTCATACCATTCGAGGCTATAACCTTTTAAAAAATAAAGATATCGATTCCCGAATCAAACATGCTGCACTAATGCACCATGAACGATGTGACGGTACTGGTTATCCATATGGTTTTAATAATGATCAAATTGATTCCTTTGCTAAATTAGTGTCAATCGCAGATGTTTATGATGCTATGACTTGTGCAAGAGTTTATCGAGGTCCACTTTGTCCGTTCCAAGTGGTATCGATCTTTGAGAGTGAAGGATACTCAAAATACGATCCGAAATATATCATGACCTTCCTAGAAGGGATTGTTCAAACTTATATCCATAATACTGTGAAGCTAAACAACGGAATGGAGGGGGAGATTATATTCATCAATAAGTTGGAGTTATCTAGACCTGTCGTTCGTTCCGGCAAACAGTTTATTGACCTTACTAAGCAACGCGATCTCCAAATTGCATCCGTAATTTAATATCGAAAAATAGGGATGTTGCCAAACATATTCTTTTTTGGAAAGACGAATATGTTTGGCAACATCCCTTTGTTTATATAACTTAACTAATTTTTAATTTAAATTTTTTGATTGCTTTAATATCATCAGAATCAACCTTAATCATATCGGCACCCAGACTCTGCATCTTATATTCTAACTTCTCATAACCGCGTTCTACATATTCGACATCTTCAACAACGGTAAATCCATCTGCAATCAATCCCGCTATAACAAGAGCCGCTCCACCTCTTAAGTCTGGAGCAGAAACCACTGCGCCAGTGAGCTTACTTACTCCTTCAATGATAGCAGTATTGCTCTCCACCTTAATATTTGCACCCATACGGCACAGCTCATCAACATATTTGAAACGGTTCTCAAATATACTCTCCGTCACGATACTTGTACCCTTAGATAGAGCTAGCAATGTAGTCATCTGAGGCTGCATATCTGTTAAGAAACCGGGATAAACCAAAGTCTTAACATGTGTACTACCTAATGTATTCTTTGCACTTACTCTTACCGAATCATCAAATTCCTCAACTTCTGCACCGATTTCAAGTAGTTTTGCAGTAAATGCTTCCAAATGCTTCGGTATAACGTTCTTTATCAATACATCTCCCTTTGTTGCTGCTGCCGCAAACATAAAAGTTCCCGCTTCAATCTGATCAGGAATAATGGAGTATTCACATCCATGTAGCTTTGATACACCTTTAATACGAATTACATCTGTACCGGCGCCCTTAATATTTGCGCCCATACTGTTAAGGAAGTTTGCAACATCAACTACATGTGGCTCTTTGGCCGCATTTTCCAATATTGTCTGCCCCTCTGCAAGACAGGCTGACATCATAACATTAATTGTAGATCCTACACTACATACATCAAAATAAATATGTGCTCCAATTAAAGCATCAGCGTTTGCACAAATCGAACCATGTTCAATCTTAACAGTTGCGCCCAATGCTTCCCATCCCTTTATATGTTGATCAAAAGGTCTGCTACCGATATTACAGCCACCCGGTAAAACAACAGATGCCTTTTTATATTTACCTAGTAAAGCACCCACCAAATAATATGACCCTCTGATTTTTCTAACATAATCAAAATCCACATCAATTGAATGAATGTTACTACCTGTTATGTACACAGTATTAGAATTAATTCTGTCTACCTTTGCACCGATATCTTCTACGGCACGTAATAGTACATCAATGTCTCTTACATCCGGTATGTTTTCTATCTTGACTGTTTCATCTGTCATTACTGCTGCTGCTATAATTCCAAGCGCTGCGTTCTTATAACCGCTAACGGTTACTTCCCCACAAAGTGGCTTTCCACCTTTTATTATATATTGCTCCATTGCGCACCTCAATTTTTGAACTTATGTTTTTCGATTTGTATGTAAATTTTTCCATATTTTTACTTATGATTTAACACCAATATAAATTATACCATAAAGTAATGTTTTGTAAATAATTTTTATCATTTTTATAGGCTTTATAACCTATTTCACCTATTTGGTATCTGTTTTTATGTATTATATTAATCATTTTTTAACATTAGATACTATTTTACATGAAATGCAACAAATAAGCCATATGTTACTATAGGAAAATTTAAATCTTTTTACCAACTATAGTATCCTAATCCAACAGACGAACTATTGATAAACAAACATCCTGTAATATTGGATACTGATCTACCAGTGTCTTGTCCTCCTGATTATCCTTTGTAAGTATAACCGCAAAATCTTCCTTCATCTGTTTTGAGAATTCTATCAAGTTAAATATAGCCGTTTGGCTTAACTCATCTGCATTCTCAACGACTAAACAACACCCTTTTAAAACATCGCGCTTGGTTGAAAGTTTTAGTGCGTTTAATTTTTTCGAAGTGATTTTTGCAATCTTTGGAGAAGACAAGAAGTTTGCTTTATTCATAAATAAAGCAAATGCTTTTGATAAATCATTCCTAACCTCTTGATTATTACTTATAACAACCGTGATTACCGGTTTTAAATCCTCGCGTAACAAATTAGCCAAACCCTCTAATATCTGTAGCTTGGCTGTTTCTTTTGTGAAAAAATCGCCAAAAACACTTTCCGGATTAACACCTGTAGTTTCCTCTATGTAACAAAATATAGAATCCTCTTCTGATTCCTCTTCTAAATCAATTACAAAAACCTGCTCATCCCGAGCTAACGCAACTTCTTCCTCCCCGGATGCTTTAATTTCCTCTTGCTGTTCTAATATAAGTTCTTCTTCCCCGACCTCTACAAATTCCTCTTCGTGATTAACAACTAGCTCATCCGCTTTCGAGTCATTCTTATCGGAATCATCTTCTCTGAGAAATACTGCTTCCAGAGCTACCGCTACTTCTTCGTATAATTGATCTGCTTCCTCTTGGTGTATCTGTTCAGACACTGTTTGTACTTGTTCAGCCACTGGCGTTTCGTCCTGAGTTTTTTCCTGAATCGCTCCTGCTCTTCGCTTTAACTCCTCCATAATCTTTTCCTTACTTGTACCATTTATGAAGTAGGAACGGAGTAGTTTTGCTTTCTCAACATATATGCCATCGCAAAACCAGAGTATAATATCGGAGCATTCCTTGATACAGTCTTCTTCCATTCCGGCCTTATAATACAGCTTAGCAAGTTCATATGCCCATTTTTCTGAGTACTCCAACTTCTTAAGCTTTTCCAGGCTTTGTATTAGCTGCTCATAGGATGCCCCTTTTAATTTATCAATTTTATAACGAAAGATATGGCTTTCAAAATCTTCCTGTTTATATTTTTCATATAATTCATAATATCTCTCAGCCTCAGCTACATCATCTCTTTTTATAGAAATGTCTATTAACTGAGCAATTGTTTTACGTGTTTTTAACTTCTGATATATTCTGTAGTATATCTCTTCCGCTTCATCATATCGACCATTTTCTTTAAAAACCGATGCCATGAGGTTGAGATCCGACAGGTTTTTAACCTTCTTTAATTCTATTGTGTCTAGCACCTCTTGTGCGGATAGCAAATCGCCTTCTTGTACTTTTTTTCTAATTTCTTCTGTTTTCACTATAATTGCATAGCTACCCATCACTTAACCTCCTTTGTATATTGTTAACATTCTTCATCGAATTCCTGATAACATTTATACTATCATTAGAATGCAGTTAACACAAGAGTAAGCTTTTCTATTCGTGTAAATTATTGGTTTTTATGAAAATCAAGGTTAAACTCCAATTCAGGAGTCAGTTCTATGTTCTCTTTTTGAAGTGTGCGGTGCCTTCCTTCTATTTCACGTATCTTCTTAAGCTTGTCTCGATAGAAGCGTCCCATAGCCTCTTCAAAAACAGGCTGGCTCTTTATTTGTTCACGTAAAATTTTCTCAAAAGGACAATAGGTGGACATGATTTCTCTAACAATTTTGTTAAGCTTTGATATTCCATTCGATTCTAACAGAATCCATTGCTCGTAATCAAGCACGAATATCTCCCTGCTGTTATTACGTCCTTTTTGAATCTGCATCTTTATCTTCTGTTTCTTTTCTTCCGATAAATCCTTATTCTTCCGATAAAATTGGATATAGTCACAATACTCAGAGGTAAGAGATTTCTGCGCGATATTGTTCCAAGCGGTCCCTTCAATTGTACGGCATAGTTCCCAACGAAAACGTCCCAATATGCGTACCAGTAACGTTTTCAAAGAGCCTTCCGTAAAAATCGGAAGCATAAAACGTCCTGCACTGTCTCTTCGTTTTCCTGAAATCTCCTGCCACATAACACCATTACTACCCACATTAGGCATTAGGATAATATCCGGGTATATCACTTTCGTTATATATTCCTTATGAATCTTTTTATCCGGATTTGTATAAACCACTTCTCGCGCAAATACAGAGTAATCTATCTTCATAAGCTCATCGATAGTATTTATAACTTTTGTCCTTGTTAAGTAATATCTCTCGATATCACCCGGCCATTGTTCACTGTACAGAATCGGAACAAAACTTGAAAGCTGACCACTGGTTGTCCTGTTATTATAACGAAACATATTCTGAATCTCGTAAGACAATTTTTTCTCCGGATCTGAAGCCCATATAACCACTTCCTTCTCTGTTAATTGTCCTCTTTTCTTTTGATCCGCTAGCATCTCCGGATACTCAAGGTCAAATTCATTCTTGGAAGGTTCTCTTTTACCCTCGTAAATCATGGTGAGCCATTCCTTTATATTATGCACATAGCAATTCTCTTCTGGCTTTTCTTCCTCTAAAAAATAGAGCATGAGCGCTTGATCATCAGTCAGAAGGCGTTCATCCGCGAAACCGTACTTCAAGAACATGTCAATAAAACGGGGTACTTGTTTCTCCTTATAAGCTCTGAGAAATACAAGGTGGTACAATTCGTAAAAATGATCAATCAGATGTCTACGTAGAGAACGAACGCTTTCATCAGTTGAGGTTTTATCCTTTAACTGCCCGAAACGGTTCATCATGTGCATCATATTCTCTGCTTTGGTACCATCAACTCCCGCGTAAGCTAACAGCTTCGCATAGGAATCCTTTAATTCACCAAGTGCTTTCTGCATGTCTTCCTTCGTATATTTTTCATCTGTGAAGTTATCTACATCGGGATTCAACTCACTAGTGAGTAGAAGATGATAGCCTTCCTCCATCTTTTGACGATTCACTTTAAGTTTCTGATCTAGGGATTTCTCTGCAAATATCTCCGCTTTATTTATCTGTTCAATAATTCCATCAAGAATATCAATTAGCTGCACTCCACCAATATTATTCGCGCGTGAAGAATATTTAGTGATTTGAGTAAACAAACAGTTTTCCGTATCATCTACCAAACATTCAGCCAGCTCTAAGAAGGATTGAGATAAATTCTTAAGTTCCTCTAACTGCTGATTAACAATTGACGCCTGATCGTCTAGCTGATACATGGTAACTTCATTACCATAAGAATAAAACAACTTAACTGCATCCATTGGCAAACTCTTACATGCACAGTAATAGTTTATTCTATCACTGATTAATTCCAGCTGTTTCTCCGGTTGTGGTAAATTTTCAAACCGTTCAAAATCAGGTAACTGGATTTTGTTTTTTCTAGCTGATATCTGCAGATTTTGATAGGTGGTTGAAATATTCTGATATAATTCTGCAACATTCTTCATAAGTCCTTGATAAATCTGATCCAAATCATAAATTGTCTTATAAAAGGATGCCACCATAATTCCATGATAGTCTTTATTCGCTGTTAAAATAGTTTCCATTTCCTCCGGTCTACTAACCGGAAATACAAATACAATCAAATCATCAAAAGCTGTATAGGTGCTTTGATATGTTCCAAGATACAAATCACTAATTCCTAAAAAAGCTCCTGATCCCATAAGTACTTTAGCACCTTCATTATGCATTAAAACACGGCCCTTTATAATCATTGCAACATTGGAAACCGGTTCTCCCTCTATAAAAAGATTACTCCCTTTTAAAAATTGATTTACAGCATTAGGATTCATTTATGCCACCGCCAATCGTTTTTATTCTTAAGTCGATATAAACTAATTATATAGCAATTTCGACAATTCAGAAATAGAAAATTGTCATATTTTTATAATTTAGTACAAAAGGCTTATGAATCCAAATCATAGTGAACCTATATGAAAATAAAAAAAGAAAATGCAAAATGCATTTTCTAAATATGTTCTATATTTTTAAATTCCGCGCGCTCTGCTTCGAATGCTTACCATAAGCGTTACCCTTACAGTTAACTCGGCCCAGGCATCCTTACGGCACACAGGAGCTTTTGTTTAGTGCTGCTTCATTCCTGACCTGACACGGTTCACAAATTCCTGTTGCGCAAGACCCAAGCGTCAACATCACTTATAAGGGGCAGCCCTACAGTAAAACACCCTAGGCAGAACATCACCCCTGCTGTAGCGGATTGCAGGTACAGGGCACCGCTATCTCCCCGGCTGCGCGGAAACTTTATGACGATTTTAGTGTAATCTTTTATCAGCAAATGAGCTGTATTGCAAGTATATAATTTTTAATAGAGAATGTCAACCCTATTGCTTTTCCAATTTATTACGAATCCGTAAATCTTTGAAAAATGATTGTAGCATGTCGGTACACTCCTGTTGCAAGACACCTATTTCCAATTCAACCTGATGGTTAAATTCCTTCATCTGCAAGAGGTTTAAGACAGATCCTGCACATCCAGCCTTGGGATTCATCGTCCCCACAACAACTTTTTTTATTCTGGCTTGCACAATGGCTCCGGAACACATTTGACAAGGTTCAAGAGTAACATACATCGTACAGTCCTCGAGCCTCCAATCACCCATCACTTTGCTTGCTTTATCTATCGCGATAATCTCTGCATGAGCTAGTGTTGTTTTTTTCGTATTGCGTTTATTATAACCTCTGCCAATTATTTTATCCTGATAAACGATGACACACCCGATTGGCACTTCCCCTAATCGAATTGCTTTCTTAGCCTGTTTCAACGCTTCTTTCATATACTTCTCGTTAGACATACTTCCCGGTTCCTTTTCAACTGGACTAGCTTCTCCATATTTGGTATAGTTATTCTATCATAACACGATAGAGGTGACAATATGCAGTTATATGGCTTTAACAAGCTCACGCTTCTTGATTACCCAGGCCATCTTGCAGCTATATTATTTACAGGTGGTTGTAATATGAGATGCCCATTTTGCCAAAATGCATCTTTGGTTGTAAACCCCTCAGAACAAACTCCAATTTCTGAAATCGAGATTTTTGATCTTCTTAATAAAAGAAAAAACATACTTGAGGGTGTATGCATCAGTGGCGGTGAACCCACACTAAATCCAGATCTGCCTGATTTTATATGTAAAATAAAGTCACTTGGATATAAGGTAAAATTAGATACGAACGGTTATAATCCTGCAATGATGAAGGAATTAGCCAACCATAAATTAGTTGATTACATTGCCATGGATATTAAAAATTCGAAAGAAAAATACTCTCTTACAAGTGGTATACACCATATAGACATGAATAAAATTGAAGAGAGCGTAGCTTATCTCTTATCTACACCTATTGACTATGAATTCAGAACGACCATCGTGAAGGAATTACATAACGAGGAAGATATCCAGGCGATCGGCCAATGGATTAATGGTGCGAAATCCTATTACCTCCAGTCCTATAAAGATTCAGGGGATATCATTTCCCCGGGTTACCACTCCCATTCGAAGGAAACGTTAACTCATTTTAAATCATTGTTAACTCCATATATAAAACAAGTTGCGATACGCGGAATTGATTAATAACTGATAATATATTCTTAATATCAATACCTATAATTTTAAGAATTGAGAAACAAGGAGCTTCCCATGACGATATCCCATGAAACAGATCGTCTTATTCTTAAGACGCTAAAAAAAGATGACGCTGCTATGGTTCTATCCTTCTATGAGGATAACAAGTCCCATTTTGAACCATGGGAACCTCTTCGTGATCCTAATTTCTATACACTTCCTTATCATAGAACCTCATTAACAGTTGAACATAATCTTATGTCTGAGGGAAAACATATCCGTTACTGGATATTTCTTAAGGATAACCCTCATGAGATTATCGGTTGCTTCTGCTTTCAAAATCTTCTAAAGGAACCTTATCGCAGCTGCTGCCTGGGTTATAAACTTAGCAATAGGCATCTTCACCAGGGCTACGCATTGGAGGCTCTCACCAAAGGAATTGATGTCTTATTTCAAGAACATCGCATTCACAGAATTGAAGCATTTGTGATGCCGGAGAACAAACCCTCCCGTCATCTGTTACGACATCTCGGGTTTCAAAACGAAGGACTCTCCTACTCCTATGCTCGTGTTCAAGGCGTTTGGACCGACCACTGCAGATACGCGTTAATTAACCCCAACGACTAAGGTGAAGTTAAGATATGTTATTAACAAAGGGTAGGTTATTATAAAAGATTCAGGAAGTTACTTTATTCAGGCTCTGATGAAACGTTGCAATTCACTAAAGGTTTTCATATGAGCCAAATAAATGTAACTTCCTGAATCTTTTTCTGTACACATAGTTAGTTAATCAACAAAGTTAACCGGTAGGAACCAGTAGCCGAAATCACCTTGCTTTAATTCACGCTTTTTCATGGACTTGAAGTTCTCAAAACCAAACATTTTTGCCATAAATTGCTCCCTGTTATGATATATTCCCGGTACACCAAGTATGTAACGACTTCCATATCTATTTTTCATCTTGGCAAAGATTAAATGATGATAGCAGTAATATCCATGCATCAGAAAACTGTTGTTACTATATGGCCATACTTCCTTCGGAAGTAAATTAATATCCTTTGGTTCTACTTTCACACATAGTAACACTTCGTTATCCTCAAAAGGGTATATTCTTGGATAATTACTAAATATTTGTTGAGCAGTGAGTGGATCTTGAAGATTATCTTCTTGTTCACCAATATCTTCATCATTCTCATCCGCTTCATACGATACGCTATTTTCTTCTCCACTGACATTATCAGCTGATTCATCAATTGTATTCTCATCAAAAACATACCCTTCGTTATATAATGTCTGTGTCTGATTCACCGCAGATTCATACACTTCATCAATATCACTATTATTATCTGTAGTGTTATAAATCTCCTCCTCGGTTTCATCTATAACCACTTCTTTTGATGTTTTATGACCCTCTGTGGATATATCGATGGCACGTTTCATTTCATTAGATAAATCCTTCTGCTCTTCTTGTAACTGCGCCGGAGTAACAATTGCAGCTGAATAAGATTCCTGTAGCCTCTCTATCATCTTTATGCCTCCCGGCAGTTTATACTTTGGAATCCTCAGCTCATCTTCTAATGTAAGCCTACTAGTAAAAATCTGAGGCTCCGAAGCCGGGTTTATAGGCATCTGATTATTAGCTGCTTCCACTGCAGGTATATCCTGTTGTTTTTCCGACTCTACACCCGGCTGTACATTATTTCTAAACTCAACATCAGGCATTGCGGTATATTGATTATAATATGGTGTCGGCTCTATAGGAGTGATAGGTTCTAATACGACTTCAGGAGTTTTTATTACTTCCGGCGGCTTTATTGCTTCGGACTTCTTTTTCAATGAAGGTTCTTTAGAAGCAATCGTCTTTTCCTTCTTGGGCCTGAGAGCTGCCAAAACTTCCTCAGCAACAACCGGTTTATCATCCCACTCCGTTGCAAAGAAAATATTATCATGCAAAAATAATAGGATACCGCCCATATCGGACAACCGGAAGCCTGTACCCATTATATTGTTTTCTTCAGCAGTTAATTTACTATCCATAACCTGATTCTTTAATACGGCATCACCAAGATAGATCAACTCCAAATTACCCTTATTTCTCTGTATTAAATAGGTGGGAAATATACTGTCTAATTGACCGAGGAGTTGCATATGAATTGTAAATTTACATAGACCACCCTTTGCCTCCACCTTTGCAAAACCAACATTTCTACGTTTTACTCCGTTCTCATACTGGTACATATAAGATACCATTCGTTTATAATCTGCCAAATATATCACTCCCTCACTTTCCAAGCTAAACTACGTGTTTATATTCTATTCAATATATTCGTATTCGGTTCTCATTATTACAAAGGAGCATATGGATTATTGTTTTACAACAACATTAATATATGTTAGTATCTGGTAGTAAATATGCAGGGGAGGTTTTTATATGATAATAAAAAGAGTTAAGAAATCAGGTATTATATTAGGCATAATTCTACTTTCCTTATCCGCTATCATACTTTTACTTTATTTATTTCTATATCCGTATCGCGGAAGTGTAAAATCATGGGCTCCCATCCATGTTCCTCTTGAACAAACCTTTACAAAAGAAGAGGCAATTGAAGATCTATCGTACCTGTTGAAGCGATACCACTCTGTAGATTATTTATTTAAAGATGGTATTCCTCCTGCTTTCCAGCAACAGTTTGATAAAGAATGTAAGTCACTTTCGAATCATCCTTCCACTGTACAGATATGGCAAGCTGCCTCAAGAATTACAAATACTTTAAAAAATGCCCATGACTCCGTATATGCAATACTTTCTGAAGATAACTATTTTTACGTATTCTATAAGATTAATAATGGCACTCTGTACCTATATGACAAGAAGAATCAATATCGGGTTAAGGATATTAACGGTACCCCTGCTGATGACATAATCTCCAATGCCACCAAATTATTCTCCTATGAAAATGATTACTATCTCAACTATAAAATCACCGCCTATCTTCAATCAAAGTCCGGTGTCGCTTTTCTGACTGGCAAGGATAATGCGGATTACGTTGTAACCTATCTAAAAGATAATAAGGTCGAAAAGAAAGTAGTTGAAGTTTTTAAATTCACAAATTCAGATAATAATAGTTCAGACTTTGTTAAATATACAATAGATCCTGATTATAAAGTTGCCATCCTAACCCTAACTCAATGTAATTATAATGATCACTACAAAAAGGTTTTAAAGGATTTCTTCACAGAAGTTAAAGACAAGAATATAGAGAACGTTGCGGTTGATTTAAGAACAAATGGTGGAGGAAACTCCATGGTAGCCTATGAATTTTTAAAATACCTTAATGTTAATAAAGTAAAAGATTTTACCTCCTACTATCGCTTAAAAAAAATAGACGGTAAGAGCCCTTTCAATTCTGTAAAAGGTAACAAGAAAAAAGACCTTGTGTTTAATGGGAATGTTTATGTATTAACCTCTACGAAAACATTTAGCAGTGCGATGCAATTCTCCGTTCTGTTACAGGATAATAAGTTAGCGAAAGTAATCGGTGCACCATGTGGTAACAAACCCTCCCAATATGGAGAAACCGTAACCTTTACCCTGCCACATTCGAAGTTATTCTTTGATTGTTCTATCAGCTACTTTGTCAGGCCGGACAAAAAACTCAAGGATGACGCATACCAAGTGCCTGATTATGAGGTAGGTGAAGATCAAGCAGTAGCAAAGCTCTATGATATTATAGATAAATAAAGATTGTCATAAAATAATGATTTGAATTTATTCAATCAGTTCTACATATAAATACTTCATTCAAATTGGTGCTAACAATCAGTTAGCACCATACATAATATAATAAATAATTAGCAATAAAAAAGTGGCAATAAGCAGGATGCAATTAACATAATAGAATTAACAAGGTTCAATTAACATAATACAATCAGCAGATACAACTAACATAACGCAATCAGGGTTGCAGCATGAAGAAATTCCTTACTTACGAGCATATATTCTCTTGCTCCTATAGATATTCTCTGTGCCGCAACCCTTTATTATATTTTTATTGTTCATTAGTGATATGAATCATATCTCATGAAAGAAGGACATTTGTCAGTTCTGCAAACTGCTCTAAAGTCAATGCCTCTCCTCTGATATTCTCAGTTAATCCCATCTTTACAAGAGCTTTTTGGATTTCTTCCTTTGTAAAGCTTAAGCCCGCTGCATTATTTAAACCGTTCACTAATGTCTTACGTCTCTGATTAAAAGAGGCTCGAATAATCTTAAAGAGTACTGCTTCATCCTTAACCTGTATTGGTGAATCCTTATGCAGTGCAAGATTAATCACGGCAGAGCCGACATTTGGGCGTGGCATAAAACAGTTTGGAGGAACATTTGCTGCGATGTATGGTTTTGCATAATATTGAACCGCCAAGGATAATGCGCCGTAATCCTTGGTTCCAGGACCGGACTGCATGCGATCCGCAACTTCCTTCTGAACCATAACCGTTATATTAATGAGTGGTAGGTGTCGTTCGAATAGATCCATAATAATTGGCGTTGTAATATAGTAAGGTAAATTTGCTACCACCTTTATCGGTTTTCCACCATTACGTTCCTCAACAAGTGCGTTCAAGTCAAGCTTTAGGATATCGTTATTAAGTACTGTGACATTATCATAGCTTGATAGGGTATCCTCAAGAATAGGGATTAACATCTTGTCTATCTCAACCGCTACCACCTCTCTCGCATGCTCACAAAGATACTGTGTAAGTGTTCCGATACCAGGTCCTATCTCAAGAACAAAATCGTCCTTTGTAATATCTGCTGCCAGGACAATCTTATCTAGTACATGTGTATCAATTAAAAAGTTCTGTCCGAACTTCTTTTGAAAATTAAAGCGGTATTTATTCAGTATCTCGATTGTGTTTTGGGGGTTTCCCAAGTTAGCCATATATAGTCTCCATTCTTTTTCATGCGTTGATGCATTTTCATAAGTCTGCTTAATAGATTATCTTGTACATAGAGATGTTTGTCCACTGTGGTCCTCGGTTTTCAGAGTTTTATCCACAATTTTAATCTATTATACACACTATTGTGGACTTATTTCTTTATTCTCTATCATTACTCGGTAATACGGTAGAATTTCTTCGCATTCTCATTGGTAACTCGAACAACCGTATCATAATCCACCTGTTTAATTCTTGCTATCTCCTGCACTACATGGGAAAGATTCAGTGAGCTGTTTCTCTTTCCTCTGAATGGAACCGGGGAGAGATATGGGCAGTCTGTCTCCAGAACCAGCTGATCAAGAGGAGCATACTCCACAACTTCTTTTAACTTCTTCCCATTTGTAAAGGTGATTACACCACCTATTCCAAGGTAAAATCCCATATTAAGATACTGTCTTGCCTGTTCCACTCCATAACCGAAGCAATGAATGATCGCTCCTATACTATCTGCTTTTGCTGCCTTCATCATTTCATAAGAATCATTCGCTGCATCCCTGCTGTGAATTACCATCGGCAGTTTCAATTCACGGGCCAGCTCCATCTGTCGCTCAAACCATACTTTCTGAATCGCTCGATCCGGTGTATCCCAATAATAATCCAGACCAATTTCTCCAATAGCAACATTCTTAGGATGCTTTGCTTTCTCCTTTAACCATTCAAAACGGTCCTCATTCAGTTCACCCGTTTCACTTGGATGAATGCCAACTGTACAGTATAAGTATGGATAGCTCTCCGCCAAACCAATTATTTGATCAATTGATTGTACCGAAGAGCCTGCATTCACTACATATTCAATTCCATTCTCAGGAAGGCTCTTCAATAACTCCTCCCTGTCTATATCAAATGCTTCATCATCATAATGTGCGTGTGTATCAAAAATCATATTCATTCCTCTTACTCTATTCGTATATTGGTAATATTCTAAAAAGGCATAAAGACCCTTCAAAATATATGGTATCCATTATACACTAGCTTAAACTTCATTTCAACATGGGAATATTCATGGGTTTATGTCAAATGCTTATCCTGACATAATCAGCCACAAAAGCTTTTCAAAAAGCTCTTCTTGCATTTATCTGCAACTCTTCTAACGTCAAAATACGGACATTAAGCTTGAGTTCTTTAGATTTTGATTCCTTATCAAGTTGCAACTTTAACTCTTTTCAATTTCAATATTTATTTTATTGCCCTCTAGTTTTAATATATATACCCTAGTAATGTCCTGCTTCTGAGTTATCCTAATAATGTTCCCCTCAACCGTAACATTGGTAAAAGACTTATAATATCTCTTCAGATAATCCAAGTCACAGGTAATCTCATAATCACTACCAACTCTTTTAGTCACTTTGATTTTACTAACAGGAAACGGTATTTTATATAAATGACTACCATAGTATGTTAAATAGTCAGCATACATTTTATATCGATAGGAGAATAAATTCTTTTTCATGTAATCGATTCTATAACATTGATTATTCTGAAAAATGCAGATTGAATTGTCTTCTTCAAAGGTTGTATCAAAATCATTCTTTATTTGGTTGAAAAACGTATCCTTCCCTTTTTCTATATCAAAGATATACTGCTTTCCATCTCTGGAAATCAGATTGTTTTGTACTTCATATGTAAACATACTTTCATCACTTGCCCCTAGTACCCATATTGAACTCTGAGGATTATAACGGAATATGCTTATAATTGATATCACCGCTAATATAATTCCTGTACCAAATAAAAACGCCCACTTACTCCGTTTCTTGATACATAATACTAATCCAATCACGAATCCAACTACTAACGCCAATAACAAACCTGATAATATAATAATCATATTAATTTTTGTAGGAGTCTTATAATATCCCCTACACTCCTTTCTCTCTTTTGTTAAGTTATTCTATATCGACCATCATAAAGCACCTTTGCTACCTCGGTATATTGGTTTATAAAACTCCCTTTCCCCTCCGTATAGGCATCCCGATCGTGCTCATACCGGTTCTTTAATTGAATTTTAAGCGCAACATATTCTTTACTAATCCGAGGGTTTTCTATCAAATAATCTCTAAAGTATAGCTCTCCCCAGTCCTGGACATAACGCATATGCAAATGATACACTCTATCCACAAAACCGAATTTTGTATAACCTTTGCAATAAGAATGAGAAAAAAATGGATCTTCTGACGCATTCATAAGAGTCCATTCCATTGAGCTCAACTGTTTCGTCATATCGTTCACATTACATTCTGGCCTAATCTCCATTAGTATGTCTATAATCGGTTTTGATATGATACCGGGCACTGACGTACTTCCTATATGATTAATTCTGACAATGCTTCTATCATTAAAGCGCGTGAATAGTTTTACTTTCTCTTCTTCATACCACATCGGATATTCTTGATTGTACTCTTTGAGTATGATGGGGAAAAGCTCCCATAACTCTTCTAGCGACATTTCCGATAACTCTTTTCCCATGGGATTCCTCTCCTCTACATATTGAGCTACTTGTCTTATTCGTAAGCTACTTGTATAATAGTATTATATTGGAATATTTTTCATTTGTATATAATTAAAAATCCAAATTTTTTTAACTATGTTTTTAACTATGGGGGTAGTTTATATGTCTTGTTTACGAACAAATAACTTAGGTATGGAAAGCAAATGTAAATGTACATTTACACATTGCGAAAATTGGGGTAAATGTTGTTCTTGCGTTTTGTTTCACCGAACAAAGGGCGGTATACCAGGATGTTTCTTTACAGATGAAGCTGAAAAAACCGGAAACAGGGATGTTGACAATTTTATCAATAACATTGGCATTCCTTTAAAAGAGAGTCATTAATTGATAACCAATTAAAAAGAAGAGGTGACTATTATGTGTAAATCAGATTGTGCAGTAGCATGTTTTAACAATGGGTACAATTGTGCTCAGGCCGTATTCTCCACCTATTGTGAACAATTGGGTTTAGATGAAACCCATGCTTTAAAAATCGCCGGAAGCTTCGGTGGTGGTATGGGGCATATCGGAGAGACCTGTGGAGCAGTAACCGGGGCTATTATGCTTATCGGTTTAAAGCACGGCAAGGTTCATAAAGATGATAATGAAGCCAAAGAAATTACCTATAACTTAGTTCAGGAGTATACAAAACGCTTCAAAGCACTTAATGGTTCCGTAAAGTGTACTGAATTACTTGGCCACGATATAAGTACACAGGATGGGCTAGTAGCTGCCAGAGAAGCAAATTTATGGAACACTGTATGTTCTAAACTTGTGAAAGATTCCGCGTTAATTGTAGAAGAATTGCTTGAACTAGAATAGATTTGTCCGTGGGAATTATAGTACTTCATTCGAATTTACAGGGATGGCAAGTAGCTGTTTTGTTCGTCGATTTAGTGATGAAACCAGTAACAATTTAATTTGTTTCTGTTATCTATACAAAATAATAAAGAATGTGCATATATAACTATGCCTAACTAGCAAAACTTTTATCTCATGTCACTTCCTGTATTATTCTGCTAATATTATACGTATAATATAATGTTATTAATAAATATCCTATACATTATTGTACAAAAAAAGGAACGCATGATTATGTATTCCTTTTTTATATCATTTTAAAGTTATCAAATAATTATTTGGTTTTAAAAACCCATTTTACAAAAACACAGTAGAGTAGTATTTGTGAGTTCTCAGATAGTAAACTTAATTTTATATTATAATTTTATGCTCGGTTAGATATAGTTATTGGAATTCAAAATACAGTACATGCTTATTATTAGCTTTTAAGTAGGGAAAATCACATCCCTCCTTTTATCGAAATACAAATAATAACATTTAAAAGATTTATTATGTAAACGAATCTATTCCAAACTGCTCGGCATATTCTGGATAATTTCTCTTGATTTGCTTAATAAATTGATTACGAACAAGGTTAGCCAAAAATTTTAAAAACACTAAAACAAGTACAAGTATCAATGCAGTAAATACTAATGCTCCTGCGATAACTCCCATACTCGTATTGGGCATCTTCATTACTGACATAAGTGTCATGACGCTCAACAACACAAATACAATAATCATTATTAATGTTGCTCGCTTAAAGCCTTTCATTTTTTCTAAATGTCTCTTTCTAATTGCCTCTTGTAGTTGTTTTAATTCTTCCACTGTGAATGCCCTTTCTTTCATTTTTTGCTTTACCTGAGGCGATAAACTTTCATAATAAATGGTAGCCATTATAATTAATCTCCTTTTGTATTTTTTACTTATATTATATCTGCAACTTTTTTCATAAGATCTCTGACTGTAGCATTTAGGACACACACTAGCTTCAGTACAACATCTAAAATCAGTATGATCTTTAAATCTACTTACCGTCATATCCTCTATTCCTTTTACATCAATACACGTTAACTCAGTAAATTTAGTAATACTTTCATCTTTAAGTTTTTTGTAATAATTCTTAATACTTTTTTCACTCAAATCAAATCTGTTATTTGATTTACTCTACGCGAACTTTCAAAACATAATCTTAGTACATAATACCTTATAGACTCATTTATATAGGGTACTGGATGTCTTAAAAGTTCATCAACTATTTTCTCATCTCTGTCTACTCAAATTATCATATGATAATATACATTGAGTGCTTCTTAAAATGAAAAATAAAGTTCTCAAATAGTTTAAGATTTTTTACCAATAAACACTAGCAAGTAGTAAAATATTATTTAAATATGTTTGTTTATCTCATTTTTCTTGCATATTTTCTTAATCTTTTGCGCTTGTCCCATGAATTATACCATTTTACATCTGGTAGATAAAAAGTGATTTTGTTCCAAAAAACATTATCAAACTCAGGAGCCTCTAGAATTTTGTAAACATGTATAAATACAACGTATGTAAATGTATTTTTTGAGTAATCTCAAATAAACTTCTCAAAATCTTCCAAATGTTTGTATTTGACTTCACCTCGTAAAATCATAATATACAATTTTTCCAATAAATTGCCCCAATGAGATAAAACTACGCCAAAAGTTGCAATATATTTATTAGACTGTATATTTCAGACTATAGTACTTCTAATACACTCCTTTTCTTTTCTCTATTTCTTACATTTTTACAAATTACCCTTACCCATATTTTACCACTTTGTTCGATAAAATAAAACCATTATTTAATATTTTTTAATTTTTCAGAAGATTGAAAACCAAATAACTACCACAATTAGTAAGGGAATAATTTTGGTTAATCCTTTACTTTTATACCAGTATACATAGAATGGAGAGTGCCTTTCAAGTTAGCTTCAAAGAGTAAAGTAAGACCGCTGCTCAGCAGCCACAGCACTTTAAAGGAATTAACATTTAAACTTAATTCCACGCAAAACAAGGTAACAAGGTCGACTATTTTCTTAGTATCTAATCACCTTATAACCCATGATGATCTTCCAATTAATATACCTTCAACCCATAATGAAGATATGATGTCAAAATTAAAATGAATATCTTAAATGGTGCTCAAGCAAAGAATACACGAAGTGAATAATGTCTCAAGGATAATGACTTTTTGTATTATTGGTTAATCATTGAATGTCAATTACTACAATTCAACAAAAAACTTGCAGACCTGACAATGCATCATCTAAAGAAGGAAGAGAAGAATGTTAACATTTGTAATCGGTGAGTTACTTGATAACGGGATACCTATTACGAATAAATCCGTTAGTGAGAAACTAAATATTTATTCAGAAAGTTAAGATTATTGGGACTACTCCTAAGTTCATTTATTTCTTATAATTAGCCTAAAATAAAAGATACATCTCAACGTTATCATGTTAAGATGTATCTTTTAATTATATTTAGTAGAATCTATTTGTGAGTTCTCATATAGTTTGAAAGTTTTTCACCCTTTAAACATATTTAGTTTCAATGATGATAATTTACATTTCCCTATATTATAATTATGTGTTCGTGGTGAAATCATCCGATATTCTATTCCACATCAACAGAAATGATACCATCCTTCATTCTGTATCTAACATCCGCAGCCTTCGCGACCTCTAAATCATGGGTTACAACAATGACACAATAACCGTCCTCATGTGCGAGCTTACTAAGTAGTGCCATTATATTCTCCGTATTTGCAACATCCAAATTACCGGTAGGTTCGTCAGCGAGCAGGATTTTAGCCCCTGAGGCCAGGCTTCTCGCAATCGCAACGCGCTGTTGTTCTCCCCCTGACAAGTTCGAAGGAAAGCGCTTCACTTTATCTTGCGTAATGCCCACGCTAAGAAGCAACTGTTCCGCTCTCGGTTTTGCATCCCTAGGATGCATCCCATTCAGCTCCATAGGATAACAAACATTTTCAATAACCGTAAAGAGTGGTAGCAGCTGAAATGACTGAAAGATCATCGAAATCATCTGGCTACGATAACGGTCAAGATTGATTTCTTTTAGGTTAGTTTCACTAATGATAACATCCCCTTCGCTAGGATGGTCAAGCCCAGCCAACATGGAAAGAAGAGTTGATTTCCCTGAGCCACTTGGCCCCACTATCGTATAAAGCTTTCCTGTTTCAAAACTACAACTTACCTGATTCACCACTGGTGTATCGGAGTTCCGATATCGGTACGTTACTTTTTCCAGAGTTAGATTAGACATAATTCGTTCCCCCTATTCTTTTGACTGAAGTAAATCTAATACCTTCAGGTTAGATGTAATAATCCCGCTAATTAAGCTGCCCGCACAGCATCCCACAAAGAACATAGCAGCGACAAGATACAATTCCGTTAATATTCCACTTATCGCTGATGAACCATTGTAAAGCAAAAGTCCGAGTGCTCCTAGTATAAGCCCGACGATACAATAAATTACCTGTTCTAATATTAAAATTGTGCAGGTCTTTCGCCTAGTAGTACCAAGTACTCTCAAGATAGCTACCTCTTTTGAAGTATGTAAGATAATCAAACCGCAAACAAGGCCTTCTATTAACACCACCACCGCTATGACTACCGGCAAAAGTTTTTCAAAAAGGGATAGTGTTTTTAATAGATTATCGATTTTACTAGTATCCATAATAAGAGAAAGGCTATTTGATGAATTTTCATTTGCCTTTATTCCAAACATATCTTCCACACATTTACGGAATTCATTTATTCGTAAATTATCTTTAAGCGTAAACTCTGCACGGTCAGGTGCTTCTCCTTTCTTAAATATTCGAGCTGCATCCAGTGTGCCCGGTGAAAAAACCATATTTACGTATTTGTCTGATTGAGTTGTAAAAGTTCCAACTATCGTATAATCCAGTCCCTGATGTAATAACTCCTTTTGTATTTCATCATTACTTTGCTCCAATATTTTATCATCTGTTAATACCGCATCCGTGTGTTCACTTTTATACTGTTTAATATAATCTTGCTGAAGGTCATTTAAAGTTCCGGTGATCGTAACATGAACTTTATCTCCAAGCTTTAGTCCGTATGCTTTCAACATCTTATCGCTGACAATACACACTTCACCATATTTTTTCATGCAGGATTTATCATATCCATCGGCATATGTTATGTTTATCTTTTCGCCTGTATAAGTAGCTATATTATTTGTTACAACCCAGTCGGTTTTCGAATAATTGAAGTCGGCATTTTTCTTATATTCGTAATATGGATTTGTTACATATCCTGTTTCCATAAGTTGATCTATATTATGATACGAAAATCCATTATTAAATTTCGCCTTTATCTCTGTACTTTTACATAAAGTTATATAAGACTGACGCATCGCCTGGAATTGTCCGGCTGCTCCAAATAATAAAGTGATGAGTAATATTGATAGAATTGATTTTCCAGCTGATCTACGCATGTGTTTCGTTATGTAACGTAATACAAACCCGCTATGTTTATTCTTTCTTGTCTTAAGGTTGACATCCGCATCTTTTACTTCGCTGGTATTTAAGACTTGTGTCACTATTGTATTATCGATTGGAGCAATCGTAACGGGATCGTCATTATGAACCTGTATTACCTGTTCCCTTTGCACCGGCTTTTTACTATGAACCTTTTTACTCTGATTATCCTGTAGAAGCATAAGTGGAGGGATTGTACTTATTCTCCATATTCGGTACAATGCGATGATTAGCACAAGTAATATCTCACCCAGTATACAGAATGCAGCTACATTTATTGGTATTGAAGAGTTAACCGTATGATCCTTTATTTGTGAAAAAGTGTTGCTTTTCGCAATCGTATTTGTAGTATAAATCCACGCTGTGCAGCTACCCATGAGTACAGCAGTTACACTTAACAACATGAAAGGCAGGATGAGAGCCTTAACCGATTCTTTCCTGGTGGTCCCTAGTGCTCGGAGTATTGCATACTCTTTTTTCTTCCTTCCGATAAAAAGATATACGATAAGCACCGTTGACGCAATTACTGCTACAGATATTGCAATGATAGCAATCAGTGATAATTTGATTGACATTTTGTATTTGTCAACGATATCAGGCCAGCCTCCATCGTTAAATATTATCTTAAGTCCCATTTTCTTTAACGTGGGAGTTCCGTTTTTAATGATTTTTAGAAAAGGGAGTATATCCCATGCATTATCCACCGTAAAACTGACTTCGCTCGGTGAAAACTTATGATTGGCTAGCTCACTCTCACCTAGTGGAAGCAGTGATTTCGGAACAAACACTGTGTTGATTGAGTAGCTCCAGTTGGGCTTATTTAATTGTTCCGTTGTACTGTCCGTATCTAAATAGATACCGACAATTTCAAGTTCTTCTGGCTTATCCGGTCGAGAATACCTTTCACGTGTACCTGCGATTGCTCCGATTCCTTTATATTGTTCGAATAGTTCAGTCCCAAGCTTTAAGGATATTTTATCACCCAAACCCAGTTTATTAGTGGAAGCAAAATCGCTGCTTACCACACAAACCTTTGCACCTTTATCGCTGTCTTCCTTCGTAAGTTCACGTCCATCTTTTATTGCCATATTTCCTTCTGCAAAACGCATAATGGCGGACATATTATCTGTGTATACAACGTCAAACGTATGTAGGTCGGAATTCGTCAGTTCTATTAATTCATTTAGCGGTGCAAACTTTTTAGTCTCAAGATAGTTTTTAGGTTGACCTTTAACCGGTTGAATCGCTTCACACCACTTATCTGTCAGAATATCACTAAGATATAACGATATGGAATCAGACAATGGATCATAGCGCCCTACAAATACATATCGGTCACCTAATTTAAGTTTTTTAATATATTCCGTATCATACTTAAAGCTATCATCATAGAACGCAAATATTTGATTTTGATTGTTTCCGACGCCAGATATTGCATCTTTTTCAATTTTATAAGCGATGGAATAAACTTTAATTTTTGTATCTTTAATGGAAGATGGAAGGTTTCCTGCTAATAAATTGCATCCTTTCAGTATTAAACCATTAAAATTATTTCGGCCAATTTTTAACCCATATTCAACATCAGATAATGTACCCTCAATAATAAATCGTGATGTATAGTTATAGTAATCTGCTCCCTCATCCATTCTGTAATACTTATCAGAAACACCGGGTGTCATATAACGAGTACTAAATGATGAAATATATGGGAGTCCTGATAATGAACTAACTTGTTCTTGTGATAATGGTTGATATAAATAACTAGACTTATTTTTGGACAAACGAGAATCTTTATATATATTGTATGGGCTTGAAGGATATGTCTCAGGAGCCGGTGCAATCTCTGCAGTACCTATGCCACGGTATTCTTTCGTGAGATCTTTGATTTCTTTGCTTGTAACAGAATACTCACTTACCCGCGAAAAGAGTACAAAGGTTACAGCAACTAGCAATAAAAAAGTGAGGAACGTTTTAAATGGTGTTCGAAAAAGTGTTTTAATTAACTGTAAAGGTCTCATTACGTACTCTCCATTATTATACTAAAGTATATTATTTTATTTGTTAATTGGTAATTATCTCTGCGATACAAGTACATGTGCATACAGCTATACTAACATTTACATTGTATGTCACCACTTGTAGGTATTTGCTAAAATTATACATTTATTAGGGTATGGTGTCAATAAGTGGGGGTGGTATAATTTGAGTCGTATGTATAAGAAATACCTGATAGATCAATTAATAACATAAAAAAAATAAAGCCTCTATCTCATCTCTCAGTTGTAAGGCTTTCTTTATTACAGGGGCAGTAGGATTTGAACCTACTGCCCCTTAATGTACCTATCTTTTAGATTTTTGCAGATAATATTCCCCTTTACCTCTTATACTGCCTTCCATTTGGATCTACCATAAAATTCTTCTTATAAATCATCTCGGATACCGGAACTATCTCATATCCCTTTTTCTGTAATCCGGTGATTATTCCGTCCCATGCCTCAATCGTATTATTTCCACCGTCGTTCATAAGGATTATAGAACCGTTACTTAAGTTGTCATTATTAACGGTTCAATTGATAATGCACTGCGCGGTATACCCTTTCCAGTCATAGGTATCACAGTACGCAACAACTTTAAAACCAGTGTTTGTAAGGGGATGATAGAATTTTATATTTCAAATCCAATGAAATTTCGGTAAAGGGCAGAAAAATATTAATCATCTGCCCTGTTTGTAAACACAAATAGAAATGGCATTTCCACATGGCGGATATGAAATGTACTCAGTAATATAATCAACTTTACACTATAATAATTTAAAAAATCCTTAAGTATTTTTAATAAACTCTATTATATTCCCTTTATTTAATTGGGGTTGACCTTGTCTGCCATAATAATGAGAGAATCTCGCTTGAATGTCTTTCACAAATGATGGATTAATTGAGGCAACGACTATAGAATGCTCAAAAAAATCCTCTTTCTTAACACTTGAAAGCATTTGGAAATCTACCAATCCACCAGAAAAGACATTACAGGGAGGCAGTAGATGAAATCTTGCTTTAGAATTATTAATATATTTAATTAAGTCATTTTCTGCCGTATTACTTCCTTCTTTAATTCGGGTCTTTAAATTATTAATAATATCAAAACTGATGCGACATAAAACCACATATTCAGAATTATCTTGTTCTATGTCGCATGCTGCAGTTATAACAACATACTTTTTCTCTTGGTATGAAATTATGTCCCCTGTAAAAGGTTGATTCTTTATTGCTGGTTTTATATAGAACTCTATAGAATCAAAATCGTCATGATTTTGTAATGAGTCAATCATAAGCATTTCATTTATTCTTGTCGTCGCATATCTTAACATTCTTTGTGTCAGTATCTCTTCCTGTTGTTCTTTCCAGTGATCAATGGTATCTGTCATATACTCCCAAAATACTCGACTGAGCATATGATCAATCTTACTATTACTTCCAAGAACTCTTGTATAGCCTGTATCATATATATTTTCTATCTCCTTAAGAACCAAATCAAATTCTATATCATCCCTTTGATATTTTTTAAATATCGGGCTCTCAATGTATTCACTTGTAAGATACTGAAGGTTACCTGATATTACAAATATCGGTATTCTACAATCCTTATATATTTTACTTATTAAATCATTTCCTTTATTTTCAGTATCTCCTGCTCCCCAATTAAGATCGACTATAATTGCATCAATATGATTATTATATAATATTGAGGGAATCTCAACATCATTATCTAGCACATGTACAGTTATCATATATTTTTCATTAGATATGTTATATTCTTCTATACAATCTTTATACATATCTTGTTGCATTTTATCATCTTCGACAATAATTATCTCAATGTTTTCTTTAGTATCAGTCATCGTTATACTCCTCTCTTTTTAGATAATTCTATAACAAATTTTGCTCCTTCACTAACATCCATAACTTTAATTACTCCACCATTCCTATCTACAGCTTCTCCTGCAATAGCAAGCCCTAGACCTGTACCCGGACCATTTTCTGTAATTTTTCCCGATATGCCTGGATTAAATAATGAGTTACTGTTAAGTAAATCTCTGATAATAAGGGGGCCATTATTCCAAATGCATATATCTATTGACTCGGGTTTCTCAAGCAATTGCAACTTTATCATTTTTTCTCCCTTATTAAAATTCACCCAATATATTGCATTTTCTAAAATATTTGCAATCGCAGATAGAATATCTTCTCTCCAACCTTTAAAGATTATTTCCTGAGTAGGAATATACTCAATACTAATAAGTTTATTATCTATTTCATCCTTAAAAATTTCTAATGCAATTTCGACGGTTCTGTTAATGCTAAAATCAACCATTGATGATCTCGCTCTTGTCGAGAGCACATTTAATCTCTTAAATAGATTACTTATAATTTTAAGCTGATTTGGAGTCTCCTCGATAATTCTAATTACTTTATTAATGTCTTGAATGTTATTTGTTACCAAATATCGATCATATGCTCGTTCAAGATTATTACATTGGTTTCTCATCCAAGACAAGGGTTTGCGAACCTCATGCATAACAACATCCATTATTCTACCTAATGTAGCTTGACCTTGATACATTGCAATTTGATTCTCTAACTCTTGGGCAATTTTTATTTTAGAATAAATATCCTTTTCAATAAAACTATTTACTTCTTCAACTTTTCGGTCGCTAACTTTATAATCCTTCATTACAGATATTACTTTATTCTTTATGGCGGAATAATCCGTTAATACTTCAAATTGACTACTAAACAAGTAATTCTTTTTTCCTTTTCCCGTCTTTTGCCTATAAGAATACCTCTTAAGTTCAATATAATTAAGAATTTGGATAATTATTGATACTAAACCATAATAATATGCATTTTCCTTTAATCCATCTCTGGCGCTTTTCTCTACTAGGTTTGAAATATCCTCATCTTCAATTTCAATTATTCCAGATATTTGGTTAGCACCAATCTTTTGTGCAGGATTTTGGACCCTCTTCTTATCTAATGAGAGCCAATCATTCCCTTCATCACCATAAGGCCTAATTCGAAATCTATTTCTAAAAATACTAATACCAGCGATATCATTTAACATTCTTTTCGCTTCATTCTTGCCCAGCTTTTCATCGCCCGCTTTAATTAAATCATATACCAGCGTTTCAATTGCCTCAGGATCTCGATCAAAAATTCTAAAATCTACAGTTAGAGTCCCAGATACTTTTTGACTTTCGGTTAAATAATATCTAAAATCTAATACTTCTTCTTCAATTCCTGAATTTCTATTTAGATATGTCAAACTACACTGTCCATCTGCATAAATTTTACCAAAAATTCGATAGTCATAATAGTCTATTAAAGGCAATGGTTTTATTTTTATGATTTTATACTGATACTCACTTGAAATAAATTCACCAAATTTAATAATTATTTCAAAATCATCTTTATTATTAATTTTTGTGGTATCAATTGGAGTAAGTAATTTTCTCAACTCTTTAATTAGATATTCAATTTGATTATCATTCCATTGCAAAAGTTTTTCTTCTGAACCCCAAATATTAAATGCAGTACAATTTTCCTCAAATGTCCATATGCTGTTTATATCTATTTTAATTTCATCTAAATATTTATCTTCTGAGAAATCATTCCAATTAATACTTAAGTTGGTTTTTATACCATTCGAAACAGTTTCAAGTATTAATTTTTCTCCTAATATTGCTGCAGCAAATCTTCCAATTCCTTTACGACCTTGCATAATTCTACCTTTAGGACTATATTTGCGAATGAATTTATCACTTGTTGATGGTACTAACCATTTGTCTTTTATAACTTCTTCTGACATTCCATGACCATTATCATATATTTGAATATGTATCTTTTTATCATCAATAGTACTTAATTTAATCTCTACTATTGTAGCGTCAGCATCATATGCATTCTTTACCAATTCCACTATAGCAGCATGCATGTCTTTAATAATATCCTCACCAATTGTGCTAACTAATCTTGCAGAGGGACGAAACCCACCTGTTGCTAGATTCGAATTATATGTTTTACCACCTGTTTCATAATCTCTCTTGTCTTGTACATATAATTTATTATTATTAATATTATCCATATATTCAAGAACGTCATCTACTGAATTTTCAAAGTTATTACTCATCAAGTTATCCCAAACCACTCTTGAAATAATTCCCAACCAAGGCAAAGCATCATTCTTTTTAAAATATATATACCAAATATCATCTGGCTTCATATTAAATTCTTCAATTATTCCTACTGTAAAATATATTGACATCTCGTCCCTATCAGGCTTTGAATACTTGCAGGGAATATTCATTCTATCGTTATGATTTCCATTTGTTTGTTTACAAATTTTAAACTCAATATATTGCCTCCCCCCACCTTGAGCGTGAGGAATATTTTTTCTTCCCAGTTTTCGTTCCAATAAATTTCTTATTACGCTTTTTACATTAAAAGTATTCTTTTGAATTTCTGCAAATGTTACTGCTGTATAAGCCCCATCTTCTGCATCATAATACTTTTTCATGTAATTATTAAAAGAACCACTAATCATCATACCTCTCTGTCGAGTAGACCATGTCTCGACTTCCCTCCTCAACTTATAAATTAATTGCATTGCGAGAATCAAGTTTTAAAATCATCCTCACACATAAACAAACACGTCCTATTAAGGTATACAAACTATAATGACGTTTTCAAATTATAACTTTCCTTCTCGCTATCTTACTTATGGACCTTAACGTTAGCGTAGGAATCTAAATAATTCGGCGTTAACGACTTATAAAGTCTTATCAGAGAAGGATCAATTCAGAACCTAATTACATATCTTCAATTACTATTATAACAATTTTATACTTTCTTTACAATTATTACAATTCTATCTTGAAATTTATCATAAATAACGTTATGATACAATCAGAACAAGTGTTCTTATTGTAAAAATACCAATTTGTGATAAAATAAGGACAGATTGACCGATCATAGCAGTCAGAACATGGGGTGATAATATGGATAATATTGCAATCAAAGAAAAACGCATGCAATTAGGATTGACACAAAAGGAATTTTCTGATGCTTTAGGTTTAGGCAAAAATGGAGAGCGTACATTAAGACGCTGGGAGAATGGAGAAACAAATCCGTCATTAATTGAATTGCATTTTATTATGGATTTTGCAAAATCAATACCATATCCAAATCCTCCTAAGGAAAAAGCCAAATTTACATTCATAGATCTATTTGCTGGAATTGGTGGAATCCGCCTCCCTTTTACTCGTTTGGGAGGGTATTGTACATTCACTTCTGAATGGGATAAGTTTGCACAAAAAACATATAAGACTAATTATGGTGATATACCTGAAGGTGATATCACACAGATATCCAATAATGCGCTTCCATATTTTGACATACTTTTAGCCGGATTCCCATGTCAACCATTTTCTGCAGCCGGCTTAAAAAAAGGGTTTTCTGATACAAGAGGGACATTGTTTTTTGAAATAGAAAGAATTATTGAAGGGAAAAGACCAAAAGTATTTCTACTTGAAAATGTAAAACAACTAAAGGGCCATGATAAAGGTCGTACTTTAAAGGTTATTATTGAACATCTGGAAGCTCTGGAATATGATGTTAGATCTGATGTTCTAAGAGCAGCTGATTTCGGAGTTCCACAAAATAGAGAACGACTATTTATAATAGGCTTTGACAAAAAGCAGTTGAATCCTAATCAAACTATAGATTTCAAGTTTCCAATACCGCCTAAAACCCCAACTAAGGTGGGTAATATTTTAGACAAGAATGTTGATGATAAATATACAATTAGTGATAAATTGTATGCGGGTCATTTACGCCGTAAACAGGAACATCTACTAAAAGGCAATGGTTTTGGTTTCTCAGTTTTTAATGCGGATTCTACATATACGAATACAATAAGCGCTCGGTACTTTAAAGATGGTAGCGAAATTTTAATTGATCAGGGTCCTGATAAAAACCCAAGAAAACTTACTCCTAGAGAGTGTGCTCGTTTGCAAGGTTTTCCTGATGATTTTATTATCCCTGTATCAGATATGCAATCATATAAACAATTTGGAAATTCTGTATCTGTTCCAGTAGTGCAAGCAGTTGCAAATAACATCATTACCGAGTTAAAAAGATTACAATGGATTTAATATTAGAGGAGGGGTAATATAAAAAATTTTGTGTCTTGGTAGTAGATGCCACTTTCTTGGTGAGAATTAGGTATGAATAATCTCATTAGGAAGGTGGTATTTTTATGGCTATAGCTAAGGAACAATTATGACAGATAATCAAAGAAAATGACATTCGTAGTGTAGGGGATATCTACAGCTTATTATAAGACAGCTTCAAAGACATGATGCAGGAGATGCTGGAAGCTGAGATGGATGTTTCTCTTGGATATCCAAAAAACGATAAAGGTGATCTGCTAATCGAAAACAAAAGAAATGCTTATACATCTAAAACAGTAAAAAGCCAATATGGAGCGTTTGAGGTTGATATTCCACGGGATAGAAACAGTGAGTTCGAACCACAAATAATCTCAAAATATCAAAGAGATATTTCTGGTATTGAAGAAAAAGTTATTTCTCTCTATGCTAGAGGAATGTCCACCCGTGATATTCATGACCAACTTCTGGATATCTATAGAATTGAATTGTCCGCTGAAATGGTAAGTAAAATCACAGATCGTATCCTTCCAGATATTAAGGAGTGGCAATCAAGACCACTAAACCCAATGTATCCGTTCTGCTTTATGGATGCAATTCACTATAATATCAAGGAGGATGGACGGATTGTTAATCGAGCAGCTTATGTTGTACTTGGTGTTACATTAGAAGGAGAAAAAGATATTCTGAGCATCTCTATTGGAGCAAATGAATCCTCTAAATTCTGGCTCGGAACGCTGAACGACCTTAAGAATAGAGGCGTTATGGATGTCTTGTTTTTCTGTGTAGATGGTCGTTCTGGCTTTAAGGAAGCTATTAATTCTGTATATCCAAAGGCACAGGTTCAAAGATGTATCATTCACATGCTACGTAATTCGATTAAATATGTATCTTATAAAGATATCAAGAAATTTGCCTCCGATTTCAAAGCTGTATATAAAGCACCGAATGAAGAGCTGGCTTTGGCAGAATTAGAGATGTTAAAAAATAAATGGGGAAAGAATATCCCTATGCAATCAGTAACTGGGATGTAGTCAGCCCCTATTTCAGTTTTAGTGATGAGATCCGTAGAATCATGTACACAACAAATATCATAGAGGGGCTGAACTGTCAATTCCGAAACGTAACCAAGACAAAAAGTTCCTTCACAAATGATACATCCCTGGAAAAAATGCTGTATCTGGCATCCATGAATATTATAAAGAAATGGACACAACGGTACAGAAATTGGGATATGGTCTTAAGTCAGCTCAGCGTTCTGTATGAAAGTAGGCTGGCTCAATACCTGTAAACAAAAGAATAAACAACCAGCGTAAGATCCGAGAAGTATGAATCTATACGCCGGTAGCATTTATTCCATCGGCACTATAATTATTGCCGATAAATCATATATTTATTCCAGATGCCGGGTGTGGGCAGCGCCCACATTTATTTTCTATATGCAAAAATATGAAAGCACGGATAAATAACCAATAATTCGACAAACGAAATACATATTTATTTCTTGCTATAAGCAGAGGTATTTACTATTGATACTCTAGCTTTGGACACAGAAAAATCTTCGCTTTTGTAATATTAGTAAGAGATATTATTGTTTAACTAACACTATTACTGCATGTTTATAAATAATTTCTTCAGTCCACGACTTTTTTACCCTTACACATTTATTAATTTTTCAAATCCTAACCTACTCAACCGTTACAGCCTTCGCTAAATGTCTCGGCTGATCTACGTTGTAACCACGATGTACACAGGAGTAATACGCTAATAACTGTAGTACTATTGCTGCTGTAAATGGTGTGAAGTCATCCTCAATCTTAGGTAATACTACATGGTAATCATATACGGATGCTTCTACTTCAGCTTCACCATTCGTAATCATGATTACCAACGCATTTCTCGCCTTTACTTCACGGATATTGGATACCATCTTGGAGAATACCTTTGGTTGAGTAGCGATTGCTACAACTGGTACTCCCTCTGTGATAAGTGATAAGGTACCGTGCTTTAATTCTCCGGCTGCGTATGCTTCGGAGTGGATATAGCTGATTTCCTTAAGTTTGATGGAACCTTCCCAGCATAAAGAGTAATCAAGTCCTCTTCCGATAAAGAACAGGTCTTCTTTATCAATCAGATTCTTACAGATATCTTCCATTAATCCATCTAATTTTAATGTCTCTTCAATTGCTGTTGTAACATTCTTTAAGCTCTGTGTCCACTTTGCACATTCTTCCTCTGTTATCGTATTACGAGCAAGTGCAAACTTGAACGCAAACAGATATAAACAAGAAAGCTGTGATGTGTATGCCTTGGTGCTTGCTACCGCAATCTCAGGCCCAGCCTGTGTATAAAGCACATAATCACTCTCTCTGGCTATCGTGGAGCCCTTCACATTTACGACAGAAAGTGTGGTTGCGCCTACTGACTTAGCAAGTCGAAGTGCTGCAAGAGTATCCGCAGTCTCACCGGATTGTGAGATTGTAATAACTAATGTATTTTGATCCATAATCGGATCCTGATAACGAAACTCGGATGCAATATCTACGATTACCGGGATACGAAGAAGCTTTTCTATCATTGCTTTTCCTACCAAACCAGCATGCATAGCAGTACCACACGCGGTGATTATCACACGATTTACATTCTCAAAGATGGAATCCGGAATATTGTCACCTGTAAAATCAACAACACCATTTTTCATAATTCTTGGTGTGATGGTGGAGCGAATTGCATCCGGTTGCTCATTTATTTCTTTTAACATAAAGTGAGGGTAGCCGTTCTTTTGCGCTGCTGTGATATCCCAGCTAACATGAAGCATAGTAGGTTCTATAACTTCGTCATCAAAGTTAGTTACGGTGATTCCTTCCTTTGTCAATCTTGCAATATGCTTCTCCGGAAGTACAAAATAATCCTTAGAAAATCCAATTAAAGCTACCATATCAGAAGCAATAACAGAACCTTCCTTTGAATAACAAGCTACCAATGGGCTTGCGTTACGTAGGCAATAGATTACCTCTGGCTCATCTGCGAATAAGATGCAGAATGCATATGCACCCTCTAACTTTGCTTCTGCCGCTTTTATAGCCTCGATTGCATTGCCCTTATATAGGCTATCTAATAGTAATGCCACGATTTCAGTATCAGTTTGAGACACAGGATATCTTCCTGTTGCTGCTAACTCTACTTCAAGCTCATGATAATTCTCTATAATTCCATTATGAATTAATGTTACTTTGCCATGGGTGTGTGGATGCGCATTACCGTCTGTCACTCCACCATGAGTTGCCCATCTTGTATGGCCGATACCGGAGGTTCCGGATATATTGCTTTTTGATGCTTTTTCCATCAACTCACTTACTTTACCTGCCGCTTTTATCGTTTTAATATTTCCTTGATCGAACATAGCAATTCCTGCACTGTCATAACCACGATATTCTAGGGTCGCAAGTCCCTCTAATAGTATATTTTTAGCCTCCAAGTTACCTGTATAACCTATAATTCCGCACATAAATATCCTCCTTTTGTCGCTACAAAACGACATTAATATTTTATTTTCAACGTTCTTTAATAGAAGAATTCGCAGTACAAGAAAGCTTCGTCATAATTACGAAGTCAGACTAATACCTAATTCTTTTTCCTGGTTATGCCGTTCTTGTTCTACGGTTGCCCATAGATTTTACTCGACATATTACGTACCCTAGGTATACGAGAGAGCATCCGCCGAATACTTCGATAACTCTCTACCTCGTCGACCTCCAAATAACCTTGAGCATAATATGCTCTGTTCCCAATAGAGGTGCATGGCGCTAATACAAAACATTTCTGTTAGTCTGATCTTGGGTTGATCACGTTAATAGTTACTATGATATCACATTAACATTCTATGCAGCGTTCCCCCTTCCTGCCATTCTTTCATACTATTTTTCCATAAGATATTATGACATTAAAATGTTCACGCGATGTAACTATGTTATCATTTGGACCTATAAAAGTCAATGTAAATGGGTATGTTTTCACTGGAAAAGCCACCCACCATAACAAGAGTACTTATCCCTGATGGGATGGAGGTAAACTTATTATGATAGATGGCTCTTCCTGTATTACTTAATTTATATAGACTACTCTCTTTATCCTCGGTTGTATTACAAAGTATGGATACTTTTATTAAATCTTATATTTGCTCAGATCTTCTTGGAAATTCTTTATCATCAAATCAAATACATTAATCTGATGGGATAATTCATTAATCTGATCCATATAAATAGCAACATTTGAGCTTGCTTCCTCGGTTGCAGCAGAATTCTCTTCTGCAATCGCTGCAAGGCTGTGCATATTATCAAAGATAGAGGAGATGTTATCCGCTTCTGATTTCAGCTCCTGGGAAGTTTCAATCATTAAGTCGGATACTGTCTTAAGATTCTGATTTGCTTGACTGGATACATTAACCGCACCGGTAAGCTTAACGCCTTCCTTCTCTAGAACATTGTACTGTACGTCAATATCATTTACAACTCCACCAATACTTGTCACAAATTCTGTCAGATTATCATTAATTTCAGAAACTGCCTGGTTTGTTTCAACAGAAAGTCTTCTTACTTCTTCCGCAACTACGGCGAAGCCTTTTCCTGCATCCCCGGCTCTTGCAGCCTCAATCGATGCATTCAGTGCTAAAAGGTTAATCTGTTTTGCAATTGCCGATACAATAGAAACAATCTCAGTGATGCCTGCAGCATTTTTCTGAAGCTCATTACTGTTCTCTTTAATAATTCTAAATTCATTCAATACATTGTTGATTTCCATCGTCGTATTATGAACATTGGTAAAGCTGCTTTCCAAATTGGACATTGCAACTTCAATTTTATCCTTATTATCCTGACTTGCATCGGATATTCTGGTTACATTCAAGATGCTTTCATTCAGAATTGATACGGAATTCTCTGTATCCTCTGCCTGAGTTGTGGCCGCGATTGCAACTTCATCAAGTACCGCAGTGATATCATTTGAGGTATCCTGCATGGTATGAGCGATATCTGTAACAGAATGGTTAAAGGTATACATCTCATCAACAATTGCATTAAACCCAATGAAGTCTTTTTGTACGGTTCTCTTGATATCATTCAATGCATCAAACAGTGCTTCATTCTCATCTTTGGATTGAACAACAAGATATTCCACAAAGTCACCCGAGCTAAGTCTTTTAAGTTCTTTTATTAATAACTTTTGAGGTCGATTTAATATAGTGGTACTTGCTAACGTAATCGCTAAGGTTACTCCACCAAGTATCAATGCATCAATTTTGTTAGATACAAGAATTAATCCGACAAGTGTTACGATTAACGTATTAATGATTGCCGCTTTTGCAGCTACATTTTTTATAAATCCAAAGGATAGTAATTTGTTTATATGATATTTCTTTGTGTATTGAATCTCATTTTCAAAAGTAAGCTTAATCTGTACACCCTCTTGACTTTGTTCCATTAACACTAGTTCAATCTTCTCATTAAAATAAGCTGCCACACCATTAATCAGTCCAAATAAATAGTCTTCCATTCCTCGGTTAGAACGATAAGTAAATATTATCTCATGGGAAGAGATAGGCTTAACATCAAGTATTGGAGGCTTGGCTCCTGCAAATCTCTTCATAACAATTACATGTACGTCGTTCATTGATTTTAAAAACTGATATGCTGATTCATGGCGGAAAAATCCAGGGTAGTTTTTACTGAAAGTTTGTATATTCTGCTCACCCATAATACCCCAAATTTCTTTATGATCTTTACCAACTTGATTCCCCACATGATCAACAATTCCGGTTGCTACCTTATCGTCAACGTCCTGAAATGGTGTAAATATAACGTCCTGAGACAAGCTATTAGCAGCTAATGCTTTATTAACCACTTCATTACCATATAAAATACGACAAGATTCTATCCAAGATGAAACTACAGTCCCTTTCATCCTTTACCTCCTTTGTTGATTTTTACAATATATTATCATATTATACCACATTTTAAAATTAATCAAGTCAATTAATAATAAGAACCATTACTAATTGAGGAATAATTATAATATTTTTCATATTATTTACATCAACACGACAATAATAATAAAACTGCGATTATGAACGGTTAATAATCAGTTGGTAAAGGAAAAGAATCCCGTTAAATTTTTTATCTCAATATTTATTGTTCTGCCTTCCTGTTCCTTCTCTCCTAACATTATGCTGTTGATTTTGATTTTCTGGTTTTTGTGACTTGGTAATACTATTAAATTTATCATCCTCTTTTTGCTCTCTCACTTTTTCTCTTTTATCTTGATCCATAGATTGCCTCACTCTCTTTCTGATAGTTCTTATTTTTATATCATTCATATTTATTATTTGATATTGATTGAAAAATATGTATTCATTTAAAACACGACAAACGTTATTATATATATCATTTCATGAAACTTAGTATGTATTTTCTGCAGATTAGGTATCCTTTGTTGATAAATACTGGAAGAATTAGTATAGTAAAATCATAAGGAGGTGCAGTAATTTGAGAATTCATATCAATGAAGATCCTTCCGCAACAGAGCTTGAGGTCACGATTACATGTAACCGCATCAACACCGATGTAGAAAGCATTATATCCAAGCTTCGCGTTATGGATTTAAAGTTAACCGGGAAGAACAATAACCGAACCTACATCCTTGAAGCCGCAAAGGTTCTTTATATCGATACTGTCGATAAAAAGACTTTCTTTTATACAAGACAGGACGTGTATGAAACAGACCTTCGGTTGTTTGAGCTAGAGGAGCAATTAGCTGCACTTGACTTTATTCGAGCAGGAAAATCCTGTATCATCAATTTTAACCAAATCCAGTCAATCAAGGCTGATATTGATGGTAAATTATTGGTAACCATGAACAATAACGAGAAATTGTATGTGTCCAGACAGTATTCACAAACATTGAAAAAAAAGTTAGGGGTGAAATCATGAATCATAAAAATCCTGAAAAATATAACTTCATTGCACAAGTAATGATCCTATTTGCAGTGGATGTAATCTTTTTAATGATGATCGCATCCATATTTGGTGAAGGGGCGAAGGAAGTCTCCAAATTATATGCTCTCGGATCAAAAGGCTTATCCATCTCTACCTTATCGCAATTTCTATTAAGTTCGGTAGTCATTATCTTTTTTAAAACATTATTTTACTCGGATCGCATCATTAAGAACATGATGGCATTATGGCGTACAATTCTTATGTTGTTCTGTATCCTTTCCTCTATCATTGCTTTTATTATCGTGTTTGATTGGTTTAAGCTGAATAATGTAGAGGCTTGGATTGGTTTTATTATAAGTTTTGTTCTTGGTTTTTTTGGAAGTATGTCATTTATGATAATCAAGACAAGGATGGACAGCAAAAAATATGATGAACTTTTATTAAATTACAAAAATGAACATGGAGGGGCTGAGAATGAAGAATAGTATTAACCTACAAAAAGTCTGTAAATCGTTCGGAGAAAAGAAGATTTTAAATGAAGTGTCAATGCAGGTAGCCGAGGGCGAAATCTTTGGATTATTAGGCCCCTCCGGCGCAGGAAAAACAACTTTAATCAAGATATTAACCGGTCAATTATCTTATGAGGGTATTTCAGAAATACTGGAACAAAGCTGTAATCGACTGAACCGGACCATTTATTCAGATATCGGAATGATGCTTGACAATTCAGGAACCTACGATCGATTGTCCTGCTATGATAATATGCTGTTGTTTGCGAAACTTTATGGGGTAAACAAGGCTATTATCCATCAAGTGCTGGAAAAAGTGGGCTTATCCGATAGCAAATCACCGGCTGGTAAATTGTCAAAAGGAATGAAGCAACGATTGGTTCTGGCACGTGCAATCATGCATCATCCGAAAATACTCTTTTTGGATGAACCAACCAGTGGACTTGATCCTACAACCGCTGAGGAAATCCATAAGCTATTATTAGAATTAAAAAAAGAGGGCTCCACTATATTTCTAACCACACATAATATGGAGGAGGCATACCAGCTTTGTGACCATATTGCTCTTCTTAACGAAGGATGTATCGTAGAATACGGTGTACCGGAAGAGATTTGCAGAAAATATAACACGCTTAATAACGTGACTATCCTAAGTAAGGACGGAAAAAGAATTACATTAACCAATCAACCAGATTCCGCAGAGGAGATCGCTACTTACTTTTTACAGGATAATGTAGAGGCAATCCATTCCTCTGAGCCGACCTTAGGAACTGTCTTTATGACATTAACCGGAAAGGAGTTAAACGTATGATTCGGATACAAAACATTCAAGCTTTATTTATAAAACAAATAAAGGATTTTATTAAAAACACTCCTATTCTGGTTTTATTTCTTGTTTATCCTATTATTGCAATTATGATGACCAGTGCAATGGGAAATCAATCTGGAGCCGGTGACTTTATAACTATCTTCGCAACAATGCACTGCGTATTTTCCCCTGCTGTGTCGTCCGCATGTATCCTCGCCGAGGAGAAGGAGCAGAACACATTACGACTTCTAATCATGTCCAATGTAACACTTAGAGAATATTTTATCAGTATCGGTGGTTTTATCTTGATCGCTAACCTAATCACCGGCGCAAGCTTTTTATTTTTACTTCATCTTGATATCGCCTCCGCTCTCGTATTCATGGGATCGCTGGCATTGGGTAGTTTGATATCCACGATACTCGGTTTTTGTATCGGTTTATTTGCCAAAAACGCTTCTGCTGCCAATGGATTAGCCGTTCCCTTCGGTATGATATTTGCTTTTTTACCTATGCTATCAAGCTTTAATAAGGGCATTGAGTCTGTATCTCGCTTTACTTTTGGACAGCAAATCACTTACCTTCTGAAAAACCTTCGAACAGACTTATTCGGAGTAGCGGTGATTACTTCCAACCTTATTCTTCTGATATGTCTTGCTACTATTCTATATAGAAAAAGTTTAACAGAAGAGTAATCATTATATTCATAGGTGATTTGTTTGTATTAAAAATAATACTTGAATTTGTGTATTTATTATTTCAGATTAACATAAGGGCTTTTGTGATATATATTATCAACGATTAACAGTTACCTTCATAAACATATTTTAGATGCTTTCGAGCCACTTCAGCAAGACGATAAACCTCACCGACTGGAGTTGCCTTCTTATCCAACATTTTCCATCTAGGAAAAAACCGGGAGATATGGAGAACAATATCCGGTCGTATTTGTGCGATCCAACTACTTAATCGTTCCATCTCCTCCTCCGAATCATTTTCCCCTGGTACAATCAATGTTGTAACCTCAACATGCGTTGCCTGAGCTACCAGTTCAATTGTATTCTTTACCGTCTCTAAATCTCCACGAAGCTTATGGTAATATTCTTCTGTAAATCCTTTAAGATCTATATTAAAGGCATCGACTATCCCCAACAACTCCCTCAAGGGCTCCTCACAGAGGTATCCATTTGTAACCACCACATTTTTAAGTCCTTGTTGCTTTGCAAGAATGGCACAGTCTCTGACAAATTCAAAACCAATTAACGGCTCATTATAAGTATATGCGATCCCGATATTCCCAACATTCTGATAATACATGGCTTTATCCACCAATTGATCACAGGATAAAGCAGTGCTTTCCACCCCATCATTACCCACCATTGAGATATCACAATTCTGGCAAAAGGGACAGTTCAGATTACAGCCGTAGCTACCCACGGATAAAATTTTACTGCCCGGATGAAAGTGATATAGAGGCTTCTTCTCAATCGGGTCCAGCGCCATAGCAGTAATCCTACCATAGTTATCACAGATGATGCTTCCTCCCTGGTTTTTTCTAGCTTTACAAAGACCTGTGTACCCCTCTTCTATCTTACAGTGATGTGGACAGATGTTACATTCTACTCTCATTTATGTCTCACCACCTCAAACCTCTCCATCGCATATGCTTCGTTATCATAGATTCCAGCCTTCTTTCTCGCAATCTCAATTTGCTGATCAACGGTATCTACTCCTTCTAGATTTGGTAAAAGTAATCCTCTCTTTCTTCCTGAGGTCACAATTACACCATAACGATGTACATCCAGTTCCTCTATTGATTGAATCGGTTCCGGCTCTGCTAGAACATCCACGCTGTATACCAGTTCATCAAGTTCCTTTTCCGTTACAGGCGGAAATCTTGGGTCTTCTAGGCCCGCGCTAATCGCATTACGGAATATTTCTCTAGCCACACTTGAAGTAACCGGCGCAATCGTACCTATACACCCCCTAAGGCTTCCATGTTTCTTAAGAGATACAAACACTCCTGCTTTTCTATTCATCAGCTCCTCCGGTAAATCCTGTGGTAGCTTAGCACGCTCTCCTGTTACAATATAAGTCTCTAAGGAAGTTCTAGCTAAATGCACGTAGGGATCCTCCGATTTTTGAAGTTCCTTCGCCAATGCTCTTTGCTTCTCTTTGAATATCTCATCAAAATTCCGATGTTCTGCTTCCCCTGTGATTTTGAATTCGCAAATCGCATAACCCACACCAAAAGTTCCTTGATAGGATAAAAAATCACTGGTAACGGACTTTCCGGACAATGCACCTGCCATAATCACAAAAGATCTCAACCCACATTCCGCGGCTGCTTCACATAAATCAGGCGATAATTCAAGGAACTTTAGAAAGTCTCCCTCCTTCATCGCCTCTGTAACTTGACTGTCAAATTCTGGCCCTTCTTCTGAAAACCCATACGGTCCGTCTTCTTTCAATTTATGTGACAAGTCACCGCTGGCTACAAATACTACTCTTCGGCCCAACTTCTGCACTGTTTTATCAATGCATCGTCCAAGTTTATAATGTTCGCATAAATCTAGGCCCGAGAGTCCGATTCTGACCAACTTATAGTCATTCAGATATTGATTGATAAAATACATCGGCACCATTGTTCCATGGTCAAGATCACCATCCTTTTCCCCTAAAGTACCAGCCTCCACTCCTTCTCGTTCCGCAAACCCTTCCAAATTTTCTACAAATTCTTCATCATATTTTACGTCAAAGGAAACCTCCTTTACACCAAATCTTGCAAAATCCCCTTTCGCTCTACCACCCGGTGATATATGAAAATAGTCGGAGTACATAATAGAATGTGGGGTGGTAACTATAATTGTATCAGGGCTTAAATCTTTAATTCTCTTTGCAATTTCATGATAGTTATCAACCGTCTGACTTACCTTCTTCTCCTCGCCCTTGCCCACTTCAGGGATGATGAGTGGCGGGTGAGGAACAATAAAAGCTCCTAATAGCGGCATATTGATACCTCCAGTTCATTATTTATATTAGTTTTCTTAATTTCTTTTTTTGATATTATTAATTACGTACACATCTTGTCCACTTATAAATTAACCCCTATTTGTCATTTGCTTTATATTTCCATTATAAACGGTTTTCTATCCATGGAAAAGAGAAAAATAGTATGATTCTTTCGGATTGAAACCAAAATAAACCGAGACAAACTGGTGAATTAAAATTATTAATGCAGTCTCAAATAGAAATCTCCAATGTAAGGATGCTGTACTACCCTATAAATAAGGAGTTAGCATTCTTTCATTGGAGATAATTCGAATAACTAAAATACCAAGTTCGTTATAATAGTACTTGCTACCACACCACTAATCATCGCTACCAAGCAGCCCACAAGCGTATATCTCGTCTTCTTTACCCCGGCAGCCATAAAATATACCGCCAAAGTATAGAATATTGTCTCTGTGCTACTCATAATAATACTGGCCAGCCTTCCCAGATAAGAATCCGGTCCATGCTCCTTGAATATATCCAGCAATAGACTGTTGGCCGCCGAGGAAGAAAACATTTTAATAATGACAAGAGGAACTAGTTCTGATGGAAAATGAAAGAAACTTGTAATAGGCTGTAAAATTCCAGCCAACCCATTCAACACCCCGGATGCTCTGAGTATTCCAATAGCAACCATGAGGCCAATTAGGGTAGGAAGAATATCAAGGACAATTTTAAATCCATCCTTAGCACCTGTGATAAAATCATCATAAACATCCTGCTTCATCAGAAGCCCCATGCCAATAATATAAAATAATATGAATGGAATCATATAATCCGATATGTAGACGAGAAATCTCATAGTTCAGATTTCCTTTCTCTTATTTGTTCTATTGTATGAGCTCCCTTTTTTACATATGTCAGTTCATATCAGGTATAAAACATTACTTTAAAGGTGGAAACATCTTTTCAAATGCAACTGTATGAAATCGTTCGTGCTTAGTAATATGTTTTCTTATTCTATTCATAACATTATCTTAATTGGCTTTTCTTAATCTTAATGGCTTTTGACTGTCTTCTAATATCTTACCTTAGACGCTTTACCTTATCGTTTACTTCGTGCCGCATCCTTCTTCTTTGCGATATTTCTCGCCGTCACTGCAAACAACACACCCACTATAGTGGAGCAGATTGTAGAGACAAGTCCGGCTCCTAAAATTTCTGCTGGATTGACAGACCCATACTGACTTCGGAAAGCGATAATGTTTACCGGTATTAGTTGTAGGGAAGAAATGTTTACAATTAGCAGTGTGCACATATCATAACTGGCCACATCTGAGTTTTTATTTAATTCCTTAAGTTCTTTCATAGCCATGAGACCCATTGGTGTTGCAGCCCACCCAAGACCTAATATATTTGCAATCATATTAGACGCAATGTGTTCGTTCGCCACATGACCTTTGGGAACATCAGGATATAGGAAACGGATAATGGGCATCAATCCTCTCGTCATTGCACCAATTAATCCGCTCTTTTTTGCTATCTGCATTACACCGGTCCACATAGACATGATGCCCAACATAGCGATACATAATAATACCGCTTCTTTTGAAGAATTAATCGTTGCTTTACTGATTTCCCCGATGTTACCGTTTATCACTCCAATTGTTACTCCGAGAACAATCATATACCCCCATAAATAATTGAGCATTACAGTTTCTCCTTCAAATTTCATATAAATATCCTTAAATAATTATACGTTTTTAACAAACTTTTATGACTAATTTTGTGATGTATTTTACATGATAGTACATTTTATCCCAAATTTGCTTATTTTTTGGCTGAATTATGGTATTATGTGCATCCCTTTTCCATTTATTGCTTATATTGTGCTATCTTTTGACAATTATTTTAGTTGACTATAATCAAAAGCTATGATATCTTAAATAAGGTTTATACAAATAATGTAATAAAAGTTATCATAATTAATAATGTTTATTAACATGATTAATCAATGGTATCTTTCTTTATTTGTAGGACTTATATGATACATATTCTATTTTATTCCCCAATACACTAGAAAAAGGAGGCATACCATGAAGAGCACTGGTATTGTTAGAAGACTCGACGAGCTTGGAAGAATCACACTTCCTATCGAGTTAAGAAGAACGTTAGACGTTAGCGAGAGAGACCCATTGGAGATTTTTGTTGATGAAGGTAGAATCATCCTTCAGAAATATGAGCCAACTGATATCTTTAACGGAAACAAAGATAACTTAATTGAATACCAAGGAAAGAAAGTTTCCAAGGAGACAATTATTGAGCTTGCTAAGATTGTAGGACTTATTCAATAGTACTCAACCCAGCTAGAGTTTAAAAAGGAGCTGTTGCTAAGCAGACATCCAAAGGATAGCATTTATGCATCCTATTCGGTTGACTGTTAGCAACAGCTCCTTTTACTGTACTAATCCAGAAGACTTTGATAGATGTCACGCTTGCTCACACCTCTATCTTTTGCAACTGCTTTCATTGCTTCTTTCTTATCAAGTCCTTTATCAAGGTATATTTTCATATGTTCATTAATATCGATTCGTTCCCACTGTTCCTGCTTTTCTTCTACCATCTCCTGAACAGATCTTCCTTCCATAACCAGAACGAATTCTCCCTTCGGGTCCTGAAGCCCAAATGTCTGACATGCCTCTTCTAACGTCGTTACCCAGGCTTTCTCGTACTTTTTAGTCAATTCCTTGATTACCGTAATCTTACGGTTGCCTAATGCCCCATATAGCTCCTTCAGAGTCTTCGTTAAGCGATGTGGAGCTTCATACAGGATAATAGTTCGGGTTTCCGTTCCCAGTTCCTTCAGGATACGTTGGAGTTCTTTCTTATCCTGAGGTAAAAATGCCTCAAAGCAAAATCTTCTCGTAGACAGTCCTGATAAAGTCAGAGCTGTAACTGCCGCACATGCTCCGGGTAATGAAGTAACCTCAACTCCTGCCTCATACGCCTGTTTTACTAGCTCTTCACCAGGATCAGAGATACCCGGGGTACCCGCATCTGTTATCAATGCGATGTTTTGACCTGATAGTAACTGTTCAACCAGATATCTAGCTTTCTCCACCTTGTTGAACTCATGATAGCTTGTCATAGGTGTTTTAATCTCAAAATGATTCAGTAATTTAATGCTGTGTCTCGTATCCTCTGCAGCAATTAAATCTACTTCCTTTAAAGTTCGAACCACACGAAAGGTTATATCTTCCAAGTTACCAATTGGTGTGGCACATAAATATAATATACCGGACATTCAAATCGTCCTTTCTAAATAGAGTAAATCAGAACCACCTAGTATCCATAGATTTCATATATCTCATCTGTATAGACATTCGGTTCTTTATATACAATCAAAGGAGCTTCCACCTTTATCATGGATTTTGCACCTTTAATACATTCCAAAAGTACCATGTTGGGTTCCTTATCCACATAGGGATACACCAGTTTCATCCTCTTTGGTTCCAGCTTATAATCCGTCAGTGTCTTAATAATCTCCACTAGTCGAAATGGTCTGTGAACAAGATAAAATCTGCCGTTTGGCTTTAATAATCTACTTCCTTCCCGCACAACATCCTCTAGCGAGCATAGTATCTCATGGCGTGCAATTGCCTTAGCTTCGCCCGGATTAACGATTCCGTGGTTGTGATTCATATAAGGGGGATTACTTGTAACAACATCAAAGGAAGCCGGCCCAAAACGAGCCGAGGCTTCCTTAATATCACCTAATACTATGTCTACTTTGTCTTCCAACTTATTTAGTGCTACACTTCTTCTAGCCATGTCAGCACTTTCCTCTTGAATCTCCAACCCAGTAAAATGCTTACCATCCGTTTTTGCCTCCAAGAGAATAGGTATAATGCCTGTTCCTGTTCCTAAATCAATCACTCTTTCACCTGGATTTACCTTCGCAAATCCGGAGAGCAATACAGCATCCATGCCAAAGCAGAACTTTTTGGTATTTTGAATTATTTTATACTGATTTCTATGAAGGTCATCAACCCTTTCATCAGGTTTTAAAAGACCGTTCACTTCTAACTCTTTATTCATCATCGAGCAGGGATTTCCCTTCTTTCCTCTCTAATAATTCAAGCACTCTTAATTCCTCGTCATCAATCGGAGATACACGCTCTTTTCTCTTCTTTTGTTTAAATCTAAGGTCGTCCACCTTATACTCACGAACTTCCTTTTCATCATTTTCTAATGTAACTATCACTTTAACTAATTGTTTTAGGACACTAACGCTTTGAACCTCACCGCGAAGGTTGTCATTCGTTGTAACATAGTCACCCACATTGGGCAGCTTGCTGTTAAGCTCCTCATAAGCCTCTTCCTCGTTCTTAAGGCAGCACATTAATCTTCCGCAGACACCGGATATCTTCGTAGGGTTTAGAGATAAATTCTGTTCTTTCGCCATCTTAATGGATACCGGGGCAAATTCTGATAAATGGGTATGACAGCAGAGCGGTCTTCCACAAATACCAATACCGCCTACGATTTTCGTCTCATCCCTGACACCGATCTGACGAAGCTCAATACGCGTCTTAAATACCGCAGCTAAGTCCTTCACCAACTCTCTAAAGTCAATTCTTCCGTCTGCTGTAAAGTAGAACAACACCTTATTATTATCAAAAGTATATTCGGAATCAATTAGCTTCATCTCAAGACCATGTTTCTTGATCTTCTCAAGGCAAATATTAAAAGCATCCTTTTCCTTCTCTTTATTCTTCTTTTCAACGGCATCATCCTCATCCGTAGCCTGACGAATTACTGGTTTTAACGGTTGAATAATCTTATTATCCTCAACATCTCTAGGACCTAATACCACATGTCCATACTCTATTCCTCTGGCAGTCTCGACAATAACATTGTCCCCCTGCTTAATTTCATAACCTGCAGGATCAAAGAAATACACCTTTCCTGCCTTACGGAATCTAACTCCAATTACATTAACCATTGCTATTCTCCTTTATTGACAGTAGCATAAGTTCGATTGCAATATCAAAATTAACATTTGCCTTCAATCTAATCTTTGCTTTCTCCATAGCTTTTAATATTTTTTCTACGCCTTCATAGCTACGAATGTTGGCTTGTTTATTAATATAGGACAATTCTTCTTTGTATAATAAGAGGTCAGGATTCTTCGTTGCCTTAAACATCAACACATCCCTATACCACATTATCATTAAATCAATATAGTCCTCAATATTATTCTTGTTCGCAGTCAGGAATTTTAAACCTGATACAACCTCATACAGTTCCATTTCATCAATAAACTTGAGGATGTGTAATACATTGCTCTTCATTTGATCGAAATCTTCAGATGAAGCGTACTTTATTGCTTTTCCAACATTTCCTCCTGAGAATCCGGCTGCTACTTCTGACATATAGTCCGGTATCTGATATGTTTTCATCAAAAGCGTTTGAATAGATTGTTTATCAACCGGCTTTAAATTCAATACAACACATCTTGATAGTATTGTAGGAAGAATGGAGCTAATATTCTCAACTAATAGAAGGATTACAGCATATTCCGGAGGCTCCTCCATGGTTTTCAGTAATGCATTCTGAGCCTGTTCCGTTAATTTATCCGCATCATCAATAATATATATTTTATAAGGGCTGCTATATGGTCTTACATGAATGTCCCCATTCACTTGAACTCTGATATCGTCTACGCCTATGCTTGCTTTTTCATGTGTCACCCATATCACATCGGGATGGTTGCTAGAATCTATTTGCATACAGGATTTGCATCGGTTGCAGGATATAATTCCTGCCTCCTCACATAACAGGGTTTTTGAGAATGCGGTTGCTAGGGATTTTTTTCCCATACCCTCTTCCCCATGAAATATATAGGCATGAGAAACCTTATTCGATATAATAGCATTCTGTAAGTGCTGTTTGATACTTTCGTGTCCGATAATTTGTTCAAAGCCTATCATATTTATCACCTGAGCCTTTCGATTAAGATTAAATTGATAACAAATATCAACTTGGACTTATGTTAAAATATCCAGCAGAATTCCTCTAATCTCATCAATTTTATTAAGAATCGCTATATGATCTTGTTCATCTTTAATCAGTTCTTCTGCCAACTCGTCCAGATTCTTATCCACTAATTTAATCATGGCATATACTCGATGCCTTCCCTTTTTATCAAGAAAGTTCTCTCTCGAAAATTTATGCGAGCGATTTACTATCTCATTCATAAATTCTCGTATTAATTCCCTGTAATGCCTCATGTCCTTAACATCCATGTGCTTTGCAATCTTCTTACCATGTGCTGATATCTCATTTAACATGGCCTTTAAAGTGTTTTGCAATTCCTGTTCTTCTATATGGGAAATTAACGTAAACTTAAAATTACCATCATTCTCCGGAACCGGAGCTTTCGGTTCCACTGGATTAATCGGCTGAGTTTGGTTTATTTTAATATCCATGTTTCTCCTCCAATCGCTTCCGTTTTTGAATCAGTGCTGATACTAATCATAGCATACAATTTCCAAACTTTACAGCAATTTTTTAACATCCCGGATAATCTCTTGTAAGCATTCCTCCATGTCGTTATTTCGATATCTTTTAATAATACCAATCCTCTGAAGATTATCTTCTGAAAAATCTTCTTCGTCGGCTAGGTATCGTCTACACATTTCAGCATATTTGGGTTGTGCCTGCATTTGTTCTCTTTTTATGGCTCTCATTAGGCGAATCCCATCTTCTACTTCCAAATAAATTGGCACTACCTTCTCTTTGCCAAAATACTCCCGAATCTGCTCATAAGTTTCTAATGTTCCTATCATAAGATAGTTTGACTTATCTAAATTAATTTGTCCGTCATTTACCGTAAAATAATGCCATATTCCATGCACTGTATGATAAGATCGATGTTCAATAATCCTTTTACTATCATTAAGCTTTTGTAATGTCTCTTCATCTACAAAATGATATTCAACTCCATCTACTTCTCCCACTCGTATCGGTCTGGTAGTATACATTACGGCTGTTTCTAAATTAATATCGTCACACTCCAACAATCTCTTATATATGGTGTCTTTTCCTGTTGAACTTTTTCCCATTACAATAAAGATCTTTGACATATATTATCCTTTCTGTCCCTTATTATTCCCTGTCTTTATGCAAAACTTCAATCTCGTTATTTTTACCAAGTCCAGTAATATTTATGTTGTTTTGAATAATTGACTGAATATACTCCACCGTTTTTTTATCGATTCTCTCACCCGGTACTAAAATTGGCGAGCCAGGCGGATACATACAGATAAATGAAGCACATATTCTTCCCATGCTATCTTGTAGAGGAATAAAACCGCTCCGAGCCTCCATTGCTTCTGACATAGGCATCATGCACTCAGGTTTTATGGTTTCAGCATTTGACTCAATAACCGGTTTCTCAATTAACAGGTGCTCGTCTATTGAAATAAGTGCTTCAGATAATCTAATAAACCCTTCCGGCCTATCGCCGATTGATGTCATGGCTAATATATATTCCGGTGTTTCCATCTCCATTACGATATGATACCTGTTATAAAGAATACTCTGTAATTGATGACCGGTCATATTGGTATCACGCACAGATATAGTAATCTTTGAAGGATCTACATCAAAAACTCCATTCTGACCAATAAGCTCTCTTTTTAGAATTCGAAGATGTTTTAGTTGGCTCATCGTTTGATAAAACCGTTCTAACTCATAATAATATTTTTCAAATAGTTCTTCTCTGTTTTGTTCTAATATATAGAGGCATCGTTCAATACCTGCCATCAATAGATAAGATGGGCTACTACTTTGATATATGGTAAGATATTTTTGAATTCGTGCATTCAACTGATCCACATTAGAATGTAATACCGCTGTCTGTGTAAGAGAAGGAAGTGTTTTGTGAAGACTTTGAATTACAACATCTGCGCCTAATTGAACCGCACTTTTAGGAAAATGTTTGTGGAAACCAAAATGAGCACCATGTGCCTCATCCACCAAAAGATACGCTCCATGAGCATGAACAATATTTGCAATCTCCTTTATGTCTGATACGATTCCTTCGTATGTTGGAGATGTAATTATAACCAACTTGATATCCTTGTGTTTTATCAACAGTTCCTCTATATCACGTGGCAGAATCCCACCATTTACAGACATTTCTTCCACTTTCGGTGGATAATAATAAACCGGGTGTAATCCTCTTAATTCAATTGCATGATAAACTGATTTGTGACAATTCCTTGCAACAATTACACGATCTCCATATTTCGTTAAGGCAGATATTCCCGATAGTATCCCACAGGTACTACCATTCACAAGAGGGTAAGACTTCTTTGCACCGTATAAGTTGGTCAAACGAAGAGATAATTCCAGAAGAATTCCCTCTGGCTGATGAAGATTATCAAAACCTTCAATTTCAGTTATATCAATTTCATAAGGGTTGATCATCTGCATCAATTCCGTATTACGTTTGTGCCCCGGCATATGCATTGGATAAAAATCCATTTTACTGTTTTCAACCAGTTGATCATATAAATTATCCTTTGCGTTCATGCTATTCCTCACATTTATTTATTAATCGATTTGACCCCTTTTTATACTTCTGCTTATACATTTTTGAGTCTGCAATAATCATACAATCCTCAATCGTAGCAGCATTGTTAGGCTTAATAATACTTAATCCATAGCTGACATTAACCTTAAAATCATATCCGTTCGCTTGGTTAAACTTATCAATCTCCTCTTCAAACTTTTGAATAAAACGATCCGCCTTATTCTGATCATAATTCTTACCGATAACTACAAACTCATCTCCACCGACCCTCATACAGATTTCACCTTCAGTAGCCGCGTATTTTAATGCATCAGCAGCAACTTTTATCGCGATATCTCCTTTACCATGACCGTAATTATCATTTATAAACTTCAATTTATCCATATCAGCGGTGAATACCATTAAGTTGTACTGTTTTTTAATACATTGTTGAAGATATTTATTGCCCATGGTTTCAAGTGCTCTTCGATTATACAGATTCGTCAGTTCATCCTTAATGGACATATCCTCCAGCTTAGATACCAATCGATTCAATTCATTATGAATTCGGATATTTTCTAACGTATTACAAATATTGATTAACCAGCCCTGATAAGAGAATTGATATCCCCCACCATCTTGAAAGCTGATTGCTGTATAACCAAAACAAACTTCACGGTAATGTATCATGTTAAAAAAGAAAATTTGTGGATCACTATCTCCATAAATCGGTGGTAGCAAATGTGGAGTTAAAAATTTTGTTTTTTCAAGCCATTTTCCGTTTTTTAGACCCACTTCCATCATGATTTCTTTTTTATCGAATTGCTTAAGTGTTTCGCCCTTGGCATAAATATCCCAATCCTTATAAAGCATCATATAAAAACTGGAATACCCTTCATTCATATTTGTGTAACTGGAAAGTCGCTTATCCAGTCTCTCTAAGGTAGTGATACTTGTCAATTCAACAGACATCAACGCATTATTATAATTATCTTTCTCTAAATCTTCTATCTTACTTATCGTGCGATTTCGCTTCGTTGTTTTTTTGTAATTCTTAATATGTCTTTTACAACCACAGGATTCCCTAATGATGGGTGAAGTATCCAGATAGGATATCTTGTCCTGTGGGATTTCCTCGTTATGATTATGTATTTTATTAACCGCCTCAACACCCATCTCATAATTAGGCATATTTACTGTAGTAATAGGCGGATAAAAATCTTTGGACAACATTATATTATCACAACCTGAGATAGCGATGTCATCAGGTATCGATATACCGCGCTTTGATAACTCAGTACCTAAAGCGATGGCCATATAATCATTACCACAGATAATTGCCTCCGGATACTCCTCTTCTCCATCAAACCACTTTTCAACCGCTAATTTGGGAGAAGTTTTCCAAAAGTCTCCGTAGTAAACTCTTTTTTCATCAAACGGTATTTTATTTTCTTCTAATATCCTTTTATAAGTATTTAACCTCTTCTTGGAAGGAGTATTATCCTTTGGTCCGGTTAAAAAGTTAATCTTTTTATAACCATGATCCACAACAAAATGTCTTATGATATCCTCAAGTACGATATCGTCATCTATTAAGATGTTATAGTATTCCTCCAGTTTTTGGCGTACGCTAACAACAGGGCAGCTACATTCCTTCCTGATATTCTCCACAATGCTGCTCAAAAACTTTGGTACATACATTGTATCAGGGAGTAATATGATACCATCAAGCGTATTATATTGGGGAAGATCAGCGATACTTCGTTCTCCTATTTCGTACTGAAAATCACCATACCCCAAAAAATTTGTAAAGACCGCAACATTATAACCAAGATCAACTGCTCGAGAACATATTCCTCTACAGACTTGATCCTGGTATTCCTGAAATTGCTGCGTAACAAAAACACCAATCGTTTTTCTATTGTTCCCTAACATACACTTCTCCTAGCCTTAATAGGTGATGCGCTTTCATTAATGGGTTGTGTAAATACTATAACTTTACTATATAACAATTTTCCAATAAAAACAAGTTTATCCCCTTATATTCATCCAAAACAGGCCATAAAAAAAAGCGATGAAGTACCAAATTCTATTTTGGGCCTATCATTGCTTTTCATATCTTTTTAAGTAATATTTAAGTTGATTTCTAACTTTTTTGATGCTTTTTCATATTTTTGTTGATACATCAAACTATCAGCAACCCTCATACAATTCTCGATCGTAGTATCTCGGTCCGGTACGATCATATAAAATCCATAGCTGACAAATACTCTTACATCATGTTGCTGAATTGCATTAAATCGATTAAGCTCATCAACAAAACGGCGGATAAAATTATTAATCTTTCCATCATCATAGTCAAACCCTATTACCATGAATTCATCTCCGCCTAATCGAATACAAATTTCATCATCATCGGCTGCTTTTTGGAGTGCAACTGCAATAACTTTTAAGGAGATATCTCCATAAAAATGTCCATAGGTATCATTAATGAATTTTAAGCGATCCATATCTGCAATAAAAACCATCAGTTTCGATTGTCTTGACATACATTGATTCAAATAGTTCTTACCCAATGTATCAAGTACTCTACGGTTATATAAACCGGTCAGCTCATCCCTAACTGACATATCCTCTAACTTATATACAAGACGATTTAACTCTGCATGAATACGTACGTTTTCCAATGAATTGCTAACATTGTTTAACCATGCTGGAAAGGTTCTCATAAAGGTTTGAATTCGGTTAAAGCTTATTCCTACATATCCGAAGCAATGCCCACCATGATGAAGTAAAGCGAAGAAATAATTAAGGGGTCTTTCTTCAATGAATTCCTCCGGCAATAATACCTTTTTCTTTACTTTTAATTTCGTAAAATGTATATCATCCTTAATCCCTATTTCCGCAATAAACTCTTCACCTAAAAGAGCGGTCTCGTCAACCTCATACGAATTAAATTGATCCCAATTCTTATGTAGACACATAAAAAACCGGTTGAAATTCAAATTACTATTTACATAAATCCATAGTTTCTCTATTATGTCATCTAATTTAGTTAAGCCTGTTAAATCTGTGGACATAAATGCATTCTGAGCTATTTCGGATTGTAAAACTTCACGCCCGTATATCAAGTTACTTCTTCTTGTATTACTCTCATGATACCAATTCTTCGTGCATCCACAGGAATCCCGGTATATAGTATTCGTATTTAAATAGGAGTCTTGTGGTTGTGTGATACCCAGGTTATGTTTATGAATTTTATTTACTGCTTCAACACCCATCTCAAATAGCGGCATCTTCGCTGTAGTAAGTGATGGACTATGATCAATCGCATCATCAATGTCATCACATCCGGAGACTGCTATCTGTTCAGGCACGGCGATTCCTCGCTCTTCAAGTGCTTTACACACCGTGATAGCCATGAAATCATTCGCGCATACAATCGCCTGTGGCATCTCCTTATCTCCATCAAGCCAATATTCAACTGCTTTCGCACCGGAGTTTTTCCAAAAGTCACCATAAAAAATTCTTTCTTCTTCAACCGGAATATTATGTTCTCTTAATACGCTTTTATAATTCTCCAACCTCTTGTTTGCAGCAATATTATTCTCAGGCCCAGACAAAAAATTTATTTTATTAAATCCATGATCTTTAATAAAATGATGGATAATCTCATCTATTACCCTATCATCATCAATTAACACACTATAATACTCTTCCATTTCTTTACGTACCGATACGACGGGACAATGGCATTTTTCTAAAATGTTTTTTTTGTATTTATCTATCAATCCCGGAAGAATCATTATGTCAGGCGTAATAATAAGTCCCTCAAGTTCCTCATAATTAGGAAGGTCCACGATATGAATTTCTCCTGCATCATAAGAGAGCTGACCAAACCCCCCAGAATTAGTAAAAAAGGCCACATTATAATCAAGCTCGTTGGCTCTTTTCATTATCCCACGACTTAAGGTATCTTGATATTCTTCAAATATTTGGCATATAAGTACACCAATTGTTTTTTTATTATTTCCGAACATACCATCCCCCGATTCTTTAAGATCGTGCACATAAACAGAATTAATAGTATAATTATAAATATATATCATTTTTACCATGATTTCAATAGATGTGTGTTATAACTATCTCTATTTTGCTGTTTTTCTTCATGATTCGATATTTTTAGTCATAAAAAATGACTGTTACATGATTTAGGTATCATGTAACAGCCCTAAGAATATCTATTTACTCAATTTTACGGTTAATCCTGATAATCCTCTGAATATTGAATTGCCTTCCCTGCTTTAAATGCAAACAGGATGGTTTCAATCGCCTGTGCTGTGATAACACGGTATTGAAGAAAATACATCATATTATCAACAAAATCGATATAGTCTGATTTCTTTTCATCCAAGATTAAAGTGGATATATTCTCATTATTTAAACATCTTAATAAATATCCGGTGACAAACCTTTCATTTGCAAAAGTTAAGTTATAATCCTCTAAATTATCCTTAACTATCATTAGGGGTTTTCTTTTAATCAGCCAATATGCAGTATACGAATAGATCTTCGTGGTACTGATTCTATCAATTCCATGAAATTGTTTTAATCGGTCAATATCTACAAAGTAATCAATAATCATCTGATTTAGTGCATTCTTTGAGATAGCCAGATTATCTTCATAATGATGGCGTTTTATAAATTCAGTCATGTAATCCCATATTGTTGCATATCGATTCTGTATTCTCTCTTCACCAAAGGTATCAATTAAATACTGATAAGTCTTGCTATTAAAGTTCTTATAATTATAATTGTCCATTGTAAGCCACCGTCCTAGTTTCGACATAATTATAATATGACATCGTTTTGAGATATTTTGAGTAATTCATAAAGTCAATATTCTCACTCTCTAACGTATAATCCTCATAATTATTTGGTAATACATGCTTTGATAACGTACCGTTCTTTATTGCAGAGATAAATTCGCCGGCCGCCTCATCTGCTTCCTTACTATGATCTATAAACATATCTTCCCCATCCTTTCCGTTATATCCTGATAACCGTATTTATATTAATATAAATCATTGATATCCTTTACTGATTTTGATGCGATACTTCGGCTGTGCAAATTATCATATTTTCTGCTCTCGATGAACTCATAAGTTGACTTTTCCATACTTTTCTCTAAAGTCTTCTTATTCTCTGCTTTCTCATTCGGCACGGAAAATATCGATTCATCATAATAGTCATGCATAAACATACTTAGCTCATCCGCCACCTCAGCCACCTTACTTAACAAGTTTGAGGTTCTATTTAACACCAACTTCTTATTCCCTGCATAAAGCTTATAAACAAAGTCATGATCATTCTCACTCCATGCCTCGTCAAACAACGTACGAACCTGAAGCTCAATATAGGTACCAAGATAATTGATAATATAATGATTACTGCTATATCCGGGATTATTTTTTTCAAAATCAAAGATATCCCGCCCTTTTAACTCGTAGCACTTGGTATTCTCTTCGTAACGGTAAAACACCTTCGGGCGTTCTGCTAAAAAGGGGTAATCGGCTGTACCAATATAATCTCTAGCTCTATTTTTAACATACTTTTCTGTTCCTCTAAAGTAAAGATGCCAGATTAAATCATGAATTTCCTCCCATTGATAGCGATGGCGAATCAATATTCTAGCTCCCAAAAGATCCATAATAACCTTCTGGTATGTGTCTTTCGTGATATTAGCATAATCTAGATCAGTGAAATCACTGCATTTTTTATGAACAATCTTAACAATCAGACTCTCCGGACTTTTAATACGGTAACGCATGGAATGCATTGCAGCCGGCGTTCCGAATTCTTCAATAAAGGAAGAGATGATCCTCTTTAGGCTTCCGTTTTGGATTTTTTGTTCATAATCCTCATAAATAGCCTTGAGGGTCTCCCATAAATCCGGGTCTAGCTTTTCAAGCTCATGAAACTTATCCGTTATCTTATTCTTTTGTAAAAACTGCTCTTTATTCTCCATTCAATCACCACTTTTCCTTGAATATGCAAAAAAGCAAGGATGGGTCTTCATCGTTCCATCTTTGCTCGTCTATCGTATTATAACACGTAGCCCGATAAATGTTAAGACGGAACATAAAAATGTGACAAGAATTTTCATTTTTTTAAAATTTCTATTGCTACGCTTCCACCTCTTACGATTTCTAAACGGTTGCAGTAATATTGATTCAACAGCTTTATCAAATCATTGTTCTTATCCTCATTTTGAACACACTCTAATAATATACTGTTCCTAGCATAGTCGGTTATCGTTAAACCATAGATATTGGCTATTCTTATAATTTCCTCCTTATCCGCCTCATTACAGTGCATTACCTTCACAAACAATAATTCCTTTCTATGAGTTGGTATATCTGTATAATCCAATACTTTAATAACCTCTACCATTCTGTTCAATTGTTTTTTCATTTGTTCAAATGTCATATCATCGCTGGTCAATCCAATTGTCATCCTCGATATCGTGGGATCCTCTGTCTCACCAACCGTTAAGCTGTCTAAATTATATGATTTACCGGAGCATAGTCCTGATATCCTTGCCAAAACACCAATATCGTTTTCCACAAACAAACAAATCCATCTTTTTTTCATACATAGCCTCCATACTGTACTATAATTAATATTATCATTAACAATCCATAATCATATCCGTAAGCGGTTTTCCACCCGGAACAATCGGTAATACATTCGCCTCTCTCTCGATTATAAATTCAATAATCGTTGGCCCAAACTTATTCTGCTTTGCTTGAGTAAATGCCTCCTCCATCTCTTCGATTCGCTCAACTCGAATTCCTTTCGCATCATAGCTTTCCGCCAATCGAATAAAGTCAGGTGAATACTTTGGACAACATTTATCCGGATTCATACAATCTCGATTACATCGCCTTCGGTATCTGAGACAGGTACTGGAATAATGCTTATCAAAGAACATTTCCTGCCACTGACGTACATTCCCAAGATAAGAATTATTAAAGATACAGATAGTAATCGGTAATTCTAGAGCAACTGCAGTTGCCATCTCCTGAATGTTCATCTGTATTCCTCCATCGCCTGTTATACAGATAACATCTTTTTCGGGGTTACCAAGCTTTGCACCAATAGCCGAAGGAAAACCAAATCCCATTGTTCCCAGACCACCGGAAGTAATCAATTGTCTGTTTTCATTGAGTTCAATGTATTGCGTGGTCCAAAGTTGGTTTTGGCCCACATCCGTGGTTATAATGGAATTATCATACACTCGGTTGATGTAACTAATAATAGCTTCTGGGGTAAGTCCTTTATAACTATTCATATGAATTGGATATTGTTCTTTCCATTCTTGTATCAATGATGCCCACTGAGTTATCTCACATTTCTGCGCTTCTTTCAGCATTAGCTTTAAAGCATTCTTCGCATCTGCCACCACCGGGTAATCCACCTTAATATTTCTTGATATCGATGCCGAATCAATATCGATATGCACAATGGTTGCATTTTTTGCAAACTCACTAATCTTCCCTGTTATTCGGTCATTGAATCGGGTACCGATAGAAAATAATACATCACACTCACTAATGGCATGGTTTGATGCATAGCTTCCATGCATTCCGATGTTACCGATATAATTAGGGTGGTTTGTTGCAATTGCCCCCCTACCCATAATTGTAGTGATAACCGGAACTCCGGTTATATCGGAAAATTTTGTTAACTCTTTGGAGGCACCTGATATATTTACCCCTCCACCAATCAACATGACCGGTTTTTTTGCAGTATTTAAAACCTCCATTACTCGTCTTATTTGACCTACATGAGCACTACTATTTGGCTTATATCCCCTTATTGTTACGTTCTCCGGATATTCACCATCCCCGATTTCCTGTTGGATATCCTTGGGGATATCAATAACAACAGGGCCGGGTTTTCCGCTTCTTGCAATATAGAAGGCCTTTTTTATAATTGTACCTAAGTCTTTACGGTCTCTAACGGTAACCGCATATTTGCATATACTTCTGGTTATCCCCACGATATCTACCTCTTGGAAGGCATCGTTGCCAATCAGGTTAGTAAGTACCTGGCCAGTAAAGCATACTAATGGTACGCTGTCAAAGTTAGCTGTAGCGATTCCGGTAACCAGATTCGTAGCTCCAGGCCCACTGGTAACCAGACAAACTCCAACTTTTCCGGTGGACCTTGCATAGCCATCCGCCTCATGAATTAAGGCCTGTTCATGTCTTGGTAAAACTACATCGATATCCGGATCGTTATACAGGGCATCAAATAAATCAATGGCCATTCCTCCCGGATAACCGAATAGAGTACTTACACCCTCTTCTTTTAATGCTTTAACAAATAATTCTGTGCCTCTCATTTCCATATGGAATCCTCCTTTTCTTGACTCTGCTTCTTGGTAAATAAAAAACGCCCTAAGCTAAATCACTTTAGCTTAGGGCGAATAAATCATCCGCGTTACCACCTAATTTCAGATAGAATACAAAATATTCTGTCTGCACTCTGCCAGTACAGATATAAACCGGTACTGACTTGATAAATCCAATCAGTACGGATATTACTATCGATACCGCTTTCCTTTTAACGGTGGAAACTCCGTTGAAGTCTACTAAAGATTTCTCTCGTTCGGTTCACTGCTCAGAGGCTACTTCGATAATACCTGAATGAAGATTCACACCAACCATCTTCTCTCTGAAAATCAGAATAATAACTACTTCTCCTCGTCATTGCTTTTATTGATATTCTTATTTTTTACAATTCTATCACTAGACAACCATGGATGTCAACCTATTTTTACTCAAACTGCACCGGCATCGTGACCGGATCTTTGGCACTTCTTCTGCTTTTTACTACGGATAAGATAACAGTTAGTGACATAAAGGCTACTAATATTGCAAATAGTATTCCACCATTTCGAATTACTTCCTTCGTGTTCGGTGTGGTAATTGCTTGTTTAAACAGTGCCACAGAATACGTCATTGGCATAAATGGGAAGAGCTTGTTAAATAGCTTTGGAACCGTCTCCATCGGGAAGGTTCCTCCGCAGGAGGTTAGCTGAAGGATTAATAATACGATCGAAAGCAGCTTACCGACATCCTTTAAATGTATCATTAAAAATTGAACAATTGATATAAACACTAAGGATACCAGGCACAGAGATCCATAATACAATCCCACATTGTCAACCTTTAGACCCAAACCAAATTGAATTACCATAGCTAATGCTATTGCCTGTATTAAACCGATTATTAGGAATAAAAAGCTTCTGGCAATCTTATGTCCCGAATTTCTAGACAGTATTTTGAATTTTCCTTCTGTATCTAAATAAATTCCTACAAATAGGATTAACGCACCTACCCACAGTGATAATGACATAAAATATGGAGAGAATGCCGTTCCATAATTTTTAATGGTGGTCACATCATTTTGATCTACTGAAACTGGTTTTTCAGCATAAGAAGGTAGTCCGTCCAATTTCGCTAATTCCTTATTGGAATCAGTTATTGCGGTATCAACACCATTTTTTGCGGTTGTTATACCCTCTGATAATTTCTTTGTTCCTTCCTTTATGTCAGATGCTCCTTTGGCGATGTCTCCCGCTGCGCCAGAGATTTTTCCGGTTGCCTTGTCAACTTTGTTCATACCATTACTTAATGATGATGCTCCCTTTGATAATGCATCGGAGCCTTCTTTTGCCTGATTAATTCCATCGGATAAAGTAGCAAGCGCACTTTTTAAAGCGGGAAGACTCTGGCTTCCCTGTGATAATTGTCCGGTCGCAGCTTTTATTTGAGAGGAAGCCCCTTTTAATTTCGAGCTTGCATCTTGTAATGCTTTAATATTCTGAGCATTTGATGGATCCGCCATTTTTATTACAAAGGCACGGAATGTGGGATCCGCCATTATGGCCGGATTTACTTTTGTTACATACTGAGTTAGAAAGTTTGCCGTGTCATTTGCAGATGTTATAAGAGTATCCACTCCTGCGGTATACTGTGAAAGACTGGCATCAAAAGTCTGTGCACCCGTAGCTATTTGTTTCGCACCTTCACTCAGTTGATTGATATTTGCAGTACTGTCTTTAATTTGTTTTGCTCCCTGCTGTAACTGTTCTAATCCTTTGTTTAAATCTGCTGCGCCACTGGACAACTGATCAGCACCTTTTTTAGCAGATGAGATTCCCTTACTATAATCCTTTAATTTCGTTTTGAATGTATCAGTTCCTTCGCTCAAGGTACCCGATCCGTCCACTAAGTCCTTTGATCCGTCTTGTAATTTTACTAATCCACTCTGTAAATCCGTCAGCTGATTCGGTACATCTTTTAACTTATCAGAAAGGTTCTGTACGATTTCTTTATTCACCTTTGAACGAGTTTCTTCTTCTATCTGGAGTACCGCTCTACTTAAAATCTGGCTAGCTAAAAAGTTACGTTTTTCATTTGGTGCGTAGGTAATGTTTGAAGTATGCTTATCAGTCGTACTTGCCGATGCTATATTGCTTGAAAAATTATCAGGAATCACTAACATTGCATAGTACTTAGACCCTTCAGTTCCTTCCTTTGCTTGTTTTTCATCTGTAAAAACAAATTTTAGTGTTGCATCCTCTTTTAATCTATCACACATTTCTTTGCCAAGATTACGTTGTTTTCCATTAATCAAGGCACCTTTATCACTGTTTACAACAGCTACGGGTAGGGAGTCCAACTTAGAATATGGATCCCAAAATGCTCCTAAATAGAAATAACTATATAGAAGCGGTACAATAATGACTGCTAATATTACAGCCGCACTAAAAATCCTTCTCTTTGTAAATACTTTCATCCTCTATACCTCCAATATTTCGTTGTTGGGAAGTATATCATGCATTTTTAAGTATGTAATTAGACAGTAAATTTCTCATGTATAAATTTTAGACAAAAAAAGAAATCTGACTAGTTTTTTGACAGATTCCCGGTTTTGTCTATAGGACATAGAATTTATTATGATTATACTTATTATAGAAATAATTCTTCATGGAGGTTATTATGCTACTGGATGGCAAAATCAAACGGGTAGTTCTTATCGCAGCCGTAGACATCTGCATACATAGAGAAAAAATTTCTCCAAAGCGATGTGCACGTAATATCATCGAACTTGGAACCTCAGCTTATCCAAATAAGCTGTCATCAAAAGAAAGGAATGATTTATACGATCAGCTGCTTCCTGCCATAACAGATAAGGATTCAGGAGCAATCCATGCCCTGTTTTCTGATGCGTTTTTTTAGTGATCGCTTTCATGACTTTTCTTTCTTTCAAAATATCTTGTAATTGCAAACTTACCTGTGCCAAGCGCCAGTTTTCTAAGTTGTGTAGCGATATATTCCGGCGTTTCTTTCATTCCCTTTGAAACCCAAGCTGTTATGGTTCCTGTTATACCATAAGAATAAAATTCAGCGATAAATCGAATCTCGTCTTCATCAAGTTTTATATTTTTCTTTGCTATTCTACCGATAATTTCACAAAAAAGCTCACAGGTAACTTTCAACAAATATTCCTCAAACTCATTCTTAACGGAGGCTTTCAACGTATTTACATAGAAATATTCTTCCTCCTTCATGCGTTGTAGCATCTGAAGAACCTTCTCAGTGCAGTTATCATAGGTTAATTGATCGGTAACGTTCAAAATCAACTCATTATAATAAATCCAGTTAACAAGTTCAAACTTATCTTGAAAATGATAATAGAAGGTTTGACGATTTAAACCACATGCTTCTGTAATATCAGATACCGTTATTTTATCAAAATTCTTTTTCTTTGCTAGTTCCTTCATCCCAGTAGCAATTGCTTTCTTTGTTATTAATGATTCGGACATAATAGCACTGCCTTTCTGTTGCATCCATGATTCTAAATAGTAAAACTTATACTATTTTGCTTTTGTAATTATAACACGATTTCATTAAAATGTCAGTTTATAATAATGTCTCAATTTGATACTGCGTATTAATAACGGTCCATAGCTGCGGAAAATAATTCATGATATTCCAAATAGCTGCACCTCGATTATTATTTCTATTGATTAAACTCATAAAAGCGTCCACTGTCCTCGCATCTACAAACCATACTATATGCTTTCGGAGTATCCCATTCTTATTCTCAGTATATCGAAAATATGGTGTTTGGGAAACCTCATCAAATTGTATTACAGCCCCTACATGATTAGCCAAAGTGATAGCCGATTGAATGGACAACGATTTTGTTTTCGTAACTCCGGATACATAAGGTAGTTCCCAATCGTAACCGATCGTTGTAATTCCAACTTCAGATTTTCTTGGTGTAATTTTTGTGTTTACATAATCAACAAATTCTGAGATATTATCATAAGACTCAACGGGAGCCGGTGGTCCATAGGTATAGCCCCAATTAAAGTTGAGTAAGGTAAAGCCATCAACTGTCTTGCCCAATTGAGTATAATCTATTTGTTCAAATGTTATATAATTTCCTTCATATACAAAATTCTCTGATAAGGTAATAAATACTGTATAACCTTCTTCATGCAAGCTTCTAGTAAGTAACTTTGCTATATTTTCATAGTAAGGACGGCTGTCTTCCGTTATGAATTGATTCGTTAAATTAATACCTTTATAACCCTTTGTTTTTAATAGTTGTAATATGTTATCAATTATTTTTTTGATATTATTTTCACTATATATCAGTCCATAGGCTGCATCCACACTTCCGATGCCCTGTAAATTTAAAGTTGATAGCATCATAATTGGAACAACACGATAATCTCTGGCTGCTTTTAATATAATCTCATCATCACTGATATTAGCAATCTCTCCGTTGTCAAGAATACGATATCCAAATACCGTTAAATATGTGAGAAAGGGCAACGTTTTCTTTAATATATCCATATTAACAAATGGATTTACGTAACCGTTAGTAGTAACTTTTCCTCTAAGATTTCCATAACTAATAACTAAGTTTTCTCCTGGATAAATATATTTTCTGTCACTCAAATATGGATTGTTTCTTAATAATTGCAGTAAGGTTATACCATTATTCTCTGCTATCTTTGATATAGTATCGCCTTCCTGCACCGTATAAGTTCTAATAGGTTGAGCTATAACAAGAGCCTGCCCATGGACCAGATTCGTGGCTTCTTCTAATCCGTTATCTTGTAGAATTCGAACCGCTGAGATATTATATTTTTGAGCAATTGTTGAAATCGTATCACCGGGCTGGACTATATGTATTATCATAACAAACCTCAATATTATTAAATAATATTATTAATATAATATGTCTGGAAAGTCCATTTATTCTATGCATTTTCACAAGAAAGAGCTTTCAATAAAACGTTTTTCTTAATTCATGATACGTTTTAATGAAAGCTCATTTTTAATTTATTTATGTAAAATTAAGGTGATATAAATACCGGTTAAAATGGCTGTTGTGATAACACCGCAGATATTCGCACTCAAAGCATATTCCATAATAAAGCTCATTTTATTAATATGGGTTACTTCCTTTTGCGCCACCTTTGCAGTTGTAGGTACACAAGACACCCCAGCTATGCCGATCGTAGGATTAAAGTTCCCTTTTGTGAATAAGTATACGATATACCCTCCTATAATTCCTCCTATCGCTGAAAACAATAATGCTAGCATGCCGAGTAATAATAATGGTAGAACCTCCGGTTTTAGAATAGTAGAAGCATCACAAAGCAAACCAAGTATTAAGCCAAGGAAGAACGTAGCCATATATAAAAATCCATCTTCAATTAATGATATATATTTATCAAGGCCAGACTCTCTGATTGCAATACCAAGAAAGAAACTCAGAAATAATGGCGATGCAACCGGAAATAGCAATATAAGCAGTGTATTGATTAGCACTGCAGCAATTAACTTTTCTTTTGACGAGATGTTACTTACTCTCTTTGTTCTCTTAACCACTACTTTCCCTCGGAGGTGTTTCGGGATAAGAAGACGTATCAAAAATGGATAAGCACCATACGTTAAACTAAGATATAAATACGCAACAATTGCAATCGGTACAAATAAATCCTTTGCTAAGGTTAGTGAGGTAAACAGTACCATTGGTCCATCAGCACCACCAATTACAGATACCGCGGCCGCTGCACCATTATTTAACCCCATAAGTTTAGCAATCGGAAAGGTTAATACAGTACCTAACTCTGCACACATTGCAAGAAACATACCGATAAATGGGTGTTCTAGCACCATGCCAATATCACATATTACACCAATACCCATAAATACCAGACAGGCTATTAAACCATTACTAAAGGTTAATGTATATATAGGTTGAAATGCATCTATTTGCATAATGTTCATTAAATCATCCGGTTTTGTAACCATCGGGTCAAGTAGTAAATTCCCCAATCTATGTGCTGTTAAGAATAGTACGCCAGCATTAACTGCACACATACCAAAACCCATCGGAATCATAATAAGCGGTTCCAAAACTTTTTTTGCACCTAAGTAAACTAACATAAATCCAAAAAATATCAGGATAATACGAAATATAACTATTTTCGGTTCCTGTTCAAACATAGTTCCAATACCTTGAAATAATTGTTGCATATTCATATAATATACCACCCTTTGCTGTTAATCATATTACTCCTGCACCTTGTTTTTACCTTTGGAAAAGAATCTTATTGCATCAAGTAGAACCTTCATTAAAACAGCTATAAACATCGATATTACAAAACCGAGTCCATAGACGATCAACGGTATTCTAAACATATCAGGCATAATAACCCATCACCCCCATCTTTTTTTACTACCTCTCCTATCTGATTCCCTATTCTTTTATATACATATTACTAATTTACTTTCATCGTCATTGAATTGGAATTGTACAATTTACCATTTATAGTGACTTTTGCTTTAATTGTTGCCTTTCCCCTTTTCTTTGCCTTTAATAAATTAGTATTATATAATTTTACAATGTTTTTATTTGAAACACTATATTTAATATTTGCTTTTGTAATATCCACTAATGTACCATCTTTTAATTTTCCTAATACATTCAATTGTATCGAACTGCCTGTTTTCGCAATGGTTTTATTTGCTATTAATATAACAGAGGTTGGTTTATCATAACTAAACAATACTTGATATGTTTTTACTGTTTTACCGTCTTCTGCGGTGACCGATATTGTAGCCGTTCCTGGTAATTTCTTTGGCATTTTTACTGAAACTTTTGCTTTTTTATTTTGAGCAATTACTTGTACTGCTGGTATCTTTTTTGAATTAGAAGGCAATATAACGGTGTATTTCGTTTGCTTCCCATTAAATACGGATAACGCTTTTTTATCAATTGAAATTCCCTTCAATGACGTATCATTACTGGGGACATATATTTTAACTGAGTTTGATACAATCTTCTCACCGCTAACTGTTGCAAGTAAATTGACTGTTGTTGATCCTGCACGCTTTGCAGTAATTAATCCAGATCCATTTACAGTAGCTATATTCGAATTAGAGCTGAGATATTTTATTGAAACAGGAGATAAATTTGCTGCTTTACCACTTCTTAAAAATCCCTTATAAACAGTCTGAATCGATTTACCTAGTAATAGTTTTGAAGTAGTAGGAGCCAAATTAATCTTTGATAATTTCTCACCGCTTACTGTAACAGATACGCTTGTTGTAAGAGCCTTGCCATCCGGATTAATAACGCCCTGGGGTAATATAACAGTCCCATTTACGCTGAAAGTTTGTTCCTTCGTCGCTTTAACTTGATAAGTACTATTTTTTACATTCCATACTACATCTGCAGAGACAGTCCCATTGCTGGTGTTAATATACATTTTGCTCGGTAATTTTAACTCTTTATCTGTTTTACCTGAGCCATATGGTAAACCAGTGATAGGTGCAAGCGCTATTAAATTCTTATATATATTAGCTCCATATACTTCAAGTTCATAAAGATTAGCAATAGAGGATCCCTTTTCATCATAATTGGAAGGTGTATTGTAATATAGTTTAACATATCTTACTTGTGCTCTATCAAATGATCGGTCAGTGATATTGGCTACATTACAAGCTACAGTATCTAAAGTTGTCCATGTACTTCCATTCGTACTACCCATCAGCTGATAGGTTTTGGCATTCTTTGATATATCTTCACCAGATCCCCCCGCATGCTTAACAATCCATCTGGATACATCAAACTTTGCACCTAGATCCACTTTAATCCATTCATTCCCGGAAGCGGATGTTGAAGCCCATTTAGTCATATTATTGCCATCAACGGCTTGCTTCACTGCATAAGTACTTGCTGCAGTACTAGCCGTTATCCCTGGCTTTTTTAATGCAAGGTTTGTAGGAGCATCATTTGTGACCAAGGTTTTAACATTTAAAATCCTACTTGATTCTGATCGGTTTCCTGCCACATCCCTTGCCTTTACAGTAAATTGATAGGAAGTGTCTGGTTTTAGGTTTCTTATTCTAAATTGATTATTTCCAAAGGTTTGTCCAATTAATTTTCCATTATTATATATCTCATAACCCGCCACACCCACATTATTAAATATTGATGTGAAATTATCAGTTGAATCCTTCCACTCTAAATCAGCAGTTGTATTTGTTTTATGTAATAATATGAGGTCTTGTGGCATAGTTGGTGGTTGTTGATCAGCTGATAAATTTGTTGTAGTAAAATTATGTATTGTAGTTGACCAAATCGTTGATTTTTTTGAAAAATCCCTGCCGTTTATAACAACCCGGTTATTATAAATATCTAAGATTAAACCTTCTGGTTTTTCTCCGTTGTTTTTTGCACCTTTTCCTGCGCACCCATCTTTTATCATGGTGCAGCCTTTTGCATTATACAATACGCCTCCCACAGTTATCTCGTTATGGATATGACCACTTATCAATATACTCTGAGGATATTTACCTAAAACTTCAATAAGCTTTCGGTCTTGAACCTCGTCACTTATAGATATATTATTTATTTGCTTCTGTGTTAAAGTTTGACTAATTGGTTGATGAAGAAATAGAAAAATCGGCTTACCTAAATTCGCGTCATCTTTTAACTTATTCGCTATCCAGGCTATTTGATTATCAGAAATATAAGCATTATCTTTGTTTGTACTTTCTGTTGAAAGATATAAGAAGTGATATCCGTTAACCCATTTATCATAATATGGTTTACTTGTACTGGTCTCCATTCCGGTTCCATTGTTAAAACGATTAATAGCCGTAGTAAAGTTCTTATATCTTACATCATGATTACCCATTACAAAATAAGCTGGGATTTTTGTATTATCGTTCATGATTGCTTTCATATTGGTATATTCACTATCGTAACCATAATCAGTAATATCTCCGACTACAGAAATCGCACTACATTTAAAATTATTCGCATCCTGTAATGCACTGATTAGATTATTCTTTTGAAATGTGGAAGACGTAATTGTTGAGTCTGTTGTTACATGCGTATCCGATATTGACATAAAACTGAACTGAAAGCCCTCTGCCGCTTCTGATACTACTTTAACTCGTGCAGTAAGTGGTATATTATTAATATTCTCAATATCCTGTGGTAGCTGTACTTCCCCATGCACCTCAAAAGTTTGTTCTGCTTTTACGTTCGCATCATAATCCGTATCAGTTAATTCCCATTTTATATCCACTTCTTGTTCCCCTAAAAGGGAAGTAGTTATGGTCACCTTTTGTGGTAAGATAAGCGCAATGTCTTCTTTTGTGGTACCGTTTTTTACGGTTATTACTTCTTTAGGGTTCGTAACGCTTAATATATTATTCGTGTTTTCTTCCGAATCTTCTGTATTATTAACAACCCCTTCACTACCACTTTCAAATGTATTGTTTGCGCTGACTTCATTGGCGTAAGCTTTGATAGGTATCAGGGGATGAGTTGATGTTATTATTATAGTTGAGCTTAGGATTGTTATCCATAATCTCTTCATTCGTGTTGTTATTCTCATTATTCTCTCTATCCTTTTTTCCTAATTTTTTTATATTATCCCTTTTAATTAAATTATAGGAAAATAATATCAAATGGTCAATTGTAGATATTGAATGAAATCAAGCTAAGTATTATGTTGATTTTTTGTGATATTTTTGGTTAAATATTCTAGAATTTATGTATACCTTTATTTATTACGATCTTAAAGTAATAAAGGATGACCTCAAAAGTCATTCGAATGAGATTTTCATTCAAATAACTTTTGAGGCCACCCTTTATTAAAGTTATTTATACTTCCCTTTTATATCCACTAATATATCTTCTTTATTACACAATATCATGATACTGAAATTTTTAGAGCGTTTGATTTATATATGGAGCCGTTTAATTTAACCTTTATACTGACTTTAGTGATACCACGTGCCTTTGCTTTAAGTCTTCCATTCTCATCCACGCTTACTATTTTCGAATCAGATACCAAATAGCTTAGCTTTGCATCTAACATGCTCATCCTATTGTTCTTACTATCAAGAGCGTAAGCTATTAATTGTAATGTCTTCCCCTTTTGAAGTGTATTCGGACCTTGTTCTGCTTGTAATAACACCCCACACAGCTTAGCCTTAATAAAGTTAACCTTATAACTCCTTGTTGTAATACCATCTTCAGCCATTACGTTTATCGTGGCCGTATCAGAATTTGGTGGAGAGTTAATTTTAATTTTTGCTTTATTACTACTTGGCTTTGCTTTAATCTCATAATTTATATTCTTTTTTTGTGGTACCCAGATATTATATTTGGTTATTTTTTGATCATACCCAATGATCTTTTTTCCATTAATCGTAATATATTTTAATTTTGCATCATTACTCGGTACATGAATTTTAATATAATTGGATTTTACTTTTTCTCCATTCACTGTAACAATAACATTAATTGTGGTACTACCTGCTTCCTTCGCTATAATCATTCCATTTCTGTCTATTGATGCAACTTTTGTATTTGAACTTTTGTATTGCATTGTAGCAGGCGAAAGACATGCAATCTTACCATTCTTTAGAGTTCCCTTTACGCTGATTTGAAGAGGTTTTCCTATTACTATCTTGTTTTCATTCTGATATAACGTAACTTTAGATAATTTCTCCTTGCTTACTGTAACTTGCACTTTTGTTTTTAAAGGAATCCCGTCCGGATTGATGACTCCAAGTGGCAGCTTAATTGTTCCACTCACCGTAAATGTTTGTGCGCTGGATAGTCCAGCATTATAGCAAGCGTCCTTCACATTCCATTTTACATCTGCCTCAAATTCACCTGCACTCGTTTTAATAGGTAGCTTTTGCGGTAAGTTAAGATCCTTATCAGTCTTGGCTGATCGACTTGGTAATTCCTTGATTTCAAATGGGTTACTATAACCCTTTAATATATTTGCACCATATATTTCGAGTTCATAAAGCTTTGCTGTTTCTTTTGAAGAAGCGGATTTTTTATAATTACATGGCTCATCATAATATACCTTTAAATACCTAACGGATGCTCTGTCAAAATACCGATCCGTTACTGTTGAAACATTCTCATAAACACCATCTAAATAAAACCATCCCTTTCCATCAATACTTCCCATTAATCGATAGCTTTTAGGATTCTCAGATAGTGCAATTTCCTGACCGTTCGAGTTCTTTACCACCCATCTCGATATATCATATACAGCCCCAAGATCCACCTTAATCCATTCAATATCCTTAGCATTAGTGGATGTCCACCTTGTTGTATCATCACCGTCTACTGCTTTTTTTGGTCCACACCCCTTTTCCGAAGTACTGGCTGTTATTTTTTTATTCAGCGCCAGATTAATGGGTGCATCATTACTATACAGGGTTTTGGCGATTAATGGTTTCCCTGATTCTGAAACATTCCCTTTCACATCTTTTGCTTTAATGGTAAAAACATGTTTCGTATTTGGCTTTAAACCTGTCACTGTATAACTATTTGACCCATTTGTTGACCCTACACAAATATTATTGTCATAAATATCGTATCCGGCAATACCAACATTATTATTAGTTGATGTGAAATCGTCTTTAGAATCTTCCCATTTTAGCACAATTATGGATTCCGTTTTATGGGTTATTGTTAGATCGGATGGAGCGGATGGTGGTCGTTTGTCGTTCGCTTGATTTGTCTTTGTAAAATTATTAATGGTCGTTCTCCAGATAGTTGATGACTTGCCAAAATCTCTACCATTAACAACCACAGAATTTTTATAAATGTTTATAATTAAACCTTCCGGGTTTTTTCCGTCGTTCTCTGCGCCAGGTCCAACTGATCCATCTCTTAGCATGGTGCAGAATTTTGAATTATAGAATGTTGCGTCTGACCTTAATTCATTATGAATATGGCCGCTAATTAGTATACTCTGTGGAAACCGACCCAGTATTTCAAGAATTTTACGATCTTGTACTACGTCACTACCCGACACATCATTAACGTATTCTTGCGGTAAGGTTTGTCCAATCGGTTGGTGAAAGAATATGAAAATTGGTTTATCCAAGCTAGCTTTTTCTTTCAATTTTTCATTTAACCAATCCAGTTGTTTATCTGATATATATGCAATGTCCTGATTATCGCTTTCGGTACAAAGATATATAAAGTGATATCCTTTAATCCATTTATCATAATATGGTTTGTCGTACGAGATAGGTATTCCGGTACCTATCGAAAAGCGTTCAACCGCTGTCTGAAAGGAATCTTTCCATCTGACATCATGATTTCCCATGATATAATAGGAAGGGATTCTTGTATTTTCTTTTAGAATTTTTTGAAAATTACTATATTCTTTCTCATCACCTGTATGCGTTATATCACCTACAATGGAAATAGCACTACATTTAAATAATTCTGCATCTTTTAAAGCTTTTATAAAATTATTCTTTTGATATGTCTGCGATTCAGTTGTTGAGTCTTTGGTAATGTGTAAATCTGAAATTGACATAAAGCTAAACTTAAACCCAGCTCCTAACACGGTTACATCAATAGAAGTTTTTAATGATTTATTATATATATTTATAACATTCACAGGCAGCTGCACCGTTCCTGTTACGCTAAAGAATTGTTCCTCCTTCTTATTCGGATCATAGTTTACATCTTTCATATCCCAAATGACATCCGCATATTTATCTCCTCGGAAGGTGTCTATTTTAACACTATTAGGTAGCCCTAGTAAATCTGCCCGTTTTGGTGTCGCGTTTTTTATTTGTGTAATGCCTTTAAGCTCAGGAATTCCGACAAATACATCGTCATTGCTTATTATCTTTTCTGCCATTTGAGTCTGTTGACCCTTGTAATTACCGGATGCGGCTACCTTCGGTATAATCACTAATACGCCGCTAAAGGTTATGAAAAAAATTAATAAGAGTATTCTTATTCTTTTCACTAACTTAATCATTTTAATCAACCACTTTCTATAATTTTCTAATTTCTCCGTTTATACGTATAGAAATAAAAAAATAGTTAATAATGTAGATTGTATTAAAATTTTTACCGTATTTAACTTTATTTATACTATCAAAAAATTGGACAACCTTCAGGGCTTATTATATGGTCGAGATCTACTAGATGAATATACTCGAGGCCTGCACACGCAACCTCGCGGGCTTCGCCCTCTTCGGTCGCGTTGGCTTCGCCAATACAAGAAAAGGCAAGGCCACTCTCTTGAAAGCAAGCTTTCATCGAGTAACCTTATCTTTTCTTTGTGCAGGTCTCGCTTTTTACGCGAAAAGAAAAGCACCGACCCCGCAGCTCTTGTGTCTGCAAAACCGATACCTTTGTTAGTGCGCCTCCAGGGGCTCGAACCCTGGACACCCTGATTAAGAGTCAGGTGCTCTACCAACTGAGCTAGAGGCGCGTCTTTTTTAATTCCTGAACGCAAAAGTTATTATATATAATCCATAAACAAATTGCAAGCATTTTTTTATAATTTTTTAAAAAATATATTCTTTTTATGAAAAAGGTAAGAAATACCGAGCTTTTGTGGCGTTTCTTACCTTTTATCACCATTATATTACATGGATATTCCGATTATCAGCGTTTTTCTCCATGTATTTCCTTTGATCATTTTTTCTCTGCTTTTTTTTCATTATATCTAATAATCAAAAAGCAAGGTATTTTTATAGATGAGCATTTAATTTATCCTGAAGTGTTTTCTTTGGAACCGCACCAACAACAGTATCTACTACTTCACCGTCTTTAAGAATTAATAAAGTGGGAATAGACATTACTCTGTATTTCTCTGCGGTTGCAGGATTTTCATCTACATTTAATTTGCCAATCTTGAATTTGCCTTCAAATTCTACTGCTAATTCGGCTACGATTGGAGCTACCATTTTACATGGACCACACCAGTCTGCATAAAAATCTACCAGTACAGGGATGTCCGATTCTAATGCTTCTGTTTTAAAATTCGCATCTGTAAATTGTAAAGCCATAGTTATAATTCCTCCTATCTTTCTTCAAGCCAGATTATGCTATCATAGCTTATACTTATCCTATTGTAATAGTATCTCTGTTCTATCACTTATTATGTGATATGGTTACTATATTATAAGCCAACCATAATTACAAGCACCTTATTATCTTTTCTTCTTTTTTACCGAACTATTTAACATATTGGATACTTCATCCCATGAAGATTTAAGTTGAAAGATTTTTTTATCAATGCCTCGATTTGCTCCTGTCATCTTTGCAACTTTATATTTCCAATTTGGCTTCATAAGGGCACACCCTCTTCCCTTTTTTACCATTTTATGATAATTAATAGGTTTTAGCACCCTCATTTGATCATAATATTCGAATTACTTTCTATATGCTACTAATCGATGAATAGGATTGCCCATAGCGGTAAACCGTTCTTCATATTCTGTCATTACATTACCTTGTGCATATTCACTATTATGAAGATCGAAGGTAACATCTTTTAACTCCCAGCCGGCAAGCTTAATATCCTCTAGGGAAAAGTCGAACAATGCTCGATTATCCGTCTTAAACATCACCTCTCCGTTCTGTTTTAGACATAAGTTATATCGTGCCATAAATTCCTTTGACGTTAATCGTCTTCTTGCATGACGATCCTTGGGCCATGGATCTGAAAAATTAAGATAAATTCTTGATAACTCTTCTTCCTCGAATATATTATTAATATACTCCGCATCAAATCGAATAAAATACAGATTATTTAATTCTACTTCATTCCTTTTCTCTAATCCTCTAAGCAAAACACTTGAGTATTTTTCAATTCCTACATAGTTTATATTCGGATTCATAGAAGCAAGCTTCATAATGAATTTTCCCTTTCCCATTCCAATCTCTACATGGATTGGATTATCGTTTTTAAAAAGCGTATTCCATTTGCCTTTATATTGTTCCGGTTCCTGGATAACGTATTCATTTGCTGCAACACTTTCTCTAGAACCCTTTATATTTCTTAATCTCATGTTAATTCTCCTTGCAATTGTTCATTTAAATTTAATTATAGTGATAAAGCGTCTGTTCGTCAATTCTTCGATTTTCTGTTTCTTTTTATTTCGACATTTACTCTCATTTCCCTATTTAAATTTGTATACTTTATATATTTTTAATGCCAGTTTGTATTCCAAATCATGTTAGTATGTAGTATACTATAGAAAGCTTAAAGGATATACGAATTCAACTAAGAAAAATCAATTAATAATAGACGAAATATAAAAATAAAGTGATGGAGGTTACTATGAAAATTATTGCAATTAACGGAAGCCCAAAACCAAAGGGCAATACATATTTAGCATTGAAAACAGTTTGCGACGAGCTCGCAGATCAAAATATAGATAGTGAGATAATTCATGTAGGAAATATGGATCTGAAAGGATGTATCTCCTGCGGGCAGTGTAAGGATGGTCATTGCCGTTTTTCTGATGACAAGATGAAGGAGATCGTAAATAAGATTTATGACGCAGACGGCCTATTAATCGGTAGCCCTGTTTATTATGCGGGTATTGCCGGAACATTAAAATGCTTCCTGGATCGTTTGTTTTATCCCACTCGCGGCCGTATGCGCCTAAAAGTTGGTGCAGCGATCGCCGTGTTAAGAAGATCAGGTGGAGTCGCTACCTTTGATCAATTAAATCACTACTTCTTAATCTCTGATATGATGATTGCCCCTTCTAATTACTGGAATGTAGTTCATGGTGCTGTTCCAGGTGAAGTGTTACAAGATGAAGAAGGAATTACAATTATGAAAGATCTAGCAGCAAATATGGCTTGGATGCTTAAAATTAAGGACTACAGTAAAGATGCATATCCTGTTCCTGAACCAGGTCCCCGTGCCAGAACCAATTTTATAAGATAGCTAGATTTCTTATCTGTTTATCTTAAGCGCATAGAAGGTTATTAAATATCCAACTTGATTTGTGCTCATCCCTTGGAATAATCTGCATAAATATTACAGATATTATACTGGGAGTGTTTCTTATAATACCATGACACTATTTGGTATTGTCTAAATATTGTTATGACAATTTAGGAGGTCTATATGAAGCGAAAATTAATTGCTATCCTTAGCATGATTACTATATTATCTATGAATTTAGTTTGGACAAGCCCTACTCAGGCGTCCGCCGATGAAAAATGGCCTAAAGGCCCTTCTGTCTTTGCAGAATCAGCGATTGTTATGGATGCATCCACTGGTCTGGTCTTATATCAAAAGAATATGAATGTACAACGTTATCCTGCAAGTATTACAAAAATTATGACTGTTTTATTAGCACTTGAAAACTCCTCTCCGGGTGATATCGTAACTGTATCTAAAAAGGCAGTATATGATGTTGAAGCAGATAGTAGCCGTATATGGATTAATGAAGGTGAAAAGCTCACTATGCAACAATGTCTATATGGTATCTTGTTAGAGTCCGCTAATGATTGTGCTTACGCCGTGGCTGAGCATGTATCAGGTAATATAGAGAATTTCGCCAAGTTGATGAATGAGAAGGCAAAGAGCTTGGGGTGTAAAAACACTCATTTTACCAATCCACATGGTTTACAGAATGAACAGCATTACACCACTGCCTATGATATGGCTTTAATTACACAAGAGGCTCTTAAAAATGAATCCTTCCGTAAAATATTCAGTACGAAAACATATCAAATCCCTCCAACTAACAAACAGAAAGAAACTAGATATTTAAGAAATCATCACAAAATTTTAATGAATTATAGTTATCACTATGATGGCGTTGTCGGAGGTAAAACCGGTTACACCTCTACCTCTAAATATACCCTTGTAACAGTTGCAAAAAGAGGTAATATGGAACTAATTTGTGTGATTATGAAGGATGATACCGCACCTCATCAGTATAACGACACCCAACGTCTACTAGACTTTGGATTTAATAACTTTTCGACTTATTCTATCTCTGATACAGAAGGAACTTCCGCATTAAACGAATCGCCTATGTTTACGAGATATAATCCTCTTTTATCCGGAACGAATACACCGGTGGAAACGGATAAAGATGCTTTTGTTGTTTTACCGAAATCAGCCTCTATCACAGACGCAAAGAAAGATGTAACTTTTTATACAAAGAGTCAAAATGACTCTTCATCTACGACTACAAAGGGTGACAGTAAGGTTATTGGCAAGATATCCTATACCTATGATGGCAAATATGTAGGAGGAACAAATATCCTCTATAAGGGAACAGATTTACCAACTTTAATAAAGAATGATACTATTTCAAAAAGTCCTACCAACCCAACTTCGAAATCCTCATCAAAAAGCAGTTTTCGGTTTATAATCATTGGATGTGTTGTAGGGTTTCTTGTTGTCTGTGCTGTGTTATATTATATATTTTTTGAACGTCCACGATTAAAAAGAAGAAAGGCTTACTATAAAAAGAAAGCCTCCCGTCGTTTTAAAGATAACAATTTCTTAAATTTATAATCAATGATTGTATGATTCAAACAGAGCAGCTATCTCATCTGCAGATAAAGCTTTGTTTGGATCATCATATAACGGTGTCACCGTAACTTTTTCCTCCTGATAAGTGTCTTCTTCAGTATATGAAGACTGTTTCGGCTCTTCATATGATCCTATTAATTCCTCATGGGCAACAGCCACCTCATCTTGAAAATCATTATTTTCTTCTATTAATTCATAACTAGGACCATCACTATACGTTCTTTTTAATATCTCATCATTCTGTTCCAATAGATTAAGAATTCGATTTATCTTACCATCAACATCCATCTTATCTCCCAAGGACTGCACCGCTGATATTAACTCCTTGGTGTTCTCTCGATTATAATGAACCTGATAGTTAATAGCCTTCTTCTGTCCCTCCAATGATCTTCTTTGTAGCTCTGCAATTAGATATAATGCTGAGGAATTATTACTTTCTAATGTATTGACACGACCCGATATTTCTTTTAATTGATTGTTTAATAATTCATTGCTCTTTTTTGTTGCTGCATAGGTCGCCTTTTGAATATTAGTTAATTCCGTCATACGTGATTTCCAATCATCCATCTCGTTTGTAACAATTTGATTAACATACACAGATAATTTTTCTTGTTTACGCTCAATACTATCACGTATTTCTGCAAATAAAAGATAACCTGTTAATAAAGATACAACCCCGAATCCTAAAAAATTTAATAATTCACCCTTTAAAACAAAAATACTATAAGCTTCAGCAAATAATGCCGCTAAAAAACATACTCCAAAGAATACACAATTTAATCTTCTTCTCATTTAGGATGCTCCCGTCTATGCATTTGATTTACTACCCATAATGATCAATGCCTTCTCTAAACTGAATTAGGAATTTCGTCCTAACATTGATACTATAGTAATATATCGGAATAATCCGAGTAAATATTTACACCTTAGGTTCGCTATTATTATGATTTAACGGCATTCTTACTGTAAATTTAGATCCTTCCATTAACTTACTTTCTAATTCTATACTTCCATTATAGTATCCAACAATATGTTTTACGATGGACAAACCCAATCCTGTGCCACCAACTCTCTTACTTCTACCCTTATCCACCCTGTAAAAACGCTCAAATACTCTCTGTTTGGAGTCCTCCGGTATTCCCATACCGGTATCTTCTACGATGATGATAATGTCTTTCGCCTCTGAGTTTACCGTCACATTTACCTTTCCATTTGGTTTATTGTACTTAATTGCATTAGAAATCAGATTGGTAAAAAGTGCTCTGAGTTGTTGAACATTGGCATGCATGCTAATAGGTCTGCAATTCATCGATAGTTCAACCTGATATTCTTTTGCAAGTGGTTCAAAGGATTTACAAACCTCGCGTACGAGTGGGCATACTCTAACATCGGATAACACGACTTCTGCTTCCTTCGTTTCTAGTCTTGATATCATAAGAATATCATTAATAAGATTCGTCATATTTCCTGTTTCTTTTTTTATTCTAGATAAAAAATCTCTTTTCATCTTCTCGTCCGCTACCATATTATTCTCAATCAGTTCCAGATAACCACGTATTGAAGTAAGTGGTGTCTTTAACTCATGTGATGCATTCGAAAAAAACTCTTGCCTAATTAGTCGCTCGAACTCGATACGGTTCATGGATTCCTTAACCGCTTGAGACATCTGCATCGTTGTCGCAGCAATAACGTTCATTTCATCATATTGATAATGTTTAAAATGGAAATCAGGTTTTTCTTCTTTGAGTTTTAGCATCTCTTCTGCAATTTCATGCAATGGTTGGGTTACAGACTTTGCAAAACGGTTTGCTAATATAAGTGATAAAAACAGGGTAACACCGATACTGATTAATAATGCAGGTACCAAAGCACTTAAATAACGTTCAATTCCGGAAAAGGGAACTGCAATACGAATATAATAGCTCTCATTGTCTGATAATGCTGCTACATATAACATCGACTCTTTTAATGTTACGGACTCTCTAATCGCATATCCGGTTCCTTTTTTCTTAGCCTTTTTAATTTCTTCACGGTTTAAGTGATTTTCCATGTTAGTGACATCTTTTACATCACTATCAGCCAATACTTTACCATTTAAGTCTACAATCGTAAATCGCGTGGATTCATTCCCTTTGATTTTTTTAAGGCTATTAATTTGAGCCTGTAAATCTCCGTTATAATCCATTCCATGATCTGCTATTCTCACAGAATACAACATATCTTCTTCTGTTTTTTCAAGAAGAATATTACTCAACACAATCTCCAATATACTTGCACTCAGCAAAAGCGCTAATAACAATATTAGTATAAATCTTTTAAATATCGCCTTTTTCATGTAACCCCCTGTTTATATCTTAATGTAACAAATGCTGATGCAAAAAACATTTACATCAGCACCCTTTTAATTATCCGTTTTTACAAATCGATAGCCAACACTTCGAACCGTTTTAATACAGTCGGTTCCGACTCTCCCGAGTTTTTGGCGTAACGTTCGAATATGGCTGTCCAAAGTTCTGGTCTCACCATCATAATCGTAACCCCATATTTGATTTAATAATTCATCCCTGTTTACCACTCTGGAATCATGTTCTATTAAGTATAATAATAGCTCATATTCTTTAAATGTCAATTCTACTAATTGCCCATCATTTCTTACTTCGCGAGTCTGTGTATTAATAGTTACTGAATTGATGTTTATATAAAAGGCACTTTCTTCCCTCACAGATCGGCGGAGCAGAGATCGTATTCTAGCTGCGAGTTCCAGAACACCGAAAGGCTTCGTAATATAGTCGTCGGCACCTACGTCCAAACCCATTACTTTATCCAGTTCTTTGTCCTTAGCTGTTAAACATATAACTGGCACATTTTTTAATTGTGCATCCTGACGAAGCAAACGAATCGCGGATAAACCATCCATACCCGGAAGCATTAAATCGAATAATGCCAAATCCGGCTTATCCTCCTTCATATCAAGTAACGCAGGTTCTGCCGATTCATAAGCTTTAATCTTGTAACCAAAGCCTTCTAATGCTACCTTTAACAATTCCCGTATACTTTCATCGTCCTCAATAACATATACTTTTTCCAAATGGAATCCCCCCATTTTATAATATTCTGATATTATTTACGGATCCTGTTTCATTAAATTCGGTCCATTCACAGATGTTTACGGCGTGGTCACCAATACGTTCAAAATATTTTGCTATCATTAATATGTCTACACATTGATCAACGTGTTCATTCGAAGCACGAAGTAACAATGCAACTTCTTCCTTTACTTTATCAAAAAGATCATCTACGATATCATCCTTTTTAGCGATTTCTTTCGCTTTCTCTGTATCAAGACTTGTAAACGCATGAACTGCATCATGTACCATCTGCTTTGCTGCTTTTCCCATTTCAGGAATATGCTGTACCAGATTAAATAACGGTTCTCTTTTTTCGCGAATGATAAGCTCAGCAATATCAGCCGCATGATCACCAATACGTTCCATATCCGTAACTACTTTAAGAGCGGTTGTTACTACCCTTAGGTCTCTTGCAACCGGTTGTTGCTTTAATATTAGGGAAAGACATCTGGATTCAATCGTTTTTTCTATATCATTAATGGTTCGATCTTCTTGAATAATCTCATTCGCAACGGCTTCATCTTGAGATTCAAATGCAATTAGCGTTTTCTCAATTGCAGATTCAATCATTTGTCCCATTTCATGCAAATTATCTTTTAGTAATTGTAACTCATGTTCAAAACTCATTCTAGCGGTCATAAATAACCTCCTTAATACTAATTATAGTTGATGTTCCTTTTATAGTCAAATAGCAGACTAATGAATCAACCAAATCTACCTGTGATATAATCCTCTGTTCTCTTATCCGTAGGTCTGGTAAATAGCGTATCGGTAGTTGCAAATTCTACAACTTCGCCAACTAGGAAGAATGCCGTATAATCTGAGATACGTGCTGCTTGTTGCATGTTATGGGTAACGATAGCAACCGTATACTTTTCCTTAAGATCGGACATCAAATCCTCAATCTTTAAGGTTGAAATAGGATCAAGTGCCGAAGTTGGTTCATCCATTAATAACACCTCTGGCTCTACTGCAAGAGCTCTAGCGATACAGAGTCTTTGCTGCTGACCACCGGATAAACTTAGTGCTGATTTTTTTAATCGATCCTTTACTTCCTCGAACAAGGCAGCACCAATCAAACTCTCTTCCACGATCTTATCTAGCTTTGCCTTTGATTTGATTCCATGAATTCTTGGGCCATAAGCTACATTATCATAGATAGACATAGGAAATGGGTTTGGCTGTTGGAATACCATGCCTACTTTTTTTCTAAGCAAAGTAGTATCAACCCCACTATCATAGATATTTTCTCCGTCCAATATTACAGAACCATCGATCGTAACATTTGGAATTAAATCATTCATTCGATTTAATGTTTTTAGAAAGGTTGATTTACCGCAACCAGAAGGACCAATAAATGCTGTTATTGATTTTTCTTTAATATTCATATCTATATTTTTTAATGCATGGTTTGTTCCGTAGTGCAAATTTAATGCTTGCGTTATGATTTTATCTTTATTCATATATCCTCCATCTAAACTCCACGCGTATGCATACCGGGAATTTTATTATATAAGTCTATTGCTTATTCACGTTTAATTTATGTGCTAAGTACTTCGTAAGCATATTGATACCAAATACAATAATTAGTAAAACTAATGCGATACCAAAGGCCTGTTCGTACTTTGCTTTTTCCATCCATAAATATAACTGTATTGTAAGTGTACCTCCCGGCTGTGCTACCTTATCAATTAATCCCTCACCATAGTTACCTAATTTCGGTAGGAGATAACCACTCCCTGCGGTGAATAATAATGCTGCAGATTCACCTACAATACGCCCTACGGAAAGGATAATACCTGTTATAATACCCGGCATAGCGGATGGAATTAAAATCGTACGTATCATATACCATTTTGTTGCTCCGATACCAAGGGCACCGCTACGATAACTAGAAGGGACAGTCTTTAATGCTTCCTGGGTACTTCTCGTAATGAGTGGAAGCACCATAATTGCTAACGTTAATGAGCCGGTCAATATGGAGAATTTAAAGCCTAATGTGGTTCCAAAGAATACATAACCGAATAAGCCAAATATAATAGAAGGAATCCCGGCTAAAGTCTCTGTAGTAAATTCGATTAATCGCACCAGTCTTCCGGGTTTTGCATATTCATTTAAGTAAATTGCTGCTCCGACACCAAATGGTACGGATATTAGTAATGTTATTACTATAATATAAATTGTATTAACTATGTTACCTGCGATTCCGTATGTTTGTCTTAAACTACTCGTAACTGTGGTAAGAAAAGACAAGTTAACAGCCGATACACCACGATAAAATACGTATCCTACAATTCCGGCAAGAATAAAGATCGATACTGATGCACATACATAAATCAAAATATGTGCTAATATATCCAACGTCCTGGTACGTTTGTCATAAATACTATTAGTTGTCGGCATCGTTCTTTCCTCCCTTCATTATTTTATTGAGTATAAGATTAATAGCCATAATGAATACGAATAATATCAGACCGATTGTAAACAATACTTGTTTATGTGTCCCGGATGCATAACCCATTTCACTAACAACCGCGGTCGTAAGGAATCGTACTGAATTAAATGGAAGTGGAATATTTACACCATTACCGGCAACCATGTTGATTGCCATCGCTTCACCGATTGCTCTTCCGACACCTAAGACGATAGCTGTTACGATACCCGATTTTGCAGCTGGAATAATCACTTTAAAAATAGTCTGAATATGGGAAGCCCCCAGCGCTAAAGAAGCATGTTTATAATGATTTGGTACTGCTCTTAATGCTGTTTCACTGATATTAATAACAGTAGGAAGGATCATTATGGCCAAAACCAATACTGCAGATATCAGATTAGACCCTCCGGTAAATTGATGATCCGGTGTATTTCTATACAATGCCATTTCTATTTTATAAATCAAAGGACTTAATATTAAAATACCCAATAAACCATATACCACAGAAGGAATCCCAGCAAGTAATTCAACTGCGGGTTTAACAATATTGGCAAGGCGCTTTGGCGCTGTTTCAGCCAAAAAAACTGCTGTCAGAAGTCCAATTGGTACACCAATTGCGATTGCCATTGCTGTACCTACGATAGAAGTAAGTATTACATAAAGGATACCAAAGCTAGGATTCGCAGCTGTTGGTTTCCATACTGTTCCGAATAATATATCTTTCAATCCTACTTTAAATATAGCCGGCGTACCACTTATAATCATATATAAAGTGATTGAAAATACTGCAACTACCGCTAATAATCCGCAGGCTACAAATATAACATGTGCGATTCGTTCTACGGTGTTCTTTGTTTTATAATTTCCTATAATAGAAAAGCTCTTATCGCTCATATAGTCTCCTTGTTATTTACTTTAGAACAACTGTAGGAAGAATTATCTCTTTAGATAATTCTTCCTTTAAGTATGCTTATATTAGATATTAATCAACTGTTACTAAACCAACACTCTTTACAATCGCCTGGCCATCTGCTGATTTGATAAAATCAAAGAATGCTTGAACTAATTCACTCTGCTTTGCAATCTCACCTTTTGTTGCCATAACGAAAGGACGGCTTAATAAGTATGTTCTTGATTTTACATTTTCTTCAGTAGGTTTAATATTATCAACGCTAACTGCATTTACTGTATCATCTAATACATCAAGTGATACATATCCGATTGCTCCTGGAGTTTTTAATACTTTCGAGTAAACACCGCCGGTACTGTTGATTTCATTAGAATACTTACAAGCATCCTTGATCTCAAGGATTTCTTCAAAAGCATCTCTTGTTCCGGATCCTGCTTCTCTGCCGATTACAACGATCGGTTGATCAACTCCACCAACTTCATTCCAGTTTTTAATTTCACCCTTATAAATTTTTGCCAATTGATCCTTTGTAACATTTGCTACTTTGTTTGCTTTGTCTGTTATAACAGCAATTCCATCAATAGCTACAATATTCTCAACTGCACCTTTACTCTTTTCTTCATCTTTTAAGTTTCTGGATGAATCACCGATATTAACCGATCCTGCTAAAAGTGCTTCAATACCTGCGCTGGAACCTGTGAACTCCGCAGATACTTGTACATTAGGATTTTTCTCCATGAATGCTTCCGCAGCTGCATTCGCCAATTTTTCCATTGATGTGGATCCTGCTAAGGTTATTGATCCGCTTAAGTCTTTGTCTGCACCCTTAGTTGCTTCTGTTCCTGGTGTAGTATTATTATCTGATTTACTTGAATCTTCATTTTTGTTTCCGCATGCAGCTAATGCTCCTGTAATCATAACTAGTGTTAAAAATAAAACTGCTATTTTTCTTAACTTCTTCATATTAAATCTCCTTTTTAATTTACAATGTTCTCTCTGATTACAATAATAAGTTAACATGAATAAGTACATGTAAATACCACAGTTTTGTATTGTTTCTGTGAAATCCATGTAAAGTGGTATAAATAAATATACATTTGGTATTATAAATAGATTTAGAAGTTCTATACGTATAAAACATAAAAGATGCTGCAAATTTATCAATATACATCGAATAAATTTACAGCATCTTTTATGTTTTATATAATATTGGATAATCTTATTGAATATAAAAAACGTGCTTGACGGGATTCGAACCCACGACCTTCCGCTTAGGAGGCGGACGCTCTATCCTGCTGAGCTACAAGCACGTAAACAACATAGTTATTCTACTATTTCCAACCCGGTTAGTCAATGATTAAATAATAAACCTGAAGTTAAAAAATAAGCTGATAAATGCGATTAATTCCAAAATACATTCAAAATGTTTCTTATCGGAATAAATGCCTTTATCAGCTCTTTTATACTAAAAATTAATAATTATTTTTCATTTTCAGAAAAATCAATCTTACCCTGCATCCATATATTACCCTTAAATCTTCTTCCTACCGCAGGCTCTCCCAGGAGATCGTCTTTATTAATACATACACGAAAACTCAAATCGTTGCACATCAGCTGAAGATCATATATTTCTTCTGCAGTCACCTGGTTGGTAATCAAATTACAGTCTGTAATCGTGGCAATAATACTGTAATTATCTGATTCTGAACCAAACGGAATAAAGGATGTGTCTACGATTGTATAGATATCTTCTTTTTTAGCTCTTCTTGACACCATAGCATAAGTATCAATATCGTCTATTGTCAAACTATCAATAGCATCCTGATTGCCCTTTTTTGCTTCAGCAATCAAATTATTGCGATATTTCGTTTCAGCAGTTATGTTTCGTACCTGTATTTCATCCTTTTCTATCGGTAGTAGAATTCTCCCATCTAGAGATAAAGCCGCCAAAGTAATTGAAAAAGGTGTAGTCATGGGCATATTGTGCTTTTTCTTCTCCAAATACTCTATCACGTTCTGTAGGTAAAAAATCAACGATACACCCAATCGAAAATCGTCACACATTCCGGTGTATGCCTCAGTATCTACTCGTTTATTAATACCAACTTCTTCTCTCGTACTGATATTTTGACCATAAAGACACGGAAAATAATGTTCAATTTGAAACTTATTATTTTCATCCATCTCTCCACGGAGTGTTATGCCCATCCCCTCGGCATATTCCATTGTCAGCTCAGTGAGATTTTCTTTCTCACCTATCTGAATTAGTCGCATCCGTGTGGGATGATCAATAATATCTTCAAATAGAACATTTAAATCCATTCTATTATTAATGTTGCTAAAACCTATTGCTCTCATAAAACTATGCATTGTTATCACTTCCATTCATTACTGCATAAACTCATTATATTTTACGTTCCCTATATCAATTTCATGTAATAATTATTTATATCATATTTTATTCATACTGGCAATAGATTCGTATGGTATTACACTAATCCACCTGCTAAATCATTAGCTTGATTATAATCCACATAATTTTACAATTCATGCACAATTGTTTATAACTTGCCCTCCATATCTCTTTTTATAAACTTTGTAATACTTTTCTTCTATATTATGGAATAAATAATATATATTTATATGTTAGACACATAAATTTATGTATGATATGTTGATTTTTTTCATACAACTAACAATATTGTAAATTTTCTATTTTCCTTTACAGATATGATAAAAATATTTGATTGTTATTTATTTAACAATCAAATTTACAAAACAGAATTGTGATTTCTTATAAAAATGAGGGTTATGTTAAATATTTAGTAATCTAAGGAGGAATTAATATGTCCAGTGAAAACCTGAAACAACCCACTCCTAAGGAGCATGTTGATAGTTTGGTAACCAATGCGATACAGGCTTTAAAAGACTTTTTAATACTAGACCAGGAAACTATTGATAATATTGTTCATGAGATGGCGTTAGCAGGTCTATCAAAACAACAGGTACTCGCTAAAATGGCTGTTGAAGAAACCGGAAGAGGTATTTACGAAGACAAAATAACGAAAAATATCTTTGCAACCGAATACGTATGGCACTCCATCAAGTATCAAAAAACTGTTGGTATAATTGAAGATAATGATGAAGAGGACTACATGATTGTAGCTGAACCTGTCGGAATTGTAGCTGGTGTTACTCCCGTTACTAATCCAACCTCTACTACTATGTTCAAATGCCTAACCTGCATAAAAACAAGAAATCCAATTATATTCGGATTTCATCCAAGTTCACAGCAGTGTTCTAGGGAAGCAGCTAGGACATTATATGAAGCAGCGTTAAAAGCGGGTGCTCCAAAGAATTGTATTCAATGGATCGAATATCCCTCCATTGATGCGACCAGAGAATTAATGAACCACCCTGATGTATCTATGATTTTAGCAACTGGTGGTTCGGGAATGGTGAAACAAGCCTATTCCTGTGGTAAGCCAGCTCTTGGTGTAGGGCCAGGTAATGTACCTTGTTTTATTGAAAAAACCGCTAACCTAAAGCGTGCGGTGAATGATTTAGTACTTTCTAAATCTTTTGATAATGGTATGATTTGTGCTTCAGAGCAAGCCGCTATTATTGAAGCCCCTGTTTATAAGGAAGTGATTGAATTAATGAAGAAAGCCGGTTGCTATTTTGCAACTAAGGAACAGATTAAATTATTAGAGCCAGTCGTAATAAATGAGAAAACCGGAGCAGTTAATCCTGCTATCGTAGGTCAACCTCCAGTAAAAATTGCTGCATTGGCTGGTATAGAAATTCCTGCTCAAACTAAGATACTATGTACTGAATTAGAAGGCGTTGGGCCGGAGTATCCACTGAGCAAAGAAAAATTATCTCCTGTGCTTGCGATTATAAAAGCAGCAAATTCGGAGAAAGGTCTAGAACTCTGTGAAAAGATGGTTGAACTTGGCGGACTTGGTCATTCCTCGGTTATACACTCTTCCGATGAAAATGTAATTAAGAATTTTTCGGCGAAGATGAGAACCGGTCGAATCCTTGTAAACTCTCCATCAACGCATGGGGCTATCGGTGATCTCTATAATACAAACATGCCTTCCCTTACCTTGGGTTGCGGCTCCTACGGTGGCAATTCTACCACACATAATGTTTCCGCTGTTGACTTAGTAAATTATAAACGTGTTGCTAAGAGGAGGGTGAATATGCAATGGTTTAAGGTTCCGAGTAAAATATATTTTGAATCCGGATCAACTGCATATTTAGCAAAAATGCCGGGCATTACTAAAGCATTTATAGTAACTGACCCATCCATGACTCAGTTAGGTTATGTAAATAAAATATTATATCAATTAAGAAAACGTACCGATTATGTGCACTGCGAAATATTCGATCAAGTTGAGCCGGATCCAAGTCTTGAAACAGTATTAAAGGGTGTAGATGAAATGAATAAGTATCACCCCGATGTCATTATTGCTCTCGGGGGAGGTTCTGCAATCGATGCAGCAAAAGGTATGTGGCTCTTCTACGAAGATCCAGAGGCGGACTTTAAGAATATGTCTCTTAAGTTTCTCGATATCCGTAAGCGCACCTATAAATTCCCTGTATTAGGTAAAAAAGCTCAATTTGTTGCCATTCCAACCACCTCAGGAACCGGATCTGAAGTAACCTCCTTCGCAGTTATATCGGACAAAAAAGAAAATAAGAAGTACCCATTAGCTGACTATGAGTTAACACCTGATGTTGCAATTATAGATCCTGATTTTGTAATGAGCGTACCAAAGAAATCGACAGCTTGGACCGGAATGGATGTATTAACACACTCAATTGAATCCTATATCTCAATTCTTGCATCCGATTATACTGATGCTTTAGCAATCCATGCAATTGATTTAGTATTCAAATATTTGAAAGCTTCTTATGAGGAAGGAGCTGCAAACCCATTGGCCCGAGAAAAGATGCATAATGCATCAACTATAGCCGGAATGGCTTTTACCAATGCGTTCTTAGGTATAAATCACTCCTTAGCACATAAACTAGGTGGTGAGTATCACGTAGCTCACGGTTGTGCAAACGCTATCTTACTGCCTCACGTGATTCGATACAATGGTGTTGAGTGTCCTACAAAGTTCACATCATTTCCTAAGTACGAGAGCTATATTGTTGGCGACAAAATATTTGAACTGATGAAGAAATTAGGAAAAAATCCAAAAACCAATCATGAGGCCGTTGAAATGTTAGCAAGTAATGTAGAAGAGTTAAATAAAGACTTGGGAATTCCTGCTTCTTTAATCGAACTTGGTGGAATTGACGAAAAAGACTACTTATCGAAGGTACCTGCTCTTGCAGATCTTGCTTTTAGCGATCAGTGTACAACAGCCAATCCTAGGCTTCCTCTCGTATCTGAACTTGAAGAGTTATACTTGCTTGCTTATTACGGTAAAGGAAATGTTCCAAAATCATCAAATATATAAAAATTATAACTATAACTTTAAGATATTGTATCTGTAATATTATTAAAGCATGAAAAATATTATAAAAATTAAAGAAGAAGGATGTATTACATTAATAATAATTAATAAGGCAATACATCCTTCTTCCTATATATTTTGCAATAGTCTTTTATCTTTAATTTATGCCATAAAATTACTACTATTTAAAGCTTGGTCTAATGATTTTTTCTCATCCTCGGAAAGCTCTAGGAAAGATTCTCCCTTGATGATCTCTTTAATATAAGTATAGCAACCTTCTCTACTGCTATGTACAGAATTTAGCAAGATACCATTGTTGTTCTTATCCAGTAAACATAAAACAAAACTTAATTTACCACCCATCTCTTTAAAAGCATCGTATTTAACAACACCGATTTTTTGGAATGTAATTAACAAATTATCGTTAACCTTTTTAAGTTCCTGATTTAATTGTTTTGCTTCATTCTTAAGATTATCGATATCAGCAAAACGAGATAGAATTTGTCCTTCTAAGTTCTCTCCGTTTCCACCCATCATAAATTTTTTGTACTTTTTTTTCAGATTTCTTTGTTTAACTGCTATAACAATAAAAAATACAAATAATAACAGTGAAAATACTGCAAGACCTATTGCTACATATGCTATATTTTCGTTGATGAAATCTAATACATTCATTTTAATTTCCTCCCAAGTGATTATATAATTTAAACTACATATATTTTACTTCTATGGCTGCCTTTAGTAACGTGGTTTTGCTTGGTACAGACCTCAGGCACCTATATTAATGTGTAAATTTAACACCTCAATAATTGAGACAGATCTTCTTATGACATAGCGTCAAAAAGTTCAATAATTCTTTCTAACTCTTCACTTGAATAATATTCAATTTCTATTGACCCTTTATTATTATTCTTGCGATGAATAGACACCTTGGTTCCAACTTTATTTCTTATCTTTTCCTCTATATTACGATAGATAACGATATCTTCATTTGTAGCAGCAATATCTTTTTTGGGTTTTTCCTCTCCGATTTTTTTAACAAATTTCTCGACTTCTCTAACGCTCATCTTCTCATCGAAAATTTTATTTGCTAATCCATATTGGATTTCTTTATCTTCAATCGTAAGCAATGCCCTGGCATGACCACTGGTTATCATATCATCAATCAGCATTTGTTGCACACGATCATCTAGTTTAAGTAATCTCATCGAATTCGTTACCGCTGCACGGCTCTTTGAAACACGCTCAGCAACTTCGTCCTGTTTTAAGCTAAACTCCTGAATCAACCTATGATATGTCTGTGCTTCTTCAATCGGATTGAGATCTTCTCTTTGAATATTTTCAATTAATGCTATTTCAACAATTTCCTGAGGTGAATAATCTTTCACGATTGCAGGGACTTCTTTCAATCCTGCTAATCTAGCCGCTCGCCATCGTCTCTCACCTGCAATTATTTCATAATACTTGTCCTTCTTTTGTAAAATCAAAGGTTGTATTACACCATATTGTTTTATTGAATCAGCTAGTTCTTGGAGTGCATCTTCATCAAATCTCTTTCTCGGCTGAGTACGATTTGGTTCAATATTACTGATTTGAATAAATGTTTCACGTGAAACATTATCAGTATTATCCTTTGTATTTTCAATAATTTGTTCAGGAATCATGATATCCAAACCTTTGCCAAGTCCCTTTTTAACTGCCATATGAGACCTCCTTTTTAGCATCTATTTTTTCTTTGATTTTATTTTCTTCTTTTTTAACTTTTTATTATCAACAATATCACTATCGTAATTTTCCGCATCATCATTTTCAATGACTTCCATTGCTAATTGTCTGTAACCTTCGGCTCCTGCAGATTTGGAATCATACAAATTAATTGGTAGTCCGTGGCTTGGTGCTTCCGCCAATCGAACATTTCGTGGAATTATTGTTTTATATATGTTTTGTTTCAAATTACTTTTAACATTTTCTACAACTTGTAAAGATAAATTTGTTCTGGCATCAAACATAGTAAATACAACACCTTCCATCTCTAGCATTGGATTTAATCTTTGTTTAACCAAATTTATTGTATGCATTAATTGAGTGAGACCTTCTAATGCATAGAATTCACATTGGATAGGAACTAAGACCGTGTCTGCTGTAGTCATAGCATTTACTGTTAACGTATTTAATGAAGGTGGACAATCTATGATAATGAAATCATATTCGTCTCTAATCTTATCGACTTCCTTTTTTAATATGTATTCGCGTCCCTCGACACCAATCAGTTCAATCTCCGCTCCTGCCAGATTAACATTTGAAGGTAATAAGTCAAGATACTTTATAGGAGTATTAATTCTGCAATCTTCTATAGAACACTCACCGATTATCATCTGATATATTGAATTCTTAATTTTTTTCTTGTCGATTCCCAAACCGCTTGAAGTGTTTCCTTGAGGATCAATGTCAATCGCCAGAACCTTTTTCTTCTTTTCGGCTAAACAAGCAGACAGATTTATTGCTGTAGTTGTTTTACCGACTCCTCCCTTTTGGTTCGCAATAGCGATAATTCTTGCCATAATTTCTCCACCTCTCTCATCTTATCTTTAAGGCATTCAAAAATCATTTATTCCTGACTTACGCATCCCCTATTATATCATTAATCATTTATTATATCTAGTATCTTTTCATAATCTGATACATAATGTCTAAGTAAATATTATTGACTAAAAATATATCCAATAATTATCACACGATATATCGCTTCTAAAAACGATATGATCATATCTTGTTTTTACAATATCGTAAGGATAGTATGCAATACACCTATGAAATCATTTATAATTCTTTTTTGTTGTAATGCTCAGTTTTTATATAAAGACATAATGATAATATTTATACAATATTGACCTTATTTTTATCATATTATAACAACTCCTTAACCTCCATTTTCAAATTGTTTCACGTGAAACATTTCTAATTATTAATTAAGTATAGTTTCTATTATTTATAGATTCAATCTTGATTCTATATGCACAAAAAAATAGAATGTTTCACGTGAAACATTCTATTCCAATTCTCATTTAAAATAACTCAACTATATTATTCTTAATTGCATATACCGCTGCTTGGGTACGATCGGAAACATCAATTTTCTTAAAAATATTGGAAACATGATTTTTCACTGTTTTTTCACTAATACTTAAGATATAGGCGATTTCTTTATTGAATAACCCTTCTGATATTAGTTTCAATACTTCAATTTCCCTTTTTGTTAACGTTTCTTCTACAGCCTCGATCTTATTATTCTTTTCATCTAACTTCATTTTTAATAACGGTGCAAGTTCCGGTTGAATAAATATATCTCCCTTATGTACACTAAATATTGCTTTTTTAAGTACGGAAGAATCAGAGTCTTTTAATACATATCCATCAACACCAATTTCAACCGCTCTCATTAAATATTCGACTTCATTATGAATCGTTAATATTAAAACCTTTACTTTCTTATGATTATCTTTTAGATATTGAAGTACCTGTAGCCCATTCATGATAGGCATATTGATATCAAGTAACAGAACGTCAGTTTGTGTTTCGTTCAGTTCGTCTATACACATCTTACCATTACTAGCTTCGGCATTAACAATAATGTCTCCATCTAATTCAAGTAACTGTTTTAGACCCTCCCTAACCATAGAATGATCATCTGCTATCATAATATTAATCGGCATGTTCATATATTTCCCCCTCATAAGTAGTTAATGGAACTGTAATCGTAACAATCGATCCAACTCCTTTTTCTGATTTTATATCCAATGTTCCTGATAATAAAGAAATTCTTTCTTTCATGATTGATAATCCAAAACTAGATGACGGCTCTGATGTAGTTTTTAACATTTTCTTGGTATCAAAACCTACACCATCATCTTTAATAATCACTTGAATGTTTTTTTCTTCATATCGTATATCAATATCGATAACTGAAGCATTCGCGTGTTTAATTACATTATTGCAGGTCTCTTGTATAATACGAAATAGTGTAAGTCGTATAACAGGTAATATTTCTGTAGGTTCTTGATTTGAATTTACTATAACTTGAATATTCTTTTGGCTCATAATGCGATTTGCAAAACGTTCGATTGTTATCGTTAATCCTAAATCATCCAAAGTCATAGGTTTTAAATTATAAATAATGCCTCTCATATCATTTATGATTAATTTCAATGTATTCGACATCGTATTTAATTCTAGTTTGGCACGAATACTATCAATATCAATCAATTTAACACAAAGTTCTGATTTATGTACTAAACTAGTTAAATTTTGTACTGTAGTATCATGCAGATCTCTCGCTATTCTTTGTCTTTCGTTCTCCTGCGCTTCTAATATTCCAAGTCCATTATCTGTAGTATTTTTTTCTTCCTCAAAGGAATGTGTCTGTTCCTCTTCCGGCTCTTTCGTATAAATTTCTTCAATTAACTGTGCGGCTATTTTTAATCCATCAATTTTATCAGTTAATTCTAACATTTCTTCATTAATCTTTTCAATATTTCTCTGAATTTGATTTATCTGATTTGCTAACTCTTCATTATCGTTTGTTTTTTCATAAATGGGAGAAAAGAAGTCAATATTATGTGCTTTAGTACGATTATTCTCTGTTAATTCCAATTCTTTCTCTTCCAATAAATTAGTCTGATCTTTTAGCTGTTTTGAAATCGAAAAAAGTTTTTCCTCGTACTCAATCGTAATATCCTTAAGTAAATAATTTGTATCTTTCTTTTCATCTGAATTTACTTCTTCACTTTCAATTTTATTAATATTCTTGTCCATTTATTACAGGCACCCTTTCATTACTGGGACGACATAATCTGTTATATAAAACATATTATTCATCACTTTTTATCAGATTATATCGCATTTATTATAATTTATACGAATAACTAATTATATCATATATCATAATTATATATATATAAAGGATTAAATTCGACCTATGAAATATTACCTATTTTGTTGTATATACCCTTAAAATCATATGATGAGAGTCATAGGAATGATGCTACATCAACCGATCTTTAATATAAATATTATTATACAGGAACAAACTAGTACATATAATAATAGACTGTTGTAAAATTGTAATTCTTTTTAGCATCAATGTTATTAGTCTTTCACTGGTTGGATGAACAGCATTATTCCCAACAGTTCATTAGGTAGTATAACAATGTACTAACGAATTAATTTTTGCAACAGCCTCTTAATTTATAAAAACAATAATTAATGTTTACACTTACACATCGAATCCATATTAGATAAATTTAATATCATTTTAATTTTTCCATCTTTTTCAGATTTTCTCTCTGAAACAGTGAATCCAACCCTCTCAAAGAATCCTACAACATCTTTTGTCGCAACTAAACATATTTCATCAATACCGGACAGTAATGCCTTATTAATTAACATTCGTATCGCAAAATCTCCATACTCTTTGTTTCGATAGGCCTTAAGAACAGATATATGTGCTACCTCACAAACATCACCGTCATAAGTTATTCTTCCAGTTGCAACAGGTATAAGTTCTTCTCCTTGTTCTGAGAATTTCTCTTCATATACCAAAACATGTATAGCATCAGGATCATATAAATCGAATACCTGCTCCTTTTGTAATCCAAGTTCTTCTACAAACACTTTCGTTCTTATATCATAAATTTCTGATAAATCATCACCATAGGACAACATCTTTCCTCGAATCATCTCATTCACCTTTTCCTATCTTTATCTTATAGATATTGACAAATACGTTTACAATATTCCATATTATTTTTTTAATCTATAATGCTTCTTTAGTTGGCTTGCCCGCACTTCTAGGATAATTTTTTGGTGTATTTTTCGTCTTTTTAATCATAATTAACGTTCTATCTATATCTGTTCCCGGTATTTGATATTCCTTTACAGCCTCTAAAGTGGCTCCAAGTATCTTAAATGCATTGGCAGACTCTTTTATTTCGTCGTCAACTTTACCGGATTTATAAGGAATAAAATAACCACCTTTTTTTACAAAAGGTAGACAATACTCGGACAGGGATGAAAGCTTTGCCACTGCTCTTGAGACACATAGATCAAATCTTTCTCTATAAATTACTTCTCTACCATAATCCTCTGCTCTACCATGAATTGTAGTTATCTTCTTTAAATCAAGTTTTTCAATTACTTCATTTAAAAACAAGATTCTCTTATTAAGCGAATCAAGTAACACAATATTAGTATCGGGGTATACTATTTTGAGAGGAATACCGGGAAATCCCGCACCGGTTCCAATATCGAGAATTTTTTGATCTTTCAATTCAATCGCTTTCGAAATAGAAATACTATCAATAAAGTGCTTAATAATTACCTCTTTAAAATCAGTAATTGCTGTCAGATTCATAACCTTATTTTTTTCTATCAAAAACTCATAATAATCAATAAATTGTTGTTTCTGTTTATCAGTCAGAACAACACCTAGATCATCCAATCCCCTTTCAAATACATTCATATCAGGGTAATTCGTATATACCATAATAGAGTATCCTTACCTTCCTTTTTAATAATTGGTTAACTCTGCTCTTCCTTCACGGGCCTAAGCTGCGTTAAGTAAATTAACAAGACAGACACATCAGCAGGCGATACGCCTGATATTCTAGAAGCTTGTCCTATTGACACCGGGCGAAACATCTCCAACTTTTGTCTCGCTTCAATTCTTAAGCTAGGAACAGCCATATAATCAATCTGTTCAGGAATTTTTCTGTTTTCAAGTTTTTTAAACTGTTCTACCTGGCGTAACTGACGACTAATATAACCATCATACTTGATATTAATATTAACCTGTTCTATTACGTCTTCCGGTAGTGTTTTTCTAGCTTTATCAATATTTTCAAGTAGCTCATAAGTCAACTCGGGCCTACGAATTAGTTCGGCCAACGTTGCCGCTGTATTCAGTGCAGAACTATTGTGTTTTAATAACAAGTCCTGAACTTCTTTATTTGCACCGATATTGGTTCGTTCCAACCTCTTTATTTCATTTTCTATCAGCTCTTCCTTTTCTTTTAATCTCTGATATCGTTCTTCATTAATTAAACCTACCTCATAACCCTTTTTTGTTAATCGAATATCTGCATTATCCTGTCTTAGTAACAGACGATATTCCGCTCTTGAAGTCATCATTCGATATGGTTCATGTGTCTCTTTTGTCACAAGATCATCGATCAAAACGCCGATATACGCTTCTGAACGATCCAAAATTAACGGCTTTTTATATAATAATTTCATTGCAGCATTTATTCCTGCTATTAGACCTTGGGCCGCAGCCTCCTCATATCCTGAACTTCCGTTAAATTGTCCTCCAGCAAATAGACCATCAACATTCTTAAATTCTAGAGATGGCTTTAATTGCATGGGATTAATACAATCATACTCTATTGCATATGCATTTCTTGTTATATTTGCTTTCTCGAGTCCGGGTACGGAGCGATACATCTTATACTGTACATCCTCCGGAAGTGAGCTGGACATACCTGCTATATACATTTCGTTTGTATGATTTCCTTCCGGTTCAATAAATACCTGATGACGATCTTTATCTGCAAATTTCATAACCTTATCTTCTATTGACGGGCAATATCGAGGTCCCGTACCCTTAATTGCACCACAATAAAGAGGTGAACGATCAATATTATTACGGATTATTTCATGAGTTTCTTCATTTGTATAGGTCAGCCAACATGAAATTTGCTCTTTAATTAAATCATTAGGATCTGTTGTAAAAGAGAAAGGAACTACTTTCTCATCTCCAAACTGTTCCTCCATTTTAGTAAAATCGATTGACCTTTTATCAATTCTTGCCGGAGTACCTGTTTTAAAACGATACATCTCTATCCCTAATTTCTTTAGTGAATCAGTTAAATGTATTGCTGATTGTAATCCATTCGGTCCTGTATGATTTACAACATCACCGTAGACACATCTAGCATTTAAATAAGTACCAGTACATAGAATTACTGCTTTACAAGGATATATTGCTCCTGAATATGTCTTTATTCCTGTGATTTTGTTATCTTCAGCTATAATCTCTGTGACTTCAGCTTGTTTTAATGTGAGATTCGGAGTATTCTCCAGTATTAATCGCATTGACTTTGAATATTCCGCTTTATCCGCTTGTGCTCTTAGTGAGTGAACAGCAGGGCCTTTTGATACATTTAACATCTTAGACTGAATATATGTCTTATCGATATTTTTACCCATCTCACCGCCAAGTGCATCAATTTCACGTACAAGATGCCCTTTCGATGTTCCTCCTATATTCGGATTACATGGCATCATAGCGATACTTTCCATGCTAACAGTAAAAAGCAATGTATTTAAAGATAGTCGAGCTGAGGCTAATGCAGCTTCACAACCGGCATGTCCGGCCCCAACTACTATAACATCGTAGCTCTCATATACAAATGACATAAGTTCCTCCCATTCTAACCGCTTTTAACGGACTATATAGTTATCAAATAGTTTATTTACCCATGCAGAATTCTTTAAAAATCATATTGACCAGATCTTCTTCTACATTTTCACCAATAATTCTTCCTAGCGCTTCATATGCACTCATCAGATCAATAGAGTAAAAATCTTCCGGCATTCCAGCTTCTATACTATTAAGTACCATCAATAAGCTCTGATTTGCTTCAATGAATGCTTCCTTTTGTCTCTCATTTGTAATATATATCTCATCATTAAATGATATTTCACCACCAAAGAACATTTCCTTTAATGTATCACCAAATACAGATAAGCCTTCTTCTTCTTTTACCGATACGTTAATTACAGGGTGATTAACTTTTTCTTTTATCTCTTGGGCCGTGACCATTGTATTAAGATCAGACTTATTTAATAAAAGAATGGATTTTTTATCCTTAATCATCTCAAGAATAATTTCATCATTGCAATCAAGTGAGGTAGAAGAATCCAAGACATAAATAATTAAATCTGCATCCTCAGCAATCTTTAATGCCTTGTCCACTCCCATCTTCTCGATAATATCCTGAGTATCTCTAATACCTGCCGTATCGATAATATTGAGAATAATGCCATCATAATTTATAGTTTCTTCTAATGTATCTCTTGTTGTTCCTGCTATATCAGTGACAATTGCTCTCTCTTCGCCTACTAAGTAGTTTAATAAACTTGATTTTCCGGCATTGGGTTTTCCTATAATTACAGTTTTAATTCCCTCTTTTATAATCTTTCCATTTTTAGATTCATTAAGAATCTGCTCTATCAGATTTCTTTCCTTAATAATATGTTGCGTTAATTCGGAATCGAATCCTTCTAAACTAATATGCTCCGGATCATCTAATGCTGCTTCAATAAAGGCAATATCTCTTAAAACATCTTCTCTAATATTTTTAATTAAATCGAGTACATTCCCCCGTAATTGATTTAACGAATTCTTCAATGCCAATTCATTCTTTGCATGAATGATATCACTTACTGCTTCCGCCTGTGACAAATCAATTCTTCCGTTTAAAAAAGCTCTTTTTGTAAACTCACCAGGTTCTGCAATTCTTGCACCGTTTTTTAATACTACTTCTAAAACTTTTCTTGTCACAACAATACCGCCATGACAATTTATCTCAACGCTATCTTCTCTTGTATAGGTTGATGGTGCTTTCATAATAGCCACCATTACTTCATCAACCACTTTTTCTTCATCCATAATAAAACCATAATGTAGTGTATGGCTTTTCTCATTGGATAGCAGTTTATTTCCTGATTTTGAATGATATATACGATCGATTATGTGAAATGCTTCATCGCCACTGATTCTTACAATACTTATTCCTGCATTGCTTAATCCTGTGGCAATTGCTGCAATCGTCTCTGTCTTCATGCCATACCTCCAATTCCGGTCTAATTCCTATTCATAATATATCATATTACAAAGATTCACAAGTAAAAAGTAAGAGGCTGCCGCAAAGAGAATAATCCTTAAGAACAATGCTATATTCCTCTTGTAATAAATGAGGTTAATTAGCAACATTGTATTTAATAGATTAACTTTTGCAACAGCCCCTTACCATATAGATATAATTTAAACTGTTTCTACGCTTTCTTCTTTCTTTAACTTGCTTTCCCTGTACTTCTCATAATCCTTTTTATAATCGGTACTATAGTTCTTATTATATCCGCTTTTACTGGTATTGTAAGGCTTTTTATATCCTTTATTACGATCGCCATTGCCATATTCCTTTTTATATCCTTGAGAGGATCTATTATTCGAATATTTGTTATCTCTAACAGACTTCTTAATATTGATAACTACTTTTCTAAATGGCTCTTCTCCCTCAGAATATGTCTCAACAAACTTATCATTCTGTAATGCGGAATGAATAATTCTTCTTTCATAAGGGTTCATTGGTTCTAGAGATACCGGCTTTCTCGTTCTCTTAACTTTAAAAGCGATATTTTTTGCAAGATTTTCAAGCGTTTCTTTTCTTCTTGCTCTATAATTCTCTGTATCCAATTTAACCTTAATATATTCTTCATTATTCTTATTAATAACAAGACTCACAAGATATTGAAGGGAATCGAGTGTTTGTCCTCTTTTTCCTATCAGTACTCCCATCTCTTCTCCATCAATGTTAATCTCAACTGTTGCATTTTCTTTATCGAATTTAACTTGGATTGTTGCAGTAATACCCATAGTCTTAAATACATCATCCAAGAATTTTTTTGCTGTGTTTTCTATAGTAGGTTTAACTCTTGCTTTAATTTTAGCAGGCTTACCAAACATGCCCAGAAATCCACTGGATTCTTTTTCAATGACTTCATATTCCATGTTATCTATCGTTGTGCCCAATTCCAGCATTGCATTCGTTAATGCTTCATCAACTGTTTTAGCGGTTATTTCTTTCCACTCCATACAATTGCCCCCCTTACAGATTTTTGTTTTTTAATAGATTCGCTATATCAGAGATACTCTTCGGTGAATTTGAAGGCTGATCATCGCTACTACTATCAATAACATCATTGTTATCAGCTTCAATTTTTTCAGTTACCGTATTTTCAATCGATTTAGTCTGCGTTTTAGCAATATCACGCAATGTAGCCCCATTTGCATTTACTGCTTTTCGACCTTTACTTTTTTTAGATGCTTTCGATACATTCTTCTGAATCAATTCATCAACATCCACTTTATCCAAATATTTATTTACAAAATATTGTTGAATAATTGCAAATACACTACCTGCAATCCAGTATAAACCAATACCGATTGGGAATGAAAAACAGAAGAATAATGACATAATCGGCATGACAACATTCATTGAATTCATAGCTGCAGCTGCAGGATTGTCCTTATTGTCTGTAGTAGTCTTTGTTTGCATCTGTTTACCTTGGATAAACTGTAACAGAGCTGCTAAAACTGGAATGATTAATGCTACTGATGTAAATGCCGGACGATTCGCTATATTAAAACCAAAGAATTCATTTGTATGATTGATTTTGTGTACGTATTGATTAATTATATCTGATAATTGAGGAATCTGGTTCTTTAAATCACTCCACTGCGCATCACCAAATTTTGCCAATATATTTATTACATGATTAGGATCACTCACATCCATCTTTACATTGAGCTTTCCAACTTTTGCAATTTCTTTTACTGTATTCGCATAATCCGCATTTGTAACTACTTTTTCTGCAATCGGCTGATACATCGCTTTCACTTTATCAACATACGCCGGAATATTACTGATTACATAATATAATGAAAACATAATCGGCAACTGAATAAGTACCGGAAGACATCCTGATGTAGGATTTGCACCATACTTTTCATAAACTGCCTGATTCTCTGCCTGCATTTTTCTAATAGATGCTTCATCTTTTTTACCCTTGTATTTTGCTTGAATTTTTTGAATCTCAGGGTTCATTCTAGATGATAATTTTTGGAATTTTTGTTGTCTGATTGTTAACGGAAGCATCGCAGCTCTCATTAAGAATGTAAATATAAAGATACATAACGCGATATTTTGAATGCCGAAAATATTAAAAAACCAATATATCGCATTCATGATAATACCTAATAGACTTATAATCGGTCCTAAAGGCCCACCTGTGGGTGTTAATAATGTAATCACGAATTTTTCCTCCTTAGAGCTATTGTCCAATTGACAATAGAATATAACTGAAGACTAATTTTATCTTCATTATGAATTACGGTACTGGATCATATCCTCCCTTATGAAAGGGATGGCACCTCAATATTCTTCTTACAGCTAGATAAGATCCTTTTATTACTCCATACTTTTCCAATGCTTCAATAGCATACAAAGAGCAGGTGGGTACATAAATACAACTTGAAGTTCTCTTAAGAGGAGATATATATTTTCGATAGAATTTAATTATCAAAATAAGAATTTTCTTTATAATCACTTCGTTACCCCTACTTTAACTATCTCTTATATGTTAATCTGTCCTTCTTTTCCAACTTTATGGAGTTTAATCAGGTGTAATAATGCGCTTTTTATCTCACTGTAATCTTTTCCTTTTGCTCCTACTCGAGCAACAACGATAATGTCTAATCCACTTAATATACTACCCTCTGATAATCGATAGCTTTCCCTGATCAACCTGGTTATTCTGTGTCTCACAACACTATTGCCAACTTTTTTACTTACCGATATTCCAATTCGGTTGTAGTTGAATTCGTTTTTCTTTAAATACATAATCAAATACTTATTCGCAAATGATTTTCCGGTACTATATATTTCTCTAAATTGTTCATTCTTTTTTAACGATTCTGTATTATCCATTTTGTCTTGCCTTTTCCCTCTAATAAAACCTATTGCTTTATTAGACCAAGAATTATAACACAAGTGAATTCATCCAACATGTTCATGTTTCGAATTCACTTGTTATTAATTCACCGGTTAATATCCTGTCTTCTCAACACAAGACTAATAATTAAAAGGTCTATTACTATGAATAGAAGAAAAGGTCACATAATTGCGACCTATGCTGAAAGCTTCTTTCTTCCTTTTGCTCTTCTAGCAGCTAAAACCTTTCTGCCGTTTGCTGTAGCCATTCTTGCTCTAAATCCGTGAACCTTAGAACGAGATCTCTTTTTCGGTTGGAATGTCATTTTCATTAATCTGCACCTCCTTTTAAACTGTACCGTGCATTGTGGTAAGCGAATTTTATCTTTTATATTCAAAAATATCAGAGATAATCTTGAATTATATTGTCATGACAAAATGAAAAGGCATACCTATTCACTTTGTATGCATATTGGAATATCACGTCTATTATAGTAGGAATACGCATTTCCGTCAAGTAAATATTTTGCTTAATAGTTATTCACAACCTGTGGAAATATGGATTTCTTCCTATTTATATAGTAAATTGTTGATAATATTTTAACTTATGTGGATAATCTGTGTTTTTATGTAATGTTTTATACCTGGATGCTCAGTTTTATTCACATTGGACCTATGTGTATAATGTTAAACTTTTTATCAACTTATTCACATTACTAAAAATCAAACTATTCTTCAAAATGTCATTTATCCACAGTATATAAGAAGAATGGCATATTCACCATTGAAAATTTAATAAATATGTTATAAGATATAACTATGTGAGTATTAATGGAGGCTATAATGAAAAATTTAATTCAATCAAAATGGGATGATATATTAAAATATTTGATATCCGAATATGGAATTACTGATGTATCATATACTACTTGGCTTAAACCGCTAAAAGTATATGATGTGGTAGATCATGTAATTACCATACTTATAAACGATGAACGTATTGGGCCTCCGAGTCTTAATGTTATACGTAATAAATATGAACTTTTATTAAAGGTTTCTATTGAAGAAATTATGAATGAGCCTTATGAAATAAAATTCATTCTTCAAAGTCAAATTGATACTGTTGAAAAAGCAGTGGAACCGGTTGTTAAGAAAAAAAGCAATGGTCCCACCTTTTTAAACCCACGATATACCTTTGATACTTTTGTCGTAGGTGGGAATAATGAATTTGCACGGGCCGCAGCCTTGGCTGTCGCTGAAAACCCAGGTGAAATCTATAATCCTTTATTTATCTATGGTGGTGTTGGTCTAGGTAAGACCCACTTAATGCATTCCATCGCTCACTTTGTTTTAGATCAAAACCCTGACACGAAAGTACTTTATGTAACCAGTGAAAAGTTTACTAATGAGCTAATAGATTCTATTCAAAGGAATACAACACATCAATTTAGAGAAAAGTATCGGTCCATCGATATTCTTCTAATTGATGATATTCAATTTATTATAGGTAAGGAACGAACACAGGAAGAATTCTTTCATACCTTCAATACGTTACATGAATCAAAAAGACAAATTATAATCTCCAGTGATCGACCACCCAAAGAGATGCTTACATTGGAGGACAGGCTTCGTTCCCGTTTCGAACATGGGTTACTGGCAGATATTCAATCCCCTGATTATGAAACAAGAATGGCAATCCTTCGTAAAAAGGAAGAGCTAGATGGATTAAAGATAGATGAAGATGTAATGGCTTACATTGCGACGAATATCAAATCAAATATACGTGAACTAGAAGGTGCTCTTACTAAAATAGTAGCTTTCTCCAGATTAAAGAAAAGGGAACTTAATCTTGATTTAGCAGAAGAAGCGTTACAAGATATAATATCTCCGAACGAGAAGAAGGTAATTACTCCTGAATTAATCGTAGATGTAGTATCAGAACATTACAGCTTAACTCCAAGTGAAATCTACTCTAAGGATAAAAGCCGTAATATATCTTATCCAAGACAAATTGTTATGTACTTATGTCGTAAGTTAACTGATATGTCTGTTACTGAGATTGGTAAAGTTCTCGGTAACCGTGACCACTCTACAGTTCTTCATGGTTGTGAAAAGGTATCAGGTGATATTGCGTCAGATTCATCATTACACAACACAATAGATGTTTTAATAAAGAAGATTAACCCAGAATAATTAAAAAGTTGATAAGATGTTGATAATTGGTTGATAAATAGTTGATACTCTGTTAATGAATATTATTTACATTTTATGTATGTTAAACTATACCATGTTTTCCACATACTTTAACACGTATATCATATCGGTTATCAATCTCGTTAGGCCCTTATTTTTAAGGCAAAAACGCAGATATCAACATTTACACGTCGCTTATTATTATGATTACTAAGAATCTTTTATATATTTATCTATTTAAACGCGAAGGGAGATTATACACATATGAAAATCCAATGTCAGAAAGCGGATCTTTTAAATGGTGTTAATATTGTATTAAAAGCGGTACCCGTGAAATCAACTATGCCTATTTTAGAATGCCTGATTATAGAAGTAACGGACGAAAGTATTAAACTAATTGCAAATGATATGGAACTTGCAATTGAAACTATTATCAAAGGTTCAATTATTGAAAAAGGTGTTGTTGCTTTAAATGCTAAGATTTTTTCAGAGATTGTTAGAAGACTTCCGGAAAATGAAGTAAGTATTACTACAGATGATAACTTCATTACAGAAATAATATGTGAAAAAGCAAAATTCTCTATTTCGGGAAGATCAGGAGAAGAATTCCCAGGTCTTCCAAATATTGAAAAACAAAATCCTGTTGTACTTTCTCAATTTACATTAAAAGAAATTATCAGACAAACTGTATTCTCAATTTCAGATAATGAAAGTAATAAAATTATGACAGGTGAATTGTTTGAGATTAAAAAGAACGAATTGAGAGTTATATCACTTGATGGACATAGAATATCGATACGTAAAATTTTTATGAAGGATGACTATGAGGATCGAAAAGTTATTGTACCGGGAAAAACATTGAATGAAATTAGTAAAATTTTATCAGGAGAAGCCTCTGCAACAGTACAGATTTTCTTTACAGATAAGCATGCGTTATTTGAATTTGACAACACGGTTGTTTTAACCAGATTAATTGAGGGTGAATATTATCGTATCGATCAGATGCTTTCAAGTGATTATGAAACCAAAGTTACAATTAATAAAAAAGAATTACAAAGTTGTATTGAAAGAGCATCATTATTGATTAGGGAAACTGATAAGAAACCAATTATTATTGATGTTAAGAATAATAATTTTGAGTTGAAGATAAATACCGCGATTGGATCCATGAATGAAGAGATAGATATTACACTGGAAGGTAAGGATGTCATTATTGGATTTAATCCTAAGTTTTTGTTAGATGCATTGCGTGTTATTGATGATGAAAATGTAGATATTTATTTGATTAATGCAAAAGCTCCTTGCTTTATAAGAGATAAAGATCAATCATATATTTATTTGATTTTACCGGTTAATATTAATGTTGTAGCGTAACTACGCTGATTGGAGAAAATATTTATTATGCAGCAAATTAAGTTAAGAGATGAGTTTATAAAATTAGGACAGGCTTTAAAGGCTGCGGGATTGGTTGAATCCGGTGTTGATGCAAAAATTGAGATTCTAGACGGTAATGTCAAAGTCAACGGAATAGTAGAGATGCAAAGAGGAAAAAAACTCTATGACGGTGATATTGTTGAGTTCCAAGGAGAGCAGGTTAAAATCGTTAAATAATTTTAGATGCAATAGGAATACAAAGAAAAAGGAATGTTGGTGTTTTATATGATTGTAAAGTCATTGGAGTTAAAGGATTATCGAAATTATAATGATCTTAACATACCTTTTTCCGGTGGTACTAATATATTGTATGGTGGAAATGCACAGGGAAAAACAAATATTCTTGAAGCAATCTATCTATGTGGAACTACCAAATCCCATAAAGGAAGCAAGGATAAGGAAATTATAAAGTTTGATAGGGATGAGGCCCACATTAGGATATTTCTCGAAAAAAATCAAATAAATCATCGAATTGATTTACATTTAAAGAAAAATAGGGCGAAGGGTGTAGCCATAGATGGTATTCCGATTAAAAGACAAGGTGAACTATTTGGTATGCTTAACCTTGTGTTTTTTTCGCCGGAAGATCTTTATATTATAAAGGATGGCCCGGGCCAGAGAAGAAGATTTTTGGACCTAGAGCTATGTCAATTAGATAAGATTTATCTGAGTGACTTGACCGGTTATAATAAAGTTTTAGAACAACGAAATAACTTATTAAAGCAAATTGGTTTCAATAGGGATTTATTGGATACACTTTATGTATGGGATAATAAGCTACTAGAGTATGGGGTTAAACTTATAAAAACTAGGCAAGAATTTGTTATCAGGCTGAATGAATTGGTATATGGCATACATAAGAAACTAACCGGAGATAAGGAAGAATTGCTAATTCAATATGAGCCAAATGTAAGAGTAGAAGATTTTGAGGAAAAGTTAAAGAAGTCTTTGGACCGAGACTTAAATCTCAGAATGACAAATATTGGTCCTCATAGAGATGATCTTAGTTTTACAATCAACGAAATTGATATACGAAAGTTTGGGTCACAAGGACAACAGCGAACCGCTGCATTATCATGCAAATTAGCTGAAATCGATTTAGTTAAAACAGTGATAAAAGATAATCCGATATTACTTTTGGATGATGTATTATCGGAATTAGATAGACAAAGACAGACACATTTGTTAAACAGCATTGGAGATATTCAAACAATTATTACTTGTACCGGCTTGGAGGAATTTGTAAGTCATCGATTTGAATATGATAGAATTTTTCATGTGGATCAGGGTGTTGTGACAAGCGAAAATAATTAGAAATGGCGAAACTTTATATAAAGGGGAGAATGATTAGTAACCGGAGGATTAACTTCAAGCTTAAGAAGGGATGCCTCCAAAAACAAAAGGAGAAATCCTTTTTAGAACAGGAGGAGAAATCCTCCCTAGAAACGGAGGATTGAATTAAGTATGAGTAATGAATACGGTGCAGAACAAATACAAATATTAGAGGGTCTTGAAGCGGTTAGAAAAAGACCTGGTATGTATATTGGCTCAACTTCATCGAAAGGATTACATCATTTGGTATATGAGATTGTCGATAATGCGATTGACGAGGCATTGGCAGGATATTGTGATACCATCGTTGTAACAATTAATGAAGATAATTCAATAACAGTAGTAGATAACGGTAGAGGTATTCCGGTTGGTATTAACCAAAAGAAGGGAATTTCTACCGTTGAAGTCGTGTTTACCATATTGCATGCAGGTGGAAAATTCGGCGGAGGAGGATATAAAGTATCTGGTGGTCTTCATGGTGTAGGAGCATCTGTAGTAAATGCTCTATCCGAATGGCTGACTGTTGAGATATGTGTTGATGGAAAGAAATATTTTCAAAGATATGAGAGAGGTAAGGCTCCTAAAAAGCTAGAAGAAATCGGTGATACCGATTGTAGAGGTACCAAGGTTACCTTTTTACCGGATAAAGAAATCTTTGAAGAAACAGTTTATGACTATGAAGTATTAAAGCAAAGACTACGTGAGATGGCGTTTTTAACAAAGAATATTAAAATTGTTCTTCAAGACAAAAGAGAAGAAGAATTAATAGAAAAGGAGTTTCATTATGCCGGAGGTATCAAGGAATATGTAGAGTACCTAAATCGTCATAAAGATCCTCTTTATCCTGATATTATCTATTGTGAAGGACAAAAAGAAAATGTTTATGTAGAAGTTGCGTTCCAACATAATAACACCTATACCGAAAGTGTATATAGTTTTGTTAATAATATTACTACACCGGAAGGTGGAACCCATCTGGCTGGTTTTAAAAATGCGATTACAAAAACGTTTAATGACTATGCCAGATCAATGAAATTCTTAAAGGATAGTGATACAAACCTGTCCGGTGAGGATATCAGAGAGGGACTTACCGCAATCATCAGTATCAAAATTCCGGAGCCTCAGTTTGAAGGACAAACAAAACAAAAACTTGGTAACAGTGAGGCAAGAGGTGCGGTAGATAGCACAGTAAGTGAGCAATTAACATATTATCTTGAACAAAATCCTAACATTGCAAAAATGATTTGTGAAAAGTCAATTCTTGCGCAGAGAGCAAGGGATGCTGCTAGAAAAGCAAGAGATTTAACGAGAAGAAAAACTGCACTTGAAGGGATGAGCTTACCTGGAAAATTAGCAGATTGCTCCGAAAAAGATCCTTCCAAGTGTGAAATTTATATCGTTGAGGGTGATTCTGCGGGTGGATCGGCAAAAACAGCCAGATCCCGAGCAACGCAGGCAATATTGCCACTACGTGGTAAGATTCTTAATGTTGAGAAATCAAGATTAGATAAAATATTAGTTAATAATGAGATCAAAGCTATGATTACTGCATTTGGTACCGGTATCTCTGATGATTTTGATATTGAAAAATTGCGTTATCATAAAATAATCATAATGACAGATGCAGACGTTGACGGTGCACATATCAGTACATTGCTGTTAACTTTCTTCTATCGATTTATGCCTGATTTGATTAAACAAGGATATGTATATATGGCCCAACCGCCGTTATACAAAGTGGAAAAAAACAAATTTCTTCGCTATGCATACAGTGATGAAGAGTTGAATCAGATTTTAACCGAAGTTGGACGTGACGGTAATAATAAAATTCAGCGTTATAAAGGTTTGGGCGAGATGGATGCAGAGCAGTTATGGGAAACAACTATGGATCCGGAGAGAAGAGTTCTGCTTCGAGTAACAATGGATGAAGAAGAGTCTTCAGAAATTGATTTAACATTTACTACCTTAATGGGTGATAAGGTTGAACCAAGAAGAGAATTCATAGAAGCAAATGCAAAATATGTTAAAAATCTAGATATCTAGTTTACGGTGAATTAATGAAAAACATAATTCAAACCTTTAAGTTTGTGCCTATGTAATAATTGGCACAAACTAATTCAAAAGAGAATTATGTAATGTAAGTTTGAACGGAGGAAAAGTAATGGATGAGAATATCTTCGACAAGGTGCATGATGTCGATCTGAGAAAGACGATGGAAACGTCTTACATTGATTATGCGATGTCAGTAATTGCAGCACGTGCACTACCCGATGTAAGGGACGGTTTAAAGCCGGTTCAGAGAAGAATTTTATATGCAATGATTGAACTCAATAATGGGCCGGACAAGCCACATCGTAAATGTGCTCGTATTGTTGGTGATACAATGGGTAAATATCACCCTCATGGCGATAGTTCTATTTATGAGGCACTTGTTAAGTTAGCACAGGATTTCTCTACCAGATATCCATTAATAGACGGACATGGTAATTTTGGTTCCGTTGATGGTGATGGTGCTGCGGCGATGCGATATACGGAGGCCCGTCTTAGTAAAATCTCGATGGAGATGCTTTCCGACATCAATAAAGATACGGTTGATTTCTCACCAAACTTTGATGAAACAGAAAAAGAACCTGTAGTATTACCTTCCAGATATCCGAATTTATTGGTTAACGGAACCTCGGGTATTGCGGTTGGTATGGCTACCAATATCCCTCCTCACAATCTGAGAGAGGTTATTAATGGTGTACTTAAAATAATAGATAATCATATCGAAGAAGACAGGGAAACAGATATTGATGAACTATTGAAGATTATCAAAGGACCGGATTTTCCTACCGGAGCCGAGATTCTTGGAACTGCTGGTATTGAAGAAGCGTATCGTACTGGTAGAGGAAAAGTCCGTGTTCGTGCAGTCACAGATATTGAAGCAATGGCTAACGGAAAAAATCGTATTATTGTAACAGAACTTCCTTACATGGTAAACAAGGCACGACTAATAGAAAAAATAGCAGAGTTAGTAAAAGATAAAAAAATAGATGGTATTACAGAACTTCGAGATGAATCTGATCGTACCGGTATGAGAATTGTAATTGAACTTAGAAGAGATGTGAATGCAAATGTTTTATTAAATCATTTGTATAAGCATACTCAATTACAAGACACCTTTGGTGTAATTATGATTGCACTGGTTAATAATGAACCAAGAGTTTTAAACCTCGCTCAGATGTTAAATTATTATTTAAAACATCAGAAAGAAGTTGTAACCAGACGTACACAGTATGACTTAAACAAAGCAGAAGAAAGAGCTCATATTTTACAGGGATTATTAATTGCACTTGATAATATTGATGAGGTAATCTCAATTATTCGTTCCTCACAAAACGGTGCAATTGCCAAAGAGCGATTAATAGAGCGTTTTGGACTATCTGAGGCTCAGGCTGGAGCTATTATTGATATGAGACTCCGTGCATTGACAGGTCTGGAACGTGAAAGACTGGAGAATGAATTCGCAGAACTTATGGCTAAAATAGCAGAGTACAAAGCAATTCTTGCAGATGAGAAACTTTTACTTGGTGTAATCAAAGAAGAGATAACAATTATCAGAGATAAATTTGGGGATGATCGAAGAACCTCTATTGGATTTGATGAGTTTGACATCTCAATGGAGGATTTGATTCCGAATGAGAATACAGTAATTGCTATGACAAAGCTCGGATATATTAAGCGTATGACAGTTGATAATTTCAAGAGTCAGCATCGTGGAGGTAAGGGAATCAAAGGAATGCAAACCATAGATGAAGACTTTATTGAAGATTTATTGATGACAACCAATCATCACTATATCATGTTCTTTACGAACAAAGGTAGAGTATATCGTCTGAAAGCATATGAGATACCGGAATCAGGAAGAACTGCAAGAGGAACAGCAATTGTTAATCTACTTCAGCTCTTACCGGATGAAAGAATCACTGCAATTATCCCTATTAAGGAATATAAGAATGATCGGTTCCTCTTTATGGCGACAAAGGACGGTATCGTAAAAAAGACTCCGATGAAGGATTATGCTAATATTAGAAAATCTGGTCTTCAGGCAATCAGTTTAAGAGAAGAAGATGAATTAATTGAAGTAAAGTCCACCAACCATCTGAAAGATATTATATTGGTCACAAAGAATGGTATGTGTATTCGTTTCAATGAGCGTGATGTTAGACCGACCGGACGTACGTCCATGGGTGTAATTGGTATGACATTAACCGGTGATGATGAAATTGTAGGTATGCAGTTGAGCACTCAGGGAGAATATTTATTATTCGTATCGGAGAACGGTTTAGGAAAACGTACGGTAATGGATGAGTTTACAGTGCAACGCCGTGGAGGAAAAGGTGTAAAATGTTATAAGATTACCGAGAAGACAGGCGATGTGGTAGGCGTTAAAGCAGTAAACAATGATAATGAAATCATGATGATAACAACAGAAGGAATTGTTATTCGATTAATGGTAAATGACATCTCTGTACTAGGACGAATTACTTCCGGTGTGAAACTGATGGCAATTGATCAGGAAACTGATATCAAAGTTGCACGTTTCACAAAAGTTCGTGAAAGTGATGCTACAACTGAGGACCAACTTATCAAAGAGCTAGAAAAAGAACTCGATGAAGAGGATGCTGTTATTGATCAATCTCAACTTCCAGAGGAAATCTATAGTGAAGAGGATGTTTCTTTAGAAAAATTACTGGAGCGAGCAAATGCAGAAGAATCAACTGTAGAAGAACCAACTGATAACGATGAGGAATAAGCAGTTAATTTAATGGAATTAATAGAAGAATCAAGCTTTGTAAAGGAGTTTACATGAGAAGCTTACACACGGATGATATTATTAAAAATATAAAAGAAATGTGCATCGAAGCCAACTATAAGTTGGCTTCTGATGTAGAAGAAAGAGTAAGAGGTGCTTATGATACAGAGACCTCAATCCTTGGTAAACAAATTCTTGATCAGTTAGCAAAAAATTTAGATATAGCAACCCAAGATCTCATTCCAATTTGTCAAGATACCGGCATGGCAATTGTATTTATGAAAATCGGTCAACAAGTCCATATTGAAGGAATAAATCTAGAAGATGCGATCAATGAAGGGATACGCCAGGGTTATAAAGAAGGATATCTAAGAAAATCTGTTGTATCGGATCCGTTAATACGAGATAATACCAAAGATAATACCCCAGGTATCATTCATTATGAGGTTGTTCCCGGTGATAAGGTAGAAATCACGGTAGCTCCAAAAGGCTTTGGCAGTGAGAACATGAGCCGTGTATATATGTTAAAACCATCAGACGGTACAGAGGGTGTTAAGAATGCAGTAATTGAGACGGTAAAACTGGCAGGCCCAAATGCGTGTCCACCTATTGTAGTTGGGGTTGGCATAGGCGGAAGCTTCGAAAAATGTGCTCTGTTGGCGAAGAAGGCACTTACAAGAAGTATAAATCAACCTTCACCTCTAGAACATATAAAAAAACTAGAAGAGGAACTACTTAAAGAAATAAATCAAATAGGCATTGGTCCGGGAGGGCTGGGTGGTAAAACAACAGCACTGGGTGTAAATATCGAAACATATCCAACACATATAGCCGGATTACCTGTAGCGATTAATATATGTTGTCATGTCAATCGACATGTAAACAGAATAATATAATAGAGCCCTATTTAGCTTATAGATCATGGATTAAAACCTAGATTAGTTTATTATAACCACATAAAGATCAAGATAATAGGGAAGTATAGATTTATTGTTTTTGATATTTCCTAGGATACATTATTAAGATGTGTATGAATTAAGTATATAGAAAGCGGATGAAAGAGGAAGCTGATATGGATAAATACATTAATACACCCTTGACGACAGAAAAGGTGGAAGATTTAGCAGCTGGTGATTATGTTTACATTACTGGTACGATATATACGGCTAGAGATGCTGCACATAAGAGGATGTTTGAAACAATGCAAGAAGGGAATAAGATTCCTTTCGATTTGAGTAACAATATTGTCTATTATCTAGGCCCAACACCGGAGAGAGAAGGGCAGGTTATCGGATCAGCAGGACCAACTACAAGCTCAAGAATGGATAAATACACTCCTTTATTATTAGACCAAGGTTTAAAAGGGATGATTGGTAAAGGGAAGAGAAGTAATGATGTAATTGAATCAATGATTAAAAATAAGGCAGTATATTTTGCTGCAGTAGGAGGGGCTGGAGCTCTTCTATCGAAAAGAATTAAGGCATCAAAAGTGATAGGGTATGATGACTTAGGAACAGAGGCAATTAGGGAACTTTATGTAGAAGATTTTCCGGTTATTGTGGTTGTCGATTCAAAGGGTAATAATTTATACGAAATAGTAATGCAAAATTGTTGACAAAATTAAGACTATTTGCTATACTAAGTCTTGCTTCTGTGAGAAATTACAAAAGTAAATTTAAATTAAAAGAATTATTTCTTGTTTTTAAGGAATTTATCTTTTAATAATTTAATATTTTTATATTAAGTTCTGTTTCTGGAGAAATACTCAAGAGGCCGAAGAGGCGCCCCTGCTAAGGGTGTAGGTCGGGTGACCGGCGCGAGGGTTCAAATCCCTCTTTCTCCGTTATCAATTTATCTGAATAGTGTCAGAATCAAAAAACCCGCTAATTATGCGGGTTTTTTTGATGTTTAATCATAATTCTCAATCAATTAAATCTCACACATAATCAGTATTCATCCCCGTTAACTATAAATCTTTACAGAATAATGAAATCTTTATCATTTTTGGTAGTTTTATGCTACAATGTATGAAAGTAAATTTATGTAACTAATTTTATGGTTTGGTATTGAAGGGAGATTTATTGTGGGGGATAGTAAGGAGATAATTGATATCGGATCTATAAAAAGTGTATCATCTAAATTATTTTTGGGATTAATATTATCATTTTTTCATATTAATTTGTTTGATTTACATCTTGATACATATCTTCCCTTAATTGGGTTGTGTCTATTAATAACAGCTGCGTGGCAATTACGTCATGAAACAAAACACTTTAAGTATATGTTTATAACTGGAAGTGTTCAACTTGCGATTATGGTAGCTGGATTTGTTATATCAAGTACTAAAGTTAGTAAAGATATTTCAACTATTTTATGCTTTACATTCGTTAGCAGTATTATTGCTATTGCCACATATTGTTGGTTATTTAGTGGAATAGCTCAGTTGGTAAAGAGAATTTATAATAGTGAAAAAGAAAAAAAAGATGAATTAGAAAAAGTTATGTACGAAAAAGAAAGTGAAGAAAGTGCTTCCATGAGTAAAATTATAGCAAATGATGTTATAGCAGGTAAGGTATATAACTGCAGTTATAATTATCTCATCATATCGATTGCAATGTTGATATGTATTTTCGTTCCCTTTGTAACTATCTTTGCAATTCCACTTATGATTATTTTATTAATTCTAATATTAACCCGAGTAAATAGAGCGCTTAATACAGCAAAACAATCAAACACAGAATATAAGATAGAGAGCTTGAATTACAAATATTATTTATATGGTATAAGCGTTGGAATCCTATCAATAGCTATTTGCTTTACAGCGCTCTTTTATGTTAATACACCAAGACCAAAAAGTAATCTATTTCAATTAAACAACACCCTTCACCATGATCAGGCGATTAAGATTCGCGATAAAATGTTACAAATGAATTTTGATCCCGATATTCTTAATAATTTACCAGATAGTGAGATACTGAGATATGAGGATGTACAATTTATCCAGATAAATCACGAAGATATGCAGGTAGATGGAGGTATATTAAGATTATCCATATGTACAGCAAGTTTTAAAGAGTGCAATATGCGTGTTCTACTTTATTACAATTGGATCAAGGCTCCACATCATAATTATACAGACGTAATAAGCTATTCATTAGCCGAAGACTTGGTAACGCCAAATAATGAAGTTCTATATAGTGCAATATTGTCAGAAAAGTCAGGAGAAAAGTATAATACATCAGCTCTTGAAAGTGACTATGATCCTTTTTATAAATCCATGAAGTTCCGTCTTTGGGGTAAAAATCATAAAAACCAGCTAGGGTATATTGCATTCAACACCCTTTGGAGAAGTGTTGAACCAATGAGTATTAATATTCAGATGAATTATATACATCAAAACAGCATGTTTAATATGCCATATCAGGATAATCTAAATATTTACAAAGATAGTGGAGATGATTTTATGATGTTAGATACGTCTACTCAGAAAGAAAGTCCGATATTCCAACAATATTCTTTTATGGCTTTGATACATTCAGACAAAGCTTCTGCATTGGAAAATTAATATAATAGAGATCGGATATATAAGTTCGCGTTCATATATAATACAGAACCCCTATTATTATTTTTCTAATTTAGGAAAAAGGATGAGAGTGTTTTTTAGAAGAAATGATTCATACCCAACCTTATTTTCAATGTAGTACTTGGTACATACTTACACATAGAATATATATAGATTTAATATATAGATTAAAATATTACAGAAGTATTTATAAATATTATAATAATGGGGAATGATATGTTAAGATGTTGTAGAAATAGCACGGTTTTTCTCTGCATTGTTTGAATTTTATATATTTTTAAAAAAAATAAAAAAATTATTTAAAAAGTTGTTGACATAAGTTTCTTCATGTGGTAAGATTGTTTTTGCTGACGCGCCACAGAGCAACGCTAACAGAGCGGTTGATCAAAACGCAAAGCATACAGAACCTTGATAATTGAACAGTGAAACAACCCTGAAAATTCTAAAAAATTGAAGCTTCACATGGGCTTCAAATAGCGTCCTAACAGACGCGTTATAGATTTTCAATTGATGCATCGAAAGATGTGTCGCGAACCGTATCGGATGTCGAAAGACATTGGATACAACCTAAAAACAGTAAAGATAACAGGATGCTTAACCAGTAATATA
>JAEVYT010000029.1 GCA_023392615.1 Bacillota bacterium | reverse complement strand
GAATCAGACAGACATCGAAGATGTCTAGGATGAAGCGAACAAGGCAAGGGATGTTAAGGTAACCGAAATACATTCCGGTCTACATACGACGAGCAACAAAATCCTCACAACCTACCCTCGAACCACTCCGCTCTACTTCACCGCAAAAAGAGGTTGGCCGAATTCAATCATTTGTTCGTTTTCTACGAGGATTTTAACGATCTCGCCATCAAATTCACTTTCGATTTCGTTCATCAATTTCATCGCTTCAATAATGCAAACAGTCTGACCTTTCTTTACCTTATCGCCAACTTTAACAAAAGCTGGCTTATCCGGTGATGGTGACACATAGAAGGTACCTACCATAGGAGATACTATTTTCTTGCCTGTTTCCTCAACAGCCTCTACAACAGGAGCTGCAGGAACTTCCTGTGCTGCAACTGTCTGAGCAGGAGCATAGTTAACCGGAGCCGTTGGGATAACGGATGGAGCGATCGCCTGAGGAATCATAGTAGGTGTTACCGTTACAACTTCAGCATTTTTCTCTAAACAGATTTTTAAACCTTCCTGTTCGATTTCAACCTTTGTTAAATCAGTTTGGTTCATTTCCTTCATTAGATTTATAATTGCTTTATAATCCATGGCTTATCCCTCCACCTTTTTAAAGATAATAGTTGCATTATGTCCACCAAATCCCAAAGAATTGGACATTGTATAATTTACTGTTGCTTCTCTTCCCACATTTGGTACATAGTCAAGATCACATTCCTCATCAGGTACCTGATAACCGATCGTAGCCGGAATAAAGTCATTTTGAATTGCTTTCACGCATACCACTGCTTCAACTGCACCAGCGGCACCGAGTAAATGTCCAAACATGGATTTACTGGAGCTGATTGGTGTTGTATAAGCCTCTTCACCCATTGCAATCTTGATCGCTGCTGTTTCTGTACGATCATTTGTTGGAGTACTGGTACCATGTGCATTGATATAGGATACTTCCTTCGGTGTTATGCCTGCTTCTTCCATCGCAAGAGTCATTGCTCTCGCACCGCCAACGCCATCCGGAGACGGGGAGGTAATATGATAAGCATCACAGGTAGTACCATAACCTACTACTTCAGCATAAATTTTTGCCCCACGAGCCACCGCATGCTCATATTCTTCAAGAATTAAGATGCCCGCACCCTCGCCCATAACAAAACCATCTCTTTCTTTATCAAAAGGAACCGATGCTCTGAGTGGATCCTTGCTGGTAGATAGAGCTGTTAACGCCTGAAATCCAGCAATACCCAAAGGGGTAATTGAAGCTTCCGCGCCACCAGATATAATAATATCTGCATAGCCATGCTTAATATTGCGGAATGCTTCACCAATACAGTTATTACCTGTAGCACATGCTGTTACTACATTTGTACAGATACCGTTTGCTCCGAATTGGATTGCAATATTACCTGCTGCCATGTTGGTGATAGTCATTGGGATGAATAAAGGATTTACTCTCTTTGGACCTTTATCCCTTAATGTATTAGTTTCTTTCTCGATATCATCTAACGCTCCGATACCGGAACCTACGATTACGCCAAAGCGATTTCTATCGATTTTCTCTAAGTCAAGTCCGGAATCAGCTACCGCTTCCTTCGCTGCAACCACTGCAAATTGAGAAAAACGATCCATTCTTCTCGCTTCTTTTGCTTCCATATAATTCTTAGGTTCAAAATTCTTAACCTGTGCTGCGGTTTTTGCAGAATATACTTCTGTATCAAAGGTTTGAATTAAATCAATACCACATACTCCTGCCTGCACGCTATCAAAAAATTCTTTTACGTTATTACCGATTGGGGTTATTGCACCCATACCTGTTACAACAACTCTACGATTCATATGCTTTCTCCTTCTTATTGTTACATTACCATTCCGCCATCTACTTGGATCACCTGGCCGGTAATATAATTTGCTGCTTCTGAAGCCAGGAAGCTGACTGCACTTGCAACTTCGCCGGCATTACCATATCGTTTTAAAGGAATGTTCGCTAAAGTAGCTTCTTTTACTTTATCAGATAGTTGATTCGTCATATCAGACTCTATAAAGCCGGGTGCAACTGCATTTACTGTGATTCCTCTGGATGCGAGTTCTCTAGCTACTGATTTCGTCATTCCGATTACGCCTGCTTTGGAGGCTGCATAATTAGTCTGACCGATATTCCCTGTTAATCCAACCACGGATGAAATATTAATTATTTTACCACTTTTTTGTTTTAGCATTACTGTGGAAGCATGCTTCGTACATAAGAAAGTTCCTTTGAGGTTAATGTCAATAACACTATCAAAATCAGCCTCAGATATACGCATTAACAAATTATCTTTTGTAATTCCTGCGTTGTTTACCAAAACATCAAGTCTTCCGTAATGTTTTACTGCTTCTTGTACTAACTTCTTTGCTTCTTCTTCAATACTGATATCAGCTTGAACCGCGACTGCATCTCCACCTGCTGCTTTAATTGTTTCTAATAGTTCCTCAACCTGAGCTATGCTGTTACGATAATTAATAACAACCTTTGCTCCAAGCTCAGCAAATTGTAAGGCAATCGCTCTTCCAATTCCTCTTCCGGCACCGGTAACTATTGCAACTTTCCCATTTAGCATAATGTGATTCCTTTCTACTGCGCCTCCTTCAAGGCATTTACTGTTGCTTCTAATGAAGCAATATTTTCTACATTATATATTTTAAGTCCTCGGTCAATCTTTTTAACAAATCCAGAAAGAGTTTTACCTGGTCCAATCTCAACGAACGTGTTCACACCGCTTTCGATCATCTTTCTAATAGTCTGCTCCCACAGAACGCTGCTCATAACCTGATTATATAACAGGTTCTTAACAGCACTGCTATCATTAACAAACTCTGCATTTACATTAGCAATAATCGAAGTGCCAATTTCACCCAGGGTCATCGGCTCCAACTCCTGAAGTAGACGATCTGCAGCTGGTTTGAGCATTGATGTATGGAAAGGCGCGCTTACTGCTAAGTCAATCGTTTTCATTGCTCCCTTTTCCTTGCAAAGCTTAGCCGCTTCATCAACCGCTTTTATTTCACCACCGATTACAATCTGTCCAGGGCAATTAAAGTTTGCAGGCTCAACAATACCATACTCCTTAGCCTCTGAGCAGGCTTCTCTTACTTTCTCTTCCGACAAAGCTAACACCGCACTCATCTTACCAATACCTGCAGGAACTGCTTCTTGCATAAAGCGCCCTCTTTTTCTTACCAAGGGAACAGCCTGTGATAAACTAAATACACCACTTGCAGTCAACGCAGAATACTCACCGAGACTAAGCCCTGCCACCACATCCGGAGTAATTCCTTCTGCAATAATTGCACGATATGCTGCGATTGACATCGTTACAACTGAAGGCTGTGTGTTCTCTGTAAGATCAAGTTCTTCCTTATTACCATTAAAAATCAAATTTGTTAAGTCCATACCGAGGCTCTCGTTTGCCTCTTCAAATGTTTGTTTGCATATTTCATAGTTATCGTATAGTTCTTTTCCCATTCCGATATACTGTGAACCCTGTCCTGCAAATAAAAATGCTGTTTTACTCATCATTACCTCCAATTTTTACTGAGCAGCTGCTCTGCCTCGGCAAACATCTCAGTAATAATCTCCTTACAGCTTTGTTCTTTGTTAACAATAGCGGCAATCTGGCCAGCCATTATGCTACCGTAATCCATATCACCATTTACTACTGCCTTTGCCAATGCACCGACACCTAATTTTTCGATTTCCTCTACTGGAGCGAAAGATTTCTCAAGCTCTGTAAATTGTCGGCTTAATTTATTCTTTAGAATACGAACCGGATGTCCCGTACTTCTTCCGGTTACTATCGTATCAATATCTTTAGCGTTTAATATCTTTTGTTTATAATTCGGATGTATATTACATTCATGTGCAGATAAAAACCTTGTACCGATTTGTACTCCATCTGCTCCCAGCATAAACGCTGCCGCTATACCACGACCGTCAGCCATACCACCTGCAGCGATAACCGGAACATCCACAGCGTCAACAATTTGCGGTACCAATACCATCGTAGTCAGCTCACCTACATGACCGCCTGATTCGGTTCCTTCTGCAATTATTGCATCTGCACCGCTACGCACCATTCGTTTTGCTATTGCAACCGACGGTACAACCGGAATCACTCTAATTCCATGAGCCTTCCACATCTCCATATATTTAGCGGGAGAGCCTGCTCCTGTTGTGACAACCTTAACTCCTTCTTCGCACACAATCTTAGCGATATCATCTGCAAATTCGCTCAAGAGCATAATATTGACACCATAAGGCTTACTCGTCAGTTCCTTCGCTTTTCTCACTTCAGATCTGATGTAATCAGCCGGTGCAGTACCACCTGCGATAATGCCCAGTCCCCCTGCTTCTGATACAGCAGCCGCTAAGGATGCATCAGAAATTCTTGCCATTGCTCCTTGAAAAAGAGGGTATTCGATGTTTAATAATTCGCAAACACGTGACTTCATTACTTGTTATCCTCCTTGGAGAATTGTATAACAACCCACTACTCCCAGTTTCTGCTTCGGCAGTTGCAAATGGGCATAATCGCACAAAACATTATGCCGGCTAATTTAACAACTGCCGATTCAGGTCTAAACTATTTATTTAACTAATTACGCTTCTTCACCTTTTTGGGTTAAGTATTTCTCAATATCTCCGATTGTTGCGATGCTTTCTGTATCTTCCGTAGGAATCTCAATACCAAATTCTTCTTCAAGAGACATGATAATCTGGAAAAGGTCAAGAGAATCTGCATTTAAATCATCTTTTAAATTTGTCTCTGATGTAAGTTCTGCCACATCAACACTTAATTGCTCTGCTACTAATTCTTTAATTTTTTCGAAATCCATTTTTGAAATCCTCCATATTTGTGTTTTTGTCGGAGTATATACCTCTTTTTGCTTAATAATGCCTCACCCAACTGTTCAGCTATTAGTAAGAAGTATCTACTCCAAATGATTTTCTAATTTTATTTTCTACAAGCATATTTCATGTAGTAATATGCATTTTAAATTCAGAAAATATTCTGAACCATGTTATATAAAAGGGGTTCCCCTTAACATGCTAATTAATCTAATTCCATTCCACTAATACAGCACCACTCGTCATTCCGCCACCGAATCCCACCAGTATGATGCGATCGCCGGATTTTAACAAGTCTTTCTGAACCATCTCATCTAGTGCAATTCCGATTGTAGCCGCAGACGTATTTCCATAACGATCAAGATTCATAAAGAATTTTTCAAAAGGAATCCCACAGGTTTTTGCTGCTGTTTCGATTATTCTTACATTTGCCTGATGTGGAATAATGTACTTAATGTCTTCCGGAGTAAGTTCAGCCTTCTTTAGAACAGTTTTAATTAAATCATTAATACTTCTAACTGCAAACTTGAAGACTTCTTGACCCTTCATCGTAATTGTGGGTTTCTTTCCTGTCTCATCGGCAACGCTACATAATGGATTAATCATAGGAAAGGCAGGCAAACTAAGATAATCCTGCTTACTACCATCACTTGATAGAGTAGTTGCGATGATTCCCGTCTTGGTATCCGAACCGGATAGTACTACTGCACCCGCCCCATCACCAAAAAGTACACAGGTGGATCGATCCTCCCAGTCCAGAGTTTTGGATAGTGTTTCCGCACCTATCACTAGGATATTCTGATACATACCATTTTCAATCAAAGCCTTTGCAACGGTCATACCATATACCAAACCGGAACAAGCTGCTGCCAAGTCAAATGCTGCTGCATTCTTTGCACCTAACAAATGCTGTACCATACATGCTACAGAAGGCATAAAAGAATCCGGTGATATCGTAGCACACATAATCATATCAATCTCCATTGCATCAACTCCGGACATCTCTAATGCTTTTTTAGCTGCTCCATACGCCAAATCAGAAGTATTTTCTCCTGTAGTAATTCTTCTTTCCTTTATTCCTGTTCTTGATGAAATCCATTCATCACTTGTATCCACAATCTTTGCTAAGTCATCATTTGTCATTATATTATCCGGCAGATAGCTTCCTGTGCCGATGATTGTTGCACACCTCATTATGGAATCCTCCTACTTAACTCTGTTGCGCCTCTTTATAAGTCTCTTTTAAATGATAATTTAATTTACTCAACGCTGTTAATAGTATTTCCTCTTCCTCTTGAGTAAAATCCATCATTATTCGTTGAACCATATCCAAATGGAATTTTTCATGGATACGGTATGCTAGTTTTCCTCTCTTAGAAAGACTTACATTCACTATTCTTCGGTCAGTATTGCTACGCTTACGCTCCAAATATCCCTTTTTGATCAATTTATCAACTGCAGTCGTCAAGGTTCCCATGGTAATCTCTAATACTGATGCAATCTCAGACATCGTCTTTGTTCCATATAAACCGACTGCTTCAATCGTATGAATTTCAGTAATAGAGATATCACTGAATGCACCATTCTTTATTGTATATTCTTCAATACGATTTACATCGTCATACACTTCAACCAGTATTTTATTTATTTGAACAAGCTTATCCTTCATCTTGACTCACTCCTAAAGATTGCTTTGAAACGCAAATAGTTTGATAATCAAAATATATAAGAATTCAGTATAATTGTCAAGTTAATTTTTCCTTTACACCCATTCATTCAATATAAAACATGAATAACCTCGTATTAATGCTCATCCTAAATCTTTCTGCATTTAAGTTAAAAGTAGAGCCACTTCCGATCGGAAGCGGCTCCACCAAAACATTCATATATTATATTATTCAGTATAAATTATACCTCGAATAATAAATCGCCATAAGTAGGAACTGGCCATAATTCTTTATCACAGATTACTTCTAATGCATCGATAGGAGCTCTAAGCTCGTTCATAGCAGGAATTACTACTTCTCTGAAGAATGCAGCAGCTTCAACAGCTTCTTCTTTCGTATTTGCTTCATCAGTAACAGCCTGTAATTTCTTAAGAGCTGCCTGAGCCTTAGCAAGAAGTGCTGAAGATTCTTTTAACAATTCTGTTTGTACACTTACATCTGCATCAGCAACAGCAGTCTTAACAGAGTTAATGCTGTCTGCAAGCTTCTTTGTATAATTGATTACTGCAGGGATGTATTTTGCACCAGCCATTGAGATTGCAGTTCTTGCTTCGATATTAATCGCTTTTGCATATGCTTCATACTGAATCTCAACACGAGAGTGAAGTTCTACTTCTGTGAATACACCATGCTTTCCGAACAATTCGATAGCCTTATCACTTACATAAGCAGGAATTGCCTCAACCATGGACTTGATGTTTGGAAGTCCTCTCTTCTCAGCTTCAACAACCCACTCATCGGAGTAGCCATTGCCGTTGAATACGATTCTCTTATGCTCAGTTAATGTCTTCTTAATTAAATCATGTACTGCTGTATCGAAATTGGATGCTTTCTCTAATTCATCTGCAAAATCCTTTAATACATCTGCAACGATTGAGTTGAGGATTGTATTAGCAGGTCCAATAGACATGGAAGAAGCAACCATACGGAACTCGAATTTATTACCTGTGAATGCAAAAGGTGATGTACGGTTTCTATCAGTAGCATCTTTAGCGAAAGAAGGAAGTGTATGTACACCAACATCTAATTTGCCACCAGTCTTGCTACTCTTTGCTTCACCTGTTTCGATCAACTGTGTAATAACATCTTCTAACTGCTCTCCTAAGAATACAGAGATGATAGCCGGAGGTGCTTCATTTGCGCCTAATCTGTGGTCATTACCAGGATTAGCTGCAGATACACGAAGTAAATCTGCGTGTACGTCAACTGCTTTTAATACAGCAGCTAAGAATAATAAGAACTGAATATTCTCATGAGGTGTTTTGCCAGGATCTAATAAGTTCTTACCTGTATTAGTAACCATGGACCAGTTGTCATGCTTACCGGAACCGTTTACACCAGCGAATGGCTTCTCATGAAGCAAACAAGCAAGACCATGACGGTTAGCAACTTTCTTCATAGTCTCCATTACTAACTGGTTGTGATCTGTAGCGATATTAGCTGTTGCATAAATAGGAGCTAACTCATGCTGTGCAGGAGCAACTTCATTATGCTGAGTTTTTGCAGTTACACCAAGCTTCCAAAGCTCGATATTTAATTCTTTCATGTAAGCAGCAATTCTTTCTTTGATGCTTCCGAAATAATGATCTTCTAATTCCTGACCCTTAGGAGGCATAGCACCAAATAATGTTCTACCTGTGAAGATAAGGTCATCTCTCTTTAAATATTTCGCTTTATCTACTAAGAAGTATTCCTGCTCAGGACCAACAGATGTAGATACTCTGGATACGTTATCATGTCCGAATAATTTTAATACACGAACTGCTTGATCACTGATTGCTTCCATAGATCTAAGAAGAGGAGTTTTCATATCTAACGCTTCGCCTGTGTAAGAACAGAATGCAGTAGGGATACAGAGAGTAACGCCAGCAGCATCTTCTCTTAAGAAAGCAGGTGATGTACAATCCCATGCTGTATAACCTCTAGCTTCGAAAGTAGCTCTTAAACCACCGGATGGGAAGGAAGAAGCATCAGGCTCACCCTTAATTAACTCTTTACCGGAGAATTCCATCATAATCTTGCCACCAGCTGTAGGATTGATAAAAGAATCATGTTTCTCAGCTGTGATGCCAGTCATAGGCTGGAACCAGTGAGTATAATGAGTAGCTCCTCTTTCGATTGCCCAATCCTTCATTGCGTTTGCCACAACTTCAGCTACAGCAGGATCTAAGTCCTCACCGTTCTCAAGAGTTTTCTTAAGAGCAGCAAAAGTTTTCTTCGGCAGACGTTCTGCCATAACTGCTTCGTTAAATACGTTTGATCCAAAAAGATCTGTTAATTTCTCAGACATACTAAATCTCCTCTCTTAATTAAAAAAGACGTCCCCTAATAGAAGGGAACGCCTTTGCTCCATTTAATAAATTTTTATAAATTTTTCTATATAAAGTATATACCATGTTTTTTAAAAAAAGAAAAGTGTTTTTTTATGATTTTTTATTTTTTCATAAAAATGGTTATAATCATGCACTAATTTCTAATATCCCTATCAAACATGAATATAGCCAAAAAATCATTTATTTTGTACTTTCGTCAGTTGATAAATCAACCGAGTGAAGTTCATTACCATTCTCATCCACAACCTCAGCTTCATCAACTGATTCATCCTTTGGCATATACATCTTAAATATTCTTTCTAAAAATAAAGAATCGATTAACGCCACTAATGCAGGAAAAATCGCAATAGTAAATATCATATAGGTTGTTCCAACTGCAGCACCAACCAGTATTACCAGCATTCCTACGGTTGAAGGGAGATGTCTGATTGCCATAACTGCCGCTGCTCTAAAAAGCTGCTTTACTGTCATATCAAATCTTGATAATAAAGGGAAAATATAAATACTAATGCTCAGTATTAGTATCCCCAACGCAATATATACTCCATTAAGAATAGAGTTCGTTTTGTCATCCACGATATTAGTGTGTGTCGTCATATATATATCCACACCTAAAATCAATCCTGCTAACAATAATAACAACCCTATAATTACCCCTCTTTTAAAATTCAGTTTGAAGGATCTAAAATATTCTTTCATTAAATAACCACGATCACCACGTAGCACTTTTACACTGGTATAATACAAAGCAGTGGTGGCAGGACCAATTGTAAAAATCGGTAAACAGCATACAAACCACACCAGACTCAAGATCATAACGTCACATGCTTTGCTAAGGAATGTAAACAGTCCGTTATTCATGTTAAAAAAACTATTCATCTTATAACTCCCTTATCTTTGTTTTTCTATATTTTATCATACTCGTCTTAAAATATATAGTAAAAATATTATAAAATCATTTCCTCATTCTAAAATCTCTTCCTTAATAAATGTCATTATTCATTACATGTATAACTGGCTACACTCTCATTAAGCTTCTTTATTATATTACTTGAATATAATCCAAGCGCATGTTTTCATTGACAAATTCATGTCTCTTTGATATATTTTACTTGAATTTTGAATATCTAATATTTGGTTTTCAATAGATTATATGAGTGAGGACGTTCTCTTAACTTACTTAGGAGGAACGCCTTTTTTATGAGGCAATTCGAGCATTTATGTAGAAGTTAGTCACCAAACTATTTTTCATGACATCGGAAGAACGAAAGGAAGAGATTATGGATTTCTTAACAGTTTTGCTCCCAATGCTTTTTAGGGGACTTAGAATCACATTACTTATTTCTGTATTTGGTATATTATTTGGCTTTTTAATCGGTAGCGTCACCGGCTTCGCACTTCAAAGTAAAAGCAAAGTTGCGAAGGTAATCGCAAATATCTATATTTGGATCATCCGAGGCACTCCGCTTATAGTTCAAGCATTATACATATATTATGTTGTTCCCAGATTAATAAATATTGACTTAAGCAGTAATTTTGCCGGAATACTGGTTATTAGCTTAAACTCCGGTGCATTTATTGCCGAAATTGTACGTGGTGCACTAGACGGAATCGATCCCGGTCAGAAAGAAGCCGGCTTATCCTTAGGACTAACACAAACACAGACTCTCTGGCATCTGATCGTTCCGCCGGCTTTTCGTTCCATGTTGCCGGCATTATTCAATCAATTTATAATAACAGTAAAAGATACGGCTTTACTAAGTGTTATTATTGTAAATGAAATCACAAAACAGATTCAGAATTATACCTCCATTACGTTCGATGTAATTAAAGGCTATACCGCCGGAGCAGTATTTTATCTGGTTATTATCTCAATCCTGATTCTCCTTCAGAAACAGGTAGAAAGAAAAATCAAAAAATAGCACGGTTTGAACGGAGGATATTATGGGTGAAATGATTAAAATAGAACATTTATCAAAAAACTTTGATGATCTGAAGGTTTTAAAAGATATTAATATGGAAGTAAAGGAAGGGGAGGTTATCTGTATCATCGGACCTTCCGGTTCCGGAAAAAGCACGTTACTACGTTGTATTAATCAACTAGAAATCCCAACTGACGGCAAAATCTTCTACCAAGGGAAGGATATCTTTAATAAGAAGGAGATTGCTCTTAGAGATTATCGTGAAGAAGTAGGAATGGTATTCCAGCGCTTTAACCTATTCCCGATGAAATCAGTTATGAAGAATATTACACTAGCACCTGTTCTCACCAAAAAGATGACTAAATCAGAGGCTGAAGAGAAAGCACTAGAACTTCTTGAGAAGGTTGGACTTTCTGATAAAGCTCACTCCATGCCTTCCACTTTATCCGGTGGACAGCAACAGCGCGTCGCTATCACCAGAGCATTGGCAATGGAACCTAAGGCTTTATTATTTGATGAGCCTACTTCCGCACTTGATCCTGAACTTGTGGGCGATGTACTTGAGGTTATGCGATCCCTTGCAAATGAAGGTATGACGATGGTAATTGTAACCCATGAGATGGAGTTTGCAAAGGATGTTGCAGACCGTGTAATTTTCATGGCAGACGGTTATATTGTTGAAGAAGGTACACCAAATGAAATCTTCACTAATCCAAAACATGACCGTACACGTTCCTTCCTTGCTAGAATATTATAATGAATTTAACACACGTATTTACAGACTTATTGCTATATAACAGGCATAAAATGCTACTAGGATAAGGAGGTATGGATATGGACAAATACTGCATTACCATAGCCCGTCAGTTTGGAAGCCTTGGCAGATCGATTGCTCATGAACTATCAGAGATGCTGGGTATAGAATATTATGACCGTGCTATTGTCGAGGAAACATCCAAAAAGATGGATCTTCCAATCTCAACCATTAGCGAACAGGAAGAAAAGAGCATCAAATCCAACTTCTTTAATCTTCTCTTTCCACTTGGTGTAGATTCTATCGAAAAGCAGGATAGAATTTTCAACATACAACAACAAATCATCCTGGATCTGGCGGATAAACAATCCTGCATCATAGTGGGACGATGTGCGGACTATATTCTGCGTGAGAAAAAGAATTGTTTGAATGTCTTTATCTACGCACCAGTAGAAACCAGATTTCAAAACTGTGTCCATACTCTGGGTATGAAGCCTGAGGAAGCAAAAAGGATGATTCATGATATGGATATCGCTAGAGAACAATATTGGAAACGTTATGCAAATTATGCGGCGAGTGATTTCAATCATAAGCACCTAATGATTGACAGTAGCATCTTTGGCGTGACCGGAACTGCTGAATTATTGGCTGACATTATCAAAAAAAGATTTCATAATATTGGATAACCTATAGGTTGCTACAAAATAATAATATTTGTAGCAGCCTTTTTTACCGTCCAAAGTATATTACTAATTATTAGATAAAGCAATTCTTTATTAAAATAAAAAACGATAGATATTCGTGACATTGAGCATAATCAATAGTACTAGGACGACATTAAATAACCGATCCACTGTTCTGTCGCTCAACTTTCTATTAAGATATGATCCGATTAATGCACCAATAATTGCCCCCGGTATCATGAATACAACCATGCTAAGATCATAATTGCCTATTCCCGGCGTAATAACATTCGAAATAACGGTAGTCAGTTGCGAAAAGAAGATTGTAAATATGGAATAAACCGCAGCATCCCTAACACTTACTGAAAATGCTATACATAACACAGCTATATTAATCGGCCCTCCCCCTATTCCAAGAAATGAGGACACCACTCCCATGATCAATCCACTAAGGAGTATGATCCATACATTTTCAATATGAAATCCTGGGTAAACACTACGAAACAACACAAATATGATTAAGACAATTAATAGAATTCCTTGAATTCCCTTTGCTTTGTTGTCTGAGACTGAGTCGGCGAATATGCTAAACAAATATTTACCCATCACTCCTCCAACTGCTGCACCGATTGACAACATAACTGCCAACTTGACATCGATTTTCATTCCACTATGAAGAAATCTAGCTGTTGAAACCGTTGCCATGCACAAAACCGTAATTGAAGAAAACATCCCTATGGTAGCTACATCAAAAGAACCTACCGTATCAAGACATGGCTTAATTATGATACCGCCTCCTATTCCTGCAATTCCACCAATGGAGGTTGCAAGTAAGGCAATGAAAAAATAAATCAGTCTCATATTCTTCTTCCTTCTTCATATATGTTATTAAATGGTCAATTATATATTTGGTTTAACACACAACAAAAATACAAACTATAATGAATATGCCCCATAAATAGTATTATGGAGCATACATCGGTAAAATAATCTCAAAACCACTTTAACAAGACTTATTAATGAAAGCTTTGCTCTGTTCTCCCAATAATCTCATCTTGTAATTCCTTACTTAAATTACGGAAATGATCACTATATCCAGCAACACGAACAATCAAATCCTTAAACTCTTCTGGATTTTCTTGTGCCGCAATCAAGGTGTCACGGTCAATTACATTAAACTGTATATGATGACCATCGAGATTAAAGTAAGCACGAACCAGATTTGCTAATTGATTGACACCCTCCTCCCCTTCTACGACGGATGGGGTAAACTTCTGATTCAGGAGTGTGCCTCCGGTTTTCAGATGATCCATCTTAGAGCAGGATTTAATTACTGCCGTCGGACCGTTTAGATCTGCTCCCTTCTCCGGTGAAATACCCTCAGATACCGGCTTATGTGCCAGCCTTCCATTGGCGCTTGCCATCATCACCTCACCAAAATATACATGGCAAGTGGTTGGGAGCATATTAATTCGATAACTTCCTCCCCTAATATTTTCTCTTCCTGTGACTTCGTGATAATACGCTTCAAAAATCTCCTGCATGATATCATCCGCGTAATCATCGTCATTGCCGTACTTGGGTGATCGGTTCTTTACTAGGTTGAGAATCCTATCATGCCCATTAAAATCATCTGTAAGTGCGGTTAAAAGTTCCTTCATTGTAATCTTTTTCTCATCAAACACTTGATACTTTATTGCACTTAAGGAATCGGTAATTGTACCAATTCCAACTCCTTGTACATAACTAGTATTGTATCTTGCACCACCGTTATTATAATCTCTGGCATTCTTGATACAGTCATTGGTTATAATGGACAGGAACGGCACCGGCATCTCTGTAGCATATAATTTCTCTATGATATGATTTCCCATTATTTTAATATCCATAAAATAATGAATTTGCTGCTTATAAATCTCCATCAGTTCTTCAAAAGATTTAATGTCGGTCATAGGTTTTGTTTTTAAACCAAGTTGTTTATTACTGATGTGATCAAATCCACTGAATAAAGTGAGTTCTAAAATCTTAGGCAAGTTAAAATATCCTGTCAATATGTATGCTTCATTACCAAAGGCTCCTGTTTCTACACAACCACTGGTTCCTCCCCTACGAGCATCCTCAATTGATTTTCCGGCATTCAGAAGTTCAGATATAATTGCCTCGGTATTATAGAACGCTGGCTGTCCCCAACCCTTTTTAGCTATTCGTATGGCCTCTTTAAGAAACTTCTGAGGTGTTTTTTTACTAATCTGTACATTGGAACTAGGCTGCAAAAGCTTCATTTCATCCATACATTCCAGTATCAGATAACTTACTTCATTTACCCCATCGCGTCCTTCCGGTGTGATACCTCCGGTATTAATATTTGCAAAATCTGTATAGGTACTGCTTTCCTTTAAGGTAATCCCAACCTTGGGGGGCGCAGGCTGATTATTGAACTTTATCCACAAACATTCCAATAATTCCTTTGCTTTATCCCGATTCATCAATCCATTCTCAGTATCTTGTTGATAGAATGGATTCAGATGTTGATCCAGTCTTCCCGGGCTGAAAGCATCCCAGGGATTTATCTCACTGGTAACTCCTAGATGAACAAACCAGTACATCTGAAGCGCCTGCCAATAAGTCTGTGGTTTGTATCTTGGTACTACCAAACAATTCGCAGCAATCTGAAGCAATTCCTGCTCTCTATTCTCATTGTCCTCTTGCTCCGCAAGTTCCTTCGCATAAGTAGCATAACGATCACCTAAAACCATAATTGCATCACAGGCTATTCTCATCGCCATTAACTCATTCCGCTTATTGAGGGCTTCTAAGTCGTGCAAGAAATCCAGCTTTGATATCGCCTGTTCTATCTCATCTTTAAATTCAGAAAAGCCTTTTTGATAGATAATCTCTCCCCCTACGGTATGTCCAGGTCCTCTTTGTTCCATAAACTCTGTAAATATGCCACATTCATACGCATCTTTCCATTCCTGTGGCATATTCTTAATAATCTTATGGCGGATATTTTTCTTTTCCCAATAAGGAATAACCTTGTTCTTCTGCAGAGAATAATCCTCTTCTTTTACCTGAAATCGTATTAATTCCCTGTCATTCATCACTTTAAGGTCATCAAGTGTATGACAACAAAGTTCCGGAAATGTTGGAGCCGCTTGAGGGGCACATCCCTTTTCCCCTACTATCAATTCCAGATCACCAATATATAAGGTCTTATGTTCAAAGTAATACTTTAGGGATAACGCTCGTAGTTCTGGTACGGAAACCGAACCTTCATATCGCTCATAAGCTTCCGTAAAGAGCCTTGCACGTTCCATATCAATAAAAGCTGCCGTTCCTGTACTCATGCTACGAAGCTGCTGTATTCTATCATTCATTTCTCGTTTCATTGAGGCACCACCCTTCCTTCACCCGCCGATCACCGTGCGATATCCATGTTTTACAAACAACTGACTTATCTCATCCAACTCCTCCTGCGTGGGTGTGAAAAAACCACCCTCCTTATAATGCATGCGAAGCTTATCATATTTAATCTTTCCCATCGCATGATAGGGAATCAAATGAATTTGAATCAGTTTAATGTTATTAACCCTAAGATAAGCTGCCATCTTCTCCATCTCCTCTAGTGTGGCATTTACCCCATGGATAACCGGTATTCTTAGATAAATCGCCGCTTTATCATCACTAAGTCGTTTCAGATTCTCAAGAATGCGCTCATTGGGAACTCCAGTATAGTATTCGTGCTTTTTACTATCTATTATTTTCAAATCATATAAGAAAAAATCCGCATAATTCATAATCTTTGTGAATTGTTCAAATTCTACGTGTCCGCATGTATCTATTCCAAGATGATAACCTTGGTTATGTAATGGCTCCATCACCTGCGCTAAATAGCCCATATCCATCGACATGACTTCTCCGCCGGAAAATGTAATCCCCCCACCGGATTCCTCATAGAATACTGTATCTTTTTTAAGCTCTGATATCAACTTAACCGGCTCAATGTATCTACCAACAAATTCTCTGGCTCCCTGTAAGCAATATTCCATACAACTCATACAGCCGGTACATAATGTAAGATTCGTATTTACTACTTGGTCAGAGATGCTGATCGCTTTTGTGGGGCAGTTTTTTACACATCTGCCACACCTTGTACATCTATGTCTGTCATAATATAACTCTTTGCTATAGTGTTGGGTCTCCGGATTATGACACCAGTTACAGTGCAAGGGACACCCTTTAAAAAATACAGTCGTTCTTATTCCCGGCCCATCATGAATTGAATACTTTTGTATATCAGTTATCAGAGGTTTTTTCACATTCGCACCTTCCTGTTATAATCAGCTTAAATTTATCAAAGTTATTCACCATAAATCATCCTATTCAAGTAAAATTTCTGTCAAAATCCGTTATTTACAATTTCTTTCAAGGTATGCTCTGGTTATTATTAAAATAACATACTCATATTTTACCATGATTTTTGTATTTTTAAAGTTCATCTATCATAATAAAATAATATTACTGCTATCCTTCATAAAAAATAATGTAATTATATAAATGCTAAAAGAACAGCGTGTGAATTATCTTTGTTAGAGATCTAAATCTCTAACAAACAACAACTCACACGCTTATTTTAATATTTATCCTGCAATAAGTCTCATAATCTTTAGAATTATTCGCACCATTGCTTTTGAATTTTCTCCATTGTTCCGTTTGCGGTTAATTCCTCGATCGCTTTATTTAATACTTCTACGATTCCTTTGTTTGCTTTCGAGCAGTCAAAGGAGATTGCTACAGCATATGGTGCCTGACCCTGATTAAACTCATCACCAATCATCTGAAGCTTTGAATTTTTTGTAGTCTTAATATAGAATGCAAGTCCTGGTGTATCTTGAATTAAACAGTCAACTTTACCCTGCTCTAAGGATTCATATGCAGTAGTAATTGTATCATGTACCTGTATTGCTTTTTCAGGAATCCCAGCTTTTGTAGCGTAAAGATGGGATGCTGTTCCTTTTTCTACAGCCACAACATATTTTCCACTCTTTAAATCTTCCACACTCTTCAATTCCTTAGGGCTTGATTGTGTATTAATACAAAGAGTTTGGCCGGAGTCATAGTATGTTTTTGTAAAGTCCATTTTTTTCTTTCTTTCATCCGTTGCACAAAGAGCTGCCATACCGATGTCTAACTTACCGGTTGAAAGAGATGTTGTTAATGCACTGTAATCCATTGCCTGTACTTCCTTATTGATTGTAAAACCGGTGTAATCTTGAAGTACTTTAAGGAAATTAAGATCATAACCAATTAAAGTCTTGCCATCCTTATCATAATAAGAAAATGGTGCAAACAGGCCTGATGTACCAACCTTTAATGTTACTCCCTTTAATGCCCCCTTCGCAGAACCATTTACTAAGGATACTTCCTTTCCTTCCTTGGAACCACAACCTACTAATGAGAAAGCAAGCACAAGTCCCAGCATAACCGCTGTTAATTTCTTTAAACTTCTTTTCATATTTCCTCCAATCCGCCGTCTTTTACGGCAAGTCCACACTATTATTTCATTACGCAATATCTTTCGCATTTATTTAAATTACGATAATTTATGAATAAATAATCCGCTTCGTAATTTAGGTTCAAACCAAGTTGATTTCGGAGGCATCAACATACCCGCATCAGATACATGAAACAGCTCTTCAATTGAGGTGGGATACATCGAGAATGCTACTGTCATATCTTCCCTAACACGTCTCTCTAATTCACCCAATCCACGAATACCGCCGATAAATCCGATTCTCTTATCCGTTTTGGGATCTAATATTCCAAGCACCGGATTTAGTAAATAATCCTGAAGAATTGATGCATCTAACGCTGCAACAGGATCAGTCTGATTCTTAATCGCTTCTTTCGCAGTCAGTTTATACCAGCTTCCGTCAAGGAACATACCATAGGTCGCTTTCAAAACTGGTGAATAAGCAGCCTTTCCTAGTTCTTCTACTTCAAAGTTCTCAGCAACCTTCGCTAGAAACTGAGTTTTATCCAGGCCATTCAAACCTTTAATAGCTCTATTATATGGCATAATCAATAACTGATCATGCGGGAATAACACGGATAGGAAATAATTAAACTCCTCCTGGCCGGTAAATCCGGGAGTTTCCTTCCTTCTTTTTAACCCTACCTTTACAGCGGAGGCTGCACGATGATGACCATCTGCTATATAGATGCTGTCAATCTCCTCAAAAGCCAGCTTGATTTTTAAAAGATCCGCATCGTCTGATATCCTCCACACATTATGAGTAATACCATCTACAGCAGTAAATGAATAGATCGGAGTTTGAAGCTTCGTCTTAGCAGTAACTTCACTGATTTCTTTATGTGCACGGTAAGCCAAGAAAATAGGACCCGTCTGCGCATTGCAGATATCTACATGGTTAATGCGGTCGATTTCCTTATGTTCTCTGGTATTTTCATGTTTCTTAATAACGTTATTCAAATAATCATCGATAGAAGCACAAGCCACTAATCCGGTCTGGGAACGTCCATCCATAATAAGCTCGTATACATAATAACTTTCTTTGTCTTCGGTCAGATAAGTACCGTCCTTCATCATTCCATCCAACAGTTCCTTAGCCTTACTATAAACTCTGTCATCATAAGTATCCACTTCTTCCGGGAAACTGGTTTCCGCTCTGTCCACCTTTAAAAACGAAAGAGGTTCTCTTATTACTTCCTGCGTTGCTTCCTTTCGATTATATACATCGTATGGTAATGCAGCTACCCTGTCTGCAATCTCTGGGTTCGGTCTAACACATAAAAAAGGTTTCACTGTTGCCATAATATGCCCCTCATCTTTATACGAATTGGGACATAACCATTCGTCGGTGCCATACCGACAAATCTTATGTCCCTATCATTTCTTCTTTATTACAATTATATAATGAAATAATTATTTTACAATTCTAACCTTTAACACGCCATTAATTGCAGATAATTTATCAGCAACTTCCGGTGTAATTGATGTTTCAACATCAAGAACTGTATAAGCATAATCACCCTTACTTTTATTAACCATATCAGCAATGTTAACATTAGCAGAGGAGAATATCGTTGTAAACTGTGCTAACATGTTTGGAATGTTCTTGTGAAGGATAGTAATACGACCTGCAGAGGAACAAACACCTGCATCACAGTTAGGGAAATTAACAGAATTCTTAATGTTACCATTTTCCATAAAATCCTTAAGCTGCTTTACTGCCATAACTGCACAGTTATCCTCAGATTCTTCAGTTGATGCACCAAGGTGAGGGATAGCAATTACTCCCTGCATCTTAGCAGTCTTCTCGTTCGGGAAGTCAGTAACATATTTCGATACCTTGCCAGATTTTAATGCCACTTCGATATCTGTGTCATTTACCAGAAGATCTCTTGCAAAGTTAAGGATAACAACACCATCCTTCATCTTTGTAAATGTTTCAGCATTAATCATTTCTTTTGTATTTACATTCGGATCAAGATCTTCAATCAATGGAGTATGTACTGTAATGTAATCACACTCTCTATAGATTTCTTCTCTGGTTTTCACATGAACTACTTCACGGGATAAATTCCATGCATTATCAACAGAGATAAATGGATCATAGCCGTAAACCTTCATACCAAGGCGGTTAGCAGTGTTCGCAACTAATACACCAATCGCACCAAGTCCGATTACACCTAATTTTTTGCCCTGAATCTCTTTACCACCAAACTTGGATTTTTCCTTCTCAACACGTTTCGCAATGGTTGGATCATCCTTTTCTGCATTAACCCAGTTAACACCACCTACGATGTCACGGGAAGCAAGTAATAATCCTGCGATAACCAATTCCTTAACGCCGTTTGCGTTAGCACCGGGGGTATTAAATACTACAATACCCTGGTCAGCACATTTTGCTAAAGGAATATTATTTACTCCGGCACCCGCTCTTGCAATAGCCTTCAGATCTTTACTAAATTCCATATCATGCATCGCTGCACTTCTTACTAATACAACATCTGCATCATTAATAGCATCCACCTTTTCGTACTGCTCTGTAAAATTATTCAAACCAATTGCTGCAATTGGATTCAGACAATTATATTTCATAATTTCCTCCATTCTTCGCTTTACGCGTTATCTGCCTCGAATTTCTTCATGAATTCAACTAACTTTTCAACACCTTCAGTTGGCATAGCATTGTAGATACTTGCTCTCATACCACCAACGGATCTGTGTCCCTTTAAGTTATCAAATCCTGCTGCAGTAGCCTCTTTTACGAATTTTGCATCGAGTGCTTCGTCACCGGTTACAAAAGGAACATTCATTAATGAACGGTCTTCTTTTACAACAGTGCCTTTGAACATCTTGCTTTGGTCAAGGTAATCATAAAGAATAGCTGCCTTCTTCTCATTGATCTCTTTCATTACTTCAAGGCCACCCATCTTCTTAAGCCACTTGAATACCTTACCGCAGATATAAATACCGTATGCCGGAGGAGTATTGTACAGGGATTTTTCATCAGCCTGAGTCTTATATTTTAACATGGTAGGTGTTCCCGGAAGAACATCATCAGTAATTAAATCTTCACGAATAATCATGATAACAACACCTGCAGGTCCCACATTCTTTTGAACACCACCATAGATGATGCCATATTTGGATACATCAATCGGTTCAGATAAGAAACAGGAGGAAACGTCTGCAACTAAAATTTTGCCCTTAGTATTCGGTAATGTCTTGTATTTTGTACCGTAAATAGTGTTATTCTCACAAATGTATACATAATCAGCATTTTCAGAAATCGGAAGGTCAGAGCAATCCGGAATATAAGAAAAGTTCTTATCAGCAGATGACGCAATTGCATTCACTGTTCCGTATTTTTGTGCTTCTGCATATGCTTTCTTTGCCCACATACCTGTGATAATATAGTCCGCTACCTTATTCTTCATAAGGTTCATAGGAATAGCTGCAAATTGTTGCGATGCACCGCCCTGTAAGAATAGTACTTTATAATTGTCTGGAATGTTCATTAACTCTCTAAGGTCTTTCTCAGCTTCCTGTATAATTGCTTCGTAAGCTTTAGATCGATGGCTCATCTCCATTACTGACATGCCTGTGCCTCTATAATCTAGCATCTCGTCTGCCGCTTCCTGTAATACTTCAACCGGTAATACCGCCGGTCCTGCTGAAAAGTTATAAATTCTTCCCACTGCAACGTCCTCCTTATTGATTTCCATAATTTATATTATTTTTTAATGCTTTACTGTAACATAGACAAGACACATTATAAAACTGTGTTATTTTCTTGTCAATAATTTTTATTGTAGTAAAGGAATAAAACAGCGCATTTTGCATAAAATAACATTTTGCTCCGTATAAACTTATTTCTTTAAGTCTTCCTCTGTAAAAACCTCTTCAATTGCGGCTCCCGGTGCGACCATTGGCCAAACCTTATCGTCACTATCTATAATACATTCTATGAGTACAGGTTGCTTTAATGCAATTGCTTCCTTTAAAACAACTTCCACTTCTTCTTTTTTCGTAATCCGATATGCTTTCGCACCCATTGCCTCCGCTAATTTCACGAAATCAACCTTGTCTCTTAAATTAGTATTCGAATATCTCTGATCATAGAATAGGGTTTGCCATTGACGTACCATACCAAGTACATGATTATTGAATATTATTTCAATAATCGGAATGTCATATCTGGTAGCGGTAGCTAGCTCATTCATATTCATACGGAAACATCCATCCCCTGCAATGTTAACCACGGTCTTATCCGGTACACCGACCTTAGCTCCGATACAGGCTCCTAATCCGTAACCCATCGTTCCAAGTCCTCCGGAAGTGATGAAAGTTCTGGGTAATTTATATTTATAAAACTGTGCTGACCACATCTGATGCTGTCCGACCTCAGTAGTGATAATCGCATCACCATGAGTTATCTCATCTAACTTCTCTAGGATATACGGTCCGGTCAATATATCCTGGTTGTATTTGAGAGGGTATTTTTCTTTCAGTTCACAAACATGCTCAACCCACTCTTTATGATTATGTTGTGTTATCTTAGAATTTATGATAGTTAGAACTTCCTTCACATCACCGATTACACTGTAATGTGCTGCTACATTCTTATTAATCTCTGCCGGATCTACATCAATGTGTAAAATCTTAGCATGCTTCGCAAACTTCTTTGCATTTCCTGTAACACGGTCTGAGAATCTAGCTCCGATCGCTATTAACAAATCACACTCAGTAACACCAAGATTTGAGGCTTTTGTGCCATGCATACCAAGCATTCCGGTATAACGATAATCCGTCCCGTCAAATGCACCCTTGCCCATTAACGTATCACATACGGGAGCATCTACTTTATTTACAAATTCCAACAATTCATCATGTGCTTCCGAGATAACAGCACCACCTCCGACAAACACAAAAGGTTTTTTGGAATGCTTAATCAACTCTACCGCATTATTGATATCATGCTCGGTAATCTCCTCCGTCATTCTGGCGATTGGTTCCGGAGTTTCTTTTTTGAACTTCGATTTCGCTGCGGTAGCATCCTTTGTTATATCCACAAGAACCGGACCTGGTCTACCTGATTTTGCTATTTTAAACGCTTTACGAATGGTCTCAGCTAATTTAGTAACATCCTTAACGATATAGTTATGCTTTGTAATCGGCATAGTAACACCTGCAATATCGATCTCCTGGAAAGAATCTCTACCGAGAAGATTGACTGCTACGTTACATGTGATTGCAACCATTGGTACACTATCCATATACGCTGTTGCGATACCCGTTACAAGATTTGTTGATCCAGGTCCGGAGGTTGCCAGACAGACACCCACCTTTCCGGTTGCTCTTGCATATCCGTCCGCCGCATGGGATGCTCCCTGTTCATGGGAAGTGAGGATGTGTTTTATCTCCTGACTATGTTTGTATAATTCATCATAAATGTTCAAAATCGTCCCGCCGGGATAACCGAATACGGTATCAACGCCCTGCTCCTTTAAACACTCAATTACGATTTGAGCACCTGTTAATTCCATGATTTCCTCCATTCCACCACATTGTGGCAACTTTATCTTTTTTATAATGTCATCTATTTTGTCTTAGGTACCTCAAGAATTGCTCCTCGGTTTCCGCTGGTAACCATGGATAAGTAACGAGATAGGTAACCTGTTGTAATCTTTGGCTCTCTTGGCTGCCATTTTGCTCTTCTGAATTCTAATTCTTCGTCCGATACTACAAAATTTAAGGAATTATTATTGATGTCAATCTGAATAATATCTCCTTCCTCCACCAATGCAATATTACCGCCAACTGCTGCTTCCGGTGATACGTGTCCGATACATGCTCCTCTTGAGGCCCCGGAAAAACGTCCATCCGTTATTAACGCAACATGAGATCCAAGACCCATACCCATAATTGCACTGGTAGGATTAAGCATTTCTCTCATGCCTGGTCCGCCCTTTGGACCTTCATAGCGAATTACAACAACATCACCTTTATTAATTTTACCACCTTTAATTGCATCAATTGCATCTTCTTCGCAATCAAATACCCTAGCAGGTCCTTCATGCTTCATCATCTCAGGTGCTACAGCAGAACGTTTCACCACCCCTGAATCAGGTGCCAGGTTTCCCTTAAGAATTGCGATACCACCTGTTTCACTGTAAGGGTTTTCTATCGGCCTAATCACCTCAGGATCTTTGTTGACACATCCTTTAATATTCTCGCCAACTGTCTTACCTGTAGCAGTTATCAAGTCTGTATTTAATAAACCCTTTTTATTAAGCTCATTCATGACAGCATATACTCCACCGGCTTCATTCAAGTCCTCGATGTATGTATGTCCAGCAGGTGCCAGGTGGCAGAGATTCGGTGTTTTTGCACTTACTTCATTTGCTATATCGATATTAAGATCAAATCCAACTTCATGAGCAATTGCTGGTAAATGCAACATTGTATTGGTAGAACATCCAAGTGCCATGTCCACGGTAAGGGCATTCATAAATGCTTCCTTGGTCATGATATCTCTTGGCTTAATATCCTTTTCTAACAACTCCATAATCTTCATACCGGCATGTTTAGCTAATCTAATTCGTTCAGAATATACTGCTGGGATTGTTCCGTTGCCTTTTAATCCCATACCAATTACTTCCGTCAGACAGTTCATAGAATTCGCTGTGTACATACCGGAACAGGAACCACAGGTAGCACAAGCCTTATTCTCATACTCTTCTAATTCTTCCTCGCTCATCGTTCCTGCTGAGTATGCCCCCACTGCTTCGAATAGGGATGATAAGCTAGTTCTTTGGCCATTTACTTTACCAGCAAGCATTGGTCCACCGCTAACGAATATGGTTGGAATATTGAGTCTTGCTGCCGCCATTAATAATCCCGGTACATTCTTGTCACAGTTTGGAACCATAACGAGTGCATCAAACTGATGCGCCATCGCCATCGCTTCAGTAGAATCGGCAATTAGATCTCTGGTTACAAGAGAATACTTCATTCCCTGATGTCCCATTGCAATGCCATCACATACTGCAATCGCAGGAAATACGATTGGGGTTCCGCCAGCCATCGCTACACCTAGCTTAACGGCATCAACAATTTTGTCCAAATTCATATGTCCCGGAACAATCTCATTATAAGAACTAACAATACCAATCATAGGTTTTCTTAGTTCTTCCTTGGTTAGCCCCAGTGCATTGAATAATGATCTGTGGGGTGCCTGTTGCATACCTGATTTCACTGCATCGCTTCTCATCTTAATCACCTTTTCTTTATAAATTTTATCATCAAATCTCACCATTATGGCGAATTATAACGCTTTAACGTAATACAGTATATAATAAAGGATTTTTTTAGAAAAATCAATGTATAAATATACTTTTTCATAATCCGCTACTTTTCGACCAGCCTTTTATCAATTATTATACAATATTTTGTTAGAACTTCTTCCTATTATAATATAAATTCTACACAAATTCATCTATATATTAATCTCTGTAAATACCCGTTATAATCTGGAATAATTCTAGCACAAATCACTGAAATAAGCACTTAATTTTATTGATAAGGCAATTAAACTTGAAGTAATTGTAGTTTCGTTGTATATTGTTTATAAGTAAAAATCTTTGATCTCACCAAAATATTTCATCCTGCCCCCGATAGGGTACAAGCATTACATAAAAAACAAAACAATAAACGGATGATATATAAATGAATTTTTGGTTATGAAGATCATAAAATTGGCAATAATTAACACTAGATAGTATTCACTAAGAAGGGCAAGGTAATTATGAAATTAGAAAAACAAAAAGCGTTTATTATACACCTTATATTTATAGTTATGATTTTAGGACTTGGGTATATTGGTATTAAGTATGTACTTCCCTTGTTGATGCCTTTTGTCATTGGTATGATTATCGCTGTTTCGTTCCGTCGACTAATCGATTTAATTCAAAACAAAATTAAAATACCAAGATCCATTGTTTCAATTTTTGTTCTATTGATATTTTATATTGCACTTGGTTACTTAATATTCATTTTAGGCTTCAAAATCATTAACTTTATCGGCGAATTGGTAGGAAGTGCTCCATCTTTCTATAAAAACACGATACTTCCTGCAATTGATACATTAGCAAACAATCTTTCAAAACAGTTCCCGGATGCAAAAGTCTATGTAGAAGATTTTAAAAGTAATTTAAACCCTAAAATCTTTACTTATTTATCGAATGCCTCTTCATCCATTTTATCCGAGATTGCTAATTTAGCAGGAATGGTTCCGAACTTACTCATCAAACTGATCTTTACGATTGTATCATCTTTCTTCTTTACAATCGATTATTACAGAATTACACGTTTTATCACCTCTCAATTTAAGGGTGAAAGCCGTAATATGCTCCTTAGAATAAAGGATAATGGTATTGGAACAGTAGGCAAATTCATCCGTGCATATTCAGCGATTATCTCTATCACATTTGTTGAACTATCGCTTGGTTTTTGGATTATCGGAATCCCTAATCCTCTGTTGTTTGGCATATTAGTTGCTATTGTGGATATTATGCCAATTCTTGGAACCGGTGCTGTTATATTGCCATGGGCTATCATATCCTTTATTATCGGTAATACAAAGGTAGGGATTGGGATGTTAATACTCTATGTTGTTATTACCGCTGTTCGCCAAACAATCGAACCAAGAATTGTTGGACAACAAATAGGTTTACATCCAATTGTTACATTAATTCTTATGTATATCGGTGCACAGTTAATGGGTGTACTTGGATTATTCTCTTTACCGATTATAGCAACATTATTATTAAAGCTTAATGAGGAAGGAACGATCCGATTATTAAGACGCTCACAGGGTGAGGAAGATAAATCATAGTATAAAACGCGCTTAGCTTAGTACTAAGCATAAGCCGTATAATCGAGTAGGAGGCGGTGATTAACCGCCGTCCTCTCACAGCACCGTGCGTACCGTTCGGTACACGGCGCTTTCAATAGTTGACATGCACAGACTGATATGCAGTGGCCAAATCATAAAAGCCAT
>JAEVYT010000033.1 GCA_023392615.1 Bacillota bacterium | reverse complement strand
GCTTATTGATTATTACAGCAATAACCGGCTGTAGTATGAAGGGTGACAAAACAATTAAGAAAACGACTGACAAAAATACTGCTAAAGGCAAATATGTGGATGGGAATATTAAATTGCCGGATGGAATTACACCGGAGGAATATATATCCCTTACAAAAAATCCGGATGGAGGGTTAGAATTATATATATGGCATTCCGGTAACTATGAGAAGTATACATATGTAGAGAATAAATGGCAAGAGGTTAAAGCGGACGATTTAAAAAAGTTTAGTAGTAGCGCTAGCTCTATTTCTTTTAATGTGACAGATGTATTTTATGGGGAGGATGGAAACCTATATATATTGGGTGATGATAGTAAAGACTATAGTAATGCATTATATAAACATTCTAAGAATGGGACGTATGAAAAGATTGATATTAAAAAGTTTCATGAAAAATATGAAGGCTGGACGACACCGTGCAGGCCAAATGTTATAAAAGTACTGAAGAACGGAATGATTGCCGCGATCTATCCATTGGGAGAGATTGAAGTATATACTCCGGATGGACAATCAGTAGTTATGAATTTTAATAGTGATAATAATGGGAAAATTACAGTAGAAGGGAATAGTCTCTATTATACTGATGAAAATGGGAATGAGATACATAAGGTTGATATGGAAACCCAGAAGACAGAAACTTCTTACTCAATTGAAAAAAAATTGTCGGATAGGGCTATATTAGAAGTAGACAACGGAACGATCTATCTTTGTGACACATCTGGTATCCATTTGATTAAAGAAGGTAGTACGATATGGGAGACTATAGTGGATGGAAATCAAAGTAAATTAGGCATGCCACAATATTCCTTAGGTAAGTTTATCTTAGGCTCACAGAATAACTACTATCTCGTGATGAAGGATGATAGGGGAGCGATTATAGATCAGTATTATTATGACAAGAATGTGAAATCGGTTCCTTCGCAAGAGCTTTCAATTTATTCATTGAAAGAGAGTAAAACGATCCGTCAGGCGATTGCTTCCTTTCAAGAAAGTCATCCTGATGTAAAGATTAATTATCAGGTGGCTAATACAAAAGAGAATGTAACATTTGAATATGGGGCTACAAAAAAGGATGATTTGGCAGCTGAAAAAGATTATATAAACGCATTGAATACACAACTATTGGCAAAAAAGGGAGAAGACATTCTGGTTCTGGATGGGTTACCGATCGATTCTTATATTGAAAAGGGAGTTCTGGAGGACATGGGAAGTATCTTTAATCCGATGATTCAATCCGGGGAGCTGATGGGGAATATTGCGAAAAACTATAGCAAGGATGGTAAGGTGTATACAATGCCAGTTCGATTTGCATTACCAATCATATATGGAGCAGCAGATGCCGTAAATTCGGCTGATTCGATGAATCAATTAACATCTTATATGCAGAAGAATAAGAAAATACCGTTACTTGCCCCAAGCAGTTACCAGTCATTAGCTGCATGGTTTTTATTGGCATATTATGATCAGATCGTAAATGATAAAAATGTAATTGATAAAGAGGCATTTCGAAACTATCTGGAAAATGTTAAACAATTGGCTGTAAATATTGATGCTTCTGATGATGTAGATATAACGAGTATGAATACGGAAAATGGATCCAAATTAGGTTATTGGTTAACAGGAGCACTTGGGGTAAATAAGAAATTGTTTCAGACGAATATGGAAGAGATGGTGAATATCAATAGTTATTCTGTGCCAATTAAAGCAATAAAAGCATGGAAAGGATCATATAAAGTGATTAACAATACTTATCGTGCAAATTCCTTGGTAGGAATAAATCGTGCAGGGACACATAAGGAGTTAGCAAAAGAATTCGTACAACTATTATTCTCAAATGACATTCAAAGCTTAGATTTATCGGATGGTTTTCCAATCAATAAAGCAGCAATAGAGCGATGGGTACAGGAAGATCACAATAATAGATCCTACTCGATTATGAGTGAAGATGATAGGGTAATAGGCAACTATCCAGGAGTAAAGGATCGAAAACAAATATATGAAAATATATGTACATTAAAGCATCCAATGGTGAATGATACCACTGGTGTAAATATGATATTAGAAGAAGTAGAACGCTACCTTAAAGGTGATATATCTGATAAGCAGGCAACGGATAATGTTTTGAGCCGTATTAATCGTTACTTGTCCGAATAGGGGGCAAAAGATGAAGCAAATTGAGCTAGAAGAAGATTTATATTCTTGTTAACCGGAGCATTTGTGGCGGTAATAGCGGAGGGATTTTTATTAAAGGTTTTGTTAAGAATGGTTGTACGTAGCGAGAGAGGATTGATTACCTAATCAGATTAAAAGTCATTAAGTAAGGTGGATTTTCAATAATAGCGAAATTAAAATTATTAAGCTAACAAGAAAATTTGTAAAATCATGGTCGGTTTAGCTCGAGTTTTGGTAGGACAAACACTTAGACTTTGACAATAAATTGCTAAGTATTGAGGGGGCAATATTAAAAAAACATTAGCGTTAAAGCTCCCCTTATATAATGAGCCAAATCATTTGACTGTATGGGAGCATTAGTGAGGGTAAGACATGGCAGGACATGCTAGAAGTAACAAGGATGCAAAATTTGGTGAAATACCTGAATGTTAAATTCCTGTGTTAATTTCTCAAAAAAACCATAATTAGAGATTTTTTAGATATTCGGTTGATATAATTTGTGAAAGTGGATGAAAGTCAGTTATGTAGTGAAAACTAATATAATTTTGTGCTGTATCTTATAGCGGATAGG
>JAEVYT010000025.1 GCA_023392615.1 Bacillota bacterium | reverse complement strand
GATTATCTATGAGCATGATGGAGTCGCAAAGCGATAAGGCGATGTCGAGGTCATGAGTGGAGAATAAGACACATTTTTTTTCTTCCTGTGCCAGTTTCTTTAAAAGCAAACAGAGCTCGTAGCGGTTGGGTAAGTCCAGGAAGGCGGTCGGCTCATCAAGCAGGATGACAGGAGTATCCTGTGCAAGGGCACGGGCAATCATGATTCGCTGACATTCGCCATCGGACATTTTATCCATTGTCTTTTCTGCATAACCGGACATACCGACTAGCTGCATAGCGTCATCCACCCGCTTTTGGTCTTCCGGTTGCAGTTGGCCGATCCAGTTGGTATAGGGAGCACGCCCTAAAGCTACTACATCTTTACAGCGGAGATTAGCGATGCGTACTTTATCGGTGGTGACAAAGCTGATATTCCGGGCTAATTTTTCCGGTTTCAATGAAGCTATGTTTTTTCCTTGCAGAGTAATTTCTCCTGATTGAGGCTTTTCCAGTCCCATCATGGCACGGAGTAGGGTGCTCTTTCCCGTTCCGTTACGTCCTAACAGGGCAACGAGTTGTCCGCCTGTGATTCGGGCATTTACCGTTTCCAACAGCGTGCGCTGTCCATATCCTAATGTCAGTTCTTTAAGTTCTATCATTTGAATCTACGCAAGTTTTTAGCAATTACCCATAAAATAACCGGAACACCTAGTAAGGCGGTGATGCAGTTAACCGGAAGTAGGAACTTCTTGGCGATGATGTCGCAGAGAAGCATGCTGATAAGCCCTGTCAGCATGGTGCCGGGGACCAGTATCCGGTGGTCGGCATTGTTGAATAGCAGTCGTGTGACATGCGGTACTGCCAGGCCGATAAATCCTACCGGACCACAGAAAGCGGTGACCGTTCCTGTCAGCAGTGCGGTAGAAACGAAGATGAACATGCGTGAACGTTTAATGTTCATTCCCATCGTTCGTGCATAATTTTCACCGAGCAGTAACAGGTTCAGCGATTTGATACAGGCTACGGAAATTAGTAAACCGATACATAACATTGGTATCATAATTCCCAGTTGGGTGACTGTGATGTGGCTAAGAGATCCCATTGACCAGAGTGTGAACATTTTCAGTTGTTCGGCAGAACTTAGGTATTGGAGTATCTGAATGATAGCACCTGCTACGTAGCCTATCATAACTCCCATAATCAATACACCGAGAATGTTTTTTACTTTCCGGCTGATAATGGCTACTCCCAATAAGATTATGGCAGTTCCTATCCAGCCCGAACCTACGATACCCAGCGACTGAAGAATTGGAAACTCCGCCCATCCAAGTAATGGAGCACCTAGTATGAACAGAGCTACGCCCAGTCCTGCACCGGAACTTACTCCCAGCAGGTAAGGATCTGCCAACGGATTCTGGAATACTGTTTGCATCTGTAAACCGCTAACGGAGAGTGCTATTCCTATCAAAGCCGCTACCACTACCCGTATGAAACGGATAGAAAGGAGAATATTCTGTGTCATTTCGTCACATTCGCCTCCGGTGAGTACAGCCCATACCTTGGTGATAGGAATATATGTATCTCCCGTTGCCATGTCTATCAGTAATAACAGTATGGTAACTATACCCAGTGTAATGAATAAAAAGGGAGTACGTTTATCAGGCTGTTTCATTCCAGGTGTCTGTAATAGTAAAGTGAATCGGATACGAGTTCGGGGTGAAAGATATGAATCAGATCACGCAATACGACGTCGGGACGTACCACTGCAGATTCCCAGTAGTCATTACCTCCTGTCGGTGTTGTTCGTAAATTGTTGTTGTAAACAGTTTTTTCGCGTACAGCTTTGGCGTCTACAAATTTAGGATTGACCGTCTTTAATTCATCCAACGTAGAAGCCATGCCTACATTAATCCAGTAGTCGGCCTTTTGTATCAGTTTGTAAGCTGTTTCCAGTCCGATGGGAGTGGAACTGTTAGAAGTGTTTTCTTTGTAGATGTAATCCGCACCTGCATCAGTTACCAATTGTGCCATATAACTTTGTGTGGAAGGCATCACCCAACTGTCGTTCCACGGGGTATTGAGCATAACGGTAGGACGTTGCTCTACCGATTCGGTGAGCGCTTTCAAAACTTGATAACGTTTAGGGATTTCACGGAATATTTCGATGCCTTTTTCCCTGCTGTCTGTTAATTCGGCAAGAGCTACCAGCCATTCGGCTTTACCAAGCGGTGATTCCTCCAAATATTCTCCTACATACATATAGGGTATAGACAGTTCTTTCAGTTTGTCTGTTACGGCAGTTTGCGCATCTCCGATACCGTATAACAGGACAACATCCGGTTTCAGTCCCAATAATAACTCATAATTCATTTCGGGCCCCATATCCTTAATAGAATCTTTGTGTGCAAGGATATATGGATTGGATACATAGTCGATGCCCGATACTCCGATAATTCTGTCCACCTGTCCTAGTGCGTCAAACATGGCGATGTAGGAAGAAGCCATACATACGATGCGTTTTGCTCCGGCAGGAATCGTAGGACCGGTAAATCCGGCAGGCGCTTGTTCACCGTTGCGGGAAATGAAATAAGACATTTTCACGTCCTTGGCTCCCTGCCATGGGTTGGAAACCTGAATAAGTGTGCTGGCGGTATTGTCCGCACCCAGAATCTTGAATCCGGTTGCGTATTCGGGTGTATATACATCCTGTTTGAAAGCCTCCAGAGATGTCTTTTTGTTGGATATACAACTAGCCAGGAAGAGAAGACATAGCCATGTGAGGATTGAAATAGGAGATTTCATCTTTATTCGTGTATCTTTTAAATGAATAAATAATTTTCGGTGTCTGAAGATTGACATTGTGGGGCAAAGATAAGTATCTTTGGAGATATTCTTTCTTTTTTTATTGCATTTTCTCCGAAATCATTCCTATTTATGTATCTTTGCAGGGTGAATTTTGGTGTCGCTTTTCCGATGCTACGGAAAGAGTGGTGAAAAGGGAATCAGGTGAAAATCCTGAACAGACCCGCTG
>JAEVYT010000010.1 GCA_023392615.1 Bacillota bacterium | reverse complement strand
TATTAAGTCAGGAAATCCGTGATTTTTTAATAGAAAAGATAAGTACCACAGGCGGTCATCTGGCCTCCAATTTAGGAGTTGTGGAGCTGACCATGGCAATTTATCTTGCTTTTGATCTGCCAATGGACAAAATTGTCTGGGATGTAGGGCATCAGTCCTATACCCATAAGATCTTAAGCGGAAGAAGAATGGAATTTGATGAACTGCGCCAGTACGGCGGCATGAGCGGTTTTCCAAAGAGAAAGGAAAGCCCCTGTGATGCCTTTGATACCGGGCACAGTTCTACTTCTATTTCTGCAGGACTGGGACTTGCCCAGGCAAGAGATGTGCTGGGGGAAGGTCATTTTGTGGTTTCAGTCATCGGAGATGGTTCCCTGACGGGAGGAATGGCATATGAAGCACTGAATAATGCAGCCCAGATGAAGAAAAATTTCGTTATTATTCTTAATGACAATAATATGTCTATTTCTGAAAATGTAGGCGGTATGTCCTCCTATCTAAACAGTATACGGACCGGGAATGGATATCTGGATTTAAAGAAACATGTTACCAATACCCTTTCAAGGATCCCGGTTATCGGAGAACCTCTGATTGAGAAGATCAGCCGGACTAAAAATGGCATTAAGCAGCTTTTGATTCCGGGTATGTTGTTTGAGAATATGGGTATTACCTATTTGGGACCGGTAGACGGCCATAATTTAAAGGCTCTGACAAGAACTCTGAAAGAGGCGAAGAAACTCGATCACACAGTACTGGTTCATGTGATTACCAAAAAGGGAAAAGGATATGCTCCGGCAGAAAAAAATCCGTCCAAGTTTCACGGGGTGGATCCCTTTGATATCCTGACTGGCAAGCCTAAAAAAGAAAAGAAGAATTTAAGCTATACAGATGTGTTTTCTAAAACCATCTGCCGTCTGGCAAAAGATGATAAAAAGATTGTAGCGGTTACCGCTGCGATGCCGGATGGAACCGGATTGAAACGGTTCTCAAACCTGTATCCGGATCGCTTTTTTGATGTGGGGATTGCAGAAGAGCATGCAGTGACTTCGGCAGCAGGAATGGCAGCAGGCGGTTTGAAACCGGTAGTGGCTGTTTATTCCTCTTTTTTGCAGAGAGGGTTTGATCAGGTACTTCATGATGTGTGTATTCAGAATCTTCCTGTTGTATTCGCAGTTGACCGGGCAGGACTGGTAGGCAGCGATGGAGAGACTCATCAGGGAATTTTTGATCTGTCCTTTTTAAGTGCCATACCCAATATGAGCATTTTTGCACCTAAAAATGACTGGGAGCTGGCAAACGGACTGGAGTTTGCATTTTCCCTTGAAAGTCCCATTGCGATACGCTATCCCAGAGGGGAAGCCTATCAGGGACTGGAAGAGTTTAAGGCACCCATTGAATACGGGAAAGGCGAAATCATCTATGAAGAAACGGACATCGCCCTTCTGGCAGTAGGCAGTATGGTAAGCACAGGAGAGCATGTAAGGCAGAAGTTGAAAGCGGAAGGCTGGAACTGTACTCTTGCAAACGGTCGCTTTATAAAGCCTTTTGATAAAAAACTCATTGATCACCTGGCGAAAAATCACTGGCTGATTGTGACCATGGAAGAGAATGTGCTCCAGGGTGGATATGGAAGCCTGATCAATGGTTATATACATGAACATTATCCAAAAGTAAAGGTACTAAACATTGCCCTGCCGGATGCATACGTGGAGCATGGCAACGTTTCTCTGCTTCGAAAAGGACTTGGAATTGACAGCGATTCCATAATCTGGCGCTTGAAAAAGGAATATCTGGATATGGAGCGGCAGAACAGGGAATGGAAGGATAAGATGAAGTAAAATGAAAGAACGTTTGGATGTGTTATTAGTAAAACAGGGACATGCAGAGTCCAGGGAAAAAGCGAAAGCAATCATCATGTCCGGAATCGTATACGTGGACGGTGACAAAGAGGACAAAGCAGGTTCCACATTTGAAGAGACTGCACTCATCGAGGTGAGAGGCAGCACTTTAAAATATGTGAGCCGGGGCGGTTTAAAGCTTGAAAAAGCCATGACTCATTTTGACGTTACGCTGGAGGGGAAGATCTGCATGGATGTAGGCTCTTCTACCGGAGGATTTACGGACTGCATGCTTCAAAACGGTGCAGTTAAAGTCTATGCGGTTGACGTGGGGCATGGGCAGCTTGCGTGGAAGCTTCGCAACGATGAACGGGTGGTCTGTATGGAAAAGACCAATATCCGTTATGTAACACCAGAGGATATTAAGGACAGAATTGAATTTTCATCCATTGATGTATCATTTATATCCCTTACAAAAGTTCTTTTGCCGGTAAAAAACCTTTTGTCAGAAGACGGAGAGATCGTTTGTCTCATTAAGCCTCAGTTTGAAGCAGGCCGTGAAAAGGTGGGCAAAAAGGGCGTGGTAAGAGAAAAATCTGTTCATCTGGAAGTTATCCAGTCCGTGATTTCTTATGGAATCAGCATTGGATTTGAAATTCTGCACCTGGAGTTTTCTCCTATTAAGGGACCGGAAGGAAATATCGAATATCTGCTTCATTTAAAAAATCATCCCGCTGGGGAGAGCTTTCCTGATTACAGTGTTAATCCGGAAAAAGTGGTGGAAGAAGCTCACAAAGACTTAAGCGAAGGCAAATAAGGAGTCTGAAATGAAACATTTTTACGTAATCATGAATCCGGATAAAAAAGGAGCCCGTGAAACAGCGGAGAAGATCCGGGAATTTCTCTCTGCCAGGGGAGCAGTCTGCCTGATCGGCAGAGGAGAAAAGGTAGAATGGCAGGCAGGAAAGCATTACACGGACTCAGCCATGGTACCAAAGGAAACGGAATGCGTGATTACTCTGGGGGGAGACGGTACATTAATTCAGGCAGCCAGAGATTTATCCGGACGCAATTTACCCATTCTTGGAATTAACAGAGGGACTCTGGGGTATTTAACCCAGGTTTCCAGAACAGAAGACATTGAATCAGCGCTGTCAGCTTTGTTTTTCGATGACTATAAGCTGGAAGAGCGTATGATGCTAAGCGGAAG
>JAEVYT010000001.1 GCA_023392615.1 Bacillota bacterium | reverse complement strand
AGGGCGAAACGGCGCTTCTCGTTGCCGGCGGCATCCATCCAGAGCGTGAGGACGCCGGGGCTGTTCTTGGCCACGAGCATCTCATGGCCGCTCAGCACGCCGTAGTTGCCCTCGGAACCCGGGACGTCCGCGTAGGCGATCTCTCCCGAGAACAGCTCGCGCGTCGGCGTAGCCACCATGCAAAGCAGATTAGGCATGAGCTTCTTCCTTCGTCATTTCCTCGTAGGCCGCGTACACGTCCTCGATGGCGCCCTTGTACACGAAGCACTGCTCGGGGATATGGTCGCACTTGCCGTCGAGGATCTCGGCGAACGAGCGGATGGTATCCTCCATCTTCACGTACTTTCCGGGGTTGCCGGTGAAGACCTCGGCCACGTGGAACGGCTGGCCCAGGTACTTCTGGATCTTGCGGGCGCGGTTCACGACGAGCTTCTGCTCCTCGGAGAGCTCGTCCATGCCGAGGATGGCGATGATGTCCTGCAGGTCCTTGTAGTTCTGCAGCACCTCCTGCACGCCCACGGCAACGCGGTAGTGCTCCTCGCCCACGATCTCCGGGTCGAGCGCGCGGGAGGTGGACTCCAGCGGGTCGACGGCCGGGTAGATGCCCAGCTCGGCGATGGAACGGGACAGAACCGTCTTCGCGTCGAGGTGGGTGAACGTCGTGGCCGGCGCAGGGTCGGTCAAGTCGTCGGCGGGCACGTACACGGCCTGCACCGAGGTGATGGAGCCGGTCTCGGTGGACGTGATGCGCTCCTGCAGGTCGCCCATCTCGGTTGCCAGCGTAGGCTGGTAGCCAACGGCGGAGGGCATACGGCCGAGAAGTGCGGACACCTCGGAGCCGGCCTGCGTGAAGCGGAAGATGTTGTCGATGAACAGCAGCACGTCCTGGCCCTGGTCACGGAAGTACTCGGCCTCGGTCAGGCCCGCCAAGCCCACGCGCAGACGCGCTCCCGGAGGCTCGTTCATCTGGCCGTACACCAGGCAGGTCTTGTCGATGACGCCGGACTCGCTCATCTCGAGGAACAGGTCGGTGCCCTCGCGGGTACGCTCGCCCACGCCCGTGAACACCGACGTGCCGCCGTGCTCCTGGGCCAGGTTGTTGATGAGCTCCTGGATGATAACGGTCTTGCCGACGCCGGCGCCGCCGAAGAGGCCCGTCTTGCCGCCCTTGACGTAGGGCTCGATGAGGTCGACGACCTTGATGCCGGTCTCGAAGATCTCCGTCGTGGTGGTCAGCGTGTCGTAGTCCGGGGCCGGGTGGTGGATGGGCATCCACTCGGCAACCTCGGGCATGGGCTTGCCGTCCACCGGCTCGCCGATCACGTTCCAGATGCGGCCCAGCGTGTTCGGGCCCACGGGCATCATGATGGGGTTGCCGGTGTCGACGACCTCGAGCCCGCGCACCATGCCGTCGGTGGACGACATGGCGACGGTGCGGACGAGGTCGCCCGGGAGGTGCGTCTGCACCTCCAGCACGGTCTTCACTTCCCCGATGGGGGTCGTTGCATCCACGGTCAGGGCGTTGTAGATCGCCGGCATTTGATCCGGCGGAAACTCAACGTCGACGACAGCGCCGACGATGCGGACAATGCGTCCGGTCGCGCCCGTGGCCGATGCAGTGTTCTTGGTTTCAGCCATTTATTCCTCCAAAGCTGCGGCGCCGCCAACGATCTCCGAGATCTCGGTCGTGATAGCGCCCTGACGCACGCGGTTGTACACGCGGGTCAGGGTGTTGACCATCTCGTTGGCGTTGTCGGTCGCCGACTTCATTGCGGTGCGGCGCGCGCCCTGCTCGGCAGCCGCCGAGTCGATGAGCGCGTAGTAGAACGTGTTGCGCAGGTAGGCGCGCATCAGATAGTGCATGACCGATTCGGCATCGGGCTCGAAGTCGATGTCGCCGGGCAGGTGGTCGAGGTCCTTCTCGCGGAAATGCTCGAAGTAGTCCTTCTCCTTGGGAGCCAGGCCCAGAAGCTCGGCGTAGCTCGTGGTGTTGATGGGCAGCACCTGCTGCTCGATCAACCGCTGCTCGGCCGCGTTCTTCGCATGATTGAACACGATGATGACCTCGTCGAGCTTGCCCTCGCGGTAGCTGTCGCCGGCGAACTGCGAGATCTCGGCCGCCTCCTCGTACGTCGGGTCGGCCGAGAGGTCGCGGAACTCGAAAATCGGCACGATGTTGCGATAGCTGAAGTACCCGATGGCCTTCTTGCCGCAGGCGACGATCTCGACCTCGATGCCCTGGCGCTCCTTCTCCTTGATGAGCTTCTCGGCATGGCGCAGCACGTTGCTGTTGAACCCGCCGGCAAGCCCGCGATCGGACGCGATGACCACGATCAGAGCGCGCTTGACCTCGTCATGCGTGGCGAGCAGCGGCTCGGAGTCGAGCGGTGCGTACTTCGCCGTGGAAATGAGCATCTCCGAGATGGCGCTCGCCCACGGAAGGGCGTTGTACACCCGCTCCGAGGCGCGGCGGATCTTGGCGGCCGCAACCATTTCCATGGTACGCGTGATCTGCTTCGTCGAGGAGACGGAGTTGATGCGCCGTTCTATGTCGTGAAGGTTGGGCATGGTCTACCTGCCTTAAGCCGAAGCCGAGAACGTCAGCTTGAAGGCCTCGATGGCAGCGTTCAGCTCGGTTTCGATCGCGTCGGTAAACTTCTGCTCCTTCACAATGTTCTCGAAGATCTCCGGCTTGGAGGCGCGGAGGTAATCGAGCAGCTCGCTGCGGAAGCGCACGACGTCGCTCACCGGGATGTCGTCGAGGTAGCCGTGCCCGCCTGCATAGATGGACACCGCCTGCTCCTCGACCGGCATGGGGTTGTAGCGACCCTGCTTCAGCAGCTCGGTCATGTGGGCGCCGCGGTTCAGCTGATCCTGCGTGGCCTTGTCCAGGTCGCTGCCGAACTGCGTGAACGCCTGCAGCTCACGGTAGGACGCGAGGTCGAGGCGCAGCGAGCCGGCAACCTGCTTCATGGCCTTGATCTGCGCGGAGCCGCCGACTCGCGACACGGAGATACCCACGTCGACAGCCGGGCGCTGGCCCTGGAAGAACAGGTCGGTCTGCAGGAAGATCTGGCCGTCGGTGATGGAGATGACGTTCGTCGGGATGTAGGCGGACACGTCGCCGGCCTGCGTCTCGATGATGGGGAGCGCCGTGAGGGAGCCCGCACCGTTCTCGTCGTTCATCTTCACCGCGCGCTCCAGCAGGCGCGAATGCAGGTAGAACACGTCGCCGGGGTACGCCTCGCGTCCCGGAGGACGACGCAGCGTCAGCGACATCTGGCGGTAGGCCACGGCCTGCTTGGACAGGTCGTCGTAGACGCACAGCACGTGGCGGCCGGGGTTCTCGGCGGAAGCCGGCTTGCCGTCCTCGCCGTTGTACATGAAGAACTCGCCGATGGCGGCACCCGCCATGGGGGCGATGTACTGCAGCGGCGCGGAGTCGGACGCGGAGGCCGACACGATGATCGTATAGTCCATGGCGCCATGGCGCTCGAGCGTCTCGACGATGCCGGCAACCGTGGAGGCCTTCTGGCCGATAGCCACGTAGATGCAGATCATGTCCTTGCCCTTTTGGTTGATGATAGCATCAACCGCAATGGCGGTCTTGCCGGTCTGGCGGTCGCCGATGATGAGCTCGCGCTGGCCGCGGCCGACGGGGATCATCGAGTCGATGGCCAGGATGCCGGTCTGCATGGGCTCGTGCACCGGCTTGCGGGCGATAACGCCGGGGGCCTTGAACTCCACGGGGCGCATGCCCTCGGCCTTGATGGGGCCCTTGCCGTCGATGGGCATGCCGAGCGGGTTGACCACGCGGCCGAGCATCTCCCTGCCCGACGGAACTTCCACGATACGGCCGGTCGTGCGGACCTGGTCGTTCTCCCTGATTGCCGTGACATCGCCGAGAAGCACGGCGCCGACCTCGTCTTCTTCGAGGTTCTGGGCCAGACCGTAAACGGTCTTGCCGCCCTGGCCGACGAATTCGAGGAGCTCGCCTGCCATGGCGTCGCGCAGGCCGTCGACGCGGGCGATGCCGTCGCCGATTTGGATAACGGTTCCGACCTCGCGAGACTCGATGTTGACCTTCAGGGCGTCAAGCTGCTTGCGCAACGCATCGTCAATGGACTTAGCGGTGATCTCAGTCACTAGCATTCACCTCCATCTGTAGTCGTTTTGAGCACGTTGCGGGCATGGTCGAGCTGGGACGCCACGCTGGCGTCGATGCGCTTCCCGTTCGTGCTCATGATGATGCCGCCCAATATGGACTTGTCGACGCTCTCGCGCAGGACGACGTTCGTGTCCAGATCGGCTTCGGCTTTTTCCGTAATGATGCGTCGCAGGGCGTCGTCCAGCGGAACCGCCGTCGTAACGTCCACCACGCACAGGTTCAACTTGCTCTGCAGCTGCTCTGCGTAGTTCTCGAGCACGCGGGGCAGCAGCGCGGCGTCGCCCCGTTCGGCCAGAACCGCCAGCACGTCGAGCAGGACCGGGTTGCAGCCAGCGAACACGTTCCTGGCAAGCTCGCCCCGCTGCTCGGGCGTGTAGCCCGGATCTGACAAGGCAACGGACAGCTCCATGTTCGTGCGCATGGCCCCGGCTACGCGGACCATCTGGTCGCGCACCTCGAGGACCGCCTCCTGGCCGCCCGCCTCGAACGCCCCATCGAACAGGACGGCGGCATACACTGCCACTTCCTCTTTGACGATAAGACGATTAGTTGGCATCGAAACTGCCCGCCTCGTTCACGTAGCGCTCGATCATCTTGCGATGCTCGCTCTCCGAGAGGTCCTCGCCGATGAGGCGCGCCGCAACCGCGACGGACGTGTCGGCGACGGAGCTCTGGAGCTCGGCGATGGCAGCCTTCTTCTCCGCCTCGATGGCCGTGCGCGCCTTGGCGATCATGTCGGTCGCCTCGGACTGGGCCTTGGCCGTGATGTCGGCCTTGGCGGCTTCGCCGGTCTGCTTGGCGTCGGCCACGATCTGGGCCGCCTGGGCCTTGGCATCGGCCAGCTGCACCCGGTACTCCTCGAGCACCCGCTCGCTCTCGATGCGGGCCTCTTCGGACTTCTCGAGGGCATCCTTGATCATCGTCTCGCGCTTGGACAGCATGGCCTCGAACTTGGGCCAGCCGAGCTTCGCGAGGACGATCCACAGCAAGATGAAGATGACGAGCATGGGGATGAACTCCGCCATGTCGGGCAGGATGGCGCTGATGCCGCCTGCCTCCTCCTCACTGGCGAACGCGAGCGCGGGAAAAGCAAACGTCATGCCGGCGCCGGCAACTGCGGCAGCCCCCATGCGAGTCGATGCTTTTTTCGCTCTGTCTTTCACGTTGTAACCTCCTTTAGCCTTCTTGCGGCAAATATGTCCGAATAAGGCCGAGTTACACGATGAAGGTCAGAACGAAGCCGATGAGGCCGAGGGCCTCGGCGAGGGCGGCGCCGATGATGAAGTTCGTGAACAGACGACCCTGCAGTTCGGGCTGGCGGGCGGTCGCGACGCAGCAGCCATAGCAGGCGATGCCGATGCCGACGCCGGGGCCGATGGTCGACAGGCCGTAGCCCACGAGCTTCAGAGCCGCAAGAACGATGGTAGTTTCCACAATTTCCTCCTTTTACCGTTTCCGAGCCAACCTCGGAGACTTTGGACAACCTGTTTATGTCAACCGGCCGTGGAGTGCCGGTATGAACCGTGGTTCCGCGCCCTCGGCGCGATGCCGCCCGCTCGCGCGGCCAGCGGGGACGATCTCCTAGTGGTCGGACGTCGCCAAGCCGATGTACACCGCGCTCAGGATGGTGAACACGTAGGCCTGCAGGAACGCGACCAGCACCTCGAGCGCGTACATGGCGAACAGGAACAGCATCCAGGCGATGGAGATGCCGCCCACCGCAACGCCCGCGCCCTGGATGGCGGAGCCGATGAACACGCTGGTGAGCAAGGCGAAGATGCCGAGCACCATATGGCCGGCGAACATGTTGCCGTAGAGTCGCACGGCGAGCGTGAGCACGCGCAGCACCGTGGAGAAGAGCTCCAGGAACCACACGATGGGCACCATGACCACAGGCAGGCCGGCCGGCGCGAACGACTTGAGATAGCCGCCCAGGCCCTTGACCTTGATGCCGTAGAAGATGAAGTACACGAACGAGATGGCGGCGAGGGCCCACGTGATGGAGATGGAGCCGGTGGGCGTCTTGCAGCCGGGGATGAGGCCCACGAAGTTGCTGATGAGAATGAAGAAGAACAGCGTGGCCAGAAACGGGATGTGCTTCTTGTAGCCGTGGCCGATGGCGCTCTCGCCCATGTCCTTCTTCACGAACTCGTAGCCGTACTCGACCATGTTCGTGAACTTGTTCGTGGGGATGAGCGTGAGGCGCTTCCCCGCCGTCAGCACGACGATGAGCGTGATGACGAAGCAGATGATCATCCACAGCACGTACTGGGTCATGCCGAACGAGCCCGAGCCGAACACAAAGACCGGGTCGAACGAATGCTGCAGATGGGGCACCTCGGCCGCTAGTTGATCAAGTGGATTCACGTGTCTTACCTTCCCATCCTACTTCCGTACAAATGTATATACGCCGTAGCCGATTGCGCAGGCAACGAGCACCGCCGCTTCCGCCAAGACGAAGGGCACCGCTATGTCGCGCGCGAGGACGACGCAGGCGATGGCTCCGAGGAAAAGGATGACGAACGACAACAGCACACCGAGCATCAGGGCGCCTGCATGGCCCAAATTGCTGGTGTCGGTCACCCGCCTCGTCATTCGCAATCCGAGAAACAGCGGCAACACGCCGAGCGCCCCGGACAACGCCCCCAAAACGATCGCTAGTACCATAGCCTGCTTTCAAATCCATGCGCTTGCAGACGCACCCTATTAAACCGGTACGTATGATAACGGAACGTTCGATTTATTCTACGAGAAGGTAACAAAAACATCCGATTTTCGGGTGAGTGGTGGATAAATCCGGCAGAAAACTGAATAAACCCTAGGGAGCGGAGGGATGAAACTGTATATTCGGAGAGAAGCGGAGGGGGAACTAATTGATAGGTGAATAACCCCATTTCAGGACCGGACGCCGTCCTCTCTCCGCCCTCTCCGCATCCTACCCCTCGAACACGCGCAGCTTCATGCCGGCTTCCTCGAGCATGGACATGGCCAGCTCGTCGGGATACGGGTTCTGGTAGACGATCTCCTCGATGCCGGCGTTGATGAGCATCTTGGCGCACACGACGCAGGGCTGCGTGTTCACGTAGATGGACGCGCCCGTGATGTTGATGCCGTAGCGCGCCGCCTGGA
>JAEVYT010000046.1 GCA_023392615.1 Bacillota bacterium | reverse complement strand
TAAAATCATTTGTAGGCATAGGTTAACATCCTTTCGTATTTTTTGTTTGTGGTGAACTCATTATACAAAAAAATGTTAACTTATGCCTATATTATTTTTTCTTACCCCAATGTTAAGTTTAGAACCTAATATATGACCTTGTTTAGTATATGTATCTTCTGAATAAAATAAGAAAACAAAAAGCATAAAGGAATCGCTATTACGCCGGTTCCAAGGAATTTCAACAAAGGATGAAGCTCTGTATGGAGAAATAGCATAGATACTCCAATTAAGATTGGCGGATGAAATACATAAACTCCAAAGGCTGAATCAGACATATTCTTAATTAATGAGGACTGTCTATTATGTCTCTCTTGAAATATTCCAATTAAGCCAATCGACATTGCTACTGCGACAAAGGATTCCCATGCAGCATATGCTGCACTCTGCCAAGTTAATCCACCCTTATAGAGGTCAAATCCACCATCTAAGGCACCACCAATAACCATAAGAATAAACCACAGTGGGACACCTATCCCAATTACAGTTGAAAACCAATTCCGCCCCATCTTATAGCTAATCTGAGAAAACCAATCATATCTACCTGCTTTTACTCCGACCATAAACAGTACTATGTATTGTGCAAAGAAGCATAACTGCATATTCAGAATATTGGTGTCAATCGGTTGAACCAATCTTATCAAGAACGCTGCAACTGCAATGAGTGCTATAAGCACATATATTGAAACTCTTCTTGGTATTTTGACCCTCGTATTGTTCTCTTTTGTACTGTTCTTCGTAATTACACGAATCAAAGCATAGATACAATTAAATATTAGTAGAGCCAATGCAAACCATAGGGGTCCACTCGCTCCGACAAATGCAAAGCTAACAATATAGTGGAGATACTGTTTCCCTACCTGTGCATGATCCATATAATTTAACATATACAATATAAATGGATGGATAATCAGCATATAGATTAATGTTGGTATCCCCAAGCGAATCAAGCGATCCGTCAGAAACTTTTTGCATCCCTTTTTATCATAGGAACGGGACACAAAATATCCGGAAAGTAAAAATAAGAAACCCATAAAATAAGCTTGCGTAAATGACTGGAACAGTCCAAAAAATACAGTCGATAATGTATCTAAGATCTCACCATCTTTTACATACCAACTTCCTATCCCACTAAAGGTAACGGCCGTATGTAGCAGTATAACAAATATTATCATCAATAATTTTAAGTTATCGATATACAAATATCGCTGTTTTTGATTATCTTTGCTCATATATACTCCTTTAATTTTAAATTTATACCAAATTATAACATTAGTGCACTTCCATAACAAGTAAGTCATTGTCGATATCTGGTTTTGGTGTTATATAAAAAAGTAAAAATGGTCTATTCCAATAAAAAAATATCAAATTAGTATTGACAAAGAGCTCAATTTATTATATCCTATGTCTTGCGCAAGACAATTGCACAAAACAAAATGCGCGAGTGGCTCAGTGGTGGAGTATCGCCTTGCCAAGGCGAGGGTCGCGGGTTCGAATCCCGTCTCGCGCTTAATAACAAAAAGGAATCTTCGAAAGAAGGTTCCTTTTTTGTTATTCAAATGTAAGACTAGATTTGATCTCTCACAGACTGAGTATTCAGAAGAATAAGAATGGAGGCTCTCATGCCGTGATTCTTATTCTTCTAAGGGCTTTACGAAGAAGGATGAAATCCTGATGAGGAAAGACCATGCGAGGAGGCGCGGGTTCGAATGTCTCCGCTCTGCTCCGGTCCGCGCATGCTTGTTTTAGCTCTCAAGACCTTATTTTTAAGACTTGAGAGCTTTTTCATTTTTGTAGATTTTGAGTCCGCATGAATACCCATAAGCAAAAACGAAGTCACTCTACCGCATCGCAGTTGAATGACTTCGTTTTTTACCAAGTACTTTCACATGATTTCAATTTTGTAATTTTAACTTTTACTACTGTGCTCCACTTACTGTATTATTTAACGCCCTCTACGATAACATATGTACGCATTCTTACATTGTAAGTCTTGCCTTTTATAAGTTTGGAATACATTCTTTTAACTGCTCCTCAATCTTATTTCAGCTATAGTTTAATGTATAAATATATTTTTCAATCTGAGCAATTGCACCTGCTAGGTCACAATGTGCAATATAATTATTTCGAAACTGTGTATTTGTAATAAGAAGCAGCTTATTTGGAAAGTGTTATATTGACAGATGTAAAGAGTTATTTATTGGCAATATTAGTAACGTAATCAATAAAACTAGAACTTTTCAGAAGATACTGTTTATCATTATTGTCGGTATATACAAAGTAATCTTCGCCTTTACAAAGATAAATATTGTGCTTCTCTGTGCTGTTTTTTAATTTTATTTCTATACGATGGGTTGATGTAGGAGGATCAAAATCGCTATAATTTAAAATCTTTAGTTCTAATATCTTATCTATGATCTCATTTGACTGTGCATCGGTAAGTTCTATCGCCACATTGTCGCTATTTGGATTTTGAATATCATATACATGAATAGATTCGATATCATTTTTGTTAAAACCCCACTGATTTGATTTTGAACACCCTGTAAAAGAAAGAAACACTAATAAAAATATAATTGTTAGTTTGACGTTCATTTAAATTCTCCTTTCGTAATATTCTAATATGTAAAATATACCATTTTTTTCTAAATAAGTCATCTAAACCTCAAAAAATAGACCAAAAGGAAGCCACGTTTTGTCATCATGCAGAATGTCCTGTTTAATTGCTTTTATATTCAATTCACAACCCATATACTTCTTTCAATTACTCGCTCGCCAACTCGATCTGTCAACCGTTTTATTTGTTACTACCGTTTGTTTAGTTCTCTTACTTTCAATTTTGAGTCCGTACTTGAGTCCGCAATAAAATGGATGTTCTAAAAGCCCCTTTCTATCAGTATTCTTTTGATGAACTTGTATTCGAATCCCGTCTCTCGCTTAATCATGACCACCGGCTTAGCAAGTGGTTTGTACTGCCCCTATAAGGGGCTTTTACCTGCTAGCACCCGAAAGGCGTCTGATGGATTTGCCAAACGCACTTCTTTCTCAGGCTAGCCCTAAAGGGCTTTTTTAATGACTCCTCATACCTGCCGACTCCACGAGTCTTTCATTATAGCTTTGTTTAACAGCTTCCCTTTCAGGGATTACTTCCTGCTTTTTTGTACTGGCTTACCCGTGAACGAGTCTATATATTCATTTAGGGTAATTTGGTCGGCTTCCATATCATCTTTCAATTGATTTGGCGATACGAAGCACAAGGGCTTTTGCAAATCATTCATGAATGGTTTACAAAAGCCCTTGGTATTATATATTTAATTTATTTTAGCATCACTATTCATAGGTCTTAAAAAACTTTGCAACCTTTAATGCAAGTTCAGAAATCTTATCTACGGTATAACCGTTGTAATCTTCGAATGCTCTCCCCTCATCTTCAAGGTTGCTAATCGTACCATCTTTATTTACGCTTGCAACTAAATAAGAGTTCATATAAAGTTTCCCTTTGTAGGTATATACAAACAATAGATAACGTTCCCCTTTTTTTAACAGAGCCATCTCATCATTATCAGTTCCTATCAAAAGTTCATCTTTTGGCTGTTCTCCAGATAACACACGCTCTACATGGGTGGTATAGATACTCTCTGTTCCGCCATATTCCACTTTCTTCCTCTTAGGATCAGCAATAACAGTAACCTCTAACAACTGCGAATCCCGCAATGCTCTACCAAAGGACGAAGTAGCCAACTTCAGGTTATCCTCCTGTGACATACTTATAATATGATTTGTAACCACCTGATAATCTTTGCCGTCATAACGATTAAAATCAGTGTAATCAGAATGCGACCAAATCTTTCCCTGATTATCTATCTCAAATAATACATCTAAATCTCCGCCCAAATAATATTCTCCTTCGTGTTTTACAATTGGAAGAAGATATACTCCGCCTTCTCGTAATAAATTGGTAACCTCATCGCCTGTACAACCACCATATAAATATTGTGTTAAATTAAGCGTTGCGGGAAGCTTTTCCCCTAATACTGTCTTTAATGTTTTTACCGTTGAAACCTGCTTATCGCCAGCGTCGGAGCCATTCGCCTGAACCACCTTTGTTTTCGCTACTTTTACTATAACAAAACTGTGTTCATGATATTCAAAAAAATCTGTAAATCTGCAGAAAACCATCCGATCAGCTGTCATATCTAATTTTAAATCCGTCAGTTTGAAATTTTTTACCGGAAGCCCTTTAATCTCATTCGATAACTGACTGAGATTGGCTGTTTTCCCTTCTGATGACGTATTATTTTTTGTGTCAACTCTATCAATATTTCTGATAAATACCCCAGCCAACAACACCAAACAAGCTACTGCAATCGCAGCAAAGGGTTTCCAATACATAATTATTTTTCTTTTGGCTGACCGTGATGTTATATTCTGTAGCATTCGCTCCTGCGCCAAATCATCCGGCTTAACTTTATTCCAGGAATCAATCATCCTTTTATTCTTCATTAAAATCACTCCCTAATTCTTTTCTGAGGACATTGCGAGCCTCATGTAAATAGTTACGGATTGTAGATTGCGGTTTGTGAAGAATCTCAGCTATGTCCACACTTGTATATCCTTCATAATAATACAGATAAACTACTGTCTTATATTTATCAGGTAAACCCATGACCACCTTTAGTGTATCATCGATTTCGATACCACAGGCACCATACAGCTGTGAATAGTCTTCTATATTCTCACGCTTACGCCACCAAGCCTTAAGGATATCTTTACATACATTCGTAGCCGTTCTGATCAACCATGCCTTTTCGTGCTCTTCATTCTCATAGGCCACCCGATATCTAATCATCTTTACAAAAGTATCCTGAACCGCGTCCTCCGTATCGACACTATTCTTCATATAAGCGAAGCAGACACGATAGACTGTATGTATATGGCGTTCGTAGATATCCGCAATCTCCTTGTCCGTACGCGACAAAGTTTTTATCATCGTCTTGCCTCCTTTCAATAATAATACGATTGAGAACTAGAAAGTGTCGGGAAAGAATTAAGTATATTTTAATCAAACCAAATCCTATATTATGAATAGTTTAATCTTTTTGTATATGAGCCATCAACACTTTATTTGAATTACATCCATTATAATTCCAATTCTGTGTTTCATGATAATGCCACTCTACCCTGCCTTCTTGTGAATAGATATTAGGAGCGTTCTTGCTAAATGGATGTAAAAGCATGATTATCAAATACCGGATTATACCGTGTTCCATTTATTGATTGATATGTACTCCATTTTATGGGTATTAGTATGGACGAGTAAATTTATGTGTGTTAGAATTGATTATGGTTACAAATGTTCAATATTGTAAATTACTTATACAAAAACTCTTTAAGAGGAATCATAGATAAGGTTTTACCTGATTATGTTAATGAAGTTATCCGTGAATATATAAATGCTATTGATTACATATTACCAGAATTGTATTGATGCACACTACATATATGGCTCTGTTTCGCAAAGAGAATTTCACATTGACATTAGTGATATTGATTTTATTGCTATTATTACAAGAAAAGCTACTGAAATAGATATAAATATATTGAAGAAAATTCATAGTACAATGCAATTAAATTCAGCCTATTATTTAGTTTAAATCGTTGGAAAGACTATACAAAAAAGATATATTTTTAATACAATAGCATAAAAAGGGGATAGGGATGAAATATATATGTCCATATTGTAAAAACGAAATAACCATCCATTGGTGGAAAACAAAATTAAAGTTCAAATGTCCAAATTGCAACCAATTAGTATTCGAAACAGCTAAAACAAAGTTAAAAACATTAAATTTTATGTCTGCTTTTTTAAGTGTATTGACATGTAGATTTATAATAGCGTTTATTAATATAGCAGTATGGGAAAAAGTTTTATTAATTGTATTAGCTGTAATGATTTTGTGCGTAATTATTTATTTTATTGAAATACAAATATGCCAAAAATCGACATCTTGAATTAAAACTAGATTTAGAGATTATTTATCTTACATTAAAAGGAGAATTTCAAATGAAAAAATTATACCTTAGCCTCGTAATTCTTTTTATAATATTATTAATCGGTTTTACTTTCAACAAATCAGACACTGTAAAGAACGGAACTTATATTATGGTACAAGATAAAGCAGATCCTGTCGTACTACCCTACATCATTATTGCTGATAAAAAGTTTACATTTACATACGATTTACTAAGTAGTTATAATGCAGCAGGCAATTACTCAACAGAAAATGGCAAATTAACAATGAAAACAGATGATAATCAATATACTTATGTGTTTCTAATCGATGGAAACAATCTTTTATTTCAGGAAAAGGAATCCTCACCAATCAAAATGAAGAATGATAAATCAGGCATTAAGATAGAGAATAACACTAAATTCCATCGAAAAAGATAAGTAACGAGGATCAATTGATTTTACCAATTATTAAACTTCTGCTCGTATAATTGATGAAATCAGTAATTAATAGCATTTGGTCTAAGCAACAACAAAGAGTAATAAATAGGTATTCCGCATAGGACTTACTCCTCTACATCACCAAGAATCGGCAGTTCCACTACGAAAGTGGTTCCCTCTTCTTTCGTACTATTGAAATAGATGACACCACCGGATAACTCAACAATTTTCTTCACTAAAACTAAGCCCAACCCGAAACCATCTTTCGTGCGGGATTTGTCTCCTTTATAAAAACGTTCAAAAACACGCTCTCTGTCTTTTTCCTCAATTCTTGCTCCCTGGTTTACTACCTTAAATATAACACATTCATTTTTCATATTGAGATGAATTCCAATCTCTCCATCTTGATTAGAAAACTTAATCGCATTCTGTATTAAGTTTATCCAAACCTGTTGGAGCAAATTTTTATCTCCGAAAAATAAGATTTCATCCAAATCAATGTCCAAAGATAGATTTTTCTTTGTCCATTGGATTTCGAGCAATAGAATGGATTTTCTAATCTGTTCATCTAAGTAATAGACAGAGAACTGATTCTGAATCACTTTACTATCTAGTTCGGATAGCTTTAATAAATTAGAGGATAACAAAGATAAGCGCTCGCCTTCATTAATAATAATTTCACTATATTCCTCTAGCTGTTTGTCAGTCATTCTACCATCCTTGATTAACTTAGCGTAACCAATTATTGAAGTTATCGGAGTGCGGAATTCATGCGATACATTAGATACAAAGTCCTTTCTCATTACATCAATGTTCTTTAATTCCTTTGTCATAATATTAAAATCAGATGTTAGCTGTCCAATTTCATCCCTATTATTACTATGGATTTCAATATCAAAATTACCTTTTGCAACTTCCTTAGAAGCCTTGGATAATAGCTTGATTGGTTTTACTATACTTCTAACAACAATACTAATTAAGAAGGTTCCAAATAGTGCACTACATAAAAAAACAATTCCAGTCATAGAGCGGATTCTATGGATTTGTTCAACAAGCTTACTGTTTGTGGTAAGTAACTCTATTTTAATATAAGGTCCAATACCATTTGTTATAAAGTGAAATACCGCACCGAAGGTCAGTGAGTTTAACAGCCACCATATACCGACAAAGATCAATACAAACTTTGCGTAGATAGATCGTAATGGAAATATCTTTTTCATAGCATCCTTTCTGCCTTGTAGCCAAGACCTCTGACTGTGATTATTTTAAATTCTTCAATTTCATCGAATTTCTCTCGTAATCGCTTAATATGAACATCTACCGTACGGATATCGGTCTCATTATCCATACCCCAGATTTCATCCATCAAATCCTGCCTTGTGAATATCTTCTTCGGATAACTAAGGAGTTTAAATAATATCAGAAACTCTTTCTTAGGAAGTAGTACTTCTTCCGATGTAGTCTTAACCGTAAGCAAATCATAGTCAAGCACGATATCACCGATTATAATCCTATGATCATTGCTTATTTTTGCTCTACGCAGTAATGCGGATACACGTAATAACATTTCATCGAAATCAATTGGCTTTACCATATAGTCATCGGTACCAACCTGAAAGCCTGTCTTCTTATCTTCAAAGCTTTCTTTCGCAGTAACCATTAGAATCGGAAAGTTGTAATTGGCATCTCTTAGCTCCTTAGTCAATGTGAATCCATCCATATTCGGCATCATTATGTCAGCAATCATTAGATCGATATGTTCCTTATCTAGGATATCCAGTGCCTCTAGTCCATCGGTTGCACTAAGTACATTATAACCCTCTCGAACTAAGTAAGTCTTCATAAGGTTACGAATACTATCATTATCATCCACAATTAGAATTTGAAACATGATATACCTCCTAACTTTTTAGTTTTATATTTAATCTGACTTCTGAAATTACTGATTCGCTTACTTCTATAAAGACACAGGAGATACTTACCTGTGTCTTTTATAATGATCTCTATAGTATTTTAGTGTTAATTACAAACTTCTTAACGCATCAATCGGATTTAATCTGCTGGCTTTTCTAGCCGGCATATAACCAAATACGATTCCGACCACGGAGGAAAAGCCAACTGCTAATAATACAGTCATAACAGATAGCGAAAAGCTGATATCAATTAATGTTGCAGCAATAAATGCGATAATACTTCCAAGAACCAGTCCAATAATTCCACCGATTAGCGATAAGAAAATGGATTCAATAATAAATTGTAGCTGAATTCTTCCGGGGGTAGCTCCAAGGGCTTTACGCAATCCGATTTCTTTCGTTCTCTCGGTAATTGACACAAGCATCATATTCATAATACCAATCCCTCCAACCACTAAGGATATCGCCGCGATACCTGCAAGAAGCATGGACATCATTCCCATCATTGTTTGAAAGCTTTCTATCATATCTCCCATGTTGAATACCGTGTATGCATCTTCATCATAATTAAATGCAGCATTTAATACCCCTTTAATATCAATTACAGTGTCATCTGCAATAGAGGTGTCATTCAAGTATACATCTAGGCTAGTTACATTCTTAACACCCAAGCTACGAAGTGCAGTCGTATATGGAATAATAACCGCATCATTATTTGAATTCATACTAAAACCATTGGAAGCTGCCAGTGTTCCAATTATAGTATAAGTTGTTCCATTTATCCTCAGGCTCTTTCCTACCGGATTCACCCCATAGTAGAGCTTCTTTACTATATCATCTCCGATAACGGCAACCTGATTTTTGCTGTTAATGTCTAGTATATTAATCGCTCTACCCGACTTAAGTATACTGGTATCTGTATTAAAATAAACTTCGTTCTTTCCCTGAACGGTAATATCATCCATTACCACCCCATCATTCACAACCGTGGTTTTACCGGATATGGTGGGTGATACTCCATCAATATTATCTACTTGTGAAATAGCCTTGATATCGGTATCATTAAGCCCTTGCTTGAGTGGAGTTCCCGCTGCTGTGACCATAATTTTATTAACCCCAAGGGAATTAATCTGATCACTGATGCTACTTGTTGCACCTGATACAATTGTAATTAAGGCAATAATTGAGGCTACACCAATTACGATACCAAGCATTGTTAAGAAGGAGCGGAGTTTGTTATGAATAATATTTTCCCATGACATTCTGATACTTTCTAGCAGTAACATTAATCCACCTCCGCTTCTGTTAGATATCCGTCTAATATCTTTACCACTCGTTTTGCATGCTTCGCTATATTTTGATCATGAGTGATCATTATGATAGTTCTGCCGTCTTCGTTTAATTTTTCAAACAAATCCATGACCTGAGCTCCGGTTTTCTGATCCAGCGCACCGGTAGGTTCGTCTGCCAGAAGAATCGTCGGTTCCGTCACTAATGCTCTGGCGATTGCAACACGTTGTTGTTGCCCACCGGATAATTGATTCGGTAAGTTACTCATCTTATCTGATAGACCTACCTTTTCCAGCATTTCTTTTGCACGTTTCTTACGCTCCGATATGGGTACGTTGCTATATATTAATGGAAGCTCAACATTTTTGAGAGCGGATAACCTTGGTAAAAGCTGAAAGTTTTGAAATACAAAGCCAATTTCTTTATTTCGAACTGCTGCCAGTTCCTTTTCATCCAAATCCTCTATGTCCTTACCGGAGAGCAGATATTTTCCAGAGGTAGGAATGTCCAGACAACCGATAATATTCATCATTGTGGACTTACCGGAACCGGAGGGTCCTAGAATCGAGACAAATTCTCCTGAATGCACAGTTAGATTCACATTATGAAGTACTTCCAGCTCATCTTCGCCCATATAGTAGCTCTTACAAATATCTTTCATATTAAATATTTCTGACATTGCTTATTCACCTCCTCCATCTGCACGACGGAAGCCTGTGTTATTGGAGGTAGTTGTTGTTTTCTTATAGAAAATGAGATCCCCTTTTTTGATACCGCTCTTCACTTCGACTGTGGTGCCATCATTAATGCCTGTCTTGATTGCAGTTTTAATTAAATTATCTTTCTCATCCTTCAGATATACATAAGGATTATTACTTTCATCAAACTGAATAACTGACATTGGAAGTGTTACAACATCAGATACGCTTTTACCTGGGAACTTAATCTCTGCGGACATTCCTACTTTGATTGCTTTATCCTTCTTTAAATCAATGTCAGCGGTAAAGTAAGTAACTCCGTTAACCACTTGTCCTTCTTTGGAGATGCTTTTTACAGTACCTGTGATTTCCTTATCTATTGCATTGATATATACATTTGCTTTCTTTCCTACCTTTAAATCAGGGATGCTATATTCATCAACCTTAACATTGATTTTAAGATTATTGTAATCAACTATCTCAAGAAGCGAGATCCCTGCCATAACTTGTTCATTCTCATCGATATCAATCTTAGACACTTCACCGTCAATCTCAGCTGTTATTTCATCATTGGTAGTGGTGGTGAAAAGTACATCTCCTTCTTTCACTTTATCCCCTTCTTTAACCTTAATATCATCGATCTGCATAACCTTTTCAGACATTACGTTTTGACGGTTCTTCGCCTCTACATTACCAGAATAGGATAAATAAGTTTTTATATTTCCGGTTTTTGCTTCAACACTCTCATAATTATTCACTTTCGGACGAGAAAGAATAGCAAATACCACTGCAGCAGCTAGTGCAATTACTATAATACTAGTTATAATGCGTTTCTTTATTTTTGACTTTCTTTTTGAATTCATTTTGTTACCTCCAATTTTTATTAAACTTAAAATAATACGTTATTATGAATTAAATATGAACTAAGACACGTAATAATACAACTATAATTCTATCCACTTATTTGACTTCCTAAATATGGAATTATATAATTATTTAAATAAACGTATATTAGAGCTATGATTTGGGTGAATGATTTGAATAAAATCTCTATGTAGTTTACCACTCATTACTTACTATTTCCATATATATCATATACTTTTGGGTAATGCAAAGTATATTTGCGTGACAGTTCATCCGATATCCTGTAGTGTGATAACTATAGTATAGTGCGTCTTATTAAAATCATAAATCATTTATAAATGTATGAGCGTGTGAAATTCCTAGCTCAAACTACTAAAAAGGACAGCTAATTCAGTTTATAATTATTTACTTTAACAAGAGGAAGGGCATGGTTGTTAATATGAATTTAGTCTCTAAAAACATAAAAAAATTAAGGCAGCAGAAAAAGTTTACACAGGAAGATATGGCCGTCAAGTTATTTGTCACTAGACAAACCATCTCCAACTGGGAAACCGGGAAATCACAGCCTGATATTGAAACATTAATGAAAATTGCAGAGCTATTCGGAGTTGATATTACTGTTCTAATTTATGGAATTCCTAATTCGGATACTAACAAAAAAGATAAGAAACATCTGCTTATAGCAGGAGTGATATTGCTTATTTTTAGCGTATTCCTTTATTTTGCAACTCAATTTGGAGTATATATGGGCAGGCAGTTTTGTATGACACCAATATATCTATTACAACTACTGTTATATCCTATCTTTTGGCTTATTCTTGGATGGACAGTATTACAAGTATTAGGTGTTCTCGGTGTTGTTAAACCCCTCAAATCAAAGTATTCGAAAACGATACATATTACAATAATATCAATTCTGTTCTTGTACCTCCTTATTATGTTACCGTATTTTGTAAACACCATAAGTGATACGATTCAATCGTATCGATACATACAAAATCCGTCACTTTATCAAGACGGTTATTCTAATACTTATGAATTACCAGGATTTATATTAATGATTGAGTCCCCGATCATAGATGCGACTATTCAACATCCAATTATATTTGTGATACCAAGTCTTATCTTTTGGTTTACTAAACCTACCAAAAACATCAACAGTTAAAAAATATATTACAATCCAGGCATTGACTATTTATTCATATGACCGTATAATTACTCAATTAACAGTTTTGTTGATTGACTCCAAGTTAAACAAACAAATATTATGGGGGTATTATATGGACAACATAAAAATTATTAAAAGAGCGATTACGGTGAACGAGTTTATCGAGATGAGAGATTCTGTAGGCTGGGGTTACCCTGAAAAGAATACCCTACTAAAAGGATTATCAAATTCATTATTTTCCGTTTGTGCAGAACATAAAGATAAGATTGTTGGATATGGAAGAATTATAGGCGATGGCGCCTTCACCCTCTATATACAAGATATTATGGTTAAACCGGCTTATCAACGCTCCGGACTCGGTACTGCAATCATGACAGAAATCATGACCCATATCAGAGATACCTACGCATCCGGAACTATGGTTTGCTTAATGTCAGCAAAGGGAAAAGAGAAATTTTATAAGAAGTTTAATTTTATCGAAAGACCGAATGAACATTATGGAGCGGGAATGATACAATTTTTAGATAAATAGAATTTAAGAAGCTCTTGAATCCCTGTATCCCCAGGTATTTCAAGAGCTTTTATTATTATTTCATATATAGTCCGATTAGCTTCATGTCTTTATTAAAACTAATTGTAAATGTTACATTCTTCTTCTCATACTTTGCGATTACCACTGCAACTGCTGCGTCATCCTTTGTGCCTTTTACCTTTTGGCCAATCACCACTACATCCTTATACTTTTCAAATGCACCGGCGCTTCCATACGTCTTTTCAACCGCTGATTTTAATGTCTCAGATGTTAATTGGGCTTTTAAATCATCGGTAAACATGTCACATACACTGTCATATTTCCCACTGTTTAAATACTCAACAACCTGCTTGGACGCGGATTCTACGGTTTCTTTGTTAAATGCATCTGACAATTTTGTAGAAGTACAGCCACCAAGCATTGATGTAACAAAGACTAAAATCATACTTATAACAACAATCTTTTTCATATTCGATCTCTCCTTTTTCTAAATCATAATATATTCTTTATCGTTCATTAAATCACGTGAAAAACCTTCCTTAAACTCCATTTATCACTCACTAGGAATGCTAATACTACTCTTTGAGAACAACCTCAACGCAAAAGCAAGAACCAGGATGGAGATAATTATAATATATATTTCTATTCCCATAATTCCTAACCCTATCGCCGCAGGAAGGATGACTAGCATACTATCTAATAGTCCGTGTAATAGAATCGCTAAAATTGTATACCGAAGCGCTTTATGCTCCCGAATTCCATAAAGTATAATCAAGCTGGCACCAACATGAAAGCACATTGCAAATACTCGCTCCATTCCACCAATTAACAAGTCCAGATTTCCCACACCCGATAAATCCACTTTTCCCAATGGGTACAGGATCAAACTTGAGATATAACCTATTCCGGTTATTAACATCGCTTCTATCCCGCCATGACCAAGCCCAAAGGCCAGACCATCCGCTTCTCTGGTTCTTCCTTTTAAAAAGCCTTTCATAAATACCAACCTAGCGGATTCTTCAAATACTCCGGCTGATAATCCCAAGAAGATACCGTATAGATATGGATTTAGTTGAAGCTTTATATACCAGATGAAATTCGGTAATACCAGCTTGAGTATCGGTATGCGAAGTAATATTTGGCTAACTACAAATGCACACATACCGATAAAAAATGCTTTTCGGACTTTCCCGTATTTCCTGCTTAAGATAATAATTCCGATAATCGGAACACCAAAGCAGATAAAAACATCAATTAGCAAACATAATTCTTGTAATAAAATATTTGTCCCCCCATTCATATTGAATATCTCCCTTATACTTTTTTACCACCCACTCTGCATTCTTAAGACCAAGTCCTTCATGTTTATCTTTGGTGGATAAAAAAGAATTTCCTTGCTTTACCGGCTGATGATTCATTGTATTTTTCAGGGTTATCGTAATAAAATCGTGTACTGCTGCCATTCGTAAAACGATTTGTTTCTCCTCGCTCACTTTCGCCGCTTCAATTGCATTGTCCAGAATATTAGCAAATAAGGAGGTCAGATCAACATCTCTGATAAAATGAATATCAACTCCTATTTTTATATCATCCTTTATTCCACAAGCCTCCATGGTTTGAACCTTATCATTTAAAATTATATTAAGAATTTTATTGTCTGTATAATACTTATGTCCCATTTGATTTAGCATAGCGTGAACATCCTTTGCATATTGACGTCCTTCCTCATTCTTCTGAACCTCATAAAGCTGTTCCATCGCCTGAATATGGTTACGTATGTCATGAATTAACTTTCTGGTACTATCATATTTCTGCTCCAGATTCTCGTAGTATTTGATATGTATATTTTGTTGCTGTTTATGAAGATTCAACTCATTTTCCAGATGATTGTTCCTGCTGATTACATCAAAAATACTGGCAAAATATATGTTAAGGCTGATTAAAATAACCAAGTTCACTGAAAACACCATTATATTTTCTTCTGATGGATACACCTGTATAAATAACAACATACTAAATAAATTCAAAATGCTATATAGCGGAAGAATAAAATAACCAATCAGCTGCCTTTTGCTTACCTGCTCATGAAGTTTCCTCCTAATCATCCATACTAATATTCGTAAAACCATAAATTCAATTAACCTTGTAGTGATAATGAGCAAGATATAGTAGGCATTGATATTAATAAAATAAATTACCTCTTTTGATACCAACAATGTTATAATCGTATTCACTACGATATCGGTAAGATAAACCGCAATAATCAAAGCAGTGTAATACATAATATAAATCCGTAAATTATTATATAAATAATGTCCAATCACAGGAATGAGTAACAATACAATTAGGTTTATAATTCCACTACCAAGAAAGGATATCGCAACGGACAGAACGATGTAACTGATTACTATGATTCTCCTCCGTACACCTATAGCGATATTCGTCCCGATTTGGCTCATACTGAAAAAGATTGCGTACATTATAAACACGCTGCCCACCAGAGGAAGGACAAAATAAATCAATATATTCGACATTAATATCCTCCCATTCCCTCTGATAAATAGTGATTTAATGATTTGCGAAATTCCATTGACTTCTTTTGGGACAGAGGAATGACTACACCATTGGTCAGCATAATATCATATCCTTTAATCTTCTTAACCGCATAGAGATTAACCACAAAACTCTTATGTGGCATCGCAAACCCCTTATCTGCTAACTCTGCTGCTATATCAGATATTTTTCGCCTTATCTGATAACTTTGGTTCTGCGTGCGTAGATACACCTTACGCTCTAGATACTCCAGATATATGATATCTGACACATCAATACGTACGATCCCATCTTCAGTCAAAAACTCCATCGGACTTTGATCAGTAATATTCCTATATTCAAACGCTTCATTCAACTGTTTATAGAGCTCCGATTTATTCACCGGCTTAAGCAAATAGGCAAAAGCATGAACTCCGAAGGCGAAAGTCGTATAATCGTTATAATTTGTTAAGTAAATGATTTTAACCTTTTTGTTGGTTAACCGTATATGTTTTGCCGTTTCAATACCATTCATATCAGGCATATCAATATCCAGAAATATTATCTCATACGTCTCCTTACTAGCAAGAAGATCTCTTCCTCTTGTAAACATATCAACAACGAGTAACGCCTTGTTATACTCTTCTATTACTTTCTTTGTTTGATGCAAAGTTTCCACTTTATCATCGCAGATTGCAATCCGTATCAAAATCTCCCTCCCAATTATTACATATTTGAGTCTCTATTTACATTATATTGGCAGGTTTTCAAAAAGCAATAGTAATTGCGCAAGGTATGGTAATTTATGTATAAGGTACGGTTTTTTTGTAATCGATAAGATATTGTTTAAAGAAAGCTAATATTGTATAATATTACCATAATAATATTCACTGAATATAATAATATAGTAGACGTGGGCATTATACTTATGGAAATCAAGTTATTCCGCACAGCATATGTGTTCGGATACCAAATAATGTAGGTTGATCGAATGGAGGGGCAATATGAAGAAACAGGAGTACAAATGCGTATTTATTCATGGTGGAGCCGAAAAAACATCGAGGGTACTAACAGAATACGGACAACAAGGATGGGAATTAGTCTGTGTTTGGATGGGTTGGCATTACCTAAAGAGAGAAATAGAATATTAACATATTTGCAAGGTTGAATTATGCGAAATGTTAATTTCATAGTACCAAATTTCTAATTCTCGAAAATCACTAAAAGGAGAACTTTATGAAAATCATACCAATACTATGTTATACAATAATATGTATCACTCTACCAATCCTGGTTGTATGGCACGCTCGAAATCATTCATATATTTGTAAAAAATGTGGATATGTATTTTCAATTTCAATATTAAAAGATTTTCTAACCCCACATCGATATTTAAGGTGCCCCAAGTGCAATACATCTGCATGGCAAAAAGAAATCAAGAATAAAAAGCTTAATAAATCTGACCCCTTAAAGCAAGATAGAAAAGAAGATAATATATGATAATTTGTTATTGATACCAAATATATTAAATATTTGCAACCTACCTTATAAATTACCGTACTTAACTTACGAGGTGATAAAACATGGATGATGACAAAATAATTGAGTTATATTGGTCCAGATCGGAACAAGCCATCGTTGAAACAAAGAACAAATATGAGAACCTATGTACCAAACTCTCTTATAATATTCTACATAATAATGAAGAGGTAGAAGAATGTGTAAATGACACCTATCTTGGAACGTGGAATGCGATCCCAACCGCTCGTCCAGTGTATTTTTCCGCTTTTCTTTGTAAAATTGCACGTAATCTATCGATGAAAAAGTTAGAGTATCGCTTGGCGAAAAAGAGGAATTGTGAAATAACAAGAATTTGGGATGAGTTAGAAGATGTATTAGCAAATAACATTAATCTATCAGAAGAAATTGAGATGAATGAATTGGTTGCCACGATAAATGAATACCTATTGAACCTTTCACTGGATAAAAGAAACATTTTTATAAGACGTTACTTTTTCTTTGATTCCATTGAGGACATATCAAAAAGGTATGGTTTCAGTAAAAGTAAGATAAAGTCCATTTTATCAAGAGATGGAAAGAATCTGCGTGATTTTTTAGCAGAAAGAGGATACCAGAATGCACATTAATAATATCTTTGAGGCAATTGGAAAGATAGATGATGAACTTATTCATGCTTCCATAGAAACCCCCACAAAAAAGCAGGCTGTTACCAGTCATTGGTTGATCAGAACTGCTGCTATACTAATTATCATTGCAGTATCCTTTTCTACTGCCTTGACCGTCAATGCCCAGTTTCGAAAGTGGGTGATATCATTGTTTCAAATTCAAGAAGTTGAGCATGTTCCTCTATCAGAACAAACTAAGATATCTCCGTCAAAATCAATTAAATCGTCGAATACATCAAACGGTCAAAGCCACATCTCTATTTTTGCAACCAATACAATTGAAGATTTATTTAAGGTTCAATATCTGGAATCTGATCACTTTATGGATACAATTGGCCCACTATTTTATTATACGGATGATTTCGCATCAAACAAGTATTTTGCTGCAGAGAAGGGTAGCTTTATACCAGTCAAAACCCAAAACATCAAAAGAAATGTTAAGCTCTTAGGTGTATCGGGGAAGATTGATTACACACAGATCAAATATGATAGTGAACTATTCTTAATAGAGAAAAATCGTAATCGCTTTTTGCTAAATAACGAGGATGAAGCAGAATTTGATTTGAGTGTGGAGGATAATAATGAGGTCTGGCTCTGGCTAAACATAAATCCGCAATCGGATGTTTGGGTGTATCCTGCAAAATATGACCTTTCTACCGGCAAGACATTTGACATACTTCATGGAATCCAGATAAACGGAAAAGCACTTTCTGATTATCATTATCTTAATAATTGGAGGATTCTTGGTAACGGTAGATTCATTGTATCCTTGGGGCAGTCACAAAGTGATAGTAACGTCTATCTAATAGATTCCGGAACAAAGCACGCTACATCTCTCTCCAGTATAACCGGACTTGCTTCTGTTATGGGTATAAAAGTGTTTGATGATCAACTAATATTAATGGAGAGATGCCCTGAAGCTATTACCAATCACTATACTAAAATATATTCCGGCGGTGGTTATGGTGATGAATACTTTAACTATTATAGGTATGACCTTACAACCGGTAAACTTACAATGCTTTTGAAGTATGCTAAAAATTGGTCTTCATGTGAGCAAGGCGGCGGATGTATTCGGGTAGGTTTTCTAGATGATGGATATGATTTTATAGAAGATAATGATTCAATCTATCTGCTAGATGATCTTACCGGTAAACATATGACTGTGGAAGGAATCACAATGGAATTAGCCGAAAACTCCGCAATTAATTCTGATGGTAGCAAAATCCTTGTATCCTCCTACTCTGAAAATAGCATGTGGCAGCTTGGAGTTATTGATATAAAAGCTGAAAAATTATACCTATGGAATCGAAAAAATCAAGAGGGAATTCAAGAGTCCTCAATCGGATGGAATAATCAAAATTGTATAGTAATTAATGCAAGTAATGATATCTCCGGGAAAAGTTATGTTTATCTATATTCGTTAATCAAGTAAGTTTCATTCGTATTTTATATCATTCAACATGAATCTGCTTCATAAGAGTTTATACAATTTAATAAATCTGCTTCATATGAGATTATTACAATTTAACATAGATCTGCTTCATATGAGAATAATACCTCTAATCAATTTAATTACAGATATCTAATTTACCTGTATCTTCAGTAATGGATTGAGAAGCCGGTCTTTCTTGTTGCAGCGTAATAATATCATATTGTGAGTTGATAATAAGCCATAATTGTGGCAAATATATCATTATATTCCATATAGCAATTCCCAGAGTTTTAAATTGGATTGACTGATCAATAAATGCATTCATTGTTCTTGCATCCACAAACCACACCTCATATTTTCTAGGAATATTTACTTCCATTTGTATATAAGAGAAATAAGGGTTTTGGGATCTTTCATCAAATTGAATCACTACATTATTCTCTACGGCCAGAGTTATAATTGCATTATAGCTTAGAGATACTGCCTGCGATACCCCTATTATAAAGGGTAATTTCCATGCATATCCGATTAAAGGAAGTCCAATCATTATCTTTTCAGGTGGTATCATAGTAACCAAATAATTCATAAATTCTTCAATTAGTGATACGGACGCCGGTGGCGATGGTGGTCCGGGATTATATCCCCAATTATAATTCATTGCAATGACTTGATTTGCAGTTTTCCCAATCACGGAATAATCAATCTTCTCAAATGTAATCGACCCATCTTTCACTTGTAAAACCGGCGGAATTGAAACTACTACAATATATCCCTGGTAGTTAATCCGCTTAGTAACTTTTTCTACGAATTCATTGTAAGCATCTACATTTTCTGAATATAAATAAGATAAGATGATACCTACCCCACTTAACCCTTTTCTTTTTAATATCGCCAGTATGTTATTAATATAACGATCTGTAGCTTCCTGATTATATATAACATTAAATGCAGACTCCGCACTTCCTACTCCTTCATAAGACAATGTTGAAACCAGCATAATAGGAGCTACCCCATAATCCTTAGACATCTGAATGATATCATCTACATCAGGCTCATTAATCTCGGCGTCAGCAGTTAACTCATATCCAAATATGGTTAAATAAGTAAGAAATGGTAAGGTTCTCTTTAGCACTTTCCGATCAATAAATGGATTTGTGTATCCGTTTGTCATTAATCTTGTTCGATTATCTCCATAGCTGATGATTAACGTCTCTCCCGGATAAATATATTCACTCTCTGATAAATACGGATTATTTCTTAATAGCTGTATAATCGATGTATTATAAGCTTTTGAAATCGACTCCAAAGAGTCACCTTCCCCAACAACATAGGTAACCTGTGGATACGCAATAACGATACATTGTCCTACCACCAGTTCCGCAGGATTTTGTATCCCGTTCTCCTCTATTAATTGTTCTACAGATTTATTATATTTTTCCGCTATTGATCTAATCGTATCCCCTGCTTGCACTACATATATTTCCATAGCTAACTCCGATCGTATCATCATACTATTATATGAGCAAACATAGAAATCGATGAATTCGCTTATAGATATTTGGTATTGGGTTTGTTATGATTTGACATTAATAACCATATATTATACGATTAATATTAGTTAAATAACTTTCACCTTTATCGGTTTTATCTATCCCGTGGAACCATAAATACTAAGTTAAAAAGGAGCGACTAATTATCATGAAGATATTAGAGATCTGTGGCAGTCCAAGAAAATCCGGTCATACGCAGTTTATCCTTGACCAATGTAAAAAAAAGCTAAACGTTGTATCCCAAGAAGAAAATGTCACATATGACAGAATATCTATTTATCACAGTAACCTTGATTGGTGCAAGGGATGTAGATTATGTTTTAAGTTATCCGAAACCAAGTGTCCTCACAAGGATGATTTGTTGGATATCAAAAGCAGAATGGAGAATGCAGATATTATAATAATTGGTAGTCCTATCTGTGTGGAGGATGTGTCCGGGGGATTTAAAAATTGGTTGGACCGGATGGCTTTTAACTGCCATAGACCATTCCTTGACGGCAAATCTGTATATGTATTTACTACTTCTGCTGCCAAAGCATCAAAGCATGGAATTAAGACAATCACAAGAGCTATCACCTCATGGGGAGGAAGTGTTATCTCATATGATAATTTTATAATAGGTGAAGATTTTAATACTTCTGATTTTAATACTTCTGATTTTAATACTTCTGATTTTGATAAAAACTATGCTGCTTTAATCACTAAGCGAATGATTCCACTTACTAGAACCTACCACAAGGAATCAGTATCTTTATATTCTTTAATTAGCTTCGGTATTCAAAAAAGATATTGGAAGCGAAAAATTCATACAGCCGACTATCAATACTGGTTAGATAAGAAGTGGTTTTCTCCTGGTACTCTATATTTCAGACCAATCAAGGTGAATATTTTCAAGCGATATATTACATCTACGGTATGTTGGGTGGTAGCTACTTTTATTCTATAGATTAGGAAGAATACCACAAAAAAAGATGCTATAAAGATGTATCCAATCACACCTTTACAGCATTTTTTTACACTATTTCTTGTCGATATGAAATATTCCAATCTCTTTATAGTGGTCAATTTTAAAATTAACAATGTTAAGACTGTTATCAAGATTCTTCATTTGCTCCTGTATTCTGGAGCGGTGTTTTATTAATAACTCTCTTCTCTCTTCCAGAGAATCCTTACCCTTTAAACATAGCTGCATAAATTCTTTGATTTCCTGCAACGGCATACCGGAATTTCTTAAACAACAGATAAGATTAATCCATTCCAAATCATCTTCTGAGAATTGACGAATACCGCTTTTCGTTCTCGTAATTAATGGAATGAGTCCTTCTCTGTCATAATATCTTAGGGTGTGCTCCGTTAAGTTTGTTTTTTCTGAAATCTGCTTGATTGTAAACATAATTCTCCCCTGGTCTTTCTAATAATATAGTCATGCGTTATATCCATTTTAACATAGTTTTGAATATTTTCAATTATTGCTTGACTTTGAGTCAACTCTAAGGGATATAGTTAATTTAGTTAAAGAATTGAAAGGAGTATTGTATTATGAATTTTAATTATTTTATTCCAACAAAAATATTATTTGGAAACGGAAAGCTGAAGGAACTCCACGAGGAGTCTTTACCGGGGAAAAAAGCCTTAGTCGTTATTTCTTCCGGTAAATCAATGAGAGCAAATGGATACTTACAAATGGTAGAAGAACAACTTCGCTTAGGCGGGGTTCAATCTGTTGTATTTGATAAAATATTACCGAATCCTATTAAAAGTCATGTCATGGAGGGTGCTGCACTGGCAAAACAGGAAAACTGTGATTTTGTAATCGGGTTAGGTGGCGGCAGCAGTATTGACGCTGCAAAATCCATCGCTGTGATGGCGACAAATGAAGGCGACTATTGGGATTATATTGGAGGCGGCAGCGGAAAAGGTCTTCCGGTACCAAATGACCCGCTACCAATTGTAGCCATTACAACCACAGCAGGTACCGGTACTGAAGCCGATCCCTGGACCGTAATTACCAAGGATGACTCGAACGAAAAGATTGGTTTCGGTTATGCCAAAACATTCCCTGTACTATCTGTTGTCGATCCTAAACTTATGTTAACGGTACCCCCTCACTTAACCGCATATCAGGGCTTTGATGCACTGTTCCATAGCACCGAAGGTTATATCAACATAACAGCGAATACAATGAGTGACCTATACAGCTTGAAGGCGATAGAATTGTTAGCGAAGAATCTTTCAGACGCAGTGAAGGACGGTTCAAATCTTAATGCCAGAGAAAAGGTTGCACTTGGCAATACACTGGCAGGAATGGTAGAATCCACCTCAGGATGTACTTCTGAACATTCCTTGGAACATGCGATGAGTGCTTACCATCCCGATTTACCTCACGGAGCAGGTCTTATTATGATCAGCAAGGCTTACTTTACCTTCTTTGCAAAGAAGCATGTATGCGACGCTCGTATGATTGATATGGCAAAAGCTATGGGTAGGATCAATGCGAACGATCCGATGGATTTTGTGGAGGAACTGGTAGACTTACAAAAAGCTTGTAATGTAAATGAACTTAAGATGTCTGATTACGGCATTACTAAGGAAGAGATTCCTACGTTAGCGAAAAATGCGTTTGAAACCATGGGCGGTTTATTCGAAGTAGATCCTGCTCCGGTATCCCTTGAGGATTGTATTGCAATCTATGAAGCATCTTACCGTTAATCACTGATAACGTTATATTATTAACATAAAAATATGGGCATTGTAACTATTCATGAGGCCTATATATAAGGGAAAGGACTATATAATATGAAAAATATACCTCTAGGTAAAAGTGGACTATCGGTACCGAATATTGCAGTCGGCTGCATGAGAATTAATAGTATTGAATCTCAGAAGGCGGAGGCTTTCGTACAAAAATCACTGGAGTTAGGTGCTAATTTCTTTGACCATGCAGATGTGTATGGAGCTGGTGAATGTGAGAAGATATTTGCAGATGCAATTCATATGTCACCCCAGATTCGTGAAAATATTATCCTTCAATCCAAATGTGGCATCCGCCCCGGCATGTTTGATTTTTCAAAAGAACATATTCTAGCTTCAGTTGACGGTATCTTAAAAAGATTAAGAACCGACTATCTGGATGTATTATTACTACACCGACCGGATGCTTTGGTTGAGCCTGAGGAAGTTGCTGCCGCATTTGATAAGCTTGAGACCTCAGGTAAGGTTCGCCACTTTGGTGTATCCAATCAAAAGCCGATGCAGATTATGCTATTGCAAAAATTCGTTAAACAACCCATTGTAGCAAATCAATTACAGCTAAGTATAACCAATGCAACCATGATCGGTAACGGTCTTGAGGTAAATATGCTTACTGATAATGCAATCGATCGTGATGGAAGTATTCTTGATTATTGCAGAGTTCATGACATTACTATTCAGCCTTGGTCTCCGTTCCAGTATGGTTTCTTTGAGGGCGTATTCCTTGATAATGATAAATTTCCTGAGCTTAATAAAACCGTAAATCAAATAGCAGAAAGATATAATGTTACCAATACTACGATTGCCATTGCTTGGCTTCTTCGCCATCCTGCTAATATGCAGCCTGTAATTGGAACGATGAATTCGAATCGTTTGGAGGAAATCTGTAAGGCATCTGATATCTATCTAACAAGGGAAGAATGGTATCAAATATACATTTCCGCCGGAAACAAATTGCCGTAAAACAAATCCACAGCATTTAAAACTAGCATAGATTATGAACTTTTCTATAAATCTATGACACATTATATGAGGAGTGTAAAGACATATGAGAATATTATTCATAGGCGGAACAGGGATTATCAGTACCGCTATTACAAAACAAATACTTGAAGACAATAATCATCAGCTCTATTTAATTAACCGTGGTAATCGTAATGACATGCTTTCAGATCGTGTTAATCTGATTCAGGCTGATATAAACAACGAAGAGGAAGTTGCATCCAAAATAAAAGATATGCATTTTGATGTGGTTGCAGACTTTATTGCCTTTGTTCCCTCTCAGCTAGAACGAGATTACCGTTTATTCAAAGGCAGAACCAAACAATTTGTATTCATCAGTTCAGCCTCCGCTTATCAAAAACCATTGAGTGATTATAGAATAACAGAAGGAACCCCTCTCTCCAATCCTTACTGGGAATACTCAAGAAACAAGATTGCCTGTGAGGACTTTCTTATGAATATGTATCGTGAGAATGGCTTCCCTGTGACAATAGTCAGACCAAGCCACACCTATGATGAGCGTTCCGTTCCACTCGGTGTGCATGGCGATAACGGTAGCTGGCAGGTAATCAAGAGAATGATGGATGGAAAACCGGTTATCATCCATGGTGACGGAACCTCCCTATGGACTATGACTCATAATAGTGATTTTGCAAAAGGATTTATTGGCTTATTAGGTAATCTTCATGCAATCGGCGAAGCAGTTCAAATCACGTCAGATGAATCCTTAACTTGGAATCAGATTTACAAATGTATTGCCGATAGTCTAGGAGTAGAATTTAAGCCCTATTATGTTCCCTCAGATTTCTTGGACGCAGTTGGCAAATATGATTTCAAAGGCGGATTAATTGGTGATAAATCCAACTCGGTTGTTTTTGATAATAGCAAATTAAAACGCCTCGTACCTTCCTTCGCTGCTACTACACGCTTTGATGAAGGAATTGCACAGACACTTCGTTATGTTCTAACTCATGAAGATTGTCAACAGCCCGACGATGAATTCGACCTATGGTGTGATCGTATCATCGAAGCTCTCGAGGTTACAAAACAGCAATTAACACAATAAATAAATGTTTATCAAAGGCTCTTTTCAAAAATTATAACTATCAATATGTACATCATAAACTTGTCTTAAGAGCCACAAAACTTAGATCATAAGCAACTGTATGAAGTCGTTGGTACTTAGGTTGCATATTCTGTAACAGGAAGGATACACCCAATGAATTTTAATCAAAAAGCTGCTATTTGGGATTCAATCGATCGAATCCAACGTGCAAAAAAAATAGCAGATGAAATAAGCAATAACATACCTCTTAAAAACAATTATCTAGCAATGGAATTTGGATGTGGCACAGGATTAATCAGTTTTAATCTGATGAAACAATTAATGCACATTACCCTAACCGATACATCAGAGGGCATGATTGATGTGTTACATCAAAAAATCAGGGCAAATCATGCTACAAATATGGATGCCGTTCTAGGCGATATCATAGCGCATCCAGAGCTCATCCCTCAGAAACACGATTTAATCTATACATCCATGGTCTTGCATCATATAATCGATACAAAATCAACCTTGCAAACGTTACATAGTATGATCAATGATGGAGGGTATATCTGTATTGTCGATCTCGTGGAGGAGGATGGTAGTTTCCACAAATCTGAGAGCGATTTTAACGGACATAATGGATTTAATCAGATAGAATTAGGTCAGCAGTTAGCAGATGTCGGATTTCATGACGTAAGCTCCCACGTATTTTATTATGATATTAAGAGAATGGAGCATGGTGACGTGGATTATTCCCTCTTTATCATGGTGGGAAAAAAATAAGATATGATTAATAAAAGATTAAAAAAACAATAAAATGACAGACTTAAAAATGATAAATGACAGACTTAAAAAATGATAAATGACGTGTTACAATATAATCTTAAAACTATATTGTAACACGTCATTTTAATCAATAATGTCATATAAAAAGAATCATAAAATTCATCAAATTTATATTATATAGGGCTATTGCGGGTAATCAAGCAGTAAACGGGGAAGCTGATTAGCAATAGCCCCCTTGCTAGCAAAAATTATTTTGTTATTGTTCCATCAAGATCCCATAGATCTTCCCAGCCTTTTGCGCCTTCCCATAGGAACACTTGACCTTTTATTAAACGATTATTTTTATCGATTGTCTTTAATATAGCCATTTCTTCGTCTGTTAATGGATCCTCTGTGGTACATCTTAAATTACTTACATATTCATTCTCATGAACGGAGAATGGAATTGGAATTTGACCTCTTTGCACAGCCCATTTTAAGCATATTACCGCAGGATGTACATTGTGTGCCTTTGCAATTTCAACCAACTCAGGTACTTGGATATCTGCCACATCATCGTCTGATTTATCACGATCCGGTCTTGTAGGTGAACCGATCGGACAGAATCCAATTGGCTGAATCCCATGTGCGATACAGTAATCATATAACTCAGGCTGTTGGAAGCATGGATGTAATTCCATTTCAATAGCTACCGGTTTAATCTTGCAAAGAGGAAGTACTGCTTCCAATTTCGGAATGGTCATATTTGACATACCTATGTGCTTCACAAGACCCATCTCTACTAATCTTTCACATTGTTTCCAGGTTTTCATAAATTCCTCCACACTGAAGGGTTTTGAATCAGGATTTCTGGAATCTCCATCACAACCCGGTGCATGATAATTAGGAAATGGCCAATGAACAAAGAATAAATCAATATAGTCTAGACGTAAATCGCTTAAGCTTTTTACACAAGAGAGTAACACATCTCCCTTACCATGCATGTCATTCCATACCTTAGTTGTTATGAAAAGCTCTTCTCTTTTTACCGTATCCTTCTCAAAAGCAGCTTCAAAAACTTTACCGATAAGATCTTCGTTCCCATACACTGCAGCACAATCAAATAAACGATATCCTACTTCAATTGCGCCTGCAACAGCTGCAGAAACTTGATCGGGAGTAAAACGATCAGAGCCGAAAGTACCCATGCCGATTCCCGGTATGTAATCACCTGTATATAATTTTCTCTGTGGTACAGTTTTTGGATCAATAAATGCTGTCATAATGCATTCTCCTTTTCTTTAATTTATAATCACTGTATTTTTTGCACTGTTATTTGTGGTAATAATTCTTGCATATCTTGCTTCACAAAGAAGCCAGTTTCCATTCGCATTGCATTCGCGGCAGAGATTGCACTTGCCAGCTTAATACTCTCTTCCATGGACATACCTCTTGCAAAGCCAACTGCAAAACCGGCAATCATGGAATCTCCACATCCTACGGTATTGGCTGCATCAATCTTTGGTACTATCGCTTGGTAAACGCCTTCATTACAAACAATTAGAGAACCCTCCGAACCACGGGATATTACCACCAATTCAATACCAGATTGTTGTATCGTAATTGCGGCTTCAATTAATGCCTCCTGGGTATCCAGTGACTTCCCAGTAAGCATTTGAATTTCATCCATATTGGGCTTTATCATATATGGCTTTGCCGCAACGGACTCCTCCAACAACTTACCACTGGTATCTAGAATCACCTTTTTGTCATACTGCTTTGCCAGTCGAATCATATCGATATACAAATCGCTGCTTACTCCTTTAGGTACACTTCCTGATATCGCTACGATAGAGCACTTTGGCAGCAATTCAATATATTTATTAAGCATCTCTTCTTTATTTGAATCAGTTACAAATACACCAGGTTCCAAAAATTCGGTCTGTGTGTGGTTTGTTTCATCATAAATATTAATGCAGGATCTGCTTTCCCCACTAATATGAACGAAGTCACTCTTAATGTTCTGACCCTCCAGCACTTCTACGATATAATGACCTGCATGACCTCCGACGAATCCGGTTGCGGTAACTTTCTCACCTGCAATAGAAGCAACTCGAGATACATTAAGTCCCTTGCCGCCGGCAGAGTAACTACATTCTTTTACTCTACATACGCCACCGGTTATAAACTCTTCCACAACATATCGTTTATCAATGGCTGCATTTAATGTGACAGTTAAAATCATAAGTATTTAATCCTTTCCATTGATATCCGGCATTCTCTGATCGGTATAGGGATACCGGATCAATCTATCAGCTTATTCTTCATTCACTAATAAGATCTTACCATTTACTGCGCCGGGAACCTTAAATAACTGGAAAGCCTCCTGAGCCTGACTCATAGGAAATCTATGAGCAATTAATCCTTCATCAAATTTGAGTTGTCCTGTTGCATAATAATGAGCAGTTAACTCCCACTCTTTGCCCGGAAATGGAGCGCTATAAGACATCCAAGAACCGGTAAGCTTAAATTCTTTTCGGTTCATATTCTCCCACATGCTCTGGGTAAATTCTAATTTCACATGTGGTGTTCCGATAAAGCATACACGTGCCTTATTTGCGGCAAGTTCAAAAGCCATATACATAGTTGGTGCTGCTCCAGCAGTCTCAAATACATAATCATAACCTTTTCCACCAGTAAGTTCCTTCGCTTTATCCATAAAGTCTTCTTCTTTGGTATTTACTGTTTCATCTGCTCCGAGTCGCTTAGCAAGTGCCAGTCTTTCATCATTGATGTCAAATACTACAACCTTCTTCGCTCCAAAGATTTTAGCCCATTGCATCGTAAATAATCCAATAGTTCCACCGCCCAAGATTGCAACAGTTTTACCTCCCTGATAATCATTTAGGAATAAACCGTGAAGTGCAACGGTAGATGGTTCAAACATCGCACCTTGTTCAAATGGTATACTCTTATCAAATACAACTGCATTTCGTTCCGGTAAAACAACATATTCCGCATTGCTGCCTTGCTCTCTGGAACCGATAAAACTATAGTGTTTACACAAGGAATAATTGCCGTTCTGACAATCCTCACATTCCATACAAGGTAGGAGTGGCGCTCCTGATACTCTATCTCCAACCTTAACCTTTGTAACACCTTCACCAATCTCAACTACTTCACCTGAGAATTCATGTCCTAATACGATTGGATAAAAGTGAACTCCATTTTCTAATACTCTGGGAATATCTGATCCGCAGATACCGGATACCTTTACCTTTACCTTAACCGTTCCCGGTGTGGTTACCGGTTCATTGTAATCCTGATAACGTACATCTTCATTTGCACATACCACTGCTGCTTTCATGGTGCTTACCTCTCTTTCATGGTATTTTTTAAATTGTTATATACTTCTTTGTAAGTTTCATAATTTTTCTGATAGATTGCATATAGTTCCATGTTAGGTTCATGATATCTCTTTACCTTTACCGTCAATTCAACTGCTTCTTCAAAATCACGATACAGCCCAACTCCTACGCCGGCTAATATCGCCGCACCCAAGGTTGTAGCAGTATCCGAGGAAGGAACCGCTATTGTTTTGCCGGTAACATCCGCCTTGATCTGTGTCCATAACAGAGAATTAGCAGATCCGCCCATTGCCCTCATCTCTGTTACCTTAGCTCCTGCTGCTTCTGCAACATCAAGGTTATGCTTCAAGGAATAGGCCACGCCTTCCATGACCGCTCTTACGAAATGACCTTTTGTTTTACTATAGTCAAGTCCGTAATAAACTCCCTTAGCATTAACATCCCATATTGGTGACCTCTCGCCTGCCATGTATGGAAGGAAAACCATACCATCACATCCGGGATCAATCTTATCTGCAATTACATTCAACTGTTCCAACGAGGATTTCCCGGATGTTTTTGCCTCTTCTCTTTCATAGTCTGCAAACTCTCTTTCAAACCATCTCATAGCTCCACCGCCTCCGGTGGTACCACCTTGAAGAAGCCATCTGTCTGGAATTACATGAAAACTAAGGATTAAGTTTGGATCTGCATTGTACTCACCCATACAGATACTCATACCTCCGGCTTGCCCTCCCTGTTCCTGTGTCTGTGAAGGGTTAATCACTCCGGCTCCAAGTGTACCGCAAGCAGCATCCAAACCGCCTGCTACCACCGGGGTTCCTACTGTTAATCCGGTTAACTTTGCCGCTTCCTCTGTGACATATCCGACAACTTGATGACAATCATAGATATTCGGAAGCATACTCATCTCAATCCCGAGTCTTTCGCACATCTCTTCATTCCAAGTACCGGTTCGCATATCAAAGCAATGAAACCCATAACCTTGAGATTTATCCTGGCTAAATACTCCTGTTAATCGATGTACAATAAAGCTGTTCGATTGTAAAATCTTATATGTATTCTCATAAATCTGTGGTAAATTCTCTTTGTACCAAATAATTTTGGCTGTTGTATAGGATGGCTGAAGTGAATTTCCTGCTAGGTTAAAGATAGCCTCAGCTCCAACTTTTTCATTCAATCTCTTGCAGATATCATTCGACCTGGTATCCATCCAAATTGGAGTATTGTGCAAAACTTTACCTTCCCGGTCAACAGCAATCGCTGACCAACTCTGTCCATCAACGCCTACTCCGGCAATCATCGTACTATCAATGTTCGCCTTTTTTATAGTGGTACTTACCGTCTGATAGATTGCTTCCCACCATTCCTCCGGATTTTGCTCAGCATAGCTGTGCTGAGGATAGTATACCTGATAATCTCCGTTACCGCTGGCAATTACTTCACCATCTCGATTAAATACAGCCACCTTACAAGCACTGGTTCCTATATCTATTCCAAGTAAATATTCTTTCACTTTCAACCTCCATAATAGTAGTCGTATCGTTTCGGTTTTTGGCTAAAAAACTGTTTTATTTAATTGCCCTTACAGTTTCTTGATTGAATTACCTTCCTTAATGGCTGTTTGTAATTTAAGAACCTGAAATTCCCGTTCTTCTTCGCTTTCATTTTCCTCAATCCGTTTTAAGATCAATTCTGCAACATTTTCAGCGATTTCTTTCATTGGTTGTGTAACGATTGTTAATTTAGGATTACATGCTCTGGCAAATTCAACATTATCAAATCCAATAACAGACAAATCCTCAGGGATTTTTATACCAAGCTCATTGATACCAATCACTGTTCCTAATGTCATTTCATAATTTGCTACAAATACCGCAGTCATGTCTTTATTATTACTAACAAGATCCTTTACGCAATTTACACCACCATCAATGGTATAATCTCCGTGAACGATAAATCTCTCCTCTGGTACAATACCTGCTTCCATTAATGCCAAGCGATATCCTAGCATTCTTTCCTGTGCGGTAAAGATATCCTCCGGTCCACCAATCATACCGATTTGTGTGTGTCCATTCTCAATTAATTTTTGTATCGCCTTTTTTACAGCCGTAAGATTATCCACCAAAACATAGTCACAGTCGATTCCGTTTATCTTACGATCAATCATAACAATCGGTTTGTTCGATTTATGAAACCAGTTCAGATGGGAACCGTCTGAGTTAACAGGCATATTAATAATGCCATCCACTCTTTTACGATATAGGAACTCTACTGCTCTTTTCTCCAAATCCTTATTGGTTCTGCAATCACATACGATAGTCGCATATCCATGATTTCTTAGAATATCCTCCATATATGTAATGATCTGAGTACAGAAGTTATTGTTTAATTCCGGGATTACAACGCCTATTGTTTTTGTCTTATTTGTCTTTAATCCTCTTGCTACTTCATTTACCTCAAAATTCAATTCTTCTATCGCTGCTTCTATCTTCAACTTATTTTCTGCTCTTACATTTCCACCATTTAAATATGAAGATATCGTTGCTAAACCAAGTCCTGTATGTTTTGCTATATCCTTAATTGTAGATGCCATTGCTTTATTACCTACTTTCGATAAAATAAAATAAATTTTTAGATTATTTTATCACTTTATTATCACTACCGCAAACCAAAATACGATTTTTAACTAATTCTTTTAGCTTTTCCATACCCGCTAACCCAAGGTTCTTCGGATCAAAGGTATCATTTTTCGCTTTTAATAGATCTTTTATTCCGCCAGTATATGCAACTCGAAGTTCGGTAGCAAAATTCACCTTGCAGATACCTCTCTTTACACATTCTCTGACTTCTTCATCACTCAATCCGGAAGCACCGTGTAATACTAATGGAACGGATACAACTTTTCTTATTTCGGAAAGTCGTTCTCTATCAAGTACCGGTGTACCGCTATAAAAGCCATGTGCGGTACCGATTGCAATTGCGAGTGAATTAACACCTGTTCTCTCAACAAATTCCTTTGCTTCCATTGGATCGGTATTGGTATCAGCTTCTGCTTCCAGATCATCCTCTTTACCGCCAACCTTACCAAGTTCCGCCTCTACAGGAATTCCGTTCGGTGCAGCAACCTCAACAACCTTCTTGCTTAGTTTTATGTTATCTTCGAATGATTCGTGTGAACCATCGATCATTATTGATGTATATCCCTCTTTGATTGCTCTAACTGCCAGTTCAAAACTACTACCGTGATCCAGATGAAGAGCAACTGGAACAGATGCTTTTTTCGCTTCTGCACTTATGATAGCCGCGAATGTTTCTAATGAACCATATTTTACTGTGGATGGAGTTGTTTGAAGCATAACCGGCGCATTCAATTCCTCTGCGGCAGATATTACTGCTTTCACCATCTCCATATTTTCAACATTAAATGCTCCTACCGCGTATCCGCCTTTTTGAGCATTCAGTAACATTTTTTCCGATGTAACTAATGGCATATTTATTCCTCCTAAAGATAATCCGAAACGTTTCTGTTTTCAACTTAATAATAATCCATTTTCACTCCGATGTCAATCGATAATATTTCAAATTTTATGCTACCCAATTCTATTGACTTTTTGTCGATAAACCTATAATATTGGCTATATAACGCAGAATCAAGAAAGGTGGTATATATGAATTATTCACTAGAAAGCGAAAATCTTGTTATTCAGTTCTCCACACTCGGTGGCGGAATCGTTTCGATTAAAGATCGAAATGGCATTGAATATCTATGGCAAGGAGACAGTAAGTACTGGTCGGGTCAAGCGCCTGTTATGTTCCCTATCTGTGGTAGTATCCGTGATAATCACGCGCAGATAGGCAATGGTATGACATGCACTATGGATCGTCACGGGATCGTCAGAAAGCTAAACTTTGACTTTATACGAAAAACAGAGGATAGTATTACCTTCTCCATTCAATCAAATGAGGAATTAAAAGCAAAATACCCTTATGACTTTGAATTACAAATCACATATATGTTAAAAGATAAAACTTTGACAACCCTTTATCAGGTATTTAATCAAACTTCTGTTCCAATGCCTTATTTTATCGGTGGTCACCCAGGTTTTAACTGTCCTATTTTACCCGGTGAAAAATTTGAAGATTACGTAATTGAATTCGAAAAGCAGGAATATGCAATGTGTCCGGAATCAATTCCATCAACTGGGTTAATTAACGTTAATAACCGAAGTTTAGTTTTAGAGAATGAATCTGTACTTCCTCTAAAACACGAATATTTCAATGTAGATGGTCTAATCTTTGATCAGTTACGCTCACGTTCTGCAAAGCTTGTAAATCCTAATACCGGTAGGGGTGTTCAAATAGATTTCTTTGACTTTTCCTACTTTATCCTATGGTCAAGTGCTAATCAAGGTCCTTTCATCGCTCTGGAGCCTTGGAGTGGCATCTCAACCTGTAACGATGAATCCGATGTATTCGAAGAAAAACGTGGTGTAACAGTACTTCCTGCTAATCAAACCAAAGAACATTCCTTTGATATCACAATTTTATAGTTTTTGATTGACATTACATCCAATAAGCTTTATGATTTAATTAACCGAAACGTTTCCGTTTTAAATATTTGATGGAGGAAATATATATGTTAAAAGGAATACCCCCAATTTTATCCCCAGAATTATTAAAGGTATTATGTGAAATGGGTCATACAGATGAACTTACAATAGGCGACGGTAACTTCCCCGGTCATACATATGGCAAAAAAGTGATCCGTTTGGACGGACATGGTGTCCCTGAGATTTTAGATGCCATACTACAAGTATTTCCGCTTGATACCTATGTGGAGAAACCGGTAACACTAATGGGAGTTGTTAAGGGTGATGACGCCAAAACTCCGATTTGGGACGTTTATAAACATATCGTGGCAAAATACGACGATAGAGGCGCTGACTGTTTTGAAGAAATCGATAAGTGGGATTTCTATGACAAAACAAAAGAGAAATCAACAGTGGTTATTATGACCGGCGAAACAGCTATCTACGCAAACATCATCCTCAAAAAGGGTGTTGTTATTTAGTATATTGTGGATTTATCCGCTTAATCGGTGAATGCACAACCCCCCGTCTAATTTTCAAAACAATAAAAGGGCGAGTATCTCGCCCTTTTATTGTTTTCTTTATTGTTTTCTTTATTGTTTTCTTTATTCTTTTGTTTATCTTTATATTTAATCTCTTCTTATTCTTTATCTTTACAGAACATTTCTAGATATTTTTCAATATAACTTCTACCTCGAATTTCTGATCTAATAACTTCGTTTGATAATTACCAACCGATATGCCAGTTACGAATTTCTGATCCACCTCAGACCATCGAACTTTTGTAATTACATACTCCCCTTTTTCATATCCATATCCATCACCGGCATCTTCATAAAGTTCAAACTCACAGTCATAACCAGAATAAACATGAAATCGTATCGACGCATCTGGAATTTCATCCACGTAACGCATCGGAGATGTCATAGGAATAATACTTCCTTCCTTAACGAAGATTGGTATGATATCAATTGGAGCCTCCACCGTTATACTTTGACCACCGACATAGTACTTATTTGTCCAGAAATCATACCATCCACATCCCTCAGGTAAATAAACCTCTCTCGTGGTAGGAATTCCATCTAGTGGTTTGGAATCTTTTTGAAAATACATCGGAGTAGTGATAGGGCAGATCATCAAGTTATTACCAAATAGGAATTGGTCATCGATCTCCAACACCTTTTTATCTTCCGAAAAATCAAATGACAACATCCTAAATAGTGTGAAGTCATCCTTCCACACCTTACCTGCACTAGAATAAATATATGGCATTAACTGATATCTTAATCTATTCATTCTAATTAAAGCATTATAGAATATATCCCCTTCCTCACCAAATTTCCATAATTCTCGCCTGAAATCAGTACCATGGCTTCGAAACATCGGTAAAAAGCACCCATACTGGAACCATCGTACAAATAATTCTTTGTAACCCAGGTCGTCAAACCCTTTCTCATAATCGCCATCCCAAAACCATTGCACTCCTTTTTTAACAAAGAATGCACCAATATCTAGCGTCCAATATGGCAACCCGCTTGCACAAAAATTCAATCCCGCAGCAATTTGACGCTTCATTGTCTGCCAATTTGCCGCTATATCTCCCGACCAGAGGATTGTACCATACCTTTGCTGTCCGGTATAACCGTTCCGTGTAAGATTAACCACCCGCTTCTCTCCAGTCACTTCACGTTGTCCTTCGTAAATTGCCTTAGCATGGTATAGTCCATAAGCATTTGTAAGCTGGGAAGGAATGAACTGGCTGCAAGTATCATAGAATTCATGATACATCGTACTTGGCTCCGGTTTTCCGATATGGTTCCATTCCGGTGTAAAGGGTTCACAGGAATCACACCACCAAGCATCAGTTCCGTGGGTAAATAACCCTTCATTCGCCTGCTTCCAGTACAGCTTTCTTCCATCCTCACCGTAAGCATCGTATATACTACTGGCCGGTAATAGTAATTTTGCTTTTTCAAATTCTTTGAAGTTATCACAATCCTTACTCATATTTGGCCATACAGATATCATCAGCTTTGCATGATTATCATGCAATTCCTCCATCATCTTGCCAGGTCTGCAAAATCTTACTTTATCAAATGTCTTCTGCCCCCATAACTCACCCTCCCAGGAACACCAATCCAAAACAATACAATCAAGTCCAATATTTCTTTCTCTATGTTCCTTGACAATATCAATTAACTCCTGAGCAGTTTCATATCGTTCCTGTGACTGCACAAACCCATAAGCCCACTTTGGAAGCATACTTGCTTTACCTGTCAATGATCGATAACCACTAATTACCCCATCCATTGATCCGCCATAGATAAAATAGAAGTCCATTTCATAATCAGCTTCTGAATATAGATAAGAACCGTAGTTTGTATCATTAAAAATCATTGGGCTATAACTATCATACAAAAGACCGTAGCCTAGACTGGATATTAGCAGTGGAATGGCAATTTTCTTATTGGCCTGATGCAGATAGATTGTTTTGCCACGAAGATTTAGATATCCTTCTTCATGTTGACCTAGTCCATATAACGCTTCCTCACTTTGCCAATCCATATATAATCTTGTCTTATATAACTTTCGATCAAATACTTTTTCAGCATCCTTAACCACTTCTTTAATACCATCCGGTGTAACTACACGCTCAACTTTCGTATTTTCGCCGATAACCGTGCGATACGAATCAAACTCCTCGAGATTCTTACTTTCAAAATCTCGCTCCTTATGCAGTAGCCTACCATTTTTATCAAAGTAACGAATTGAGGCCGTAGCTTTATCAATAACCATACTTACCATATCTGTTATAATTTTAATTTCTTCCTCATAATCTTCATAGCTCCAATTCTCAAACTTACCATCTATAATAACTCCAGGCTTCTCTTGGTTTGAGAAACTCTCTGCCATTGTATAAACAATACGAATAATCTTAGGCGATTTGGGTTCCAATTTAATCATTCCATCTTCGGAGTATAGAATAAGGGCTTCTCTCATACGTTCAACCCTATTTATTTTTTTATCCGGTCTTTTACTTACAACTAACATAGCTCCTCCTTTACCTTACATCAAACATGATTCATACATATTAAAGTTATGTCCTCTGATATTCAACTTCCCAATTGCTTATGATGCTACATTGTCAAATGAGTCCAGTTATAGGTTATTAACAACTTTACATCCTATAACTGGACTCCATTACTCTGCGTTAAATATATCGCTTTTAACCATACACTTTACATCGTTATTCTTCCGTCTGAAATATATTAATTTTTGATTCCAATACACTAGAGTCCTGACCCATTTCCTCAACCGCTTGATAGAGTGCTTCTACCGCTTTTAATTGCTCTTTTGCGGTAGTACTTAATTGATCCATCGCTGCTGTTGTCTGTTCGGATATGGCTGATATTTCTTCGACTGCACCAAGCGTATCTTCCTTTGCATTTTCGATTCCTTTAATACCAACAACGATATTATCAAGATTTGCTGTAAGCGCCTCTACATTCTTATCAATCTCCATAAATATAGATATTGCGTTATTCAAAGCCTCTCCGCTGAGTTTTTCTTGATCTTCTGCTCGTTTGGCTGTTGATACTGTTTTTTGTGTTTGGTTTTGTATTTGATTAATTATTTTATTAATTCGTTCTGCCTCATTTGAGGATTGTTCTGATAATTTTTTTATTTCATTGGCAACAACACTAAATCCTTTACCCTCTTTACCGGCTCTGGCTGCTTCAATCGTTGCATTTAGTGATAATAAATTAGTCTGTTCACTTATGTTATTGATGCTTTTGATTATGTTGGATATATCTTTTGATTTCTGCTCTAGGTTTTCAATATTACTTATTACAGATTTAACAATATTCGATGATGTCTGTGCCTTCATCCCTAAATCTTCAATCACAGACATTCCTTTGTTAATTACTGCTTTTGTATTATCAGCTGATTTTCTAATTGATAACGCGTTATCATATAGAGTTCCGATTTGCACTGCCAAGTCTGACATCTGTAACAAGCAGCTTTCCGTGCCTTCTGATTGAGAGGCAATTCCATGTTTTACATCATCAACCGCAGAAGATATATTCTGGGTAGTATGATATAAAATATTAGAATTCTCGGAAACCTCCGAAGAAGAAACCAAAACAGTAGTACTAACCTTCGCCATATCACGTATTAATTCCTTGATACTATCAATCAATTTATTAATACCATTTCCTAAGAGGAGGAATTCATCTCTTCTTCTCATCTTCACCTTAATCGTAAGATTACCGGAAGCGGTGCATTCTAATACACCATTGATTCGTTTTATTGTATCACTGATTCCATATGATATAAATGTACCAAAGATTATCGCAACTAAGCTTGCTATAAGCACAATCAGAACCGTGATATTTTTAACGCCTTCCACTTGATTTGTTATTACATTTTGAGGTATTTGAACACATATATAACTATCACATTGAGCTACATAACTATACAAAAACAGATACTTCTTCTTATTTATTGTAATATTGTCATAACCGCTTTTCTTATTGCTGTTGGTTGCTATTTTTTTATAATAATCGTTATTATAAAAGGTATCCTTACCGTTATCCGATTCACGGCTGATTTCTTTTCCATCGGAGGAGACAAAGACAACCTTGCTTTCTTTGGGTAACCCGCTGTTTTTTAATGTATCCTTGATAAAACCCATGGAGACATCCAAGATTACAAATCCTGCTTTTTCATTCGTATTACTGTAAATATAACTAATGTAACTTAATGCATAGTCCGCTTTATCGGTCTGAATTTGCTCATCCAAAAATGTGTGATTCCCTAACCATTTATTCTTATCACCTGATTGAACAAATGCTTCTCCTTCCTTCTCTTTAATAAAATCTTTGTAAAGAGAAGCATTTGCAGAACCATGCGTAAGAATTCCATTACCATACTCCCCAAATATATAAATATTTTTAATTATATTGGCTGATAGTATGTTGGCAAATACGAATTCTTGAAGTTCTTTATATTTTCTTTGTTCACCAATTACATTATTGCTATAGCTAGAAGAATAGTAATTCTTAAGGGTACTGTTTGTATTCAGAAGCGTTGATTTTTCTGCAACCTGTTCCAACCCCAAATCAATATAACTAGCCATATTATTCATATTTGATAACGTGGATGTTTTATAATTGCTAATCAATGCATTCGATGCTTTGGAGAATGAGATTATTCCCAATAATATAATAAAGCCCACCGGAATTAAAAAAGCTCCGATTAATTTTACTTGTATCCTTATCTTACTCAGTTTATTTGTATCAGAAACCTTCTTCTCAGCCTTAATATACTTACCTTTCAACTTAACGAGCAAGTTTTTACACTTAAATAATAGGCTTTTTAACTGCTTGAGTATGTTTGGTGTTGAGAACATTATATGATGCACCCCTTCTTCATTCGTATGTCTAATGCCATATCTGGGATTATACTATATCGATTAACCTTTTACCGCTCCGGCTGTCATACCGGATACAATAAATCTTTGTCCTAACAGATAGATCACGATAACCGGAATACTAGTCATCACGATATCGGCACAAACCATATTCCAGTCTTTAAAATACATTCCAAAGAAATTATATACTGATAACGTCATTGGCCACTTGGCGGAACTACTCAAAAAGTATAATGGTGATATAAATTCATTCCAGTTGTTTAAGAATGTAAGTACAATTACAGTCGCCACAGCAGGCTTAAGAAGTGGGAACACAATCGTTACGAACAATCTGATCGGACTACAACCATCAATGATACCTGCCTCATCTAACTCAGTTGGAATCTTAGATACAAAACCATAGATTAAGAATACAGAAAACGGTAATTGCATTGCTGCATAAAGTAATATGATACCCAATTGTGTATTATTAAGGTTCAAAAATATCATCACTTTAACAAGTGCAACGTAATTGACCGGCATTGTAATTCCAAGTACTAAAAATAGATATATTATTTTTGATAATTTTGTTCGATTTCTTGATAAGGCATATGCTGCAAGGGATGCTAATACGCAACATATAAATACACTACCAAAGGTATAGATACAACTGTTAATGAATGACCCGAACAACTTTCCTTTCTCAATTACTACGGTAAAATTCTGCCATTGCAAAGGAAAATCCGGTAATGCCAGATTCATATCAGATGCTTTTATGCTTGTCTTTAGTGAATTGAATAAAATCAACAATAGAGGAGCTAACGAGATTATCGATATTATCCAAGCAATTATGTTACTAAAAAGTGCCTTAATAATTTTCTTATTCATTATTCCACCACCTCATTTTTAGTCATTATTCTAATCATGAAAAATCCTATTACAACCATAAAGATAAACATTACGGATGATAGAGCAGTTCCGACCGCATATTGTCCGGTACCGAACTTTTTAAAGACTGCTGTGTAAAGAACTTCTGTTGTTGTTTTACCCGGTCCACCATTTGTTAATGCATAGATCATATCAAACACCTTTAATCCATATATTACATTTAAAACTGTGGTAGTCGCTAATGTCGGTAATAATAATGGAAATGTTATATAACGGAACTTCTGAAATCCATTTGCACCATCTATACTTGCAGCTTCATAGTATGTAGTCGAGATAGAAAGAATACCTGCAATTAAAATCGTCATAATATAGCCGGTACCTCTCCATATATCCACTGCCATAACAGAGCCAAATGCCAATTCAGAAGTAACCAACCATTTACCTGCAAAAGCACCTAACCCTATTGCACGTAAAAATGTATTTAACAAACCGCCTGATGGATCCAGAATTGATTTAAATATCATACCTATGATAAGTGTTGATAAAACGGATGGCATAAACATAACGCCTCTATGAAAATTTAATAACTTAATTGATTTCGTTAGTAATATTGCTAAGACAAGACCAAGTACATTTTTCAATACTGTTGTGATCACTGTAAACTTTAAAGTATTTGCTATAATTGCCAAATAAGCTTCATCCGAAGAAAATACTAACTTAAAATTATCTAAACCTACGAAATGTAATTTATCAGAATATGCTGACCAATCTGTAAACGAATAACCGATACCGATTAAGCTGGGGATTACAAATAACACGGCATATAGTATAAGGGCACCGAAAGTAAAGTAGATAGGGTAAACTTTATTCTTATTCATTGTCTGTCCTCCTGTTTAACAAATGAGACCGCCTTATTATGTTCCGAGGCGGCCTCATTATGATTCATGTTATGAAATCGTATTGCCGCTATAACATGAAGTTATAATTGATGCTAGTTATTCCAAGAAGCATCTTTTGCAGCTTTTGCTTGTTCTGCTCTTGTTTTATCTATTGCCTTAAGTACTTCTTCCGGAGACATCTCACCCAATAACATCGCTGACATATTCTTGCCAATATCCATCCACTGAGGATTAACATATTTAACTGCTGTCTGGAGTACAGTTCCCTGCTGTGGATATCTATTAAAGAAATCTTTGATTGTATCTGTATATTTGGAAGGTGCATTACTGTAAGGTAATTTATTGAATTTAGAAACTTTTTCTGTCATGTAAGCAAGGCTTTCATTTGAAGCAAGGAATTCTAAGTACTTTTTCGCTGCATCAGCATTTTTAGATCCTGAATAAATGAATCTTGAAGGACCGGATGGATTCACATTCAATGTCTGATTGTCTGCAAGAGGCATTACAAAATATCCAATATTGTCTGCGCTGAATTTGGAATCAACTTTGTTTACCTCTGTACCAAATCCCTGGTTTGCTATTGTCATTACATATTCGCCAGATGCAATATTTTTCGCTGCGTCTGCATATGTATTTGACATGTAATTGTCACCCCAGTAACCTGCAGCTACCATCTCTTTTACCTGGCTTAAGATTGTTTTCATGGTTGGGTCTTTTTCAAATACTGTTTTATTATTATTTAACTGATCAAAAAGCCCTGGTGTTTTTGTCTCTGCTTGAACCGCTGCTTCAGGGAACCAAAGAACATGATGCCAACCATCAGCTACACACTCATAAATTGGTGTCTTTTTCGCTTTTTTGATTTTTTCACATACCTGTTTAAATTCAGCATAATTGGTAGGAATTGAAAGACCCAAATCACTGAATATCTGTTTGTTATATGCTACTGCCCAGACTGCTGATACATCTTGAATTGGCTGTCCATACATAACACCATTTACGGTCAGCTCTTCAGCAGCCAACTTATCAACGTTCTTTGTCCAGCTTTCTTTGGTTAAATCAAGTGCATTCTTTTGTACGTTATACTGTGTTTGTATATCAAACTTTCCACTTTGACCACAGAAAATATCGGTACATTCCCCTGTATTTAATTTGGTCATTAATAAGCTTGGATATTGCTCAGATGGCACTATCTGGTAATCCACCTTAATGCCGGTCTGTTCTGTAAACTTCTTAGCCAAATCAAGTTCAGCGTCCTGGATCCAATCTTGACTTGCCATAAATGAAATAGTTACATCGGATTTTTTTGTATCATTTCCTCCCGGAGTCGTGCTAGCATTGTCTCCGCCCTTAGTATCACTTGTTCCTTTTGCACCACATGCCACTAATAAAACTGACATTAACAGAGTAAGTACAATTGCCACAATCTTTTTACTTTTTTTCATAAACAATCCTTCCTTTCGCTTTCCTCATAGCATTTTTAAGCATAATGCCTAAATATTGTAATATTTTTCTCAATATATTATACAATATTGACATTTCACTGCTATGACTTTATTATAGATGTTGTAACATTATAATGGAATGTATATTGTAAGTCTCATATATGTAATAATTTCACCTGTAGAACACTTTAAGAAAGGTCGTATTATGGAAAGATCTAAAAAGTCAAAGAGCATACAATCAACCCTGTTCGTAACATATTTTTATATACTCTTCTGTGTTCTGGTCATTTTAATGTCCTTTTTTATATTATCTGAGACAAAGAAGATCAAAAAGGATGCTTTTAAAACTCTTACTCAAAATACTGAAACCATATCAACTTACCTTGATGAAGAGGCAAAAACACTAGATACAGTGGCTCAGAATATATCCTATTCTAACTTGATAAAAGAACGTTTTACTAATTATATCAATAATGTTGAAAACACAACTGAAAATCAAAATATTGCGTATAGTAATATTCAAAACACAAAAGTTCTTATCGATATGTTGACAGCAATTCTTGGTCCTAATCAACCAGTAGTCCAGATTTATCTATATTCACTTGATAAAGGCGTATTCGGTGTAGGTCTCGATACAACAACTTCCAAGAATTCCGCTAAAACTTTTCCATGGTATAACGATTTTATGTCTTCCGATCATCATAAATTATTAACTTGTGATAGAGATCCTCGCTTATATAATTTCTATTCCTACGAAAATGGTGCTTCCTTTATCTCGATGTACGAGATGTATTACAATACTTATAATGTTCCTCAAGGCATTATTGAAGTGAAGAACCCGATCTCATTTTTAACAAAAAAGATTAATAATATTGTAAAATACTATGATGAATCCATTTACATTTTTGATGCAAATGGTAACTTAATATACCCTGAATTGTCAACAACAAAGCATTCAGAATATTACAAATTAATTAAACCTCTTATTAATACAGATAACAATAAAGTGCTAAACAAAAAGTTTGACAAGAACTCTGACTTGTTCTTCAAAACATCCGATTATACCAAATTCACGGTAGTGACTGCGGTAAATAAAAGCAATTTATTCAAACCTATCAGCGAATCGATTAAAGCCAATGTCATCATACTTATTATCATATCCATTGCCATGCTTTTATTATCCTTTATTGCTGCTCATATTATAACAACACCAATAACGAAGATATATAAACAAGTACAATCCTTTAAATTGGATATATCTAGTAATCAAAGAGATTTTCCTGATATTAATACCCATATAGTTGAATTTAATACCCTCTATGATGCACTGGTCACAATGCAAAAGAAAGCGCAACGCTCAATGGAACGCGAAATCACTTTACAAAACCAAGAAATGCAATCACGTATGCTAGCTCTGCAATCTCAAATGAATCCACATTTTTTATATAATTCATTGGCTACCATTCAATCTATGGCAGATGAGCAAATGAACGATGAAATACAGATCATGTGCCAAAATATATCCAATATACTTCGTTATATCTCCTCTGATAAAGAACTATTAGTACCATTACATTCCGAGATAAAACATACATTAGAGTATTTGAAATGTATGAAGATACGTTATGATGACGATCTCATATATGAAATATGTATTCCGGATGATATGTTGAACATAAAAATCCCAAAACTCTGTGTACAATTAATCGTTGAAAACTCGATTAAATTCACTACCAAATCAGTTAGGCCGCCCTGGAAAGTCAAGATAACCGGAACATTAACAAATTCATTCTGGGAGCTTGCGATATCGGATAATGGCACTGGTTTTAGTGATGCAGAAATAGAAGATCTAAATAGAAAAATCGAAGATATTAACAGAACTGGTTTATTACCAAACCTAGAGATCAGTGGAATGGGGCTGATGAATATCTATATAAGATTCAAACTTTTATATAAGGGAAGTCACATTTTCCGCATAACGAATCTTGCTCAAGGAGGAGCATTATTAACTATAGGAGGTCGTATTGATGAGTGAGAATAAGTTCTATTCTGTTGTTGTAGTGGAAGACGAAAAATTATTAGCGAAAAATATAGCCAAAAAAATCGAACTGGCCAATAATAATTTCAAAGTAGTTGGTATTGTAAATAACGGCGAAGATGCACTTAGTTTCATAAAAACTCAAACACCAAATGTTATCTTTACCGATATTCAAATGCCGGTTATGGATGGAATTCAATTAATCAAACAAATATCAGAGTTCAATAATTATATTAAATGTGTTGTCTTAAGTGGTCATGATGATTTTGCTTATGCGAAATCAGCTATTGAATATGGTGTCTTCTCTTATCTTTTAAAGCCTGTTAACTTTGATGAATTATCCAGTATACTGAAACGATTAGAACTCACCTTTTTATCCACCCATGAAATGTTGTCTAAAGATCAGAAGCCACCCACACAAAGCTCTGAAGAAATCGCAGCATTAATTAAAGGATTTATTGAACAAAATTATCAAAAGTCAATCGATTTAAATTTAATTGCGGATTATTTTTCATTTTCTCCATCCTACTTAACAAAAATATTTGTAAAACATACCAATATTACTCCTTCAAAGTATATTATGAATTATCGAATCAATATAGCCAAACAGCTTCTCTGTGATAATTCATTGACCATAAATATGGTTGCTAATATGGTTGGTTATACGGATCCTTTTCATTTTAGTAAAACATTTAAGCAGGTTGCAGGAATTAGTCCTGCCGCTTACAGAGAAGAACTTGTCAAGAAAAACGCTAAGGAAAATTGATTCATATTCGTTATTCTCAATAGATAATGTTTTACCCATTATGTAGTAAAATGGGATGTTGCAAAATAATAATTCTTTTAAAGAGTTATCTATTTTATAACATCCCATTACTTATTATTTTATTTACTTCCCTAATTTTATAACATGAAAACTTTTATCACATAATATTGCTTGTAGCATCCCATCTTCGAGTTTTGATTTCCCTCCCCTAACCGGTGCAACATTATCTGGATTCTCCTGTGAGTTAACAGCCTTTAAATCAGAATGGGTCAGAACGATATGCTCTTTTATCTGGTAGTCTTTAAATTGGCGTAAATCACAGCTCAATTCCATGGATTCATGAAGATCTTTATTTAAAGCAAATATCGTTAAGGTTTCCAGCTCCTCATTCATCATACAAACTGCATCCAAGAAAGGTGCCTCTCCATGCTTACTGTCGTATACCGGGGCTTGTACTACCGTATTTAATACAACTCCACGTCCATAATTACTAATCAATGCAAACGGATGATATATAGTCTGCATCCACGCTCCTGTATCGGAGGTCATAATTGGCGCTATTACATTGACTAACTGTGCTAAGCATGCGATTTTAACTCGATCTGCGTGACGAAGTAATGTTATCATCATACCTGCTACCAGCAGAGCATCTTCAAAATTATAGATATCCTCCAATTGATGGAGTACTTTTCCCCAACGTTTCAAATGCTTATCCTGTTCATTCGAATGATACCATACATTCCATTCATCAAAGGATAGATGAATCGTTTTACTTTTACGTTTTTTTGCTTTTACAGCGTCACAAATCGATACTACGGATTGAATGAATTGATCCATCGCAACTGTATTAGCTAAGAAGTCTGCAGTGTTATTCTCCTGATTACCATAATACTGGTGAAGCGACAGGTAATCCACCTGGTCATAGCACTCATTAAGAACAGTATCCTCCCAGGAACCGAAGGTCTCCATCTCGAGTGATGAACTTCCACAGGCAACCAGCTCAATTGAGGGATCCACCATTCTCATGATACGACCTGATTCCGCTGCGATCCTTCCATATTCCTTTGCCGACTTATGTCCCATCTGCCAAGGGCCATCCATCTCATTACCCAAACACCAAAGCTTAATATCATGAGGCTTATCATATCCATGACTTTTCCTTAACTCGCTGTAGTAACTCCCTCCATCAACATTACAATACTCAATAATATTCTTAGCATCCTCAATTCCTCTGGTACCTAGATTAATTGCCATCATAGGCGTTGTGTTTGCCTTGCTTGACCAATCCATGAATTCATTCAAACCAAAATGATTCGTCTCTATAACACTCCAGGCAAGATCTAATTTTGCAGGGCGGTCTTTAATGGGTCCAACTCCATCCTCCCAGTGATATCCTGATACAAAGTTACCTCCCGGATAGCGTACTAGTGGTACATTCAGCTTCTGAATCAATTCAATAACATCATTCCTAAGCCCCTGTTCGTCGGCATATTTACTTCCCGGTTGATAAATCCCCTCATAAACAGCTCGTCCGAGATGTTCTATCAAGGATCCGTAGATCCTTTTATCCACTTCAGCGATAGTAAAATGTTTATCAATCCACAAAACAGACTTTTTCATTCGTATGTCTCCTTTCAATACTTTTGCTTGTAATAAATTCCCTTAACGGTATATTATTTTTTTGTTGAAATTTGTCCTATAAAATGATACGATATGGCTTGTGCGTTTTTGCACGAATATAATAATGGAAGGACTATTAACAATTATGTCAACTCAAACTACTCAATCTAGTATTGCTAATCCAGCCCCTCTTGGTCTTTTAGGGTTCGGTATGACTACCTGCTTACTCAACTTACATAACGCAGGCTTTTTACCATTATCAATTGTTATCGTTGCTATGGGCTTTGCACTTGGCGGTGCAGCTCAGATTATCGCAGGCATTATGGAATTCAAGAAAAATAATACTTTTGGAGCAACTGCTTTTACTGCTTATGGCTTCTTCTGGTGGTCTTTAATTTTAATCTGGATTAATCCATTCAAAGGCAGCGAGCTTATCAAAGCATCTGACTCTAAAAGCGTTGGTTGTTACTTAGGTCTTTGGGGCATATTCACCCTATTTATGTTCATTGGAACATTAAAACACAACCGTACTTCTCAAATCGTATTCTTCACATTAGCTGCATTATTCTTCTTACTTGCAGCAGGAGATTTTACCGGTATTGATCAAATCCGCACAGTTGCCGGATATGTTGGTATCTTCTGTGGTTTATCTGCAATCTATAATGCAGTAGCACAGGTTGTAAATCAGGAATTTGGGAAAACTATTTTGCCTTTATAATTACTAATAGAACGAGCAGAATCGATATAAGAACATTTTCATATAGTTCTTTCTATATCGCTTCTGCTCTAATTTATAAATTTATCAAAATCTTCCACTTCTCTTCTCTGACAGGTAGATATCAAGTGCTGCAATCCCTCTTTTTAAAAACATGATAAGTAAAACTATAATATAAATACTTAATCCAATCATTGCGAGTGAAAATAAAACATAAAATATACCGACGAATCCAATCATACTATACCCCATCACCTTACTCCTCCAAATAATATTTGTAATTTCGTTTTATATTACAATTATAGTAATTATAATGCGATTTTACAATAAGTACTTCCTATTTTATCTTTAATCGAGATAAGGTATTCCTATAGAATAGTAAAAACTCAATTTAGTATATAAATTTCGAATTCATAAATACTTGATAATACATCCCGTATCTGGTATGTCTTTTCAGTGTTTAATATCTTCTGTTATATTCACCTGTTATATTCTTTACACTTGAGGTCTCATCAATATATAATGTACCACTGCAATCAATATTCTCTATAATACAATTGGATCCAATTGTAATGTCTGTACCATTCACGGTTTGTGATTTCACGCCATATATCTCAATCGTTGTAGCTTCAATCATTCTTACTTTTGATCGAAAACGATTAAATAAATTGATTATCTTATTCTTTGGATGATGGGAGCATATTCGTATCTTATCACCCACTATCTCATCCGCTTCGATACACCCCTCCGCATCCAATATATCAGTAGATATCTCACCCTTTGCTTTGATTACACCATCGCATACTATCTCATTTGCTTCAATCTTACCAAATGCATCTACATTAAATACTCCCTCAACATGAATTTTCTTTGCTCTGATATTCGCTTTAAAGTTCGCTACTCCTTCACAATACAGCATTCCTGCTTCGATTTCACCGGAACAATTGAATACACCTTCAATATTAATGTTTTCTGCTTTTAAATCATTGGAACAATTTCCAACACCTTCTATTTTAACTGTATCAAATTGGCCACCGCTTATCTTACCGATGCCTTCCATAATATAATCACCCATATATATTACTCCTTTTAATTTTATTTTATAAACAAATTCTTATACTTCATCTTAATCATATCGGATACTTCACTTAAGTAGATATGTTCTACCAAATCAATATCGTCATCGAAAGCTAATGGTGTAGAATTCAAAGAAAATACTGTGTAATATTCCTCATTCAGCTTAAATATCGTACATAGTACATTCGTATTCTTCTTAGCAATAGCCGGCGCAACTGATTTCACTAGTAAACGCTTCGTTTGTTCTGCGGACATTCCATACTTTGTTGCTGCCTGTGATATAGCAATCATTAATGCTATGTCTGAAAAATCAAACTTATCTTTTGTGAATATCTCCTCTATACTATCAACCAGTTCAGGAACAATCTCAGTAACTTCCCGTAGTGATTTAAGTGATATCTGTGCTACTGAAGATTCCGGTGATAATAATTTTGCTAATTCCTCCAGTGAATAGTTATCCTTCAATTCCAAGATCGAATTAATTCTACTTAAAATCTGTTCTCTGGGAAAGAACGTCTCCTGCCCTGTGTATGAAGATTGCTTAATAAACCACTCTTCCGGTATCAATCGTTCTCTTTTCCATCTGTATAATTGACCATATGATATTCCTGTGATTGCCAATAAGTCTTTTTTTGATATTAAGTTCAAACATTTTACCTCCGTAACGTAACATTGTTTTATTTCATGTAATTAATGTAACATAACAATGTTTCACTGTCAATATGTAATTTACATTTATTTGAATTAAACTTTGATTCACTTATTTATAATAAAAATTTTTTGTTTCTTTTTTAATAAATATTCGATATACTTGTCTTATTACATATACCAAAATAGTGTTAACCATTAGTTAACCATCATTTTACGTTTTGTATTTATGCTAATGCCAAAATTCATAGGTATTGACAGAATGGAGAATAATAATGAAAAACGAACTATTAAAAATCGGCCCTATTGTAATTCATGGGTATGGACTAATGATTGCTATCGGAATCATGGCTGCTTATCTGACAGTAGAATACCGGGCGAAGCTCAAAGGTCTGAAACATGAACTGATATTTAACCTGACCGTCTGGTGTGCAATAGGTGGAATTCTAGGTGCAAAGCTTTTGTACTTAATCACTCAATTAAAAGAAATTATTTCAGATCCTAGCGTACTGCTGCAGGTTTCAGAAGGATTTGTAGTTTATGGTGGAATTATTGGCGGAATCTTTGCTGGGTATTTATTTACAAAGAAACATAAACTTAATTTCTTAGAGTATTTTGATATCGTTATGCCATCTATTGCACTTGCTCAGGGTTTTGGTCGAATTGGTTGCCTTCTTGCAGGATGCTGCTATGGTTCAGAGACAAATAGTCCTTTTAGCTTGGTTTTCCCCCATTCGGAATATGCACCGAATAATGTACACTTAATTCCTACTCAGCCAATCTCAAGTTTATTGAATTTTCTAAACTTTGCTGTTCTTGTATTGATATCCAGAAGAACTAAGGCTCATGGACAGGTTGCAGGTTTTTATCTAATATTCTATAGTGTAGGCAGATTTATTATTGAGTTCTTCCGTGGAGATTTAGAACGCGGACAGATCGGTGCTTTATCTACCTCTCAATTTATCTCCATATTCCTGTTCTTATTTGGTGTTGCACTTGTTGTGATTTGTGCATTTAAAGCAAAGAAGGAAATTACGTCAGAGAGTCAGGTATCTGAAGAGCTTTCCGATACCACAGATAGCGAGGCATAAGAAGTACTTACACAAAAAACCTACCCTTAACTTTGCAACTTCTGAAAGGGTAGGTTTTTTTATATCCTTATACAACTAATCTTTTTATCTTATCTTGTATTAAATCATAATCTTAGAAACAGCGATAAAAAATCACTCTATTTCTTGATATTCTGTCAAATGTCCAATCTCTTCCTGTCCAGCGGAATCCTTGAATAAATCTATCATCTATTCGGGTAATATAAAACCAGAAGTTGTTACCATTTCTTAACCAGATATACGTAAAACTGTTTAAACATCTTCTTATTGGCCGATTATACCTGTTTTGCTGATTTGATGGATTGACAAAATAAACTCCACCCATTGGGCTTCTCTCCATTCTAGGAGCTTCGGGAACAAAATTCGGAGGCGGGGTTGTAGGCATTCCGTCTCCACCTGGCGGAAATGGAGGAAAATTAGGTGGCATTGGCTGTGGCCTTGGTCCTGGTCCCGGCATTGGCTGTGGCCTTGGTCCTGGTCCAGGCATTGGCTGTGGCCTTGGTCCTGGTCCAGGCATTGGCTGTGGCCTTGGTTCTGGTCCCGGCATTGGCTGTGGCCTTGGTGATGGCGTTGGCGTTGGTCTTTGATTTCTGTCTCGATCACGCTGATCCCTGTTTTGATCACGGTTATTAGATCTATTATTGTTATTTTCTCTATTCAACGATGTATCCCTTTCTTCGTTTAAATTCATACAATATTTTATGACAATTCAGTAGAAAGGTGAGAACAAACGTTATGATTACAGGATTGATTGCACATACAAAAAATCCCACAATATATTACATGAAAGTGATTAAAATTCTTTATTTATCACCAATTGATTATTTTAACAAGTTATAATATAATGTAAAAATATAAGTTTAAATTTATAAATAACCGCGCTGATTCCATGCGTAGAAAGAGGATAGTCTATGAATGATACTAAAGTTGTGAAATTTGGCGGAAGTTCACTTGCTGATGCTAATCAGTTTAAAAAAGTTGCGGATATTATCCACGCTGACAAAACCAGACGTTTTGTTGTTGCATCCGCTCCCGGTAAACGCTACTCCGAAGATATTAAAATTACAGATATGCTTTATAACTGTTATGATAAAGCTTCCAGAGGAGAGAATTTTGATAAGGAATTCTCATCAATTGAAGAACGTTATAATTCTATAATAAAGGACTTGAATATCGACTTATCTTTGGAGGATGAGTTCAAATACATAAAAGCCTCCTTTGCTCACAGTGCAGGACGCGATTATGCTGCTAGCCGTGGTGAATATCTCAATAGTATTGTTCTTGCAAAGTATCTTGGATTCCCTTTTCTCGATACGGTTGGGCTCCTCTACTTTAATGAAAGTGGTATATTTGATTTAGATAGAACTATTTCAAAATTAGGTCCTAAACTTGCTGAATTAGAGAATGCTGTTATCCCTGGTTTCTACGGTTCAATGCCTAACGATACGATTAAAACCTTTTCACGAGGTGGATCTGATATTACCGGTTCTATAGTAGCTAGTGCAATCAATGCAACTATTTATGAAAACTGGACTGATGTTAGCGGATTTTTAATTTGTGATCCAAGAATCGTTGAAGATCCTAAACCGATTCGAACCATTACTTACAGAGAACTGAGAGAATTATCCTATATGGGCGCTACTGTTCTTCATGAAGACGCGATCTTCCCGGTACGTACCAAGGGTATTCCGATCAATATTAAAAACACCAACCACCCTGAGGATAAGGGTACCATGATTGTATCCCAGACTGTGGACAGTAGCAACTTTATCATTACTGGTATTGCCGGTAAAAAAGGCTTCTCCGTTATTAATATCGAAAAAGATATGATGAACAGTGCCGTAGGTTTTGGAAGAAATGTTCTTCGTGCACTTGAAAAAAGTAATCTTTGTTTTGAGCATATGCCATCCGGTATCGACACACTCAGTGTAATTATTAACACAGAATCAATTAAAGGGAAAGAAAAAGTTGTTTTGGATGAAATTATCTCAAGAACAAATCCGGATCACATAGAAATTGAAGATAATCTAGCATTAATAGCCGTAGTTGGTCGAGGTATGAGAAAGGCAAGAGGAACAGCAGCACGTATCTTCACTGCTTTGGCAGAAGCAAAAGTAAATATTAAGATGATTGACCAGGGTTCATCTGAATTAAATATTATAATCGGTGTTTCAGAGGAAGATTTTGAAGAAGCTACCAAGGCAATCTATAAAATATTTGTACAAGAATAATTTAATCTCGTAATGTATAAATAGTTGATTAAAACTGGCTTTATGACTAAAAAATACGGGCTGTTACAATATGACAATTAAAAAGCAAATAACTTTGCTTGATTGAATTGACATTTTGTAACAGCCCTTTAAATATCTTAAATTGCTACATTGAGTACTGGTCTTACATGAATCGATTGATTCATAGTATCATAGCCGTATTCCATAATTATTCCTTTTTCAGAGTAAAAAGCTGCTGCGTTTTGACTATTTCCAGGAGAGCGAAGCCAGGAATTAACTTTAATTGCTGGAAGTTTAGGTAAATACGCATTTGCCTCATCAATACTCAGAAGGTATAAATAATCCTTCGTATCATTCCCTCCACTTGTTCCATACAAAATATTATTGTTATTCTTTATCGTAGATCGTTCAATCACCTGTACTTCATCTTTCGTAAAAGCTTTATGCAGATAATCCACATTTAACCATTGTCTAATCGATGATTTTTCCCAAGTTATATCGCCCTTTTCATTATTGTAAGGCATACCACGAAGGTTGTTTTTTCGTATCATACTAATATCATTTTTATTTACACTTAGTACAATCCATTGACAATTTCCGAAGGTTACGACATCCCCTACTACACTTTTTCTTAATTCCTTCTTTTCAACAGCTACTTTCAAATCATCACTGTTTTTATAATGATGTGCACTACCAAAAGCTTTGATTGCATCATCTAATTTTTTTGTTTTGGATAAGGTCTTTCCCCACAAGTAGTAACATTTCGCTTTTTTCTGGGCACTATCTTTATAATTATGCAATTTTCTATACTCATGAATTGCTGAATCATACGCTTTCGTATACATACAAAAATTAGCATAATAATATTTTGCATGGGATGTATTTGCACCAACCAAGAGAATTACTACCACGCATGCTGCTACAATAGACTTTACCACTGTTTTCATTCTCTTATTTTTATTAATTATAATAGATTGTTTTTCACACTCGGCAATCATATTTTCTGAATCAAGATATTTTCGAACTTTTTTAAATTCCTCAATAGCTTCGACAAAATCTTCATTATTTTTCGCCTTATCTTTTAAGTACTTTGCCCTTTGATATGTTACCTCTTTTAAATCTTCTTTGGCTATCTTGATCTTCTCCTGACACGTCTTTATCATGTCCTCGGAATCTTTATACCCATTCATTTCTTGCAAATCAATAATTAACTTCTGATATATATCAATCAGTTGATCACTTATAACCATACATTTTATACTTGCAAGCAATCTGATCGCAGTTTGATAATCTTCCTCTAATTGGATTAAAGCAAGTTCTTCTTCACTTAACTCAGTTTCACTGGACACATTATCATTCAGATTAAATTTTTGTTCCACGGTTATTATCACTCCTCGTACTATTTTATATTTTTTCCCAAATCCCCTATTTTAATCCAGCTTGACAACTTATTCCTGAATATCGCATATCGATTTAGTTTAGCACAAACATCACCAGATGAAAATATATCTTGGCATAAAGATATTGTGTAGATAATTTGTGACTGTATTAAATTTTACATCTTGTAAAAAATAATACTTGAAATTCTGGATAATTTTCATTATAATATTAAAATCCAGTAGGTTAAATTTAATTCAGCGAGACAATGACGTCCAGAAGATGAGTACAATTATGTCCTCATTTTTTAACGTCATTTTTTCGTGTATTAATCTACTGCAAGTTACAGATACGGATTTATAGAAATTTTCATGCTATCAGTCCTTCAAAGGGGAAGCGGCAACGGAATCATTTTCTGTATAGGCATGAGTAGTCTAGTTCGCAATCGTTAATACGAATAAGAAAGAGGCAACTTCTCAACGCAATGACGCCTTGAGACCGCTCACTTAACAAGGAGGTTTATGTATGAAAGCTTTAAATGGAGCAGATATGGCATTTGTCATATTCTCTGCTGCTCTTGTCATGCTTATGGTGCCTGGATTAGCACTATTTTACGGAGGTATGGTTAAGAGTAAAAATGTATTAAGTACAACACTACATAGTTATGCTGCATTAGTAATAATCTCAGTGCAATGGATTTTCTTCGGCTATTCTTTAGCCTTTGGACCTGGAAATGGTTTTATTGGTAATTTGGACTGGTCCTTCATGAAAAACGTTGGTATGGATGCCAACGCTGCTTATTCTTCCTCTATTCCTCATTTATTATTTGCTATATTTCAAATGATGTTTGCTGTTATTACCGCTGCTGTAATATCAGGTGCTTTTGCAGAACGTATGCGCTTTCCTGCCTTCATTCTGTTTATCCTTCTATGGACCACTTTTGTGTATGATCCAATTGCACACTGGGTATGGTCAGAGAACGGATGGTTAAAGAATCTCGGTCATCAAGGTGTTCTGGACTTCGCCGGTGGTAATGTTGTTGAAATCAACTCCGGTGTATCCGGTCTTGTTGCCGCGATTATGCTTGGCAAGAGAAAGAAGACAAATCCCGATCCTCATCACCTTCCTATGGCTATTCTTGGTGGTGGTATCCTTTGGTTTGGATGGTTTGGATTTAATGCGGGTAGCGCTCTTGCGATAAACGGAGTCGCTGTTAATGCATTTTTAACTACGAATACATCAGCAGCTGCAGGCGCGATTGCTTTTGTAGCTTGCGAATGGTTAATAAATAAGAAACCAACAACACTGGGAACGATCTCTGGTGCGATTGCCGGTCTGGTTGCGATCACTCAAGGCGCTGGTTTTGTAACGCCTACTTCTGCATTTATAATCGGCTTAGGTGGTGGTATCGTAAGCTTTATCGCAATTGCTATCATGAAGGTAAAACTCGGATATGATGATGCTTTGGATGCATTCGGCTGCCACGGTGTTGCCGGTATCTGGGGTTCCATCGGAACTGCAATCTTTGCTACAACTAGCGTCAATGCTAGTGGTGCAAATGGTTTATTACATGGTAATTTCAATCTCCTCACTGCTCATCTGATTGCAATCGTAGCCTGTGCTGCATATGCTGCTGTAGCTACCTTCGTAATCTTGAAACTTATTAGTCTAGTTGCAAAGCTTAGAACGGAGAAGGATGCTGAATCTCTTGGACTAGATATCGCCTTACATGGGGAAGCCGCCTATAACATCTACAACCGATAACGATCATACTAGTACAATATGGGTTTACTTGGCTATATTAATTGCTATTATTCCCATATAATGATACAATGTACCTAACAGACAAGGAGGGATACTTATGAATGATGTAATGACTAAAGTGGATATACTAACTTCTCCCAACAAGCTTGACGATTTGATTGATGCACTGAATAAAATCGGCATTACCGGAATGACTGTATCAAATGTATTAGGATGCGGTGTTCAAAAAGGCCACAGAGAATATTACCGTGGTATGCCGGTAGATATTAAGCTCTTATCAAAAATCAAGATTGAAATTGTAATCTGTGAAGTTCCAGTTGATTTGCTGGTTGAAACTGCTAAGAAGGTTCTCCATACCGGTAATATTGGCGATGGAAAGATTTTTGTTTATGATGTTCAAAATGTAATCCGTGTCAGCAACGGCGCTGAGGGAAGAGAAGCTCTAAAATAACCGAAATAATTAATGAATCGACAGAAGAAGGGAGTATCGCGAAACTATCTTATAGTAGTTTTCGGTACTCCCTTCTTCTTATTAAACTCTATTAACAAATAGTATATACATATTCAATTTTATAATAGTAACTTTCCGTTATTCTATATGTTTTCTCTGAATCCCTTTTTGAATTGCTGCAATAGCTGCTCCCACTAAGATTACCCCCATAACGGCAGGGGCATAATGTCCCAGTGATATGTATAATGCTCCACCGAGAATAGGTCCAATAATACGAGTCAGAGCCTGTACGGATTGACTTCCCCCTTGAATTCTGCCCTGTTCCTCAGGTCTGACTGAATTAGAAGCGATTCCGTTAACAGCCGGGCCAAATATGGCATCTCCGAATCCAAATATGATAATTCCTACAATAAAAAACGGAAAATATAAGAATACGCCGGAAAGCGCAATTAATCCATATGCTATCATTTCGCAGGTCATACCGAGGACTGCAATTTGTATTACTTTAAGTCTTTTTAAGAGCATGGGCATGATTAGACTCTGTGTAATTATATCCATTCCACCAATTATTGAAAACACAACTCCGATAAAAACCGGTTCCCAATGAAACGAATCTTTCGCAAATTGTGAAAAGAAGGTTTGCAAGGAACCGGAAGGTACACCAAGTAAAAATATTGCAATAAAAATCCATTTTAGATTTTTTACCGAAAATATACTGGAGAACTGAGCAAATGGGTTAAGCCTTACAAAGGATACCTTTTTTAGTCTATTTTCTTTACTCAGACTTTCCGGCATGAAAATAGCCCCATACCCTACATTTAATAAGGTTATTATTACTCCAAAAAACATCGGTGTTGAATAGCCAAACTTAGCAAGTACCCCACCTAAGGATGGTCCAATAATAAATCCGATGCCGGAAGCAGCTCCTGCCCACCCGAAATATTTGGTACGTTCCTTGTGAGGAGTTATATCTGCAAAATATGCTAATATAGTACTGATATTCCCTCCTGTTATCCCGTCAATAATACGTCCTAAAAACAGAATCCATAATGCTCCTCCGATACCAAAGATCAAGTAACCTATGGCTGATCCTAAAAGACAAATTATCAGAACTGGTCGCCTTCCATACCGATCACTCAGCGCACCGAGTGCTGGTGCAGCCAAAAATACGCATACCGCATAGATGAAGGTTAATAGTGCAATAACGATAGCTTGACTTTGCGGACTATTTACATATGGCTGTACCAAAAATGGTACAACTGGTGTCGTCAGTCCAAATCCAATTCCATAGAGAAGCACGGATATCAGTCCAAATATTAGTGCATTTTTATCAACACTTCGTTCTATGGATTGTGTATTCATTGATTTTAATTTATACATGTTAATCTACACCTTTCATTATTATGTTTCCCAGGAAACATAATAACCATATCACTATATTGTTTCCTTGTCAACAAAAAATAGAGCTAAATAAGGCAGAATATAACCAGCATCTTATTTAGCTCTATTAAAGTAAATTTACTATTCAATTATTCAATATCACTTTCTTGCGTGATAACTATCCCTTGTTTCTTTATTTCTTCATCCAAATGCTTACCGTAATTCTCAATAAAATCAAGCATGATGTTATATTGTTCTTCACTTACCTGATCAAATACAACACTATCTCTCTCTTGAAATTCCTTGTGCAGACTCTCGTGAATTTTATAAATTTCTTTCCCTTTAAAGGTTAAGCGAAAATATATTTCCTTCTTATTATCAGCTTTTTGATAGCTCTCAATAATTTCTTTATTAATAAGCTTCTTCGTGATTTTACTCAACGCCCCCCTGGTCATAAAAAAGTACTCAGCAAGTTTAGTTACATTAGCATCAGTATTTCCCCCAATATATTCTATACAATGTACTTCAGAGGATTTATAATCCTTCAGTCTTTCTTCCATTTTAATCTTATTTAGAAAAACCATCTTATTGTATAAATCTCGAAAGCCTCGTATTACCTGCACTCCTTGATTCATGAGCATTCCTCCCAAGTCTTGGTATATTAATACTATTATATTTACTTTTTGTTTCTTTTTCAACAATATCATGAAATTAGTTCGTTATGGAACATTATTTCATGGTATGTTTTGTCAGATCATAAAAAATCAAAATTTTTTATTCAAAGTTGAAGACATTTGAATTATACTATCGTTATTATTAGCATGAAACGACTTACATATATAACAGAGGGGAGGCGGGAGCAATCAGTAATGAGCAATATTATGAGTATCTAATCGATACCTATCAAAACTTAATCTACTCCATTTGCTATAAAATTGTAAGAGATTACTTTGAAGCGGAGGATTTGGCTCAGGAAACATTTATTTCCGTCTATAAGCATCTCCCCAACTTCGACCGCCAATATGAAAAAGCCTGGATATGTCGTATCGCGACTAACAAATGTCTGGATTTTATCAAGCGATCAGATAGGCAGAGCCTCCCCACCGAAGAAGAATATTTTTCAGCACAGCCAGTCAAAGATCAGCTACCTGAGGAAAATGTACTGGAGAAGGAAGTTAAGCAACAGCTCTCCGATCGGTGTAATCAATTAAAACCCCCATACAGGGAGATTGCACTGGATTATTTCTACCACGAGCTATCTGCTGCAGAGATCGCTACGAACACAGGAAAAAACATTAAAACGGTTCAGACTCAGATTTACCGGGCCCGTTCGCTGCTCCAAAAAACATATCGAAAGGAGGCAATCATCCATGAGTGATAAACAACATATCGAAGAACATGATTATATATTATTTCAACATGACCTTATGAATTCTGCCGACAAAATAGAGTTCCTAGAACATATCTCCGGCTGTGATTATTGTGCTGATCATTTTGCCTCCTTAATGTCTGATGAAGTTATAACCGCACCTCGTGATCTGAAAGCCAATCTTATGAAAGCGGTAAATCGTCCAGATATCAGGCTTGCAAAAAAAACAAAGGATACTTCAAAGAGCTTGCAATTAATCTGGTATAGCCTAAAGGTGGGCATGGCAACGGTATGTGCGCTTGCACTCCTAATAATCACAATGAATTTGTCCCACATCGTTAATACCTCGCAGACTCCACCAACTGTAACATTTGTGGGTATTAAAGAACCGAGTAAAGAGGAACCAATCACCGCAACGATAAAAAATAATATGGATCAAATCAGTAATTCAATTTTAAATTTTTCGAACAAAATAATAAAAACGGAGGGATCAAATAATGATCAACAAACGAAGTAATTTTTTAACTTTTTGTTTTGCATTCTTACCTGGAGCAGGCCAAATGTATATGGGCTTTATGAAGCGCGGTACCAGCTTTATGTCAGCTTTTTTCCTATTAATCTTTGCCTCAACCTGGCTTAATCTTAGCCCACTCCTCTTTGCGTTACCGGTTGTATGGTTCTTTGCATTTTTTGACACCTTTAATCTACGTTCCTTGCCGGATGAGAAATTTTATGTAGTAGAGGATAAATACATCATATACCCGGATTTATTTGCGAATAAATCCAACATTCTTCAAGGGAAAGCTCGTCTCATTGTTGCTATTGTATTTATATTAGTAGGTTTTTCGATTCTGTGGAACAATCTTTACTCAATGATTAACTGGGTACTTCCTGAGGTTATCCGACAGATCCTATATTCCTTTGGCCGTTACTTCCCTCAATTCTTTGTAGGATGCGGAATTATTGCCTTCGGTGTATACCTAATAGCCGGTAAGAAAAAGGATCTGGATAAAGATAGTCTAGATACTCAAATTGAAAATCAGGGAGGGTTTTAAGATGAATCATACTCATCGTGTTGGTACCTTAACCTTAGGCGGTATGTTAATTGTATTTGGTGTTTTATTCTTGCTTCGTATGTTTGTGCCATACTTAAATTATGAGTACGTATTTCGTTTATGGCCAATTGTATTAATCTTTTTAGGGTTTGAAATTCTGATTGCAAATTTTACACGTAAGCAAGAGAAGCTTCTCTACGATAAAACTGCTGTGGCTTTAATAATTGTACTATCTTTCTTTACAATGGGCATGGCCGTAGTACAATTGTGCTTAGAATATGCAAGCAACCATTTGACACTAAGCATATAGGAGATACACCCAAATTTACTTACAATCAATCCATTATATAAAACCGAAACTGACATTTACAGAAAAGAGTCCTATAATTTTACATAGGGCTCTTTTCTGACATAAAAATTGCTACTAATATCTCATTATTCTAACTGAATATCTTGATTATCTTTGAAGTCAAACGGATTTTGTATGATTAACATAAACTCTGCAAACAATAATACAAATAGTTTCGGTAATAATAAATCATACATTTAGCTAGGTATTTTAACTGGCAGATAGGAGGTTCTATGGGTGTTTCTCATAAAGGTGCCATCTCTCTTGGTCTTCTATATATTCCAGTGGGATTATATACCACTACCAGAGATAACGATATCAAGTTCAATCAACTATGCAAGGATACCAAAGAACGTGTTAAGTATAAAAAATACTGCCCCAGTTGTAATAAGGAAGTAAAACCAGACGAAATAATAAAGGGCTATGAATATGAAAATGAAAAGTATGTTGTAATGACGGAGGAAGAATTAGAAAAAATCAAGACAAAAAAGGATAAGACAATACACATCATCCAATTCGTTAATCTCTCTGAAATCGATTCCATGTACTATGAGCGTAATTATTATGCTATTCCAGAAACTGGCGCGGAAAAAGCTTTTGAGTTATTACGTAGTGCCATGCTTTCCGAGCAGAAGGTAGCTCTTGCTAAGACAGTTATCGGAACCAAAGAAAATCTTATCGTGTTATACCCAACAGAAAGTGGATTAATCGCTAAAACACTTTTCTATCAGGATGAAATTGTTGCTGTGCCTAAACAGGTAGCTCCTGTCGAACTGAATGATGCAGAAGTTACCATGGCAAAAACATTAATTAATTCTATGACTCAACCCTTCGATGCTTCCAAGTACAAAGATGAATATCAACAGAGGTTACGTGATGCCATCATGCAAAAAATACACGGGGAAGATATCGTTGCCGTAGACACGTCAGCTCCGAATAATGTCATAGACTTAATGGAGGCCTTGCAGCGTACGCTTGAGATGTCAAAGGATAAGAAGCTGAGTGGTACCGCCTGATGGATTTATTTGAAGAAAAGAATATAAAACCCATGCTAATCTCTGATATGACACAACCCTTTAATGATCCTGATTGGATCTATGAACTAAAGCTCGATGGTATACGCTGTATTGCTTATCTCGATAAGGAGACAGAGCTCCGTAACAAGAGAAATGACAGACTCCTGCCAAAGGTGCCGGAATTATCCGATATCTACAAACAAGTATCCACCCGCTGCATTCTTGATGGGGAGCTAGTGATATTAAAAAATGGGGTTCCTGATTTCTTTGAACTTCAAAAAAGATCATTAACTACAAATCGTTTTAAGATAGAACTCTCCTCCGGCAGTTTTCCTGCCTGCTTTGTCGCATATGACATTCTATATCGTACCAATACCCAGTTAACTGATCTTACGTTATTTGAACGAAAAACCATACTAAGTGAGGTGGTAAGGGATAGTCCAAAACTCGCGGTCAGCCGGTACATCTCCGAGAATGGAATTGAACTGTTTGATGCTGCGAAAAGTCAACACCTCGAGGGCGTGGTTGCAAAAAAGATTAATAGCAGATATTACTTTGATAAACGTACAAAGGACTGGATTAAATTCAAATTCCTAGCCGATCAAGACTTTGTGGTATGTGGCTATATCCAGAAAGAAAAAGGCGTCACCAGCATCGTACTTGGACAATACGACGGTGATACCCTAATTTATAAAGGGCATGTTACCTTCGGTGTAAAATACGGAGATTTAAGAAAGCTGGATACGATGGACTCCCCTCCATTTCGTGAATTACCTTCTGGAAATGAGAATGCAGTATGGCTTGTTCCGGAACTGGTTTGCGTTGTTCAGTATATGCCAAACGAAAAAGGTATGCTAAGGCAACCCGTCTTCAAGGGCTTTCGCGATGATAAAGAGCCAATAGAGTGCCAGATCAAGTTTTGATGATGGCGCCTAGGAGATTATGAAAAGTCATAGGTAGTGAATGAAAAATAGCATACATTTATTATCCAACAGAGACACATTTCCACTCGGTTGACGCACCAATGTCATTAAGTTAAGGATATTTGTCAAACTTTCAAATTCTGTAATCTATATATTAAATATTGATATATATTTTTAGACATCACAAAAAGACAGATGGAAATCTGCCGAAAGTACGATATAATA
>JAEVYT010000017.1 GCA_023392615.1 Bacillota bacterium | reverse complement strand
TATCAAGGCTTCGTTTTCGCAGCTGACAAGGATTTATTCTAACACATCGTCCGTATTATGTCAACCACTTTTTTAATTTTCTTTTTCAACTCTTTCAAGTTGTTTACTGGTTCATCACCAGCGGATACTCATCTTAACACATCTTCAAAGCCAAGTCAACAACAAATTGTATTAATTTTTTATTCAATTTTTTACAATTCATACTCGCTTTATTATCATCCCTCTAAAAGCTTATTATCTGCGTTTTCAGCAGTTCAAAACTGTTTTACTGAGGAACGAATACTATCATAACATCTAAAATAAGATATGTCAACACCAAATTGTATATATTTTTTACACAATTATTAACAATTTCTACAATGCCATAAATACCTCGATTTCCAATTCTTCCAGGTAAGAGTCAGCCTTAAATGCTGTAAAAGATTCTGTATACCGTGAATCTTTTATTCTTGACCTTATTCTCGCCTATCCCCTATCTCTATCTGACGCAATAACCGTTCTTTAAAATTATCACTCAAGATATCCTCCCGATCTAATACACGGATTCCTAATTCCTTCGCTCTTAAGAATGCTCCCGTTTCAGCTTTTTTCATATCACAATACGCTACCAGAATTGCTTTCCCTTTATTCCCACCAATTCGTCTTGTGTTAATCAGTATCTCATTAATTGCTGCAATATCCGGTTCAGTAAACTTACAGGAAATAGAAACCGGCCTTGAATTCTTTGTTAATAGTACATCAATTTCATTACCGACCTTTTCATACCCATCCCCTGCATTCCAATCTATTTTAGCTCCCATCATAACATCTCCAACACCCTGCAAAGAACAAGCTTGCGTATAAACGAAGAATTCCAGCCACACGCCATACGTAGTCAAATACTTTTTAGCCGTATTGCTTGCGTATTCGAATTCTATGTTATCGTTTATCTTTAAATTAAGGATCAGACCAAGACTTTGGCAATACTCCAGAAATTCTTCATCCGGATGAACGGTTCTTTCATTTATCTCAATGAATTTGCGACCAAATATATGATTATCTTCTGAATACATTGTTAATTTTTGTAGATAACTGCAACACTTCTTCCATTCGAATTTATGACGAAATATATAATCACACATTATAATATATTGCTTAATCTCTTTGTTACTTGGTATATCGTTCGAAGTTCCGATACAGGTAGCATTCTTCGATAACAAGTAATCGTTCAATGTAATATTAACCGTTTTAAACAAAACCTCATTTGTCTCCACATCAATGATGTGATTCTTACGAATATCAGCATAAATCATCTGTTTGCCTGTCTTTTTCCCTACCTTATAACCCGCTATTGTGAATAGATATCCTCCTCCCGTTAGATCGATAATGCATTCCACATTTTTAGGAATTAACTTATCCGTTAAATTACAAATTGATTCCAGATCATCTGAGTCAGCAGAAAACGCTTCATATTGAAGATTATCAAGGTGTGATTTGCAGGCTCTACCTAAATGGTTTACTGAATTCAATGTTGTGACCTCACGATCATATATAAATATAACCTTATCCGGTTTTATCGTTAGTATTGATATTAAATTCGTCAAGCTATCAACATCAAAATATTCAATCTGGATTAACATAACTACCCTCCAAAATTACAGTAATTTAATTAAGCATAATCAACCTAGAATATGTCAACATTCATAGCTTTCAACATTATATATGTAATTATTCACAAGATCAAATTAACCAATATATAAATTAAACCCTTGTTTCAATATAGGCGTAACAATAAACAAACCACCTGATTTGGCACCTATTATACATCACCATTACACGTATTACGTACAATGTATTGAAGAAGTATTATAGATGGAAAATCAAGTGGTTTATCTTTTAATAGATTCTGTTCTTAGCAAATATTTATTACTTTAAAATTCTCTGATGGTCATATTCACATAACAGGAAAGGGTATTACTTTACTCATCGATAGCATTTTGTATATCCTGAAGGAAGCTCCGCTGTAACTTGTGCGTTATAACTCCAATTCGCTGTATTACGCATCAGATTATCCAGAGTGAATTTTGAGGCGTAATTACTCAATCCTCCAAAATTGACATAGCCGGTATAGGTGGTTCCAGCATATGTAGTAGTAATTTGCATCCAACCATTCATGGAATTTCCATAAAAATGTAGTACTTTGAATGTACCATCATTTAGTGAATTAGGTGTTTCATATTTAGATATAAGAATTTTATTCCTATTACTGTCCGTTACCGGAGTTTGTCCGCCCAGACTTGTATATAAGGTCAATACAGTCCCTCTATTCTTACCTGTAATTGGGGTACTAATCTTAGTAAAGTCATTATCAAGTGTCTTTAGAACAACATTATATAGGTTTTTTGGAACCATTGGTGCTACATTAGCATAATCCGAAGTCTTATACGGTAATATCGATTGACAGATATTTGCTATTCCTGCACCCCATGTTATACCCGTGGCATAGTAAGCATTAATTCCTGCCTGACCTAGGCTTTGTACAGATTCTAAGCCTCCTGTGCCAAGAAAATCCCCCATCATCGTATAGTTTCCTGTTGCATAGACAGAATTTAAATATTTTTTATTTAAAAAATCTGCTTGGTATTTAATTGCTTCTTCAACAGAATTGTATGTATAAGCCGAATCATATGCTGACCCATCATATGCCGCAATCGAGAATATATTATACTTATATTTAGCAAGATTACTTGTACCCCAACCGGATTCATGCATAGCAATACCAGCAAGAATCAGTGGGTTTATACCAGCTGTATTTCCCACATTAATAAAGGTTTGTCCCATTCCATGGAAAACACTTGTTTTCTTATTCGTATTTTCATAATTTTCAATTGCTCCATTAATCTGTGCAGCAGTAACCTTGGAAGGCATCCGAATATTCAATGTATTATAAAATAATCGCTGAATGTCAGATACTTGAATATATCCGCCCTTCCCCCCAGCCATAGCCACTTGAACAAAATTCGGATTATCCGGCACTGGAATTACATTTGTATAAGCACCTTTTTTTATTGTTCCAATCACTAGTGATGACACGTCGGTTGTTGTATATATATTTGCCGACGTAGCAGCTGTTATGATCGTTGCATATGCAACTAATTGCACAGATGAAGATCCGCTACTTAATTTCGAAGAAATATAAGCAGTTTGTCCTTTGTAATCCAACTGATACCACCCCAGAGAACTGCTTGGGTATACATTAATAATATCGCTCTTTGATAATGTACCAATTATGTTATTACTATTCGTTGTATCGGGTGATGTACGTACATTTATCGACGTGACATTTGACGGGATAATTGCCATATAAGAATTTAACCCTGACACGGTATCCCACTTTGCATAAAGCTTTAAATTTCCTGTTACTTTATTTGAAAAATTATATTTTGTTTTTAAATCAGGTGTGGTGTACCAACCGGAAAAAGTATACCCCGTTTTAGTTGGGACGGAGGGTACAGGAACGAAATTCCCATATGTAACCAACTGATTCTTCACCTGGTTTCCTCCTTTGGAGTCATATGATATGGTATATGTATTTGGTGACCACTTTGCATATAAGGTAATATTGGCAGTGACTTTCATATTACTACTCCAGGTTTTTTTTAATCCACTATCTTGATACCAGCCTGCCAACTTATAACCTGTTTTATTAACTGAAGGAAGTGAAACAACTGTATTGTAGTTAATTAAAGCAACAGGCACCTGTGTTCCACCATTCGAATTGAAGGTAACTTTTACTTTTGAAACATTTACAGCAGCCCACTTTGCATATAGTGTAATATTACCCGTTATAGCGCTAGTTTTATAGTTCCAAGCTTTTTTATATGCACTATCCTTATACCACCCAACAAATTTATATCCTTTTTTCGTTGGATTTTTAGGAGCGGAAGCGTGCCCTTTGTAACGTACCTTTTGTTGAGTTACTGTAGTTCCACCTTTTGAATTAAACGTCACTTTATAAGTATTGATAGTCCATTTCGAATAAAGGGTCATATTCGCTGTCACTCTATTTTTTTTTAAATTCCAAGTTTTTTTCAGTGCTTTATCTTTGTACCATCCCCCAAAAGTATATCCTGTTTTCTTTGGCGATTTCGGTACCGAAATCAAACCTTTGTATGGTACCTTTTTGTTAGAAACAGTGGTTCCTCCTGCTGTGTTAAAATGTACTGTTACATATTTCAGTGCTGCGTTTGCTTCTTTGGGAATATTCATCCCCATTATTAATACTAAAATCAATAAAACAATAAAAAATCTGTATTGTCCCCTACGTATCATTTGTGATCTGCCTTTCAATTATAAGTACTTCAATCGCCCTTCTCCCATTTTACTCTGCTGCCTTTTTCAGTTTTAGTTACCATTAATTTTGTACCAATTTGTGCTTTCAGTTCAGATACATGAGAGATAATTCCAACCAATCGTTTTCCCTGTGATAACTCACTCAGTATTCGGATGGCCTGCATTCTAGTGTCATCACTTAATGAACCAAATCCTTCATCTATGAACATCGTATCAATATGTATACTACCTGCAGAATTTTGAATAATGTCCGCCATCCCAAGAGCCATGGCTAACGCCGCGATAAATGACTCTCCACCGGATAATGTCTTGACATCTCTTGTTTGATTATTAATCATACTATATACATCCAAATCCAGCCCTACTTCTCCTTGTCCAGCAAGATCTTTCACATCCCTACACTGTAATATAAATTGATTGTTCGACATAACATAGAGTCGTTTGTTCGCTTCTCTGATCACATAATTAAAATACTTTCTCTGTATATAAGTTTGAAAATTCATATGACATTGACTAAGTCTCCCGTTCGCAGTTGATTCAAGCCTACTTAAATTACCATAGCTTTCAAGTAAGGTTTTTCTTCTTTCCTGTAATTTTATCACTTGATTTTTTATCGATTCATTTCGGGTACGAATTCCATATATAGACTTACTCTCTTCTTCTAGCATGATTTTTAGCGATTGCAAGGTTTTACGATTAAGCAGCATCTCCTCCGTATTCACTCTGGATTTACCTACCACCTGCTCCGAATAGCTTTTAAGATTCGCTCTATTCTTAAGTACTTCATCACGGTAAGCTTCATATGAGGCAGCTAATTTTTCAATCTCTTGGCGGCCAATCTTAGCTGATTGATAAGCTGTTTCCTCCGCAAACCCCTGATTTGCCAACTCTTTTACAAATGCCTCTTTTGCATTTTCCTGTTCCGCCGCTAGCCTTATCAAAGTATCATTCTCAGACTTTAGCTTCCCCTGCCTTTCTGTGGTGTCATTAAATAATATCTGATACTTTTTACTTATATCCTGCAGATATTCATCCATCCGTGTGATCTGGTTATTAGTGGCAGCTATCTCAGCCAACGCTTCTTGTTTACTTCTATATAGAAGGGATTCCTTTAGTGCCGCCAAGGTCGTTTCAGTCTCTGTATAGGCAATCTCAAGTTCTTTTACTTCAATATCACCCCTGTCCTTTTGCAGTAAATAGTCTTCTAGCACACTTTGCAATTCCTTGCTCTTCTTTTCGTTTTGATCAAATTTCTCTTTTGCGGATAACGCTTTCATTTTATTGGATATTTCATCTTTTAAATGCTCTGTACATTCTTTCACTGTATTTAATAATTCGTCGTACGAAAAGGTATCAACATCAAAGGTAGCATCATACGCTCTCTTTCCTTCGTATTCACAAAGCTGCTTCTCTCCTTCATATTTTTGTTTAGCACGTTGATATTCGTCATATCTGGCTTTAACAAAACGGTTCGCTTCTTCCATTGCATTCTTTGAGCGTTCCAATGCTTCTTGGCTCACTGAACTTTGTGTGATATCAGCAATCAACGGATGTAAGGTAGATCCGCATACCGGACATGGGGAACCTTCCGTCAAAGTAGATGCTAAAATTCCGGCTTGTCCTTCGATAAAACTATGGTAATGTAATTCATACGCATGACTTTTTTCTTCATATTCCGTTAAAGCGGATTTATGTACATCTTCTGCTGTTTTATACGATATCCGTAATTTTCGAACTAATTGCACGGATTTACATATTCCTTCCAATGCTAACTGATGTTGTGTAAGCTTTTCAACTGACTGTGTTAGCTGTATTAATTGTTCCGAGGATTGTTTCAGCTCCTCCTGTTCCTGTACAAGCTTCATCTGTTGTAATTTTGTCTGATCAATTCTACTAATTAGTTGATTAAGTTGACTTTTCGCCGTTGTTAGCTTACTTAATATATTCTCCTTTAAAGCATACTTTGCTTCATATTGTTCATATTTTGGCAATACATCCTTTATCGTAATAACCTTAGCAGATAATTCCGGCTGCTTCTTTCTAAATTCAAGCTCCGCTTCTTCTAATTGGTTCTTATACTGTTGCAACATCCCTTGATTACTATCAAGCCAAAGAGTTATCTCAGCCAACCTCATTTCACAAGCTAAATATTCCTTTTTCTTCGATAGATATATTTCCTCTTTTGCTTCGATCACAGATGCTTTTTTCGCATGATCAATCCGAGCCTTAATACGCTCCATCTCTTCCTTTAAAGCATCCAAATCCTTTTTTGTTTTATCCAATTTATCCATGGTATCAAAAAGTTTATTCGTATCTTCGGCCTGCTGAATGGAAGTGTTGATGTAGTCAAGTTCTTTTTGTTTTGTCTTGATTGTAAGATTAAGTTCTTCTTCCTTCATTTTCGCTTCCTTAATAATCAACTTCACAAAATCAAGTAACTTGTCCGATTCCGTTTCACGAAAACGAGGCATTTCCTTCCATTCTATCTCATATGAGCTCCCCGGAATTGTTTGAACATTATCCATTTCTCGAATGACATCTTTTTTATTATCTTCAAGCTGTATGTACATCGCTTTTGCACGAGTCTTTAACTCTTCTTCAATACGCCAATAGATTTTCGTATTAAATATCTTAGAGAAGATTTCTTTTCTCTCCTTGGACGGAGCATGTAACAATTTCAGGAAATCACCTTGGGCAATCATAGCAATCTGCGTAAACTGGTTGCGATCAAGTCCGATGATATCCACAATCTTCTGGTTTGTCTCTTTAATTTTACCACGAAACGGCAATCCATCAGCCATAATCAACTCAACACTTGGTTGATCCACTGTCATGGTGTAATCTCCGTCCTTATTCTTCCTTTTACTAATCCTGTTCTGTCGTGGATACCTAGTAACCTTGTATATCTCTCCGTTATATATGAATTCCAGTTCAACATAGGTTCTGGTGTCCTCATCAGCATATTGACTTCTCATCATCTCACCATCACGTTTTCCGCCACTAGTCTCATCATATAGTGCATATGTGATCGCATCAAATATCGTTGTCTTTCCTGCTCCGGTATCACCCGTTATCAAAAAGATTCCATGATTCACATCTGTAAAATCCACTAATTCCACTCCGGCGTAAGAACCGAAGGCAGACATTTTTATGTAAATGGGCTTCATACTAGTCCACCCCCTTTACTGAATTGATTACATCAGCCATAATCTTTTCTTCTTCCTCGTTCATAGGGACATTTTGCATCTCCTGATAAAACTCACAAAATGCTTCATATGGATCCAGAACGCTTGCTTCCCCTGATGTATATTCTAATTGTGCTCTAGTCCTGCTGTTTTCCACCTTAATCTCAAGGATATGATCATAATGCTCTTCGAGCTGATCTTTTGGTTTAAAGATATCCTCCTCATCTGTTAGCGTAATACTGATGTAATCATGACAATTAAGCTCTGTTGCCTGTGATATGATTTCATCAATATTTCCCTTTATTTTTCTAACATCTTGTGAAGATAATAACGGTATCTGTTCAATTGATATGTCTTCTTTTTTATCACTAAGTGTAACCATTGCAATAGATTTTTTATGCTTTTCCTCACTGGTTGAATACTTTAATGGGGTGCCGCTGTAGCGAATATGCTTCTCTCCAATTTGCTGTGCACCGTGCAAATGTCCCAGTGCAACATAATCAAATCCCTTCACCGAAACAATATCAACACTATCTATACCACCTACCGATATGTATACCTGCTCCGATTCGCAAGTTTCCGGAACCACTTCTCCAGATATGTAAAACTGGTGTGAGATTAAAACATTTCTCTCACCATAATTAATATTCTCACGTTCTATCAATGCCCGGATTGCTGTATCGTAGCTTGTAACCACTCCATCCTCAAACAGATGCCTGACATACCCCGGCTTAACAAAAGGGAGTAGATAAAAGTTCACTGCACCATATTCGTCTTGTAGAGTCACCTTTTTTAGATATTCTTCATCCTTTTGAGGAGGCATCGTTGATATAAATATATTATGCTTTTCCAAAAATGAACTAGCATAATTTAATCGCTCTGCAGAATCATGATTTCCAGCTATAATAAGAATAGGGATACTTGGTTTAATTTCAGACAGATCATTTAAGAACCCATCGAAGATTGCATAAGCTTCTGCGGAAGGCACTGATCTATCATATATATCACCTGCTATCAATATTACAGAAGGCTGATACTCCTTTGCTTTTTTTACGATTTGACTAAGTATTTCTACTTGGTTGTCTTTTAAATTATAATAATGTAATTGTTTTCCGATATGTAAATCAGAAATATGAAATAGTTTCATTTCATCCTCCTCTAACATCCATTTCCTTTGTTCGTCCAATTTCATCAGTCCCATTCATATGATGCTATTGACTGTGAATACACATACAATAATAGTACCATAATTCCCAAGGTTAGCAAATAGGATATATTCTACCAAGCATATTCATATGATCTATTATTCGTTCAACTAGACATATATAAATGCACTCAATCACACAACTTCATAGTTATAGATAATCCTTATTGAATGATTCTCATATACATAGATGGTATCGATCATCTCACTAATCACAATTCGATCTAATTTATCCACTCTCTTATTTTCTAATAACTGTTTAATCCATAAGGGATACTCTTGTTCCACCTCTTTCTCTTCATTCCCTATCCAGCTTTTCTTTTGCTCTTGAAGGTGTATCATTTTCTTTTCACACATATTCTTATAATCAACATAATCCTCACGATTAATAAGTTCGTCAAGATAGTCCCCATAAGCTTTTTTCTTTTTCAATGCCATCTTCTTTATCTCATTATCTAGTTTCTTAATCTCTATCTCCGGTGACTTTTGGTTAATATGATTTGATTGATTAACCACATTGGTAAGTATCTCTTCATTCTCCTCAAGAAGCCTTGTAATGATATAATTCAAATCATACAATATCACTGTTTCCAATTCACATTGTTCAATCCTGTGTGATGAACAGCGATCCTTTCCATAATTTTTATAACTTCCGCAAACATAATGAATCTTGCCGTTGGTAACGTTTTTTGACAAGGCTCTACCGCAATCACCACACCTTATAAACCCGGCAAAGACACCTACATTCTGATTAAAATCAATATTTCTTACGTCCCTCTTACTTTCAATTTGAACTTTTTCCCATAACTCCTGATCGATAATTGCAGGATGCTTATCCTTCACGATAATCCATTGTTCTTTGGGCAAATACTTCGCCTTTCCTTTCATACGACGCTTAGTTTTTCCCTGAACCATATCACCGAGATACATTTGGTTGTTCAATATATTGTGGATAGTTGAATATGTCCAATAATTAGTGCTAATCATCTTGTTACTATTGTGATAATTCATACCATTTTTGAACTTATATTCACTGGGACATAAAATACTCTCTTCGTTCAGCAGTTTCGCTATTCTTAATTTCCCTATACCCGAAGAATATAGTCTAAATATTCGACGTACCACTTCCGCAGCACATTCATCAATTATTAGTTTATGCTTATCAGTAGCACTCCTTTGATAACCATAGCACGCAAATGCACCGATAAACTCACCCTCACGCTGTTTTGCTTTAAACGCGGATTGTACTTTATTGGAGATATCAAGAGCATACTGTTGATTAAATACGTTTTTAATCGGCATAATCAAATCATACTCAGAATATAAGCTATCAATATTATCATTTATCGCAACAAACCGGATATTATAATCAACAAAATACCGCTCAATATAATGACCGGATTCAATATAATCCCTACCAAATCTCGATAAATCCTTCACCAATACACAATTTATTAAGGTTTTCCTTATGTCGCCAAGCATACGTTGAAAGCCCGGACGATTAAAATTTGTGCCGGTATATCCATCATCAATATAGATATCATACACAGACAAATCTTCATGCTCTTCGACATACCTGCTTAGCATACTTTTCTGATGTGTTACAGAATTGCTTTCTTCCTTATCTCCATCCTCTCTGGATAAACGGATATATAGTGCAACCTGATATTTATCCTGTAAACCGCTGCTATAAATAACAATCACCGAACCTTTCATAATAACCATTAACCAAATCTAAAAAACCAATCTATATCTCAATATTACAATATTTTATTCTGATAAGATTGCATTTTACCTTGAACTGACTGCTGTTTGCTTAGCCCTTCATGATTCAAGTGATTGATTATAATTCTCTTTAGCATTTCTTCCGATGTGATGATTGATTTGTATTCTCTTGTAACTTGGTAATTCTTGGAGTTATTTTTCTTTTGATTATTCTCTGTTAAAGAATTCTTCATAACATCTCCAGGTTTTTATCTTCATACAAAATGTATGATTCGACGAAAGAATTCATGAATTAAGATTATAGCTTTCAGCCTAACTTACCATTTCCCCAAGCTACATCAAAGCTTAGCGCAACTTTTTTCTCATTTGTGTCAACACAAAATATTGGTAAATCCTTTTTACTGCCTGTATTCGTGACCGTAATTGAACCGGGCAATACACGGATACCAACTTCCACAATAATAAAAATGCTTAAAATTACAATTCCCAATTTAATAAACAGATTTATGTTTTTTTGATTATTTTCATTCTGATCCATGGCTTCACCACATTAAGATGTCTCTTAATATAATATATAGACAGAGCTAGTTCATTATTCAGTAATAATCAGCATTGAAGCCTTATCTTGCGTGTGCCTCTATTGACAAAATCCGCTAAAAAATGATAAAATTATTGTAATGCTATGACAATATGCATCAGATCAAATTCTATGGACGGAAGTAGGGATAATATGCTAAAAACAATCAAGTCAAGCATTAATGATGTACATATTAAAAGAAAAATCATATTGATTTATCTATTCGGTATTCTTATACCTATTGTAATTTTTTTAGCTCTCTTCATCAGTCTTATGAAAACTCAGTTGAATAATCGAGAGAATGATTTAGTAGACAGCGAGTTAACACGACTGCAGTTGACCATTAATTCTATGCTTATAACTACAAACAATCTGGCTGCGACCTATTTTTCTGACAAAGAATTAAGCTGGGCACTTGAAACCTATAGTGACGATTCAAAAGAGCCTCTTATGACAATAAGAAAAATAGATTCGAAAGCTCTATCCAACCAATTGGTACAACGCTTTATTCAAAGCATCAACATTTATCATGATAACAAAAATCTCTTCGAAACAACCTATTCACAATATCTTTCTCCCGACATTAAAAATTCTGATTGGTACCGTAAGTTCAAATTAAGTAATCGATCCACCTATGTCAATTTGGACGGTGATGGAGATACTGCCAATATTATATTTATTCGTAAGCTTAATTACTTACTCACCGAAAGCGATAACATAGTTAAAATAGTGATAAGCCCGTCCTCCATTCGGAATCAGTTTGATTCCAAACTGCTTGCCAAGAATAATTGTAGTATTTTTCTTGTTAATTCCCAAAACCAAGTGGTAGCTACCAATTTAGATAAAATTCCGTACAACATTGACGAATCCAAACTCAAAGGGCATGTTTATAGCAAGTCCTTTGATAATAATTCCCTAATTAAGGACTGGAAGCTTGTAATTGTAACTAATCGTAGCATCATGGCCTCAATCATCAACCAGCAAATGGTATTTTTAACAATTGCATTTTTTGGAGTTTTAGTATTCTCTCTTTTGTTGTTTTATGGTCTTGCTCACACCATGATTAGGAGAATGGTACATATAGCATGGGTAATGGATCAATCCATAAATGATGAATTATCTAAAATTACTGTAGATATGGGTTCTGATGAAATCGGAATTATGGCCAACCGATATAATGATATGATACAACGAATTCAAACTTTAATGGATGAAAACCTTCGAACAAATGATGAATTACAAAGTACGAATGAAGAACTAATCGCTTCCATCGATGATATAGAAAATAAAGAACGTCAAATTGATGAATTGATTTTTCTAGATCGGTTAACGAACTTAGCCAACCGCTTTTCTATAACACGTTTTATCGATAATCACTTTATAGAAATGAACGAAAATGACAACTTTTCAATCGGCTTTTTGGATATTGACAACTTTAAATTAATAAATGATACTTATGGCCATGATATCGGTGATGAAATTATCAAACACACCGGTGCGAGGCTGAAACAGTTCGAAAGCGAATCCATCCACATCGGTCGCTTTGGTGGAGATGAATTCATCATTACTGTGAAAGATTTCAAGGATATAGAAGAGTTAAAAGCAATTCATAACGATATTCGAATTGCACTAAAAGAAGTTATTATTATACATAATATAACTTTCTTATTAACGATAAGTATGGGTATCAGCCTTTACAGAGTTCATTCAAGAAAGCGCCATGAACTGATAAAGCTCGCTGACATTGCTCTATATAAAGCCAAAGAACTGGGACGTGATCAAATTGTACTATTTGAGAATTCCATGAATAAGGCTTTATCAGAAAAACTGACGCATCAGGCTGCAATACGAGAGGCGATTCAGCAGAATTCCTTTATCTTATTTTATCAGCCTTATTATAATATAAAGACACTTGAACTAGAGGGGTGTGAAGCACTTTTACGCTGGAATAAGGATTGTAATTTGAACATCTCTACTCAACAAGTCGTTCACACCATTGAAGAAATGGGACTTATGATAGATTTTGGTTTGTGGATTATAAAAGAGGCTTGCATCTTTGCTAAAAAGCTAAATATCCACAGAAACAAACCACTTACTGTATCGATTAATGTTTCTGCCCTACAGCTAATGCAAAGTGATTTTGCCGATAAGGTATTAAGTATCATATCAGAGACACAAGTGGATACAAACTACATTACTCTAGAGATGACGGAGTCCATCTTGATGTATTCAATTGAAAAAGGCTCTTCCATGATAAATAAACTACGCAATGCAGGCATCTCCATCTCTTTAGATGATTTTGGAACCGGTTATTCATCATTAAAATATTTTAAAGAACTCCCGATAACCACATTGAAGATAGATAAGTCCTTTATTGATAATATTGAAACGAATTTTTATGATGAGCAATTGGTAGATACAATGATTCAACTTGCACACAATAAAAATATTCAGGTTATTGCAGAAGGGGTAGAAGCGACAAATCAATTGGAACGTTTAAAAAATCTTGGTTGTGATTTAGTTCAAGGTTACCTTCTGAGTAGGCCAATCGATGAAAACGCAATATTTCAACTGGCAAAATAATAATACAAGGAGGTTTGAATGAAAGTCTGCCGTAATTTTATCATTATTACAAGTGTGTTATCCTGCCTATTTTATCTTTCCGGTTGCAAAAATCACAATACAAAACCAAATGATATCGATCATCAGCCTGCCGGTGTCACACTAACATTGGAGCATCATGAATCAGCATTACCTGAGAATGGCATCGCTCAAGAGCTTGCCAAGGATTTCGAAAAGCAAACTGGTATACATATCGAGTTTAAGGAAGTTCCCGATGCACAATGGAGGGATTTATTAAAAGCACAATTAACGGATGGAAGCGCATCTGATATCTTTCTGGTTGATGCAGACCCTTTTTCCCTATATGATAGAATTCGTCCGGATATCAATTGTATCGATTTATCCTCAGAAGAATTTGTAACTAGGATGGATCCTTCTGTCATCCCCTCTATTTCCAGTAATAATAAAGTGTATGGGATTCCTTTTATGGGTAAAAAAATCTGGGTATATTCCTATAACAAGAAGATATTTAAACAATTGAATCTTAAAATCCCTAGTAATTATCAAGAACTGAAGGATGTATGTAAAAAGATCAAGGATGCAGGAATCACTCCAATGTGGCAGGTTCCAGCAACCGGTTGGCATCAAGTACTTCCTCTATTTGAATTAGGACCATATTATGCAAGTCAAGATCCTAAACTCTACGATAAGCTCAATAAAAACAAAATGGATATTAAGAATGTACCAGGTTTATTAACTGTACTTCAAGAAATCGATGAATTCGCTGATTTAGGTTATTATGGAGACGAGTATTTCGGTAATTCTGTCAAAAATGAGATTTATAATTTTGCCGCAGGAAAGGTTGCAATGGTTCTCGAAGAGGTATCCTGGCCAAATCAAGTCATTTCTGAGTATCCAAACATGAGTCAAGACATCGGAATCTTCATAATGCCATGGGATAATAACCAAGTACTTGGAATCAATCCTACCTCAAATGCGTATTTTGGTAATAAGAATAGCCAACACAAAGAAGAAATACTTCAATATTTTAGATTTTTAGCCAAACATGAAAACCTTAAAAAACGCATGAAAGGAGATCCTAATTGCTATGAACTATGCTGGCCTGAGATACCTTCCCGCTATCCCAAAGAATATACAGATTACTTATCTCAGTTCCAAACTGGTATCGTTATGCAGGCCGGGGTGTCTTACGTGGATGCACAGTGGATGGATATCGGTGAAGATATCGAGAAGATGTATGCAGATTTAATGAGTCCTACGGATGTACTTAACGAAATATCTGATCGCAGAAGCAAACTAGCTAAGATGATGAAAGATCCCAACTGGCCTTAGGTTCTTCTCAATAAATACTATTACAAATCAAAAATCAAAGAGGCTGTTATGACATCATACAACAGCCTCTTTTCTATATACAGAAATCATTTACTGACTTTGTTCCTTTTTTTCATTCAATATAATTCGGTCTAAAACCGCCTTGTAAATCAAAACAATCTGAGCATCAATGTAGCAAAATTTATTAACTACAAATTCATATATTTTATAGGCAAAGCACGCATTCATCGCTATCAGAGAAATCAACATAAGCTGTGGCGGCAATTCTTTTGTCACCAAAAATACTGTAGCTGTTAGATATACTATGAACGCAAAGAAAAAGTTTTTGCTAATTCGAAATGCCAACAACATCGTATCATTGAGTCGATTATGCATTTTTGTTATCGATTTAAAATCTCTGTATTTCAACTTTTCATACATGTCATTATATAAAGCTTGACTATCAACTGTTTTCGCTTCGATATTCTTTTTAATGAAGGAAAAATAACGGTGATAGTTCACTTCACCCATTTCTTTGCTGATTAATTTTTTAAACACGTTTGACACAATATCACCTACTCTCAATCACTTATCCTGGTATCTTTCCTTTTGACTTTATAACATATTACGCCATAATTGTCCAGTATTTCTATTTATCTGCATCACCATCCTCTTAATTCACTTTAATTAATAATCACATTTATAGAATATTATATTCAGCATTTTATAATTAGCTAAAAAAATAAATATATATAATACTATTATTCTCAGTGGACATAAAATAAAACTCTGCAAATGCTGTAACCATTTCCTTAATAAACTATCTTTAATAACGATTATAAACGTATACTATTTTCAATTTTTGAAACATTTTTAACAATAAGCTTTATTAACAGAATGTTCATAATATATCCATACAATCAACATATATGTCTTTTATAATAAAGTCATAAGTTAAGACATTGCTTAACATTTTTATTAATTTAATATTGCTTACAAGATAATTTTTTTCATAAAATAAGCCCGGCAGCTACCCTCCCCCCCTCTACCGGGCTTCTCCTCTGCCCAAATTTATATGATTACGAAAAAATCGATTATTGTATCCTGTGACTTCGTTATGAAATTTACACAATTAATATGTTTACATATAAAATAGGAAAATATAGAACAACATAAGATAGGCGTTATGCCTATCTTTTTTTCTATAACAGCTAATATTCAAACTTAATCTGACATATTTAGAATAAGTTTTACAATAATCCGTAAAATTAGTATCAAATAACATTAAATTAATGAAATTAAACCTTTTCTATACAATTATAATTTGTTATAATGGTCGTTAGGTAATGAGACAAAAACAAACAGGAGGTAGAAATATGTCAAATGTTATCGTCATGAACCACCCACTTATACATCACAAAATCGGCATTATGAGACGAAAAGCTACGTCAACAAAAGAATTCAGAGACCTAGTTTCAGAAGTAGCAATGTTAATCTGTTATGAGGCAACCAGAAATCTTCCACTTGCAGATATCGAGATTGAAACCCCTATCACAACTACTATTGCAAAAGAAATTGAAGGCAAGAAGCTTTGTATCGTTCCAATCTTAAGAGCAGGTCTTCATATGGCTGATGGTATTCTTAATCTAATTCCTAACGCAAAAGTCGGACATGTTGGTTTATATAGAAATGAAGAAACCTTAGAACCGGTAGAATATTTTTGTAAACTTCCATCCGATGCTTCCGATAGAGAAATCTTTGTCGTAGATCCTATGTTAGCAACCGGTGGTTCTGCTGTAGCAGCCATTCAGTTATTAAAAAATCGCGGAATTTCCAAAATTCATTTTCTATGCTTAATTGCAGCTCCGGAAGGCGTAGAACGACTTACCAAAGCACATCCAGATGTTGATATCTTCATTGGTAATTTGGATGAAAAATTGAATGATAAAGGATACATCATTCCTGGATTAGGGGATGCTGGTGATAGAATATACGGCACCAAATAACTAACATTCTATTATAAGTAGTAAAATTCCAATCTACCAACACTCATACATCTAAGCTGTTAATATTTAAAAAAGCTCTATACTGTGATCACGAATCAAGTTACATACATTCGTTTCATAGTATAGAGCTTTTATGTTTATACGATTCCCTCTCATGCGTATTCATTGATGAAAGCGTGATAGGGATCTATTTTACCCTGTTATATTACAAAGCTTGTATTAGAAGAAAAATTTATAAACAGTGACAGCATCATATTCTTTTCCAGCCTTTAATACAGAGGATTGGAATGAGCTGATATTACATGAATTCGGGAAGTACTGAGTCTCGAAGCATGCACCAGTTTGTTTGCTGTAAACAGCTCCATCCTTATTATGTTTGTTTTCTTCTGCTAAGAAGTTACCTGTATAGAACTGTAAGCCAGGAAGATTTGTATAAACTTCCATTTTTCTACCACTCTTCTCATCAAGCATCTCAGCCACTTTCTCAACATCATTTCCACTGATATCAAGCGCGTAATTATGATCATAACCACCTGCTAATTTTAAAGGCTCATAATCTGCATTGAAATCCTGTCCAATCGTTTTTAATGTTCTAAAGTCCATAGGAGTTCCGGTTACATCAGCAAGTTCACCTGTTGGAATTAATTGTGCATCGGTTGGTGTAAACTGATTCGCTTTGATCCATACTTTTTGATCAAATACAGTTCCTGAATTATGACCTGCAAGATTAAAGTAAGAATGATTTGTAAGGTTTACAACGGTATCCTTGTCTGATACAGCAAGATACTCAATAACTAATTCATTCGCTTCAGTAAGGCTGTATGTTACTGTCACGTCTAAGTTTCCAGGGAAACCTTGCTCCATATGAGGGCTAAGTCTTGAGAATTCAATGCTTACTGTATCCTCATCTTCAAAAATCTCAGTTTCATACATCATGTGCTGATAACGAGTGAAACCTCCGTGAAGATTATTCTCCCCATCATTCTTATCTAATTCATAAACTTTGCCGTTAAGTTCGAACTTTGCATCACCGATACGATTACCATTTCTACCGATGAAAGCACCAAAACCAGGTGCATTCTCTTCATAACCTGCTAAGTCTGCATATCCCAAGTTTACATCCACCAAACTACCTTTTCCATCTGGAAGAAGAATATCTACTATATTTGCACCAAAGTCAGTAAAGGAAACAGTCATGCCGTTACTATTGGTAATTGTATATAAATTTGCCTCTTCTCCCTTTTTCGTCGTTCCAAAAGTCTTCTGTGAAACCTTCATTTGATTTACTCCTTACATATAATTATTATCGCTATTTTTTAATTATAGCATAATGCTATAAAATAGCAATTACTTTCTTGAATTGACACCCGAATATTCTAGTGCTATACTAGTTTAGCGTTTTATACTTATTTTTTATTATGTACTATCCTTTTTCCGATTATGGATGGGGATTTTTTTATTACCGAAGGAGAACAGATATGATTCAATCAAAAAAATTAAAACCGATTATAGCATCCATAATTCTTATAATTGTTATAGTTGCGATGTTTTTTGCTTACCAAAATTTAAAACCGCAAACAACACAGGGATCAAAAAAAATAGTAGTAGAAGTGGTGATACCAGATAAAAAAGCCAAGACATTTACACTTCATACTGATGCAAAATATTTACGTCAGCCATTAGAAGAAAATAAGCTTGTAAAAGGCAAGGAAAGTGAATACGGATTGTTTATTCAAGCGGTAAACGGACTCAAAGCGAACGATTCCAAACAAGAATGGTGGTGCGTTACTAAAAACAAAGCAACTCTAAATACCGGCGTTGATACAACACCTATCACTGACGGAGATCATTTTGAAATAACGTTAAAAACCGGATACGATACTAATTAATAGGAGGATGAAGAGAGAAGTGATTAACAACATGAAACCCAAAAGCATCGTATTAATCGGAATGATGGCCTCACTTCTTTTTGTCGTTCAGGTATCACTTAGTTTCATTCCCAATGTGGAATTGGTATCATTATTAATAATTTTGTATACAAAGTTATTTCATAAAAAAACAATCTTCATTATCTATGTTTTTGTATTGCTAGAAGGACTTATGTATGGGTTTGGAATCTGGTGGTTTGGTTACTTATATGTATGGATTATTCTATATATTATCATCACCAAACTTAATCATGCATCGTTATATACTTATGCGATAGTTAGTTCTGCGTTCGGTTTAAGTTTCGGTGCATTGTTTTCCATTCCCTACTTTCTCATCGGAAGATTTTCATTTGGAATATCCTTCTGGATCAGCGGAATTCCTTTTGATATTACACATAGTATATCAAATTTTATTCTGATATTAATATTATACAAGCCTTTATTTTTTGTATTGGACAAACTAAATAAACAATATGAACTCATATAGAATATTCTATTTTAAGGGGTGGCTGCAAATTTTGGATAGTTTGCAGCCGCTCCTTATTTTATAATTCTATGAATGCCATAATTTCATCGTCAACCTTCTTATTCCGTTATTACTCGTATCGAACGTACTCAAAAAAAGGTTATCCTTGAGGTATAAACCTTAAGGATAACCTTTAATCAATCGTTTCCAACAATATAACACTATTTCTTTATAAACTTATTACTAAAATTTATAGTTTAGAAAAAGGTACACTGTAAACCCAACATTGATTATAATTTTGTTACGTTAGTTGCCTGAGGACCCTTAGCACCCTGAACTACTTCAAAAGCAACTTCCTGGCCTTCTTCTAAAGACTTGAAGCCGTCCATGTTAAGACCACTGTAATGTACGAATACATCGTTACCCTGCTCGTCAGAAATGAATCCGAATCCCTTTTGGTTGTTGAACCACTTAACTGTACCTTTGTTCATGAAAAATTCCTCCAAAATAATAAAATATATAATTGTTACCAATATATTTGGTAACAAATTTATGATAACACTCTTTCTAATTCATGTCAAATATTATTTGTCGACACGGATAGTAACAGAAATACTTTTTACGCATATTGCATAAATTCATTACTATTCACACGATATATTATTCAGCTTATATGCCTCTTGCGCTGTACTGATTTCATATTTATTTTCACTCAATACATTAAGCGCTGACTCTAAATTAGAGAGCTTCATAATGATGGATGTATTTACGCCTGCAGTTGCCAAAGTGTACATATATTCAACACTGATTCCTTCTTCAAATAAAAGCTTCAGTATCTCGTGCAACGTACCAGGTTTCTGGGCAATCTTCACGGCGATAACATCGGTAAGCATCGCAGAAAATCCTTCTTCCTTCAGTACTCTTTTGCCCTCATCCGGATCAGACACTATTATTCGCAGCATTCCGTATTCGGAAGTATCCGCAAGGCTAAAGGATGCGATATTGATATTATGCTCCATTAAAGCTTCTGTTACTCGTTCCAATCTTCCTTTTTGATTTTCGATAAAAACAGACAATTGCTTAATAACCATAGTATCCCTCCATTTTGATTATTTATACTAAAATTCTCTTATCGATAACTCTTTTCGCTTTTCCTTCTGATCGTTGAATCGTTTTTGGTTCTACTAATTTTACCTTAACCGAGAGCCCTAGTGCAGATTGCAGGACATGGGTGATTTTCTGAGTCAGTTTCTCCAGTTCTTTGATCTCATCTGAGAAGAAACGCTCCTCCACTTCAACCTGAACCTCAAGTACATCAAGATTATTGATGCGATCCACAATTAACATATAATGAGGACTTGTTTCTCCGATTTCAAGTAAAGCCGCCTCTACCTGAGAAGGGAAAACATTTACACCACGGATAATCAACATGTCATCAGAACGTCCCTTGAATCGGTCAATTCGAGCTAATGTTCTTCCACATTCACATTTATCGTAAGTGATGCTTGTCAAATCCTTCGTTCTATAACGGAACAACGGAATTGCCTCTTTTGTAATCGTGGTAAATACCAGTTCTCCTACTTCTCCCTCCTTACAAGGTTGTAGGGTATCTGGATTAATAATCTCTGGAACAAAGTGATCCTCATATACATGAAGTCCTTTATGATATTCGCAGTCAGCTGCTACACCGGGTCCTAGAATTTCACTTAAGCCATAGATATCAAAAGCTTTTATGTTTAGTTTAGCTTCAATCTCTTTTCTCATATTCTCTGTCCATGGTTCCGCGCCGCAGATTGCAGCCTTAAGCTGAATCTCTCCAAGCTTGCCTGCATCTTCCAATGTTTCTGCGATATGTAATAGATAGGATGGAGTACAGGCAATTGCAGTCGCCCCAAAGTCCTGCATCATGGTGATTAGCTTCTGCGTATTACCGGTTGACATTGGAATAACTGTAGCACCCAAATTCTCCGCTCCGTAATGAAGACCCAACCCTCCGGTAAACAACCCATATCCATATGCAACCTGAATCTTATCATGTGCTCCGATGCCTGCCATTGCCAAAACCCTTGCTACACATTCCTGCCACAGATCGATATCTTTTCTGGTATAGCCTACAACTGTGGCTTTGCCGGTTGTTCCGGAAGAAGCATGAATTCTCACAACTTCAGACTGAGGAACTGCGAATAATCCAAAGGGATAGTTATCTCTTAGATCACTCTTTGTAGTAAAAGGTAGTTTGTTTAAATCATCGATTCCCGTGATATCTCCCGGTTCCAGTCCCATCTGCTGCATTTTCTTACGATAGAATTCTACATTATGATATACATGACTTACCATCTTCTTTAATCTTGCACTCTGCAAATTATGAATCTCATCACGACTCATACATTCTTTGGTTTCATTCCAAATCATTCGGTTACATCCTCCTCTTCCGCTATTATAAAGCCATTTCCCTTTAAAACTTCTGCTGTTTTAGTCAGATCATCAGTATTTAAAATCATAAGTGGTGCTTTTCCACTACGCATTACAATAGAATAGATATAATTAATCCCAAGATTTGCATCAGCGATAACATGAAGCATGTGGTCTAATACACCCGGTCTGTCCTCCAATTCCACAGCCACTGCCGTGGACATCCTTACAACAAAACCACTTGCATTTAAAAGCTCCTTCGCTTCTTCCGGCTTATCAACAACAATTCTTAAAATTGCAAATTCAGGCGTATCAAAGGAGGCAATTGCTCTAAGATTTATACTATTATCCTTCAAAACAGTGGTGACACTTGCCAGACTACCAATTTCATTCTGTACAAATACGGAAAGCTGTTTCATTATGTTTACCCTCCATTCGCCGATAACCATCGGTTCAGGTATCAGCACAAATATGCATACGGAACAATTCCATGTCGTATACTAATTAATATGACTATCACCAAGATGATAGCCCACCTCGAATGCTCTTTTATTCATTTCGATTGTCTTAGGTGGCACTGTATTTTCAATTACTTTAATCCATTCCTCTTTTGAAAAATTCATATGCTGAGCTGCAACACCTAGAACAATAACATTAAATATTTTGCTATTCCCCAGTTTCTTTGCTTCTTCCATTGCATCAACCCTATATACTCGATATCCTTTTTCTAGCTCTTCCAGTATATTCTCCGGGTATCTTGCAGCACCGATTACAACCGGCATCGGATCTATTCGCTGATCATTCACAACAATCGCCCCATCTTTTTTTAGGAAATGAGCATATCTTAATGCTTCTAGTCGCTCGAATGCTATTAATACATCTGCCTGACCTTCTTCCACAATCGGTTCATATACACAATCCCCATATCTTACATAGGTAACAACGCTTCCTCCTCGTTGTGCCATCCCGTGAACCTCGGATAGCTTTACATCATAACCAGCCTGAATGGTTAGTGCCCCTAATATTCTACTGGTAAGCAATGTGCCCTGTCCGCCTACACCTACTATCATAATATTTTTCGTCTTCATGGCAATCCTCCTTATCTTAACTGTACCGGCTTGATTGCGCCGAATTTACAGGATGTTTCACAAAGTCCGCAGCCATTACACATAGTATCATTGATCACTATCATTCCGTTTTCTTTCTTTGTAATGGCAGGACAACCCGGCTTCATGCACATGGAACATTTTTTACAAGCCTCAGTTTCAATACGGTAAATCTTTGTTTTTTGTGATTTATCCAGTAGTACACAAGGAGCTTTTGTAATTATTACTGCTATTTCATCCATTGATGTTGTTTCTTTAATAACCTTTTCTAATACTTCTGTATCAAACGCATCTACAACGAACACATGATTTACTCCAACCGACTTACAGAGTAATGCGATATCCACCGCATAGGTTGGATCGCCCTTTAGAGTCTTACCGGTAGCAGCATGATCCTGGTGCCCCGTCATACCGGTCGTTGAATTATCAAGAATCATAACTGTTCCGGTACCTTGGTTGTATACCATATTGATTAAGGAATTGATGCCGGTATGCATAAAGGTAGAATCTCCGATTACAGCTACCCAATTCTTAATATAATCCTTACCCTTCGCCTTCTCAATACCATGTAGGGAAGAGATACTTGCACCCATACATACGGTTGTATCAACAACACTAAGCGGTGCTACCGCTCCCAATGTATAACACCCAATATCTCCTGCAGCATGAATTTTTAATTTATTTAATACAGAGAACACACTTCTATGAGGGCATCCCGGACATAATATTGGTGGTCTGTTCGGTACTTCTGCAGCGGATAAAGTAAAAATCTTTTCTCCTCCAATTGCTCTTTTCAATAGATTTGCGGAATATTCTCCTTGAACTGTTAACAAATCCTTTCCAGTTGCAGGAATCCCCCAAGATTTAACCTGTTCCTCAATAATCGGATCTAATTCTTCTACTATGTATAGGGTATCCACGGTTGAAGCAAACTCTTCAATCAATTTCCTTGGAAGAGGATTTAATAGTCCAAGTTTAAGAACCGACGCTTCCGGAAATGCTTCCTTCACATATTGATATGGTATGCCCGATGTTATAAAACCTACTTTTTTATCATTATATTCCACCTTATTAATTGGGAATTTACATCCATCAATTGCAAGAGCTGCATCCCTGCTTTCCACTACCAAATGACGTCCTTTCGCATTCCCAGGCATCATAACATTTTTTGCTATATTCCTTACATAAGTCTTATCTTCTATCTCCACTCTATCATTAAGCTCCACCATTCCTTGTGAATGAGATAATCTTGTTGTGGAGCGAACAATTACCGGAGTATCATATTTTTCACTTAACTCAAATGCAAATTTTACAAACTCCTTCGCCTCCTGGCTATCGGAGGGTTCAAGCACGGGAACCTTTGCCGCCCTTGCAACCGCTCTCGTATCCTGCTCATTTTGCGAACTGTATAGGCCCGGGTCATCCGCTACGATTGCTACCAAACCTCCGGTCACTCCGATGTAGGATACCGTAAATAACGGATCGGCTGCCACATTTAGTCCTACATGTTTCATAGAAGCCAAGGCTCTCACTCCACTAATTGAAGCGCCAATTGCCACTTCCATAGCTACCTTTTCATTCGGGGACCACTCTGCGTATATCTCATCATATTTCTCAATATATTCGCTAATTTCAGTACTGGGTGTTCCCGGATAAGCCGCTGATACTTTACATCCTGCCTCGTACGCTCCTCGAGCAAAGGCCTCATTTCCAAGCATAATTACTTTTTCTGTCACGTTATAACTCCTTTCTTACGATAAGCCTGTCTTTTGTATTTATATATCTTTCCGTAAATCTGTTACTCTCTTTGCCTTCCCCTCAAACCTTTTAAGACTTCGGGGGGCTACCAATTTTATCGCCGCATCCAAGCCAAGTACCACTCTCAGATTTGACTTGATTTTACGCTCTAGCTCACCTAGCTTTGCATAGGAATCTAAAAGTGACTCATCCGCCAATTCCACCTTGATTTCCATACAGTCCAGATGATTTTTTCGCTCCACCAGAATCTCATAATGAGCACCAATTTCCGGAATCTTTAATAGTACCTCTTCAATCTGACTAGGGAATACATTCACGCCCCTTATAATTAACATATCATCCGAGCGGCCGGACAGATTCTCCATTCTGACTGTAGTTCTACCACATTTGCACGGCTCGTATATTAATCTGGAGATGTCCTTCGTACGGTAACGGATAATCGGTAATGCTTCCTTTGTGATGCAGGTGATAACCAATTCACCCTTTGATCCGGGCGGCAGTACCTCCTCGGTATCAGGGTCGATAATCTCAGGTATAAAATGATCCTCGTTTATATGCATTCCGCACAATTCCAGACATTCACCGGATACACCTGGACCGATCAATTCGCTCATACCATAGTTTTGGGTGACCTTCATCTCAGATCCCCATAGCTTATACATCTCCTGACGCATCGGTTCTGTCATTCCCTCTCCACCGAATAATCCGATTCTTACCTTCAAATCCTTTGTAGGATCAAGCCCCATCTGGTGAATCACTTCACCGATATGTAGTGCATAAGAGGGTGTTGCTACTAATAATGTTGTTTCAAAATCCTGCATATACATAATTTGCTTTTGAGTGTTTCCAGAGGATGTGGGTGCTACTGCCGCCCCAAGATTCTCTAGTCCATAATGTAAACCCAAAGCACCGGTAAACATTCCGTACCCAAAGCATATCTGGGCAACATCTTCCTCTGTGGCTCCTCCAAGCGCAGCTATTCTGGATACACATTCCGTCCAGATTTCCAAATCCTTTCTTGTATAACCGACAACCGTTGGTTTACCAGTCGTTCCCGAAGATGCGTGAATTCGAACCAGATCTTTTTTTGGAACAGTGAACATCCCAAATGGATAATTATCTCTTAGATCCTTTTTATTGGTAAACGGTAATCGTTTTAAATCCTCAAGACTTTTGATATCCTCAGGTACTATGCCCGCTTCCATCATCTTATCCCGATATGCAGGTACCTTTTCATATACGCGATACACTGTATTTTGTAGTCTTTTAAGCTGTAGCTCCTCCATTTCTTTTCTTGATAAGGTTTCTTCTTTTGCCCAAATCATATTGAACCTCCCTCTACGTGCAAAAGCATGTATAATTCTCGCATAAATAGAAGCTAACTTATTGGCTGATTTCTCATAAGCCAATAAGAAGCTTCTAGATCATTCTGCATCATAACAGTCATCTATTCTTCAATTGATTCCCTTGTGTGTACAACAACCGTCTCATCATAGCACGCGAAAATCTCATCTACTTTATTCTGTTCCATCTTAGGAGTAATCAGGCTGACAATAGGAACGATAATTAACCCTACCACCATCGCTATTGCACCAGCATTAATAGGTGATTTGATATATCCGATAAACAGGTTTGATACCGTTATTCCGACACCTGTTGCAAAGCTTGCCCAAACTGCTAACTTCGTGGTACGTTTCCAATACAAACCATATAAAAATGGCGCAAGGAACGACCCTGCTAAAGCACCCCAGGATATTCCCATCAGCTGGGCGATAAACTTCAATGCACTCTTTGGTGTATATAGAGCTATCGCTACCGACAACACAATAAAGAATACGATTAAGATTCTCATAACTAATATTTGTTTCTTTTCACTCATTTTCTTTACAAGATTCCCTTTAATAAAATCAAGAGTTAGTGTTGAACTAGAAGTCATTACTAGAGATGCCAATGTAGACATCGATGCCGATAAAACCAACACTACTACAATACCGATTAGCACATTGGATAGGGACGAGAGCATATGTGGAATTATTGCATCAAACGCGATTCCAACAGTACCATCCGGGTTTTTGACTTGTATTGCAGAACCATTATATAATCTACCGAATGAACCAAGGAAGTAACATCCGCCTGATATCACGATTGCGAAAATGGTTGATATTATTGTTCCTGTTTTAATCGATTTTTCATTTTTAATTGTATAGAATTTATGTACCATCTGAGGCAACCCCCAGGTTCCTAGTGAGGTAAGAATAACAACCCCAAGCAGATTGAGGGGATCCGGTCCAAAGAAGGATGAGAACGCACCAGGTTGCCCCATGGTAGGATTCGTATCACTTGGGATCTTCGCCAAATTACCCACTGCCTCAATAAAGCCTCCATTATTATGTAATACCACTGCTATTACAGCTACAATTCCAAACAGCATTATAATTCCCTGAATAAAATCATTGATTGCGGTGGCCATATAACCACCAAGAATTACATACAAACATGTCAATAAAGCCATTGCGTAAACACATACTGAAAACGGAATATTAAATGCCATACCAAAAAGTTTTGATAATCCCTTATATACCGATGCAGTATATGGTATAAGGAATAAGAATGCGATGGCGGATGCTACTATTCTAATTGCTTTGCTGTTATAGCGGCTACCGAAGAAGTCTGGCATTGTAGTAGATTTTAAATGATGAGTCATAACTCTGGTTCTACGTCCCAAAACCACCCAGGCTAGTAAACTACCGATTAATGCATTGCCAATACCAATCCATGTAGCTGAAATTCCGTATTTCCAGCCGAACTGTCCTGCATATCCCACAAATACAACTGCAGAAAAATACGTTGTTCCATACGCAAAAGCGGTAATCCAAGGTCCAACGGAACGACCACCCAATACAAAATCACCAACATTAGTAGTATGCCTTCTGGCATATATACCAACCAGAATCATAGCCGCAAAAAAGCAAATCAAGAAAATTAATTTAATCACCATCGATTTTGTTTCTCCTCAATTCTATATTTCCGATACTTTATCACTTTAAAGCATCGGCACTTTAAAGCAATATTACCAATTTAAACACAATTTGTCAATATATGCTTATGCTATAATTGTATCTTTATCGAACATTCCATATTATAATTATATATTTTGCACAAACATACTCACTTTGCATTTGTCACATCATGTCGTTTCTTGGTTTAATTAATCAAACAAAAGAAGCCACTCAATCGATACTCTCCCTTAGGAGTTTGCCGATTAAGTGGCTTTTATTTTTAAAATATTAAATTATTTGTAATATGAGTGTAAGATATACAACCGCTGTAAGCGGCAACAGGATGGTAAATTTTTTATGCCTTGTCTTGTGCCGGAACGTATGCATGCCCAGAAAGCATCCGATACCACCACCCACCAAAGCAACCCCAAGCAATGTACTCTCAGGGATTCTCCAAGCCTTTTTTCTAGCTCTATTCTTATCCACTCCCATGAGTACATAACCGATCATACTCAAAACTGTGATATAACCTACTACTACATATTCAATCATAGCCAAGGTCTAATTCTCCTCTTTTGAAATCTCGATACCTAGCTCAACCAATTGCTTTTGCTCTACAACGTCCGGTGCGTTAGTCATCAAACAGGATGCATCCTTTACCTTAGGGAAGGCAATAACGTCTCTGATACTATCTTCCTGTGCCATCAACATAATCAAACGATCCAAACCATAAGCTAGACCAGCGTGAGGTGGAACACCATATTTGAAGGCATTCAGAAGGAAGCCAAACTGTTCGTAAGCGGATTCCTTTGTAAAACCGAGAACTTCAAACATCTTCTCCTGTACATCACTTTGGAATATTCTCACGGAACCTCCACCGATTTCAGTACCATTTAAGGTAATATCATATGCCTTTGCTCTTACTCTACCAGGATCGCTGTCAAGGAAAGGAATATCCTCTTCCATCGGCATTGTAAATGGATGATGCTTTGCATAGAATCTATCATCTTCTTTGGAGTACTCAAGGAGAGGGAATTCCGTAACCCAAAGGAACTTATAATCACCCTTATCTAATAAACCAAGGTTTTTAGCAATCTCCAGACGTAATGCACCAAGTACTGCAAATACAGTATCCTCTTCATCTGCTGCAAACAACAGAAGATCTCCCGGTTTACCATTCATCGCATCTACCAACTGCTTCAATTCATCCTCAGTCATGAACTTTGCAAATGAGGATTTGTAAGCTCCCTCAGTATCAATTGCAAGATAAGCAAGACCCTTTGCACCATAATCCTTTGCAAAAGCAACAAGTGCATCAATCTTCTTTCTCGGCATGTCTGCCTGTCCCTCAGCATTGATGCCACGGACAGATCCGCCATTCTGTAAAGCACCAGTAAATACACTGAAACCGCAATCTTTCACCACTTCGGATACATTCTTAAGCTCTAATCCAAAACGGATATCCGGTTTATCGGAACCAAAGCGTTCCATTGCCTCTGCATATGGCATTCTCTGAATCGGTAATGGGATATCAATCCCAATTGCCTCTTTAAACATCTTATGCAGCAAACGTTCATTTACACTGATAACATCATCTACATCCACAAAGGATAACTCCATATCGATCTGAGTAAATTCCGGCTGTCTGTCAGCGCGAAGATCCTCATCACGGAAACACTTAACAATTTGGAAATAGCGATCATAACCAGAGCACATAAGCAGCTGTTTAAATAACTGAGGTGACTGTGGCAATGCATAGAAATTACCGGGGTGTACACGGCTAGGAACAAGATAATCCCTTGCACCCTCTGGTGTACTCTTCGTTAACATCGGTGTTTCAATCTCTAAGAAACCTTCTTGATCTAAGAATTGTCGTGCAACATTTGCCACCTTACTACGTAATATAATATTCTGTTGAAGATCCGGTCTTCTTAAATCCAGATAACGATATTTTAATCGTAATTCTTCTTTTGTCTTTGAATTCTCTTCGATTGGAAAAGGAGGTGTATCCGCCTCAGAAAGAATACGAAGCTCCTTCGCTCTGATTTCAATATCACCGGTGGCAAGATTTTCGTTCACTGCACCAGTACGTGCAACAACATCACCCACAACAGCGATAACAAATTCACTTCTTAACTTCTCCGCCTTCTCAAAGTTCACACTGCCACAATCACTTTCTTCAAAAATAAGTTGAAGCAAACCGGAACGATCTCTCATATCTACAAAGATGATACCACCTTTATTTCTGCTCTTTTGAACCCAGCCCATCACTGTAACTGACTCACCAATATTTTGATTGGATACTTCAGTACATCTGTGACTTCTCTGCAAGCCCTTCATAGATTCAGCCATGTCTACATATCTCCTTTTATCTGCTAATCCTTAGCATTTCTCAAAATCTCGTTTTCAATCATCCGAGTGTCAAAAACGCACATTATTCATTATTCTAAGCCATTTTGCACTTTCTGTCCATAGTTTTTGCACACAACTCAATAAAAATCGAGCTCTACTCTACTAATTTTGGTCATCAACAATCATTAATCAATTACATAATCAAAACAACGTCGATTTTTCACAAATGGTCTTACAAATTCCGTAGCAACTTTTACATGAGCAGGATGAATGGTATAAGCCTTTAGTGCCTCTTCATTTTCAAAGGTACTATCCAAGGTAATTTCACAATCCGACGTATCCACCTGATTATAGGATACCTGTATCGATATAATGCCTTCTATTTGATTTATTAAATTCTCTAATTCTCTTTTCATATTTTCTACATGCTTTAAGTTTTCCTCAGCAGAAAAACCATCACCAAAATCCCATCCGATTATATGTTTTATCATTGTAGCTCCTCCTTCATAGATATATCCTTTTAATAATTTAAAATCATTTTATCACAGATTATAGAAAATGCAATTATGGAAACCTATTTATGTGACAAAGACTCATCTTCCTATAGGTCACGCCGTTCTTCTGATCTGCTAGTATATCTAACTAAATGATATGAAAAGAACAAGTCCCGTATGATTTTCCTTAATCTATCACATTAACATCAATAAAGCTGATGATAATTATTTTAAGATCCAGAAATTCATACCTTCCTTGTTCCATCATAATCATTCTATAAAATCAATCTTACAAAATCATTTTTATAAAAACAGATCCGCAATCTTATCAAGTGCTACTTCAGTTTGATCACCTGTTTCCATGTTCTTCACTCTGGCCTTATTATTGGAAAGCTCATCCGCTCCGATGATAACAGTATTCTTTGCTCCAATTTTATTTGCATACTTCATCTGAGCCTTTACGCTACGATCCATGTAATCCGTCTCAACAACAACGCCCTTGCCACGGAGCTGCTTTACGAGTTGATAAGCAGATGCCTTTGCTTCCTGTCCGAGAATTCCAACATATAATTCTACTGCAGGCTCCGCTTCTAACTCCACTCCTTCTGCTGCCAGCTCATTGATAATTCGTTCAATACCGAAACCAAATCCAACCGCAGGGATATCCTGTTTCTCATCAATTTCATGAATCAGGTTATCATATCTACCACCGCCACATAGGGTAAAGCCTTCCGCATTTACAAATTCAAATACTGTTTTTGTATAATAATCCAGACCGCGTACAATACCGGTATCGATTTCATATGGGATATTCAGTTCAGTTAGAAGTTTTTGAAGCTCTTCAAAATGATTCTTACATTCGTCATCCAGATATTCGATCGTTCTAGGAGCATCCTTAACAATCTCCTTACAGGTCGGCACCTTACAATCAATTACACGTAATGGATTTTTTAACATTCTCTCACGGCAGGTAGGACATAGTTCCTCTTCATGCTGCTTAAGATAAGCTAATAGTGCTTCATTATAGGTTTTACGGCAGTTGCCACATCCAATGCTGTTAATATGAAGCTTTGCACCCTTCATGCCCAGTTCTTTCATGAATTCAGTTAAAAGTGTAATTAACTCCACCTCAGCTAACGGGCTGGAGGAACCAAAGAACTCAATACCGAACTGGTGATGTTGACGAAGACGTCCGCTCTGTGGCTTCTCATAACGGAACGCCTGTGTAAAGTAGAATATCTTCGTTGGCTGGCTCTCGGAATAAAGGCTGTTCTCTAGATAAGCACGAACCGCACCTGCTGTACCCTCCGGCTTTAATGTAACACTACGGTTACCCTTATCCTCGAAGGTATACATTTCTTTTTGAACCACATCAGTTGTCTCACCGACACCTCTTTGGAATAATACCGTATGTTCAAATACAGGAGTTATAATCTCCTTTATATTATAAGCCTTACATATTTTTCTTGCGATTGCTTCAATCACGGTACGTTTGTGCATGTTTGACCCGTACCAGTCCTGCGTCCCTTTTGGTCTTTGAGTAATCATTGTAGTCCTCCGTTCTTTTATGAATATTTATTTATATCCCTGGGTTTTCTGAGATGAATTTGCGCTTCCGAGGATGCGTTCATATCCCTGGGTTTTCCGAGATGAATTTACGCTTCCTTAAGATCATCTCATCAATTCGATTGATATAATCCGTCACACTTTTAACATTATCCACTCGCTCTAGCCGGTTTTCCTCATGAAATACGAATTTAGACATTCCACCCGCTCCCAGTGCAAGTATAGTCTGTTTTTCTTCCATAATCAAGATATTATAGAGACCTTCTTTGCCATATCTTGAATATCCGATATTCTCTAGGTTCTCTGCCATATTCTTTTGGCGGTAGAGATAGTATGGGAGATACTCATTATCCTTGGCATATTTAATTGTATCATCAAGCATCCTAGCTACTCCGGATGCCTTCATATTATCATAGCTTTCCTTTTCCACATTCAATCTGGCCGCACGCTTAAGCGCCAACGTATGAACGGTAAGGCTTTCAGGATTCATCTGCTCAATTTGATCCAGTGTATCTTCAACATCCTGCTCTGTTTCACCGGGTAAACCAATGATGATATCCATATTTATATTATCATGTCCGGTTTCTCTAGCTAGCACAAATGCTTCCTTAACCTGATCCACTGTATGATGTCTTCCAATCAAATCCAAGGTTCTTTGCTGCATACTTTGTGGATTGATTGATATACGGTCAACTCCCCATTTCTTTAACACCTGAAGTTTTTCCCTTGTGATACTATCCGGTCTTCCTGCTTCTACACAAAACTCTTTCACATGGGTAAAATCAAATTTCTCTCTAACAATACCTATGAGATGGTCTAGCTGATCTGCTGTTAGCGTGGTTGGTGTTCCACCTCCGAAATATACTGTTGTTAACTTCTTATTCGAAAAACAAGTAGAAGCAAATTCAATCTCTTGTTCAAGTGCATTCAGATATTCCTCTACTAGATTCGAAAATTTCTCGATAGAATATGAAGTAAAGGAACAGTATAAACAGGTGCTTGGACAAAATGGAATTCCAATATAGAGACTATATCCGTTCTTATAGTCCAGTTCCTTCAAGAGTTTGCGCTCTCGCCTGGCAATCAGGATACTCATATCAATCTTCTCCATAGAGCAATAGTACTCATTGGTCATATGTTGATATATATTATCCTCGGTCAATCCTTGTTCCAACATCTCATATACCAACTTGGTAGGGCGAATACCGGTTAATATCCCCCAAGGTAATTGCCTGGATGTATGCTCTGAAAGTATTTCATATAGAAAACGCTTCATCGCATTTTTATACTGTGACTTAGTGAGTGCACCATCATTGAGCTTGGATCTTTCCATCGTATGTTGATAATCGGATAAATTGATGGTGTACCCTTCTTCAGTAAAATTACACTTGATAAGTAACACATCCTCAGTATCCGTTACATTTTGACTCTCGTTATCCTTTAATACCTTTACCGTATTATTCGGATAAAAAGCCTTGACCAAAGGATAAATGTCATTTTCATATGCTTTATCTGATATGATTATTTCTATCATCTATTTCCTCATTCCTGAGCTTACAATTATGCTTGTAATAACCAAGTAAATTAATCCCCATTAATCAATGAATATATTGCCGGACAAATAGGGGTTGCGTACCTTCTCATGCCCGATAGTGGTGGGAATTCCATGACCCGGATATACCTCAACATCATCACCGAGAGTTAATAATTTGTGCTTAATTGATTCTACTAGCACTCTACCGTTACCGGTTGGAAGATCCGATCGCCCAATGCATTCATGGAATAATGTGTCACCGCTGATTAATACATTATGCTTCGTAAAATAATAGCATGCTCCTCCAGCAGTATGTCCCGGTGTATGAATCACTTTGATATCAAAACCGGCAAGAAGGAATTCCTCCTGATCTTTTAAAAACACATCCGGAGTTAAGCTTATACTTACTCCCGCACTTGGAGATGCATTCATATTCGGTGTACTTAACAGTTTCTCTTCTGCTTCGTGTGCATAAATTTTTACCTGTGTTAATTCCGCCAACTCTTTTGCCGCCATTATATGGTCAAAATGACCGTGTGTGAGAAGGATACCTTTGCACACGAGGTCATTTGATTTAATATACTCATATATTTTTTCAGCATGATCGGCAGGATCAACAACGATTGCTTCCTTGGTGAGTACATTGCGAATCACATAGGTATTCGTCTGTACCATACCAAGAACTAGAGTTTTCATCTTTAAATCGCCCATATTGTCCTCCAATTTAAAACCTTTATCTCGATCATATTAATCATATAATATGATTGAATTTTATTTACATCAAGAAATCAGCCTGCTGTACGTTCTATATCCAGAACACTTTCAACATTACGTATCTTTGCTATGATTTCGTTCAAATGATCCTTACCTTTAATCTCAAAGCCTACACTAATGGTCGCTGTCCCTTGTTTGCTGGTACGCACATTCATTGAGGTCACATCAATCTTATTCTCGGTAAGAACTTTTGATACATCGACGAGCACACCGGTACGATTATTTGCATAGATTTTGATTTCTGCGCTATACACACCATCCGGATTTTTACCGTCAGTAACGTTCCATTCTGCATCAATCAAACGTGCACGATCCTCTTCGGTGATATTAATTATATTAATACAATCCGTACGATGTATGGATACTCCTCTTCCTCTGGTAACAAATCCAACAATCTCATCACCGGGAACCGGACTGCAGCATTTGGAAAAACGAACTGCTACATCATGAATTCCTTCCACAACAATTCCGCTCTTGGATTTCTTCGTAGGAATCTTTTCTTTTGAAATTGTCTCAAGTACATTCTCGTCTGTTATCTCTTTTTTATTCTTCTTCTTATATTCCTCAACCAGTTTGTTAACAATCTGGCCTTCCTTCAAACCACCGTGGCCAACAGCTGCAAGGACCGAATCCCAATCTCTAAAACCGTATTTTCTCATTACAACTGAAGTAAACTCCGGTTTCGTGATATCGGATACCACTACACTCTTCGCTTTGCAATATGCTATAATAAGTTCTTTTCCTCTGGTGATGTTGTCTTCCTTCAGTTCTGTTTTAAACCACTGGTTAATCTTATTCTTCGCCTGAGTACTTTTGACAATTGCAAGCCAGTCTCTGCTAGGCCCCTTTGAATTCTGAGAGGTAATAATCTCGATACGATCACCGTTTTGAATCACATAATCAATCGGAACTAGCTTACCATTTACCCTTGCGCCAACCATCTTATTACCAACCGCACTATGAATACTGAAAGCAAAGTCAATAGGGTTAGAACCTGCCGGCAAAGTTTTTACATCACCTGTTGGGGTAAATGCATATACACTATCGGAAAATAAATCAAAGTCATTCTTAATTAGGCTTAAAAACTCCTTGTTATCTGCCATGTCCTTCTGCCATTCTAGAACCTGACGAAGCCAAGTAAGCTTCTCTTCTTCTGAATTGGCTGTACCACTTTGTCCGTCTTGACCTTCTTTATACTTCCAGTGAGCAGCAATACCGTATTCAGCGGTACGATGCATATCAAAGGTACGAATTTGAATCTCAAACGGTGATCCCTTCGGACCAATTAATGTAGTATGAAGGGACTGATACATATTTGGCTTTGGCATTGCGATATAATCTTTAAATCGCCCTGGGATTGGCTTATACATCTCATGTATAACACCAAGGGCTGCATAACAATCCTTTAAGGAATCTACAATAATTCGAACAGCGAACAAATCATAAATCTGCTCTAACGTCTTATTCTGATTTACCATCTTCTTATAGATACTAAAGAAATGTTTGATTCGACCATCTACTTGTGCTTCTATTCCCGCTTCATTGATATGGTCTCTTACTTCCTGCACAATACCTTCTATATATGATTGACGTTCACTTCGTTTGGTAGAGATCTTCTCCGCCAAATCTTTGTAAACCTCCGGCTCCAAATATTTTAACGATAAATCGTCTAATTCTATCTTAATTTTACTGATACCTAATCTCTGTGCAATTGGAGCGTAGATATCCATTGTCTCTCTCGCTTTTTCCTTTTGCTTATGGGGGGGAACGAACTTTAAGGTTCTCATATTATGAAGACGATCGGCCAGTTTGATCAGGATAACACGGATATCTTTTGCCATAGCCAAGAACATCTTTCGAAGGTTCTCTGCCTGTTGCTCGACCTTATCCATATTTAACTGGGTCAATTTTGTAACACCGTCCACTAAGAGTGCTACCTCTTCTGAGAACATCTCTGAGATCTCTTCTGCAGTCAGTACCGTATCCTCTACTACATCATGTAAGATACCTGCTACAATACTCTCCTTATCCAGCTCTAACTCAGCCAATATATTAGCAACACAGAGAGGGTGAATAATATAGGGTTCTCCTGATTTACGAAGCTGTTCCTTATGTGCATTATCTGCAATGTGGTAAGCCTTTTCAACCATCGTGATATCTGCAGAAGGATGGTAGCTTCTAATCTTATCAATTAATTCCTTATAAAGAATCTCCGGCGCAGTAAAATCCGCATGTACTGTAGTTGCAGGCGTAAGCAGAGCGTCGTCAAAAAACTCCATATTATCTTCCATGATATCACCACCCTTCATTATGTTAATGATAATGATTATTTTCCTTCATATTGAATTACAGCTTCTACATCATAACCGGTTAACTTATCACGACCGTTTAATCCCTTTAATTCCATTAAGAATACGATTTTAACTACTTCACCACCTAAAGACTCAATCAATTTTGTGATTGCTTCGATGGTGCCGCCAGTTGCTATTAAGTCATCGATAATAACTACTTTCTGACCCTTCTTAATAGCATCCTTGTGCATTTCGATTGTTGCCTTGCCATATTCTAAGTCATAATCCATAGAGATTGTCTCACAAGGTAATTTGCCTTTTTTACGAATCGGAATAAATGCTTTATTTAAATTATAAGCAATCGGTACTCCAAAAATGAAACCTCTTGATTCAGGACCTACCACAACATCAAAATCTAATCCGTCCAACAATTCCTGCATCTGATCAATCGCCATCTTTAATCCATCTTTATCTTGTAATACACTGGTTACATCTCTAAATATAATACCAGGCTCCGGGAAATCCGGAATGCTTCTAACATAATCTTCTAAATGTTTCATTTTTTAACCATGCCTTTCTCAATGTAATTATCATTATTCTATCGTAAGCCTTTGCTTATTCAAATTATACCGGGTACGGTATGTATATTTTACTCCGAATTACGGATTTATTTTGCATTTATTAATTCATTTTCTCTTATAGATGACTATTATATCACCATAATTAATCATCCGTAAAGAATATTTATGCTATTCAAAACAAAAATTGATGAAAAGTGACAATTTGCCCTTTATTTTTATTCTAACGATAATTCGTAATCATAAGCTGAACCGTCTTAAATCCATTATATTCGTTTATTTTCGGGAAATAAGTAATTGCAATCAAAGCTTTACTTCCTCTTCCTGTTTTCATTCTGTCTGCTTCTTCACTTCCATAAGTATTGCCAATATAATCGAAAAATCGAACAACATCTCCGAAATAGATCCCATCCATTTCTCTGCCATATTGATTTTCTAACCGAAAGCGAATTCCGCTTGCATTCTTTCCTATAATAAAAGCAGACTTAATTTTAATGTTCTTCTCTGCAAAGAGAGGTTTTTCATTTCCTTTCCCAAACGGCTCCAACTGCTGCAATTCCCTTATTAAACTCTCATTCACATATCCCAGAGGAAGATGGATATCGATAGTAACCTTTGGGATTAACATCTCTTCTGTTAATAAGGTATTGGCATTTAGCGTTTTCCTTAAGGGTTCCAGATTCTCTATTAATAGGGAAAACCCAGCTGCCATTGGATGGCCACCCATCTTTAAGAATAGTTCTCTGCATCTCGAGAGTTCCTCAAACATATTATACTGCTCTATAGAACGACCGGAACCTTTAATACATCCTTCCGCCTCAGTTAATACCAATGTCGGTTTATTATATCGTTCCCTGATTCGCCCTGCTATAATTCCAGCTATGCTTTCATGGCAATCCTCAAGATATACAACTAATACTTTATCCTGACTCAAATCCGTCCCATCGATTAACCGAATCGCCTTTTCCACATTCTCTGCAGTCATGTTTTTACGGATCTCATTCAATCCTCGAACCTCTTCCGATAATCGCACTGCCTCTTCAAGAGAATCTGACAACAAAAGCTGCAATCCCTTCTTTGCGGTATCAAGTCTTCCGGAAGCATTTAAGCATGGTCCAATCACAAAACCCATATGAAAAGTATTAAGCTGCGCCTTATCAATGGCACTAGCCTCCATCAAAGCAATAAGACCCATGTTTTTCGTTTGTTTTAACAGTTCCAGTCCATACTTTACAATAATACGGTTTTCATCCACTAATTCCATCACATCACAGATTGTTGCAATCGAAGTATATGATATTAGCTCCTTGATCAATTCAGCTTTATTTGACTCATCCAAATATTCCACCATAGCCACACAAAGCTTGTAGGCAATTGCCGCCCCACAGAGTCCATCAAAGGGATATGTACAATCAGGTTGCTTTGGGTTGATTACTGCATCTGCACTTGGAAGAATACATTCCCCTTCCTCTGACTGAACAAGGCTGTGGTGATCGGTTACTATAACTGTCATTCCAAGTTCCTTAGCTAAGGCAATCTGTTCAATCGCTGCTATCCCGTTATCGCAGGTGATAAGGGTGTCTATGTGTTCATCATATGCTGCTTTGACAATATTGACATTAATTCCGTAGCCATCCCTAATTCGATCCGGTATCTCATAATCGATATAAGCTCCTAATTCGGAAAACATACGGTAAAGAATAAACGTAGATATAACACCATCCACATCATAGTCTCCAATAATACGAATCTTTTTCTTCTGTCTGATTTTCTCTGACAAGATCTCACAGGCTAATTTCATATCCTTTAACAGAAACGGGGAGTATAGGTTATTAATATCAGGATTTAAAAACAAACGGATTTCATCCGGTTCTTCCATCCCTTTATTCACCAAGCAACGTGCCATCACTTCACTCACACCAGAGCTTGTTACAATACTGTTGAAATCTGCTTTTTTATTCTTGATAACCCAGTTTTCCATCATGCCTCCATGTAAAACAGCTTTGATTTAATCATCTATACTCTCGGCTGCTTTTAGCATGATGGAGCATTCCACACGTTTTTTCTGTAACTCACAGCCAATATCATAGGAACCATTGATATCATTTTGGAACTTATAAGAATTTGCAGCGCAACCACCGCTACAGTAGAATTTAGCAAAGCAATCCTTACATTTGTCTTTAGAGTATACATTACAAACCTTAAACTCTTCTCTTAATTCTGTTTTCTTAACCCCTTCAAATACATTTCCCATCAAGAACTCATCGATACCAACGAACTGATGGCAGGGATAAAGATCACCCCATGGTGTCACAGCAAGATATTCCGTACCGGAACCACAACCTGAGAGACGTTTCGCGACACAGGGTCCTCCTGTCATATCAATCATGAAATGAAAGAAATTAAAATCCTTACCTGCCTGTTTGCGTTCCAGCATGTATTTCGCCAGCTTATCGTACTCTTCAAATAATACCGGAAGATCTTCTTCTGTGATAGCGTACGCATCCTCAGGCATTGCAACTACCGGTTCTACCGAAATCTGCTTAAAGCCTAATTCTGCAAGATGAGCAACATCATCTGCAAAATCCAAATTATTATGAGTAAAGGTTCCTCTTACATAATAATTCGTCTGATTTCTACTATCCGCAAACTTTTTAAACTTCGGTACAATCAGATCATAGCTGCCCTTGCCATTACGGCTTGGTCTCATTCGATCATTTACCTCTTTACGACCATCAATACTTAATACCACATTGCTCATTTCTTTATTCGCAAATTCCATAATATCATCATCGAGCAACACCCCATTAGTGGTAAGCGTAAAACGGAAATTTTTATTATGAACCTTCTCTAGTTCACGTCCGTATTTCACTAAGTCCTTGACAACTTGAAAATTCATCAAAGGTTCACCACCAAAGAAGTCTACTTCAAGATTTCTTCGGTTGCCGGAATTCTCTATCAGGAAATCAAGTGCTTTCTTACCAACCTCATAGCTCATCAATTCACGGTGACCTTTGTATTCACCCTCTTCTGCGAAGCAATATCTGCAAGCAAGATTACAATCATGTGCAATATGTAAACAAAGTGCTTTCACGACGGTAGAACGTTGCTTAAAGTCCTTAATATAATTCTCGTATACATCCTTAGTAAATAAAGCCCCGTTTTCTTTGAGTTCCTCTACATCTGCAAGCACCTCACGAACTTGACTCTCTAGTGCTTCAGGATTCAAGTCATCATTTCCATCGATTTCATCCAACGTAATAAGTGATCTATTCTGCGGACGACTATATTTCTCTACCATGGTGCTAATGATATTATTCTGATCATGCTGTTCATACATTTCAATGATGTCATATGCAAGATCATCAACCACATGAACCATTCCACTATTCACATCTAGTACTATATTAAAACCATTATTTTTAAACTGGTGAACCACGATAATTCCTCCTTAAAACTACCGACTTTTATCCATGTCGGAATACGATTAATAAGTTGATAAAAATTTACATTAACATGAATACACGTTGTGTAAGTATTGCCAAGAAGCTCGAAGGTACAAACTTCGGATGCGAATTATGCATATTAACAATTCACATTAAGTTCAAGATGCCTACCTATCATATTTTTTAAAACAACGAATAGGACTGTCTTATATATCTTCCGAATAATCCTACTAACGAAAAATATTATAAGGCAGCCCCTAACCATTCTGTAGACTAACCGGAGAAACACGTTTTCTCTTCACATAAATTGAAAGGTGCCTCAAGTTGACTAACTTCTTAAGACACCTTCATCATCGTTCAAATCATATAACCAGCGAACCAGATTACGTGTTCTATGTACGAATTATCTATTTGTTCTCACAGCTCTGATTACCAACTGTACAAGATGTCTTACATGCTGACTGGCAGGATGTTTGACATTCTCCACAACCACCTTTTTTTAAAGTATCTTTCAGGTTTCTTGTGTTTAATGTTTTGATATGCTTCATTGTTTTGCCTCCTTAGCCTCAATTAACTTTTTGTATTATAGCATATGTATATGCATAAGAAAAGTGTTTTTTGCAATTCTATCATTAGGAAATATGATTACATTTCCGTGGATATCTTGGAAAATGTATTGATACATACATTCATGGTATGGTATAATTTATGATGTCGTTATGAATACTACATTCTTCTATTGTATATTTATATCTTCATGGTTTTAAGATTTTATAAAATCATTTATTTCTTATATAGAAAGGATTGAGTGGCTTATGAAAAAATATATTATCACAACAGATACTACAAGTGATTTACCTCAGGAATATCTGGATCAACATAGCATCACCTTATTGCCGTTATATTACAGCATTAATGAAACAGTTTACGGAGAGGATAATGCACTTGAACCAAAGGAATTTTACAGAATTATGCGTGATGGTGCTATGCCTACTACGATGGCCGTTAATCCTGATACAGCAAGAACTATCTTTACGAATTTAATAGAACAAGGCTATGATATATTACATATTGCCTTCTCCTCCGCACTTAGCGGAAGCTGTTCCGTTGCCTCAACCACCGCAAGAGAACTTAACGAAGAAATACCTGATGCAAAAATAATTGTAATTGATTCTCTGTGTGCTTCCCTTGGAGAGGGTTTGTTGGTTCATAAAGCAGTACAATTAAAAGAAAGTGGTAAGTCTATTGAAGAAGTTTCAGAATGGCTAGAGAACAACAAGTTAAATCTATGCCATCTATTTACAGTCGATGACTTGCATCATCTTCACCGCGGCGGACGTGTATCCAAGGCATCTGCAATCATTGGAACATTAATCAATGTAAAGCCTGTCCTTCACGTGAATAACGAGGGACGATTGCTTCCTTTAAATAATGTACGAGGAAGAAAAAAAGCTTTAACTGCATTAGTGGACTTAATGGAGGAAAAGGTAAAGAATTATAAAGAGAAGAATGATATTGTATTTATCAGCCACGGTGATAGCTTAGAAGATGCACAGTTTGTTGGAAATCTTATCAAAGAACGTTTAGGAATACCTAATTGTATGATTAGTATGATTAGTCCAACCATCGGTTCTCATTCAGGGCCTGGAACAATTGCCTTATTCTTCATGGGTAGCGAACGATAATCATAATTTTAGTAATCAATAAAATAGGATGTCTGTATCTTGGTATAACCCATTATACAGACATCCTTTTAAAATCCGTTATATTGAATATAAATTCGTATTCTTTATTATTACTCATATGACCCTTATTGAAAAGATCCCCCATTATGAAGATTACTTACCACTTCTGTAACTCGGTTTTTTGCTTCTTCACCGGTATTTGAGCTTTTTATATAGTCTATCATTTGCTTTTTATTATTTTCCGGCATGTTAACAAAACTTGACATCGCTTTCATATCCATAGCCAATCGGAATCCAAGACCTTCCGGAAGTTGTTCTGGGAATTCATTTACAAGACTCATAACCTGCTCCTTTCATAAAATTCACAGTATAACGTAAACTTTTAATTATGATCGTTCGGTACAAGTTTATTATCTGATTAATACATCATTTTTATGTGATATAATTCTTCCTTTTTCTTCAAATTTAACGAATGGCAATATGCAATTCCTACGCAAGACGCACGAATTCATCAATTAAATTTTCCACCGTATTAAGACTAGTTCTCCAAAAGTTCGGATCTTCTAAATCGATATCTGCTTGTTTCGCAGCATCCTCAACACTCATGATTGTAGTGGCATTTAATAGTGCCTTATATTTAGGAACAAATGCTTCTCCTTCTTCTTTATATTTCTCATACAATCCTCTTGCTAGCAAGCCTCCGAATGCATATGGAAAATTATAAAAACTAAGATTCTCTGAGTAGTAATGCCCTTTTACCACCCACATATATGGATGAAGTGTATTATGATCTAATCCTTCTCCATATGCTTCTTTTTGAGCTGATAGCATGATTTCATTCAATTCATCTGCAAATAAAAATCCTGATTTGCTTTTTTCAAAGACATTGCTTTCAAAAATATATCTGGAATAGATATCACAAATAATTTGGGTAACATCCTGTAACTGACTTTCGATCAATGCGATCTTTTCTCGCCCGGATGACTCCTTAATTGCCGCCTCCATGATAATTCCCTCATTAAATGTAGATGCTGTCTCTGCTACCGGCATACTATAATCCACATTGAGCGGAAGATGCTCCTGAATATTTAATCCATGATAAGCATGACCAAGTTCATGCGCCAGAGTTACAACATCATTCAAGGAACCTGTAAAGTTTGTAAGAATTCTACTTTGCTTCACAAAGGGAAGATTTTCGCAGAATGCTCCTCCAACCTTGCCTTTTCTAGGATAAAAATCAATCCAGGAATCATTATATGCTTCCTCTACTAAATCCGCCAAATCCTGTGAGAATCCTTTAAATCGTGAAACCAGGTATTCCCGAGATTCTTCCGTTGTAAACTTAGTATTGCTTTCACCGATCGGAGCAAACATATCATACCAGGGCAATCCACCTGTATATCCCATAATCTTGGCTTTATGTTTAAGATATTTATGAAATGAAGGTAGTGCTTCTCGGATTGCTTCTAGCATCGCCTCCAAAGTTTCTCTTTTCATCTTTGAGTGGGTTAATGTCATATCAAGTGGTGACTCGTAACCTCTTAATTCGCAGATCGTATTAACCTGAGTTTTAATATTGTTTAGAGAATAACTGACCGCATCCTTAATCTTGTCATAAGCTTTTAATTCGGCTTCATAAGCATCCTTACGTACCTGTGCATCTTCACTGTGAGCCAAATTTCGAACTTCAGGTAATGTTATGATTTCTCCACGGTACTCCACTTCAAGGGTAGAAGTAAGAAAGCTTTGCATACTGCTCCACGCAGAGCCGGCTGATATATTTAATTTTGCAATTACATCTTCTACATCATCGCTAAGTATATGTTTCGCCTCTTTTTTCATTTCTGTAATCAGATAATCATAGCTTTTTAATATCGGATGACGCTCATAAAAACTTGCCACATTATCATAACTCGCAATAAACTTATAAATCATTGCCAAAGGCTTTGATGCCATGCTAACCTGTCTTTCAATTGCATTGGATTCATTTACTGTGACACTGTCTGAAGTATTTACAGATATTCGTAAAGTAACGTAATAGCTTAATTTGGTAGATATTAATTGATATCGTTCCAAAAAATCAATTGCTTTTAATAATGTATCCTCATCCTTATCTTTCTTTGTTAAGTTATCGCTAAAATCTAACAACTCATTCGTTAATTTTATAAGTTCTGTTTTATCCTCTTGATAACTAACATCATCAAATCCCTTATAAAGTATATCCAAAGACCATTCCTTGTTCATGTCAACCTCCGTGCCTGTAATATATTTTATTAATTAAATATTAACCTCATACTTCATAGATAATGACATCTCACTTACTCGTATTTTAGCAATTTTAAATCATATTTTTTTACTGAAGTTTGAGTATTATATACCATATTATATGCAATTTTTATATTGCTATTATTTAATGATTACTTATTATCATGTTCCAATCCTATCAATTGTTCCTTCACATCCAAACCACATCCAAAGCCAACCAATTTACCGTCAGCTCCAATCACTCTGTGACAAGGTATAATACAAAGAATCGGATTCTTGTTATTAGCCATTCCTACTGCTCTTGATGCGTTCGGATTGCCCACTGCTTCAGCTATCTGTTTGTAGCTTCTGGTCTCTCCATATGGAATTGCTCTTAATGCTTCCCAAACCTTACGCTGAAAATCGGTTCCCTTAGGATTTAGGGTTAGATGAAATGTTTTTCTTTTTCCATCCAGATATTCCTTCAGTTGAATGGATGTTAATTTGATCAGAGCAGTCTCTACTACTTCATAATTAGATAACAGTTGATCATCAGATCGTTCCTGCTCTTTCTCTGTATGTAACTTTACTGTGGTAATTGCATTTTCTTCTTCAACAATTAAAAATCTCCCCAGATTGGTTTTGTAAATAAACGCCTTTTCCATAGATGTCCTTCTCCTCTCCGTAAAATATTTCATCCCGGTAGTTCGGATAATATAGTTATGATTTATGTAGTATTGTAGCACAAATAATAGTATTATCCAATAAGCATAGTGGATCTTTCAAATAACGTTTCTATTAATAATGTTACATTGCCATAATTCACAGTTCTATCACCCCTCAGTGTGAGACAAATAACATTGTACCTAAAAAAGAATTATTATTCTGTAATACTCCTCGCTCCTTGTGCGTACTTAATAAAAGAGGAGCTAATAAGGCTCCTCCACTTATGCTACATATTCTCGTGCTAACTCGTGTGGTAACTGATCCCTAGATAGATATCGTACTAGGGCAAGTGCTGCGGTATAGCAGACTTTAACAATGTACTTGCAATCCGTTAATAAATCCTGTACTTCACTTTGATATTCTTTATGTAATAGTAAAAGGTATTCACTTAGATTCTTATGAATATCATCCTGATTATTTAGACATATAAATCCTTCCTCTATTACCATTTCTTGTTTCATATAGCATGCTTCCTCCTCAATATATCGTCGGATCGAAATCCATAACTCCTTTTCATATTCTACATGTCCTTTGACCGAACCGTAATACCCCGGATTATGAGGCATAGTAAAATAATCTGCCAGATAGTGCATGATTATTCCAAGATGAATGCAAAAGTAATTTGAAATTCCTCTATTTTTATGATAGCTTTTTGATATTTTCCTTATCTCAGATTGTAATAAATTATATGTTTCTGTTATGGTATGCCGTGTCGTTAAAAAGGAGGGTAAGCAATCAGGTAAGATACTTCCTACCAAAAAAGCTCTTTTATGAAGCTTTAATTGACCTAACTCTTCTCTATCCAGTAAGTAATAAGCTAATGAAATGTGCGAACCTTTATTCATAGATACCTCCATAGTGACATCATCAAAGCCATGTGAAACGACTCCTATCTTCTCTTTCATTGTAACTAGATTAATCTCATGTATCTATCAATATGAAGTAAATACAAATTGAACTTTATGTAAAAGAGTAAAAAATAATATGCAATACTATTTTTAAATTTATAATATGTTCATTTGTAATATTAAGAGTTCATATGATTATAAAAAGTATATTTGACAAATAACTTTTCCTAAAATATACTAAGCTATATATAATACAGGGGGTAATCCAATGGAAAAAACAAAGTTAAATTTCTTTCAGCAAATACAAACTGCAATTTTTAAACCAACACAGTATTTTAAACTATCTAAAGTAAGTGGTGGTCGCAGTACCGGTTTTGTATTTCTATTCGCGTTTTTAATTAGTTTGTTTAGTATCATACCGGCAACTATTGAATATACACAATTAAATCTGTCTGAACTTCTTAATGATAGAATTCCTGAATTCAAATTAGAAAACGGCGAACTATCCGTTGCAAATCGTTATGAAGTTGATGAAAATAATGTCTATGTTTTGGTTGATACCAGTAAAAATAGTTTTTCAACAGACGACGTAGATCATTCCTATTATCAAGTGATTTTAGTCAGTAAAACCAACCTTGTTATGTATCAGGGTTCCAGCACCAGAGAAATTCGGTTTTCTGAATTAAATGGTCTATCCTTTGACAATAGTATACTAAAAGCAATCGTACCATTAATTAACATCATTTTCTTTGTAACTATGATTTTTGTGTATTTGTATCATGTTGCTTTATTTTATATACTTACTCTACTTTATTCCGTATTGAGCCTAATTGTTTCAGCAATATCTAATTTAAACTTGCGTTATTCCAAAATGTTTAAAATTGCGTTATACGGAAATGTCACCTCAGCCATCGTCACAGCAATTATTAAGCTAGTTAAAGCAACGACTTCTCTGAATATACCGGGATTAGTAGTCTTATTAATTGGAATCATCATAACCTGTACTTATGTAGTATATGGTACATTATCACATCACAACGAGGAGACACAAGAACCTACTAGTTCTAATACTCCGATGAATTATTAAACTTAGGTATATCTATCGTAAAAAGGGCTGTTGTAAAATGATAATCTATTAGATATTATGATTTGATTTTTGCAGCAGCTTTTATCATCTTATTTAACAAAATCCGTCTGCTACTTTTTGCAACGTAGGAAAGGGTAAAAATGAGATTAACACAAGAACAAAAGGATTACTTTATTCACACAATCAGTGACTTATATGATAACGATAAACTTCATGAAATGAACCAATATCTTCAACATGGGAACACTACTACCTTCATGCATTGTTTGACCGTGGCATATGTCAGTTATCTTTTATCCCTTTGCTTGCCTTTTCACTTCGATCGCAAAGGGATTATAAGAGGGGCAATGCTCCATGACTTTTACCTTTATGATTGGCATATTCCAGATAAAACCCATCGTCTGCATGGTTTTTATCATCCTGATTTTGCATGTAAAAATGCTAAAAAATATTATCCTATTTCTCCTATCGAAGAGGATATCATAAAAAAACACATGTGGCCTTTGACCCTTACCCATTATCCGATCTATAGGGAATCAATATTGGTTTGTTTCGTGGATAAGATATGTTCTCTAGCCGAAATCTTCCGAATTCCTATGAAAGCACGAGAACTGCGATATATCACCTGTAGTTTAAGAAAGATCAACTAGTATTACAAAATCTACGCTTAAAATTCCTTCTACACAAGAAAAAGGCCGGACATTTCATCCAGCCTAATTTTTAACACTTAACATAGTTAAATTGAAGTATTCGTAACCTGCTATAATCGCTTGAGTCAAAGTTGCTTCATTCTGCTTTACAGATATAAATCTTCCTCAAACCCTAACATTAAATTCATATTCTGAATCGCTGCACCGGAAGCTCCCTTCCCTAGATTATCAAGTCTTGTTAACACCAATGTTGTTCCTTTAGAATCATTTCCAAACACGAATATCTCAGCCTTATTGGTATCATTACAAGACGTTATATCCACTGCGCCGTCAAAAAGTGCACTATCATCCGCATAAGGCATTACGTGAACAAACTTTTGATTCTGATAATGTTCACTGATTACCTCATGTAACTCTTTCGCGGTCAACTGCTTGGATAAAAGCTTATTATGTAATGGTAACATAATTGCAAGCCCTTTATAATTATTACCAAGAATCGGTACAAAGAATGGTGTTTCTGTTAATCCAGCATGTATGCTCATCTCCGGTAAATGTTTATGATTTAACGATAAAGCATATGGTCTCGGTGCTTTCGTATAGTCATTCTTTCCTTCATTTTGCTCATATTTCTCGATTAAAGACTTGCCGCCACCACTATATCCGGTCAAACTTTGGCAGGTAATCGGATAATCAGGTGCAACAATCCCTTTTGATACCAAAGGATATGCGGATAGGATAAATGCAGTTGCATGACATCCCGGATTAGTGAGTCTCTTGGTTTCAATAACCGCCTGCTTATGTTCAGCTGATAATTCCGGTAAGCCGTAAGTCCAATCTTTAGCCGTACGATAAGCAGTACTTGCATCTATAATTCTAGTGTTAGGATTGGTTACAAGGTTTACAGCCTCCTTTGCCGCATCATCCGGCAAACATAAAAAAACAATATCTGCTTCGTTTAAACACTTTGCTCTTTCCTTTGCGTCACGTCTTTTTTCATAATCTATAGTAATCATCTCTAATTCATTATATAAAGCTAGTCTTTCATGTATCTTAAGACCAGTAGTTCCTGACAACCCATCTACAAATACTTTCTTTTTCATGAAACCGCCTCTCATTTCTGTATATTTATACATAATTATTATACAAATATACATCTCGAGCTTACATCTGTCAATAGCAATTTATCTTTTTTCCATTCTCCTTCATCATATAATTCATATAACCAATATTTTATTTCATTTGATATTTCAACATATTCTTAAAAAGTGATACTATGGGGCAACGAATTATTATCAATCAGATATTTTACAGCCTCACTTCGAATTCGATGATATTCTTGAAATATTTTTTTACTAGAACCAGCATTATGATATACTTTCCAACAGCCACTGATTATATAGTTTTGTCCACGGTTTGTAATAAACCCCAACACATCCTCTATCGGATATCCTAGAACAATTCCAATTTCATGAGGATAATCATCTACATGGTTTTCATCTAAGGTGATTTTACTTCTATTATTTTGATAATTCTCTAGCTTCTGTTTTATCACTGAGAAGATATTGTTTATTGAGAAACCTTCTATAAAATATCCCTGCTCTTTAAGGTAATCGAGGTTCTCTCTGCTTAGTAAGCAATGATTTAAAGTTAATGTATGATAAATTAATACGGTCAACCTAATATTGTTTTCATGTAGCACTTCATATCTACAATTATACTGATTAATCACAGCGGCAAGAATTGTTAAGACCTTTAACTCGTCTCCCATTTTTGGTATATGGATTAATGACGACGGTTTAAATCCAAGCAATGTCTCCATACAAATATTTGCCAGTAAAAAATTAATTAATCCTTCTATCTCTACATTATTCTTATTCGATAATAGCAATATATCATTGTTATTCTTGATCCATTCCTGATTGTTCACACGATACCTCCTCTTCAATTATTTCCTTATTATGCTTCACAAAACACAGAAATTATAAACATGTAATACCTTCACTTGTTAACTTTAGATTTCTTTTACTGTAAAATATGTTATAATAACTGTATATTATCCCATATTTACATAGATCTGGTTTATTGTATAAAGGTATCGTTAAATCATGATAAAATATTTTAAATAGGGGATATTATGTAAGATATTATTTCTACCTAGAAAGGAAGGAAACATTATGGCGAAAGTTATTATGGGTTTTGTATTAAAGGATCGTGTAAAAAATGCTTCTTCTGTTCAAGAATTATTAACATCTTATGGTTGTGAAATCAACACTCGTATCGGGCTTCATGTCGCATCACAAGATGCATGCAGTTCAAACGGTTTAATCCTGCTAGAGTTTATTGATGATGCTGATGATAAGGCAGCACAATTTGAAAAGGAATTAAAGGAAATCGCGGATGTGAATGTCCAGAAGATGATTTTCTGATTGCCTAAAGTTTCTATGCGTCTCAAAAGCTTATCGCTTTACAGTAACAATTTGTTTTCTATTGAATAAAAAACATCTTTCATCACAATCTTGGTTTCAATAACTCAGCCAGTTGTTTATGAAAGATGTTTTTATTTAGAGCATATTACATTCCACTACATTTTATAAAATAAGATTCCTAAAGTATTTGGTCCACAATGACTAGAAATCACACCCCCAGCTCTTGTTATGTAGATTTCTTTGAAATAACCCAATCCTTTCAAGTAGTCATAGGTTTCCTGCTCAATCTCTAAATCTATTCCGGAGTGGGTGATAAATACACGCTTTGAATCAGCCTGAAGCAGTTGACTCTCTAAATCCTTCGCATAGCTTCGCACCACAGCCTGCTGCCTTCCTCTATATTTTTTGTCCACTCCCATTTTCCCGTTATTAACCGCAATCATAGGTTTTAATTTAAGTGCATTACCGAATAATGCAGCAACAGCACTGCATCGCCCTCCCCTATGTAAATAAGTTAACGTATCAATTACAAAGGATGCACATACCTTATCCCTGGCACTCTCGATTTCTTTGATAATTTTTAGTGCACTCATTCCCTGCAGTGCATATTCGGCTGCTCGGAGAACCTGTAGACCGATACCTGTTGATAAGTTCATTGAGTTTATGACATATAGTTTTTCGTATTCTAATTCTTGTGCTGCCATCCGTACAGTTTGACAGGTCACAGACATGTCCTCAGAGATACCGATAAAAATAATCTCTTCCTCTTCCACCACCATAGGTTTTAACACCTCGATAATATATCCAATCTCCGGTGAAGCTGTCTTAGGAGTTGTATTATTTCGATCCGCCCACTCATATATCTCCTCAGGAATAATCTCAACCCCGTCCTTAAAACTCTTATCCTCTAAAACAATATTCAATGGTATCATTGTGATATCATATTTCTTGATTAAATCTTGCGTCAAGTCACAAGTACTATCTGCTATAATCCTTACTCTCCCCATATCAACCCTCCGGTAATATCTTTATGTAATAATTAATTAACTTTTATACTTTGATTAAATAATTATAAATCCTGAATAAGGTTTGTGCAACCCAAGCAGATAACTTAATCTAATACATTTGACCATAGCTTGTGCTTTACATTGGCATCCACACCCTTGAGTCTAAACAATTCACTTAAGGTCACAAATTGAAACCCTCTTTCCCAAAGCCCTGTTATAATTCCATCCATTGCATTTACTGTATTAATATTCCCAGAGAAATCATGAAGTAGTATAATATCTCCATCTGTCACATTCTGTAATAAAGTAGATATCCTCACTTCACTACTCACATCCTCCTCCCAATCACTACATGCTACCCCATTAATAAACGGAAGTTCAATCAGATCAAACATTGTTTGACTGGTAAGAATATATGGGGGTCGAAAGAAAGTTGGTTTGACTCCAACCGTTTTATATATAATACGACTAGTATCCAATACTTCCTTACTAATCTCCTTTTCATTTATCAAGCTCATATCAATATGAGACCATGAATGGTTTTGAAGTTCACAGCCAAGTTCTAATTGTCGCTCCATAATCATCTTTGATTCTTCATTAATATTTTTACCACACAAAAAGAAGGTAGCTTTCACCCCATATTTTTCAAGTTTATCAAGGATCTGTGGAGTTGTATCGATACTTGGTCCATCATCGAATGTTAGTGCAATAATTTTATTATCATTTAAGTTTTTTAATTCTTGCATATCTTTTCTCTCCTTTCATTTCTATCATTAATCACTTGCATAAATTCTCTCTCTCCATATCATATCAAAATCAGAGCCAAAATGTAAATTAAATAATATTGATTAATATTACGCTTCCTTTTTATTCTAATACATATTTTGTCGTATATTCTAAAGAATAAACAGGAATAACTATTTATTGGTAGTAATATGTTGTTTAGATGTATATATTGTCATATTTACGAATATTTTGTTGTTTAAGTTACTCTATATTGTGTTATAATATTACTACGAAAAAATAGTTACGAAAGGGCTGATAACATGAAGATAAAATGGAAAGTAACAATTGCTTTAAATATTTTCCTAATCGTACTTATTATTATGACGAGTGTTTCGACACGAAGCAAAATAATAAATACATACAATGATGAAATTGACCAAGAACTTAAAAGTTTTACAAACTTGAGTATGACATTATTTGATTCAAAATATCCAGGCGATTGGCATATGGATGGCAATATATTATATAAGGGTAATGTTAAAATTAATGAAAACTTTGAGTTAATCGACACAATCTCAAAAGATACTAATTCATTAATAACTATTTTTGCAGGAGATACCCGAATTGCTACCACTGTACGAGACAAGGATAATAATCGTATGATCGGTACGAAGGCATCTGATGAAGTACTAAACAAAGTACTAAAAAGTAATAAAACTTATACGGGTAACGCTAAGGTTGTGGATCGACCTTCTAGAGTTTATTATACACCGTTAGCCGATAAAAATGGAAATGTGATCGGAATGATATTTTCCGGAATACATACCGATGTAATCAATAAAAAAGTGAATGGTGCAATGCAATCCACTTTAATATTACAAGGCATCTTCTTATTGATAGGTTCTGTTTTTGCATATATTTTTGGTAGCTACATATCAAAGATCTTCGGCATGGTCAAAACCAATCTCGAGAGTCTTGAAAAAGGTAACTTCGGAGTTTTATTCCAAATAAAAGATCACAATCGAAAAGATGAAGTTGGAGACAGCATCCGTTCCTTCAATAATATGCAGGATAGGGTTAAGAATATTATCTTATCCATTAAGTCTTCTGTATCCAAAATCAGCGAATCATCTTTAATAATAGAAGAAGGCTCCCATATTGTGTATCGTGATGTTGAAAGCATTACTGCAACCACAGAGGAATTATCAGCCGGTCTTGAAGAAACTGCTGCATCCTCTGAAGAAATGAATGCAACCTCTGTAACCATTGAAGAAGAAATTGTACGAGTAACAGAAAAAAGTGAGAATGGTCAAGTATTAGCTTCAGAAATCAAGGAAAGAGCTGAAAATTTAAAAACTGTTGCACTTGACTCACAGAAGACTGCAATCGAGATGTATGAAAATGCAAATAGTAAGCTAAGAAGTTCAATCGAAAGAACCTCTGCCATTAATGAAATCAAAGTCCTATCCAAAACAATCCTGGATATCACCGCGCAAACAAATCTACTCGCATTGAATGCTTCCATCGAGTCAGCGCGTGCAGGTGAGGCAGGAAAGGGATTTGCAGTAATATCAGGTGAGATTGCCAAACTTGCGTTAAATTCCAAGCATGCTGTATCCCAAATTGAAACAATCTCAAATGATATATCCGCTGCAGTCGAAGATATTGTTTCTGATTCAAAACAATTGTTGGAGTTTGTGGATACAAAAGTAATAAAAGATTACTCATTCTTAGTTGATACCGGTGAACAATATGACGGAGACGCAAAGGCAATTGAACTGATGGTATCTGAAATTAAGAACTCCGCATCTCAATTGAATGAATCCATTATGTATATCCGACGTGCGATTGATGAAGTAACTATCGCTTCACAGGAGGGTGCAAAAGGCTCAACTGAAATTGCTTCTAGTTCTACTTCAATCTTCCACAAAACGGATGAAGTACTGGAACAGGCAAAAAACAACAGAGAAATCGTTGATCAATTGAGTGAGTTAATCAAGTTCTTTCAAGTAGATTAATATAATAGTAGTACCTTCGGTACATGAAAAGGGATACCCTCTCGGGTATCCCTTTTCATAGATAATATGTTAATTCACAGGATAAAGTAAATGATCGATTTATTGTTCTGCAAATAAAGGAGTGGATAAATATCTTTCACCTGTATCCGGAAGAATAACTACAATATTCTTTCCCTTATTCTCAGGACGCTTTGCTATCTCTGTAGCTGCCCAAAGCGCTGCACCGGAAGAGATTCCAACTAGAAGACCTTCTGTTTTTGATAATTCTTTACCAACTGCAAATGCATCTTCATTCTTTACTGTAACAATCTCATCATAAACTGTCGTATTAAGAACCTGAGGTACAAAACCTGCACCAATTCCCTGGATTCTATGCGCTCCTGCTCTGCCTTCGGAGAGAACCGGTGAATCAAAAGGCTCTACTGCAATAACTTTCAAATTAGGATTTTGTGATTTTAAATACTCACCTACACCAGTAATGGTACCACCAGTACCGATACCTGCGACTATGAAATCAACCTTACCATCGGTATCTTCCCAAATCTCAGGACCTGTAGTTGCTCTATGAACAGCCGGATTAGCTGGATTATCGAATTGGCCTGGGATGAAGGAATTCGGGATCTCTTGTGCAAGCTCACTTGCTCTGGCAACTGCACCCTTCATACCTTTTGCTCCCTCTGTTAATACTAATTCTGCCCCGTATGCTTTTAATAAATTTCTTCTTTCCACACTCATCGTTTCAGGCATGGTTAAAATTAATCGATAACCTCTTGCTGCTGCGATGGATGCCAAACCGATTCCTGTATTACCACTGGTAGGCTCTATAATTACTGTATCTTGCTTTAAGAGGCCTTTTGCTTCTGCATCTTCAATCATCGCTTTTGCAATTCTATCCTTTACACTTCCTGCTGGATTATAATATTCTAATTTTGCAATAACCGATGCACCAAGGTCGTGTTTCTTCTCGTAATTAGATAATTCCAATAAAGGTGTCTTACCTACTAACTCTGCTAAACTTTTAAATACTTTTGACATAATAAATACCTCCATCCACGTTTTATATATTACATATATGATTAATATGTTTGCTATTATCATATTCCCATATTGCTTATATGTCAATAGGAAAATGAAATTTTTTCATTAAATCATATATAAATAATATGTCATTGACAATTTTACAATAATCATATATTATCATTACATATAAATCAAGTATGAAATGAGGTGTTTAAATGAGATTATCGGCAAAAGGTCGATATGCACTTGCAGCAACAACAAGCATGGCCCAGTATCATAGCAATAACGAATATATTACTTTAATTAGTATTTCTGAAAAGCTTGGTATTTCAAAAATATATCTAGAGCAAGTTTTTTCTTTATTAAAGCACGGCGGTATCGTGAATTCCATTAAAGGTTCCCAAGGTGGTTACCAGTTGTCGAGATTGCCGCAACAAATTTCTGCATATGATATCTTATCCGCTGTTGAAACCTCTCTATTCGAAAAGACAGAAGAGACGATAAAAGACAAGGCACCTGACATTGAGGCTGCTATGAATTACACCATTTTTGATCCGCTTGACGCAACAATCAAATCAAACTTACAAAAGATTACTTTAGCAGATTTAGTAGCAGAATCAGAAAAGCATAAAGGCGGCGAAGGATTCATGTTCTTTATCTAGATAATACTCATAATAAAATTGGAGGGTTCGATCTTAATCGAACCCTCTTTGTTGTTTCTTTATCACTAAGTATTTCATCCGCAAGCGTCTGACTCTTAGAAAATATAATTTATAATTCTTCTAAATCATTTTATGTATATAAACTCTTATTATTCTAAATAAAATACTCGATGCTGTCCATAGTTTTTCTGGTCTTCTGATTGAATAAAAGCATACACTCTCTACCTTCTAACTTACCCAAAGCATAATTACCGGCACCCTCACTATTTATAATGTCATGTCTGATTTTACGATTCATCTTAGTCGGAGCATCTGTAATCATCTCAATCCCTTCAGTATTGAATGATTTTATACGATAGTATGGATCAAATAGATAGATATATTCATCATCGATTCCAGTCAACAGAACATAGTGCCAGCATCCGAGCATAACTCTTGCAACTACTACGCCTCCCTGTCCGAGACATTCTGCTAATTTACTACTTTGACTTATCTTCACTGACTCACCGTTCATCATCTCACAATAAATTGGCCATTTTTTTACTTTACCAAATTGATTTAACCAGTTTGCCAGAAAAGCCATCGCCATTCCTGTTGTCCCGCTTTTGTATGCTTCCCCTTTTTTATTGTAGCTGTCCAAACAATAAAGCATAATGCTTTTTACAACATCCGGAGATATTTCTTTTCTATGAAAAAGATAGTTGATTGCATTTAACATTGAAGTTGGTCCGCAATCATATTCTGTTGATTGATAGATCAAAGGATTTTTCATGATTAACCTCCCTAAGCTGTGTAATTCCCTTTATCAGTCAGTATTTTTAATACGATATTACTGCATTTTACCAATTCATCAATATGGGTATCCTCCTTGCAGGAATGCACCTGATTCATCCCACATGAAATAACTAATCCCGATATACCATGTCTGTGAAAGTTGTTATTGTCACTGCCGCCGAATGTATTCACATAGTTCGTATCATAACCCAACTCCCTACATGCCTGTTCAAATCGTTGAACAACCGGATCTTCTTGATTTACTTGATATGCAATACAGCCAAAATCAGTTTCAAACGTATCAACCGCTTGATGATATTCTACTATATCCCTGATAATATTCTTTATATTATCTACTTCCGATAATGCTTTGTCATGATTAAGGCTTCGTACTTCTCCTCTTAATACGCAATTATCTGACACGATATTTCTAGCCTTACCACCCTCGATTAAACCGATGTTAACTGTAGTTTCTTCATCAATTCTCCCTTGCTTGATCTGTGTAATCCCTTGTGCAGCTATCGCTATCGCGTTAATTCCCAGCTCTGGTGCAAACCCTGCATGGGATGCTTTACCAATGATTGTAGCTGTAAATGATACAACAGTCGGAGCCTTAAGAGCTGCTGTACCAACTAGTCCATCCAAGTCAAGTACATATGCTTCCTTGGCTTTGATAACGGAATAATCAAACACTTCACTTCCTCGAATATACACTTCCTCCGCAATAGTAAATAGAACCTCTATACTACGATGTGACAAGCCTAACTCCTTAATCGTCCGAATTGCTTCTAATATAGAGACTATTCCAGATATATCATCTGCTCCGAGCACTGTCGTACCGTCACTGGTTATTGTTCCATCTTCATGAACCACCGCAGTTTTATTTAACCCGGGTGTTACCGTATCCATATGTGAAGATAAAAGTATAGGATCACCCGGTATATCTCCTTCTAAATAAGCATATAAATTACCACATTCACTTCCATAATAATCACAGGCTCTATCTTCTTCTACTTTAAATCCAAGCTGCAACAGATATTCCCTTAACTGATTAGCCATGTTTCGCTCATGAAATGAAATCGAATCGATAGAAACCAGTTTACAGAATTCCTCTTTAATACGTAATTGATCTACCATACAAGTCCTCGAATTCTTTTTAATTAACGACTAGTTTTTCACTTTGAAGCTGCCATTTGACCAAATCTGCCAGTGTTATTCCATCCACCACATCATCAATTGCATCCGCAAGCTGCTTCCATGCTCTCATTGTAACACAATGATTTTGATTTGGGCAATCATTTTCACTCTCCAGACAATTCACCGGCGACAAGCTTCCTTCCATTAAACGAAGAATCATTCCTAACGTATATTCCTCCGGTTGTCTAGCCAACTTATATCCACCCTGCGACCCCCTGCTACTTTTCACAAAGCCGGCCTTATTCAAAACGGATACAATATGTTCTAAATACTTCCATGACAGAGACTGACTCTCTGCTATTGATTTTAATGTAATATATTCTCCAGAATTATCAGCTGCCATGTATAACAAAACATCAACAGCATATCTGCCTTTTGTTGAGATTTTCATTCACGCTCGTCCTTTCACTCCAAAATCTCCACTAAACAAACCACTTAAATATTACTTCAACCTAATCTTCTCATTTCTTTCAATCTGCATAATTTTCCCGTCCTGCACAATAACCGTAACTGATCCATACTGAATTGTTTCAAGGAATTCAATTATTTTCTTTATGTCTTTTTCTTCAATATTGTTTTTGCGTATTGACCGAATTTCCTTATCCAATATTGTTTCCCCCTTGGATATTCATAGTTATTAGATATGAATAATATGTTTTAAACTATGATAACGCTTTTACATTTTAATGTCAATACAATTTTTTCTATTTTTAGTTAGTTACATACCCATATTTCTTACACTTTGACTGCCTTTTGCAATAAAGTTATTCCTAGCTTGTATATTCTTAAGTAATTGATGTATAATTTTAAATTAACAAGATTCCCTTAATCGAATATTAGATATTCCTATCTACAATAGTAATATTATGAAAATCATATTGTAATCACAGAAATTTTATAATATAATACATTTCATATTTATCTGATATGAATAGTAGAAATGCTTAATTAAATGTATTATTTTACATCAAGCGAATGGAGGTAATTTATGAGTTTTCAATTAAACACCAAGTGCGTACACGGAAATAATGATGCCAGAACTTTTGATCACACAGGTGCTATCAGTTTCCCAATTTATCAAACAGCCACCTTTGCTCACCCCAGCGTGGGTGAAAGTACTGGCTTTGATTATTCCAGATCCCAAAATCCTACCCGTGAGCAATTAGAAAAAGTAGTTGCTTCTTTGGAAAATGGTTTTGGTGCTGTAGCCTTCAATTCCGGAATGGCTGCTTCCAACGCTTTGATGGAACTATTTTCTCCCGGAGATCATATCCTTGCTTCGGAAGATTTATATGGTGGTACCATTCGTTTATTCGATCATATTAATACAAAAAACGGAGTTGAAATTGATTACATTGATACCGCGAATCTTGATTTGATTATTTCAAAAATCAAACCGAATACAAAAGCAATCTATGTTGAAACACCCACTAATCCGATGATGAATGTTACGGATTTGGGGGAAATCAATCAAATTGCAAAACAAAATAATTTATTATTTATTGTGGATAATACCTTTTTATCCCCATACTTTCAAAAGCCAATTACTTTGGGCGCGGATATCGTTCTTCATAGCGGTACGAAATTCCTTGGTGGACATAATGATACATTGGCAGGATTCTTAGTATTAGCAACCCAAGAGCTGGATGAGAAGATACGTTTTATTATAAAAACTACCGGCGCAGGATTATCTCCCTTTGACTGTTGGTTATTGCTTAGAGGAATCAAAACGCTGCCCCTAAGAATGGAATATCAGCAAAAGAATGCACTTGTACTAGCAAAATGGTTAGAGAAAAATGATAAAGTAGATGCAGTCTATTATATCGGACTTCCCTCTCATCCCGGCTATGAAATCAACAAAAAGCAAGCCAGCGGTTTTGGCAGTATGATATCTTTCCATGTAAAAGAAGAAGAAACTGCTATAAAAATCTTAAATCATGTAAAATTAATTCAATATGCAGAAAGCCTCGGGGGTGTCGAGAGTCTCATTACATACCCAATGCTTCAGACTCATTCAGACATTCCGGAAGAAGAGCGTGAAGCAAAAGGTATTAACCGTAAACTCCTGCGTTTCTCTGTAGGGATTGAGCATATTGATGATATAATGAAAGATTTAGAACAAGCTTTTGAAAGCTAGAGAAAGATAAAGGAGTGATACGAATGAGTTATAATTTTGATACAATTGTTGATCGACGAAATACAAACTCTTTAAAATATGATTTTGCAGTAGAACGCGGGAAACCTTCCGATATCCTGCCACTTTGGGTTGCCGATATGGATTTTCAGGCACCGAAAGAGATTCTTGACGCATTAAGCTATGCAGTTAATCATGGGATTTTTGGTTACAGCGATGTAAAGAAAGATTATTTTGATGTACTTCATCATTGGTTTTACAACAATTTCAACTGGGACATTAAAGATGAATGGTTAATCAAAACACCCGGAATCGTGTTTGCTATCGCACAGGTAATCCGAGCACTTACCCAGGAAGGGGACGGTGTATTAATCCAACAACCGGTATACTATCCATTTCGCGGCTCCATTCAAGCAAATAATCGTAAACTAGTTGTCAACTCATTAGTATATAACGATGGTAAATATTCTATGGATTTTGAGAATTTTGAGAACCAGATTGTATCTCAAAACGTAAAGTTATTCATCTTATGTAATCCTCATAATCCGGTCGGACGGGTTTGGACTATAGAAGAATTAACACAACTTGGAGAAATCTGTTTAAAACATAATGTGATTGTTCTATCGGATGAAATACATTGTGATTTTATTTATCCAGGACACAAGCATACCGTATTTGCTGATATCCGAGAAGATTTTGCACAAATAGCTATAACATGTACCGCACCAAGTAAAACATTTAATCTAGCCGGATTACAAATATCAAATATCTTTATAAAAAATAAAGTGCTCCGTGACAAGGTGGTTGAAGAAATAGATAGAAGTGGGTATAGTCAGCTTAACGCACTTGGTTTGGTAGCATGCAAAGCTGCTTATCAATATGGTCAACCATGGTTAGAGGAATTAAGAACCTATCTCTTAGGTAATCTGAATTTTGTTAGAGATTTCTTAAGTGAAAAGCTTCCTAACATTAAACTGATCGAACCACAGGGCACTTATTTAATCTGGTTGGATTTCTCCGCTTTAGGTCTCTCCCCTACTGAAATGAAAAGCTTAATCGTGGATAAAGCAAATCTATGGTTGGATGCGGGTCATATTTTTGGCAAAGAAGGAACCGGATTTGAACGAATTAATATTGCATGCCCACGTGAGATTCTTAAACAGGCATTCGTGCAGCTAGAACAAGCTGTAAATAATTTGTAACTATCGAGGTAATTTGGACTTGATATTCTATAACTGAAACTAAGATTACACTTATACAAAAGATAAGACTCATCTTATTGTTACTCGGACAACTTGCTCCGTATACAAAACCATGAGTCTTTTCTATCCTTACTTTGGTATTTCTACTTTGTTATCTCTCCTTTTATATATCAAACTTACTAACTGATTGTTTTACTTTTTTATTGTATAACAGGTCGCATATATCTGGTTATATAAATGTACTAGCAAAAGCTTTGACGTATTATTAAACGCCTTTCTTTCCTGTTAAATAATATACCGCAACTTGAGTACGATGAGATAGTCCACCCTTTTCCAATATTGTGCTGATATGATTCTTTACCGTACCTTCACTAATAAAGAGCTTCATTGCAATCTCTTTGTTGGATAGTCCTTCCGATATAGCCATAATGATATCTAATTCCCTTGCAGTAAATAGAGAACTGTCAAATCCGTTACCAGATTTGAGACCTGTATCGGTAAATTTTGAAAACACTCGACCATCTAGGATGTTTACTCCATGATGGATAGATTTAATCATCTGCTTTAACTGATCCGGGGTGTGATTCTTAATCAGATAACCGTCCGCACCGTTTTTAATTGCCTTCTCAACCAAGTCATCATCATCAAACGTCGTTAGTATTAACACCTTACCAAGATTACGTTTTACTATTTCACGTGTCGCTTCAATTCCATCCATCTCAGGCATTTGAATATCCATCAGAATAACATCAGCCTGCTCCTTCATAGCCAGTTCCAATGCTTCTCTTCCGTTTTTTGCGCAACCCAATACTTTGAATTCCTCGTCTACACTTAGAATAATCCTCATTCCATCTCTTACAAAATCACTATCATCCGCGATAATTACTTTTATTTTTTCCATACCCTAACTCCCACTTTTAATACCTCTACTAATGTTTCACTTGCTATTACAAAGGAATAATCATGTTGATATGAAAACCGTTTTCACAATTAATGTCCAGAAAACCATTCACCCTTCTTGTCCGACTTTTCATACCCTGAATTCCCATGCCTTCTTCTAGATGAACACATCCGATCCCATTATCTCGAATCATACATCGAACAACTTTATGTAAGATTGCTATCTCTATTGTTAACTCGCTGCATTTTGCATATTTTAGTGCATTGGTTACTGATTCAACGGTATTATCCAGTATCACATCCCAAAGATGTTCCGGAATATCCTTGTCCTCACCTTCCATTGTAACTCTGGCTAATATGCCGTATTTCTCCTTACATTCTTCACATAACTGAACCAGTTGAAGATAAGCCATTCGTTTCTTATCCGGTTTTTCTTTTCTTAAGATTTGACGGATCTCATCCATACTAGCTCTTAAATTATCTATAACCCCTTGCATGATATCTTTACTTTGCCGTGAATCCTTCTCCATCAATACCTTACATGCTTCCAACTGATAAACGGAACCATTAATACTATGTCCCAATTTGTCATGAAGAGCCTGGGAAAGACGCGTCTTCTCTTCTAGCATTCTATTTTCAAAGGCTAGACTGCTTTTCTCGAGTTGTTCACGATATTTGGTATCCTTCATGTGAATCGAATCCTTCAGCTGATATTCCTCTTCTTCATAATCGTCGATATATTTTTTATAACGCTCTATAATTATGAAGTTTTGAAAATATATGATAAAGATAAAAAAGCTATAGGCTGTGTACTGAATCACGTCTTCCTTATTTACCAGCACTCCCAATAACATAAAAATTCCAAAAACGAATGAAAAATGCAAAAACACGATTGTGTCCATCAATACCATCGGGTATAAGTACAACGCCGTATTTTTATCACTAAAGCAAAGAAACAAAACCAACACTATAATGATTTCAGTTCCTAAACAGAGTAATTTCCATCTGCTAGTGCTGTTATTTATCAGGCATTTCCAATTGTATTTATCCATTCCCTGCATAGGATCATTTGAGGTATCACTTCCGGATAGTTCAAAGCCTAAAGTTGCAAACAAGGCAACAGCAAGGAGAAACCACTCCATGCTAATTACATGAAGTGCTTTCTCGTTATAATAGATTATATATACTATCAAAGTAATAATACATAATAACTTTACGATTGAAAAATAAAATCTCTTGCTGTTATCATTCATATAACACTCCGATCAAACCATTCCATAACCTTGAAATCTTATTGGCAATATTTTATCATACAGGCAAGAAAAAGTATATGAATGTTATTCTTTTCTTCTAATTCGGATCCCTATCAGTCCAACACTCATAATAACAATAAGATAACTACCCACTACCAAGAGAAACGTTGTATATACCCCGCTTTTACCAACCATCAGCATCTCTGCAGACTTTACTACCCATCGCTGTGGCATCAGCTGGGATGCCTTTACCCACCATTTTGACGCCCCATCTAATGGGAAATATAAACCTGCTAACAAACAGGAAAATGTCCAAGTGATAAAAGCGATATAATTCGAAGTTAATACATTATTTGTTATGATTCCAATCACTACACTATACAGATTAAAGATAATCCCCAAACAAAATACCAGAAACAGGTAACTTCCAAAACTAATTCCATAATCAGCCTTTACGAATAACTTAATCCCGAGTGCTAATATTCCAGTCTGCATGATTGCGCTGGCTAATACCATCAGTACTTTACTACTTCCGTAATTTATCAAAGATGCTGTTGATAATAGAAATCGATTATACACTCTATTCTTTCTTTCATCAATTACTGTGGCTGCTATAAATACTCCACTAAATAAAAATCCAATTGTTAAAAAAGATAAGGAATAGCTGATACTTGAACTCTTGCTTTTTTGCTGTGACGTTAGATTTAACTCATCCCCAACTTCTATACTTACTACATTTTTTTTCAATTCTTTATTGATTGATGACTCTAGTAATGCTTCCATTTTATTTTTTTGGTATCCGGTTATTTCACCATATCTGTATAAACTTTTTTGAAATGTATTCAGATTATTCTCCAACAACTTAATTCTTTGATCCTTTGTTGCTTTGAACATTATGATATTACTATTTCTCTCTTCAAGAATTTCCTGATCAAAGTTAGCGGGAATATATAATACCGCTCCGATAGAACCTGTATTAGCGGAATCTAAAGCAATCTCCCTTGCTCTATTAAGGTCTATCGGTTTTTCTTTGAATCGATATATTCGATATGCTCCTGTTTTGAGAAGTTCTTTGAGGATATAACCAGAAAGCTTGGAATTATTACAATCAATCACCTTTACACTTAATTGTTCATTTGCCATATTGAGAACCTGTTCGGACTCACTTTTCAGTTCATAAATTGTATTGATATTCTGTTGTGAAAACATAGTCTCAGTGTGATTAAGATTTAACATAACGACTGATATTACAGGTAGGATAAATAAAAACGCAAGATAACCTTTATTACGTAGGAGCAGTTTTAAATTCATCTTAATAATCGTATTAAAGCCATTCATATTCTTACTCCTCCCTTGTTCTACCAGTTAATGGAATGCCTATCAGAACACTTACTAATATAATACCAACCAAATATCCGATACAACTCAACGTATAATCACTATGTCCGGACGTGGAGTATTCAACTAAAGTTCTATTAATATAATAAACCGGAGAAGAATGAATTAAATACTTTGGAATATCAAGATACATATATGACTGGAATGCTCCTCCAAAGTAACCCCATATCCAGGTTAACAAAAACCCTGTAACGATACTTATTGCAATATTACGAAACAGTTGAAATAACACAATTCCAATTGAACTGGCTGCCATTGTCGTTAAGACAATAATTACAAAAGATAAACTAAAATTACCCCAATGAATACCATAAATTAAGATAGATAAAAACCAGCTAATGCATGCTTCGATTAATATTGCCATCGTACATGGGATAAATTTACCAAGATATTGGTTTGTACTAGACATTTGCGTTACACGCATTCTTCTTGGAATTGCACTCTTTCTTTCGCTGGATATTACTGCCACCAGTGAAACCATCCCGCACCATGCAAAGTAAACAATATAAATAATTCCATAATAATCAATCGCAGAAGGAACCGGATTTGTAGCCAAAACTTCCTGCTTTATAATACTTTCTCTACCCTGACTTGAAGTGTTCTGATCATTCTTCATAGCATATGTTCCTACTACCACCTCTTCATTCACCTGATAGAAGAAAGCGGAAAAGATGCTGTCTGCAATTGATGCTTCGATCTTTTTCTCATTTGATTGATACAGTTTATATTGATCATTCGTAATCTCCACGAAGACATCAACTGTACGGTTTTGCAACAATTCTTTTATATCGCCCTCCGGATAATCCTGCAGAATGATATTCTGACCCTTGCACTCATCTTGAAGCTTGCCCATTAATGGTTTATAGGTGCTGTCACCGTTTAATCGGTATCCTACTTTGAATTCTTCCACCTTCATATTGGTATTCATTAGAGATTGAAACGCATTTGAGATTAATGCAATTGTAAGGATCGGAAATAGAATCATCATAATGAAAATCCATTTGCTGCGTAGCATCAGCTTAAGGTTATTCTTAATTAATATCCAAGGCATCTTACATCTCCCCCTCTGCATAGTCCCTAAGCTTTTTGCCGGTTAACGTAAGGAATACCTGTTCCAACGACATATCACTATCTTGATCTGATGTTACCATCTCAACCAGTTCTTTTTTGGTACCAATGGCAATAATCTTTCCATTATCCATAATCGCCACTCTGGAACAAATTGCTTCAATTTCTTCCATATAGTGACTGGTGTAGATTACAGTAGCACCTTGCTCGTTTACAAATTTTATTTTCTCAAGAATAAAATTCCTGGATTGAGGATCAATTCCTACCGTAGGCTCATCGAATATTAAAAGCTCAGGCTTATGACCAATTGCACAAGCGATATTTAGTCTTCTCTTCATACCTCCTGAAAAATTCTTAGCAAATCCGTTCCTCTTATCCTCAAGCCCAACAAATTCAAGCGATTCTTTTACCGCTTTTTTGAGTGCTTCACCTTTTATTCCATATAGGGATGTGAAAAGCTCTACATTCTCCCAAGCCTTGAGATTACCATGGATCGCTAGCTCCTGTGGAATATATCCGATCTTTGATTTTACTTTATTCATATCATACTTGGTATCATGTCCAAACAGCTCCACTTTACCGGAGGTCTGTTTCACTAAAGAACATACCATATTCATCGTCGTACTTTTGCCAGCGCCATTAGGACCTAGTAATCCAAAGATTTCTCCCTTCTTTATTTCCAGATTAATATAATCAACTACCGGTTTATTCTCATACTTCTTGGTCAACCCTTCCAATCTTAAAATTGCTTCACTCAAAATCATACCCTCCAACTATATCATGATTATGTATACAGTATATCAAGCAAAGATTTTCTTTTTAAGTGATAATAGATAGAAAGAACCATGACAAAAGTCATGGTTCTTTCTATCTATTATCTACTTTCCCTGTATTACATTTCTTAACAACTTATATTAATCAAAATCACTCTTTAATCAAACTTAGTACGCCATATGTTTTCTCATCTGATCCTTCATAGCTATAACCACTTAGGGTAAAAACGTTACAATTGGTATCAACACTAACATCTCTACTACCCATTAGCCGTCGCACTACTGTTGATCAATGTATAATAATGTTTTGAGCAATACGTTTGCACCCTTTAGGCAGTTCTCAACCGGGGTATATTCAATCTCACAATGACTATGTCCGCCAACACTTGGGACGAATATCATTGTAGTAGGTATCATATCGATCATGAACTGTGCATCGTGTCCCGGACCGCTATATATTCTACGATTAGAATAACCAAGCTCTCTTGCACTCTTTTCTACATAATCTACCAGCTCAGAGGTAAAGGTCACCGTTTTTCTAGCCCAAGCCTCCTGATAGCTCACCTGACATTTTTCTACTTCTTCAGGGATACGATTAATAATTGCAAGCACCTGCTTAATCACTTCCGGATCTTGATGTCTCGCATCTAATGTAAATTTCACTTCGTCCGGAATGATTGTATGGATATTGGGATGACAGGAGATTTTACCTGTAGTATATACTAATTTGCTATCCAGCTCATCTAGTTCATCATGAAGATATTGAATCGTCTTGGTTGCTGCATAGAGAGCGTCCTTACGGTACTTCATCGGCGTTGTTCCTGCATGACCTGCCTGACCGGTAAATGTAAATTCATAATTAATCATTCCACATACGCCTTCTACAATACCGATATCGTACCCTTCTGCTTCCAGAACCGGTCCCTGTTCAATATGTAATTCCACTAAAGCGGTTGCACCCGCAGGTGAGATCCGATTGGTTTCCTCTCCAACATAACCGCTCGCGGTTAATGCTTCTCCAAAGGTATATCCCGGTTCATCCTTTGCAACGGATGCCAACATCGTGTTTTTATCAAACTTTCCACAAATTACACCGGAGGACATCATAGCCGGCTCAAAGCGCGCCCCCTCTTCATTCGTCCATACAACCACTGTAATCGGATGACGATGCGGAATCTTCTCAGTAACAATTGTCTCTGCTGCTTCCATCGCTGTTAAAACCCCAAGAACCCCATCATAATTACCTCCCTGCCTCACTGAATCCAGATGAGAACCGGAGTATATTGCAGGAAGATCTTCTGTTCCGGGAATTGTTGCATAAAGATTAGCCATATCATCCGTCTTAATGGTAGCTCCAATTGCTTTCATTCTACGAACGAATTCCGCTCTTGCTTCGAGTGCTTCTGGAGAAAGTGAAAATCTTGTAATTCCCCCATTCCCTGTATCTCCAAATTTACTAAATGTTTTAATTTTATCATCCAATCGCTCTAAACTACACAAATACATAATATCCCTCCTCTTTTTATTTTTTCAATACACGGCCTCCCTGACCGATTGCTTCTACCGGGCATACCTTCAAACACAAATGACATCCTACACATTTTTCAGGATTCATAATCGGCTTTCCGGTGATCTTATCCTGCTTTAGAGCCTGATGCCCTCCATCATAGCACGATAGATAGCATCTGCCGCAGCCAACACATATACCTTTATCAAATTTGGGATAGCATATGGTGTTTCTCTCTAACTCCTCAGCGGGTATAATATTGGGTAATGCCTTTCCCACAATTTGAGAAATTGAAGTAAACCCATGTGAGCTCAGATATAATTTCATTCCCTCAATCAAATCGTCAATCACGCGATATCCATACTGCATTACCGACGTAGTTACCTGAATATTTTCACAGCCAAGTGCAATAAACTCCGCTGCATCCTTCCAGGTCTCAATTCCACCCATACCACTAATCGGAGTGTCCTCCAATTGTCTACAACTTTTCATTGATTGAATAAAACGTAGAGCAATTGGTTTCACTGCTTTACCGGAATAACCGCCTACACTTGTTTTCCCCTTAACATCAGGACCGGATGAAAACGAATCCAGATTGATGTTCATAATACTTTTAATGGTATTAATGGCTGCAATACCATCTGCTCCCGCCTCCATCGCTGCGATCGCAGGGACTTCCATATTCCCTATATTGGGCGTCATCTTCGCTAAGATTGGAAGATGTGTACCTTTTCTTGTCGCTCTGGTATAGGAACGAACCAACTTAGGATTCTGACCAACATCGGAACCCAAGCCATCCGCTGCCATATGAGGACATGAAAAATTACATTCAATGATATCGGCTCCTGCCTCCGTCATAAGCTCAGCAAGATGCGTCCATTCTTCTTCATTCTGTCCCATAATAGAGGCGATAATAATCTTACTCGGGTAATCTTTCTTTAGTTGTTTTAGATAGGATATATTATCCTCCAAGGTATGATCTGAAATCTGTTCGATATTTTTAAATCCCACAAAGGGAACATGCTCTTTACGTATAGCATCGAAACGAGGTGATACCTCCTGTGGAACAAAAGTTCCGATGGTCTTAAATGCAACACCTGCCCATCCCATATCAAATGCCTTGGCTACCATTTCATAATTACTTCCTACAACGGAGGAAGATAAAAAGAATGGATTTTCACATTCAATTCCACAAAAATGTATGGATAAATCCGCTCCATCCTTTATCACTCTGTCATAGGTAGCTACTTCTTCCATGATATCACTAATTAAAAGTGGTCTATTCACCTTACCCTTCAGACATGCTTTTTCACAATCCTTAGCTGTACAGGTCTTACACGGTAATTCCTGTGGTAATTTCACCGCTGCGCCTAATTTATTCTCAAATCGGAGCGAACGGATGACTGAATCAACCGGAAGATGATGCGGACACGCTTTTGTACATGGGGCCTCATTACAGAGTAGACACCCTCCAACCTCTTCTATCATCGTTATATCTTTGTAATTTGAATTACTCATAGAAATCACTCCAAACCATCGTTTAATTTATAGCATCTTGTTTCTTATTGTTGATTAATATACATTTGGTTGGCGTTTGATGAATTCTCCAAATCCAGGAGTTCCCACAAAATCACCATTATCATAAACCAATCTGCCTCTGACATAGGTTTGCACCGGATATCCATGAAGTTTTTTTCCTTCCCAGATTGTATGGTCATAATCGGAGTGCATATTATCTACAGATATCGTGAAGTCTTTATCCTTATCATAGATTACAATATCAGCGTCCTTCCCTACCATCAATGACCCCTTACTGCTACATCCAAATATTTTTGCAGGGTTTGTGGAACACAACTCAACCGCACGGTTAAAGGATATCTTCCCTTCATTCGCGGAGGATAACATATAGGGATACAGATTTTCAATTCCTGCGCAGCCATTCGGTATCTTGGTAAAATCATCCTTACCCCAGTCCTTTTCATAGCTTTGGAAAGGACAATGATCCGTAGCAACCGTATCAATATCTCCCTGTCGAATAGCTTCCCACAATGCATCCTGACTCTCCTGTGCTTTAATTGGAGGAGAACATACGAAGTTTCTTCCACCCTCACGCTTATATACATCACAAGTGAATTCCAGATATTGCGGACAAGTTTCTACAAAGATTGGTGCACCCTCTCTCTTCGCTGCAACGGCTGCCTCGAGACCTTCTTTATCTGCCATATGTACAATATAGAGAGGCGCATTTACTGATTTTGCCCAGTGCACCGCTCTCTTATCTGCTTCTGCCTCTACAAATTCCGGTCTGCTCAGATAGTGATACCAGGCGGAGGTTTTTCCTTCTTTTAAAAATTGCGCTATATTTAAATCGATTACATCGGGATTTTCTGCGTGAATGTTGGTAATTGCTCCTGTTTCCTTCGCTTTTAATAAAACTTTTATCAGTGTTGCATCATCTACCATCATGCCTTCTTTTTTATAAACCAGAAAACACTTAAAGCTGGTGATACCATTGTCTACTGCTACTTCAAATTCTTCTAGTAATTTATCTTCATTCAGATCCGTAATAATACAGTGAAATGCATAATCCACACAAGCCTCCGGATCACACATTGCTTTTCTTGTTTCCACTGTTTCCATAATACCCATGCCTTTTCTCTGCATCGGGTAATCAAATACGGTAGTAACACCACCACAAGCTGCTGCCCTTGTACCTGACAGATAACTATCCGCTGATACAGTTCCACCAAATGGCATGGCCAGATGAGTATGTGCATCAATCGCTCCGGGCAGCACCAGTTTACCCGTTGCATCCACAACTTTATCTGCCTCAACATCAAGATTAGTTCCAATGCAGGAAATCTTGCCATCCTTTACAGCAATATCAGCAATAAAGCTTTCTTTTGCCGTCACTATTGTTCCGTTTTTAATTAATAAATCCATAATTTCCGCCTCCTTTAAAAGGACTTCCAATATCATTTATTGTTTTTGATAAATATTAAATTAAAAATTTGATATATCGACTCGAGTACTTGGAGAGTTATAGTTGATATTATGTTATTTTACCTTCAACACAACTGATATCCCTAATACCCGAGCCGTATTCATTACAACATTCCTCTCGGACATATCACCTTTATCCCAACGCATATTTATTATATTGGTTATTACCACTATTTTATAATTCTTGGGCGGTTTTCATTATCCATATCGTCTTATATTTTGTTGTACTCGTTGCCTTTTGTATCCGGCTGATTACTTGTTGATTTTGTATACTAATACAAGTCCGGATCTTTGGTAAACCTGTGATACTTCTACCAAATCCATACCACCTGCATTTGCAGCGATTAAGTTAGATACCCAAGTCACACCAAAATCAACCTGTTTGGAATATACCGCTGTTGTTTCACCGATATCACCACCACCCGGTACTACTTTCACATTTAAACCGGCATCCTTATAAAAGCCTTTATCAAGTGCCACATAATAACCCATGAACTGTGCCTGTGGTAACCATTTTAATTGTATAGAAATGTCTTTTTTCTCAGGTGTGAACTTTCCGTCAGAAGACATAGCAGCTGTCCAGAAGGAATTATCTCTAATATTATCCAGTGTTAATGTCTTTAACTTATCAGCAGCAGCTGAGTCATCCAGCTTTATGTATTTCTTTGCAAGATCTAATGTTTGCTGTAAAGCAGCATCATCCATTTTACCGTAGTCTTTAACAGGGGCACCCTTTGTATCAGTTTCAACAAGCTTCTTCACCTCGGAAGCCATGTACTTTTGGTGATCTGCAGATACGGAAGAACCATATTTGAATACGATTTCGGCAGCTTCTTCAGGATGAGCACACGCATATTCCCAACCCTTCATAGATGCGTAGATAAATGCCTTTACTGTATTTGGATTCGCTTTTGCAAATTCCTTTGTACAGAAGATATTATCTTCAAGCATTGCAACACCTTCATCATTCATATCCACGTATTTTACCTTGTCACCGTATCCATAACCGCCTTCATAGTTATTCTTAACTAAACCAAGTTCATTATAAGTCATAGCGGAAGCTAAGCTAATGGAGTCATCATCAAAACCATCCATGTCAAATGCCTGACTTAAAAATTTAGTAGGCTGACTATACTTTGATAATAGTGCCTGAACCTCGTATTCATTACCAAGACCCCAGTTACCAACCTTACCCTTACCTGCAGCATCTTTAATAATACTTTCTACCGATGCGTCTGCTGCGTAATATTTGCCATCTGCACTACTCTTTGAAGGCGCTTTTGTTGCGTCACCACCTGATGTAGCCTCATCCTTTTTAGTACCACACGCTGCAAGCAGCATCATCACCATACTGAGTGTCAATAATAAGGAACATAACTTTGTTAACTTTCTTCCCACTGAATTCTTCATATCGTGTCCTCCTATTTTTAGATAATATTTATATTAAGTTGAAATTCGCTTTATCTGCGTCCCTTCAACAAAATACCTTCTGTGATTAGCAAAATTACATACATCACGATACCAATTGCACAAGCCACCAGGATATAAGCCCAAGCGGTCGCATATTGCGCCAATACGATATTCTCTCTAATCTGACGTCCTACACCGATTATGTACTCTGCAAAATACTCACTAACCAATGCACTGATTACGCACCCCGGAACACTTACCCTAAGTGCAGTAAAAACATACGGAACCGAATTAGGTACACGTAATTTAAAAAACACTGCCGTTTTACTTGCTGCATAAGAGTTCATCAAATCCAGCGAGTACGGTTTTAACTCAGTAAAACCACGAAAGGCGTTGATACTCATCGATACCGTACAGGTTATCATTACGACAAGCATCTTCGCCAGCATACTTCTTGTATTTGGATTTTCACTAAAATCCTTTGTCAAGTTGGTCATAATCGGAGCTATTGCTATTATTGGAATAGCATTAAAGGCTGATGCAATTGTCAATCCTCCTGCCCCCCATTTGCTAAATACCGCTGCGATAATTGCCAAAAGATATCCAAGCAGGGAACCTAATACTAAACCTCCAAGTGCAACGATTAGAGTTGCATTTACATTTTTTAATATAGCACTCGAATTATCTTGAATGATTGTGATTATTCTTCCGGGCAAGGGAAGTGTGAAGGTATCTGCACCAATTATCTTATGTAATATTTGTGTTTGCCATAGAGTGATAAATATCACTCCGAACAAAACAGGATACATCACGGCAGAGATACTATCTTTATTAAATCGTAATTTCTTTTTTCTCTCCATCTTAACCTCCATTCTGTAGCATCAGATTTAATCTGCTCACTATGTTCTGTTTCCCTTTGAAGGACGTTTGTAAGGTGACATTACCTTCTCGATTAACGTCATTAGGTAATAACTCAGAATTCCAATTAGTGCACTGATAAATACAATCTGCCAGAACACATAAATTGACATAGCATGCTTTAAGGACTGGGATAGCATACAGCCTAATCCGCCTCCACCCTGCAACGTATCCACTAATATGGACGCTGTGATTGCCATCGGTGCCGATATCTTAAGACCGGTAAAGAGATAGGGCATGCAAGAGGGTATCAATAATTTTGTATATATCTGAAATTTAGAGGCCGCCACCGAGTACATCAGTTCATGTTTTTCTCGTTCAACGGATTTAAAGCCGGCGAGTGTATTGGTTGCTACCGGATAAAAAGTTAATATCGCAGCTATCACAATTCGGCTCTTGTCAATATCCTTAGTTACGGCAAGTACGATCGGTGCCATGCCAAGAATCGGAATCATCTGAATTAACATTAGGTATGGGAATACCGTCTTCTCTATAGTGACAAATAAATTCATAAACAGTGCCAATATAAATCCTATAAGTGCTCCTATTAAAAAACCAATTCCGGCTCGAATTAGTGTAATTCCCGCATTACTTAATACAATTTGAATAGCAGTTTGACCGCTGCTAACCATCTTTTTACTGAAGATAGATTCTATAATTTGATAAATGTGCGGAAGAACATTTTCGGGAGAACGTTTTGTATTTGCAATTACTGTTGCTCCGATTTCCCATATAATAATTAAGCCAATCACCCACACTACCGTTACCATCTTCTTAGAGGAGAGAGCTTTCTTTATTGCGTTCATCAAAAATCTCCTTTCATTGCGTATCGATTTTATTCCTGATTTTACTCCTCTGAATAAAGAATGAAATTCAAAATCGTGTGAATAATCACTTATCACCACAAATATGAAGTTCATCCTTTATTCCTTTTGACTTGGGCTGTCCCCAAATCTATACGCCTTCAAAACTATTACGTACCTTTGCTACTAAGGAATTAAACTCTGGCGTATTTTTTGTAGCTAATGTTCTTGGTCGTGGTATATCAATATCCACGACGGCTGAGACTCTACCCGGATGCGGTGATAACACAACTACCCGATCGGATAGAAATACCGCTTCCTGAATATTATGGGTAACGAATAATATCGTCTTGTTGGTTTTTTTCCATATTCTCAATAAATCTTCATGTAATTTTTCTTTTGTAAATTCATCTAAAGCAGAGAAGGGTTCATCCATTAATAATATCTCAGGGTTGATGGCAAGTGCTCTGGCAATCCCTACTCTTTGTTGCATACCACCACTCAATTCATGCGGGTATTTTTTACCGAAATCCATTAGTCCAACCAGATCAAGCATCTTACTAACTCTTGCTGTTCTGTCCTTTTTTGGAATACCCATCATCTCCATCGGCATACATACATTTCTTCTTACTGTTCTCCAATCATAAAGAACCGGGTTCTGAAATACGATACCGTATTTTTTTTGCAAACGTATCTCTCTGGGAGATTGCCCCCTTACCGAAATCGAACCGCTGGTTGGCTGTTGCAAATCAGCGAGTGTACGCAATAATGTGGTTTTACCACAACCAGAGGGGCCTAGAAGCGAAATAAATTCGCCCTGACGAATCTCCAAATTAATATTTTGCAGTGCATTGACCGGTTCGCCTCCATTCTTATCCGGAAAGCTAACACACAAATCCGTAATACTAATCTCGGTTTCCTGATTTAACACTTCACTTTCAATTGATTCATCAAACTTTTCTACTGTTACCATACTGATTTCCTCCTTACATCTATTCAATACAAAAATGGCGTAAAGCACCTTGCTTTACGCCATCGTAAAATCGTGAGTTGTATTCCTACCATAATTTATGATAGATATTGATCAGATCCTCTTTGTTCACTTCTTTGATTGTATTACCGGGACTTCCACTGGTCATCGCATCACCTGCCATTTTATCCACAACTCGATCAAATTCTTCTTGATTTATCCCATATTCCTTCAAGGTAGGAATTTCAAGGTGGTTACAAAGACGATCAAGCGCTTCTAAAAATGCTTCTGCAGCTTCCTTATCGTTAACATTCATATCTGCTACACCTATGGTTCTTGCTATTGTTGCAAATCGCTCATAACAACCATCAAGTGAGAAGGCGAGGCATTCCTTGATTAACATTGCATTGGAGATTCCATGTGGCACATGAAAGAGTGCTCCAATAGGTCTGCTCATACCATGTACTAACGTAACGGAAGCATTATTGATACATATACCTGCTTCAAATGCGGCTATCTGCATCTCTTCTCTTGCCTTATTATTCATACCGTCTGTATATGCTATAGGTAAATACTCAAAGATTCTTTTAATTGCCGAAAGTGCATATAAATCAGTTAACGTATTTCCTTTTCTGGAGGTATATGCTTCTACAGCGTGAGTTAGTGCATCCATTCCGGTTGCTGCAGTAATACTTTGGGGTGCTGAGACTGTCAGTGCTGGATCTAATATTGCTACTTCAGGCAACAATGCATCACCCTTTAAGAGCATCTTAACATTATTCTTGGTATCCGTAATAATAGTAAACTTTGTTGTTTCAGAACCTGTTCCGGCTGTGGTTGGTATCATTACCATCCCAGGGAATTTCCCTTTGATCTCTACACCCATATAATCAGATAGTCTGCCGGGAAGAACTGTCATAGCAGCAATCGCTTTCGCACTGTCAAGTGGGCTTCCCCCTCCGATTGCAATCAGGAAATCACAACCTGATTCTTTGTATTCACTAATACCCTGATCAATCATTTCCTCTGTTGGCTCGCCTGTAATATCATTAAATATCACATAATCGACACCCCATTTTGTTAACAAATCGGTTAGTTTCTTCACCAGACCTGTTTTTGTAACAACCTTGCCGGTTACGATTAGCGCTTTTTTACCCAATTCTGTTACCACAGCTTCTGCTGCTTCTAACGAATGATCTCCTATCATAACCTTAGCCGGCATTGTAAACTGATAAGCCATAATTTCCTCCCATCAAGTCAATTGATTTTTGACTTGGTATCGATATAATAAGTATGTTTCTTACTACTTTAGAGATATTCCTTATCTACTACACTAAGTACTTCATCCAGTTTCTGCATTTCTTCTGTAAGCTGTTCCTTAGTAATGATCAGCGGAGGCGCTATTAAAATCATATTTTCATGGGAATATGTCATAAATCCACGTGCTTTTAGTTGTGCTATGATCTTACCCATGATACCATCAGGATCCTTACCATATGGTACTAATGCTTCTTTCGTTTTCTTGTCTTTTACTAATTCCACTGCGGAGAATAAACCGATATAGCGAACATCACCGACACATTTATGAGAACTTTTAAGGCCTTCAAGTAATTCTCCAAGTACTTTACCAACCTGATTCACATTTTCTAGGATATTTGCTTCATCATAATAGTTTACACATGCTACACCGGCAGCACATCCTAACGGATGACCGCTGTAAGTAAGACCACATGATAATAAATTATCATCAAAATATGCTGCGATATTTTTCGATACTACGACACCGCCAAGAGGAACATAACCGCAGGTCACACCCTTTGCAAAGGTTACAATATCCGGAACCACATCAAAGTTCTGGAACCCAAACATCTTTCCGGTTCTACACCAACCGGTCATTACTTCATCACAAATCATCAGAATACCATATTTGTCACAAATACTTCTAATACCAGGTAAATATCCCTTAGGAGGGATGATAACTCCGTTTGATCCGGTTATGGTCTCTAGTACAATCGCTGCGACTGAGTTCGGTCCCTCATACTGAATCTGTTCCTCAAGCTTTGCCAGATAGAACTTTGTTGCCGCCTCTTCTGTAGCAAATTCAACTGCTTCACGGTAGATATAAGGATCCATGAATTTTACAAATCCAGGAATACCAGGTTCTAGCGCATATCTTCTTGGTTCACCAGTTAAATTACCCGCGCCAAAGGAGGAACCATGATAACTTCTGTAACGACTAAATATCTTATTCTTGCCAGTGAACATTCTCGCCATCTTCACTGCATTCTCATTTGCTTCAGCACCTGCATTCGTAAAGAAAACCTTGCCCATACTGTCCGGCATCAATTCTATAATTTTTTTTGCTAGCTTTGCTCTGGATTCTGATCCATAGGAGGGGCTCACGAAACAGTACTGATCTACCTGTTCCTTAATTGCGTCATTAATTGCTTTATTCCCAAAGCCCAAGTTCATATTAACTAGTTGGGAGGACATATCACTATATCGATTTCCTTCAAAATCCCAAAAATAAATTCCTTCTGCTTTTTGTACTGGTATCGGATTTAGATTCCTCTGTTTGCTCCATGATTGCAAATTGTACTCCTTCAAAGTACTTTTGATTTCTTCACCTGTCATCTTCATATCCTCCCTGATTTCTAATTTTCTAACCATCCAATTTTGGCCAAAAAATGAGCAGCTCGGAAGATTCCCTAGAACGGCTCCCTTGCTGCTTTGATCGGCTTATTAACTTAATGCAATTATATATATGCCTATAAACAAATGCAATTGATATGTGAACAATATTTTATGTGCAGATGCACAATCTGATTATTATATTAATATTTGTCTATACTCAGACATCTTTGTATATTCTCCACAATTGTTAGATTACTATCAAGGAATAAATCGGACACTATTGCTACTATTTTATAAAATATCCTTTATATACAAGCCCATATGTAATTTCATACGGTCCTCCAAATCAAACGGATTATACCCCGTAACGGTTTCAATTTTCTTAAGCTGATTAGTCACTGTGTTACGATGCACATACAACTTCTCCGACACCAGCTGAAGACTTGCGTTATTTTCAAAGTATGTCCTTAGTAATTTCAACAGCTCAGTATTATTCTTGCTATCATAAAATACCAACTTACCAATTGTATCATTATAAAATCCTCGTAATACAGATTTGTCACTCACTGACAATAGCACTTTATACACATCCAACTTATCATAATAATTACAAGTTTCATTTTTTCTGATCGCCATCTCCATGGCAGCAAAAGCTTTCTCAAAATTCTTATCCTGTTTATACAATCCCTGTTGATTTGTGCTGATACCCATATGTAAACGATTTTTGCTTTTGTCTTTGTTAGTAAGCTTAAGAAAATTCTTAACAAAGGAATCTATCTCCTTATCAGAGTAGTCGACTAATACAAGAATCAAAGCATCCTTATAAGTAAATGAGATGTATAGCTCTCGTATGCTCCTTGCAGTCTTCTCTGCATAAAATTCCAAGCTATCCATAAATTCCTGTGAGTAGACTCCTTCTTTATCCTCTGCATAGATGCTAACAAAACAAAAATGCCCATCCCTTTGATAACCATACCGTTCCATCTGCAAAATCTGTGTTTCCAGATCTCCTACACGAAATATAATATTTTTAATGGAAGAAGCCATATTGTCCTCTACATTATCATTGTTCATAATTCTACGACAAAAATCCCTAGTCATATCCACCATTTTCGTCTTCCAAGGTATCGTAAAGAGCGGCATATTTACTTCATCACAATAATCAATTACCTCCTGAGGAATATCCTTGGTATAAGGTCCCAAATTTACAACAAATGCACTTGCACCCGCATCATACAACTTCTTTGCAAAGTTCAGCAACCACCCTTCCTCTTTATTCAAAATCCCAGCTGTAAAAACCAGTTCCTTCCCATGAAGAAGTGAGCTAATCCCGTCGTCTTCAATGATATGTACCCATTGAACAAGATTCGTAAGTCCTTTTCTCCCTCCAATCAGATTCATCTGATAGAGAAAAGTTGCGTTCTTATATAACTTTTTCACCATAATCGCCATAGAGGAACCTCCTTATCATGTGAGCATTGTCAATATGCACATGATTATGTAAGCCTTAAGAACGGTAAAACATATATACTAAAGCAACTGTATGAAGACGTTGGTACTTAGAACATGTAGTTTATATTCATATGTATCACAATAGTCTTCATCCAAACGAGAGCGAGTTAATATAATGTTTTACTATTCTTTCCACATTACTTTACGCAATTGAAAATATTCTCATAAAAAAGGCGCTGCAAATTTTGCAACGCCTTCGTTCATACTTAGTTTAACATATGATTTTCATAGTAGCAATAGTATAGATTCTCAAGAAATTACAACAAATCCCATTCCATCTTGAGAAAATTCGATTTTAGCACGCTTTCCTTCAAAATATTCCTTAATTACTTGTTGCATTGCATCCTTTTGTCCATCGTTATTCTCCCTAAGTTCCTCCATCGTGAAACTCTGAGCACCGCAGGCATCATGAAGATGCACCTTAAAACTTAATCCTTTATCCTCCAACGAATGATTCATATCACTGATGTCATTCAATGTCACTATCATTTTTGCCATAATATCAAACCTCCTTATCTCTGATGAATAAGAGAAAGGACAGATTATCTGCCCCTATGTTTCTCTTTCCGTTTTTGTTTCTTTAAAGCAAATAATCGGTCGTCTCCTTAAAATAATGAACAAAGAACGGACAACCAAGGAGGCAGGTTACTGATAACTTTATTGTTACGTCCGGACTACCAACCGGAGCTGTGTTTTTATCTTTGCACCTTCATTATAGCAAATATTTTCTATAATTCAAGGGGTGGAAGGTTAGTCCTTCCATCAATCAATCATCTGCGCATTCTTTGGCAGGGTATGGAAGGCTTTTTTAAACGCTCTTGAAAATGTAGAGTAATTTTTAAAACCGCTTCTATAACAAGCATCCGTCACAGAGCATCCGTTTTGCACTAAATTCTTCGCATGCAGCAGCCGCTTCTCGGTGATGTAATTGCCGATGGTATAACCTGTCTCCTGTTTAAAAAAATGCATTAAATAATATCGGTTAATATAAAAATTAGCAGCTAGTGAATCAATTGTGATCTCTTCCACCAAGTGTTCACTAATATAATCCAATATTTGAACCAACTTTGTGTTACCGATCACCGAATTTAGATAATTTATGTGATTTGATATCACTGTCCGATTCAAATGAATCATAAACTCCAAGAATAATATCCTCTGATACAACTCATTACCAAACGCATTATCCTCAAAGGAATGTTCTAGTTCTAGACAAACCTGATACAATTTACTTTTCTCCAGATTATGAATCCTTAATACATTCGACTTCTCTTTTTTTGCTCGGTCAAAACAATCATTTAAGTCATAATCATCCTTAGCATAGCCTTTAAGGAACTGGGTGGATACATATATTATGATTCTCTCATACTCAGAATCATCGAGAATGGAGGGTCTATGAATCTCTCCTGCGTTTACAAGAACGATATCATACGGATTTAAAGAATAATTCTTGCCTTCGATTGTATAATTAATATTCCCCTTTATGAAAATCATTATTTTATTAAAATCATGATAATGAAAAGCAAATTCCTTCCTTTGACGATCCTCGATATGAAACATCTTAAAATCATTCTCCAAATACCCAAACTTCTCAAATGTACTCACAAGTATCACACCCCTTATCCAAACCACTGCATTAGTATAAATATATATTACTATATCAAAAACATCTTTCTTCTATCAATAATACCATAAGATCTTTACTAACTTGCTGAATCACTTCAATATAAGTCGATTCTTTATTAAGCAATCTCCGCAAGAAATCGACCTAAATCTTCCTATTAACAGTCTCTTACCTTAATACCAAGTTCCCTTGCACTTAAACTTGCATATTATAAATTGTACGTATTTCTCTTTTATTCTAGCGGTTTGATTTGCCCTAAAAAATGCGATGAAATATTCATCTCATGCTCTAGCGGTGTCGTTCCTACCATCAAATGTGAAATGAGGCATTAATCATTAAAATGTAAAGCACTTGAAAAAATAAGCAGTAAAGAGATTGAGATTTGATATATTTATATTTGTGCCTATGTAAAAGTTGCTATATTCACTTATGTATTTGGAATATGGTTTAGCATCAAAAAACAGCATGCTTGACGAGCACAGCGAGGAGTTCTGTATTTTTGAAGCTGGTTTACCATATGACAAAGACATTAGTGAATCACAACGTTACATCGAAGCAAATATGAATATATCAAAAGCGATCGTAATACGCTTATTTTTTCAAGTTCAACACATCTTACTTAATGTTTCATCTCTCATTTAAATCATTATAAAGCATTATATGCAACAATCAAAGCATTATTATGCTATTTTTTATAAATAATGTTCTGTAGAATAGAATTAGAAAACTAAGATTGCGCATTTATAAGGAGGTCTATTTATGCAACTTAACGGTGTTTGGTTACCGATTATAACTCCATTTCACGATGATAAAATTGATTATACATCCTATAAAAGACTAATTGATCATTATACAGATACAGGAATAAGCGGAATTATCCCGCTGGGTACAACCGGGGAGATTCCCACTTTGGATGATTATGAATTTGAGAATATGATAGATAAGACTTTGGAATATAACAAAGGACGTCTACCAATTTATGTAGGTATCGGTGGTAATTATACTGCTAAGGTAATTAAAAAATTAAAAATAGCACAGAAATATGATATTCAGGGAATCCTCTCGGTCTGTCCTTACTATAACAGACCAAACCAGGAAGGTATCTACACACACTTTAAAACCATAGCAGCAGAAACCGATTTAGATATTATCCTTTATAATATTCCTTATCGTACAGGAGTGAATATTGAGAATGAAACAGTGTTTCAATTAGCTGAAATACCGAACATTGTGGCCATTAAAGATGCAAGTGGAGATATGAAACAATCAATGTCACTATTAATGAATCCGCCCAAGGATTTCTCCATACTAACCGGTGAAGATGCATTATTCTATGTCACATTAGCACTTGGCGGCCATGGTGGTATTCTTGCGTCAGCTCATATAGATACCGCCAAATTTGTTGAGGTATATAATAGAATGAAGAACAAGGATCAAACTGGGGCTTTTGAAATCTGGAAGGAGTTATACGAATTCGTACCTCTTTTATTCAAAGAACCGAATCCTACTCCAATTAAATATATTCTTAACCAGCTTGGCTTAATCAACTCACCTGAAGTGAGATTACCTTTGGTTCAAATCAGTGATTCACTAAAGGAAAAATTAAATCCATATATACAAAAAAATCTCACTAAGAAACCTGAACTTTACCGTTTATCTGCAGGATGATAGATTAATCCCTTATAAAAATAATAGCTCCAATTAAAAATAATATTGCACCGGTCATTTTTTTCACACTTATTTGTGCATTTAACACTACCACATCTAGCACTAACCCGCTTAAAAGCTGCCCCGCAAGTATTAATATGAGTGTATTAGAGATGCCAAGCATAGGGATAGATCTAGAAGATAAATAAATAATTAGCGCACCGAATATCCCGCCAATCAACCAAATTGGCTTTACATTAACCACCTTTGTATACTGGACAATATCACCTCTTGATACAGTAAAAAACAGCATGAAAATCAACCCGATAATCAGACTATGTAACGCTGCAACACTCGGTGTTAAATATTTGCCTAATTGCGAATTGATACTTGATTCGATCGTTGTGAAGATACCTGCCATGATTGCTAATAAGATACAAAGTGAATCCATAGTCACTCCCACTTTCTCTTTCTTTAATTAATATGAAGAGGCTATCTATTCTATACAAGCACAATTTCTAAATAATAAAAAGAATCCCAAATATCTATTATACAAGAACTATAAAAGAGCGCTCATATCAACTAAGCACGATGTTGATACAAACGCTCTTTTACTTTAATCTTTTTTATTTTTCCTTATTTACTATAAGGATTCCTATACTTACTAAAGCTAATGCAATCACACATTTAATTCCTAAATATTGCTGCTCCTTTAATAAAATTGCCGACAATATCACTCCGAATATCGGTGTCATAAAGCCATATACAGCCACCCTAGAAACCGTATTATATTTTAATAGTACCGCCCACAAAGCATAAGCGATCGCAGAAACGAGGGACAGATAGATTAAGATCATTATGGAAGTTCCATTATAATTCTCAGTTTTGCCACCCGTAAAGATACCGATAAGCATCATAATACTCCCGCCGATCACAAACTGATAGCCACTGAGTAAAATTGCATTCTCTTTCTTAGAATATCGCTTTAGCATTACGGATGAGAATGCATAAGCGATCACTGATAGGATAATAAAACCTTCCCCAGCCAATTTAAAATTTGTATCTAGCCCATCCTTGTTGATATTCACAAGAATTACACCTACAAATCCTATTACACATCCAATTATCTTCCTTGGCGAAAGTTTCTCCATATGATATATTGAACTCGCTACAAGCAAAGAAGCAAATACATTCATTCCTTCAATGATTGATGCCTTCACACCTGAGGTATTCGAAAGTCCTATGTAAAAGAAAACATATTGTAAAATTGTTTGGAATAGACATAAAATTAAAATATTTCCCCAGCTTTCTTTTGCCGGAATTAAAAATTTTCTAGTTATCACACTGCCAATTAATATGGTCAGCACTCCTGCCAGTGTGAAACGAGAACCAGCGAACAGAATTTGTGAATTTATCTCTTGTGATGAAATTCCTAACAAACGATATCCAATTTTAACATAAGGGAAAGCACTTCCCCATAATGCACAGCATATTGATGCTGCAATACACACCACCATAGTTTTAGTTAACCATGTTTTACTTTTCATATGTAACCTCTATTCCTTCATCTTAACCGATGTCTTCTCTATATTATTTTTAACCGATTCACTATTACGGGAATAATAATATACTCCGCTAATCACAATCACTCCACCAATGACGACAAACAAGGAGGGTATCTCAGTAAATATCATTAGCCCCAACACAGATGCAAATACCGGCTCTAATAATTTTGCTGTTGAGATAAAAGAAGCTTTCTCATACTTTAATCCCCAGCTATAAACGCTATGCCCACATAAGGTACATATAGTGGCAAGCCCCAGCGCAATCAAATAATTTTTCTGCTCATATCCGGTAATTGGCATTCTTCTTAATGACATTAATACAATAAGCGTCAAGGAAGCAAAAGCATATACAAAAAACGTATACACTGTGGTACTCATGGCCTTACGACATTGTCTTCCAAGCAAGGTATACACCGCCATAAAAGCCGCACCCACAAAAGCCATCAAATCACCCATTAACATATTACTTCCGCTACCCATATCCGCTGTTGCCACCACGATACTTCCTACAAAAGTTGCGACTATTCCTATCCAAGCCTTCGCTGATATCTTCTCCTTCCATATCAGTATCATAACCCCAGCTACGAAAAACACCTCGGTATCCACTAGAATAAGCGAAGAAGCAATACTGGTATAGTGCAATGACTCAAAATACATCGTAAAATGCAATCCCAAGAACATCCCACTTATCATAGGCATCAGAACGGAGCTTGGCTTTAGTGAACGGATTTCTTTCCGAAAGTGTAATACGATAAACGGCAAAAGTATTATAGTGGCAAACAAAACACGATAAAAAACCAGAACCATGGAGGGTGCTGTGGAAGCCCGCACAAAGATTGCGGAAAAAGACACCCCCACCGTTCCTAGTATAATAATTAATTTTTTCATAATAACCATGCCTTTCTACATAGCCAGCAAACTTTGGGGCACAGGCACAAAGTTGCGTGTGAAAAATCTATGATTTTTCACACTAAGACTCCTGTACTATGAATTCTGATCTAGCTAAGACTTACTTTATGTATTCAAAAATAATTTAGTTTTATATTTTACATATTAATTACAAACTCTCATTGCCTATGTAATGTGTGTAATTAATATACCTCTCCTACCCTAACAAATTGTATTCAACAATCATGATTATACAATGTATTTATAATAAAGCAATATAATTAATCTCTATTTCCTCATTGATATTGATGCTTATTATAGCATAAATCGATGAGAAAAATTGGTTAAACTTTATTTAGCTATTACCTCCTTCTGCGTACAAGAAATTCATTTCATATGAAACCGCAATTTATCTTATGAAACAAATAATGCTGACCCTCCAAAAATTTATCTTGGAAAATCAGCATTATAAGATTTATATAGTTCTTTTCTTATAAAACAACAATAATTTACAACACATTTGTAAAGTCCGGTACAAATCGGTTTAAAAATTCAATTGTTCTTTCCTTCTTAGGACTAACGAAGAATTCTTTGGCATCATTCTCTTCCACAATCTTACCACCATCCATGAAGATCACTTTATTCGCAACCTCACGCGCAAACGATATCTCATGCGTTACTATCAGCATCGTAGTACCTTCTTCTGCAATCTTTTTGATTACATTCAACACCTCACCCACTAATTCCGGATCAAGGGAGGAGGTCGGTTCATCAAATAAAATCACGTCCGGTTTTACCGCAATTGCTCTGGCTATGCCAACTCTTTGCTGTTGTCCGCCGGATAATTGTGCCGGATAATAATCATAACGATTAGATAACCCTACCTTATCCAAAGCTTCTTGCGCAATTTGTCTGGCTTCGGCTTTTGATTTCTTTTGAACAACAATCAGTGGCTCCATCACATTCTGAAGAGCTGTTTTTGTAATAATTAAATTATAGTTTTGGAACACAAAACTCATTCGTTTTCGAATATCGATGATCTGATGTTTATGTGCCTTCTTAAATTCTGTTGAAATATCTCCTAATCGAATCTCTCCTTGATCGGCATGCTCCAGGAAATTCAAGCATCGAAGAAGTGTGGTTTTTCCGGAACCGCTAGGTCCTAATATTGCAATCACATCACCTTTACTAACTTTGATGTCAACCCCTTTAAGTACTGCGTTCTCTTCAAAACTCTTATGAATATTTGTAACTTCGAGCATCTCTTCACCTCATCTCCTAGTGCACTAGTTTTTTCTCAAGGTATCCCTGAAGAACATTCAATATACTACATAATACAAGATAGATTACTGCTAATTCACAATATAATAACAACGGTTCATATCGGTATGCCACAATTCGTTGTGTAACCATGAACATCTCCGTAAGTGTAATCGTTGAAGCAAGTGAAGTATCCTTTACAAGACCGATAAAAGTATTTGAGAGTGGCGGAATGGATATCTTCGCTGCCTGCTTTAATATAATTCTGCGAAACACTTGTGAAAATGTCATGCCAAACGCATAACCGGCTTCCCACTGACCCTTTGGTACAGACAAAATTGCTCCTCTTATCGTCTCCGATGAATATGCTCCGACGTTTAAAGAAAATGCAATGATAGCAGCCGGAAATGGATCTAATAAGATGCCCATCTTTGGTAATCCAAAAAAGATGATGAATATCTGAACCAACATTGGCGTACCGCGGAAAATCCAAACATAAATTTTAACAATCTGTTTTAGAACCTTAATATTGGCTACCTGGATAAGGGCAACCAAGATAGCAATAATTAATCCAAATAGAAACGATAATATCGTTAACGGGATCGTAAATTGAATCCCGGCTTTAACAATCGGCCAAAATGACTGAAGGATTATCTCTATGGTTCTGTCACTGATATGCATAATGGTTACCTCTTTTCCAAAGATTATCTTTATTTTGTAACGTCAGCACCAAAGTACTTATCAGAAATCTTAGCTAATGTGCCATCTTTGGTTATCTCATCTAATGCCTTATTTACCGCTTCAACAAAAGTATCATTTCCTTTTCGGATCAATACTGCATTCTTGCTGGCATCATCCAATGTATCAACAAGCTTAACCGGTGCATCCGGTTTCTGCTTTAAAAAATCATAAAAGGATACCTGATCATTAATCGTTGCAACTGCTCTCTTTGTAGATACAAGCTCAATCGCTTTGCTAAAGGAACCATCCGCACTAACTAACTTTGCACCATAGCTTTCTGCAAGTTGTGCATAATTACTTGTTAATCCCTGTGCTGCTTTCTTACCTTTAAGATCTTCAAAGCTCTTAATATCATTATTATCCTTACCAACGATTAAAGCAGCTCTGGATATTGTATAAGGAGTTGAAAAATCATATTTCTGTAGTCGTTCCTCTGTAATGGTAACCTGATTAATAACAACATCGTAGCGAACTGCATCCAATCCTGCGATTAAAGAATCCCAGTTACTCTCTACAAACTCTGCCTTAACACCTAATTTTGCTGCAATCGCTTCAGCTACTTCAACATCATAACCCACTAATTTACCCGATTCATCATGAAAAGTATAAGGAGCGTATGTTCCTTCTGTTCCGATTAACAGTTTTCCTCTTTCTTTAATTTGTGCAAGTAGATCTTTGTCTGAACCTTGGTTATCATCTGCCGCCTTAGTTACAACCGGAGTAGCTGTATTATTCGCTGCACTTTTATCAGCATCTTTACTTCCGCAACCAACTAAACCTCCTACCAATAATGTCAGAGTTAATACACCCAAAATAATCCTTTTTCTCATTCCTGTTTCCTCCAAAATTTTATTATAAATATTATTGATAACACTTTCCGTTCTATCAAATATTCAATTCATACCGAATTAATATGAATTACATGTATCGATAATATACCATCAATACATATATGTCAAGTATCTTTACAAATAAATTTTATTGGCTTTACAAAATATCTGTAAAGCCAATACTTGAGCAATTATGCAACCTTCATAATTGCGAAATATTTATCCTATCATAATTGATAATACTATAAAAGCGTATCGGAGAAACTCGATCTAAGAATCTCTCCGACTTACGATATCCCATAACCTGTTTAAAGAAGTTTCTATATAATCCCCTATCTCATAACTATGTACTCCATTCGAAAACAGAAGATTGGACGCTCCTCCACCGATTCGGTAGCACAAAACATACTGGCAATCTAGCACCCGCTGTACTGCCTCCTCCAACATACTCTGATTATGCTCACCAATACTACAAGGAGGATTAACACGCCGCTCTTCAATGTATTGAAAGTCTGATTCCCCATTGATATCGTAGATATAAAATTGTTGTGTATGACCAAAATGCTGATTAACTACAATATTGTCCGATGAAGCAACAGCTACTCGAATCCCCATTATCCTAAATCCTTTCTAATGAATTACGGAAGTAAATTCGATTATATTTTATAATCAAGCAAACCATCCATTAATCCAAATTCAAGCAAAATTTCTTCCAAACGTTCCTGACTCATTGGCGTTGGAATTACAAAATCCGTATTCTTTTCTATACTTTTTGCCAACTGTCGGTACTCCTCAGCCTGACCTGACTGCGGCTCATAATCAATCACAGTTTTTCGGTTGATTTCAGCTCTTTGTACAACATTATCTCGTGGCACAAAATGAATCAGCTTCGTACCAAGCTCCTTAGCAAAAGCTCGCAAGAGTTCTATTTCACGATCAACATTACGACTGTTGCAAATTATACCTCCAAGGCGAACTCCACCTTTGGATGCATATTTCTTAATACCTTTTGATATATTGTTTGCTGCGTACAGAGCCATCATCTCACCACTGGCTACGATATATATTTCCTTCGCTTTTCCCTCTCGGATTGGCATTGCGAAGCCACCGCATACAACATCTCCAAGAACATCATAGAAGACATAATCCAAATCTTCTGTATATGCTCCCAATCTTTCTAACAAACCAATTGATGTAATGATACCTCTACCTGCACATCCAACACCCGGTTCCGGACCACCGGATTCTACGCATTTTGTACCCTTAAATCCTTCTTTTAAAATTGCACTTAGATCAATATCTTCACCTTCTACCCTTAGTGTGTCAAGTACTGTTCTTTGTGCCAATCCCCCTAATAGCAGTCTGGTAGAATCCGCTTTCGGATCGCAACCGACTACCATCACTTTCTTACCGCTTTCTACGAGCCCTGCTGTTAGATTCTGTGTTGTTGTTGATTTTCCTATTCCGCCTTTTCCGTAAATAGCGATTTGTCGTATTCTTTTTTCGCTCATGTCATTCCTCCATATATATTATAATATTTGTCTTCCCTTTGTGTTAGTTTGCGCCGAGGATTCCGCAGGTGCAAACTTAGATGCGTGAATTATGCTTTTCAATAATTCACCATTAGCCATGTGAAAAGGTCTCTTTTGCATTAATTTTCCCTTCGTATAATTCCTTCGCAAAATCCTTTTTCCCCGGTACACCGGCTGCATCTGCCCTACATCTTTGACAATGTCGGAAAACATCAATATAAGCTTCCGCTTCTCTTCTTGCTCCATCTATATCAGGGCAGCCAGGCTCGGATAAACCACTGAATTTGTGTTGTGGAATTAATGGAATAATATTATACAATGCAGCGCCATACTTACTCACTGTCTCAGCAATATCTTTAATATGCTCCCGATTTATCTCACTAATTAGTACACTGTTTACCTTAACTGTAATCCCTGCTTCTGATACCTTCTTTATCCCTTCTAATTGATTACGGATTAATATTTTTGCTGCTGAAGTACCTATGTATCTTTGGCCGTGATAATAGATACTGGATACGATCTTTGATAGTATCTCCGGGTCAACAGCATTCACTGTAACGGTCAATGTTTTGACTCCTGCATCAACCACTTCCTGTGCTCGTTCACTAAGCAGAAGCCCATTCGTACTCATGCATTTAATCATATCCGGGTGTGTCTCATCAATCAGCGCAAACGTTTCTAACGCTTTATCCGATGTTAGTGTGTCTCCTGGTCCTGCTATACCCACTACCGTAATCTCAGGGCAGAGCGCCTTTGCTCTGTTAACAACATCAGCCGCCTCCTGTGGCGATATAATTGATGCCGCTACCCCTGGTCTTTTCTCATAATCATTAATTTTTCTATCACAGAAATTACATTCAATATTACATCCCGGGCATACCGGAAGGTGAATTCTACCTTTATTCTGTGCTGCTCCAAAACATGGATGAAGTGCCCTTACCTCAGCGTTTCCATAATGTTCGCTTGCTCCCATTCAAATCCCTCACTTTTCAATATCTGAGTTCGTTTTCTAAAACAATTTTTTTTGATTAGTGAGTATTTAACCTTTCACATATTGATGATGAAAATTTATTATATCCTAATCAATTCGGTTATTTTAGAAAATAAAAAAGAGATTTTAACCGCAGTAGTGCTGCAAATTAAAATCTCTAGTTTACTAGTCAATTCTAAATCATGTTTAATATATATGTATTATATGTTTTATAATATAATATGTTACACTTCATTTGTCAAGTAATTAATGGAAAGTTTTTGTTGCATAATCATATGGAATGCTATCCCAAAGTTGACCCTTAAGCTTCCGATCTTGTTCTACTCCTGCCTTGTATGTGGTTTGCCTCCATACAAAGGCCAACTGTTACTGCCGGAATATTTATCGATCATGTATATTGGTAATCTACAGGAGCTACTAGAACCTGAAAAGAAACTTGGTCATCATTAATCTTGATTTATCACAGCGCTACTTAACGCATCCTCGACTGCATTCATGATTCCGTTACTGCTATAAGTTGCACCTGAAACAGCATCCACCTTGGCAGATTGGGTATCCAGTATCGCTCCAATCACGTTGTCACGTGCACTGTTAAAAAAGGGAGCGTCATCTTCATTGGATATAATTGCAACATCCTTAATCTCACTATTTTTTATCGTTACTGATACAGTGGTAATACCATGGCGGAATCCGTAAGCTGACCCTTTATAAGTACCGTCTTTGTATTTCACCGTCATTGAGGAATTATTTGTATCCGATGTATTCGTTTTTGGTGCACCTTCATCGGAAGTTGTCCCTTTATTATCACGTTCCACAATATTAGATGAATCTTTCTCATCAGTAGAGTCATTGGATTTCTTGTTCTTCTCAATTGTTGGCTGTGCATCCACGCCTTTCGTAGGATTAAGTGTGCTTTGAACAGAGCTGTTTCCCTTTGATTGCTTCGCTTGGTCAAGTGCATTTGATACAGCTTCCATAATTCCATTACTGCTAAAGGTTGCTCCAGATACACCATCCACATTCGCATCCTGTCCATCAATAATCTGATTCGTAACATATTGAAATGCACTATTATAATAAGGTGCATCATCTCCATAAGAAACTGTTTCGATGTTATTAATCTTTCCGTTTTTTATCGTTACCGACACAGTAGTGGTTGCGCCACGAAAACCAGTTCCGGAACCCTGATATGTTCCATCTGCATAAGGACTATTATTAGCTGTAGTGATAGACTGTTCAGTTGTTGTAGCACCAATCAAGGAAGAGGATGTATCCGATGCATATGTACCGATAAAATATACTCCACTCATCGCAGTAACTGCCAATGCACCAACTACGGCAGGATTTACAGGGTTGGTTACTACGTTCACACTAACATTATCTCTGGGACAAATCGTTACACATTTCATACAGTCAATGCATTCTGCAGAATCTACCCTGTTTGTCGAATATAATGGAATTCCCATGGGACAATGCTTGGTACATGCCTTGCATTTTCCGCACAGAGCAGAGGGCTTTTTTATACGAATTAGTTTTAAATTCGATACAATTGCAAACACAGCTCCCATTGGGCATAAATATCTGCAGAAAAATCGTTCGATAAACATAGAAGCAATCATGATTAATACTAGCAGTACAAAACCAATTGTGATTTCCTTAATAACATAGGAGAAATCCGGAAGATGCGGCAAGTTAAAAAGACTTCCGAACGCATCCCAAGGGCTAAATGCACTGATATTTACATTATCCAAACTCCATACTATGAAAAATATAAGTACAAATACAAGATATTTTATATGTTTTAAAACACTGTCCACACGTTCATTTATGTTAAATCTGAATTTGAATATTTTATTTCCAATAAAAAACATCATATCACCTAAGGTTCCAAAGGCACACATCCACCCACAGAAAAAACGCCCTAAAAATAATGTTAGTGGTATCACTGAAATCGTACTTATCAACACAGGTAAGGATGCTGCAAAGCTAAAATTATGGTTTAGTAATCCCTGATATAGTACCTTTATTCCAAGGAATGCATTCGCATAAAGCCCTGGTAACAGGATCAAGAATATTAATTGTATTATGTTTCGTAATATCTTTATATAATGTATCTTTTTCTTCATGATAGTAATCAAACCCTTTCTCATCCTGCCATCTTTTAGCCGTGTTTAGATATATCCTAAGCAATTGTGAAATTCTCTTTCAAACCATTCGTCAGATATATCCCCATATTGCTCGTAATGAAGATTGCATCGGCATGAAATCTTTTAAGGAATTTTAAACCCTTTTCAAGACCCATCACAAACATTGCGGTTGTTAGTGCATCTGCTTCCATTGAGGAGTCACACACAACTGTCACACTTAATAAATGCGACTCGGCTGGTGCTCCTGTTATCGGATCCAATATGTGATGATATCTTTTTCCATCTTTCATAAAAAAGCGTTCATTACTACCCGAGGTAACTATTGTTTTCTCTTGTAACCTTATTGTCCCTAGATAACTTCCGGTAGGAGCCAAGGGATTTTGTATCCCAATTACCCATGGTTCATTCTCTTTGCGACAACCCATAGTCAATATATTACCTCCCAGATTTATCATAGCATTCTTTATACTATTTTCTAATAATATACGCTTTACTTCATCTGCAGCATATCCCTTAGCAATACCACCAAGGTCAATCTTTTGACCTACTTTCTTAAGTTCTACTGTACCAATTTTCTCCTTGAGAAGAATATCTTTGTAACTGACCAACCTAATCACACTGTTAATTTCTTCATTGGATGGGATATAACTATCCTTCTTTCCTATTCCCCACAGCTCTACTAATGGTCTGATTGTCAAATCATATGCACCTTTTGATGATTTTGCATAATGAGCGGCTGCTTTTAATACTTCAAAGGTATCCTTATGCACCTTTGTTTTGCCTTTGCCTGCATTTTCATTGATAGTACTGATATCGCTGTTTGGTCGAAAGGCAGACATTCTATCCTCAATTTCATAAATCCGATCAATCGCTTTTTGTATTACCTTTTCATCAACCGGTTGATAAATCTTAATATTATTAACTGTTCCTAACGCCAGAAACTGCTTATCGATAAACTCTTGCTCATTCATAGACATATTCCTTTCTATCGATTTACAGTTTATTTTATACTCAAGGTGTGTCGCATCCTTGATTATTATGTGAAGAATATTTGAACAATCTCTTCCCACCTAACCCTATGCTACATATTACAACGCCTACTCCGAGAGCCGCAAATGTAGTATTGAGTCCGACTCTTTCCGCAATCACCCCAACCACAGGAAATAATAACAGCATAAACAAGGAATACGCCATACTATTGACCGAGATAATGGTTGCCCTATAATCTGATGGAATCAAACGGTTTAATTTATCTGATTGTATCGGATATAACAAGGTATTGGCAAACCCCATTAAGCTAAAACAGAATATGGATAATGGAATATTCCCGAATGCCAAACCTACTGCCCCGAGCCCTATGATAAATAATGCTAATAACTTCGTGTAATCTTTTAATAGCTCTTTCACCTTGTTACATAACAATGCCCCAATACAAGAGGTTCCCATTGTCAACGTCATAATCATGCTGATTTGTACTTTATTCATCCCTAATTCAGCAAAATACTTCTGTCCATAAAAATACGTAATCATATAAATCGTAAAAATAACTGAATAGGATATTATAACCTCTAAAACCTTAGGGTTTTTCCTTACGATATGATAACTATCAGAAAAATGCCCTCTTACCGATACTTTTTTCTTCACTTTGTGTTCTGTTAGTATCGGTTCTTTTAAGAGAAAACACGGTACTAGCGAAAGGATACTAATAAATGCCGCCGTTGCATAACAGATGTAGAACGACTTTTGTGCCAAAATACCTCCTACTAACGCAGCTATTCCCTGTGCGATATTAAGAATCACTTCTAATCTTCCGCTTATTTTCAGATATGACCTCTCCTGTTTCATTGACTTTAAACTATCATATATAAGTGCTTCCTCAGAACCGGACAATAGATTGTAACCCCACGCTGAAAAAGTAAACCCGATTACAAACTCCCAAAAACCTGTTGCGAACAGTAAAATGATTGCTGCGGTTGTATGACACAACCGGCTGAGAATCATCACTTTTTTTCTACCAAGTAGATCTGCCGCTGCTCCTGTAGGAATTTCGCTTAAAAAACTTACTATATGGAACAGACCCTCAATTACTCCAATTTGCCAAAGTGGCAACCCTTTCTGCACTAGATACAACACCCATATTGCACTGGATAAATCAAAACTGTTTAAAAATCGGAAGATATAACTATATTTCATATTATTTTTATATGGTAATTTCATATTTGTAACTCCTCTTTCAATTAATTTTACACGCAAAAAGAACATGCTAACCGCATGTTCTTTGGGAGTTACTGCATTTATTATAAGGATAATCAGAATGGTTCCCTAAAAATAAGCGCAGTTATCCCGTAAAATTCAAAACCATGTGTTTTTGATCTACAACTGCTACTACAAATAGGTGTATAACCGAAACCATTCATTGCATATCCTCCTTATCGACTTAATCCTTTACCTATCCTACCATACTCATTATTCTATGTCAATTTCCACATATTTGTTAAAGTGCATATTACTTGGTTTTTTCCTTAACCGGAAGCCATATTTCACATACATAGTCCTCCTGTGAAGCATCACCCTCTTCATAATTCTCGATTGTAAAGTCAGGAATCAATTCATAATTCGATGTAGGGAGCCATTCACTATATACCTTCATCCATAAGTTCTGTATTGCATGGGGCATGGCACCAACACAGGGAAAGATCACCCATGTGTGTGCCGGTATCGTTTGCACCTCAAATCCCTCAGGAACTTCCTTAACATATTCCTTCTCTGCTCCGATTCCATATCTCCATTCATCACCAGGGCGATCATCCTCAAAGCATATACCAAACATTCCGCATACCTGCTCTTCAAGCCCCGAACTCATATACTCATTCCAAAACTTTGGTATCTCTACACTTGATGTCTCCTGACTGAAAAGTCTGCTCTTCAATACCACTTCAAATTCATTCTTGTTCTCAATTCTGTAATCCATACAGCTACCACCTTCCAATTTAATTTTTAATACAAGGCGATTAAATGATTTAATGATAGTACCCTGCTTTCTCGCTTCCATTGGTGTTACACCATGGAATCTGGTAAATGCTTTTGTAAAGCCTTCCGGAGTATCATATCCATATTTCAAAGCAACATCGATAATTTTATCATTCCCGGTTAATAAATCATGACCTGCTAACGACAAACGCCTGTTTCTCATATACTCACCTACCGTTAGTCCTGTCAAAAGACTGAAGACTCTCTGAAAATGAAAGTTTGATAGGTATACATGTTTGGCGATATCATCACTTGTTATATGGTCGGATAAGTTATTCTCCATATAGTCTATCGCTTGATTTAAGGTTTTTATCCATTCCATCTTTATCATCTCCTTGTAATGTAATCTTATCAAAAAATGTTGATTTATTCCTGTCTGAGTATGCTCACATCTGTCTCTATGCATAATATTTATAGCATATGCTCATAATAGTTATTGACATATGCCAATAATAAATGTATTATTTTTATATCTAATAAAGTTAATGTATCATTATCCCTTTTCGTTGTTTGATTCAATTTATAATTTTCTTCATATTGATGGATACAATTAATAATGAGTGATTTGATACTTTACTAAAATTAATAAAAGGAGCGAACATTATGAAAATTGCTTTACCTACCAGAGACAATAATATTGACAGTCATTTTGGTCATTGTGAATACTTTACTATATTTACAATAGACAATAAAGTAATTAAAGATCAAGAAATCATCTCCTCACCGGTCGGCTGTGGCTGCAAATCTGACATAGCACAAACATTATCTACTATAGGCGTTGAACTTATGCTTGCAGGAAATATGGGCGACGGAGCTGTAAATGTTCTAAAACGATCCGGTATTCAAGTAATACGCGGTTGTTCCGGCGATGTGAAAGAGGTTGCAACTTCCTGGATTGAAGGGAAACTAATTGATTCCGGAATTGTTTGCCACGAGCACGACCATGAGCACGGACATGGTCACAATCATGGCGATGGACATAATGGCGGCCACAATCATGGTGATGGCCATGTGCACAATCACAACCATGGACACGAATGTAGTCATTAATAGATAGTAAAAAGGAGTTGTTGCAAATTATCCACATTTGTAACAGCTCCGTTATTATAAAATTAAGTAAATTCCTCTTCCTCACGTCTCGGGCAATTTCTACGACACTTCCTACCCTTGCAGTTTTTTTCGCAAACAACACTGACAGACCCACAGCTTGGGCATGCATATTGCCCCTTCTTGATGATCTCTAGGTTCTCACAACTTTCCTTCCATTCCTTCCCACAATCCTGACATTTAATTGGACAGATATTACGCGTGAAGTTACCACCTTCTATATGAATTATTTTCCCATTAATTAAACTATCTGCAAGCTTTTCTCTTGCCGATAACAGAATCCTTTGAAAGGTAGGTCTTGATACTTCCATACGCCGGGCACATTCCTCCTGCTCTAGCCCTTCTAGATCCTTAAGGCGAATTGCCTCTAGTTCCTCCAGCTTTAGGATATTCTCCTGAAATTCAGCCACCTCATTGTTCGATGGAACAAAATAAGGAATTGCAGGGACATGTTCAATTTTTCTCCATTTTGTCGGTCTGGCCATGCTATCTCCTTGCTATCATAAACGATATGTGCTCGATATGCTCTATTTTTAATATTTTAAAAATCATCCTATCTATATCATATCTGATTTGCTATGAATGTCAATGATAACAGAATGTTCTTCAATGTATTTATCCATAATCTCTGCTGCTATACCGACTAATTCCCTGCAAGGTCTCTTTTTATAATATTCCTCTGAACGTTGTTCTGGAACAGGATTATCTTTACCCTGAACTAGCCCCAAAAGTTCTCTGCATATATAGGAGTGATTTGATTCCTCAAAATCTTTCGCCAGTTCTTGAATCCGCTTATAATGGTCACTTTTAGAGATATGATCCCTGGGATCAGTATATCCATACTTCATGCCCGCGACCATAAACATTCCGGTCACTGCACCACATACCTCCCTAAGCCTTCCCATTCCCCCACCAAAGGATGAGCTGATTTTTATCGCTGTATCCCTATCAACTTCTAATTCATCACAAAAAGCTAAAAACACTGATTGGGAGCAATTATATCCTTCATTAAAATATTGCATTGCTAGTACTGAATGGTTTTTTGACATATTGTCCTCCTACTTTTTATTCCTTTAAATTATATAATCCAATTATATCGATTGTATCAAAATAGTATAATTTGTCAAATGCCTTCCAAAACAATACTTTATACCGGAAGTAAAAATTTGCTGTATTTCCATAATAAACTTGGACAAAGAAGTACTCTTTTTTGGTACCACACTTGCAACAAAATATACCATGGTCGGAAACTACTTTGATTTTATTTGCATAAATCATACCCTTGCGATCATTACGAGTATACTTTCTTATCCCTTTAAAGAATATAATAGAATACCTACTACGCCACAACTTAACATAACCAAAATAGGACTAAACTTCCATCGTCTCAATATAAAAAAAGCAACAATAAAGACTACAACTGCAATAAAATCCACATCGCTTGAATGCACGGATATATTCTTACCATTCAAAAATGATAGGACAATTAAATCTATCCCTGCGATAAGTATCATTGCAACCACAGCCGGCCTTAAACCGCTTAGTATTCCATTCACTATAGGTAATTGGCGATACTTTTTATACAAATACGCTAACGATAACACTATGATACACGAGGGTAATACGCATCCAATGGTCGCTACCACAGCTCCTTGCCACCCTACGATTCTGATCCCAACAAAGGTGGCTGAATTAATTCCAATCGGCCCGGGGGTCATTTGAGATATCGTGATAACATCACCAAATTCTTTCATAGTAAGCCATTTGTGTACCTCTACTACTTGATTTTGAATCTGTGGAAGTGCTGCGTAACCTCCACCAAAGGTAAACAATCCAATTTGAAAAAAACTCCAGAATAACTTCATATAAATCATCTCTTACCACCACTCTTTACAATCTTCAGAGAATATAACATTATTATTCCACCTAACGCACCACTCACAAGAATCACATATGCCGTTTTGATATGTAAGAAAAACGTGGAAATGAACGCTCCTCCAAATATTATAGATGAAAATATTTTTCGGTTTTTAAACATCTCGCTCATCATGCTTATGGATACATCGAGGATCACTGCGGCTACTCCGGCTTGCATACCACGAAGCATATAATGAATCATTTGATTATCTCGAAATGATATATAAGCGAAGGATATTAGTGATAGTATAATTAATGGTGGGAGTACTGTTCCCAATATTGATATTATTGCTCCGATTATCCCAGCTAATCGATAACCGATTATAATCGCAGCATTAACAGCAATCGCTCCCGGTGATGACTGCGCTATTGCGGTCATCTCAAGCATTTCTTCTTCTTCAATCCAGTGATATCCCTCAACAAATTTTTTTCGCATAAGAGACAAAATTACAAATCCTCCACCAAAGGTGAACATACTTATATAAAAGGTGGATACAAATAATTTAAAATAAAAATTAAGCGTTCTCTTCATTACAATCTCCCTCATTGGGTCATTAAATTTTCGTATTAATTATACTTGTGTTATTTACATAAGTATAATATCAAGATATAATAATTTACATAACGATATGGTTATGTTTTAATTTATTACCAGTGTAGCTAGATTAATAATCTGATATTTTTTAAATGAATTTTTGCGAAAGAATAGGTAAATTATTATGACATTAAGGCACCTAAAAATATTTGTAATTGTATGCAAAGAAAATAGCATTACTGCCGCTTCAAAGAAACTATTTATCTCACAGCCAGCTGTCAGTACTGCTATTAAGGAATTAGAGGCTTATTATAACCTCCCTCTTTTTGATCGTATTGCTAAAAAAATCTACTTAACCGAAGCCGGAAAAGTAGTTTATCATTATGCACTCCATATTATATCGTTATTCGAAGAATTAGAGGATTCCTTAAAAACAACTGGCTCCGGCTCAAAACTAAAGATTGGTTCAAGTATTACAATCGGAACAACCTTAATTCCCGGTTTAATAAAATCTTTTTCTGAACTTAACCCTGAAGCAGAAACCTATGTAACAATTGACAGTTCCGATATTATCGAAAATATGATATTAAAGAATGAGCTTGATATTGCTTTGATTGAAGGAATCATCCACTCCGACCAAATCATCTCCAAGGATTTTATAAATGATAAACTTGTTGTTATATGCGATATTAACCATCCATTCTTACAACAGGATTGTATCCATATTAATGATCTGAATAATCAAAAATTTCTTATGCGCGAGAAAAATAGCGGAACACGAGAACTGGCAGAATCCATATTAGCCCTCAATCATATCACTATAAATCCGATATGGGAAAGCACAAGTACAGAAGCAATTATTCAGGGTGTATCCAAAGGGATCGGAATATCTATCCTTCCGTTGAGGCTAGTTCACGGTTATATTAAAACTAAGAAGATAGCAGTAGTTGAAATTGATAACCTTAAATTCAATCGTCAATACCATATTATCTATCATAAAAACAAACATTTATCCACAATCGCAATGGAATTTATGAAGTTATGTAGTTTATAAATTCCATTTTTAAAAGTATTACCTACCATTCACGATATTTTCAAACAATGACTTATAATAATCCTGAAATATACTATTTTTTCTCCATATATAATTAAACTCGTGAAACAACGGGAAATCAGGTAGCACAATTTTACGAAGAAGACCGGCCTCTATTTCTTTTTTTACTGCAATCTCATATAGAAAACTAATTCCACAATTACCTTCCAATAGTTTTTTAATGACTTGGATGCTATTTGAGGTTGTTGAACTGACAAAATCAGAAAAAGAAAGTCCCTTCTCTTCAAGATAATGTCCCATTACCTCCTTTGTTCCTGATCCATCCTCCCTAATAATTAAATTATGCATAAAAAGCTGTTTAAAATTCTTTACTTCTTTTAATGGATAATCCATACCACAAGCTAATACAAAGGGTTCCTTTGAAATGGTAATTGATTCATATTCACTTTTTTGAAAATACCCCTCTACTACCGCAAAATCTATCTTACCATCCTCCAACATTTTTAGTAATACTTTTGTATCCTCCACAATGAAATCAATCTGAACTTTCTCATTTGCCTTGATATAATTTACCAACAAATCAGGAAGTAAAAATTCTCCAATGGTTAAGGTTGCTCCAAATCGGATTATTTGCTTTTCGAATCCTCTATTTTTTATGGCTCTTTGTAAGTGCATATTGTCATGCTTTACAGCTATCATAGCATTTTTTAATTCTATACCCGCCTGTGTCAATTCTAAGGATTTATTCACATAGCGAAACAGTTTATCTCCATAATAATTTTCGATAAACCTAATATGCTGGGAGACACCTGGCTGTGTGATATTCAACTCTTCCGCAGCTTTTGTATAGTTCATATGTTTACATACAGCTAAAAACGTCTCAATTCTAAAATCCAGCATAGTTAATTTCTCCTCACTGACCATAATTATATATTATAATTCAATTATTATAAATAATTTTACATTATGATTAATATATGATAATTTTATTCAGACGTCAATCTGTAATAAAAACTGAGTGGATTAAATCATGATTATAACCGCCACAATTTTCTTCCCATGACATTAACAAGCATGAGGAGCTTGGAGGATGAATATGAAAGATGTAAAAACCATACTGCCAGGAGTGGTTGTATGCTTATTAATTACTATACCAATATGGATTACCGTGAATACCGTTTCCTTACTTGAGGTTATTGGTGCACCTATATTAGCCATATTATCCGGGATGATTATCTCTCTACTTATCCATGATAAAACTAAAATACATCCGGGAATCTCTTTTATTTCTAAAAAAGTATTACAATTTGCAGTCATACTACTAGGTTTTGGCCTTAATTTAATGACGATTGGTAGAGTAGGATTAACCTCATTACCAATTATCCTTTCTACTATCACTACTTCACTGGTAGTTGCTTTTTTCATCCACAAAGCACTTAACGTACCCGCCAAAATATCGACATTGATTGGTGTAGGTTCTTCCATCTGTGGTGGATCCGCAATTGCTGCTACTGCACCGGTCATAAATGCGGATGACAGTGAAATTGCAACCTCAATATCAGTGATATTCTTATTTAATGTAATTGCCGCTATATTTTTTCCTGCAATAGGATCATTTTTAAGATTATCCAATCATGGGTTTGCATTATTTGCAGGCACGGCCATCAATGATACCTCTTCCGTTACAGCTGCTGCTTCTACTTGGGATACTATACACGGCACAGAAGGGTCAGTGCTTGCTTATGCAACGATTGTCAAATTAACAAGAACTTTGGCTATTATACCAATATCAATGATTCTTTCTTATGTACAAACTACAAGGATAAAGAAAAAACAAGGAAGAGAAATTAAAATGGACTTTGACAATCTCAATGTTCCAAATCAAAATATCTTCCCGACGTTCATTTTATACTTTTTATTTGCTTCAATATTTACAACATTGACTACTACTTTTTGCTCCAGTAACGTTTTATCAATATTTAATCTATGCTTCAATGATATAAAAATATCAAGTAAGTTTTTTATCGTTATGGCAATGGCTGCAATCGGTTTAAATACAGATATTGTAAAATTAGTAAAACAAGGAGGGAAAGCAATTGTTATGGGATTTTGGTGTTGGATTTCCATTACTTGTGTCAGCCTTATTTTACAGAATATATTGAATCTTTTATAACATAATTTATTAAATGACTTTAACTCTCATCTTTTCATACGATGTATTATACATACTAAAACACGTACTTTAAGATGGAGAAATCTCCAATAGAATAACCCCATTATTTAATCAGTCCTTCCTTCCTCCCCTTCTCCACCGCCATCATACGAGAAGTAACGTCAAGTTTACCAAAGATGCTGATCAGATGGGTTTTCACTGTGGCCTGTGAGATGCATAGGTTTTCTGCAATCTCACGATTGGTGATGCCTAATGCCATCTCACTCAATACATCAATTTCACGAGCGGATAATATCTCTTGCACAGGATTTACTGCAATGTGACCACATATTGTCATTGTCTCACGAACAAACTTCAACTCTGTTTCTGTAAGTAGTTTCTTATTTTCCGATTTTTCATATAGCTCTATTAAAAGCGGTAGCAATAGTGCACGATCCAGAAAGAACGGCATAAAGATGCGATTTTCATGAGCGTAATGTATTGCTTCACATAATAGATTCGATATCTCCCGTTTGTTACCGGTCCCATTCTCTGAAGAGTTCACTATCATATATATCTTTAATAATCCTGCTTCTACTAACCGAATTTTATTATGATGAAGACGGGAAAACGTTAGGATCTCCTCCGTTTCTTGCATCGCTTTCTGTTCTTCACCCCGTCTGAATAAAAGTCTTGCTCTAAGAAGATTCATAAACAATTGATCCCTATAGTTCTTCACTTTGCCTAATTCATCAATAAAGCTTTCGGCCATCTTATCTGGAAGTCTATTCGCACACTCCATCTCAAGAAGCAGGCGACCTAATGTCACTACGCTGTATCCGGAGTATTTTGCTATGATTTGTTCTACACTTTTTACTCCACCCTCATCGTCCCCGTATAAAAACTTTAGTTCAGCGAGATGATAAATTAGTGTCATATCTGTAATATCTACACGAATGTGCTGTTCTTCTATTATTTTTTGTGCCTTTTGAAGAGCATTCTCCGCTTTATCTAACTCCATACGGCGCATTAAAACCCCTGTTAATCCAAAATAATAATTTGTTCCGTTTGCAGTCATAAAGGACGGTGATTTTAACATCTCTTCCGATTTAGCATAGCTTGAGAGGCTTTCGTTCAACTCTCCGATTTCTTCATAAATTTGTGCTAGTTGATTATACGCATAAAAATCAACGAAAATATTCGTGCCTGCACTTAACTGAATCGCTTTTTTAATACACTTCACTGCTTCTTCATACTGCAGTTGATCAACCAATGCAGTTGAATTTTCTACTAGTATCATCGCTTTTGTAACTGGTCTCATATTAAATTTGTCAATCTGGTCTTCGGTCAAAGCATGAAAACGTGGTAGAATACCATCCGTTTTGTTAAAATAAACCTCAGCAAATTTAAATATTTTAAAAATATCATTATCCCCATAATGCTCCTGAAAAGCATCAAAAATAATTTTGCAACGTATCATATTCAACTTACCCATGTTATACATAAAGCATTGCGCGGTAAGGTCACTGTCCTCGATTAATATCTCTATAGGTACTTGATCCAGAAAGCTCCAGGTTTCTATTCTGCCATCCATATCATTTGCCAATCGAAGTACTTCTTTATAATCCTCAGACGCACAGTATTCCTTCAATGCTTCTTCATAATCATTTCTTTGCTCAAAGGCATATGCTGACTTTTGATAGTATTTTTTCTTTTCCGGCTCTGATAGTAATGTAAATTGATGTGCCAGATATTCGGATAGAATATTATGATATCGATAAATTCCATTTTGCTCATCTATACAGATGATGAATAAATTCTTCTGAATCAACTCCTCCATCATTTGATTGAAATCCGCCTTAGTGAAATCATCAAATAGTAAAGAACACAGATCGCCATCAAAATAGGTCAGATAACCAGTTCTTAATAAAAAATCACGTTGCTTTTGTGTTAATGCTTCAAATATCTCACGTGTTAAATATTCGGTAGCAATCCCTCCACCGGCTCTAAGTAATTCTCCGCTAAATTTCCCTATCATGCCGGCTGCCGCTGCAAGCTGAAGTCCTCCAATCCATCCCTCCGCATAACTATTAAGATGTACTAACTCCTCCTCACTTGCTTGGAGCTTCAAAGTATCCTTTAAAAATGTCATTCCTTCCTCAGTGGAGAGCTGCATCTGTTTTCCATCAATAAAAAGAAATCTTCCGGAAACAGCAAGCGGGCCCAGATAAACAGGAGGATCTTCTCTGGATAACATAAACAGGTGAAAATTAGTAGGCATGGCACTGATAAAAAACTCAAAGGTTCGAATTAATGTTTCATCATTCATACAGTGAACATCATCCAAGACCATATAATAATCTTCATCCCCACAAATTCGGTTAATCAGCATGATTAGCAAATTCTCCATATGAGATGCATCCGGGTTGGATCTCATCAATGACAACAAGCTGTCTTCGTCCTCCCAAAATGCACTAATCGCAGCGGTAAAATAAAGCCAAAAGGAATACACATTTGCATTGGTATTGTCCACCGACATCCAGCAAACATTTTTCATCTTTATTTCTCGAAGAAATGTGGAAAGAAGTGTCGTTTTACCGGTACCAGCACCACCGCGAACAAAGATCACACTCATATCCTCGCACAGAGAAAGTCGTTCAAACAGTGCTTTACGTACCACATAGTTTTTGCGTGGTGCAGGTATTTTTAATTTTGTGGAAAGCAGCATTGCGCTCTGATTATTCTCCATAATTTATCACCTTTATCATTTTTTAACATTATTGTAATGCTGACTAACTGCTTTGGCAAGTCAGGATTACAAATCAAAGCTTTTTTACATACCTATGACGAAGTAGGGTACAAGATAGTATAAAAAGAGCGATTGAAAATCCAATTACATATAGTATGGATACGCCGCGGGAGTATGATCTTCCATTTTCCAGTGCTACTGCAAAATCCATGAATTGCTTTTGTGGAACCAACTTTAGAATATGATCAAGAACTACATTATTCTTAGAAAAGGAAATGAAACTTCCAGATAAAATTGAAGTCAAAATCATAACAGAGTTACCTAGCATACTTGCATTATCCGGTTTATCAATTAATGTGTTAAGAAGTAATGCTACTGAGATTCCAAAGAACGCTAATACTGTCATAATTCCAGCGTATTGTATGAGTGAGAAACCGATATTGATACCACACAACTTCATTATGATCAACATAATATACTCTGGAATCAATATGGTCAGGCAATACACACAATGTGCAGCAAGATACCATCCGAATGATGTGGGGGCTGCCGTAATCCTTCGAAGCTGTCCTTGTTCCTTATCATCGGCAAATCCAAATAGGTTAGCAAAAGATATCATTAGGAAGAACATCATCATAAATCCAATAATATTTACCCCTACACCTCGCTCAGCGCTCAGCTTTCCGATGTCAGCACTTGGATTTTGTAACAGCACTAACACCATATTCTTAAAATCCTTATTACGCAAGGTTTCCACCTGATAGTTTCCTTCTTTATCAATTGTAACGTAGGCATCATATTTTTGCTTAACCAATTCAGAATGAGGTGGTTTTTTATCTAATACTATAATATCTAGATGTTTCGATTCTTTAATCAATTTCTCTTCTGGTTGATTTGTTATCAAAACTACATGCCCCTTCACCTGTTGTAAGCCGGTTATATAAACTGCAAGAATCATCGTCGCTAAGGTAACAATCGTTACTATCCCTAATGTCATCATCCTTGGGATGGTACGCAGATAATTATTCTTTAATACATTCAAAAAAGTTCTCATAGATAATCCTCCGTTCTAAAAAACACACCACATCCTGCTACCAATAGAGCAGATATGATTGTTGCAATAAAAAATACCGGCCAGAAATAGCTGATACTATTATCGCAGGATATTGCAAAGAAGGCATTGTTCATCCATTTTACCGGTGAAAGCTTAGACGCAAAGGCTGCGATTTTACCAAGTCCGTCAAGTGAGAAGAAGGTTCCTCCCAGTGCACATAAAAGACTCACCATCGAACTTAATAAGGTGCTGGTAGTTTCCTCGTTATGAAAAACACAACAAAAGAAGATACCCAGTGCAGCAGCACCAAATTCAATCGGTGCCATCAAAAGGATAAAATAGATAGGTCTGTAACCGAGTGTAACATCTAGCAACGGGCATAACACCACTAGGAGTGCGAGATGCAAGCTATAGTCAAATAAAAAGGAAGATAGTATCTTTGAAAAATAGATCTGAAATCCTCCTGCAGGCGAATGAATAATTCGTAGATTCGGTCGCTTGATATCTCTCTCCATAAAGCAGTTGGAGGCTGTCATCGCTCCGTTTAACATCATATATATTATAAGTGAAATTAGGTAATACTGATATGCATCTTTTGAATTTGCATAATTTCCACTCGATAAAAATCCCATAATCAATATCATTAATAAACCGAAGATAGAATTAAAGCCAATCAGTACCGGATTTTTAAAAAGATTAATCATATCCATCTTAAATATTGCAGTAAAGCTTCTCATAATTTACCAATCCTCCTAATCTCTCAGCTTACGGCCCGTCATCTTAAGAAATACCGTCTCTAGGCTTGCAGCTTCACTCGTGATATTACGAATCTTCTCCCCGCTGTCACTTAAAAGAGCGATAATTCGATCCAAATTTTCAATTCCCTTTAATGCACTGATCTCAATAGTATTGCCTTCCACCTTCACTGACTTAATTCCTTCAATTGAGAAAAAGTCATCATGCCCAACTCTTCCGTTATCCTCTACTTCGATCATATAACGTTTCTCATTCTCAATGTCTTCTTTCAAGCTCTCTTTCGTCCCCTCCGCGATAATAGCACCATGATCCATAATAATAATTCTTGTTGAAATCACTTCTACTTCTTCCATGTAATGAGTGGTATAGATTACAGTCATCCCTTGTTCTCTTAATTTCTTTATGGAATCTAGTATATGATTTCTACTCTGAGGATCAATCCCTACTGTAGGTTCATCCATAATAACCAACTCCGGATGATGTGCAATTGCACATGCAATATTGAGTCTTCTCTTCATACCACCGGAGAAGGTTTTTACCTTATCTTTCCTTCTATCATCTAACCCTGCAAAGAGAAGTGCTTCATTTACTGCCTCCTCTAATTTACTTCCACGCAACCCATATAATGAGGCAAAAAATTTTAAATTTCTTTCTGCACTCAGTTCCTCATAAAGAGCGATATCCTGCGGCACAATTCCGATTGATTGTTTATAGGTTCGAAGCTTTTTTCCTATCTTAGCGCCCTTATATGTGATCTCTCCGCTGTCACTTCCAAGCGCAGCCGTCAATATATTAATGGTTGTGCTTTTCCCTGCCCCGTTCGGACCTAGGATGCAAAGTACCTCACCACGATATACCTCAAAACATACATTCTTTAATACCGTATTCTCTTTAAAACTCTTCGTCATATTCTTGACTGATAATAAATTCTCCATTTCGTTCATCTCCTATTAATTTATGAAGCTATCATACCGTGGAGTGAATAAAAAAAAATCAACCAAGTGGTTGATTTGGGTGGTTGATATCTACTTCAAAGATGATTAATAGCGCTAGCTATCCACGAATTGTTTTATGCTGTCTCCTGCGATTTCATCTCTTTTTTATCATGCATCATGAAATAAGTGCTGACCGCTGCCGTGACTGGTATAATTATGGTGGCACCAAGGCTGCTGCAAAATACTTGAATAATTTCCGCGCAAAACACCTTAGAGTTCATAATAATGCCAAAGGAATAGGATAAGTCTTTAAACCAGATGATCAGAGCAAGATAACCACCAAGGAACGCAAAATAGATGGTATTTGTCATCGTTCCAAGTATATCTCTTCCCACATTCATACCCATTGCAAATAATTCTTTCTTGGTTAAAGTGCTATTATTTCGGTAAAATTCGTTCATTGCCGAGGATACCGAGACTGCTACATCGATTACAGCGCCTAGTAATCCCATAATCATTGTACACCCTAATAGCTTGGTAAAGTTAATCCCGATATAAAGTGAGTAGGTGCTAATCTCATCAAATTCTTCTTCTCCAAATCCCTGAATTTTTGCGAGCTCTCCTACTTTTTCAACGAAGAATATCAAAATAATTAAAGTAATCAACACAGAGAGAAATGCTGCGATTGTTTTCTTATTGACATTATTATTAAAGAATAATAGTACGCAACTAATTATAATTCCTGACGCAATAGTAACAAGAAACGGACTATAGTGATGTGACATTAATATAATTGCTATATAAAGAATTGCAACATTTAAGATCATCGAGAAGAAAGATTTGATCCCTTGTCTTCCTCCGACTTCCTCCATTAAGAAAAATAGCAAAAACGCCAACACTACAATTATATTCATATCTTCCCCCTAAGAATATTCCTTATAATATCATTGTTATATCTAGAAGCATTATTTCTTTTTCTTCATAAAAAAAAGTGTTGTATAGATTGATATCGGGATTGATAACACAATTCCGATGCTTCCGGTTAGTGCACGTGCCAACTCCAGTGATAGATTCGCATAGAAAGCCTGAAACAAAGACATGCCGTTCTTACTATATAAAAGAATCATCGGAATGGAACCGCTAACATAGGCCAGTAACAAAACATTGCACATACTTCCCATAATATCCCTACCAATTTCCTTACCGGAATTGATAAGCGCCACTCCCGACATCTGCTCATGATTCATTTCATATAGGGAGGAGGTTATTGTAATCGCAATATCCATTATTGCTCCCAATGACCCCAGCAGTATCCCCGATATAAAAATTGGTTCCATCGGTCTGGTGATATATTGCATTTCTTCAAATCGCAATCCATTTTTCTTCGTAGCAAATAAAACTATATATGTAATCACCATCGTAATAATTGTGGCTAGCAGAGTTGATAAAATGGCCGCATAAGATTTTCTGTTTCTCCCCAACACCATTATCATTGAAATAGCGGTGAAAATAATCGCCAGTACAGAGCAAAGAAACACCAAGTTCATCCCCTTACGGTACAGGTCAAGGGCGTAAGAAAAGATGAGTACATTTGCAAACAGGCTTATCGCTGAGTAAAGACCTCGCTTCCTACCGATTATTAAGATAAATAGTAAGAAAATCCAGCCTGTTATTACTAAATAGTAATCCCGTTTTACACCTGTTATCTTCACAGATATATTCTTCAGAGATGTATTCTTAGTAGTTGCATTCTTCACAGTTGATGTAAGTGATAGAAATATATTGTCTCCTTTATGGTAGTGATAATCATATGCACCTTCCATCGAATAGGAGTTGTCCAAGGTAAGAATATTTCCTTTGTATATACCATTAAGAATCCGAACACTTAAAGTCTGTTGATATAATTTCCCTTGCTCAGACTTCGAATTGTTCGGATCTTCCATAACCTTAACCACCTTTCCGATGGTTCTATGATAAAATTGTTCATTATGATCAGTAAAAATTACTGAAATCACCGCAATGATTAGTAATGCGGCGCATATAAGGAATGTCTTTAATAATTTTACTTCTCCACTTACTTTCCACATTTGAATTCACCATAATCAACTTTATAGTTCTAGGTATTACCTTATTTCATTTCTCATTTAAGGATAATAACCATAGTAATACCATATCCATCCATATGCTCGTTGTTTGATTGACACTCTTACAAATCAAAAACAACGGTCAAATTATCGACGGTTCTTTTTCAAGGTTATTGTACTCCTTTTATTTTGGATGTCAATACAGGGACAAAATTGAAAATTGTGTGAAGATTTAAATTTTTACCTTGTTCGGGTATATCTTTACCTTCATGCATTCCTTATAATTTTCCACTGAAAATCTTATTTTTAAATTACCTTGTTCTTTCTCAAGCCACTTTGGTATGTGCTCGCAGATAATCTCCAATTGTGTAAAATCTTGTTTTTTTAGAAAAGGCATTAAAATCTGCTTAGAATTATAGGAGGTATTTCCATTCATCACCTCGCGTAGATCGGTGTGGTAGATTCCCGGTTGCAATTCGTAGATTGCTTTAGGTTCCATTGGCACCTCTTTACCGGTTCGTTGATGCTGCACACATTCCTTAATATCATCCAAAAAATCTTCCGGTTTCCCAGGAATCTCAAGCATAGACACCTGCTTTTCTTCAAATGCAATATAGTGAATCCCTCTAATTCGGTTTACCACTATCAATTTGCAATGATCCAGCCACTCACAGACTTCTCGAATCTTTTTATGAAGGGCTATAGAATCTACTATCTGCTCTAATTTATAATCCATATCCCGAATGATAACCCATTCACAATTTATCTTCGAATAAATCCGTATAATTCCATCCTTATCGAATCCAGAGGTCTTTCCTTCCGAATTCACCAATACAGCAATTTCCATATCCCCCTCCAATCCGGTAGTTACTTATAATAATTACATGCAGGATGCTCCGCAGTCGGAACAATCGCTTCCCGGGCTACATTTTTTCTGCTGATAACTACCATCATAAAGAAATAGAAAATTAGAGTCTTCAATTGGGAAATTATATATCTCTGCACCATTATCAATCATAACCTCATCGTTATTAAAACGAATAACAATCGGTAGCTTCACCATTTCATCCGAAACCATATCCAGCCGAAGCTGTTGAAATATCATAGTTCTCTTTCGCTCTGAGATTTTATTAACTACAATATCACTGTTGGTACTGATACACTGCAGACTTCCATCAGGGTAAAATCTTACTGAATTGAAATCTGCATCAATTCCTACAGCATTTTGATCAAATGCAATAATTGAACCAATTCTCGTCTCAATCGTAAGCGGATATGCAGGTTCAAAGGATTCTAGACTTCCATCTTCATATAATCGAAATCCGATTCTAACGTTCTGAACTCCAAACGGTGTATTGATTTCAACTGTTTTTTTGGGCCATAGAATTAAGCTTTTTAGTACACCATTTTGATAAAAGCGAAGCCCGATTATCTTAGTAATAAAACATCCGATGGGAAGGTCAAATTGCATGTCTTCAAGAAGTGTTTCTTCATCTTTTTCACTCCATCCATAACTGAGCTGACCGTTGAGTGGAAATAAGCTGTCGATACTTCCATCCTCATAAAAGGTTAAAAGTTCTGTAAGTATTGTCCCAAGTGATGTTGCTACTTTCGTCCTTTCCTCTAGTGCAATGCTTTTTATATTTCCATTTTCATAAAAAGATATTGCTTTATTATCCTTCCTTCGCTCGTCAGGTGCCTTATATCTGGGTACGTACATCCCAGAGCCCACACTAATCTCATTATATTCATTTATTTTGCAATCTCTCATTTCTCCAGAGGGATAGGTAGTAAAGCTGGTTATTCCTTTTAATTGATATCGATCCGTTGCAATCATAAGATCACGTCCCTTTCCATCCACTAACCTTGTATTCAGTTACTGCGCTATCTGCCAATATGCATAAAGAAACCTTTGAGTAATATTGAAAAGCATATTTCCACTACAACACACTCACAACCTGATTTTTTACCCATGAAATATATCTTCCTTCGCCGCCACATTTTCTTTGGCCGTTCTCTCCTCCTGAATAATTTTATACACCGCCACTCCTTTATTGTCATGGGAGGAACGGTATTTTTCTATCAGTGCAGAAGATATTTTACTCTTATAAAAACCAGGCATGAATTTCTCAACAATATCTTGCAAGACCATGGCACCTTCCTCAGAATCCTCCACCTTTACTGCACTTCCATACACCATTACACTCATATAGGAGGTATCTGCATGACACGCCACTGGGTCTTTCACTGTGCCGACTTCTTCATATACCGTAAAGCTCACCTTAGGGTATTCCGTTAACAAATCAATCTTTTTCCCCGAAGATAATCCATGAAAATAGATACACCCATCTTTCCATATATAATTGACCGGCACACAATAAGGGTAATTTGCACCAGAGATTCCGATTACACCGGTTCTTGACTTTCGTAAAAACTCATCAATCCTGGCTTCATCCGTACATATTCTTTGCTTATATCTGATTTGTTCCATATTAACCCTCCACATTGTCAAACATATGCTCCAATTCACACAAAAAGCCATTCATTAATGCATTATCCTGTTCAATATAAACACTCCCCGATTGTATCTCCTCCGGTGTCAAAACATACTGGGATGGAAACATCTCATCCGCACAGTTTTCCAACAGATCATTAATAATCTGTGGTGTATTCTCCAGATGAAACTGAAACCCGAACACTCTGTCCCTGTATACAAATGCCTGATTGTAACAGGCCTGATTCGTTGCAAGTAATACCGCCTCTTTAGGCAAATCCACAAATGTATCTCCATGCCATTCAAAAACCACCGGGCTGATTGGAAATGAAGAAAAACAAGGTAAAGATAAGGCTGCTTCGGTTAAGGTGATTGGAAACCACCCAATTTCCTTATGTGGATTTTGTATCACTCTTCCACCAATCACATCACTAATCAACTGCCCACCCAAGCATAACCCAATTAGTACCTTATCGTTGTCAATGGCGGCCTTAATGAATTCCTTCTCTCGAACCAACCATGGATATTTTGATTCCTCATAGATATTCATGGGTCCCCCCATGATAACCAACCAGTCAAATTCCGTCTGCGTCGGGAGTATCTGGTTCTCATAAAGCTTCGTATAAGTAACTGGATATCCCCTCTTTCTTGCCCAATCCAGTATCGTACCCGGATTTTCAAACGGCACATGCTGCAGATAATGTATTCTCATAGAACTGTCACTTCCTCCTTATGAATCTGCTTTCCCCTATGGGTATTACTTAAGCGCTATCCTAAATCAATCGGCAAACCGGAATAAAGACGTTTAACCGCTTCTTTAATTCCATCTTCAATCAGATTATAGGTTGTGTAAACTTCTATATTTTTCTCTTTCAATGCATCGGAAGGACAAACTCCGATTCTCATGCATATAACACAATTGCAATCCTCAATATACTTGATTAGTCTATAAATTCTTCCTGCAGCTTTCTCATCTTTGGTGCCATGCGAATATTGTTCAATGGTTCTGGTTTCAATGAACGTGACTTCTTCCCCATTATAATCATAGATATAAAATTTAGTCGCATGCCCAAAATGCTGATCCGTCAAGGTTCCATTTTTTGAACAAACTGCAAATCGATAATGGACAGCAACAGACCTTCGATCCTTATATATCTCTCTTGCAAAATCATTAAAATTAATCGAAAGTCTTGTATTAAGTGTTTCGACAGAAGCATAACTACAAGGTTTGCAATAATAAGATTGTGGCATTATCTTCTCACATTCCCCTCGTAAATCACTTAATTCATCGTTACTATAGGATTCCATCCCGTTAAAATCTGTGTTTTTAATGGATGGCAATGGAATAATATTCGTTAATTTACAGCCACATTCCTTTGCCAATTTAACGATATCCTTGATTTCATGATCATTAACCCCTTCAACTACACTAATGTTCATTCTAACTGCAATTCCCATTGAGGAGAGATAACTCATTCCATTTATTTGATTCTGTAATAAGATATTCGCGCCTTCTTCTCCATAATACTTGCGACCCATATAGGTAATATGATGATACAGATTTGCACCGGTTTCCGGTCTGTTCGTATTGACATGCACTGTAATGTAATTTACCCCCATTGAGATCAAATGATTTGCATATACCGGAAGCATCAGTCCATTCGTAGACAGGCACAGATTGATATCCTGATTTGTCTGACGAATGAACTTAAAAGTTTCCTTCACTACATCGAAATCTGCTAATGTTTCACCAGGTCCAGCAATTGCAGCTACAGAGAGTATGGGTATACTTTTCTTTGCCTCCACAAACTGCTCATACGCCTCATAGGGTGACAGCACAATCGACTTGTCATTCTCAACAACGATACCGGCGCAGCGACATTTCAAAGAAGCATCCTTATATTCAATATTATCTTGGGAAGCTACGGGTAAATGAATGATGGCACTATGATAGTCATAATTATTAAAACACGGATGATGGCATACATGTTTGTTCCTTTTATGATTATTCGATGCTTTATAATTATTCAAAGCTTCACCACCTTACCGTAATAATCTACCAGTTATGAAATGTCATGCTATTCCATTCTAATTTACGTATAGAATGACTTAGTCACAAATTCGTGACTTTGAAAATTAATTTCATTCAACTTTATTACCACATGTTTAGGATAGGCTCTCTGTTATGTTTTGCTTCCATATCAGCAAACCAGGTATTTGCGATCTCCTCAGCTAATAGCATTGCTCCGCGGTATCCTACAAGAGGATGACGGTACTTTCCGGCTCTATCATAGACTGGGAATCCTACACGAACCATTGGGATATTATAATCGATGGAGATGAATCTACCTTTCGAATGACCCATAATCATGTCAATCTCAAGTCCTTCATTCTTAATACGATTCTCTAACTCCCATAGATCCGCATTCACAATAACTTCCATGTCATAATCCAGCTTTTCTTCAAATTCTTTAATACGAGGATCATTCTTATACTTTGAATTATCATCTCCAAGTAGTAAAAGAACCGGTTTCATCTCCATATCCAGGCAAAACTGGGCTAGACTGATTACTAAATCCGGTGCACCATAGATTGCCACCTTTTTATCTGCTAGGAACATATGAGTAACGTCAGTGATTGCATCCAGCGCAATTCCCCTCTCCACCACTAAGGATTCCGGAATTGGCTTGCCAGTTACTTCACTGAGTTTCTGAAGAAATGTATCCGTATTACGAATACCGATTGGGGTCGGTCCAATAATAGCCGGAACCTCGAATTCTTCCTCCAGATAGGAGGCAGCCTTACCACCCTCATATACATTCAATGCAAAGGTTGCCTTCGCATTTGCTGTATCTGTAAGTTCCTCAATCGTTGTATCACCGTGGGATACATGATTACCACTCGGCATAAGCGGCGAGTCAAAAGGTTCTATTTCGAACAGAACATTTGCCTCCACTCCCATTACTGAAAGTAGATGCTTTAATTCAGTAACATCTCCGGGATTAACCCATCCGGTTATCAGATTGATTTTATCAGTCGGGGTACTCTTCTTAGCAAAATAGGATACAAATTCTTTTACTGCAATATCGTATCCAGTTATCATGCTACCCACAAAGCTAGGAGAATGAATCGGGATTAAATGCACCTCCCGTCCGGCAAATTTATTCTTTAATAACGTACTATTTAACTTACGCACCACACCATCAATATCATCACCAATAACCTCAGTGGAACAGGTGGAAATAATCGGCACCACCTTAACATCCGGATATCTCATAAGCAAAACATCCACCGCTTCTTCTACACGGTTCAGTGCTCCAAATACCGCACCATCCTCATGAAGCGAGGAGGAGGCAAGCTCAAAGCTTTCCTTAAAATGCTGGGAAAACAATAATCTTACAAACATTACACAACCTTGACCACCATGTACAATTCCAATACAATCCTTAATTCCTATACTGGCAAACTGAACACCGGCAGGCTGGCATGTGAAGATTGGATTGATAATACCGGCACGTTCTTTATTTTTCACATCACAATTCATAGATACCTCCTTTAATAATGCGGGTCAGTTAGTTCCAGATTCAAAGATCCGGTAATCAGAAGAAAGTCTAATCGTTCTTTTAATCCTTGCATTACCTTTTTTAAATCATCCTTACTCATCTCAGATACCCAGGGGAATTTCTTTTTATAACTATCAGCGAGATAAGCCGCATCTACGTAGTAACATCGGTCTTCCGGTGTATCATTCTTAACCGGTTCTTCACATAGAATCTGGGTTGTTTTTTCAATAATATTGGCATTCTGTCTCTCTCTATCCCATGCACGTGAATGGAACTGCCACAGACATTTTTTCATAATATAATCAAGTAATTTTTCTACTCGCTCTTTTATCAATGCATCTTCCAAAACAATTCACCTCCGCTAGATTGCTGAAACTTCCTTAATTGAATCATTCATTCTAGGAAACTCCGGATAAACTCTATCCTTAAACTGCTTTATTACATCATAATCACCGGAATATTCTCGTAACACTGTTGAATTCTTAACTTCTTCACTCAGGTTAACATCGGAGATTAATCTCTGGGTCTTAAAGCCGATATCGGTTGGAATCTTATCCTTACTGATATCAAATAGTGATAATTCATGAATCGGAGAAAAGATTCCATTATAAATATCCTTTGCAAATCTTACCCATCCTTCATACCCCTTCCAAGGGCCGTTATGATATGCGTGTGCATTCAGGTATGGTACTCGAATCTTCTTTGCTACCTCACCGGGTCTTTTGCCGGTGAAGATAATATCCGGCTGTAGTTCCTCCATCGCTTCAAGTCCTTCTAATTCATTGGGATCATCGATTGCTAATGCACCTTCTTCACATCTGGAGATACCTTTTTCCATATCTCCTTGATGACCAAACTTGGTATAAACCGATACAACTTCTAACCCCATCTCTTCATGGATACAGTTTGCCCAGTGCCACAGCTTTGAACCCCCCGGCCACAAACATACTTTCTTACCCTTTAATCTCTCCTTATACCAATCAAGCTCCGGCTTCCAGCGTTCCACCTCTTCTTTAATAATAGCTTCTGCTCTATCTTCGATCCCAAAGAACATCGCTATTTTACGAAGAGAGGAAGAAAGCGGTTCAAATCCAAATCCATCAATATCCAGTCGAGGAATACCATATCTGACTCTCAACTCATTACAAATATATTCTGCACTTCTTGCACATTCAAGTACATTCAGATGTGCCTTATGCATCGAACGTAGCCCATCATAAGTGCCATTCCCAGTAAAAGTAGAGAGCACTTGGATTCCCATCTTTTTAAAGAAATCCTGCATTACCTCCTGATCACCCTGGATATTGTATTCCCCAACATAGTTAATTACGTAATCACTGGTGATTTCAGGCTCTACCGTTCCAACTTTCTGATTAATCCATGCGATGTTAATCTTATGATGTCCACCTGACTGGCTAGGTCCTCCAAAGCCAGGAGAATTACATACAAAGATATCCACCTCAGGCATCTCTTCCATTACTTCCGCTGCAATTGCATTAATATCATCACCGATCAATGCGGAAGCACAAGTCTGATATATCGTCATACGATTTATATTCGGAAATGCTTTAAAAGCTTCAATAATGTTTTTCTTTAAGATCTTTTCTGCACCAAATACGATATGCGATTCTTTCATATCTGTCGCAAAGGTATATTTAATTTGAAAATTATCGTTATCACTGATATATCTTTTGGTTTGCCAGGTGTCATAAGTACACCCTACCGGTCCATGACTCATATGAATAACATCCTTCATCGGTGTTCCGATTACATGCTTTGCGCCACAATAAGCACAACCTCTTTCTGAAATCGTTCCGGGAATTGTATTCAAATATCCGAGGGGTAATGCATCTGCCAAGGTCTCACCGGGGCCTTTCACTACCGCATGCTTTTCTCGTTCCGGTATGCACTCACTACATTTAAATAAATGATATGGCATATTCTACCTCCTTTATAAATTATACTAAAATCGCGATATACAAAGCTTCTTATTGTGATATATTAATGTTCAATTATATCGCTAAATTTTGATTAACTGATTGCCTCATTCCCCTGTTCGTCTGTTCTGACACGAAGGGCATCATCTACGGGACATATAAAGATCTTTCCGTCACCAATCTGTCCGGTCTGGTTAATCTTAATTATTGTTTGCACCACAGCTTCTTCCTGTTCATCACTAACAACAATGGATAAATAACGCTTGGGTACATATTTCATACCACCACTTTTGTTTTGCTCTAATATCCCCTTGCGATACTCAATATTCACTTCACTGTCAATGCCTTTTTGCTTTCCCTTACCCAGTACCGGGATTGCTGTCATACTTGGTACACCCAGCTTAACCAGTGCCTCCTTAGTGGCATTCACTTTCTTCGGTCGAATAATAGTAATTATCTCCTTCATTTAACAACCACACCTTTCATGTTCTGTAAATTTCATACCACAGGCTCAAATTTACAAATGGAAACTTTTTCATATGCTTTTCAATAATACACACTATAGCCCTGTTTCACCGGTTCTGACTGTCATAACTCTCTCAACCGGGCTGATAAAAACTTTTCCATCACCAAAGTTTCCGGTATATGCCTTGTATTTGATAATCTTTAATATTTCATTTACAGAATCATCTTCCACTACCAACATAAGTATGGTTTTGGGCAGCTCATCATAATGAACGGAACCAACAACGATACCATTTTGTTTTCCTCTACCGAACGCATTAAGCTTGGTCATTGAGTTATACCCTGCTTCACCAAGCGCATCTGCTATGGTATCCGCAATTTCTGGCCGTACAATCGCTTTTATCATTTTCATATGATATGCTCCTTTCAAATTAATCTGCTATGCCGTACTTCACAACCATCTTCTCCAACTCATCCATCGTTAGCGGCTGGGGAATAACGAAGTTTGTATTATTAATAATTTTATTTGCTAGTTCACCATATTCCTTTGCCTGGTTTTCAGTTTCATCATATTCTACAACTGTTTTCTTGTTAAATTCAGCCTTCTGTACGATGTTATCTCTAGGAACAAAATGAATCATCTGGGTTCCAATCGAAGCGGTAAATTCTTCTAGGAATTCTCTCTCCCTGTCAACTTTACGGCTATTACAGATAATTCCGCCTAGACGGACACCACTTTGTTTTGCATACTTAAGGAGTCCTTTACAGATATTATTTGCCGCATAGATTGCCATCATCTCACCGGAGGCAACAATATATACTTCCTGAGCCTTACCATCTCTGATTGGCATCGCAAAACCACCACAAACAACATCACCAAGTACATCATAGAATACAAAATCCAAATCGTTGGTATATGCACCATTTGCTTCCATCAAGTCAATGGCTGTGATAACACCTCTACCTGCACAACCTACACCCGGTTCCGGACCGCCAGACTCAACGCAACGGATATCATGGAAGCCATTCTTGATAACCTTCTCATTCGTTACCTTCTCAGCACCTTCTTCACGAAGAACATCCATCAAAGTTTCCTGTGGTTTTCCACCTAAGATAAGTCTAGTAGAATCTGCCTTTGGGTCACATCCATGGATAAAGATCTTTTGATCATAAAAATGTGCCATAGCTGCAGCTGTGTTCTGTTGTGTAGTGGACTTACCGATACCACCTTTACCGTAAAATGCAATCTTTCTCATTGTTGCTACCTCCTTATAATGAATTATTAGTATAATAAAAGGAGGCATTATACCCGCAGGAACGGATATAATAACCTCCTTGTTATTCTTTTAATAGAACTACTGATATTCCAGTATCTATGTCAGAAAACTTTATTAAATTTTGAAACATGTTTGTCAATTAATGTTTGTCACATATATGTCGCTCATACTTCAACAAATCCTTATGTTTTTCTCATCTGTCACATTCATCATTAGTTATATGCATACTATAATCTCACTCCCATAATATGTCAATGTGAATATATCCTAAAATTCCGAGTATATATCCCCCTATTTATGTAATATGTCGATACCCATATTTCATTTTGTCACGTTTCGTTATGTTTATCACACCAACATCGATTTGCATTATTCTAGCCACTACACATATATTCTATAACTTGATTAGTAAGATCTTCACCTAATTTCCAGTAATAAAAATAAATACACAACAACACAATCATAAAAAAGACCCTTCTTCAAACAATATTCAATTGATAAAAAGTAACAAATTATTAATTGAATATTTTCTACATTGTTCAAATTCGCTCAGATTAACTCCATATAATTTTCCCTGTTTCACTTGTATCATAACATCCAAGTATTTGTAAATCCATCTTAAATTCCTCTGATGCTAAGATTTCCATAATTTTTTTATAAGGTTGTTTATCTGCATCCGCTAAACGCATAATCAAATCATAACACTCGGTCTGAAGTGGAATAAAATCAATTCCATTCACATTCATTAACCCTGTTTCACTTCCAATACCAATATCCGCTTCCCCGTGTGATACAACACTTGCCACGGCAAGATGGGACTTGCATTCATGATGATATCCCTCAATATAGTCCCCAATCACACCCATCAATCTTAATTTCTCATCCAGTAAAACTCTGGTTCCACTACCTCGTTCTCGATTGACAATCGATAAATCCATCCTTTTTAAATCGCTCCATCCGGTAATTCCCTTCGGATTATTCTTTTGTACATAGAAGCCATGTCTGCGCTTGCCAATTCGAATGATAAGAGCCGGAATTCCGGGCATCATCTTCTTAACATAAGATACGTTATATTCATCCAATTCGCCATCCCATAGATGAGCTGTCGCAATATTAACTCGTCCCTGATATAACGCATAAATCCCATTATAACTCGCTTGATAGGAACGATAGATATGTAATGACTCCGAATAGCCTCCAAGATGGTTTGCGAGCAAATCTAGCGACACATCCTGTCCACAGATGATAAATTCATTCCCTCTTACATTCTCATCCGTCACTTGATATGTATTCTGTTTCTTTGGAAATTTGCTATATGTGGAAGGAGAGGATACTTCTCTCGTTTGTACCGTCGTACCTCCCGAGGTTCCGTTCAGATAAGCATTCACTTCACTTTTTGACACCCTGACCTGTTTCCCTACCTTAGAGGAATTTAACTCACCGCGCTTTATCAATTCATAAACCGTATTTCTTGATATTTTTAAAATTTCAGCGACATCCTTTGCATTCAGCAAATCATTCTCCATACTATTTCCTCCCAACATGCCGACGAATAATCCAAACCACATATAATTATCTTACTATTCCCTGTTTTGTCTGATACTTTTAAGCAGCCCTAACAGTGTTATAACATTTCATTATATTACTATCAATTTGTTCCAGTTTATCCCATATTATCATATCGTCAAAAAAATAACAAGATAAAATTCATATAATATTCTATTATGAATAATATTAAGCATATACACCATTATCAAGAGCAAACAAAAGTAAAACCACATACAAAAGGGAAGCATCGCTTTGCTTCCCTTTTTCCATCTACCATATTTAATAAAGCCAACAACAATATAACACTTATTAACTCTAATCCTAATTGACTTAATTACTTCTTCTTTCTTCCGACAAACCAATATCCCACACCAATAAATACAGAGCCACCGACAATATTACCCAAAGTAACAGGGATGATATTATGTAGGAATCCACCGATAGTGAGACCACTGTTCGGTATTAATAAAGCAACTGACATTACAGTCATATTCGCTACACTATGCTCAAATCCTGAAGTGATAAATGCAAATAAGCACCAGAATATCATGATCAACTTCGCTGTCTCGTCTTTTAATTTAATAAAGGATAGAACTGCAAGACACACAAGCATATTACACAATATACCTTTGAAGAATAGTTCCACGACATCTCCGGACATCTTAGCCGCGCTGATTTTTATAAAGAAGTCACCAATTGGTCCTGTCGCTGAACCGGATACAACAAACATATATGCCAATAAGATACTACCCACCAGATTACCAACGAAGGAATAGATCCAAATCATAATTGTATCCATCCACTTCACTTTTTTATCAAGTGACGCAACGGCCATAATCATATTATTTCCGGTAAAAAGTTCTGATCCTACCATGAGAACCAAGCTGAGAGCTATACCAAAGGATACACCCATTAATATTTTCTTATATGGTGCATCACCTAACATGCCTCCCACACTAAAAATTAATAAAATACCAAATCCAACATAAATTCCTGCCAACATGGAAAGTATCAAATATTTTGCTTTACTTTCTTTGAGCATTGTTACTTTAGTCTGACCAATGCCTGATATCTTATCTACCAATTCTTCGTACATAATGATTACCTTTTCCTTTCATCATAACCTGTCGGGCTTCCCGACAGTGATTTGTGTCTACTTCAATCTAATGAAATGTAATTCTAAGCACTCTAACATATAAAACTCTTTGAACTTATGAAATCTATTGACCTTGATAGGTCAACAGATATCTTAAATGCATTCTTTCTTGATTTAATAAGAACTCAATATCTTCATAACATCCTTCGCAGATAATCTGTTTCATTTCATTTAAGAATAAAATTGTTTCCTTCTCCAAAGTAATTGCTAACGCATATCCCTGATCAAATGCTTCTACCTCACCGGAGGATTTTAATAGTGATAAATTATTCTTAAGTAAGGAGTCCATATATTCTTTATACTCTTGTGTCGCAGTACTACTTACTAGGTTAATCTTCTCTGCAAGGTATCTGCTATAAATTTCTTTGTGAGCATTTTCTTCAATTGCCAACCTCTCAAAAAGGGACTTCAAATTCGAGTTTTGGGTCAATGAAACCATCTTCGTATAATGTTGATTCCCTAAAGTCTCCAGTTCGATTAATACATTCAGTAAGTCTTCTAATAAAAATACCTCTTGCATGCTATCCCTCCTTCACCCTATTGAAATTCCTCATTATTATTGTGCCAATACCCGGACCACTGAATATTTCTAGCTATCTTTGCTTCTTTGTTCAATATAATTCCTTCCATCACTTCGTTCTTAAATACCTGATATCCCACACGATCAACGATATAGCCGATATGCTCCTTCGGAAGAGTACGATCAATGTAGCGATCAACGAACTGATAGGTATTCTTTATAATTTGGATAATAACATCTTCTGTCGCCCATTTGATAAATGGCATTGCTAGTCGAGGATTCTTCTTACCGGTTCTGCCCATGATTACCATGTTAAAGAATTTTGTCTCACTTCTGGTCCAAGCTCCCGTCGGACATTTCAAAACACATTCTCCACATCCGATACAAAGCTTCTCATCTCTTTCCACGGTGAAATCCTTCATCGTAAGTGCGCCGGTAACTCTCTTTTTACAATTCTTTACGCAGGCATCACAGCTGATGCACTTAGAGGCATCGTATTGTGGCTGTGTTACACAGATGATCCCAAAATCCTGCATATGTGCTTTGATACAATCATTCGGACATCCGGTAACCGCAATTTTAAAATGAAAATCATGCGGGAATACTGCTTTTTCAATATCTCTTGCAATTCTTGTTGTATCATTATTTGCATAAGGACATACTCTGTTGCCAATACAGGCAGAAATATTTCTAGTACCGGCCGCCGGATATCCTTCTCCACGAATCGTCATATTCAAGCCCAAATCTTCAATCATCGGCCTGATTTTTTGGTTAATCTCCGGGATCGCATCGAAATCGATGTCCGGAATTTCAAAACCCTGTCTCGTTGTAATATGAACCGTACCATTTCCATATTCATTCGCGATGGATTCGATTAACGGAAAAAATCTAGCCTCTAAATGTCCACCCGGCACTCGGATTCTCAAAGCAGTTTTATTTCTAACCTTAGTGATGCGGTATGCATTTTTTGCTATTACTTTTCTATTAACACTCATAAGTGCCTCCTAATCCAATAGATTTTTTGCTTTCACATAGTTAAATACGGGTCCTTCCAGACATACGTATGTTTCGTCGATTTTACAATGTCCGCATTTACCAATACCGCAGCTCATCTTACGCTCAAAGGATACCCATATGTTCTCCTCTTTGAATCCTTTCTTAATTAACTCCAGCGTCATGAACTTCATCATAATTGGCGGTCCAACTACAATCGCCACCTTATTCTTAACATCACTGAGATCCAGTCCGCTTACATGTGTTGTAATCAATCCGGTTTTCCCATCCCAGTCTTCCACCGGTTGGTCAACCGTTAAACAGACATGACATTTTTCTTCCCACTCTGCAATTTCCTCTGGAAACAGAATGTCCTTCGGCGTTTTAAATCCTAACATAATTTCTAACTGCTTCACTTCTGATGGGTTATTTACAAAGTATCGGATCGGATTTTTCACCGGAGCGAGGCCGGTTCCACCCGCAATAATCACTAAATCCTTACCTCTAAACTGATTCAAGTCAAAACCATTTCCATAAGGGCCTCTCATGTATAAAGAATCTCCAACCTTAAGGTCGAATATTTTATCAGTTAAGCGACCCACCTTACGAATCGTCATATCCATTGAAGCATCATCAAAATCACTGATGGATATTGGAGCTTCTCCTACACCCGGGATGGATATCTCCATAAATTGACCCCCCACTAGTTTTCCTTCATAGGCAATCTTATAGGTTACATCAATATCCGTCTGTGGCTTAATATCTAAAATTTTATATTCTTTTGGTAAATAAGGGTTATTCATCTTTTTGACCCTCCATCACTATTTCATTGAGTTTGTTGATACATTTTGAGAAGGAGATATACTCCGGACAGATATCGTCACAACGTCCACATCCTACGCACATGTGATAACCAAACCGCTTATAAAAATCATTAATTTTATGCATTGTCTTAAAGCGCATACGATCGCCATTCTTATCTCTAAACTGATGTCCGCCGGCCATGTCCGTATATCCATCCACATGACAACTTGCCCATACTCTTCTGCGCTCACCAATCTGTTGTTCCTTGTTGATCTGTACATCCTGCATGCTATAGCAAGAACAGGAAATACATACGGTATTACAACGTCCGCATCCGATACACCTGGAGGTGTATTCTTTCCACAAGTCATGATTAAAGGTTTCCTTCGTCACTAATTCCACCGGTGGAATATTAACCTTCACCTTATTCTCCTGAATAAATTGTGGCTCAAACTCATCAAGTGTACCTTGCTTTAGAGCGTCAAGATCAAGTGTTTCATCCTTCACTTTCCAAAGGATTTCATCTCCTTCGATACGAATTGCTGCATCATATTCATCTGTTTTATTCGCATCCATTGACACACAAAAACAGCTGTCAAACCCTTTAATACATTCTATCAGTACAAACTTCAAAAGCTTGCGTCTTCTTAAGTAATAATAATCTTGTTCCGGTCCGTTCTTTAAGAACATCGCATCCAGACGTTTAACTCCATTAATATCACATGGTCTCAAAAATAGTAAAACCGGTTTAGTATTTATCTCAGGTTCAATAATTTGGTTATTAAAAAATTGAAATAATGTCTCTCTAATCGGATAAAATACTTCCTTCGGAGAATATGCCGATTTTTCTTGCAACTCCATTTCCTTAAAGGAAGTCACCGGGCCATAACTAATCAAATCTGTATCTGAAAAGGAGCCCTTACCCTTTTTACGCTGCGGTGCAAAAATCTGATAGTTCTCAGATAGTTCTGTTAAATATTTATCAAACTGCTCCAGATTAAGCCTGTAACCCATTTTAGTACCTCCTATTCATTGATAAAATGATTATAACAAAACAATTTCGGCAAAGTTGTATCCATGGCTACATTTACCCCCATATTTATCTGGTATATTAAGTGCAACGATTATTCTGTTCGCTATTAAAAAACAGTTTTAATACGAAGTAATTGATATTCAATGAATCTTATATTACAATTACTATTCATACGCTATTTTATAAGGAGGTTTCTTTTATGCAATTAATAACAAAATCAATGATTATAGGCGAAATCCTACAGATCAATCCAGCCTTTACTCCAATCTTACTAAATTCCGGTATGCACTGCCTCGGATGTCCCTCTTCCCAGGTTGAATCCTTAGAGGATGCATGTGCAGTTCACGGACTTGATGTGGATGTACTAGTTAATAAATTAAATGAGTATCTTACCGTATGCGCTGCTGAGTAAGATATAAGTATGTTTCGGTTTACTTGGTACATTGGTAAGCAAAAGGGATGTTTCAATATAAATTATTTTATAAAAATAATGTTATTACCATAATGAATAGTTTGGAATACAAAGTATAAATGCTGTTCTTCCTACCTATTTGTGAGTTAAATAACATTGTTCCTGAATAAAATTACTTATTTTGAAATATCCCTATTTTATTATCACCTGCTAAACTTAAAAACTGAGGATGAAATTTACGCTTCATATCTTTCGATTATAAAGACAAATTACATCCTCGGCTTTATCAAATTCCTCATTATCGATTAACCTTCTCTAGAATCTCATTCAAAGCAGTTCCGCTACTGGAATGGCATCGTATAATCTCCGCCTTGCTTCTCTCCGCTTCCACCATCGCACATCGTACCATCTTATGAGATACCGTATTAGTAAATAATATAACAACATCCGGTGATCCGATCTGATCACTAAGATTTGCACTCATTTGTGTGAATACCTTAGCCTTACATTTATGGTTCTTACAGATTTTCTTATATTGACAGACCATACGATCATGTCCACCGATTATCACTATGCTCATAATTCCTCCTATTCTAAGACCCGTCAAATCAAGGATCTTCAATTTCATGGGTCAACTTGCTTGTTGCTGTAATTCCTGTTCTCGATAGGATGTGATAATCTCTCGGATACATCTTCCGTTAAAAATCATCTGAATAACATTCTTCTTTGCTCTGTCAAAACATTGAAACAAATGTATCTTCTCAGGCAAATCCTTATATACCTTCCAGTAACCGGAATGTAAAAAGTTCTTACCCTCATTGTCAATAAATCCATTTACATCCTCAACCGGATATCCTAAGAGTAATCCCATCTCATGTGGAAAATTCATTCCTGTCAGAATATAGTTTTCGTATCTTTTCTGAAATTGTGCCAGCAAATGTGCCAGTTCAAAATCCTCATAACCCAATTTACGAAAAAATACTACGACACTATCAATTGATAACGTTTCCTTTAACCTATCTTCTTTATATAATAACAATGTTGTTTTTTTCTTCGTCTCCATTAGTAAAAAATATGAAATACCGGTTCCCTTAAGTATCTCTTCTATCTCATCACCGTTCTTGTTCTGAATAATCAGCAGGTTTGATATCTTTAGCCCTGCAAACAACGGTGCGCACTGTAATGCTAATTGAGTCTCGATTTTGTGCAAATCCATTCGCTGTAAGATATAATAAGTCTCTTTACACACATTTCCTCCTGTAAGTTAGTTGTAACTAACTCTATATCAAAAAAATATTTCTCATATATATAATCATCTATTGATCTATCTTATAAATATTTCATAACAACACTCTACACTTTACATTCCTGCCTAAGCTATGACCTTTAACATACCCTGTCTTGAAACAATTATTCTCTATTATTTCTATGAACTAGATAATCGTAATCACATCCCAGTGATTCATATTCGTTAGTGGCAACGTCCTCCACAGTCCTTGCAGGCTCCACCGCAATGTATTGAATTACCTTTCTTTTTTTCACCAACCATATTCTTAACAATTAAACCTACAACTCCGATTACTACAATTGCTGTAATAGCAGTTCCCATGACATATCCTCCTTATCATTGACCATTAATTTAAATACGATTTGCATACAAATTTCAAATAGATAAAAATAAATATTTATCAAGTTCAACCGGTATCATCAAACTCCAATTACCGGTTGAACTTTTCAATTTCTTAAAGACTTCTATAAATAATAGAGTTTTTATACTTAACTTCTCTTCTTCGCTGGTCTAAACAGTAGATATCCGAATACTACAATCAAAGCAAATGCTGCAACTGTGCCTAATCCGAACGTTCCTGTTATGATTAACGTACCAATCTGGAATACACATAATGCTACGCAGTATGCAAGCAAGGTCTGATAACCTACCGCAAACCAGAACCATTTCGTATTATTCATCTCTCTTTTAATTGCACCCATCGCCGCAAAGCACGGAGCACATAAGAGGTTGAATACCAGGAATGAATATGCCGCTGACATCGTTAAACTTCCTGCAAGACTTCCCCAGATTTCATTACCGTTTTCTGCAACCTCAGCAAATCCAAAGAGAATACCAAATGTACCAATAACATTCTCCTTTGCGATCAATCCGGTAACCGCTGCCACAGAGAACTTCCAGTCTCCCCATCCCAGAGGAATGAACAGCCAAGATATCGCACTACCTAATTTAGCTAATATACTATGATCCAATTCTAAAGTATCAAGCATACGGAAGTTTCCGTCAATCCATCCAAATCTCATAGTAAACCATACAACAATCGTGGAGAGGAGTATGATAGTACCTGCCTTTTTAATAAAGGAAGATCCTCTTTCCCACATGCTACGAAGAATGTTCGTAACGGTTGGCATATGGTATGCCGGTAATTCCATAACGAAGGTAGCCGGGTCACCTGCAAACATCTTAGTCTTCTTCAATATAATACCCGAGCAGATAATTGCCATAATACCAACAAAATATGCACTTGGGGCAACCCACCAAGCACCATTGAATATCGCACCGGCAATCAATGCTATAATTGGAAGCTTCGCTCCACATGGGATAAAAGTGGTAGTCATGATTGACATCTTACGATCACGGTCATTCTCAATTGTTCTGGAGGACATAATTCCTGGAACACCACATCCGCTACCGATTAACATAGGGATAAAGGATTTTCCGGATAGTCCGAATTTACGAAAGATACGATCCATAATAAATGCAACTCTGGCCATGTAGCCACATGCTTCTAAGAATGCAAGGAATGCAAATAATACAAGCATCTGTGGAACAAATCCAAGTACTGCGCCCACACCTGCAATAATTCCATCAAGAATCAAGCTTTGTAACCAATCCGCACAACCAATTGTATTAAGCAGGGATTCGACTAGAACCGGAACACCGGGAATATGTATCGATGTTATGCCAAATAGGTTCCATCCGTCACCGAAAACGCCATCATTAGCCCAATCTGTAGCCCAAGTACCAACTGTGGTAACTGATACATAATAAACAATTAACATGACTAATGCAAAGATCGGTAAAGCCAATATTCTATTTGTAACAATACGATCTATCTTATCCGATATCGTTAGTGATTGTCTTTTTATTCTGGTGTAACACTCATTGATAATTGAAGAGATATAGACATATCTTTCATTTGTGATAATACTTTCTGTATCATCATCATATTTTTCTTCAAGTTCATCTATGTACCGACTCACATCAGGAACCGTGTTCATCTGACTCTTAATCTTATCATCCTTCTCAAGAAGTTTGATTGCATAGAAGCGTCTAAGATCCTCCGAGACATCTTCACTAAGTATTTCCTTCACTGAGTTAATAACGGATTCTACCCCCTCATCAAACTCATGAACAGGCACGGCTGCCAGTTTATTCTTAGCAAGAGCTACAGCTTTATCCGCTGCATCACTTATTCCGCTTCCTTTTAACGCAGAGATTTTAACCACTTCACAACCAAGGTTTTTTGAAAGCTTACTGATATCTATCTTATCTCCGGTCTTCTCAAGAATATCCATCATATTAACTGCCATTATTACCGGTATTCCAAGTTCCATCAACTGTGTTGACAGGTATAGGTTTCTCTCAAGGTTCGTACCATCAACAATATTAAGTATCGCATCCGGTCTCTCTCCAATCAGATAATTTCTTGCCACAACCTCTTCTAGAGTATAGGGAGATAACGAATAAATACCAGGTAAATCTATTACAATGACATCCTTATGTCCCTTCAATTTACCCTCTTTTTTTTCCACAGTTACGCCTGGCCAGTTACCTACGAATTGGTTTGAACCTGTTAGTGCATTAAACAAAGTTGTTTTACCACAGTTTGGATTTCCGGCAAGTGCAATTTTAATAGACATTTTAGTACTCCTTTCGCCTAATAGCTTTTTAACATTATAATTTATAAATCGTTTCGATTAGTCTCAACTAACCGTCCTGTAAAAAAAATCACTCTACTTCTATCATCTCTGCATCTGCCTTACGTAAGGATAATTCATATCCCCTAACAGTAATTTCAATGGGATCACCAAGTGGTGCTACTTTTCGAACATATACTTCCACGCCCTTTGTAATACCCATATCCATGATTCGTCTCTTCACCGGACCTTCTCCTGTTAATTTAACTACTTTGACCGTATCACCAATCGCGATTTGCTTTAAGGTTTTCATAAGCAATTCCTTTCATTATACTAGTTTATTAAACCATTATTTTATTAGCAATATCCTTACCAATAGCAACTCTTGAGTTTTTCACATTGACAATCAGATTGCCGTTCATCTCAGAAACTATTGTTACCTCACTACCTGGGACAAAACCTAGGCTCTCTAAGAATCTTCTAGTCTCTTCCTTACCTCCGACTCTCTTCACCACATTAGACATACCTGTTTGAATCATTGACAATGGCATTTCACTCAACCTCTTTCTATTTGATAATGATTTTCATTTTCTGAGGTTAGTATAACCTAACCAACTAACTAATGTCAATCATATTTTTCATAAATTTATGAAAAACCACAAATCTACTCGATGGAACTTTTCTGGTTTTTAATATGATTAAATTTGATATCTGGCTTTTTCTGTGTTATACTTGTGCCAGTTAATTGGAAGAAATACACCTGATAAAAATGTAAACGCTATAGATTGGGGTAAACGTTATGATGAATGAATCTGCGGAAAACTATTTAGAAACCATACTGGTTTTGAGCCAAAAGCTTACTGAAGTTCGTTCTGTTGATATTGCGAACGAGATGGGTTTTAAAAAATCAAGTGTCAGTGTTGCGATGAAAAACCTAAGAGAAAAGGATTATATTGCTGTTAATGATGGCGGTTTCATTCATCTGACAGATGCCGGAAAAGATATTGCAGAATCCATCTATGAACGACATAGTCTACTCTCCTCCTGGCTTATCAGACTTGGTGTTCCGGAAAACATTGCTTTAGAGGATGCTTGCCGGCTGGAGCATGTTCTCAGTCAGGAGAGTTTTGACGCAATAAAAAGTCATATACAATAAGAGAAGTCATAAATTTATCCCTCCTAATTGATCCATAACGATTCATTAAGAGGGATTTTTATTGCTCAAAACCCTACATACTTTCAGTTTTCAAGCTTTCCTTCTTCACTTCAGCTATTCTCTTTTATAAACATGCATCATTTTCTCAATTCGCCTTATTAATTCCTCCCTCACAGAAGCAGGTTCTAGGCATTCACACTTTTCCCCGAAACCAAGTAATAGATTGTACCCAAACGCATCATCTACGAAAGGAAAGTTCACCATTAATTTATTATCTTTATATGGCTCAATCTGTTCTTCCTGGCAATATTCTAATATTCTGTCTTTGAGTGATTCATCTATCAAAAGTTTAATTGTGATGAAACTCTTCTCTATCGCGCTCAAAGATCCTAATGAGAGTTCTTCTATCTCACGGGGAATATAGGTATCATCCAAAACGGAAAGCCCCGACATACGTGACAGCTTAAATATGCAAAAATCCTTTCTTGTAGAACAATATGCTTGCATATACCAATTCGATTCTTTTAAGATCAGTCGATAAGGTTCCACTTGTCTGGTGCTTTTATTCCCTTGACGATTGGAGTAGTCAAAGGATAATAATCTGCATTCATTCAACGCCTCCTTTATATATTCAAGATTGACCTGAGTATTCTTATTACCCATCCAGTGTGTGAGATCCACCAATATTTGACCGGATTTTAATTCAATATCCCTAATATGTTCATCCGAAACCAATGCCTTTATCTTCGCAATCGTATTAATAATCTCTTCATTGGACATCGCACCGGAGATACTCCCAAGCCCCATTAGTATTGTTGAGATATCCGTAGTTGTAAATATCTTCTTATTAAATTTATATTCCTCCATGATGCCGATTCCACCATGAAGACCCGGATAAGTTATAATCGGTATCCCTGCAGCATTAATTGTTTCAATATCTCGATATATTGTTCTTGGAGTCACTTCAAACATCTCAGCAAGTTTTGTGGCACTGACTTTTTTGCGTTCCAGTAATATCATGATGATAGAGATTAATCGATCTATTTTCATTATGCATACATCCTTTTTATATTTATTTATCCCATCTTAAAACCATGACATAGTGTTGTCAAGGTTTTATGTTAGAATAAGATTATCTTTCGAAAGTATATAAAATATTCAACTTAATAATTCAAAAGGAGAACAAATATGGATTTTTCAACAGAATTTGTCAGAATCATGAAAGAAGCGAAGAACATCGCATTAGCCTCATCAGTAAACGATAACCCGAATGTTAGAATCGTTAATTTTTATTATAACCCACAACACATAGGTATAATCTACTTTTCAACCCTCAGAGGTCATGCTAAGACAGAAGAATTTTCACAGAACAATAAAGTAGCATTCACTTCAATCCCCATTGCTCCGACAGAAAATAGTGCACACATTCGAGTTAAGCAAGGTACGATTGAGAAAAGTTCTTTAACAGTGTATGATTTAAAGGAAGAGTTTGTTAAGAAGCTACCCAGTTTTGAGATGATGATTGCACAAGTCGGTGATAAGCTTGATGTCTATGAAGTACATTTTACCGAAGCATATGTTATAATAAACCCAAAACAGTCTGGGGTCGTGACATTTTAATCTCGATTATAAGGCTATTTCGAAATATTAGCTGTTATAATAATCTATTAACATTCATGATAAATGCCGACGAATTCCGTTACACGGTTCTCGTCGGCGTATTAAAATTATAATTCATCAAATAATTTCAGTTGTTCATAATTCTTATTCTCAGGAAAGTCATGCAGATACGCAAATACCTCTCTCCAATCACTCACAATTCCATATTCCTTACAGATACGATTAAACGTATCGAACAATTCTGCTTTATTGTCACTATCTACTTCATAGGCGTATCCGTATTTGTTATGATACTTTGCTTTCATCCCTGGAAAATGCCGATCAAGTGCCTCATAGAAGTACTCTCTGTCACCCTCTCGAAGCGTGACCCCCATATTGGGAGCAATAATTCCATGAACCTTTGCCTTTACACAGTAATCTAATATTCCTTCCAGGTTTTCTTTCGTGTCATTGATAAAAGGTAACAGAGGCGTAATCCATACTACCGTAGGAATTCCATTCTCTCTTAAAATATGTAGCACCTCAAACCGTCTCCTTGTAGTGCAAACATTCGGTTCTAGTATTTTGCATAACGCTTCATCATAGGTCGTAAGTGTCATAGCCACTACACATTTTGATTTCTCATTAATACTTTTTAACAAATCCAGATCTCGCAGGATTAAGTCGGATTTCGTCTGGATAGCTAAACCGTATTCATGATGATCAATAATCTCCAGACATTGTCTTGTCAATTTCAAGGTTTTTTCACAATGCATATACGGATCACACATCGCCCCGGTTCCAATCATGCACTTTTTTCTTTTTGAACGCAGAGCCTTCTCCAGAAGCTCCGGTGCATTCTTTTTAACCTCAATATCTTCAAAATCATGCGTAAAGCCATAGCATTTGCTACGGCTGTCACAATAGATACATCCATGCGTGCATCCTCTGTATAGGTTCATTCCGTTACGAGGCGATAATATCCCCTTCGCTTCTACAAAATGCATATGAATAAACCTCTCTTTCTTACTGTAAAATGTTATATTTCTATCTATATCAATACTGAATAAAATGTGGTTACTTACTATCTATATTCTCGTACCACCAAGTCTAGCTGATACTTATCACATAATAATTTGCATTCTTCTATTTCTTTCAAACCAATGATATCAACCACGGTTACACGCACTTCCTCTAGGTATTTCTTACACTCGAGAGCAAATTCAAGCATTGCTCGAAAGGAACCCCGACCATATAAGCAATTAGTAAGTCTGAGATACTCTTCTTCGTTGGAAGCATTGAGACTGATTGATACACTATCGATCAATTCAGCCAAAGAAGGAACAATGTTTTTACTGTAAATCTTATTTCCCAAGCCGTTTGTATTAATACGAATCCTTAACTTACTAACGGATTTAATGTAAGTTACTATCTCAATCAATACATCAAGTCTGGTAAATGGCTCACCATAACCACAGAATACTACTTCTTTAAATAACGATAAGTCAAGTTTTTGTAACTTGGTTATCACCTCTTCCGCACTTGGCTCGGCTTCAAGCCATAAGTCATCCAGATCCTTACCAAAGTTTTCACTCCGAACGCAGAAGATGCAGGAACAAGGGCACTGATTGGTAATATTGATGTAGATACTGTTACCCTTGTATTTATCTTGATTATATATCAATTCATTCATATCGACATATATTCCATTATAAAAAGTATATAAGTATGACATCTGTATACCGTCCCCTTCCCATATCATTAACTGATTCGTACTCTATATAATCTATATCATACACCAAACCGTCCATAAAACCAATTTCAATTTTGATTTTATGGACGCTATCAATTCATTTAAAACAATTCTTTAGTTCTTTATATAGGTAAATGGATCTTTGTCGAGCCATTCCTGTTTATATGGAATCCTTAGATTCTTAGCAATATTTTTATTGTATTGGTTATTCTGCAATCTACGTACTAGTCTTCTGGCTATGTCAAACGCTCCCGAATACCCCATATAATGAAAGCTGGGTCCAAAGAGCGGAAGAATGGGAACTCCATATTTGGTTGTAATATTGTTAAGTCCTGCGTGTATAATGATAAAATCCGGTTTTAATCGATTCACAAGATTGACCTGTTCAAAAGGTTGTTGTGTTGCCACATTGAAGGTTATATTCTCTATTTCCTCTAACTGTTCTAAAACAGGCTTAATAAAATGATCAATGTGATGCCCTTTAAATCCCACAATCTCCATCCCCAGATCCTGTAATACTTCTGCCGTTGCTACAATTCTGATGGCTCCTCCGCCCAAGTACACTTTTTTGCCCTTCAGTTTTTGCTTATAAGGCTCCAAGGCTCGCAATAGTTCTTCTTCCTCTCTTTGCAAAAAAACTTCTGCTTCTTTTTCCAAATTAAAATGTTTGGCGATATTAATAACCCATCGTTTCGTATTCTTCCTTCCAATCGGAATGGTATCAATGATAAATGGTATGTTGTATTCTTGTTGCAAATATTCAATGTAATAGTCATCATGTGTTCCACATATGCTGACATTCAATGCATTTTCCAGTGTTATGGTAAAATCCTTCGGTGCAGAATAACAGGGAAGAAATGCAACCTCTAACCCTATCGCATTTAATATTCTTTCGAGCTCATTCTCATCTGCTTTGCTCATTGACCCAACATTGAATACATTCACCCTTTTACTTGCCAGATACTTTCTCTTAAACTCATCGAAATCTTCCGTAACTGTTGAAATCTTTCTCTCCACCGTTCCGAGAAGCTTCTTCATAATTCCGTTATAGGCTGCATCATAAGCAGTTGCCATAACCTTTGTTTTAAAGCCTTCACAGGTTACCGGAATTAGTTTTGCAGAAACCTCAGATTGTAACTCATCCGTGATTGCATCAATATCATCTCCGATCAGAGCGGGCACGCACCCTCCTACTATGATGATTATTTCTGGCCTGAATTCTAGGTCCGCATAATAAATTGCTGCTCTTAGATTCTTCTCCCCACCATTGATAACATTTACTTCATCTAAATTTGTATTAATAATAACGGTACCTTCCGCCTGTGGGTCTCTAAGCTTTTGAAAAGAGGAACCCTGTTGACCGGAATAAAGAATGGAAGAAGCTCCACATCCTAACGGTGAATGCATGATAACCACTGCATTTCGAATCGTATTTAATATTCCCAGACTCAAACCATGTTGACATCCATAGGTTTGGCTAAAGCTTCTTGTAGCTCCACCGAGGCAACCCTTACTCAAACATTCCTCCATATGAGAACAGGTGCCTCCATATGCGATTCCAGCCTTCAATCTTTCTTCTCTAGCCGGAGCTGTATCACCTAATACAATACTCATAAACAACCTCCTTTACCTACCTGCCACTAAAGTGCTCAATATATCTTCCGTCAATGCTAATCCTCCATTAAATCCAATATAAGTACGATTCAGAACAACACGATTGGTAATTGGATAGGTAACTGTAATAAGCGGTGCATTCAAGCTAGTTGCCAATTCCTTTTCAAGTATGCTTCCTACAATCACAAGCGGAGTCAGTGAATCATAGTGTTTTTCATTCTTGTAGGGTTCCCATACCTCTCTGAGATATTTTTTTACGGATGAAGTATTGGTATCAAACTTAACAGGTACCGTTAGTCCGGATTCAAAATTCTCATAACTTCTCTGTAAGCTTGTTTTTTGTTTGTCATTAAGGATATCCGTAATGACCGAGAGTTTTGGCAGCCACCCAAGCTCATCCGATAAAAATCTTGTTACGGAAGGTGCATAATTTGCATCTCCTACTACGACGGCATAGTTTTGCAAATCCGCATCCGTATAAATATCACTAAATCGTTCGAAATAATCATAATAAATCTCACGATCTAACGATAATGCCTGATTTACCTCCTCCTCTGAGATCCCAAACAATACACCGATTTCTCTAAGGAACTTCTCGGTTTGCAAATAACCGATTGGCAATTGTTCCACCACATAAGGAATCCCAAACTTTTCTTCATAAGCCTGTGCAGCAAGATGACCATATACTTCAGATAAGACGATATTATAGCTTGCTTCGGATGAGGATTGAATGTCGTTCAATCCTTCCCCTTCCCCGAATAAAGTATTTGCTTCGATACCAAGTAAACTGAAGATTCTTTTTATTTCCTTCAGATTTCCTTTCCAAAATACATCTTCCCCCGGTACAATCCCAAGTATATTGACCTTTTTCTCAGCTTTGACTTTTGGTTTATTTATGTAGTACTTCACGAATCCTTCTAGTAGCAAATCATAACCATAATACGAATTTCCTTTAAAGCTTGGAGTTGAAATTGCAATCACCTTATGCAATTCATCAAATCTTCTTACTACGGAATCAATATCATCACCAATCATCTCAACCATACATCCACTTAATACGACAAAAAGGTCACCATCCATAATTTCTAGTGTTGTTTGTATCTCTTCTTCCAGTCTTTGCTCCCCACCAAATACAATTTCCTTTTCCGTCACATTGGAGCTTGGTATGGAGGTTGAACCGCAATAACCTCCTCCAAGATATGCGGAACCGGCATTGGTTGCATTAAATAAGTTATAACCGCAACCTGATGCTGCATGAATAATTGGAATTGCTTTTGGAATTGCACGTAGAGTTGATAGTGCACCACCTAATGCACAGGCATATCTCGGTCTCTCAATAAATTCACTCATATTCTACCTCAATTTCTTTTAATAAATTACCTTATCTACTATATTAAAAAGATCCGTTGACAGATATCGTTCCCCGGTATCAGGAAAAAGGACTACGACATTCTTCCCCTTAAACTCTGCCCTTTTTGAGATCTGTGCTGCTGCAAATGCGGCTGCACCGGATGAAAATCCAACTAAAAGACCTTCTGTTCTTGCTAAATCCTGAGCAGCTTCTATCGCCTCCTCATTACGAACTTTAAAGATTTCATCCACCACCTCATAATCAAATAATGGCGGTACAAAGTTGGCACCAATTCCTTGAATTTTATGTGACGACGGAACGCCCCCTGATAAAATGGGGGAGGAATAAGGCTCCACAGCGATAATTTTTATATCCGGATTTTTCTCCTTTAATAGCGATCCTACTCCGGTAATTGTTCCACCTGTTCCAACACCCCCAACAAATGCGGCTATATCCCCCTCCAGATCATTCCATATCTCCATCGCAGTTGTTTTCTTATGAATCTCCGGATTAATCTTATTCCCAAATTGACTTGGCATAAAGCTCCCAGGGATTTGAAAGGAAAGTTCTTCTGCCTTTCGAATCGCCCCCTTCATGCCATCCTTAGCCGGTGTTAATACCAGTTCTGCATCTAACGCACGAAGCATTCTTTTTCTCTCTTCACTCATGCTTTCGGGCATTGTAATGATGATACGATATCCCTTAGCAGCTGCTACAAATGCTAGCCCTATCCCGGTGTTACCACTGGTCGGTTCGATCAATATGGTGTCTCTATTTATAATATTTTTCTCCTCTGCATCCTCTATCATCGCTAGTGCAATTCGGTCCTTAACGGAACCCAACGGATTAAAATATTCCAGTTTCCCAATTAAATTTGCCTTTACCTTCTTTTCTCTGCCATATTCATTTAGCTTCAATAGTGGGGTATTCCCTACCAAGTCCGTTAACTTTTCTGCTACCTTTGGCATAATAAATCTCCTTTTTGAACACATTCATTTTAGCTACACTTTCAATTTGTTGATTAGCAACTTATGAGAATCACGATTTTGATAATACTGGGCTATCTTCTTTATTGCTTCCTCAACTTCTTTCTCAATCACAAATGCAGTGATACCTGCTTTACTTAATTCCTTTTCAGAACCAAAACCGCATCTTGCACATAACACACAACGGCAATCCATAATGCTCTCAACCTTTTTACTTCTCCTTTTATGACCGCCGCAACCTCCACAGGATGCATTCTCATCCTCACATACTTCCAGCTTTTCTTCTAGCTTTTCTTCTAACTTTTCTTCTAACTTTTCTTCTAGCTTTTCTTCCTGTTCTCTTACATCTCTTACTTCGCTAAGCTCATAGCTTCCATCATCATATACCTTATATATACTAAAGCTTTCTGCACTCCCAAAATGTTGATTAATATGAACTCCATCTGAAGTAGCCACCGCAATCTTATACTCCAATCATTATTCCTCCGATATTTATTTGAGGGGCTGTATCAATCAAATCATTTCTGCTATTAATTTATTTTGCCACAGCCCCGCACATTATGTTAACTCAATTTGTTAATCCTTAAGAAAGAATAAACGAAAATACTATCTTCCTTCTGTATAGGTATATGAAAAAATATCTTCTCCGTAGAATTTTTTAGCAACCTTACTCGCTTCGCCGTTGTCTTTTAATTTCTTAAGTGTTGTATCAAATAACTTAACAAAATCCTCCTTTACGGTTACGCGGCTAAAGATCGGATAGGTTTTGATTGTTTTATAGATAGTAAAGGATAGTTTATCCGCGTATTTATGATACGCTCCATCCTTTGCGACAACTGTATTCTCCCAAGATGTCTTTAAAGTAGAGGCCACATCATATCTTCCTTCTGCAATCCATCCGGTAGCCAGATTCCAGGCATTTGTATCTGAGGTATACTCAATTGGAATCTTATTATTCGGATTCCCCTCATTATAAGCTTCAATCTGATATGTCATTCCATCCCCAGCCTTCATTGGAACCAGTTTTAATTTTTTGTCTGCAACATCTTTTAGCGTAACCACATCAGAGTTTTCTTTTCGAACCAATAATCCGGCTAAACTTCCCCCAAGATTTTCAACCGGTATTAAATATTTTTGATCTCTTTCCTTTGTATAAAAACTGTTGGTTAATCCACCATCATAAGTACCTGCCGCCAATCCAATGTAGATATCATCATAACTGGTAGCCACGAATTTAAATTCGTAATCCGGAAGCTCTTTATCAATCAATCGAAGTATCTCAATATCTGATCCTGTCGCATTCCCTTTGTCATCGGTATAGGTGTAAGGAACACCATCAGCAGTATATGCAAAGGTAAGTTTCTTCACCTTCTGATCAGAACTTGCTGCAGAGGTGGATGACGACTTACTGTCAGCATTCGTTTCCTTTGCCTTTGAGCAGCCTACAAATAAAGTTCCGATTAACGTTATTACTGTTAATAAAAGTACGATTTTTTTATATGTCCTTTTCATTCTATCCCTCCAAATTATAATTTCATTACAACACTTTATTACTGTTCCCTTTCTATTGATGTGCAAAAATCCCCTCTATAACCTTCATTAATAAAATACAGCTTTATTACCAAGATCACTCCTCCTTCACTATTACCCTTTCACATCAGCGCACCATTTCACTTTTCGGAATCATTGATATCCTCATTCCCCACAAAATACTTAATTCAAGCGAGAGCTTATTAAAGAAAAAGCTCATATATGCATATTACATGTAGCATATAGGAACCTCTGATTCTTCAGTCAATTTCTACTTCAACTCAATTTATATATTATAATCACTATCCGGAATGATTCTTCGAAGAAACTGTTTTGTTCGTTCCTCCTTTGGTCTGACAAATATTTCTCCCGGCTCTCCTTCTTCTACAATTACCCCTGCATCCATAAAGACAACCTTGTTCGCAACACTCTGCGCAAAGCTCATCTCATGCGTAACCACAATCATAGTTGTTCCTTCTTTTGCGAGCTTTTTCATAACACTTAATACTTCTCCCACTAATTCGGGATCAAGCGCCGAGGTTGGTTCATCAAATAATATCACGTCCGGATTGCCAGCGATAGCCCTCGCAATTCCTACTCTTTGTTGCTGTCCACCTGACAACTGACTTGGATAAAAGTTATACCGATCCACCAATCCTACCTTTTCCAGTGCCTTAATTCCTATTTCATTTGCTTCCTTTTTCGGGATTTTACGCCCTATAATCAACCCCTCTGTAACATTCTGTAATGCAGTTTTGTTATTAAAGAGGTTATAGCTTTGAAACACAAAAGAAGTTTTCTTTCTGACAAAATTAATTTCTTTCTTTTTCGCATGCTTTAGACTTATTTCTTTGTCCTCTAATTTCAAATCACCCTTATCCGCTATTTCTAAAAAGTTAATACACCTTAACAAGGTAGTTTTTCCCGAACCACTTGCTCCCAGTATTACAATTACATCGCCCCGCTTGACGCTTAGGCTAACTCCTTTTAAGATCTCATGCTTACCAAATGCCTTATATATATTATTAACTTCTAACATAATCACACCTCCCAACCATAACTCCATTAACTATTTAAGCGGACGCCCTCTGTGTTTTTACCTTAGCTTCTATTACCTTAAAGATCAATTCAACGATTAAACACAACACAACATAGATAACCGTAATATCCAAGTACGCTTCAATAAAGCATAATTTACTCGATGCTTCCACTTTCGCAATTGCAGTAATATCAAAGATCGCCATCGAGAAGGACAGGGACGTCATCTTAATTAGCCCTGTTATATTCGTACATAAAATCGGGAGAAGTGCTGTAATCGCCTGTGGTACGATAATTCTCCGATAACTCTGAAAGCGCGACATTCCCACCACCATAGCTGCTTCATATTGTCCTTTGTGAACTGTGCCAAGCCCAGACCGGAACGCTTCTGATAAGAATGCGATATAGGATAATGAAAATACTACATATGCGTAAACAGTATTATTAACGCTATAAATATCAAAGTTAATATGCAATGATTTGCAAAAATCAAAGATCAGAAAAGGCAGCATATTATATATAATGTATATTTGCACAATCATTGGAGTGCCTCGATTATATGAGACATAGACTGCTAAGATTTTACTGAGTATTCGGTGTTTATTATTATTTCGGATGATTGCAATCAGGAAACCAAAAGGAATGGATATTAATAATGTAACTATTGTAATTTTTAATGCAACCGGAACCCCAAAAAGTGCGAGAAAGAAAGTATGTTTCATAAAATCATAATCTAATTGCATAGGATTCCTCCCCTCCCTCTTCCTGCTCTTCTTTTGCTATCTGCAGTTGATATGCAATGGAAAACCGGTGTTCCAAATATAAGAAAAATCGCTCTAGTGCAAACGACATTCCCCAATAGATTGCCGCTAAGCTAAAATAGATCTCCAAAATATTATTACTGTAGGTTTGTGCATTTAATAATGTAGCTCTTCCCATAATATCAACTAATCCAATTGTAAAACCTAGCGACCCCTCTTTTAATAATGAGATAATTGTATTACCCAGATTCGGTATGGCGACTAAAAAAGCCTGAGGTAACATAATTCTTCGAAAGGTTTGAAAGCTACTCATTCCATTACTGACTGCGGCTTCATACTGTCCTTTCTTTATCGCCTGATAGGAGCTTCTCATAATCTCTGATACGGATGCTATACTATATAATCCTAACGTAATTACGATGAATATAAGCCGATTTGCTCCCGATATATCCATATGTGCTAATGCCTTCACAATCTCCGGAACCCCATAGTAAACCAGAAAAATAAGCACAACGGATGGGATGGATCTCAATATCGCTGTGTAGGCATATGCCAGAAATTTCAATACCGGATTCTTACCTAACTTTGCTGCTGCTAAGAAAAAACCGAATATAACTCCAATCAACAATGAGGCCAACATATAGATAATTGTGATTTTTATAAATGGTAGTATTTTCAGCAAATACTGAATTGCTATGTCAAGTTTAAACTCTGGCATAAATACACCCCCCAATACAATTTCTTTTTATTCCCTTTGCGTATTTGATGTAAATTCCCCTTGATTAAATGGAAGTGTATAGATATCCTCCAACAAATGTAACGCCCCATCATATCCAACATAACTCTGTGAAACCACAATCTTTCTGTGAATCGGAAGACTTAAATACGTAAATAAATTCTTCGTATCCTTCGCGATATCCTTCTCCCAATCACTGCCCAAGATTAGTGCTTTATTTGAATCACCAATTTTTTGAATAATATCGTGATAAATTAATTCTCCATCATTCTCGAAGATAAATTTATCTTCTTTTCCCGGAAATTTCTGATGTATTACATCCTTTAAATTGTTTTCATTTTCAGAGGATGGATTATCAATTATGTAGATTCCTTCCGGTATAAATCCTGCTTCTTTTACTAGAAATTCACTTACTCCAATTGCATACGCGCTGTCTCCGACGGTATAAAGTTGATGAGGCAGATTGTTGCGAAAAGCTAGTATAAAATCTGCCAGTCCAAGAAAGTATTCATAATACCTTGCTTCTTCCTGTTGTATGATCTCTTCCACTTTAGAAGGATCAAGCTTTGCAAATTCCCCTACGCTTCTCAAAAAATCACTCGTTTGTTTTGCACCAATCGGCAGTCCTTTATAATGAAGAAAAGGAGTATGATATGACTTTTGCAGCAAACGAACCGTTGACAATCCAACCCAAGGAGATATTAATAAATTGAACTCCGCATTTGGTATACTTTTCCACTCCTCAACTCCTTTGGAACGGTATCCAAATAATATATTTACCTCAAGACCTATTTTCTCAAGTACACTCTTTAAATTCTCCAGATCTCCTCTCCAGAATGGATCCTGACCGGGAACAACAGAAAACACGTTAACAAGTCCTTTCTTTACGTTCGGTTGTACCTTTCCAACAAACTGTTCGATAATGCTATTTACTACTACCTCATGTCCGTAATAGGAGCTTCCTTTAAAGCCAGCGGTTTCTACTCCTACAATTGGGTATCCTTCTCGTGCAAAATTCTTGGCTACTTGAATCGTGTCATCACCGACAATATCTGATGTACAGCCGGATAATGTTACAAATAAATCTCCTTGCATAATCTTTAAAGTAGCTTCAATTTCTTTCTCTAATGTATTTTCCCCTCCGAATACCACATCCTGTTCACTCGAATTTGTACTTGGTACATTATTACCTCCAGCATACCCTTCCCCTTGAAAACCCGCTCCTGTAGATGCAAACTGATACGCTTTTTGAGAGCATCCAGGTCCTGCATGAACAATCGGAATTCCTTTTGGTATGGCAAGCACAGATTGTTGCGCAGCCAAAGCACACGAATATCTTGGTTGTGCAATAATTGAACTCATTAATAACCAACTCCTTCCCCTACATAGATATCCTCTTCTTCATTAAGCCACCAATCGGTATATGGAAATCTTGCATGTTCCGACAAGTTCTCTACCAAAGATCTGGTCTCCAGCGCCAATAATAATCTCCTTCCAAGCTTTACAATTCCATCATAGCCAATGCTGTAGTTTGCATCCCCCTCGGGAATGGATGGAATCCCAAGCTTTGTTCCAATGTTGTATAAACCCATATGTCTGGTCATCAAAATATCCAGTCTTAATTTATTTATGATCTTAACCACTCGGTAGGGTTGAACATTACAAACCGAAAAATTCGGAATATCTCCAATGGAATTCACTAAATTCTCAAGTGTATTAATATCCTCTGTATCTGCTTTTTGATCACGGTGCATCGTATTCATACCGATTAATGTTACCCCAAGATCCTTCGTCATATTGGCCAGATTGTGAGCATAAGTATCACCTGCAAATATGAATACCCGTGTACCTTCCAATTTACTTCTTAGCTCCTCTAACTCAGGTTGAATTCGCTTATGCTCCTCTTCAATCACCTTTTCTACTAATCCCTCACGGTTCGTTAACCTCGCAATCTCCCTAAGCCATGCATCTGTCCAATTCAAACCATAAGGCGATGGTGCCTTCACCTTTGGAACTCCAAACACTTCTTCTAATCCACCAGCACCATAGCTGGAAAGGGTTTCACAAATCTCGGTCGTACACGCAGCTTCTGACATAGTTTCTAACTGTTCTACAGATGCCATCGGCAACAGATAATTCACCCGGAGGTTTAGTTTACCAAGCAATGGTGAAAAGGTATCAACCCCTTCAAAGTTAAAAACATTCACAAGATCTTCTTGCTTCTTCCCTGTATTCTTAACAATACTTCGTAAAATTCCATGGAATGCTGCATCTCTCCCTGTATTCCAAATTTTCGATTTGAAGCCTTCACAGAAGATAGGAACCACCTTAATCCCCAACTCCTCCTGCGCTTCCCTTGCCACACTTTCAATATCATCACCGATTATGCCCGAGGCACAGGATGAGGTGATAAAAATCACTTTCGGTTGATGACGGTGATAAATTTCAAAAACAGCAGTTCTAAGCTTCTCGGTACCCCCGTATATCGTATCGTTCTCGGTAATATTGGTACAAATCGTGTGACTATCAAATTCACCCAAATTCCTAATCTTTGATACACTCTTTCCTTGAATCTCTCTTCCCACATCCGTCGCATAACAACCAACCGGTGCATGGACAACGGTAGCAGAGCCCCTTACCATACTACACATATCCTGTGCGCAACCTTGCTGACACATATTGCACTGCGTAAAATCTGTGTTACTTAAGCGTAACTTTAAATCCTTACTCTTATCATTCAGATCCTTTGCCGATCCACTATAGCTTATAATTGTCTTTAATCTATTTTCCCTAACTTCTACAGCCACGGTATTCAAATTAACACTCATGATATCTTCCTTTCCTATGGATTATGTAAAGCATGTGCATAAAAACACGAAGTGATATTTTATTCTATTGGATTCACTGTTTAAGCACTTTGTATTAAAAAGGTTCTCCAATAGAAAAAAGAAGCTTTAGAATCTTCAACATACGAATATGTTAAAATTTCTAAAACCTCTAGTTTTCTAGTCAGTTATACTTAATAAAAATATTGAATTCATATAATCAGAATATGTATTACATAGTAAACATGCTTATATTATATGTTTTATTTTTATAAAGTATATGTTATATTTCTCCTGCTGTCAATAGTAAATTATATTTTTTTATTCACAAAAACAAAAATCACTTCCAATACTTTGACCCATCTGGCTCACGCATTAATAACCCATTATCCACAAGTTCTCTTCTGAGCATAAAATAATCCCCGAATGTGTGCCATTGTTCACAGATTAAGTTTACTTCCTTCTCCGTATAAACTCTATCAGCTTCAAATTTTTCTGCCAGATAGCTTAATGTTGCAATTCTCTTACTTCTTTTCTGTGATAATTGAGTAATCTTTCCCTCTTCATTAAGAAATGTACTGATATCTATTTTCTGATCCATTTTCCATAATCCTTCATTCCTGTATTATTTTTAGTATTAAACTCTATCAATTTCATCATTAACACATATGGACAAACCAATAAACAATTCCTACTTCTCTTCTATGAGATCAACGCTCTAAAAACATATTCATTGATTTATCTAGATTACGAACACATGAAATCAATATAATTATATTTTCCCCTACATAATTCTTCAATCAACGCTCCGTAGAGTCTTTTAGTTTCGGAACTATTATTCCAGTGATTCAACTAAAAAAGCAGTCCTTTTATTCAGACTGCTTTTAGTATTTATTATATATCCTTTACATATGATCATGAAAATGTCTATGTTCTCTACTTCCATGGTAATGATAGTATTGATCAACCAAGTTAACTTCCTTCAACAACTCGATATCCTCAAGCAGTTCCTCCGTCTTTCGATCCGCAATGATCGTGTGATTTTCATCAAAAAGAATAGCTCGGTTGGAAATCTCGTGAACTAGCTCCAGGTTGTGAGTTGAGATAATTAAGGTTTTACCGGCTTTATTGAGTTTGTTGATGAACTCAACCAGCCATCTCTGTGTCTTAGGGTCGAGCCCGTTCATGGGCTCATCAAGAACAAGTACTTCTGGATTTAAGGATAATACGCAGGCAATAGCCACTTTACGCTTTTCACCACCACTAAGATGATAGGGGATTCTGTCTTTTAGCTCCAGAATATTTAACAAATTCAGACAATCATTTACCCTGACCTTGATCTCTTCTTCCGCAATTCCCATCTGTCTTGGCCCAAATGCAATCTCATCATAGACCGTGGAACAGAATAACTGGGTGTCGGAGTTTTGAAATACAAAACCGATCTTCTGGTGAAGAAGCTTTGCGAACTTGCTGTCCTGCAACTTCTTATGTGTAATCTCCTCTCCAGCAAACTGATAAACTCCCTGATCCGGTGATATAATTCCGTTTATCATCTTGAGCAGAGTGGATTTGCCACAACCATTTGCTCCCATTAACGCAACCGCTTCACCTTTTTCTATGTGAAGATTGATATCTTTTAACGCATAAGCATCTGAATACGAATAACAGATGTCCTTTAATTCTATCATCATCTTTACCGCTGCCTTTCATTTATATCTGTAACCTTATATATATTGATCAAGTCTGACAAACTCAATCTACAGACTCCTGTACAACTTTCTTTGATTAGCACAGTACTGTCAGTTTATCTTCACAAACTCTTTCGAATATCAGATTATCCATCAACTAAACCCTTGCAAAGTATATGAATAATATCACAAACCCAACATGTGCCGATAGATACAGATAATCCTCCCAGCCTAACTTTGATTTATGGTTGATATAATATTCTCCGGAAAAGCCTCGACATTCCATCGCATGGTACATCTCCTCTGCCATTTCCCTAGACTGTAGGAATAAGTTTCCTGCGATACCGCCCATAGAACTGTATTTCTTATTATTTTTACCCACTGAGCGAAGCTTTAAGGCGTATAGTAGATTCAATGAAGTATTGCCTAACAGATACAAATATTTTATTGTGATATCTAATATCATAATAAATATTCCTGGAATATAAAATCTACTGAGCGCACCGGTAATATCATTCCACCTGGATGTATGGGACAAGATTCCAACTGCTGTTATTGTAGAAAATACTTTTGCTGTAATCATAATGCAGCTATAATAATTCCCCCAGATTATCGCGGGCACCATGATGAGTGCGGTAAACAGTGTTACACCAATGCTCATCTTCAAGATTCTTACCAACTTGTCTGCATCAAAAAAACTTAGTACCACAAGAAAATATACATTAATTATCGTGACGAACAGAAAGCTTCTTGTGAGTGATAAAAGAATTAACAGGAGAAACGTACAAAGCACCTTAAGTGTAACACTTAGTTTTGACACCGATTGGTTCGCTCCATCTTGCATCTTTATTCTTGATATAATCCGAAAGACAGATAGGATACTTTTCGTTAAAAAAGTATCCTTATCTGCCTTTGGATTATAATTCTCATCGTCTATTAACCACGCAGGCATATCCTGCACTTGATTTTTACTATTATCCAACTTTACTTCCAACCTTATCTTTCTTAAAAGTACTGATCACTTTAAATGCGATAACTAAGATTGCAACGCCCGCAATTGCGGATAATATATATCCAGCTACTTCAGGCAATCCATTAATGGCATAATCCGGCATGATAGCATCAAAGTTGAAGCCTTCTTTCATTCCTTTCGGAAGGTAACCTAAGGCTTTTCCACCGGATACAACATCCTTGATTTCTTCCGCACCCCATTCACCCCAAGCGGTTCCGGTCGCGAGAAGTCCTAGCGGAGTCAGACATATTAATGCTGCAAGCAATCCATAGATTGCTTTTGTCTTCTCTTTTGCTCCCTTGTATATCGTGCCCGGTGATACATTCTTGATATATGCGATAATTGCTACAGTAAAGAATGCCTCCACTACACCGGCTACCATCAAGTGCGGTATCATCATCGCCGGAATGGATACACCTAAAGAATAGGGACAGTATAAAGGCAGCCCCGCTGCATCCTGAAATAATAGTGGTTGTACACCAAACTCAATCGCAGCACATAAAGCCGCTACATTGATTGCAATATACGAACCGAATATGATACCAAGATACTCGCCTTTTTCCGATTTCACATGATCCTTAACCAATTTATATATGTAATATCCAACGAAAGGTAGGACAAATGCCATGTTAAAACAGTTTGCTCCGAATGCGATGATTCCTCCATCGCCAAATAGTAACGCCTGTAAGAATAATGCCACTGTGACACTGATACAAGCGGCAAATGGACCAAGAAGAATTGCCAGCAAAGTGCCTCCTACTGCGTGTCCTGTTGTTCCTCCTGGAAGCGGTACATTAAACATCATTAATAGAAATGAGAAGGCAGCCCCTACACCGAGTAGCGGTATCTTAACCTTCGGGATTTCTTCTTTAACTTTTTTAACCGACGTCACCCACGCGGGAACAACAGCAGCCGTCAAAACCGCACATGTAGCCGGACTTAAATAATTATCAGGGATATGCATCTTCCTACCTACTTTCCACATTTAGTTGATATGTAAAATTATATATGGTTTTTAAGTAGAAACAAGCCCGGATGGGGGATATTCTTTCATAATTTATTCCAGTAACGTAATAGCCTAGTTTGCATGGATTTCTTCATTCAATCGATTATGTTGAGTGGCTGATAATTCAAAGTAGTATGCCCCGGATGGGGATATAACAGTCCTAATATTCAATCCTTACAACTAGTCTATACCTGTTTCGATCTCTGTAATTCATCGAATTATTCTCTATTTCATAAAACTATCGATTGCTTTATTTAGGTTTTCGATGGCATATTTGTCTCCGGATTCCACTGCATCGACAATGCAGTGCTCCAAATGATCTTTTAATATCACCTTCCCGGTATTATTCAATGCTGATATTACGGCGGATAATTGGATTAATACTTCGCTACAGTCTTTCCCCTCTTCCACCATTCGTTTTACCGAATTAAGATGACCGGAAGCTCGTGCCAGACGTGCAATCACAGCCTTAGTATTCGTATGAGTATGCAGATGTTCGTGCTCGTTGCCATGACTATGAGTTATCTCACTGCCATCCGCAGAGATATGGGTATGAAGCTCTTTATTATTCATTCAATTATCTCCTTCTTAGGATAAGATAGGATAGGTGATTACTAATCCGATAAATTGCAACACCGATCTATAGCATATATCATACTATAAATCTCTCCATTCATCCACCCTCAACAGAAAAAACAAGGCATTTATGCCGGTATAACTGCACATAAATGCCTTAGCTTTACATTTTTCACAATATAATTATTATCTCTCTCCCTTATATGCAATCCGAATGATATCATCAATCTTTGCTTCATCCAAATGAACATCTTTAACCGGAGCCTGATTCGACATCTCTTCAATCAACTTGGCCGCACTAATCTTTGATTTTTCAAAGCGTAATATTATTCTATTGCCATGTTCTTCCATAATTTCTGCATGTGGATGAGTAATATGCTTCTGCGCTTCATAAAAGTCTACAATAAGATAACGATAAGGAGCGATACGATCAATAAGATCAATTAACGAACCATCCTCAATTAATTTCCCTTGATTGATAATCATTAACCGAGTACACAACTCCTGAATATCTCCAAGATCATGCGTGGTTAAGATAATCGTAGTCTGCTTTGTTAAATTGATTTCTTTAATGAACTTCTTAATCGCATATTTCCCTTCTACATCCAAACCGATTGTCGGCTCGTCCAGGAATAGAATTGGTGGAGAATGGAGCATAGCTGCTGCTAGGTCACCCCTCATTCTTTGTCCCAGCGACAATTGGCGAACCGGGGTGTCAATTATCTTATTGATCTCCAGTATTTCATTCATAATCTCAAGGTTCTCACGATAGGTAATCTCATCAATCTGATAGATTCTCTTTAATAATTCAAAGGTTTCTCCAAGCCTCAGATCCCAATTCAACTGACTCCTCTGACCAAATACCACCCCGAGGTTTTTCACTACCTGCTTCCTATTCTTCTGTGGAGACAGCCCTCCAATCCTTATCTCCCCCGAGGTCGGAGTTAGTATGCCAGACATCATCTTAACAGTCGTGCTTTTCCCCGCACCGTTTGGACCAATGTAGGCCACGATATCCCCTTTCTCTATAGAAAAGCTGATATCATTGACTGCATTAATCACCTTAGTTTGTTTATGTACAATATTCTTGAAAGCTCCTCTAAGCCCTTTTTCTTTTTCTACCACTTTATAACTTTTTACTAGATGATTTACTTCAATTAACGCCATATAAGTTCCCTCTACCTTCTATACTACCTTCTATACTATCTTTTATCATATCTTCTGCGCATTACGAACCGGCACTTTCATATCTTGACAATCCTCTACGAAATACTCTTGTCGACAACCAAAATACGAAAATTCCAATAATCAGCGTAGACCAACCTATCCCAGGTGGAAAACTAAAATTATTATTCTTACCTAAAAAGTCACTTGCAGGATAAAAGCTGATAAAACCAAAGGGTAGGATATATGTGAAGATAATTTGAACCACTCTTGGGTACATGGTTAGCGGATACATCGTTGTTTGGTCTAGCATCGTTAAATTGAATAGCACCATACTACTCCTGCTCTTTGTCCAAAATGCTAGGGAACCAGTCACCAGAAACAATGCCCCACGAATTAACGTCGCACCAATCAATATCGTTATAATCATAAATACATTAATAAAAGTTATATGAAAATGAATCTGCGTACATCCATAGATAAATATAATCGTACCCGGTATCATATCCGTAATTCCAATCAAGTTAAACACCATAAAAAAGAATTGGAACAGCACATTCATCGGACGAAGCATGAATAAGTCGAACCCGCCTTCCAGCATGAAATTACCCATCCACCAGGTCTGGATAAATAAAATTACGGATAACCCATGACTCATCACTGCAATACCATATAGAAACGCCAGCTCCCCAAATCCCCATCCATTTAGTGTACCAAATTCCGCTATGACAAATTTTATTGTCCCAATTCCCAATATAAATTGAATCGGATTGGCAAACAGCCATCCAATTAATTCCGCCGGATATTCTAAGGATGTCTGTATTGACATTTTAATAAAATGTATCCCCACACTTAAATAGTGTTTTAACTCCGCTCGCATCAATCTATCATCCCCCCTGAACTAACACATTGGATATCACTTTTTTCTGAACCAACTTAAAGACCAGATATAAGATTACAATCCATACTATCTGTAACCCAAGTTGTGATAAGATGTCCTGAAGTTTCCATTTTCCAATATAGATACTTAACGGTAACTGATATAAATACATAAAAGGTAAATATTTAAGTACCATCTGAATACTATCCGGAAAAAACCACAATGGGATGATACTTCCTGATAGAATACGTATCAGATTTATCTTAACCTGGCGCAATGGTCCCATACTGATCAAGAAGAAGGAAAGCATGGAAAATGACGCTGCAATGAGCCAATTGATTAGGTAGCTAAACACTACACTTATTAAGAACAATATCAGATTGAGTGCTGAGGAAGGAGTCGGAACTTGAATTACGAAGGAGGATATAATTAAAACCGGGACTGCATTCTGACATATGGATACTGCGATGCCCCCTAAGTCCTCAGCTAGATACATTCCGAATACATTAATAGGTTTTATCATATCAATTGCAACATTTCCTTTTCGAACGCTTTGGATAATCCTATCCTCAACATCAGCAGTAAGGATACAGGAAAGCACAGCCGACATAATGGAATAGGTAAGCATTTGGCTTTTTAGCACTCCAAATGCAGCATCATGACTACCATAAGCCGCAATCCAAAAATACGAGGTAGCCACAACAATCAGGCATCGAATCAGAATGGTTGATAAGACATCAAATCGATATGCCAAAACGGATAAAATCTTGATTTTTGCAACATATAAATAAGGTTTCATTCCCCACCTCTCTATACGAATATTTACATTATTGGTAATATATTCTTTATGATAATTGTTAATCCAATATGTGTCAAGTGACAGCCATTACCGACGTGCAAAGATAATATAAAAATATATCAAAACTTGAATAATTTGATTGTTTTTTATACGGAATAATGTTAATATTTGTATATCAATAAGTATAATTGTCGTTTAACTTTATACTTATTTGCCATAAGGATAAGGAGGACTTCGAATGACGGAAAAACAAGTCAGCAAAGGGAATAATCGCAACAAAACCAGGTTTTTCATATGTTCTATCTCGATATTAGTACTAGTTCTTATCGCTCTGTTTTGTGTTGTAACATTTCTAGATATAAAAATGCTACAAACATCACTTTCGTATGGACTGATCGTAGTAATTCTTTTATTACTAATACAATTAATATTTATGTTACGATTTTTTAATGCTGTCCAACAAATTGACAAAAATGCGGTAACTTTTTCAAAAGGTGAATTAAATATCAGTGACATCATGACCGACAAAACAAAAGGTCTGGAGACATTGTCCATTGCCTTCAATGATATGAAGAGAAATCTTATGAACTTTATTGAATCCACGAAGAGCAATGTTATTATCTTATCCGATGCGGTTGATAATGTTACTAAGAGCTTGGATATGAGTTACAAAGGAAATGAACATATTGCCTCAAACATGGCTGTGGTTGCGGGGAAAGCACAGGAGCAGTTAAAAATCGTTACTGATACACTAGAACGAATTAAAGAGGTAAGCGAACGAACAAACAATATTACATATACCCTCGCAAATATTGAGGGATTTGTGGACAATACTGTTAAGGTTACACAGGAAGGTTCCGAACATCTCGATCGCTATAACGAGCAGGTCGAAGTAATCTCCGTTAATTTAACAGAAACTGCTACCTTCATTAATGCATTGAATTCAAATCTGAATCAAATCGATCAGGTAAATGGATTAATCATGAATATTACTGAGCAACTTACTCTTCTATCACTGAACTCAGCGATCGAGGCTGCCAGGGCAGGTGAAGCAGGAAAAGGCTTCGTTGTTGTCTCTCAGGAGATGAACAAGTTATCCGCGGCAACTAGGAATAGTATTACCCAGATTAATAACCTCGTGTCTAATATATTAAGTAGTAATGCCAAGGTCAGCGACAGCATCGCAAGCTGTGTTGACAGCTACAATATTAGCAAGGACATCTTCACTTCTGTGAAGGACTCCTTCTATACTATTAATAAAAATGCAAATATTCTTAGTGATGATATGAGAAAGGTATCAGCTGAATCTCAACTGATTAATGAAAATACAAATGGAATCAGTGAGAAAGCACAGATACTTCACGACTCTTCCCAGGAGATTTCATCCGTTACAGAAGATGTTGCTGCTGTTACTCAGGAAGAACTTGCTGAGAATGAAATAATTAACAGTCAGGCTCTCTCACTTAAGAATTTGCTCTCGGATATTCAACGCTTACTTAAACGATACAAGACTTCTATTGTACCGGTTAGCAAGGTTAGTCTTAAGCCTTTAAGAATTGCATTCATCAGTCCTTTGGATCATCCTTTCTGGCAAGGTGTAAGACAGGGTGCACTATATGCTAAGAACGAGCTGAAATCTAAAAATACGATCGTAGATTATATCGGTTTCGAGGTTACCGGTGAGGATTTTGATCGAACCATTCGTGAAAAATTTGAAGAGGGTTATGATGGTATTGTTGTACCCGGATTTATTGGAAACGCAGATGAATGTCTTAAAAGTGCAGAGAAAAACAAGGTAGCCGTGATGGCCTTTAATTGTGATTTTAAAGATGGTGCAAAACGTCTCTCCTATTTTGGCCCGGACGTTCATGCCGCCGGTATTAAAGCAGGTGAATTTGCTGCAAAGGCAGCAGATGAAGACGGTGAAATTGCAATTTTACACGGAACTCTAGCAACTACAATTAATAAGATTCGTACTGATGCCATTAACGAAGCTATCCGCAAAAAGAGAAAAGTAAAGGTCGTAGAACAGCTTACAGCTGAGATTGATGATAAGATACTTTATGAACAAACTAAAACGGTACTCAAAAAACATCCAAACCTCAAAGTTATCGTAATTGTAACCGGCGGTATCCAGGGTGCTGCTAAAGCAATAACTGATATGGGTCGCAAGGGCAAAACTACTATAGTTTGCTTTGATTATGATGACAGTGTTATTGAATTAATCAAGGAAGGTCTGGTATCAACAGCGATGGGACAGGACGCGTTCGGACAAGGTCATGATCCGGTTATCGCTCTGTATAATTATCTGGTAGCGAATGAAGTACCACAATCGATTACATACACAAGGACTGAAGTGATTGATATAAGAAGTGTTTAGGTAAATTAACTATCCATTTAAACCAATATTATTAACATAATAATAAAGGGATGTTCCCAAACAACCAGAAATAAATGTTTGAGAATATCCCTGTTATATTAATTAAATGAGTTACATTAACCCATCAACAAATTCGCCCCCACATAAACTGCATAAATGGCTATCAGTAATATTCCTTCCTTCTTACTGATCTCATCATACTTACTGTTATAAGCAAAAAATCCAAAGAAAGATACGATAATTCCCACTGCGATGAAGTGAATATTATAAAATTCCTGTGTAACACTGATTCCCCCAGGAGCAATTGCCGCTGCCGCTCCAACTACTAACAGAATATTTAGAATATTTGCCCCCATAATATTACCTAGGGCTAAGCCACCAAAGTTTTTCTTAGCAGCTGATATACAAGTGCTTAATTCCGGAACACTGGTACCAAATGCTACAAGAGTGGACGCAATGACCACATCAGGAATACCAATTTTTACTGCCAATACTTCCGCAGCACTAACTAAGCCGGATGAACTGATTGCAATTAACGCTGCAGCAACTATTATTAAAATGAAAATAATAAGTATTGTGCCATTATCTTTATCATCTATTGCTGACTCCTCTGAACTAAAAGTATCAGATTGCGAAACCTTTTCATCTTGACCCTCTTTATCTTTATTGTTTTTCTCTTGATATACAAGAAAGAATACATAAACAGGAATCAATATTAGAAATACGACTCCCATCCATTGAGGAATCACCCCATTCTCTCCTTGTATCTTATATGCAAAAGTAGGTAATATTAATAAAAACACTGCAATAATTAATAAGCTAAGCTTTTGAGAAGCCTTTCTATTTACGGGAATTTTCCCAAACAGAGCACCTACTCCGATAATCAAACTGGTATTTGTAATTATCGATCCGACTGCATTTCCTAATGCAAAACCACCTTTTCCTTGCAAAGAGGATACGACAGAGGCGGAAAGCTCCGGAAGTGTAGTTCCTAACGATACTATGGTTGCACCAATTACAATTTGCGGCAACCCCCATATTTTTGATAACTTTACTGCATTATCTACTAATAAATCTGCTGATTTCGATAAGATAAATAAAGATACGATAAGAACCACTAACACAATGATTATATTGGATCCTTCTAAAAATTTTGTCATGTTTTCATCTCCTTACTAGTAATTTAAATATATCTCATTTTGGCTCCCTACTTTTTATACTTCATATTACCGTAAGCGTGATTGCTGTGTCATTATTATGCCGAGTGATTTTTACACAACAAAAAAGGAGCGTCTCAAAAGAGAGACTCTCCACCCTAAAAGTCATTTTTCTTACCATAATAATTCGGCAACCGTAAATAAAACATATTTATTTACTATTATAATATCATAAAAATAAATTAGTCTCAAGTCTCATTAAGAAAATATCATTACCGAAACAATAGTAAATATACCCAAACAAGTGGCTTAAGCAAATAAAAAATCATAATTCTCACATAATATAACCCTCTTGAATGACATAAAAAAGAATTATGAACTATATATGTTTTTTTAACAATTCTAAAGTATAGGATAAGACATGGATTTATCGCCCTGATATATTGACAAATCAAGTTAATAATTATAACGTATAATAAGTGTGTAAAACTAGAAGCTACATGAATAACGAAAAATCATCTCACATCAAAAATAGATTTTCAGTTCACAGCGTTATACTGTTTCATCCAGATTAGTCTAATTTTATATCTGTATTCATCATAAGAAAGCTTTCACACAATATAATAATTAATTTTAGTATCAAAGTATAAGGCATTGATGTTTATTAACAAGAGTTCAATACTTTAGTATTTTTGAAACCAGAATTTAAACTATATTTAATTACATAAAGTAGAGGTAGAATATGTCAGCAAAATACGTTCAGGATATGACAAACGGAAATGTAATATCCCATTTAATAAAGTTCTCCTTACCGATGCTGATCGGTAATGTTTTTCAACAATTATATAATATAATTGATGCTGTATTTGTAGGGCATTTTATTGGCGATGAAGCCTTCGCAGCAGTCGGTTGTACTGGCTCCATTAGCTTTTTATTCTTTTCTGTAGTCCTAGGTTTCGCGAGTGGTATCGGAATCATCATCTCACAGTACTTTGGGGCAAAAGAAGACGCTCAAGTAAAGCGTTCAATCACTAATTCCATCTATGTAATTGGAACAGTCGCTATCGCGATGAGCCTTTTAGCTTTCCTATTGGCTGAGCCGGTATTAATATTTTTAAAAACTCCGGCTGATTTACTTCCTAATGCCTCCACCTTTTTAAAGGTATTATCGGCTGGGATGATCGCTGTTGCATCTTATAATGCTATCGCCTTTATCCTCAGATCATTAGGTGATTCGAAAACTCCTTTATATTTTCTTATCGCTTCCTGTTTACTGAATATCCTTTTGGATATTTTATTTATACCTGTTTTAAAACTTGGTGTAGCCGGTGCTGCAATCGCTACTGTTATCTCACAAGCTTCCGCAGCGTTTGGATGTATTATATTTGCTATTCAGAAAAACCCATATTTCAAGCTACAGAAAAGTGATTTTAAAGTAAGTTGGCCAATAATCACAAAATGTATCCGTATAGGTGTTCCAGTAGCCATCCAAAACTCCGTTATTGCCATTTCACTTGTGTCATTACAAAGTGTTGTAAATCGATTCGGAGAGACAGCAATGGCCGCATTTGCCGGTATTAGTAGAATAGAGCAGCTAATTCAACAGCCTTTTAATTCCTTTGGTGCTGCTATTGCAACCTTTGCTGGGCAAAATATTGGTGCAAATAAAATTGACCGTGTTAAACAGGGTTACCATAAGAGCATCCTTATTGTAGCAATATTTAGTTTTTGTGCTCTCTTAGCTGCTCAGTTCGGTGGTCATATCATGATGCAATTGTTTGTAAAGAATCCAGAATCGATCCGATTAGGGGCATTCGGAATTCGTATTACTAGTTCAATGTATTTTGCTTTGGGCATGATTTATATCACTCGTGGTGTCCTTAACGGATGCGGAGATTCCTTCTATTCCATGATAAACGGATTTATTGAAGTTATCGGTAGAGTTGGCTTTGCCAGTCTGTTAGTAGCAATTCCTTTCATCGGTATATGGGGCGTGTGGGGTACAACAGCTCTTACCTGGTTTATCACTGCAGCTGCAAGCGTTATCCGCTATAAACAAGGCAAATGGAAGAAGAAATCTATCGTTCATTAATAGTATAAAATCGTCTATATTTTGATGAAGTCAGTATATTAAAGGGCTGTTACAAACAAATAATCATCTAGAACAATCTTGTTTTGCCTTAAACACAGTCTCCGAAATTGTGTATTGTTGCAATACAATATTATTTCCAAATGATTATTTGTTTTGTAACAGCTCTCTTTATTAAGTTTACTCTATTCTGTAACTAACGCATAGGCAGATATTTTACGAATACGCAGAGTAATTAAGATTGATGTAATATATGAGATAACTATGATTCCTACTCCAAATAAAGTGATATACCCTAGAGTTATAATAAAGTTTGCCTTTGAGATCCCCATACCGCTTTGAGCAATGGTCATAATAGAGTTCGTCTGCGTCATACCAACTACACAACCGATACATACTCCAATAATAATTGGTGGTAAAAAGCTTAGGGACAATTGATTCATCAACTGAAAGGTTGTAAAACCTATTGCTTTTTGAATACCGAGCTCACGCCTCTTTCTTACCACAGTGGAGTTAATGACAAAGTACAACACCAGAAAAACTACCGCCATCGTGATTGCTAAAATTGCAATACCTACTTTGGAGACGATGGCGACATATACACCTGCTCCCTGCTTCATATTTTCATCCATATCTAAGGTATAACGAAGATTATCTCCATATATCTTATCTAATTTTTTTACAAAAGTAGCAGCATTCTCTCCTTTTTTCAAATATATATTTAATGTCTGTTGCTTAAAACCAGGGTTTAATTTCATGATACCATCATAAGTGATAGAGGAATTCATTCCACCCATATAAGCACCTTGGCTTAACCCGGTAACAATAAAAGTAGCTTTTTTATCATCCTTTTTTAATTCTACATTATCTCCGATTGATTTTCCTAACATCTCAGCCAGATGACCTGCTAATACAATTTCATTATTATGAATAGGATATCTCCCCTTATATAAAGTAATTGTTTCTTTGTTCGAGTAATCCTTCATCACATATACGCTAACTTCACTCTTATCTATGTTGACCATTGTTTCATCTAGAAACTGTACTTTTCTAACTTCTTTCATCTTACTGATTTTATCCACAATTGATTGCTGTCCCTCATCCGGTTTTAATACAGCAATTGCATTTGATAATTCCACTCCGGGAGTTTCTAAAAATGCTTTCGTATCAACCGAGGTGTTATAAAACATCACTACTGCAAAGGTTTGAGCAAAGGATGCTGTAACTAAAATGAACATGATCATAAAGCTCTGCTTTTTATTTTGAAGAATTGATTTTAGTGCAAATAAAATTGGAAGGCTTCCTCTGGATCGATCTAGTGGCATATGATTTTTTTGAAAGTTATGCGTAACAATCCCACCCCTAAGTGCAACAATTGGGTGCAGCTTTCTAACTCTTTTTGATGATAGAATTGCAACAAAAACAACAATAATCAAAACAATGGATAATGAGGTCAAACTGATACTAGCATCAAATCCTTGTTTCCATTTTAATCCGGACTGTTGTGCAAAGACTGAAGACAATGCCGGAATTGTTGTATAGGACAACGCAATACCTGCCAACGCCCCTATAAAAGCTATCATAGCAAATTGTAGTATAACTGATATTCTAATCTGTGCACTTGTATATCCGATTGCTTTCATAGACCCAATCTTAACCATATCATCTTCTATACTATTATTGATACGAAATCGAACTACAATCAAGCAGACAAATAAGATAATAAATGAAAATGCAACAATCATAATAGAAACAATACTTGCCATCATCGTACGAGACATTTTTGTAAGATTTAGATCGATTGAAAAAAGTGTTTTTGTCGTGTCGGTTTGAAACAAAGTATTATCTTGTTTTATCATCTTTCTTAATCCTGTTTCTATATCCTTATTTACAGTTTTTAAATTCGCATAAATAAGTGTCGCCTTATCGCTTTCTCCTAAGAATGCTCCGACTTTCTCATAAGTGTTATGTGGTAAATAAGCTCCCAGCAAGCCCAGTTCCGGAGAGGAAAAGTACACATCCTCAACAAAGCCCTTGATTGTAAAAGTTAAGCTATGATCTTGAAAAGTCATCTTAATTTTATCACCGAGGTGATATCCCCCCTGCAGCTCAAACAGATAAGGTAAGTAGATTGACATACTGTCAGCAGGAAGATGCTTTCCAACAAATTTCCACTGACCCATCTCACGAACCTGATCCATATCCTTAAAAAGAAACGCTTTATTACGTTTCTCACTCTTGTATTTAATCTCTGCATTTGCCCAGTAAGCATTTTCCTTATGAAGACTATTAATATTTGCATTATCATACAGATAATCATTCACTTCCTTACTATAAAGTGAGGTTGGCATAATATAATAGATATTTGGCGTTTTCAATTCCTTCGTGGTTTTATTAAAATAATCTCCCAAATTAAAACAAATCAACAAACCGATATTTAGCAACAGAGAAGCAATCAAGAACATAATAAACAGTGATATGGTATGACCCATTGTCTTTTTGATATTACCCTTTACATGCATCAGTATCTTTCTCATTCTTACCACCCCATTTCTGAAAGGAAGGCTTGAAGCTTCTGATGACGTTCCTTATCCCCACCAATGTATTTCCCTAATTCACATACGCCCCGAATTACACCGTCCTTCATATAGAGAATACGGTTTCCACGTCTTGCTGACTTTAGGTCATGGGTAACCATTATGATACTTTGACCATCGTCATTCGCATTTGTAAGTACATCAAGCACAGCCTTTCCTGAGGAAGAATTTAACGCACCGGTCGGTTCATCCGCAAACACCACCTTGGGTTTATTAATTAAAGCACGTACAATGGATGCTCTCTGTGCTTCACCACCCGATAACTGGGTAGGGAACTTTCTCCATATCATTTCTTCCAAACCAACTTGGGCAAGTAATTCCTTCGCTCTTGAAATAATAGCTTTTCGATCTTTACTTACTAGGAGCCCGCTGGATAAGATATTATCAAGAATACTCATATTATCAAGAAGATACATCTGCTGAAATATAAAACCGCAGTTTATACGGCGAAATACCGCCAATTTATCATCTGATTGTCTTGCTATCTCTTCATTCATGAATTTTACAGTGCCAAGAGTTGGTTTATCCATGCCTGACAGTGCATATAAAAGTGTTGATTTACCTGCACCAGAAGAGCCCATAATTACAGTAAAGTCTCCCTCGTAGATATTAATATCCAAATTTTTCAGTACGTGCTGCTGTACTCCTCCGTTGGAAAAGGTCTTACATAATTTGTTTGTAGATATAATCACATTACTCATAATTAATCCTTTCATTAACCGTTAGCCGGTTACGATTTCTTGTACTTTTTGTTACAGTGTAATTATAAATCACAAATTATTAATGGGTCTTTATCCAACACTTAGCCAATTCTTAAATCTTTAAACAATTTTCAGTTTTAATCTTATGGTAAATCCATTCGCAGAATTCTCCGCATCGATTTCACCCTGCATCCGTTTCATCAGATACTTCGATATATAAAGTCCTAACCCTGTTCCCTGTATGTTCGATGCATTTTGTGCCCGGTAGAATTTATTGAATATCAGCAATCTTTCTTCATCGGTCACACCCGGTCCTTGATCACAAAAACACACCTCAAGATAGCGTCCCTTAATCTGAGTAGTTACCATAATATTTGTATTAGCATATTTATAGGAATTGCTTATCACATTATCAATCACCTGTAATAGCCTAAGTTCATCAAAAAGGATCAGACATTCATGGATTTCACTGACACCTACCCTCTTATTATAATCAGCCTGTTGTATCAAATCGTATAATTGATAACTTGACCGTTCTTCCACACAGACCTTCAATTCCTGTAATTCCTCTAAGGTAGCATTAAATAAATTAGTAATCAGCGTATTAATTTGATCTGCTTTCATATCAATCATCTTAATCTGTTCCCTCAATGCGTCCTCTCTAGAGCTAGCATACATTAATTCTGATACTGCTTTTATTGAAGCAATTGGAGTTTTTATATCATGACTTAACGAAGCAACCAATTCCTTTTTGCTTTGATTTGCAAGTCTTTCATTCTCTCTGGCACGATTAATCTCGTCCCTCATTAAATCAAAACTTTCCGTAAAAGCACCGAATATATTTCCTCGATCCATCTCAAGCGGTATGTCCAGGTTCCCTTGCGCAACTTGTCTAGCAAACCCCTGAAGAGCACGAAACGGCTTAAATACCCTTCTGTCATAATACAACACATATAAAATCTCGAACACAGCGACTACCACGAATATGATAAGTACAAAAGTAAGTAATTCTCTTCTGTACTCCAAAAGCCTATCATTTGAGCTGTTATAAATAATTAATTTTCCGAGTAGTTGCTTATCCCTTGTAATATTTATAATGGTGTCACGATGTGCGATGGCCGAGTTCAATTCTTCATTTAATCCTCTTCTTGTAGCTGCTATCATATGATCATTTTCATCAAGTACAACATAATCAAGTGCATATTGATCACCAGGTAGCTCGATCTGCCCTACCTGATTCCAATTCTCCTCCAACGATTGTGTGATATCATTTAAAGCCACCACATCAAGATTATCCTCAATATTAATCCGATATACAAAGATCGTAAGCGATACGCAGACAGCAAATGCTGCTAAAATCAATATAATACTTCTTTTACGATTCATCCTATGCTCCTAGCTTTCAAATACATAACCCGTGCCCCACACTGTCTTTATTAACAGAGGTTCATTCGGATTCTCTTCAATTTTCTCTCGCAACTTTCTGATATGTACATTCAAGGTTCCGTCCCCGGTAATCGCGTCACCCCATACATTTTGAAACAATTCCTCTTTGGTTATAATTCGATTTGGATTCTGTACAAAATAATATAAAAGCTTATACTCCATAGATTTTAAAACAATTTCACCTTCATCGGTAACAAGCTTTTCCATATTTGTGTCAATCATATATTTACCAAAGGATATCTTCTGATTTGATGCACCGCTGCCTCGATACCTCTTCAATACTGTTTTTACCTTAGTCATTAAGATATTCAGAGAATATGGTTTTTGAATATAGTCATCCCCTCCAATATTAAGTGCAAGCAGTACATCGTCGTCACTATTTCTTGCACTAATGAATAAAATTGGGATATCCATCGTCTCTCTTAATTTCTTACACAACTTAAATCCGGAGGAATGACCCAGATTAATATCTAAGAGGATAAGATCCGCCTTATTCTTTTGAAAAAAATCAATACAGGTTTTTTCATCCTCTGCCCAATACGTCTTTAATCCAAACATATTAAAAAATTCACAAGTGCTTTGAGAAAGCACAACCTCATCGTCAACAATTAAGCAATCATAATCTGCCAAATCAAATCCCCTCCAACTCATCGTTTCACTATGTATAACAGTATTGTATATGAATTTTTGTAGCCTACTAATATAATAATATTACTTTTCGTTTCGTGTACATTTAAGTGAACTTACATTTTTTCATTGATTATAATCCGTCATTATAATTTTAAAACTTTATTATAAACTTTCACTTATATTCCTCACTACATTGTTGTTATATTCTCATACTAATCCCCATGTTTAAGAATTAAGCTATACTTTGGAAATGGCAAAAGCTTTCTGGTTTCCTTACAATAATCTTCATATCCCTCCTTGTAACCAGCCAGATGCTTTTCCGCCATCGGAATACTGATGAATAAGAATAAAAGTGTATTAATAAATGCACCTATACCGAATAACCACTTATCCACATGCACCACTATAAAGGTAAGATAAATCCCCCACCACATCAGAATTTCCCCAAGATAATTCGGGTGTCTGGAATATTTCCAAAGACCTTCTCTTATAATTCTAGTTTTATCCGCATTGTTTTTACGAAAGCTTTGCATCTGTAAATCTGCTATCATCTGAAGTAATGCACCCGATATACTGATCATTAATCCAATTAAGCTACGATAAGAAAACACATTACCAAGCTCCATATAATAAACAGCCGGTAATATACATAAAAATACAATGAATGTTGGCATCATCTGTATCCCTACCAAATTCACCAATTGATACAACCTACCTGTTTGATTCTTTAACTGGTCATAACGCCAGTCCTGACTGGATAGCCCTTCAAAAGTATATGCCCAATTAGCGGTCAAACGGATTCCCCAAAAAAGGATGACAGAACAAAGCAGTAATGAACCAAAATCATAAGTACCATTTTTTATCAATAACAAGATTAAGATAACCATTGGTTGAACGCTCCAATATGGATCATATAATGAAGCATTTTGCAAAACCAGGCTTAAAGCCCATATACAGAGGGTAGCCGCTACGTCTGCGATAAGTAATTTGAACCATAGCACACCGGTCAGATTTTGATATGCCTCCACCCCAATCCATGTAGCAACTATATAACATATCAAAATGATAATAAATCCGATCCCCTTGTTCTTCTTAACATTCATCCCCACAAAGCATTCCTCCTTAATCAATATATATATTTTATTTAAATATAAAAACCTATTTGATAAAATGATTGTTTAAACTTATATCAGTCAATTTACAACGAATTATGTTCCTCCTAAGAATCTTAAGCTACACTTTTAATCAATTGTATGAAGTCTACCCCTTCAAATTATACCAATAATTAGATTAGATATCTATACCCTCTATTCGCTTTCCTCTTTTTCCCCAAAACAAAAAGATCCGATGACTTTCTATCTCAAGTTCTCGGATCTTTTTATCTACTCCTATACATTAACTATATTAGCGTTCTCTTCCTCTTTTATCAACCTTCCAACTAATGAATCTTGCCGATAAACTGAATACAAATACCATTAAAATTAAAATTGCAGAAGCAAAATTCGCAATCTGTGTAGCATTGACGTTTATTGACTCTGTTCGAGAAGCCCATATTTGCAAGGCTAAGGTTTCGCCCGGCCGAAATGGATTTAGAGGGCAACTGGGGGAGGACAAATTCCAATTTGACCAGTTTATATCCGTGCTCATTCCTGCTGTATACAATAAGGCCGCTGCTTCTCCAAAACCTCTTCCGGCCGCTAAGATAATTCCCGTAATCAATCTGGGAATGCAATAGGGTAACATAACATGAACAATTGTCTGCCAATGTGTTGCACCTATTCCATAGCTCCCTTCTTTATATATATCAGGTACAGCCCGCAATGCGTCTTCTGTAACAGATACGATTAATGGGAGGGAAAGGATTGAAACCGATAGCGCACCTGCCATCAGATTCCACTTTGCTCCCGTTACAATGATAAACACCAAATAACCAAATAATCCAACTACAATGGATGGCAAAGAAGACAGGGTTTCAATACATACTCTGATAAATGAGGTCAATCGACCCTGCTTCGCGTATTCTGCCATATAAATACCCGCCGCAATCCCTAACGGGGCGCTCACAATCAATGATAGTACCACAAGATAGATCGTATTAAAAAACTGATTTCCTATCCCTTTTCGATCAAAGGATATAAAGTCTGTTTGAAAGCCTACAAACCCTTTCACCAATATATAAACTACAAAAGCAAATAATAGCAGTAGAATAAAAGCTGCACTGATATAAAACACCACTGTCATAAAATCATTCGTTATTTTTCTTCTATGATATAGTCCATTCATAAGCTCTTAACCTTCCTTGATGAAATAAGATGAACCAACAGTATAAAGAACAACGATATAAAAAAAAGTAATAATGCCATTGTCCACAGCGCTAAGTTATATTCTCCTCCCTCAGCTGCTCCACCCATATCTGAAGCAATTGCTGAAGTTAAATTGATAGTCGGCGAAAATATGTTCTGTGGAAATCCTCTCATTTTTCCGATGACCATCGCAACTGCAAGTGCTTCTCCGAATGCCCTTGCAAGTCCTAAGATAATTCCAGTGAAAATACCGGTTTTCGCTGAAGGGATTATTACTTTGTAGATTATCTGCCATCTGGTGGAACCCAGTCCATATGCCGCCTGTTTATAGCCATCCGGAACACCCTTTATTGCATCCACTGATACCGTTGTGATAGAGGGAAAAATCATAACTGCCAGTACAATTCCTGCTGCCAATACAGAGAAACCCATTTGCAGATGAAACAACTTTTGAATAAATGGTACAAGAACACTTAGTCCGATCCATCCATATACTACGGAAGGAATACCGACAAATATCTCTACCGCTGGCTGAATAATCTTTTCACCAAGCCTTGGTGATATCTCAGTGATAAATATAGCCGCACATAGACTGAATGGAACTGCCAGTAGGATTGCTAAGGCACAGGTTGTTATTGAACCCATTATGTATACGGCACTACCGACATGTCCTCCTCCTTTAAAATCGTCTTGTGGTGACCAATTTGAAGAAAACAAAAATTCCGAAATACTATGACCGTACTTCGAAAAAGTCCCCGAACCCTTATAAATTAAGAATATCGCGATTGTTAGCGTTATTATGATAACAAAGATACCACAAAAGGTAACTAAATATTTTCCTATCAAGCCCTTTGTTTTATTATTCATCACTCTATAACACATCCTCTCATAGAAAGCAGACAGGTCATCTTGATCCTGCCTGCTTTCTGCTTATACTATCTAGTTACTGTCATCTTTGCGATATTATTGTAACCAGCACTTTCCATCTTAGTTCCAAATTCATCTGACAATACAAAATCGATATAAGATTTTACAGCACCGGTGGCTTCTCCCTTTGTATACATATGCTCATATCCCCATACCGGATATTTACCACTGTAGGTATTCTCCAAAGTTGGCTCCACTCCGTCAATTGCAATCGTACTTACAGTGTCATTATTTACAAGATAGGATAATGCAACATATCCGATTGCACCCTTCTGTCCGGCTACTGTTTGTAAAAGTGTACCAGAATCGTCCGTTTCAAGTGATTTGTTAGAAGCTTCCTCAGCACCATCAAGTGCATACTGTTTAAATAAAGCTCGTGTTCCAGAGGTTGTTGGACGTGTTACTAATACGATGTTTTCATCCGGTCCTCCGACTTCTTTCCAATTCTTAACCTTTGCTGTGAATACATCAGCCAACTGTTTTTTTGTTAAGCTCTTAACTACTGCTGCTATATCCTTATTAACGATAGTTGCCATGGTAATAACACACACCTTATGATCCACTAATGTTTTTGCCTGATCTGCTTCCAGCTTACTTTCTGCTGCTACATCAGAATTACCAATATCCACGGTTCCGTCGGCTACTTGTTTCAAACCTGTTCCTGATCCACCGGCATTTAATGTAATGGACACGTTCGGATTTTTCGCTTTAAAATCATCCCCCGCTAATTGCGCTAACGGAAGTAATGCAGAGGAACCAGACCCTGTAATACTACCGGATACCGTCTCATCATTACTTGCTGCAGGTGTACTTGATGTCGTACTCCCAGGCGCAGTTGTGGATGTAACACTAGTATTACTATTTGTATCCTCTGATTTTTTTGTGCTGCATCCCACCATAGCTAACGCAAGAATACACGCTGCCATAACCATAATTAATTTCTTTAAATTCATTTTTAAAGCCTCCCTAATTGTTTTTATTTTCCAAACTTAACTTAATTGTATTTTTTGAATGTGAAATCCACTATCGCATTCCTGTTATAATTTGGTAACTGTTATGTGAAAATTAGGTCAAGTTTATCAAAACCAATGTTGTACTACACAGTTATTGTTGTACTTGCATACGTCAAATGCTAAAATGAATGGGAAAGGAATGAAACAATGAATACTATCTTTTTATCTGAATTAGCTAATCCAGTTTTTATAGAATATATGAATACAAGAGGATGTGTGATTTTCACACATAAGGATACTCGCTTTGATCCCCGAATTTGTACCCACCCAGATTTGGTATTAACAGTTATGGAGGATCTCATTATACTTGATGAGAATATTGATCCCACTGTACCCGAGAAATTAGACCAGCTTGACATTCCCTATGTGAGTGCAAGTTCTAAGCTATCTCCTGATTATCCAAATGATATCGCCTATAATATCGTAACCACGAAGGAAGTTCTGATTCATAATTTAGAATATACAAATCCACTTCTCGCCCTACACAGTAAATATACGAATAAGCACCTTATTCAAGTTAAACAGGGTTATACCAAATGCTCCACTGTTGTTGTGGATCAACATCACCTTATAACCAGTGATCGGGGTATCTATGATAATGTTAAGGATTATATGGAGGTACTTCTAATACAACCAGGACATGTTGAGCTAGAGGGATTTGAATTTGGATTTTTAGGAGGAGCCAGTGCCACTTTGGATGACACAGTGGTATTTCATGGGGATTTGTCCAAACATCCGGATTATCAAGAAATTGTATCCTTTATAGAGTCTGCCCGAAAGAAAGTCTTATATTTTCATGAATTCCCTTTAACGGATATCGGTTCTGGACTCATATTTAAGCATGAGAAATGCACCCCTTTTGAGAGTACAAAATATCAACGGCATGTCAATATTCCTATATTCATCTCACATGAAGGATGTCCAAATGATTGTGTTTTCTGCAATCAACGAAAAATCACTGCAAAGCCAACTGCTATGACATCTGAAGAAATTGATGCACAAATTAATGCGTATTCATCATCACTAGATAAGGATACCTATATTGAACTTGCATTCTTTGGTGGGAGCTTCACCGGTATATCCCCATCCCTTCAGGAAGAATATCTTAACCTGGCTTACGAATATAAAACGGCAGGCACGATTCATGCGATACGACTGTCGACCAGACCGGATTATATCTCCCGTGATATATTGAATCGACTAAAATGTTATGGTGTAACAACAATCGAGTTGGGAGTTCAATCTCTACACGAAGAGGTTCTACTAGCCTCAAACAGGGGTCACCACGTATCCGATGTATATCATGCAGTGGAATTAATTAAAGAATATGGATTTCAGCTCGGAATTCAATTAATGGTTGGGCTACCTGAGGATACGATGGAACGATCCGTCCTTTCCTCTAGACTTGCCGCTTTGCTGAAGCCGGATTTTGTTCGCATCTACCCCACTCTAGTAATCCAGGATACGAAGTTATTGGAGCTAAGCGATAATAGAACATACCACCCACTTTCACTCGAGGAAGGGGTGGTATGGACAAAAGAAATGTATCAAGTGTTCTTAAGAAGTCATATACCGGTAATACGCGTGGGCCTACAACCAACTGATCTTATTGCAGAGGGCAAGGAGGTTCAATACGGACCTTTTCATCCTGCCTTTCGTCAGCTCGTAGAAACCTCCTACTTTTTAGAAGAGATCAAAAGGAAATTAACCTCCTATACTTTGACCGGTGAGTTTATCGAATCTTCTGAGCTTACGATCTTATGTAATCCCAAAGATCTCTCCCAGGTAATCGGTCATAAACGCAGCAATATCCTAGCACTCAAGCAAGAATACCCCAAAATCCGTATAAAGAGCGATGAACAAATCGAACCCATGAAGATCAAGATAACTGATGAAATATAGCGCTAAACAGCGTGCGGTAACGAGTGCAAACGTGTCTCCGTCGGATATTTAATCCCACGCTTTTTCTTGACCTAAAGTGATAAATTCTCTTAACCTACTTAGGCGCGCCTTCAAAGCATTCACCTTTATCACTTCATAACCTATAAGTAAAGCGTGGGTTTATTTCATCCGTTAGGAGACCGTTTATCGCCGTCGGCATTTAGTTGGTGGCAGATTCTTTTAATCTGATACCAACTTATGTGCCGTTACGTGCGGTAACGAGTGCAAACGTGTCTCCGTCGGATAATTAATCCCACGCTTTTTCTAGACCTAAAGTGAGTTTTAACCGCCCAAGTAGTTGTAGAGAATATGCGATAGCCGGCCCTGTCAACAGAATGCCGATTACCGTCCCAACTCCGGTAACTCCGCCAAGAAGAAATCCAAGCGTAGCCACTGTTAAGTCAAATGCAACTTTCGCGGTTTTTAATGGCTTGGCAGATTTATCTGATAGAAAAATTACGACAGCATCCACCGGTGAAGCCCCCATATTAGCGGAAAGGTATAAACCAAGACCAAATCCGAGTAATATCACCGCCGGTATAAGAAGCAATAATCGAATAAGATAATCATTACTTGGAGGTATAAATACAATTCCTTCACCCCAGATCATTTGTAGTGTCAACGATCCCTTTGGGGTAATTAAATTACCAAGAAGTCCGGTGAATAGATTAATTAGTGGTCCGAGTGCCACCCCTGATATTAAGGTTGCCAAACGGATCAAGTCTCTTCGAAACAAGAAGATAAAGACCAAATATAGGATACTGTTTAATAGATTTACCGTACCATAGCTCAATCCAAAAATGCGATGTTGTCCATCAACGAAGACTGAGATCGGATCACTTCCGATATTTAATGCATAAAAGAAAGCGATACCACACCCTACACAGGTAACACCAATAAATATCATAAGAATTTTCACTATAATTTTACTGAAATAATTTCTTTTTATATAATTCATTAATTAAATACTCTTTTCTTTCCTGATTAACCACAATCAATACTTAATTCTGTTATTGATTAATTTGTAAACTACATTATAATAATACATGATAGTGTTCAATTTATACTAGCGAGAAAATTAGCGTGGAAAATAAAACTTCTCACATGGCATACCTATAATTATGCCAAAATTCGCAGGTATTAGCAACATGGAGGATTAATATGTTCTTATTATCTGATGTCTTACCGTTTGTCTCTGGTGAAAACAGTGACTTTTTGATGACTTTATTAAAGAATGCGCCATCTTATATAACAGATCACTCTGTGATTAAAAATCTTCAGCCTGATCAAACCCTGATATCTGCAGGACAAAAAGCGAACAAGGTATATCTTCATGTGTCCGGAATTTTGGAAGGAGTGGATACGCAAAAATCCGATATATTATATCATTTTACCGAATTACACCCGATCAATGTACTAGGTGAATTTGAAGCTTTTTCAAACAAAAGCACTTATTTAATCAATATTTATGCCAAAACAGAGGCCACACTTATCTCAATTGACAGTAAGGATTTCTTAAACTGGATGAATTCTGATATTGAAGCAGTAAATATTGTGTGTCGCCTACTAGCCTTTAAGCTTACGGATGAGCTAAAAACTAACCGCGAATATTTATTTCTAAGCTCTTATGATCGGCTGCTCTTGTATTTTTATAATTGTGCAAATAAGAATAAAGGGAAACGACTAATTACGATTTACAAAACGCAAAATGAACTGGCAGATCAGATTGGCTTTAGCGGAAAAACCATAAACAGAACCATTAACAAATTAGAATCGGAGGGTTACCTATCCTCTGGAAGAAATACGATAAAAATCTCACCAGAGCAATTCCTTTTAATCAAAAGAAAATTAGAAGAACTTCGGTTACTTTAATTCACAAATATCTTCATTAAATTGGTTGTTGTAAAACATATTATGTTTTTACAACAACCAATTTTTCTTTCTTATACAAAGACTGTGTAATCAGCCGTTATCTTAATCCTTTATCGTATGGAATACCTTCTGCCTTTGGAGCTCTCGATTTTCTGGATGTAAAAATCAACACTAACATTGTTGCAACATATGGTAGCATTTTGTAATAGGTCTGATCAATTTTCAGATTATTCAAGACCGGTATCAATGCTACAGAATAAGCAAGCGTACGAAGGAAGGCAAAGAACAATGCTGCAAAAAAGATCTGTAAAGGCTTCCACTGACCGAAGATCATAACTGCTAATGCTAGGAAACCAAAACCAGCAACCCCGGTATGTCCGTTAACATTACCATTCATAATTCCCACGGAATAGAAGAAACCACCGATACCGCCTAGGAAACCCGAGATCATAACTCCGCTATGACGCATAAGGTATACATTAATACCAACCGAATCTGCAGCATGTGGATGCTCACCGCAGGAACGTAATCTTAATCCGAATTTTGTTTTATAGAATATAATAAAGGAAAGGATTAAGAATAGGATACCGATATATACAGTGATATAAGTCTTTTGAAAGAACAAGGGACCAAGCACCGGTATTTTACCTAATCCTGGAACTTCTTTTATATAAAAATCAATGCTATTTGTGATACCATCACTATTAAACTTCATTTTACTGAATAATAAAACTACCGCCGGTACAAACATGTTTAACGCTGTACCGGTAATCGTCTGGTCTGCTTTCATATTTACCGCTGCGAAAGATAACAGCAACGAATATATAATTCCTGCTAACGCAGCAGCAAACATTGCGATAATTAAAACCAGCTGAGCATTATGTAACGATCCACTGATGAAATATACAGTTAGGCATCCGAAGAAAGCACCGAATAACATGATACCTTCTAATGCAATATTTACAACACCGCTTCGCTCACTGAACATACCTCCAAGTGCTACCAACAATAACGGAATTGCAACAGGCAGCATATTTTGAACTAAATAAATTATTGTATTCATTCCTATGCCTCCTTATCCTTGCTTGAGATATCATCTGTTACGTTGTTCTCTTTTTCTATTACCATCGCCGAATTCTTATTCTTACTCTTCGGTCTTCTGATTAACCTTGCAAAGGTTGCACCCATAAGCATCGCGAACGCTGAGAAGTATATAATAACAGCAATTACAACATCTATGATCTCCGGCTTATAACCAAAGAAGCTACTTACCAAGGAACCTCCTCTTTGGATATGAGAGATAAACAAAGCAGAGAATATGATACCGATTGGATTAGAGCTACCGAGCAATGCTACCGCGATACCATTAAATCCGTTTGCTGCGATAATATTAATCGGCTCATAGGTCATACTACTTCCTGCGATGGTTGAAGGAGCAAGTATTGCAAATGCACCACCAAGTCCTGCCAAAGCACCGGCTATTGTCATCGTAAGAATTGTGTTTTTTGAATCATTCATACCCGCATATTTACTTGCGTGCTTGTTAAAGCCGGTCGCCTTTAACTCATAACCGAAAGTCGTCTTATTTAATACGATATATAATATGATTGCGATAATAATTGCGAATATAATTCCTATATTAACATTGGAATTAGGGACATGTAGAGAAGGAATCTGTGCTGATTCAGGCAAGTATTTGGTTCTTGTCATATTCGCCTCATACATCTTTGGATTCTTCGTGATAAACATATCAACTAGATACATACCGATATAGTTAAACATAATAGAAGTAATTACTTCATGTACATTTAACTTTGCTTTCAATAAGCCTGGGATAAAGCCCCAAAGCATACCACCTAACATTCCTGCCACAATACAAGCAATCCAATGAAGTCCGATCGGAAGCTTCACCATAAATCCTACATATAATGCAAAGAACATACCAAAGGTATATTGTCCGGAAGCACCAATATTAAATAGTCCCATTTTAAATGCAAAACCTACGGATAAACCAGTCATTAAGATTGGTGTTGCAAAATAGAATACATCACCAAGATCACTAAAGCCACCGAAAAGCATTGTAGTAAATCCATAAAATGAATTAGCAGGGCTTGCAATCAGCATAACAAAAAATCCAAATATCAAACCAAGAACGATTGCCAGCAGAGCAGCTCCAAATGCGGAGAAACCCTTACTTTTTGTCAGCATAGCCGCTTGACTTCGTAATTTGGGAGAAAATGTACTTTTAGGCATATTCCTTCTCCTTTACATTTCGTTTCGCACCGGACATATATAGTCCAAGTTCCTGTATCGTAGTTTCCTTAGGATTAAGCTCGCCAACGATTTCACCCTCATACATAACAAGGATACGATCACTCACGTTCATAACCTCATCAAGTTCGAAGGACATCAGTAGTACAGCTTTTCCTGCATCTCTAGTTGCAACCAACTGTTTATGTATAAATTCAATCGCACCTACATCCAGACCTCTGGTTGGCTGTACTGCAATTAATAACTCATGCTCCTTATCAATCTCACGAGCAATGATTGCTTTCTGCTGATTACCACCTGACATACCTCTGGCAACGGATATCGGTCCATGTCCGCTTCTAACATCATACTGCTCAATTAATTCCTCTGCATAAGATCTGACTTCATTCTTTTTTATAAATCCTACCTTTTGGAATTCCGGTTGCCAATAACGCTGAAGAACCAAATTCTCCTCCAATGTATAATCAAGTACAAGTCCATGTTTATGTCGATCCTCTGGGATATGGCTTAATCCGGTTTTGGTCTTTTCTCGAATCGACAATTTGGTAATGTCCTTATTTAACAAAGAGACACTTCCCTCCTTTATCTTCTCAAGACCCGTAATTGCGGATATTACTTCTGATTGTCCATTTCCCTCAATCCCTGCAAGACATACAATTTCTCCTGCTTTGATATCAAAGGATACGTTCTTTACTGCATTCTTTTTACTTGTTTTGGAAGGCATGGTAAGATTCTTAACAGATAATACCACTTCGCGAGTCTGAGACTCCTTCTTTTCCACTTTGAAGCTGACATCTCTGCCCACCATCATTTTTGATAGTTCTTCCTTGGAGGTATCTTTTATATCCACTGTTCCGATGTATTTTCCTTTACGAAGAACAGTACAACGGTCAGCAACTGCCATAATCTCATTTAATTTATGCGTAATGAACAGAATTGACTTTCCTTCTTTCGCAAATCCACGCATGATTTCCATCAGCTCTTCGATTTCCTGCGGTGTAAGTACCGCAGTTGGCTCATCAAAGATAAGAATTTCATTTTCACGGTAAAGCATTTTTAATATCTCAACACGCTGTTGCATGCCAACAGAGATATTCTCAATAATTGCATCGGGATCGACCTGCAATCCATATTGTTTACTGAGTTCAACTACTTTTTTTCTTGCTTCTTTCTTCTGCAGAAAGCCCAATTTATTCGGTTCTACACCGAGAATAATATTCTCTAAAACCGAGAAAATCTCAACCAGCTTGAAGTGCTGATGTACCATACCAATTCCAAGACGATTTGCGTCATTCGGATTATTAATCGTAACCAATTCGCCATTTTTTCTAATTTCACCCTGCTCGGCCTGATAAAGTCCAAACAGTACACTCATTAACGTGGATTTACCGGCACCATTCTCACCGAGCAATGCATGTATCTCGCCTTTTTTCAACTGTAGGGTAATATCATCATTTGCTTTAAACCCGCCAAATTCTTTGGTTATGTGAAGCATTTCTATAATATAATTTTCCATTCTTACCTCACTGTCATCTTATAAATATAAGGAGTTATGCAGTTTCTTGTTTATAATCGATATAAAATCTCATTTAAGCATAATAGGTACCGTATCGATTCGAGTAAATATGTTATCTATTATGATTAAAAAGTTCTTTTGTATTAAAATTTTCTGACGAATTTATTATGTGAAACCAGAGGGAAAGGAAATTCCTTTCCCTCTATCATATCACATAATAAAGCTTTGATTTACATGTATTATCTTGTAGTTACAGTAACCTTTACAAGAGAAAGACCTGCTTTAAGCTCATCTGCAGTAGCAACGCCGTTTGCATCTTTAATCTTAAGCTCACGAACTAACTTCACAGAACCATCTTTTAAGGTTGCATAAACTGTATCATATGCAGCTTTATCAAATGTTTTGAATCTGTCAAATGCGTTACCCTTTGAATCACCAATTACTTCAGTAGGAAGGCCTACACCTGCATTAGATGCATTGAATACTGTAGTTGTACCAGCATATGTTTTCCAGGAATCAGTTTTGTAAATAGATTCAAGAACGGAGATAACGGAAGCACCAAGTCCCTTCATAGCAGAAGTAACAACAGTTTCACTGTCATATCTCTGATCAACGTCAACACCGATTACTTTAGCGCCAGCTTCTTTTGCTGCTGCCATAACACTCTTACCTACAGAACCGCCACATGCGAAGATAATCTCTGTACCTTCTTGATACATAGTCTTAGAGAATGCTTTGTTAGTATCATTTTCTTCAAAGTTACCGGTATAGTGGTAAGTTACAGAAATTGCACCATCACCAAGGTTAAGCTCTTTTGCTGCAGCTTCAGCTCCCTGAAGGAAACCGTAACCATAAGCCTGTACTGCTGGAACTGCCATACCACCCATGAAACCAAGTTTTTTATAACCATCTTTTACGGCAGCATAACCAGCAAGGTAACCTGACTGCTCTTCTGCATACATAACGCTGGCAACGTTGGACTCAGTTTTGTAAGTCTTGTAATCAGCTGTGTGAGGTGTACCATCGAGAAGGATAAATTTAACATCAGGATACTTTGTCTGTGCCTGATATACAGGAACTTCGAAAAGGAAACCAGGGGTAACAACTACCTTAGCACCAGCTTTTACAGCGGAATCGATTGCAGCAAGGTAACCTGCATCAGAAGCTTCCTCCGGCTTAAAGTATTTGTGACTGATTTTGTTCTCTTTTGCGAATTTAACAACGCCTTCCCAAGAACCCTGGTTAAAGGACTTGTCATCAATGTTACCCTTATCTGTGATAAGTGCGATTTCACTGCCTGCGGATGCAGGTGTGCCACAGCCTACAAGCACTGTAGCGACCATGGTTAGAGCCAGTAGTAAAGCTAAAAACTTCTTCATAAACAACCTCCCATTAATATGATTTATTTATCTAGAATAGGCTTTCCCTCAAATATCTTGATTTGAGCCCATTACTATTCCTTATCTTGATCCTTAATAATACCTTAGGATCTGTATATTATAATTAGTAAACGGTTACTTCATCTTTTTCTACCTTTGCATAAAGTAACGGCTTACTCTCAGGCTTAGATTCTGAGAAGTTTAATGCTCCCAGAAACTGTTCTTTGGCGCTGCTGATTGCGGAAGATTTCTCAGTATAGAATACTGCTAAAACATCACCTTTGTTTACATAATCTCCTGTTTTCTTCTTTAGCATAATTCCAGCTTTATAATCAATCTCGCTTTCCTTTGTCTCTCTACCTGCACCAAGAATTACGGAGGCAATACCAATTGCTTCTGTATCCATCGATTCAATAAATCCTTGGCCGGAAGCTTTTATCTCATGTATTACTGTAGATATTCCAAATAGTGAAGTCTCTCTTAATACGGAACTATCACCGCCCTGTGCTTTTACCATATCACATAACTTTTCAAAAGCGGTGCCATTCGCAACAACTTCTTTCACCATAGCCATGCAATGAGCATGATCACCCTTATCAGCTAAAACTAATAAATTCGCAGACAACTCCAAGCAACATTCAGTCAAATCTGCAGGTCCAATACCCTTCAAGGTATCAACCGCCTCAATTACTTCAAGCGAATTACCAATTGCAAAACCTAGCGGAATATCCATGTCAGTCACAAGAGCCGTGCATCTTCTGCCGGCACCCCAACCGATACCTACCATTACTTTTGCAAGATCAATAGATTCCTCCACAGATTTCATAAATGCTCCACTGCCTGTTTTCACATCTAAAAGAATACAATCAGCGCCAGCCGCAAGCTTCTTACTCATAATACTGGAAGCAATTAACGGAATACTATCCACCGTAGCAGTTACGTCTCTTAATGCATAGAGCTTCTTATCGGCAGGTGCCAGATTACCAGTTTGTCCGACTACACTTAGCCCTGTTTCTTTTACTGTATTAATGAATTCCTTGCGCGGAATCGCAACATTAAAACCGGGTATTGATTCTAACTTATCAATCGTACCACCGGTATGACCAAGACCTCTTCCGGACATCTTGGCTACATGTACGCCGCAAGCTGCAACGATCGGAGCCACTACCAACGTGGTTTTATCACCTACACCACCCGTACTGTGCTTGTCTACTTTGATCCCCTCGATCTCGGAAAGGTCTATGGTGTCACCGGAGTGTGCCATACATTCAGTTAGGGATACGGTTTCCTTTTCCGTCATACCTTGAAAGTATGCTGCCATTAAAAATGCGGACATCTGATAATCCGGTATTTCACCTTTTACAAATCCATCTATCGCAAATTTTATTTCTTCAGCGCTTAATTCAGTGCCATACTTTTTTTTAGCGATAATGTCATACATTCTCATATAGTCATAGTTCCTCTCTTTAGCCTTGGTTTCTATTAGCATCAATGTTTGGTAACATACTTGTACCGTCTACTTTTCCCTCTATCCCAAAGATATCCAAAATCGTAGCAGCAATATCTCCAAAGCAATCTCTGGTGCCTAAATCGGTCGCCGTCTTTATTGCCTTTCCATATATCATTACCGGAACGTACTCTCTGGAGTGATCCGTACTTTCTGTGGAAGGATCGCAACCATGATCTGCTGTTATAATCAGAACATCCTCATCTCCCATTTTATTCAAAAACTCACCTAGGCGGATGTCATATTCGGTCAACGCATTTGCATAACCTTCTACATCATTACGATGTCCGTAAACCATATCAAAGTCAACCAAATTTGTAAAACATAACCCTTTAAAATCCTTACTCATTAACTCTATGGTGCGATTCATTCCATCTTGATTATTCTTTGTGGTATAGCTTTCTGTAACCCCACTACCGGAAAATATATCACTTATCTTTCCGATAGCAATCACATCCAAACCGCTTTGTTTCATATAATCTAACATAGTGGTTTTGGGTGGAGTAATGGAATAATCATGTCGGTTGGGTGTTCTCTTATAGTCCGGATAGTTTCCTGTAAACGGTCTTGCAATTACCCTTCCCACACCGTGCTTTCCGATTAACAATTCTCTGGCGATGTGACAGTAATCATATAATTTGTTTAAAGGCACCACGTCCTCATGGGCAGCGATTTGGAATACACTATCCGCTGAGGTATAAACAATCAGTGAACCGGTCTCTACATGTTCTTTGCCATAATCATCTATTACTTTAGTTCCGGAGTATGGTTTATTACAAATCACCTTTCTTCCGGTTAATTTGGAGAATTCATTGATAATATCCTCCGGGAATCCATTCGGATATGTTGGCAATGGTTCTGGTGATACAACTCCGGCGATTTCCCAATGTCCGATTGTAGTGTCCTTACCCTTAGACTGTTCTGTTAATCGAGCAAAGGCTCCTAACGGGCTTCCACAAGGTATTCCACAACTTACTCCGTCAATATTAAACAATCCGAGTTTTGCCATATTAGGGGTGTGGAATTTCTCACTTCCTGATACTGCCTTTAATGTATTACTGCCCATATCCCCGTATTCTCCGGCGTCTGGCAGATAACCAATACCAAAACTATCAAGAACGGTCAAAAATACTCGATTAATTTTCATTTTAATCACCATGCCTTTCATTAACATAGCAAGAAAAACATCATAATTCTTACAGAACTCAATGATGCTTTCCTTTTAATCTGGTTTGTACCTATATTCATAAAGTCACAAACTTACCTGTTAATCTGTTAATATTGCTTTCTATCTTTCATTTCCCTCTTAAGCGATCTCAAGGGCAATCTCCATCATCTTTGTAAAGGTTAACTGTCTTTCTTCAGCAGTGCATTCCTCTCCGCCAGTTAACGGACAATCCGAAATAGTGCAGATACAAAGTGCATTCTTACGTGCTCTGGCTGCGTTCATGTATAATGCAGCTGCTTCCATCTCTACAGCAAGAACATTCATCTTCTGCCATTCTGCTAAACTTAATGCATCATCATAGAAGGTATCACTGGAGTAGATATTACCTACCTTCGCCTCAAGTCCGCGATTTTTCGCTGCTTCATAAGCTTTTGTAACAAGCTCAAAAGATGCGATTGGTGCATAGGTTCCCGGTAATTTGTATTGGTCTGCATAATTGGAGTTCGTACATGCACCTAAACCGATTACAATATCACGAAGCTTTAATTCTGGTGAAATTGCACCAGCACTTCCAATTCGAATGATATTATCTACATCATAAAAATTAAATAATTCATAGGAATAAATTCCGATCGATGGCATTCCCATACCACTTGCCATAACGGAAACTTTTTTCCCTTTATATGTACCGGTATAGCCTTGTACTCCTCGTACATTATTTACTAATTTCGCATCTTCTAAATAGGTTTCTGCGATATACTTTGCTCTGAGCGGATCTCCCGGCATTAATACTGTTTTTGCGAAATCTTCCTTCGCTGCTGTGATATGAGGTGTAGGTATTGGCATAATATTTCTCCGTTCTATGTAATATTTTGAATTCTTATATGAACATCTTTGTTATTTGTAGTTTTATTGTTCTATTGATGTAATTAATTCTTTCATCGTTTGAAACCTAATTAATATCCGGTCACTTCATTCTTCTTTACTATATTGATAATGGAGCTGGTTCCAAGTCTGGATGCTCCGATATTCATAAATAGTTCCGCAGTTTCTAAGTTCTTAATTCCACCTGCCGCTTTGATTTTTACATCCTTGCCGACATTTGCTGCAAATAATCTCAAATCAGCTTCGTTTGCACCTCCAGTAGAAAAACCGGTGGAGGTTTTAATAAAGTCTGCACCAGAGTTTGTAACAATTTCACACATCTTAATCTTTTCTTCCTCCGTTAAGAGGCAGGTTTCAATGATAACCTTAAGAATTTTATCTCCACAGGCTGCTTTGATACACTTGATTTCTCTTAATATCTCATCATAATGCTTATCTTTTAGATCGCCCAAGTTAATGACCATATCGATTTCATCTGCTCCGTTTTCAATCGCATTCTTTGTCTCGAATACTTTAACTTCCGTTGTGGAGTATCCATTCGGGAAACCAATAACGGTACAGATTGCAAGCTTATCTCCTACATACTCTTTTGCTCTCTTTACATAGGATGGAGGAATGCAAGCTGACGCTGTTTTATATTCTAACCCTTCATCACAAATAGTTTTAATCTGTTCCCAGGTTGAAGTTTGTAAAAGAAGTGTATGGTCAACTGCTTTGATAATCTGTTCTGTATTCATGGCGCTTTTCTCCTTAGCGTCTATCTTAGTATTTTTAATAATAAAAAACTTTGCTTATATTAATTTTATACATGATTCAGAACGATACTTAAAGGACATATGTCCATTAAAGGTCATTATGGTAATAAGAAAGGATATTTTTTTACAATGATTCTTCTATCAAACATATTTTCCCACAACTTCGGGTATTTTTACACAAAAAAAGACTGTTGCTAAATAATCTATCCTACTTAAAATGGTATGAGATTACCCATACCATTTTACTTCGAAATATCACTCGATTATAAAATAATAAGCTCTGCTAGATAACCTTATTATCATTTAATATTTGTTCTTGTTATATGGTGTAAGTGATCCTATCGAGGTAGGACAAAAATATTTCAAAGATAGAGCACATATTCAACAAAAAACAATGGTGAATTATGGTAGTAAAATCATAATAAATAATATATAATGATTTCAAATCTTTAAATAATAATTGTTCGATAATCGTGACATAAAAGGGAGATATTATGAGAAAGAAATCTTGTTTTAAATATTTAATTATCATTACACTGATAATTTTTGTGGTGTTTTTGGGAGACTATGTTTCTGATCGAATTAAAGAATTTCAAATGACTTTGAGCTTTTTTCTATATCAATTATTAGAGATAGGTATTTATGTAATTATAGGTTTACTACTTGGCATAGACCATTTAATACAGGAATTTAAGAAAGTAGGAGCGTGGAGAATCAATTTCATCAAACTCGCATTATTAGGAATACCATCTTTATATTTTTCACTTGGTGTACTCATATACTTTGGTATTGGTAGATATTTACCAAATATATTAATACATCCAATTGGTCTTTTGATTAATAATAGTGCAAATTATTTGCATGTATTTCAACTGATATTGGGATATTCAATCATTACAAGTTTTTACAAAAAAAATGTAGTGAATATGAAGTCAGATAGTTCGGATATTGCCTAAGTAGATAATTGAGTATCATTAGTAATAAGGACACAATATTTCCGTAGCCACCTTGCCCATAACTCATGGCTTACTTCTTCTTCGCCACAGCCACCTTTAGCTGTTTTCCACAGATGGTTGTATACTGCATCGCTTTTAACACAATCTGACCTTTCCCATTCAAAATATCTACGTATGTGAGTGTATCAGATATCGTTATAATTCCAATATCATCCGCACTTACTCCTTCAATATTCGAGATTGCACCTACAAAATTTGTTGCCCTAAGTTTTTTCTTCTTTCCACCATTAAAGTAGAGGGTAACTATATTTCGATCTAACTGTTCCGATTTTTCTTTCTTTCGAACCGGTTTTCTTGAAGACTTTACCTCAAACTCCTTTTTGCATTGATTCACCAACTCTTTAGTAGGCTTATCACCAACAGCAATCTCAAAGCCGACGTATTTTTCAATCTCATCCATATAACGTTCTTCGCGAGAGGTTACAAAGGTAATTGCACTCCCCTCTGCTCCAGCCCTGCCAGTCCTACCTATGCGGTGTACATAAGTTTCTCTCTTTAACGGTACGTCATAGTTTATGACTAAGGATATATTCTCAATGTCAATTCCTCTTGCTGCCACATCCGTCGCAATCAAGTAGCGATAAGCCCCACTCTTAAATGCTTTCATTGTTTTAATTCGGTCTTCCTGTTCCATGCCGCCATGAATTTTATTACATGGATAGCCCAATCCTTGCAATTTTTTGTGAACTTCTTCAACGCCTTCCTTCGTGTTACAAAAAATAATACAACTGTCCGGATTTCCTATCATTGTAACATCCACTAAGGTAGAAAGTTTCTCTTCTTGAAGAACTTGATAACTTGTGTGCTTAATATGCTCTACTGTGATCTCATCATGATTCGTCTCAATTTCTTCCGGGTTATTCATAAATGCACACGCCATATCCTTTATTCTTTGTGGTAAGGTTGCTGAGAATAGCATATTAATTCTATTCGTTGGTAAATGTTTAAGAATGGCATCTACCTGATCGATAAAGCCCATATTTAACATCTCATCCGCTTCGTCAATCACCAAGTACCGAATTGACTGCAAGTTCAACGTCCCTCTCTCCAGATGATCCATTACACGCCCTGGCGTTCCAACTACCACATGATTTTTCTGCTTTAATTCTAATTTCTGAGCTGAAAAAGAGTGCCTGCCATAAACTGCAATCGCTTTAATTCTCTTATATCTGCCGATATTTGTGAAATCTTCCTTCACCTGTATGGCCAGTTCTCTCGTTGGTACCAGAACTAATGCCTGCGGTTTATTTTCCAACCAATCCACTTTCTCACAAATCGGAATAGCATATGCAGCAGTTTTCCCGCTCCCGGTTTGCGACCTTACAATCACATCCCTATCTTCTAATACACATGGGATTACTCCCTGCTGTACCGGTGTAGGCTCCTTGTAACCCAATTTATCGATTGCATTCTTTATCTCATCACTTAATTTATATAATTGAAAACCTAAATTGTCCATTCATTCCTCATCCATTCCATATACTCGATTATCTGCTTGAAGTATTATGATAACACAGATAGGACAGAATGTCTTGAGAATCATTCAAATAAACCAGATGTTATAATTATTCACTTAATACACAAAGGAATCGATTATAATCTTCATATCCTCAACACTTGCCTCGGTAGAAACAATCTGATACACGATATCTCCGGCTCTAAAAAAGGCTTTGCTTTTATAAGGTTTTGATTTAATAAAATATGCCTTTATGCCATTCTTCGCTTTATAGGTAAAGTCATATCTCTCATCAGATCCATTGCCATACCCTATGGAAGATTCATCACCTCCCTCTAGTGCAAATACGCTATCTATACCAATCATTTGATTCTTATAATCAAATGAACCATTTAGTTTACCGAACTTGTACTTGGGGGTAAATATAACAAATACTCCTCCACCCACACCACTTTCAACTGTTAAGAGTTTGCTTGATATCATGCTGATTCCGGTTTCCTTTTTTAATTCAATCGTATTTTGATAGGTCTTTGAATAAGATACGTCACCATTTCCAAAATCATCTATTTTGACATTCTTCAGCTTCATAAAGGATTCTAAATCCAATTTGTAAGGTGCTAGTTCTCCAAGTTCTGCACGCTTCCAACCCAAATCAATCTCATAGGTTTTGAGAACTGAGGTAGCAAAAACACGCAAGTTGTTTATATTATAAAAACCAAGAATACATAATAAGGCCAAACATACTATAACCAAGTTTCTTTTCAAATGTTGTATTTTCCTACCTTTTTTTTGTCGGGTATTTAATTGTTCAACAAATGAATTATGAGAGATCACATTATCGACGGCTTTTTGCGGAACGACCACTTGATCCATGCTTGATTTATAAACATCTTTAAATTTCATAATCAAATCCTCCCTTTTCCAGCTTTCGCTTTAATAATTCCCTTGCCCTCGATAATCTGGTACAGACCGTATTCTGGTTCAATGATAATAATTCACTAATCTCCTTAATGCCTAATTCCTCATAATAATAAAGATGTATAATCGTACGATATTTGTCCGATAGTTCCATAACAATATTTCTTACACCGTCGAAACTATCCACCAAATTCTCTTCATAAATTCCGCTCTGTTTATAGTCATATACAACTCGTCTGTTCCATGCGGATTTCCACAAATCCTTACAACAATTAATAGTCGTTTTTATCATCCATGCCTTTTCATGCTCTTGGTTATCCAGTCTCTTATTTAGTTTCATGAATTTAATAAACACTTCTTGAAAGATATCCTCCGCCTTCTCCTTATTTCTCGTTTTTATGTACGCGATGCGATAAACCATATCGCCATATACACTAACCATATATTCTACTTCAAAGTTACTGTAGACTCTGTTCTGTTCCACCGCGTTACTATTCATAATACAATCGATTTTTATCAACCCCTTTCATCAATAATACGATGTAGAATTCATTTATCTTTCATTTCTATAATAAATAGCTCTGTGTTAAATAACTCTATGATAACTATCGGTACTGTATATAAAAGAAGGAGGGAATATTGAAGTGAACCCAAAATGTTGGATAGAAAATCGAACATGGAGGGTTTATTTTTATGTCAAAAAGAAAGTTTACTTACGAACAGAAATTAGAAGCTGTACTAAATATTACAGAAAAGCATATGTCAATCCTTGCAGCAGCTAAACTACTTGGTTGTGGTCATACCCCACTTTCACGATGGTTAAGGCTATATCAGGAGCAAGGTGCTAAAGGGCTAATAATAAATCGTCAAACATATACTGGAGATTTTAAATTAGATGCTGTAAAATACATGCATGAGAACCACTTATCAGCTTCTATGGCAGCTCCGGCCTTAGGAATGCCAAAACCTGATTATCTGCTAAAGTGGGAACGTATTTACTACGAGGAAGGACCACAGGCTCTCAAAGAAGAACGCCGTGGAATAACAAGTGATATGAATAGTAAAAAGCGAGAACGACCACCTAAACAACTCAAGCCTGAAGTACAGGAAGATTTGATTGCAGAAGTACAAAGACTCCGAATGGAGAATGAATACTTAAAAAAATTAGATGCCTTAGTTCAAGAAAGAATTCAGCGAGAGAATGGGAAAAAGTGATTATCATCGATGAATTAAGGCAGAAGTATAGACTCGCTGATTTATTGGCATTTGCCGAATTACCAAGGAGTACGTTTTATTATCAGCTGAAACATATGAAATTACCAGATAAAAATCAAGAGATTAAAAATCAAATAAAACAAATATATCATGAAAACAAAGGCAGATATGGATATAGGCGTATCACATTGGAACTTAGAAATAGAGGCCATATCATTAACCACAAAAAGGTTCAAAGACTGATGCGGAGCTTGGGTATTAAGTGCCTTATTAGAAAGGCAAAATATCGTTCTTATAAGGGTGAGATTGGAATGGTCGCACCTAATATACTAAACCGAGATTTCAAGACTTCTCAACCTAACACGAAGTGGGTTACCGATGTAACAGAGTTTTCTATCCCTGCTGGGAAACTTTATCTATCACCAATTCTTGATTTATACAATGGTGAAATAGTAAGTTTTAATATATCTGAGCGCCCGACATTCCATCAAACTATGAATATGTTGGATAAAGCATTCTTAAAAATCCCAGATGATACCAATCTGATATTTCATTCAGATCAGGGATGGCAGTATCAGATGAAACGCTATCAATTTAGGTTAAAAGAAAAAGGTATTAGGCAGAGTATGTCTAGGAAAGGTAATTGCCTTGATAATTCAGTTATGGAAAATTTTTTTGGAATACTAAAATCAGAAATGTTTTTATGGAAACGAGTGGACATATAAAACTCTAGCTGATTTAAAATATGAAGTTGAAGAATACATAGATTACTATAATAATCGACGTATTAAAAGTAACTTAAAAGGACTGAGTCCTGTTCGATACAGAACTCAGTCCCAAGAGGTTGCATAATAATACCGTCCAATAATTTGGGTTCAGTACATATCCTCCTTCTCTAAATGTAGTCATATAAAATTTGAACTGTTTATAATTTTATTCTTGTAATATCCACTGATCTTCATATTTTCCCTTTTCGTCTACAAGACTATAATCGTTTGTTTTATTCTTTGTTATCTTTGTATATTCTCCATATCTTTTAGTTCTATCACTAGCATAAAGGTCTCTTGTATTATCAATAGTGCATTTTATAATACTCCCATCGAAATCCAAATCAAAAATTCCTGGATTCCCTTCTAAAGTATATGCTGTGATTCGTATTTTATCTGGCTGTTTATTTTCAACATTATTAATAAATGAATGGAACTTATCTACATTTACTAAACCACCTGGCCCCATAACTACATCACCATTCTTAATAGCTTTATCATAATCGTATGATTTAGGATGGATAATAAACCAATATACTCCAATCATAGTTGGGACTAACACAATTATTAAAATACAAATTATAACTATTTTTTTCACAACATTTCCCCACCTTTTCTTATAATCTCCTTTAATTGATTCAGCAGTATGTCTGTTACCAGATGCCATACTGCAGAGCATTTATGTTCCAGATATTCCACGGTGTCAATTATAATTTGAAGTATATTTTGTAAATGGTTCTTCATCTATTTGCCTGGTATGTAAAATAATTACATTATATCACATAAGTCATAAAAAACAGAAGCCCTCATCAGCTGATAAGGGCATTTATTAATATATATTGTAATAATAAAAAACTTAATGTTATAAAAGAAACTTAATTTCTCTCCTTCACAATCACCAACGTTAAATAGCCACTATCCGGGTTCAGTTGTTCGAGTCCAATGGCAATCACTTCATTTTCCATACCACAATTTGAAACTGCGTAGACCTCTAGTTGGTCAGCTCTCTTTTGTTCTAATAAAATCTTTTTCAAAACAGCCAGATTCTTACCTGACTTCATGTATATTCTCGTTCCCGACAGCTCCATGGTCTGCTTGATATCATAGGAGCCGGGAATAATATGTATCTCGTCCGTATTATCCCCTAACGAGATGCCCAACGCAGCTGCAGCTGCACAAAAGGAAGGAATCCCACTCACCATATATGCCTCGCCCCCATTGTGTAACACTCTGGTATGAATATAATTATAGGTGGAATAGATGGAAGGGTCACCGATCACAAGAAATGCTACCGTCTTATTTTTATTCAAAAACTCTGAAACCTTATTATATATGTCATCATGCGCTTTTTTAAGAAGCTCTTTATCCTTAATCATAGGAAATGGAAGACAGATTATTTCCTTCTCATCGATCTGAGAATACATTTGCTTTACAATCTGATAGGAATAGCAATCCTCTTTCGGATCGGTCGGAAGTATAATGACATCACTCTCACCAATGCATCTGAGTGCCTTCAACGTTAACAACTCCGGGTCACCCGGTCCCACTCCAATTCCGTACACTTTACCGTTCATTTTATATCCAAACCTTTCCAATTATAGCAATTTATAAACCCAATTTAATGTTTAAGTACAGTAACAAAATGTTTAAGTACCGTAACAAGAATTAATCAACAATATGCGAAGTATATTTTTGATTGGGATTTCTCAATAAAATCTGTTATTAAACTTTGCAAGTGATTATTGTTACTTTAACTCTGCCATCGCTTCTCTAAGATGCTGTATGTAAATATCACGAATACTATCATATTCTCCAATTCCTTTTAACATGCACTCCGGTTCATAACCCTCGTGCTGTAACAAACTTGCGAAGGAATCCTCCTCACCTGCCATATCATTGGTAGCATGATCCCCGGCTACTAACATAAATGGTAGAAGAAGAACTCTTCCTTTTGGTTGTGGGGAATCCATCAAACGTCCTAGCACTGACTCGATTGTAACTTCACCCTCAACGGTTGCCATATAGTTTTCGTGTCCTGAATAATTCCTAAGCTCCAGTTCCAACTTCTCATAGCTTTTATCTGCTTCATGCGCCGAGCCATGTCCCATCCATATAACCGGTGCTTCATCAGCAAAAGCTTTGATTTCTTCCCATAAAGCTTTTGCTGTAAGCTTATAATCCTCATCACTGTCAAGGAGTACCCTAGCTGTTGTAATATTAGTGAATAAAGCGCTACAATCAAGAATGGACTGTTTCATACGGTTATTCTCGATACCATCAATGATATGAGTTGGCAATACCACCACGTGAGTGATGCCTTCTTTGCTCATCTGAACTAAGGCTTCCTTCGTATCCGGAATTTCAAGCTTATCCCTCTTTTTTAATATACTTCGTACCGTATTACTGGAGTACGCCTGGTATACGTTCCAGTCAGAGAACTGCTTTTTGACCGTATTCGCGATTTTTTCAATATTCTTTTCCCTGGTTTCTTGATAGGTCGTTCCAAAGCTAACAATTAATATCCCTTGTTTCATTCGTTCTTTTTACCATCCATCCATTTTTTTCGTTCCACTAGTCGTCCCATGCAAAAGGCAAAGATTCCAACCCCAATTCCTGTTTGTAGGCAGAAGAATAGGCTTTCTACCTCGCCTGGAAGTTCTCCGTGAATTAATCGTTCCAAGACCGGTGTAAACCAAGGCTCGTATTTGCCGGATATTTTTTCAATCATCACACTTCCTGCATCATCAGAGCCACCAAACTGCGCACCTTTTAATGCAAAGAGTGGAACAAATGCAATTAATATCGCTACAACAATCAATATAAATACCGTTTTCTTACGCTTACTCATTTAGTTTGCCTCCTTATAAAATCCCAGTGTTTTTAATTCTGATTTCGCATAGGTTTCCAATGCTATCACAATTAATACGGTGATGATACCTTCTAATATCGCAAGAGGAAGCTGAGTTGGTGCAAATACGCCGAGGAATTTTACCACAGACTCTGCCACTCCACCATTCTCAGAAGGATATGCAAGCGCAAGCTGAACGCTGGTAACACAATAAGTAAATATATCTCCCATAAATGCTGCTATAAATACACCTACCATCCGATTTACTTTTAGCTTCTTGCATAGATGATATAGTGCAAAACTTAGTAGAGGGCCAGCTATTGCCATGGAAAATGTATTGGCTCCAAGTGTAGTAATACCTCCATGTGCCAGTAATATTGCCTGAAATAATAACACTATGATTCCAAGTATACCAACTGCTGTAGGTCCAAATAGGATTGCACCCAAACCTGTCCCCGTCATGTGAGAACAGCTTCCCGTTACGGAAGGAATCTTTAGGGAGGATATTACAAAGATAAATGCTCCCGCCATTGCAAGTAATGTGATATTCTTTCTATTCTCATTCAGTTTTTTTCTTAATGACAAAAATCCTGTTACTAAGAAGGGTATACATAAAACTCCCCATGCGATACAGTACTTCGGAGAAAGATATCCCTCCATAATATGCATTGCATTCGTAACAGGAGTGATACTCATACTCACTGCTAGGATTGACAGCATAACAATCAACTTTTTTTGTTTTGATGACATCATAATTCTCCTCTTATAATAAGTTTGTTCCAGGAAATGTGGTAACAGACTTATCTTTTTATAATATTGATGGATGGTTATTTAAGTATACAAATTTCTAATTAACATAGCCATTACTCATCTATATAGCCTATAGTTTCCTTTATTACAATTTTCTGAATGCTTTAATTAATATTTATTTTAAAGCTTTATTAAAACTCGCCTAAATGCTTTAATTAAGTTTTATCTACATGCTATAAAAAGATTTATATTATTGTTTGTAAATTGTTGTAAGAACAAATCTTATAACAGTTTCTTCATCTCTTCTAAAGTTTTTGGATAATCGGCGTTCTTCGTTATTAATCCTTTATCCTTCAGAAGTTCGTACATTTCCAGATATACCGGCTTCTTTAGATTAGCCCTACGTATCATATTTTCATTTGAAAATATATTCTCTGGAGTATCATCACCGATTAATTCTCCATCACAAAAAACTAAAATTCTCTGAGCAAAACGGTAAGCAAAATCCACATCATGGGTCGAGATTATTAATGTTTTCCCCAGCTTCTCCAGTCGATCAAGCGTCTGCTCAAGCATCTGCGCATTTACCGGATCTAAGGATGAAGTTGGTTCATCAAAGATAATCACATCCGTATCCATAGCAAGAATATCCGCTATTGAAACCCTCTTTTTCTCACCACCGCTTAAGTAGTGAGGTGGCCTTGTCATTAGCTCTTTCAGTTTCATCTCTTGAATTGCCCTTAATGTTCTCTGCTCCACTTCCTCCCTGGATAGCTTCATGTTCATTGGACCAAATGCCACTTCTGCCTTTACTGTAGATGCTATAATCTGATTATCAGCGTCCTGAAATACGATTCCTACATTTCTTCTCAACTGATTTCTTGACTTTCTGGTGATGAGCTCACCACGGTATCTGATCACTCCGGTCTGAGGCTCCCTAACTCCATTTAAGTTTAGAAAAAATGTGGATTTCCCTGCCCCATTTGCCCCAAGCACTGCAATTTTCTCTCTCTCATTTATCGTAACAGTAATATTATTTAAAACCCTTTTATCTTCCTCATAGGTATAGTTTAGATTCTTAACTTCAAGGATCTGTTCTCTCATCCGTAATTCCTCCGTAGAATGACCAACATCAATACCATTCCTCCATATAGGAGTGCTACCCCAAATTGAAACAGTGTAACCCCTTTTCTTTCCTCCCAGAATAGGCAATCCCCTTCATACCCTCTGGCTTCCATCGCGTCGTAATACAAATCCGCCTTTTTAATTGATGTAATCAACAAATTTGCCATCTCACTACCAAATGTTCGAAATGAGGTTCTTAAGTCAACATACCCAAGCCGTGATCTTGCTGCATCCTTCTGCTTTTTATTTATATCCGAAAGAATAAATATGTAACGGTAAATCAGATGCATTAGTTCTAAAATCAACACAGGTACTTTCATTTTCCGAAATACTGCGATAATCTCACCCATTGGAGTTGAAAGTGTAATCATATAAAGTGCGCTAACTGCGCCAATTGCTTTCAGTCCGGTATGGATTGCTAATACAACCCCTTCCCTTGTAACGGATAAATGCATATGAAATAGTTTTACTGTAACTATACTGTCACTGACCTTTGTAAATGATACTGCGATCGCAATACCACTCATTAATATAAAAGTATATGGTAATAACAGTAATCTGAAATAATCGTCCCATTTGATTCCACCGATTACAACGGTAAGAATTAACATAAATATCAAAGTAGATATCGAGACCAATATAGTGTTAAACCCAATTACACTTATGAGTGCAAACACTCCGAACAATACCTTGAAGTTTGAGTTCCAATCTCTCAGAGCAGAACAATACGCATAATAGTCAATGGATACATGATTGTGTCTTTTATTCATGTTCTAGCCCCTTCCTTTTTGAAACTCATAATCTTTCTCCTGAATGATGTGAATAAAGAAAGTTAATAGGTTGCGATTAATGTTTTTTCCTTAAAAATTGCTTTATATTCTATAAATAAAATCTTTTAAGTTTGATTTATCTTAAATCATCCTTTACTTTGGTTTTATCTGGTTCTGAAAAAAAATGATATGATATACACCGGATTCTCGGCTTTCATCAAATGATAGCCGCCGGCTTTATGTGCTCTGCTCACCTGCATCTGAAGAATCTCATCCTTCTCAACCGGTAGGGAAGAAAGAAGTGTTGTTACTTCTGTGATGGTCTCAAGTGTGATTGCATTGATTACCACACGCATCCCGGAATTTTTCTGATAGAGCAATTCCAATATTTCTTTCAAATTCCCTCCACTGCCTCCGATAAAAGCATGGGTGGGAGCTGGTAGTTCCTCCAACACTTCCGGTGCCTCCCCTTCCACTAGTTTGATATTGGCAAGGTCGAATTTCATACAATTCTGTTCAATCAGATGAAGTGCTTCTATCTTTCTCTCAATAGCGTAGACCTGAATCGAATCGTTCAGTCTTGCACATTCAACTGCAATGGAGCCTGTACCGCTACCAATATCATAAAGGATTGCATCCTTATGCAAGCCTAGCTTGCAGATTGATACTTCTCTCACTTCCTCCTTGGTCATCGGAACCTTATCTCGATAAAATTCATGATCGGATAGACCATGCGTCAGCGCTTTTCTTATCGGATTATGATTATAAAGGAAACAGAGGTAAAGACCCTCCAGATCAAGCTCCGTGCATTCCAAAGGTGATAATTTTTTGACTTCCTCCTCGGGGTAAGTGAGCTGATAGCCTACATATAGCTCGATATCCTCCATACCTTGTTGAATTAAAAGTTTACCCAGTCCTATCATATCCTGAAGACCGGAAACTAACAAAAATGTCTTTCGATTGGTTCTCACTGTTTCTATTACATTCGCTTTTCTTCCATGGATACTAATCAGCTTACTATCCTGCCAGCTAATGCCCAGCCTAGAAGCAAAATAAGATACAGAGGAGATTCCCGGACAGATTTTAATCTCTCCATCTATCCTCTTCTTCTCTATCTCTTCTACTAAGTCCCGATACAGCTTATCGGTTCCACTATAAAACCCGGTATCACCTGAAAATACAATCGCAACATTTTTGATAACGCTTATATTTTCATCCATCCTTGCCGGATTTAATACCTTATCTCTCAGATATGGTATGATATCTTTCGAAAGATAATAGGGTACCTTCTCCACGAAAGAATGTTTCAATTCCAATCCATCCAATAGTCGTCTTGCACCAAAAACCAAATCTGCCTCTTGCAATGCATCATACGCCTCTTTCGTTAACAACTCATTATTACCGGGTCCCATCCCGATTAAGGTAATCACTAATTTAACTCTTGCGGTGGATTCGGAACTAATCTTCACCCCTGTCAGATGTTCAAGCTCTTCACATACCTCCTCGAAGGTAAGTCCTTCCGTGTTTTCCGGATTTCCAATCACCATTAATTGAATTCCGGTATTTTGAGCCGCTTGTAGCTTTTCATAAAAACCACCGGTAATACCACTTTCTTTTGTCACGATACAACGGATTTTATATTCATTGATTATCGCTTCGTTCATAGCTACTGAAAATGGTGCTTGTATCGCAAGAATTTGCCTACCTGCCAGTTTATTCTCCATACAGAGTGAAATACTCTCCATAGCCGGTAACACTCTTGCATAAATTCTAGATCGAACCTCTTCCTCCCTGCAATAAATGGATAACTCCTTGCTTCCAGTTGTAAGCAAGATATTACCTTCCACTCCTCTTAACGCGTGTGCACAGACCTCACTATTCGGATAATAGGTTATATCAGCAGAAGCACTCTCTAAATCTTCTTTATGTATGATATTTTCATTTCTACATGTTTCTTTTTTCATGATTTCTGTTTCTACATTTTTTATATCAACTTTATTTATATTTGCATTTTTTTGAACCACCTTTGTATCCCTTTTTAACCTAAAATACGGTAGTATACTTTCAGTCATGCTTTTTTTTATATTTTCTGATACAACGGTGGCAAACGGGTGAGTAGCATCCACAACCGCCACATAATCACCGGAATGAATTAAATCCTTCATCTCTCCCACTGTCATTCTGCCCTGATGAACGGTAACTCCTTCCATTCGGCCCATAACAACGGTTCCATATTCTGTAGCAACGCATACCTCCGAACAGATACCACTGTCCGACAATCGTTGTGCCAAAGTACGTCCTTCTGTTGTTCCTGAAAAGATTAAAACCTTTTTCATAGATGATACCCTCTTCGTGTTATCATTTTTCCATCTTCTTCATAGGTTTGAGAATTACCGATAAATACTGTTGTGAACATGTTAACTGTGTGGTTCTTTAATTCCTTCAGCGTACAGGTTACCGTTCTCGTGCCCTCTCTTCCGATGTTCTCCACATATCCACAGATCCTAGTCTCCTCCAGCTGTTCCAGAAGGATATCACAGGCTTTGCTCAGATAATCGGCTCTCTTATGGCTGGATGGATTATAGATTGCGATGCAAAAATCTCCTGCTGCAGCCGCCCTCACTCTCTTCTCAATTACCTCCCAAGGAGTCAACAAATCACTCAAACTGATCACACAATAATCGTGATTAATCGGTGCCCCAAGACATGCCGCTCCGCTGTTCGCAGCAGTTATACCAGGGATCACTGTCAGCTCACAATCCGGATAATCTTTGCCCACCAAATACATCAAAGACGCCATTCCATATACGCCCGCATCACCACTACAGATCATCGCTACTTTTTTCCCTTTTTGAGCCTCATCAAAACACATTCTACAACGCTCCACTTCCTGTTTCATCGGGGTTGATAAAAATTCCTTCTCAGAAAATCTTCCTCCCAACAAATTCAGATAAACGGTATAACCGACAATGACATCACTATCTTCTAGCGCCTGAACCGCCTGAGGAGTCATCATCTCCTCCACACCGGGTCCCATTCCAACTACAACAATATTATGCTTCATCAAACCTTACACTCCATCTTTTCTCTGCTATTGCCACAGTCATTCCATTCTCTATTGTTTTCTTGAGCTTCATTACAGCTCCTTCGCCGCTACAAACAAGTGCAGACCGTTCACATACATTATCCACTCCCACTTGTGATTCCACAAAAGAGGAAGATAAGAAGCTCCCTTCCATCTGATTCAATGCCTCTGCATCATAAGTATAAAAGGGTAGATTATGGTGCTTTGCCAGCTCGATTATACCTACTTCATCCTTTTTACGGTCAATCGATGAAATCGCATTTACACTTTCCCATAATATCCCAGAATTTTGTAGCTGCTTTGTTACAAAGGCTTCAAGTTCTTCAAAGGTCTTTCCTCTTCTACATCCGATTCCGATTACAAAAGCCTTAGGACACAATTGTAAATCAGCCATCATATCATCTATACGATATGGAGATATTAATATTGATACCTTTTTATCCGGTACATAACGCTTCCAGGTTAGTTCATTCGGAATTTCTAGACAAATCTCTTCCGATTGAGTGACACAGGATATCGTTACCATCTCGCCTGTAAGAATCTTAGAAGAAACTTTCTCGATTCCATCCCGGTTTTTTATATTCAAATTATTATTTTTTGCAAATACATCCACTGCGAATAAACCATTTACATCCGTCGCTGTAGTAATAACAGCCGTCGCTCCTATATTGCAAGCGATCTTTTTTGCCAGTTCATTTGCTCCTCCATAATGTCCAGAGAGGATTGGAATAACAAAGCTTCCTCCCTCATCTATCACAACCACCGGTGAATCTTTAAGCTTATCCTGAACATATGGAGCGATTGCGCGAACAGCAATCCCACAGGCACCGATAAATATGAGAGCATGGTGTTGCTGAAATTGTTTTTGAGTCCACTCGCCTAGGCTTTCTTGTACGTAGGCAATCGATTTAAACAACGTGTTTTCAGCCAACCTCTCACAATATTCTTTTTCGGGAAATGTTTCCGTATCATTCTGACTCATATCGTATTTATGCTTGGTATATAATAAAACTTCATCATATTCCTGATTCCATATTTGATCTTCTAGTCCACCGTTTTGACTTTTGTTATTCCGTATAAAGAATTCTATGTTATCATTTGAGGCCTCTCTGTCGCATACCATATAATCTTTATTTACTCTGATTGCTTCTTTCTGCGAGAACGATGTTCTTAATGAGTTCTTTATTCTTAATGAAAGCTCCATCCCTCTATTTGTGAAGCTAATTATGCTTAACCTCATATCCGTTTCCCTCGAAACTCCGTTTCAAAGTCCGGAGCATATAGTCTGGAACGCTTGTAGTTTTGATGTAATATAGCATCTCCTACTAGGATTAATGCTGTTTTCGTAATATTGTGTTCCTTCGCTGTCAGTTCCAATGTATCCACAGTACAGATATATGCCTCTTCCTCCGGCCATGTTGCTTTATATACAATTGCTGCCGGGGTAGTCGGCAGATATCCACCTGTAATTAATCGATAGGATAGTTCCTTCAACATCCCAGTACTGAGATAAATCGCCATAGTTGCTCCATGTGCAGCAAAGCTTTCTATGCTTTCTCGTTCCGGCACCGAAGTTCTCCCCTCCATACGGGTGATAATCAAGCTTTGGGAGATATCCGGTAAAGTGTATTCAAGATTCAATGACGCTGCTGCACCAAAGCAGGCGCTGACACCGGGACAGGTCTCATAATCAATTTCAAATTGATCAAGGATATCCATCTGTTCCCTGATTGCTCCATACACACTGGGATCACCGGTATGAAGTCTTACAATTACTTTACGAAGTTGATCGGCTTCCCTGATCACCTCTACCACTTCTTCTAACGTCATTTTTGCACTATTATGTATCTCACATTCCTTCCTTGCATATCCAAGCAATTCAGGATTAACCAATGATCCGGCATAGATAATGACATCTGCTTTCTCTAGTAATCTCATTCCTCTTACTGTGATTAAATCAACTGCACCACTTCCCGCACCAACAAAATACACCATAGCCTATTCTCCCATTTCTTTAATTCTATATAAAAGCTTCTCGGCACCATTACTTTTTATCAATTCTCCATATTCATTTGAGTACATAATGCATTCGATTTGAATATTGCCTCCACCACGTCTATTTAGATAGAAGTATGCTTTTTCTATGATAATTCCCATAGCCGATTCAAGCTTACCCGCTTCCTTAAGTATTCGAATCCCTTCTTCCGTAGTCGACGCATTCAATATTGCCTGTGCTCCTTCGGCATTTATTCCGGCCTGAATTCCAGCAGATGCCATTAGTTCCATTCTGCAATCTCCTTCCTTGGAATGTGTGTTCATCATTCCTCCTGAAAGTTTAATCAATTTTCCGATATGTCCGGTCAGGAGTATTGAATGAAATCCTAATCCAACTGCCATATCAATCGTATCACCGATAAAATTGCTACATTTCACACTCTGATTCAAATCATATTGATACGTTCTCTTCATAAATTCCAAACCATAGTTCCCCGGAGATACCGCAATTTCATGATATCCCTCCGCCTTTTTTACATTTAGCTCCACACGGATGGTATCTAATAATGCCTGGCTACTCATCGGTTCTACGATACCTGAGGTTCCGAGAATGGATATTCCTCCAATGATTCCAAGCTTTGGATTAAAGGTTTTCTCCGCCAACTTTTCCCCCTCCGGAACAGAGATTTCAATCTTAAGTCCACCTCTATAATCCGTAAGTAAACATACTTCCCTTACTTCCCTCAGTATCATCTCTCTTGGTACATGATTAATTGCTGCATATCCAACTGGCTGATCCAATCCACGCTTTGTCACTCTACCGACGCCAATTCCACCGTCAATACCAATATCATCACTATCCTCCAACTCAGTACTTTCCAAAGTGACGGTTGCAAAAACCAATGAACCGGTCGTAATATCCGGATCATCCCCTCCGTCCTTTCTAACCGCACAGCTTACACTGATTTCCTCTCTGGTGATTTCTACAATCTGAGCATCAAATGGAATCCCCTTAGGAGTCTCTATTCGAATTGTTTTTTTCTCCTGACCGGTTAAAAGCATATACGCTGCAGCTTTTGAGGCGGCTGCTGCACAGCTTCCGGTAGTAAAACCATAACGCATGGTACCCCTCCATTATCTTGCTAAATCATAGAGCAGTGCATTACATATCGCTGCTGCGACGTTACTTCCGCCCTTGCGACCTCTATTAACGATATACGGAACATCTGTTTTTAGAATTAACTCTTTCGCTGCTACCACATTAACAAAACCAACTGGTACACCAATGATAAACGCAGGGCGAAAGGTGTTATTTTGTATCATCTCATTCAACTGAATTAATGCAGTGGGTGCATTACCAACTGCAATTATTACCGGTTTCTGAATCTGTGCCGCCATCTCCATGCTGACTGTTGCTCTGGTAACATGTCTTTGCTTTGCAATCTCAACCACCTTTGGATCTGCCATAAAGCAATGAGCTTCTCCTCCAAATCGCGCTAACACATTTTTATTAATTCCAGCCAAAGCCATATTAGTGTCCGTGACGATATCTGCTCCACCTTTGATCAGTTCCTTTGCTATTTCAATCGCTCTTTCGGAAAAAGCCATCGTATGTACATATTCAAAGTCCGCACTGGTATGTATCACACGTTTTATAACCGACTCTTGCTCTGGAATCAACATAATATTTTGTTCCTTCAACTCCTCGGTTATAATATCAAAGCTTTTTCTCTCAATATCTTCAGGTAATACAAATTCTATATGATCCATTGTTAACCTTTCTAAAATTGCTAAATTATTTGACTTAGAATAGTAATCAGTAACTTTAACATTACAATTAAAAAACCTCCATATCACAAGTGACATGGAGGCAAAAATAGACATAGTTAGTCCTATTATCCATTCCAGGCCAGTTACTCGTGGCTGTAAATACTTCACCTAAGGCAGGTCTCCTGGCTGAAAGATCATCGTATACGGCAGCCTTCCCGATAATATTATCAGTGACTATCTTTGCCGCAAACTCCCTTATCACAGTGACGAGTTCGTACAGGAATTGCACCTGTTTCCCTTTTCATCAGAACATAGCATAAGCTTTTCTGACACCTTAAATGTATTCATTTATTGCAATAATTATATTATACCGTTCTCATATATACAAGAACTTTATTAAATTTCCCATGGGATGCTGATTATCCATTAATGTAAAACACTAGCTATATCATTAAATATTCTATATAAAAAGTTCTTATACATAAATTTAACCATGCTTCGTAATCAAACCCACATCCGTTTCAATATCCGATTCATGTTCTGATTTAATATATACATGGCTATGTATCTTCATTCGATAATAATAAGCCGGAATTAAAGGAATCAAGGCAAAAACCCATGCAATCGGGTTCGCAAGACAGATCCCCATAAATCCCATCGGTTTGGTGAGAACAACAACCACTAACCCCCTAGCCAATAATTCAAAAATTCCTCCCATCATTGGCAAAAAACCGTACCCCAATCCCTGAAGTGCATTACGATAAACAAAGATTAGCCCTAAAGGGATATAGAATCCTGCTACTGCATAAAAATAAATTTGTGCCTTATCGACTACTTCGGCGCTATTGCCAGGCACAAATAATTTTACTAACAGATCCCCAAATACAAGCACAGCCGTCATAGATATAAAACCACAGATGACTGTAACAATAATACTCGCTTTTACTCCCTCTTTCACACGATCCATTCTCTGTGCACCGGTATTTTGCCCCACAAAAGTAGCCAAACTTGCACCCAGAGAGGGAAATGCCTGCACAATTATATTTTGTATCTTGCCCGCTGCCGTAAATGCAGCGATATACACTGTTCCTAATCCATTCAATGCAACCTGAACCATCATCGTACCGATTGCTGTGATGGAGAATTGAAGTCCCATCGGTGCTCCCATGCTGATTAAACGTCTCATACTTTTGAAAGAAAAATATGCATCTTCTTTCTTTATTCGTAAAATCGAATACTTTTTCAACATATGAATCAAACATAATATCGATGCAAAAGCCTGTGATATTACAGTTGCATATCCTGCCCCCTCAACTCCCATGGACAGTCCAGGAATGAAGAGATAATCAAGTGCAACATTCAAGACGGAAGAAAGCACTAAAAAATAAAGAGGAGTTTTACTATCTCCAAGTGCTCTTAAAATAGCTGCAAAGATATTATAAGCAATGGTTGCAGTTAATCCCATATAAATAATTGAGATAAAACGTTGGGTATCTGCCAATATCTCTTTGGGCGTATTCATAACTTCTAATATCCATTTATTTGCCAGCAATAATCCTACCGTCATGATGACTGCCATGCCAATGCAAAGATAGTATGACATTGCTACATTATGTTTCACTCCATCAGTATCATCCGCACCAAAGCGTTGCGCAACAATAATGGAAAATCCTCCAGTCATACCCATAATCCATCCGATTACCAAAAAGGTCAGTGATCCGGTGGAACCAACTGCTGCCAGAGCATTCACACCAAGATATTGTCCTACGATAACGGAATCAATTACGTAGTACAATTGCTGAACGATATTTCCGATAAAAATCGGCACAGTAAATCCGATCAATAGCTTCATTGGGTTCCCAGTTGTCAAATCATTTGGCATAAAAAAGCCTCCTTCTGTCATCCTCATTACATTAATGTTAGATAATATCAAAATAATATTACCAAGTTGTAATCATCCGTATATATTTCACTCAATTGTATATTATAATTTAAGTTTAAAATATATGATATATCCAACATTACCTATTCTATGCCTGATCTAAAATAAAACAATGTAGTTTTTATTCTATTCCATGTTTTATACTGTAATCTCCTACAAATTCAGATAAAGTTATGTATGAAAAATTACTCTTTATGTTCTTTATAAGAGAAATTTTATGTCTTATCAATGACTCCATGTATATTTTTATATTGGCAAATACTTTTACTTTATAACATAGAAAGACCTTATACTTAAGCGTTTATCAAATCGGAATACTCCATGGAAATAGGTACTTTGATTTTATACAATTCAAAAAAATCGATTGGAAAATTATTCTTGACTTTTAGTCAGCACTGAGTATAATAGAATTATTCAGTACTGACTATATTGCATGAAGGAGGTTAATTCTTGATACCACTTTATATCCTAGGACTATTACAACGTTTCGGCTCACAACATGGATATCAGATAAAAAAAATTATCGCTGACCAATTATCTGATTTCACCCAAATTAAACTACCGACCATTTACTATCACCTTGAGAAAATGAATAAGGATGGTCTTTTATCTTCCACAAGTGAAAAACCTGGTAGCAGACCTGAAAAAACAGTATATTCCATTACACCCAATGGTGTGGATGCATTTCAAAAGATGCTAAATGAATTTCTCGATTTTGATTATAGACCTACTTTCTCATCGGATAGTGTGTTTTTCTTCTCTGATTATTTGCAAGAATCGGAGCTTAAAGAGCATTTATCAAACTATATTGAAAAATTAAGGAAATCACTCTATATTATTAACATCCATAAAATCGAGGCGTTGAAATTTGTCCCGGAAGATTCAAAAATAATGGTTTCTATTATATTTAATCATCATGAATATCATTACAAAACAGAGCTTGATTGGGCTATCGAAACATTGAATCTACTAAAACAAGGAGGATTGTGTAATGATTAAACAAAGAATTGTTGAAACAAATACAGGAATACAAAACCAATTCACCGTTGAAATCTTTGATCAATTTGCTAGAATTATGCGAGATAAGGGATGGAATAACGTTGACCAATTTATTAAAGTCGGAATTCAAAAAGGTAATATACTTGAAATCGGACCAGGCCCTGGATATATTGGACTGGAATGGTTAAAAGTAAACCCCGATTCTACACTCACCGGCTTGGAGATAAGCACTGAGATGATTAAAACTGCAAAAAGGAATTCAAAATCCTATGGGTTGGAATCCAGTGTTCATTATGTAGAAGGGAATTGCATTCATATGCCCTTTGAGAATGATACATTTGATGCTGTAATATCAAATGGCTCCCTTCATGAATGGGAGTCTCCAATTGATGCTTTCAATGAAATCTATCGTGTACTAAAGCCCTCTGGTCGTTTTTGTATTACCGACATGCGAAGAGATGTGTCTCCGTTTATAAAATGGTTCATATATCATTCCACGAAACCTAAAGAAATAAGACCTGGCTTTATTACTTCTTTTAACGCTTCCTATACTCCTGCTGAGTTAACTCAATTATTGACTAAGACTTCATTCACAAATTTCACTATAGAGAAAGAATTTTTCGGATTATGTGTGTATGGTTCAAAATGCGATTCCGTAAATATGGATTGATACACATAGAGTGTTATCATCATTAATACAAAGGGCTGAGGTATAATGCCCCAGCCCCTAGCTGCTTAACCAATAAAACAAGTAATATAACGTATTACATATCAATATTAAATACTCGAAGTATTTATATTACCCAGAAGTTACTATGAAAAGCAATACTTCGATAAACTTCAAGACGTATCCACTTCTTAGTAAATTCCAACTCATTCCCATCTTTTATTGCTTTATAATCTTTCAGGAACTCATTAAGCGTAGCTTCAGAGGTTACAGCCACACCGAATCCCCTACCGTTCGTAATCGGATAACCATCAAACTTGAAATCATCAATAGACTGAATGTCTTCAATCTTCCTGTTTCTAACCTTAATTGCCACCCAATCACGAAGAACTAAGATATCAAAATCATCTGGGTAATGATAGCTATCCCCAGTAACCGGGATTTCATCACCTATGGTATAACGTTTTTCCTCCGGCTTATGTTTTGAAATGGTTAAGCTTTCAAGATTATAATAAAATTCCTCAAATATATCTCCTCTTGCCCTAATTTCATTATAGTAGAACGCGTTCAGCTCTATTTTATCTTCGGATTCGCGGTCAAACTCTTCTACCACCCCGCAAGCAGAGGTCATATTTGTAATTCGATTAATTAGTATGAGCTCACCCAAAGTTTTATGTGATTTAAACTGATCCACCGGAATTTTCTCCGCCAATACAATTTTACAGGAAGCAATTTCATTCTTCACTAAATGGTCGGTACTCTTATGTTCACCGGTATTAACATCAATCTTGTATTCAATCTCATTCACTACACCCGGTATCAACTTTGTTCCGATTTTTATAAAGAATTCCTGATTCATCTGAAGCTTAGTGTCATCCATCCACAATATAGTTGAGGTTAACTGCTTCGAGGTAGTAAGTTTTGAATTCTTAGTTAAAACACACCCTCTGGACACATCTACCTCTTTATTCAATTGGATCGTTACAGGCTGTCCCTTCTCTGCGTTATGTACTTCTTGATCAGTAACATAGATACTCTTTACAAATGCACGCTCGTTGCTTGGAAGTGTAATTATCTCATCGCCGACAGAGATCGTACCCTCTTCAATCTGTCCTTGAAAACCTCGAAAGGTATGATTCGGTCTGCACACTCTTTGCACCGGCATATAGAAGTCTTTTTCATTCTCCGTAGTATTAATCTCCACTTGTTCCAGATGGGTAAGTAAAGCTTGCCCTGTGTACCAAGGAATATTTTCGGATTTCGTAGTTAGGTTATCCCCTTCCGTAGCTGAAATCGGTATAATTATTACATCTTCCAAGAATAATTCTTGGGTAAGTTGATCAATCTCTGTCTTGATCTCACGAAAACGTTCTTCGCTGTAACCGACAAGATCCATCTTGTTTACCGCAAATACAAAATGCTTAATTCCCATAAGTGAACATATTCTTGCATGTCTTCTGGTCTGAACCAATACACCTTGCTTGGCATCAACAAGAATTATGGAGAGATCAGCAAAGGAAGCTCCTACTGCCATATTTCTTGTATACTCCTCATGTCCCGGAGTATCCGCCACAATAAAACTTCTATGATCCGTTGTAAAGTAACGATACGCTACATCAATTGTAATACCTTGTTCCCTTTCTGCCATTAAACCGTCTAGCAAGAGAGAATAATCAATCGCTCCTTCACGGCTGCCCACTTTAGAATCAAGTTCGAGCGCACGTTCCTGATCTGCATATAAAAGCTTGGAATCATATAATAAATGTCCAATAAGAGTGGATTTTCCATCATCTACGCTACCGCAGGTTATAAACTTTAATAAACCCTTCATCTAGAAATATCCCTCCCTTTTTCTTCTCTCCATGCTACCAGCCGCCTCATTATCAATTACTCTGCTGGTTCGCTCAGAGGATACTGCGCTTAATGTTTCATCAATAATTTCATCCAGTGTGACTGCCTCGGATTCGCAACCACCGGTTAACGGGTAGCAGCCAAGAGTTCGGAATCGCACCATCTTATTCTCAATTTTCTCTCCGGGTAAGAGTTTAATTCTATCATCATCTACCATGATGATATTTCCATCACGGTAAACGACCGGACGTTCTTTCGCATAATAGAGGGACACAATATCAATATTTTCTCTCTGAATATATTGCCAGATATCCTTCTCTGTCCAATTGGATATCGGGAATACTCTCATGCTTTCCCCTTTTTTAATTTTGGTGTTGTACAGCTTCCACATCTCCGGTCTCTGATTTTTTGGATCCCAGGCCTGTGCTTCATTACGGAAAGAAAAGATTCTCTCCTTTGCACGGGATTTCTCCTCATCACGACGCCCACCACCGAAGGCAGCTGTAAAACCATATTTTTGTAAGCCTTGTTTTAAGGCTTGAGTTTTCATAATATCGGTATAGGCTGAACCATGGTCAAATGGGTTAATTCCCTGATCGATACCCTCTTGGTTACTGTGAACTATCATCTCTATTCCTAGCTCTTTTGCCTTTCTGTCACGAAACTCTATCATCTCCCTAAACTTCCAGGTTGTATCGATATGCATAAAGGGAAATGGGGGTTTTTCTGGATAAAAAGCCTTCATTGCAAGATGTAGCATAACAGAACTATCCTTACCGATGGAATAAAGCATAACCGGTTTTTCACACTCTGCTGCCACTTCTCGAATGACGTAGATTGCTTCGGCTTCTAATTCATCAAGGTGTGTCAAATTACTCATTCGCATGTCCTCCTATTAATAATTTACATATTATCTAATTACTTAAAACCTTTTTTGATATTGCATTTTCAGTTATTTTTCATGCTTTCCAATTTTGTTGATTAATATATTATTTTTACAATCCATAAACACAGCCGTTAGTATTGATTCGAATCCTTACGGTTTACATCAATCACTTCAGTTACTCCATTGCTTTTCTCAATATTCCAATGGACGATAGCTCCTTCGGTTACAACCGTTAATTTACTACCTACTCCACCGATATCCGCTCCGAGATAGAGAGAGATTGCTTGTACCGGGCATTCTTTGATACAGGAGGAACATCCCCAACAATCTTGTGGATATTTGATAAAAGCCTTTTTCTCCTCCATTTTAATTAGGCTTCCGGGACATACATCCACGCATTTCTTACAGCCGATACAGGTGTTTTTCTTAATTGCTATGCTCATACTGTACCCCCTGTTCTACCAAGTCTCTGAATATTATCTTAATCTCTCCGTCCACGAATCTTGAATTCACATATTTCAACCATTCATCACTCTTATTCGGATAGTCCAGATTCTCTGCAAAGCTGTGCCATCTGGTTTCCTTTCTTGCCCTAAGATGTGCTATTACAGATTTACATATTACCAGTCGTTCCCTAAGCTCATATACGAACATTAATTCATGCATATCCTGTGCTTGTAGATGTTTGCTCAAGTTAATAATTTGATCAATCTTCTCATCTGCTATCGCTAGCTGTTTCTCATTAAACTGATAATTATTACCGATCCCACCTGCATATGTATCCATTACTTTTTGCATTGCTTCCTCAAGTTGAGCAGTTGTGTAGATTGGATTCTCATAGTTAAGGATTCCTTCTACTTCCTCCTGTGCGACTTTCGTTAATAAATCTCTCTCTAACTTTGCCACATATTCTATGTTTTCTGATACACTTAGATCCTTCACAGCTGCCAACGCTGCAATTTCACCTTCTACCAGCGCTCCGGTAACATATTTTTGCGGACACCCTCCTGCCACATCTCCTGCCGCATAGAGTCCTTCTATTGTGGTTCGTCTATTTGTATCCACCCAATAACCGCTTGCTGTGTGACCGCCGACGATGTATGGCTCTGTTCCTTCAATCTCAACATTCTGCTGGCTTGGATTTTTACCTGACTCGATCCATTTTAATGTCTGACTCGGTGCCATATTAAGATAAGCCTTCTTTAATTCTTCGTCTTGTAATGGAGTGATTCCCTCTGTTCGTAGATAACAAGGTCCTCTGCCTTCTTGATTCTCCTTTACCGTTCCGTATACTCGTTCAGAAGTAGTAATCCCGTATTTGGTCTCATAGACTTCTCCTAACGAATTTACCTGTTTTGCTCCAACACCCTGAGCGATAGTTCCGGTAGGTGCGATGGTATCCTTACACCTAAGTGCAATAAATCTCATCTCAAAGGTGGTCATCTCTGCGCCGGCTCGAATGCCCATCGCATATCCAGCTCCGGTGTTGAAAGGAGGATACCACATCTTATGTCTGGAAAAACCAGGATTATTGGGTTTATATAACCCGGAAGCTCCTCCGGTAGCACAGATTACCTTTTTTGCCCGAATTTCATATAACGTCTCATCCTCTATGCTGATGGCATATGCACCCAGTATTCTATTATCCTTAACGATATAATCAATCACATTTACATAATTGAGAACACTCACATCTTCTAGATTGTATACCGCATCAGCCAGAATAGGCTTTATGTTTTCTCCATTAATCTTTATATTTCGATTTCCTCTTGCTACATACTCCCCATGCTCATTCTTAAGAATTACGAGCCCTAAATCCTCTAGCTTCTTTGTCACACGGTTTAAGCCTTCGCTCATCGTAAGCAGTAAATCCTCTCTCACGATTTGATCTGCATCTTTTTTCGCATAATCCACATAATCCTGTGGTGTCCTGCCCTTTACGATATAAGCATTAATCGCATTCACTCCGGCTGCAAGACAGCCGCTGCGTTTAATGTTTGCCTTTTCCGCTATGAGAACAGAGGCCTTTGAATGCTCTCTGATTGTTAATGCAGCATAGCAACCGGCGGTTCCTCCTCCGATGATTAAAATGTCAGTTTTTAGTTGCTTCACTTGTACTTGTTTCTTCATGTTACCTCCATAATAAAAATCTCATCCTACCAACTCACTGTATCTAGTCATTTTTCCGAGTCAATATATCTATTCATTTTCCCGATAAATTTATTTATTGAGCTATGAGCCTAGAAGATCGAAACTTTCTATGCCTTAATAATTTTACTTGTACAAACTTATAGAAAGATCGGATTTTTATCTTCGATTGAATTATTCTCCAACACACTGTGGGTTTTCTCACCGTATACAAATAAGCGATAAATTAATACATCAATTTTCTCTCCTACACTCACCGGCGTTTCCTCCAGTGACCTTGTAGCGGTAAGAACAAAATCCTTCACCTTTACCTTCACTTCTGTATAACTTCCGCGAAATGACAGATCCACTACGGTTCCTTCTTCAACCGATTTTGGGTAAAGCAGTGTCTCTTCTTTCTTTGTGATCTTTATAAATTCCGGCCTGATTACTGCTTTTGAGATATTCTCTACCCGTTCAAAACCCTTCAATCTCTCATATCCCTCAAGTAAGGAGGATTGACCTACAAACTCTGCTACAAAGAGTGTAGAGGGGTTTCGATATATCTCAACCGGTGTACCGATCTGCTCAATCTCACCATGATTGGTTATGATGATTTCATCAGCCACTTCAATTGCTTCATCCTGGTCGTGTGTAACAAAGATGCTGGTAATTCCAACTTTATTAATCGTATCCTTCAACCAGCTTCTAAGCTCCTGTCTTACTTTTGCATCAATTGCGGCAAAGGGTTCATCCAGTAATAACAATTGAGGATTTGGCGCTAATGCTCTGGCGAATGCTACTCTTTGTTTTTGACCACCGGATAATTGATGGGGATATCGATGTCCCATCCCCTCCAAGCCGATTAATTGAAGGAGTTCATTTACCCGTTCTTTACATTCTTTCTTATTTTTCTTTTGAAGCTCTAGTCCGAAAGCAATGTTATCAAAGACATTCATATAGCGAAACAGCGCATAATTCTGAAATACAAAACCAATTCCTCTCTTCGATGGTGGCATATCATTGACTCTGATTCCATTAATAAAGATATCTCCGGAATCGGGTTGCTCAAGTCCTGCCAACATACGAAGTATTGTTGTCTTTCCACTACCGCTAGGACCAAGTAATCCGATTAATTTCCCTTGTTCAATTGTAAAATTAATATTATTCGAAGCCTTAAAATTACCAAAGGATTTATTAATATTTTTCAATTCTACATACATTCCTTAACACCTGCCTTTTTCATTTTGTATTCCAGAATATTTCTTATAATTAAGATAATCACTGCTAAGATAACAAGTAGGGAGGATACTGCGAATGCAGCGGTAAAATTGAATTCACTGAATAAAATCTCCACCTGTAACGGAAGCGTTATCGTCTTACCCCTAAGATGACCGGATAATACGGAAACCGCACCAAACTCACCCATTGCTCGGGCGGTACAAAGCACTATGCCATATAAGAATGCCCATTTTATCTGAGGAAATGTGATTTTACGGAAGATATGAAATGCACTGGCTCCCATAATCGCAGCTGCCTCCTCTTGATCACTCCCCTGTGCATTCAACACAGGAATAATCTCTCTAGAAATGAAGGGAAAGGTAACGAATATTGTGCCAAGAATAATCCCGGGAACGGCAAACACGATTTTGATATCCAGTGCTTCTAGAATGCCATGTGCCCAGCCAATTCTACCAAAGGTAAGAATAAAGATAAGACCTGCGATGATCGGTGAGATCGCGAATGGAATATCAATTAAAGTAGTTAATAGTTTCTTTCTTTTAAAATGATACTTAGTAATCGTCCATGCTGCAAATAAACCGAATATTGTATTTATAATAATCGCTGCAGCAGTAGCTTGAAGGGTAAGTAGTAGTGCCTTCATCGTGTATGGGTCTGATATAGACTGCTGATATAACTTAAATCCTTTACTCAATGCTTCAGTTACTACTACGATCAACGGCATCACCAACATAACAAAAAGGAATAGTGCTGTAATCATAATTAATAGTCTTGGGACTAATTTTGATGTTTTCTGATTATTCTTCGCCAAATCTTTTTCCCCCTCTCTATTCCTTTGTAAATCGGTTGGCATATACTTGAACTGAATTAATTGCAAATAATATCACAAAGGATACCGCTAACATTACTAATGCAATTGCGTTTGCTCCGTTGTAATTAAACTGTTCTAGTTTACTCATAATCAACAACGGTGCAATCTCTGTTTTAAATGGGATGTTACCTGCTATAAAAACAACACTTCCGTATTCACCGACCGCCCTGGCAAAAGCCAGCCCAAAGCCGGTTAATAATGCAGGTCTAATTTCAGGAAATACTATTTTGAAAAAGATATAGGCCTTACTTGCTCCTAGTACATTACCGGCTTCCTCATACTGAGGATCTAAATCCTCAAGCACCGGCTGAATAGTTCTGACGATAAAAGGAATACCGATAAAGATCATGGCGATAATAATACCCAACTTGGTATAGGATACCTTTATTCCCAAAACTCCGAGCGGTCCTCCAATCATACCCTTATTTGAATATAATGTAGTCAATGCAATACCCGCTACCGCGGTCGGAATTGCAAAAGGTAATTCAATCAGTCCATCTATAAATCTTTTAAACGGAAAATCATAACGAACTAATACCCAGGCTATAATCACCCCAAATACCGCATTGATTACCGCTGCAATCAAAGCACAAGAAAAGCTGACTAAATATCCATTTACAACTCGTTTATCCGTTACTGTATCGATAAATGTATGTACGCCCATAGTAGAGGCATTGAGAACCAGTGATGCCATCGGTATTAATACGACTAAACTAAGTAAGGTAATCGTTACTCCCATCGATATACCAAAGCCCGGAATTACCTGCCTTCTTTTACTCCACTTCATGTTTCAATGCCTCCATATATTAGTTTTTATTTAATATAATAATTGTTAATCCCTATTCTGAGATTTATGTTATTGTCTGAAATAACTTTGATGAGTAATTACTTCCCAGTATAGATCTGGTCAAAGATGCCACCATCATTAAAATGCTTCTCCTGTGCCTTATCCCAACCACCAAATATATTATCTCGAATCGTTACAAGCTCTAAATTGGTATTAAACTGTTTGCTGAATTCTGCTAAAATCTTAGGATTGCTTGGTCTATAATAATTTTCTCCGGCAATTTTTTGAGCCGCATCGCTGTAAAGATATTTTAGATATTCCGTTGCTACTTCTCTAGAACCTCGCTTATCTACCACTTTGTCAACAATCGCTACGGGTGGCTCTGCCAAAATGCTAAGGGACGGTGTAATAATCTCATATTTATCCGGGTTTTCTTTGATTGATAAGTACGCCTCATTTTCCCAAGCGATTAATACATCACCCTGACCGTTCTCAACAAAGGTTGTAGTCGAACCTCTTGCTCCGGAATCGAGTACCAATACATTCTGATATAACTTCTTGATAAACTCCTTCACTTTTGCTTCATCATGATTATATAATTTATCTGCATACGCCCATGCAGCCAAGTAGTTCCATCTAGCTCCACCGGAGGTCTTCGGGTTCGGGGTGATAACCTGAACACCATCTTTAACCAAATCACCCCAATCCTTAATCTGTTTTGGGTTCCCCTTACGAACTAAGAATACAATGGTTGAAGTATAAGGAGCACTGTTATTTTCAAACTCACTTTCCCATCCTTTATCAATTAGTCCAGCTTCCTCAATAGCTGTGATATCGTATCCTAGTGCCAGCGTTACAACATCTGCTTCATTTCCTTCAATTACGGATCGAGCTTGCTTGCCGGAACCACCATGCGACTGTGTTACGGTTACTTTTTGACCGGTCTTTTGCTCCCAATGCTTTGCAAACTCCTTATTATATGCTTCATAAAGTTCTCTGGTAGGATCATAGGATACATTTGTTATCTCAATTGACTTCGGCTTCCCGGAGGTTTCGCTCTCCTTCTTCTCTCCACAACCCACGAGGAGTCCCCCTATTAATATCGTTACTAAACCTACTGATAAGAATTTCTTTATACTCATAAAACTCCTTCCTATTGCATACCCTTGCGCAATACTCCCTTATATCTGTTAAGATAGAAAAATCATTTATTTTATTTATTTCTCTATCGCCATCCATATCAATCAAAAATTGTAGATCAACATCGTATTCCGTTCTTTATGTAGAATAGCAATATAATCTCATTATCTCTCTCCATAATTCGCCCTCGCATATAATCCATATATATTATATATGTTTTGTTAGAGTGATTATACTCATTATTCCATACTTTGTCAATAGGTTTAATATGATTATATTTATATAAGTTCTTAAGAATTCTTAATTAATAGTAATTTCATTGTTTTTCCAAATTTAAGTGATATAATCATGCTATTGGAACATGATGAATATAATGAAAGGTTGGTCTTTTATGGATTCAATACAACAGATTTTAGTAGTAGATGACGATGTGAATATAAGAGAAGTTCTCCGAATCCAGCTTGAGAATAAAGGATATGCTGTACTAGAAGCAGTTAACGGCAAGAAAGCAATTGATGCTGTTAAGAAGTATCCCGACATTGACCTTATCATTCTGGACATCATGATGCCTATATTATCTGGAATTGATGCTTGTAATGAATTACGAACGATCACCTCCGCTCCTATCCTGTTCTTAACAGCAAAATCAAAGGTAACGGATAAAGCAGCAGCTTATAATAATGGTGGTGACGATTATTTGGTTAAACCCTTTTCACAGGCAGAGTTAATAATGAAGGTACAGTCTCTGTTAAGACGTTATGTGGTATACAAAGGGAAGGAAGAATTAAAGATACATTCTAGCGAATTACGTCTTCAGGATATTTTAATCGACACCGTAAATCGACTGGTCTTTCGTGAAACCCAAAAAATCGAACTCACTGATACTGAATATCAAGTTTTGATGTACCTTATACGTAATAAAGGGAAAGCAAATGATGCTCGCACTATTTACGAAGGAGTATGGAATGAAAAGTTCCTTCCGAACTCTCATAACACTATCATGGTGCATATTTTAAACTTACGTAAAAAATTAGAACTTGATTATAATAACCCCACTATCATTCGTACAATTTGGGGAAAAGGATATCAAATTGATGAGGTATAAAGTATGTTTTCACTAAGATACAAGCAAATGTTTGTAATAGCAATCGGTATAATAATCAGTTTAGGAATGTTTCTGCTTTCGCAATCCTTTGGCGATTTTATAATTACAAAAAATTATCTGGATAAAGTAAGTGTAACAAAAAGATTGAATAACTATCAAACTTCCTTTCAATCATATGTAACCGATCGAAATATATCTATTAAGGATGTGAAAGAAATATCAAGATGGGTAAAAAATCAGCAATTTGTCTATCTGGTTGTTTTTTCTGGGGGCGAGATTGTCTATGAATCTGGTTTTTGGAGTGATAAGTTTCCTGACCATGATTTTCCTGAATCAGGTCTTCAAAGTAAATCCCCTTCGATAGGTAAAGCGACACATAATAAAGTCAAAATCAATATAAAGCTGGAACGTTCAGTTTGTCATATCAAGTTCAGTGATAAATCGTATGCTGTGTCCTTCACAGACTCCTCTGAAACAAAATGGTATCACGTTGTAACAACACTATCCTATGGAGTTTTTTTTCTCAGCTTATTTATAATATTGATGTTGTACAATCGCTATCTTATTCGCCGTATTGTTCATTTATCTAAGGAAGTCTCCTTAATAGAGAACGGTAACTTAGAACATGTAATTCACTATACCGGTAATGATGAGATTTCATTACTAGGTAAAAATGCGAACAATATGCGTAACTCTATCATTGCCAGACACAAAAGTGAAAAAGATGCTTGGGATGCAAATAGCGAATTAATTACATCGATGTCTCACGATATAAGAACACCATTAACTTCATTAATTGGCTATCTTGAGATATTGGACGCTAAGAATTACCACTCTTCAGAGCAGTTTGATAAATATATAAAAAATTGTAAGGAAAAATCCATTCAGCTTAAGGATTTATCCGATAAACTATTTCAATACTTCCTTGTATTTGGTAAGGAAACTATCGCTATGGAGATGAACACCTTCGATGTTCAAATTCTATTTGAACAATTACTTGGGGAGCATATCTTTGAGTTAACAAATATCGGTTTCGATGTACACTCCGAATTTGTAGAAGAATCCTGTATTATCACTGTAGACATCCTATATTTAAAACGTTTATTCGGCAATCTGTTTTCAAATATCATAAAATATGCATCAATCAAAAGTCCTGTAGTCATTAGCGGAACCATCGACCACAGTGAATTAATTATATCGATGTCAAACGGAATTAAAAAAGACAGCGAGCTCACCGATAGCACCAATATCGGACTAAAAACCTGCAAAAAAATAGTGGAACAGATGAACGGAAGATTTGAAACCATAAAAAAGGATGAAAAATTCAAAGTAATCATCGTATTTCCAATTAAACGCAGTGAACAGGAGGAAATGAGATGACAAATGTTTTAGAATATCTGGAAACTTCCGCTGGGAAAACTCCGGATAAAATAGCTGTAATCGATTCTGAATCAGCATGTACCTATCTTGAGCTAATGAATAATGCAAGGTGTATTGGCAGTGCACTGGCAGATATCGTCACCATTCGTAAACCAGTAGTAGTCTTCATGGATAAATGTGTTGAAGCACTAACTACGTTTATGGGAATCGTATATAGCGGCTGTTTCTATACGCTAATCAGCCCCGACCAGCCGGCAGCACGTATTCGCCAGATACTAGAGGTATCACAAAGTGATTGTATCATAACACTGACGGATCAATTTAATCGACTTGAAGATATTGAATTCTCCGGCAGAATACTTGGCTATTCCGATTTAGTCCAATATGACATTGACTCGGATAAATTGAAGAGTATTCGATCTTCGTCAATGGATGTAGACCCTCTCTATTGCAATTTTACTTCTGGCTCCACCGGAGTACCAAAGGGCGTATTAGTCAGCCATCGCTCAGTGATCGACTTTATGGAGTATTTCCCTTCATTATTCGACATCACCTCCAACGATATCATTGGCAATCAGGCTCCTTTTGATTTTGATGTATCGGTTAAAGATATCTATTCTACTCTCAAGTTGGGAGCTACTATGGTGATTATCCCTAAAAAGCTCTTTTCCATACCGATGCAACTACTTGATTATATTTGTGATCACGGCGTAACCACCCTTATTTGGGCAGTATCCGCGCTATGCATGATTACCCAGCTGAGAGGATTAAGCTATAAGGTTCCAACAGCAGTAAATAAGATTTTATTCAGCGGAGAAGCAATGCCGGTTAAGCATCTCAAATTATGGCAAAAGTATCTTCCTAATGCCATGTATGTCAATTTATACGGACCGACTGAAATCACCTGTAATTGTACGTACTTTCGAATTGACCGAGATTATGAACTTGACGAAACACTCCCTATTGGAAAAGCATTTCCGAATGAAAAGGTTTTTCTGCTTGACGAAAATGATCAGTTAGTTACTGAACCTGGTACAATCGGAGAAATCTGTGTATCGGGTACAGCACTTGCCTTAGGATACTACAATAACCCCTCACAAACACAGAAGGCATTTACTCAGAATCCAATGAATCCATATTATATTGAGCCCATCTATAGAACCGGCGACCTTGCATATTATAATGGCGATAATAATCTTTGCTTTGGTGGACGAAAAGATTTTCAGATCAAACATATGGGACATCGGATTGAGCTTGAAGAAATTGAACTTATCATCAATAGTTACGATAATATAACACGAGCATGCTGCGTATTTGACAATGTAAAAAACCGAATATTCGCCTTTTATATAGGTAGTATGGATGACGCTCAGATACGTGTCAAAATGCAGGAATCCGTGCCGATCTATATGATTCCCTCCCAATTTGTAACAATGGAGGAACTACCGATCTCACCTAACGGTAAGATTGACAGAAAAAAATTATTAGAAATGGTTGGAGGAAATTAATATGAAGGAGCAAGATCTTGATGTAATCATCAATGAATACAAAACTCCGTTTTATCTATTTGATACGGATCTTTTAGCTAAACAGATCAGTAAACTCCGGTCTGTACTGGGCTCGAAGGTAGAACTTTGCTATGCGATGAAAGCAAATCCTTTTCTGGTAAAAGAGTTGGAGCATTTAGTAGATTACTTTGAAGTATGTTCACCTGGCGAATTCCACATATGTGAAAGAGCCACCCTCCCTATGGAGAAAATCGTAATGTCTGGTGTTTATAAAAAACAGGAAGACATTACGTATGCTTTACAGACGTACAACAGTCGAATCACATACACCATTGAATCCTACTCACAGTGGCAGCTTTTGGAACAGTACTCCGCACAGCATCAATTGACACTCCGGGTTCTGTTGCGTCTGACATCAGGGAACCAATTTGGTATGGATGAGGCATTGATACGAGAAATCATTAAAAACCGTGACCACTATCCTTTTGTCCATATAGAGGGAATTCAATTCTTCTCAGGTACTCAGAAGAAATCTCCGAACAAACATGAGCACGAATTAACCATGCTGGATCATTTTTGCATGGACTTAAAAGAACAATACGGTTTTGTTGTGAACAAATTAGAATATGGATCCGGTCTTCCGATTTATTATTTTGATGAGGAGAATGATGAAGAGGATTTTATGCTCGAGTCCCTTGCACAATTGATAAGCAAGCTCAAATTCAGTGGCAAGATATCTCTTGAACTCGGAAGATTTATCGCTGCAAATTGTGGATATTATGTAACAAGTGTTGTAGACCTAAAAAAGAACAAAGGGGAATCTTATTGCATCGTTGACGGTGGTATCCACCAGATGAATTATTTCGGGCAGATGATGGCTATGAAAAAGCCTCCGATTAAACATTGGAGTCATGGTGATGGTGAGACAGATAACTGGACCGTATGTGGTTCCTTGTGCTCCATTAATGATATTCTAGTGAGGCAATATCCTTTTACTAACCTTCAAATCGGAGATAAGTTAATATTTCAAAAAGCAGGTGCATACTCGGTTACGGAAGGAATCTCTTTATTCCTAAGCCGCGACTTACCCCAAGTTTTAATGTATTCCGAGGAGAAGAATATTTGTGTTGCAAGAAAAACGTATCAAACAAATACTTTAAATTATTATAATAATGAAATGAATGGAGATCGATAATATGGAAAAATTACTTACAATCTTAAAAAATATTAATTCTGCAATCGACTATAATACTGAAACACGCTTAATTGACGATGGAAAACTAGATTCCTTCTCAATCTTATCCCTTGTATCGGAATTAGAGGACGAATTTGTAATCGAAATAACACCAGTTGATTTAGTACCTGTTAACTTCAACTCAGCAAGTGCGATGTGGAACATGATACTTCGCCTGCAAGAGGAATAAACCCATGAATTATACCTCACCTTTATATCTTTTTGTATTTTTTCCGATTGTACTTTTTTCATACCAATTGGTTCCTCAACGTCACAGATGGAAGATACTTCTTGTATTCAGTTATCTTTTCTTCTATTCAATCAGTGGAATGCTTTTGGGTTATCTGCTCTTCTCTACCTTGTCCATGTATTTGATTGGGCTCTGGTTTATGAACAGCAAGAAAAACTATACGTTAAAAAGAAGCACTTCAGAAAATAAAAAAGAGCTAAAAGCGATCTATGCAAAAAAGAAATTTCGCATCCTGTGGTTTGGTATGCTGATGCAGCTTATTATATTAATTGTATTAAAATATACCCACTTTTTCTGTGGTAACATTAATCATATATTAAAACTAGTATCCTCACCCATCATGATGCCCAACTTGAAATTTGTAGTACCAATTGGTATATCCTTCTATACATTACAAGCAATCTCATATCTTCTTGATATTTATTACCAAAAGATTGAGCCAGATAAGAATTTAGGCAGACTTGCGTTATATATGTCCTTTTTCCCTACCCTTTTAGAAGGTCCTATATGTCGTTACTCTCAAACTGCAGAAGCTTTGTTTAAAGGTACTCCTTTAATTTATAAGAACATTACTTTCGGTTTGCAGCGCATTCTTTGGGGTTTATTCAAAAAGCTTATTATAGCAGATCGAATTAATCTTTTAGTAGAACGGGTATTTGATAAAACAAATACACACTATGGCGGTTTTGTAATTATTGTAGCTGCAATACTATACACATTCCAACTTTATGCGGATTTCTCTGGTTGTATTGATATCACAATCGGTACTGGAGAAATGTTTGGTGTCATTATACCAGAGAATTTTCGTCAGCCGTTCTTTTCCAAAACTCCTTCTGAATTCTGGAGAAGATGGCATATTACACTTGGTAGTTGGCTAAAAGACTATATCTTTTACCCAATATCATTAACTAAGTTTGTTAAGAATTTAGGTAAAAATGCGAAAGCAAAATTTGGTAAACATATGGGTCAAATCATCCCTTCTTCTATTGCATTATTTGGAGTTTGGCTCTGTAACGGCTTATGGCATGGTACCGGATGGAATTATATATTTTACGGTATGTACTATTTTACGCTAATCTTACTTGGTAATACCTTTGAACCTCTCGTACAATATGTAATGACTTCTCTTAAGATTAATCGTAATAGCATACCTTATCGGACCATTCAGAGTATTAAGATGCTTCTTATCATATTCACGGGTGAGCTCTTCTTTCGTGCGAATGGGTTAAAAAGAGGATTACATCTATATGAGTCCATCTTTACCAAATTCCGATGGTCAGCCCTTACTGATGGTTCGTTGTTTAAGCTGGGTCTGAGCAAGCACGATTATCTCGCTGTGCTATTTGGTTTAATTGTTGTGTTTGTAGTGGATCTTTTACATGAAAAAGGGATATCTATTCGTGAAAGAATAGCAGGTTGGAATCTTGTTGTTCGGTGGAGCGTACTATATGCCGCAATTATCCTTGTAATTATACTAGGCGCATATGGTGATTCTTATCTTCCGGCTAAATTAATATACGCAGGATTTTAAAATTAATTTATGAGGTAGAATTATGAAAATGAGATATAAAATTATAATAAAACCGCTGGCTTTTACAATAGGTCTTTTGATCCTTCTTGTTATAATGTCGGATTTTCTAAACCATAATGGCTATTATGTAGGTCCTTATAGTAAAATGAGTGGGATATTACATGCACAAAAAAACTCCGTCGATTACCTATTGATCGGTGACAGTGAATGCAACGCCAGTATATCTCCGATTGAGATATGGGATCAATATGGATATACCGGTTATAATTGCGGCATCCCAGGACAAAAATTACAGGACACTTATTATTGGTTTAAGAAGGTTTTAAAGCACCAATCTCCAAAGGTTGTATTACTGGAAACAAATGTATTCTATCGAAAGTTTACATATGTCAACAAACTTGAAAATTCGGTCGATTATGGTATGAAATATAATTTTCCTGTTTTTCAATTCCATAATGACTGGGCTCACTTTAATATTAAAAGTTTAAAGATACATCCACTAAAACAAGAATCCGCGACTCCTACCAAAGTTATTGAGGGCTTTAAATTCAATCCAAAAATTAGCCCTTATAAGAAGGGTCCCTATATTCACAAAACTGATAAAGTCGTAGATATTAGTGATCCAGCATTAACTTATTTGAATAAAATAGTAGAACTGTGTAATGAGCGTCATATCCAATTAATCCTATATAGCGCTCCAACCCCCTTATGCTGGACCTACGCAAAGCATAATACGGCTTCTCTTTTTGCAAAAGAAAATAATTTGCCTTATATTGACCTGAACTTACATCTCCGTGATTTAAAGATAAACTGGTCAAAAGACACACGTGATAAAGGTAACCATTTAAATTATTATGGTGCAAAAAAAGTCACAACCTATGTTGGTAAATATCTATCGTTGCATACCAATCTGGCCGACCACCGTGGTGACAAAAGTTACAGTCATTGGAACGATGCCTATCAAAACTACTTAGTGATCATACAACGTAAGGAAACGCCCAAAAATTAATCCATAGAAAACTTTAACGAAAAAGGGAATGTTGAAAAATATTAATCTTTTAAGCAGTAAGATTATTTGTTTTTCAGCATTCCCTTTATAGATCATAATTATTTCAATTACATACACGCTCAAGAATTCCATTTAGAGCATTTTTACTACTAGAATGGCATCGGATGATCTCTGCATTGCTCTTTTCTGCTTCTGACACGGCACAGTAAACCATTTTGTGAGATACCGTGTTAGTAAATACGATAACAACATCCGGACTTCCAATTTGACTTCCCATGTTGGGAGCCATTTGAGTGAATACCTTTGCCTTACAGTTATATTTTTTGCAGACATTCTTGTAGTGACAAATCATACGATCAATTCCTCCGATAATTACAACACTCATAGTATCTCCTTTCTTCCCATACAAAATTATGAAATTATTCCCCAATGTTATTCGTTAATGAAATAGTTATCCACATTTATTGGGTTTTCTCGATGGTTACTGTTTCTTAATCCCTTATAATAAGTGTACTTTTTCTAACGCCTGCCTGAGATCTTCGATAATATCCTCAGCATCTTCAATTCCGACACTAAATCTTAAGAATCCTTTATGAAATTCTTCCGGATATAAATACTGCCTTTCGTCCTTTTCTCCTAAGAACACGATTAAACTTTCATCATGTCCTAATGATACAGCCGAAGTAATAACCCTAAGATGACTCACAAATTGATTATAGATATCATGTTCTGCCTTAAGTCCAAATGATAGCACACCCCCAAAACCACCAATCATTTGCTTTTTCGCAGCATCATGTTGTGGATGGCTTTCCAGCCCTGGATAAGATACAAAGCTTACACCCTCAACTGATTCCAGATATTTTGCTACTTTCAATGCATTTTCATTATGTTGTCTCATTCTTAAAGGAAGGGTTACTGCGCCTCTCATAATCAGCCAAGCATTAAAGGGACTTATTGCTCCACCCAAATTAATCTGCGACTGTGATCTCACGATATCAAGATACTTTTTTGAACCAATGATCGCTCCTCCCATCGCATCTCCATGGCCGTTGATATATTTTGTTAGGCTTTCAATCGAGAAATCCGCTCCTAAATCAATTGGTCTCTGATTATAGGGTGATGCAAATGTATTATCCACGGATAATAATATCCCATTTTCATGAGCCAGATTTGCTATTGCCTCTATATCAGATACGGAAAGTGTAGGATTTCCTGGTGTCTCTATATGTATCAACTTTGTGTTCGGTCTAATCGCTGCTTTCACAGCCTCCGTATTTGTTGTATCGATAATCGTAGTTTCAACTCCATATTTATCATTTAGCAATTCATGCAACAAGCGATAAACGGCAACGTAGGTTATATTGGAATAAATAACGTGATCTCCTCTGTTTAATAAAGAAAAGAACAGCCCGGATAAGGCAGCTACACCGGAAGCCAATACAACACAATCCTCTCCATTTTCCAATGATGCCAGTTTTTCCTGTAAATACTGCTGATTCGATCCCCCATTTCTCGTATAAAGATTCTTCCCTGCGCTGCTCCAGTTCAAATCGGACGGATCATATGGAAGCTCATAACTGTTAGCCATTGTAATTGGTCGCTTTATCGCACCGGTCTCGCCATCAATATCATTTCCTGTATGAACCGCCCTGGTTTGAAAACCAAATCTTTCATCATATATTCTCTTGCTCATCTTAATCACCTACCCTTTCCTAATCTTCTGTGTCATTGTTTGCCATATAACGCTTTTTTAAATTCATATAATTCTTATATGCTTAATATGTATTAATTATAATCCTTTTTTTCATAATGTCAACTGTTTCTTTTGAAAGCAAATAATCATCATTTATTCAACCCATCATATCTTGCAATTCTTACACTTCATAACAGGAGCCTAATTATTTCGTAAAAAATTGACCTTCACAAGCTAGATTTTAATTCTAACTAATGAAGGTCATATTGATAAATATCAGTTTATAAATCCCTTATATGCGTCTCTTCTATTTACAATGTATTTACTAATAGCGCTTTCCCCATTCAACCTTACTGATTTCTTTCGTAGCGGTTTTAGGATATTTGGATTCATCCCAAAGGTGGGTATTACCGGCTTTACTCGAATAATCGGCCAACTGTGCACTGGTTACCAAGCAAAAGGTAGCCTGTTTATTTCTAGGAGTTGTATCAAAATGATACCATCCTCCATCAATATATACGAGATTCCACCAATGGTGGCCCCTTCCCTTATATCTGGTAACCATGATATTAGGTATTCCGGCTCGGGTAAGGAGACTTCTTGAGACAGAATAATAAGCAAAACAATCTCCACCATTATACTTCATTCCGTATTCGGCTGCCTTCTCCCAATCCACCTCATCATAATTATCAACATAGGCGATATTCTTTCTGATATATGTGTAAATGGCCTTTGCTTTTTCCTGATCGCTCATAGAATCATTCACAATCTCACTAAGCAATTCGTCCGCCATCTGATCCACTTTTTTAGGAAGTCTAACTTGAACTTTAGCCGTTGCTTTCGCTTTATTACCGGAGCTATCCTTCGCTGTAAAGGTAACTTCATAAACACCTTCTTTGGTATAGTCCACCTTACTGGTATCTACCTTAAGCTTTATATTCTCCCCACTGTCGTCCTTAACCTTTACATATTCTGAAAAATCATATTCTTTATCAGGGTAAACAACCATAAATACAGTGTCATCGAAGTAACTGTCCTTTCCTATCATTCCGGATATAACCGGAGCGATTTTATCCTTTTTTGTATTTGTTTTGATTGCATTTGGTTTTGGCGCCTTTGTTACCTTCGTATTATCCCCTTTATCCGAGGAATCGTAACTATTATCCGTGGGATCTCCTTTATAACTATTCTCTGTAATCAGAGCTGCAGCAAAGGCAAAATATAAAGCAATAGATGTGATAAATAAAAGAGTAAATACCAACCATTTTCTTTTCTTCATCTCTTCACTCCTGACATGTTATTTTTCCATATATTTAATGCTGCTTACCTTATCCTTATCATCTATCTCAATTACAAGCTTTGACTTACCCTTTGTAAAAGTATATACTCCAAATTTCCCTTTCTCATTTCCATAAGCTTTTAATACCTGTTTTTGTGAACTACCAATCTTTATATCTTCCTTTGTTGCAATGTTCGGAGTAGTTAGGTTAATACCGTTAATATACTCTTCTCCATCCTTACTTTTTGAATAAGTTAGTATTGTGAAATCATTATATTCGTAAGTTCTGTCATAACCGTCGTACGCACAGCTCGCCGTTTTCTTTGTTGCTTTTGGCGTTCCTGCTACCTTGAGTATCTCCTTTGCCTCACTATGAATCGTTATTGTCTCACCCTTATATGTGAAGTCAAAATCCTTGGATGCACTCGTCGAACTTTTTCCTCCGCATGCTATTAATGATGCTGATAATAGACAAACTGTGAGTATAACTGAAAATAATCTTTTTAATTTCATCTTCTTTTTCTTCCTCTCTTATTTTTTATCCTGGGTTGCTTCACCACCAAAGCTTTTTAAGTATCCGTATTCTTCAAGCTCCTTATATTGTGCTTTCTTCATGTCACTATAAAATTCCACTTTTTTTGCCCAAATTTTCTTAAGCTTCTTATCTTCTCTGTGATCTGGAAGTTTATAATCCTTCTGCAAGACCTCTCCTAAGTGTAAGGATAACTTTACTGCTCCGGGGAGATTCATATGAAGTCCTTCATCATATGTATCCTTGCTGTAATCAATCGGAATTTGGTCAGTTAGCTTAAGGTAATTAATATAGGGGAGGTTATTCTTCTTAGCGTAATCAACTACCTGTTTTTCATACTCATCATACCAAACCGGAGATAAGCTAGGTGCCTTCACTAAAACTAACTGAATTCCCTTTTCTTTGCATAGTTTCGTAATCTTATCCATGTACTTCCATGCATTATCACCAAATTCATAGTTATCTGGAGGAATATCCTCCACCTTACCGGTAACCGGAGCCACATCTACACGCATATAATAGCCGTTATTAGTCACCTTCCGCTTCTTAAAGTAATATTTAAAATCACTATCCGTTAATTGAGTAATTCTGCTGTGATACCTTAGGAATGGGAATACATAATCCAAAAAGCTTTCCCCTTTGGTCATTGACGCATTAATATCATCAACCTTTGCCTTCGACCATTGCATCCCATCAAGAGTCATTCGATTGTATTCTTCTCTCTGTGGTTCATTATATTTTAAGGATAATACATTGAACACTACCACCTTCGGAGTTTCCTTCCGAAGTGTATCCTCAAGCAAATAGTAGGATTGCCATATCAACTGTTGAGCACTACCCCTGATATAACTCGTAATACCATAGTCTTCCCAGAGTGTGATTGGGTTAAAATTCTCATATAGCTCGCAGTCACCAATAAATACCACATCATGGTTTGTAGTTTCCGAGTAGTACTCCTCAATGAATGATCCTTCCAATACATCATCCATGTACTTAGGCATCACCAATCGCTGTAGCAGGAAAAATCCTAACACACACAACAAGACAGCAATTAACCTCCGTATTATCTTCTTCATAGATAACTCCATTCTTTTGTGTCATTTAAAATTGATTGTATATAAATTGATTCGCATCATATCCAATGCTGTATGCTCCTAAAAGAAGAACAGCATAGATCAAGCTAATATATATGGCATAGCGAAGAATAAAGGGTTTTTTATTCAGCTTTTCGCGAACACTTCCACTCCGACTGAGCATACTATAGGTGAACATCACAAGAACGCCACCAAATACAATCGTATAATCTGTCATGCTTAATCCAAGATCCAGCAATTCCTTCTTCGTAACTTCAAATGGGTTAAACTGAGTGAACATCGTAAAAAACATAACAAAGGAAGTCTTAACATCACGATAACAATCAAATAAACGTAAAGATCCCATCAGTAAAAAGGTTCTAATTACTCTAAAGCCATCAAATCCCCGTGAGTTTGCAAGCCTCGGAAATCGAAGGGAAAACCGTTCATAAAGAGGGTTTAGCTCCTGAGAAATCAATATCACCATACCATTCATTAATCCCCAGACGATAAAGTTCCAATTTGCGCCATGCCAGATACCGGTTGCAAACCAAGTAATCATCGTTGCAATATAAATTGGTACTCTCTTAGCAGCTCCCTTACCGAAATACCCCTTACTAAATGAGGTTATCTTTTTCATCCATCCACTTATACTTAATGGATAAAATACATAATCCTTGAACCAGGTACCCATCGTAATATGCCATCTTCTCCAGTATTCAGCTATATTTTTAGAAAAGAATGGTCTTTCAAAGTTCTCCGTCACCTTAATGCCAAGCATCTGGGCAATACCAATTGTAATATCGATCCCACCCGTGAAATCAGCATACAATTCTATTCCATAGAAAACAATCAATAACAGTACAAAAACTCCGCTATAATAGTCCGGTGATTCAATCAGGGATTTAACCGCAGCAATAATACGATCTGCAATAATGAGTTTCTTAAAATAACCCCACATCACTCTGATTAAACCATTTTTTATATTCTCCCACGCAAAGGAATGTCTCTCAAATAAAGTTTTGGATAAATCGTTATACCTGCTGATAGGCCCTTGAATCAGCTGTGGGAAAAAGGATACAAATAGTGCAAATTTAAAAAAGTTTCTCTGTGCCGATACCTTTTCCCAATAAACATCAATCAAATAAGCCATCGACTGGAAGGTGTAAAACGAGATTCCCATAGGTAGTATTATATCCAGAGCATCCAATTCCTTGGAGGAATGAAAGGTTCCAAGAATGGAATTGATATTGTCTATTGCGAAATTAGTATATTTAAGTACCGCAAGAATTCCAAAGTTAATTAATAAACATAGAATCATCCATCTCTTACGTTTATTCTTCATCTGCTTATTGTATTCTTTTCTCTCATCCCTTGTTAATTCATCACGATGAAAAGAAATATAATATTTTTGCTGATCTTTTATATCATCCATCTTCCTTGCAATCAAATAGGTTGTAAGTGTTGTAAAGAAGAGAAATAGCGGATAAAACAAGCCAGCAAAAAAGTAGAACACATAGCTGCCGATCAAAAGCAATACCCAACCAAATTTCTTCGGAATGATATAATATAATGTAACTAAAAGGATTAGAAAACCGACAAAGTTATATGATGTAAATAACATAGCTCTATTCTTCCATTAATCTTTCTACCATCAAATGCATGGATTTAACTGAATTAAAATTGTCAGGTACAAAATCTTTTGCGGTTATTTCAATGTCAAACGCCTCGCAAAGCTCAGATACTAACGTAACTAAATCAAAGGAATCAAGTATTTTATTATCGACCAGCTTGTCCTCCTGCATAAAATCAATGTCTGAGTGTAGTTCCTCTAGTATTTCAAGTATCTTTTCCATTATTTTTTCTCCTTTTCTTTCTTGTATATATTCTCCATCTCTAATCGGTTCATCTTACCATTTGGAGTAAGTGGCAACTGTTCCAGTTGTATGATAGTGTTTGGAAGCATATACCGCGGTAGCTTCTGTTTTAAAAACACCGAAAGCTCCTTTTTTGTAATTTCACCAACATAAAACAGTACAATTTTACTTGTATCTTTAATAAATATACAGCAGGCCGCCCTAACGCGATCCTCTAACGTAACATTAACCTCAATTTCTCCTAGCTCGATTCGGTGACCCATATGCTTAATCTGGTAATCCTTTCTAGAGATGAAAATCAATTGGTTTTCATCATTGTACTTACCAAGATCACCCGTACGATATATTAAATCAGGATAATGTGAATTCAAAGGGTTTTGAACAAATGCCTCCTTGGTCTTTTCCTCATTCGCATAATATCCATGCGTTAAGCAAGTTCCACGGATACAAATTTCACCGACTCCCCCCCTTGGAACTGCTTTGCCATCTTCGCTTATAAGCATTATCTGTGTATTTGAAAATGGTCTTCCGATCGGTATTACATCATCGACATCAAACTCTCTATCCAGCTTATAATAACAACTCATACCGGTCGCTTCCGTCGGGCCGTACAGATTTGTAAAGGACGCATTCGGAAGTGCTTGTTTCCATATATGATATTGCTTAATCGGAAACACTTCACTTCCAAAGGCAATTGTATGCAAATGGTTTGGCTTCACGATCTCAAAGGTTCCAAAGGACGAAATCATGGTCAATGCAGATACCACCCAACATACGGTGTTAATCTGTTTCTCATTCATAAATTCTACTAGTCCTACTGGGAACATAAATAATTGTTTTGGAATTAAATATGTTGTCGCACCATATTTCATCGTCGGATAGATTTCTTTCATACAAGCATCAAAATAAAGCGGAGATTGATTTCCAAATACCGTACCCCTGTTAAACTCCAACACTTCGGACAAATTCTCAATATAATCAATCACGCCCCTATGATGGCCAACCACACCCTTTGGTATGCCGGTAGAACCGGAAGTAAATAACACATAGATAGGATCTAAATCAATGCTCTGCTCTCTGATAATATCCAGCTTTTTCTGATTGATTTTTGTGGGTAATAAATCATCGTAAAGCAACACTCTTCCTTGAAACCCAAAGTCCTTCACCTTCGCTGCAGTTGATTCATTACAGATAAAAACCCTGGCTTTTGTGTTTTCGATAATTAACTCAATACGTCTTTGTGGCATCTCATCATCAATCGGTATATAGAAGTTCCCTCCGTAAATGGTTCCAAAAAAAGCCACTAAGGTATGAGGTGATTTATCCATAAAGATTAATACAGGCTCCTTATATATTCCTTCCTCTGCAAAAAAGGTTCCTATCGCTCTACATCCATCATAGAATTGCTGAAATGTAATCTCTGTTTTATCATCCGCAAATGCCACTTTATTCGGAACTTCATGGATGGTTTGTTCTAAGTACTCTAATACATTTCTTTGCATATCGTTCTCTCTCCAATAAGTAATTTTACTAAATAATTAAAATTCCACTATATCAAATGAAGATATTCCTTCTTAAGCGGTGCACCGCTACATTGAACCGCATTCTTTGCCAATACATCCAATACATCAATACAATCCTCATCGATAGTGAAATCTCTCTTGATTAATGATAACTCCGTACAACCGAGTATAAGTTTTTGAGCCCCTTGCTTCTTTAAATGTTCAAGAACTCTGCAAAACTGGGGCATATTGACTTTCTTTCCCGCTTTGATCTGGTTATAAATCAAGTCCATAATCATTGTCTGATCCTCTTTATCCGGTACAACAGTTTCTATTCCGTCCGCGTTTAACTGTTTTTGAATAATCTTAGATTTAATTGTTCCATCCGTAGCTAATATACCGACCTTTTTAATGCCGCTCACCTTGATTTCCTTTTCCAACTCGGATATCAGTGGAATGACAGGAATATTTAATCGCTGGGTTAATTCCTTGTAAAAATACTGTGCTGTGACACATGGGATCGCTATAAAATCGGCCCCCTGAGCTTCCAGACTTGTTCCAGCTCGGACAAAACAAGGCAACGGACTATCTTCGTTCTCTCCACATATATACGCTGTCCGATCGGGTGTATCCGGTATGCTTTGCAAATAAATCCTGATATGCTCCTGATCCTTTTTTACATCCGTCATTTTAATCACAAGCTCCATAAAATAAACAGTTGCCATGGGACCTAAGCCACCGATTATCCCAAGATTTTTCATAGATACAACCAGCCTTTCTTCAAAACCTTCAAACAAGAGCCAAAGATACATCTTTACATCTTCTCATGTTCTTCTGATACGGTTAGAGCTTTTGCCTATCACATAGTGACTGGCAAAAGCTCCGGCTCTTATACGTTTGATGCCATATCTTTTCATTATATCTGATAGGCATATTTGTATTTTATACTTGAGTTGTATCATACTTGTATCACATTACTGATTTATATAATCATTCCATAGACGTTGAAGTTCCGTACTTTCCCCATCCGATCTGTAATACACATCTTGTATATATATAATCTTTTTACTTTCCTCATCCAGGTAAAACATAAAGGCTAAATCACTCGCCTTCACAAATCCTCTCCAAACAATCATTGTAAGAGAAGGATCATCCAGATTTATAAATAGAACCGGGGAAAGGCCAAATTGTTCTTGGTTGTCTGTAAATTCAACACCCTTGCGTTTGACGATTTTATTCAATTCGGTAAGGGCTACCTCCTCTGCCTTCACCCGAGTCATGAGTTTTCCCGTTTTTAAATCAACCTGATCCGCTGAAAATTTATTTTTTGCCAATAGTATCTTATCCTTCAAACTCATTGCAGAATCTTTATCTATCATTTCAACCGAAATCGGTTTATTATTTATCTGTACCTCTTGATTAAGAAGTTTTTTATCCTGAATATAGGAGATAAGAAATGGAATTGCAGTAATAACTAAGATCGCTCCACTGATTCCGATTACTAAGAACATATATTTAATAACTTTCATCATCAGCATTCCCTCCTATCACACTTGGATACCAAATAGTAACGTTACCGTTGTGCCTTTGTCCACTTCACTTTCGAATAATATCTCACCCTTATGAAGCTGCATAATACGCGCACAAATCGATAATCCAAGACCCGCTCCACCTTCATTTCTGGATCTCGATTTATCCACCATATAAAAGGCTTCTGTTATTTTCCCCAAATCCTTTTGAGGAATTCCTCTGCCATTATCCTTAACCATTACATATACTTTCCCTTGTATTATGCCTGAGGATAGTTCTATCGTCCCTTCACCAGAAACTGCTTTTCTAGCATTATCGAGTATATTAAAAATAACGATTTTTATTAAATCTTGATTTGCTAAAATCTTGTGTTCTGACACATTATTGATTAATTTTATATTTTTCTTATGAAGCTCCGGATGAATCGAATTAAGAACCTCTTCCATCAATATAGTAAGCGGTAATGTTCTAAATTCGGGCTCTTGATTCCCTTCTACCAAGAATTCTAATAGCCTCAATGATAAGCTCTCCAGTCGCTTCCCTTCATGGTAAATATAATTCGATGCCTCAAATCTTGTATTTTCGTCCATATCACGAGAACGCAGAAGATCTGCATATCCTATAATAGAAGTAAGCGGCGTCTTTAATTCATGGGTAAAGCTCCCCACAAAATCCTCCTGCCTTCTTGCTGCATCCTCAAGCTCATTTATCTTCTCCTCCAGTGCATCTGCCATTTCATTAAAATGAACAGAAAGCAGGCCAATCTCGTCCTCTGAATGAGTCTTTACCCTTGCCTTCATATCACCTCTACTTAAGCTCTTTGATGCTCTTGTTAGTAGGAATATCGGTCTTGTCAACCACACTGCCAGTGCAGCATTCAATATTGCACTAAAACCTCCAATACCAAACATTACCTTACAGAAGGTGTCAATTTGATCCCTACGATTTTGAAATACATGAGTAATATCCAAATTACTAATAATCTTAATATGACCATGAAATGTGTTTACGACCGTAGCCCCCTGCGCATAATATTTCCCTTTTACCTTTTTAATCACATAAGTATATTTCTTATCTGAAAGAGAGCGTTCAAACGTTAGTGCTTCCGGAATATTACCTCCTACCACTTGATTATCAGTTGAAAGAATTTGAAATTCTTTTCCGCTTGAGCTCCAGCTATCTCCGAGCACTTGCAAAACTTCCTTTAACAAAGCATTCTCATCATCATCAGGGGAACTAGCTTTGGACTGCATCAAGGAGGCAGTTTCCATTCCCATCATCCTGTTCTCTTTACGCATCCTAACCAGCTCGTTATCTAAGTTATTTTGAAAGGATAATGTGATAATTAATGCTCCACCAGCACTTAAACTGAACAACACAATCAATAATGTACTAATAAATATCTTCCACGATAATTTCATTTATACCCCCAGTCGATATCCGACTTTATGTACCGATGTGATCTCCTTATCCCACCCAAGTTTTTTCTTTAAGCGTTGAACATGAAGATCTATCGTACGGCTGTCACCGCTATATTCACCGCCCCATACTCTTTCATATATCTGTTCACGAAACAGGGCAACATTCCTGTTTTCAAGAAACATCACTAATATAAGGAATTCCTTTTGTGTTAAATTAATTTCTTCTTCACCTTTATGAACCTGATAGGTGGTAGTATTTACTCTTACATCACCAACTTCAAACTTGTCCTCCATCCTATGGTATCTTCTGAGTACAGTTTCTACTCGTGCCTGCAGTTCAAGAATTTCGAAGGGCTTTGTAATATAGTCATCCGCGCCGAGCCGTAACCCTTTTACCTTCTCCTCAACCTTACCTTTGGCTGTTAAAAAGATTACTGGTATATTCATAGGTCGTATATATTCAATTAGTTCATATCCGCTCACCTTAGGGAGCATAATATCAAGTAAAATCAGATCATAGTGATTACTTTCTATCCGATCAGCCGCTTCCATACCATCAAAAACTGTATCACAGAGATACCCGCAGGAAGTAAGACTTATCTTTAATAGTGATGAGATCGCTTTTTCATCTTCAACAATTAACAATCGATACTGCATTTGTTTATCCTCCATCCTAATAAACCGAAAGGCATAATATATTTGAGTATACCACAATTATATCTGCTGGTTGTATCGTAATTGTATCGTTATTGTTTCGAAATTGTATCGCTAAATATGAGGAGAAAATTTTCCATCTTCCTCATCATGTTCCTGCTTTAAAGGTTTCACTCTTACATAAAGATAAGTCATTGTCAGAAGAATAAAAAGCAAACCGAATAAATTCATCCACTGCTGTGCAAATATCAATCTCCCTCCTATTAGAAAACGATTTTTCTGAAAACAATCCACCATAACTCCTCCAACAACAGAGATGAGGAAGCCGTATAAACCCGACACACCGGACAGAATAGTATATTGCTGCATTCTCCTGGTTCGATCCACACACATCAGCTGGATATTAAATAATCCAATTGCTATAAAACTCCAACCAACCGCGGCAAATATAGTTGCTACTGTAAAGAATATTTTACCGTTCTCAGGAACCGTAAATATCATTGTGAGATAATATAAGCCTATTGAAGCCAAAGTCCAAAGCAACATCAGAGGTGATCCACTACGATCCGCCTTCTTTCCGATTCCGGGGGTAATAGCTACTCTAAGTATGGCCGTTACCAGTGTAATTAACATAATATATGTATAGGAAAGTCCGAGTTCTTTCACCTGATAACTGTTATTAAATGGCATTCCGATATAGAAAGCAGTTGTCCATAATAAATTTAACATTAATGCCTTTCGAAAACGATCCGAAGAGAATGCATAACGGATCTCCCACCGAATTCCGAAACTTTCATGCGATTGCTTCTTAAGTTCTTTTTTCGCCAGTGAACCATGTAACTCCTTTCCCTCTGCATTCATTAATCTTGTTCTTGGTTCCTTCATCTTTACAAAAGAGATAAAATTCAATAATGCCAGTAAAATTAAAACGATACCAATCAACAAAAAGCCTAGTTTTAAATGTTTTCCCTTTGTTACATCCAATAAAACACCCATTACGAACATTCCAAAGACAGTGAAAAACACAGCAAAGGCATCCTTTCTAGAGAAATATTTCCCTCTTTCATTAGATGGAACCAAACTCGCGATCCAGTCCATGGAGGCTGGTACACCCATCTGTGATGCAATCTGTGCAAATAAAAAAATACTACAAATTATAATCTGCATCCACAATTCTTTCATAGAAAAAAGTGGGATGATAAAAATCACGCCAAACCAGACCTTTTGTAATACACTTGCGGATACAAAAGGTTTAAATTTTGAAAATCTCTGTACCCTATTCATAGCAATAAGTTGAAATACAGCTCCCAGTGTTACTAGTGAAAGTACGGTTCCGATTACACCATCAGACATACCGACGTAACTTAATAATGTCATGAGGAAGGTTCCTCCGGCAAGCTGTGTAATTAATTGGCTTGCAGAATCCGCAGCTATATAATATTTTCTACTTTTATCAAAATCCTTCTCATCCTCAGGAAGCGCCATAAAAAATTGCCTACGTAGTTTCCCTCCCAAGTACATCAATATCAGCTTTATCTTCTCCATGTATTTTCCCTGCCCCTAAGTAAGTTTTCTTACATAATTGTATAATAAAATCGCCACATAATACAGTGGCGATTTTAACAAAGATCATATTATTAATTAAGGTATGATTTTAAGATGCTACTTCAAACTGGCTATTATAAAGTTCGGCATAAAATCCATTCTTTCCAATCAATTCGTTGTGACTACCACTTTCAATGATATCCCCATCCTTCATAACCAAGATTAGATCTGCATTTTTAATGGTAGACAGACGATGTGCGATCACAAAAGAAGTCCTTCCGACTGTTAATTTGTCCATTGCAGTTTGAACAATACGTTCTGTTCGGGTATCTACTGAACTGGTCGCCTCATCTAATATTAATAGAGGTGCATTTTGAATCATCGCTCTTGCTATCGTAATTAACTGTTTCTGTCCCTCTGATAAACTTGCTTTATCATTAAGAATTGTATCATAGCCCTCGGGTAAGGTCTTAATAAAGTGATGTAAACCTACACTTTTGCAAGCTGCCTTGACTTCTTCATCTGATACCCCTGGTTTACTATATATAATATTATCTTTTATCGTTCCTTCAAAGAGCCATGTATCTTGTAGAACCATACTAAACTGTTCATGTACATTTTCTCGCGGAACTTGATGAATCGGTACTCCATCGATAAGAATTTCTCCGCCGTCTAGCTCATAAAATCTCATTAGTAGATTAACTATAGTTGTTTTGCCTGCTCCTGTCGGTCCAACAATCGCAACCTTTTGACCGGCTTTTACATTTACTCCAAAATTATTAATAATAGGTTTATTCGGAGAATAACCAAATTTAATATTCTTAAATTCCACATTACCCTTTACCTGTTTTAGCGTATTTTTATTATCTAATTCCTCTTCCAGCTCATCTTCTTCAAGAAATTCAAATACACGTTCACTGGCTGCTGCTGTTCTTTGCAGATTATTCATTGCTTGAGCAACTTGAGACAGCGGTTGTGTAAATAATCTGATATACAACATAAAAGCTACGATTACACCGAATGAAATTGATCCGTTCATTGCAAGTGCCGCTCCTACTACACAAACAGCAACATATCCAATATTTCCTATAAATCCCATAAGTGGCATCATTAATCCGGATAAAAATTGTGATTTCCATGCACTTTTGTATAAACTATCATTGATGTCTTCAAACTCTTTCTTAGCTTCCTTGCTACCATTATAAACCTTTACTACATTATGACCGGTATAAATTTCTTCAATATGTCCATTAATACGACCCAAATCAATCTGCTGTGACTTAAAGAAAGTTTGAGATTTTTGCATAATAACCATCATTAATACAAAACCAATCAAACTGCTGCCTACTGCAGTTAGTGCCATAATCCAGTTATTATAAAACATCATTATTAAAGATCCGATTAGCATTGTAATAGCAGTAATCAAGGTTCCTATGCTTTGGTTCATCGTCTGTCCTATTGCGTCAACATCATTTGTAACACGACTCAGGACATCACCATAACTAGTTGTGTCAAAATATTTAAGTGGTAACCGGTTTACTTTTCCTGAAATATCAGTTCTCATCTTTTTTGATATAATCTGAGTTACAGTAGCCATAATATAGCTCTGTAAGTAGTTTAGTACAAATGCAGCCGCGTAGAAGAACACAAGTATCCATACAATCTTTTCAACAGCATTCATATCAATACTTCCAACTACCGGAGCTCCCTTAACCATGGCTGGAAGCCCCTTCATCACCTCATTCGTTAAATCCTTAAGTCGATCAGGTCCTATAATCTGTAGTACCGTTCCTGCTGCTGCGGCGATTAATGCGATAATAATTGGAGGCAAATAATTCTTACAATATCCCAATAACTTTGACATTGTAATCTTGAAATTCTTCGGCTTCTCAACCGCACCATTCATGCCCATAGGTCCTCTTCCCATTGAACTTCTTGAATTGTTTTCTTTTTTGATTTCTTCACTCATGATATCAACTCCTCCTCACTTAATTGTGACATTGCAATTTCTCTATAAACATCACAAGAATTCAATAGTTCTTTATGTGTTCCTTTCCCTACTATCTTTCCTTCATCTAATACAATAATTTGATCAGCATCCATGATTGTTCCGATTCGCTGTGCAACAATTAAACTTGTCACTCCTGCGGTTTCTTTTTTTAGTTCAGAACGAAGGATTCGGTCAGTCTTGTAATCCAGCGCCGAAAAGCTATCATCAAAAATGTATATCTCCGGCTTACGGCAAATGGCGCGAGCAATAGCAAGACGCTGTTTCTGACCACCGGATACATTGGAACCACTCTGTGCTATTTCACCAGCATATCCGCCTTCCATCGCTTCCACGAAATCCATTCCTTGTGCAATTCTTACTGCGGTCCTAACATCCTCTTCATTTGGTTTTGTCATACCATTATCACCATAACTAATATTGCTGCTTACAGTTCCTCGAAACATTACCGCTTTTTGAGGAACATATCCTATTTTATTGTGTAAGGACTCTTGCTTATATTCTTTTACATTTATTCCATCCACGAAAATATTACCATCCGTCACATCATAAAATCTCGGTACAAGACTAATCAATGTACTCTTGCCACTTCCGGTCGAGCCAATAAAAGCAACTGTTTCACCTTTCTTAGCTGTAAAACTAATGTTTTGAAGTACATAATCCGATGCACCCGGATACTTGAAACTCACATTACGAAATGCTATTTCTCCTTCCTGATCGTCTTTTCCGTTAGTGACTTGGCCATCGAATATTGTTGGCTTTGTCTCTAACACTTCATTAATACGTTTTGCTGATACCGATGCTCTAGGCCATAATACGAATATCATTAATAACATCATAAACGACATAATAACCTGAACTGAATATGATGAAAATACAACCATATTAGAGAATAATGATAGGCGATCCATCGCACTTGCTCCGTTAATTAAGTATGCGCCAATCCAATATATCGCTAAAGACATTCCACTCATTAATGTAGACATCATAGGCATCATGACCGCCATACCACGATTGGTGTATAACTGTGTTTCTGTCAGTTCATTGTTGGCTGCTTCAAATTTTTCTTCTTGATAATGTTCTGCATTATAGGCACGAACAACACGCAGACCTGTTAAGTTCTCTCGTACAACTCGATTAAGATTATCTGTCAAACTCTGCATTTTCTTGAATTTAGGCATTACGAATAACATGATTAATACAATCATTGCTAATAAGATAGCGATTGCCACACCGGTTGCTATCGACCACTCCACTCCCTTACCAACGATTTTAGTTAATGCCCAAACAGCTGTTATCGGTGCTTTGATCATGATCTGAAGTCCCATCGTAATCAGTAGCTGTACCTGTGTGATATCATTGGTAGATCGGGTTATCAGACTTGCTGTAGAGAAGCGATTGATCTCTTCCATGGAAAATGAATCAACTTTTGTAAACAAATCGCTTCTTAATCTACGAGAGAACGATGCCGCAATTCGTGATGCAAAGAAACCGACGATAATTGCTGATACGAGACTGCCCAATGCACAAAGAAGCATCTTTCCTCCGGCTGTCCATATATCACTCATCTCACTTCCAGATGTTTGCGTTAATCTTGTAATCTCCGACATATAATCCGGAAGTTTTAGATCCAACCATACCTGGGATACCACAAATACCAGACTGATTAAAGCCTGCAACCATTCCGCTGCTTTCAAACGTTTTAAAATTCTTAACATAGTTAACACTCTCCTTTTCTAATGCCATTATTATCTAAGTATGTTATTATCTAATACTATTAGCTTTTAGATTAATTATTAGGGTAATACAAAATAATAAATTAAAGATTACTACTTTGTAAAACCCTTTACCTGAAATCTTCCGGATTTCTTTCCGCAAGCCTTCCCATAATACGTACATATTCCTTCGCATCTTGTTCACCCAGATACTCGAGCATATTCTTTGTTGTGTTCATGATCAACTCGAAATGCTTATCGATCTGTTCCTTTCCGGCAGGCGTCATTTCCACCAGAATTCTTCGTCGGTCATTCACATCAATCATACGACTAATCAGTTCTTTACTTTCTAAACTATTCAAGGTTGCTGCTACCCGCGCTGTACTTATCCCTAATTCATTGCTAATGTCACTTGGAATAACATTCCCTTCATGTCTGGCAATATAACCAAGAACAATCATCTCGCCGTGCATTGATTCATTCAGTACCTTTTGAGGTTTAAATCGACGTAGCTGATACATAACCGACATAAACTCCTGTGCTAAACCCGTATAATCCATCTTATCACCTACAAACTATTTTGATAATTAATTATCTAACACTGTTAATAATATACCCCATTAGTAACTTTGTCAACATTAAAATTTTATATTTTTATCAGTTCTTCATACCATCCACTTCTTGAAGAACTCCGTCATCGCAGTATTTGACTCGATACTCTCCGGCCATTCCGGATTTGTCACATTAAATACATGCTTGAGTTTCGGGCTTTTCGCTTTATCCCAGTATAGTAACTCATGCTCAATGTTATTCTGTTTCAAATATTCTGCTAATTCCAGGGTCTGCGTATGAAGTCCGTCTTTTTCACAGCTGACAAGGAAAATAGGAGGAATGTCCAAACCCCTACAGGTATCTTCAAAAGCAATTTTCCCAAGCAGTGGTGATTTTGATGGTTGCATTCCATGTATCATCTGCCCCACTTTATTGTCTATCATTTTTCCTAACTTGCCTTTCCCCGCACTTCCTGCACCAGCCTTCGGTACTCCATGACTCATTCCGATTGCACGAATCGGAAATGAAACCGGCGTTACATCATAGAGCATTTGTAAGTTTGAATCAAGTTGTATACAGGTCACTAATCCGCTAAGATGTCCTCCTGCTGAATCACCACAGATAAATACATTGGATAGATCACCATGGTACTTAGCGGCATTTGCTTCAAACCAATGAAGGCAGTTAAATAGATCCTGAACCACTCCTTTTAGATCCGTCTCAGATAATAGTCTATAACTCATAGCAACAACAACAAATCCTTTGGAAGCCATAAACTGATTGGAAAATCGGTTCAAGTCTTTATCCCCATATACAAAGCCTCCTCCATGAATATTGACGATAATTGGCAAGTCCCCTTGTATTCCTTGCGGATAATAAACGTTCAAACGGTGCATTGGATTACCGGTATTTGTATATGCAATATCCTTTTTTTCCTCTATCCCTGCTATTGGCTGTTGTTTTGCCATACGCTTATCATCTGCCAACTTCACAAGTTTTGGTATGTGTAACATTAATTGTTTCATTATCCATCCCATGGCAATACTTCCTTTCAAAAACCATGATACAATATATTAATATGACTAAAACGAAAGTTGTTACTAGATCTCTTTTATATCAAACTTTACAAGCCTTAAATCTCTGAATAGCATATCCCCATGGTTCCCGGTCCGCTATAAACTCCTACTACTGTACTAATTTGACCGATAAGATATACATTTCTAATTCCCGGAGTATGTTTAATCCGATCACATAACTTAATCGCTTCTTCCTCAACATTACCATGTATGATATATGCGTCACAGGTTGTCTGCTTTACAATATTTTCACCGATTTGCACGAGCCTGCTTATTGATTTGTTTCTACCTCTGATTTTCTCTTGGGTAAAGCATTGACCGTTAATCTCATCAAATCCAACGATAGGTTTAATGTCTAATATATCACCGATTGTTCCTGATATTTTACCAATTCTACCACCCTTGATTGCATATTCCAATGTTCCAAAAACAAAGTAAAAATGAAGCTTTTGTTTCATCTTAGGAATTGCTTCTGTTATCTCATCAAAGCTTTTGCCGGAACAGATTAATTCACCACACTTTTTTAAAAGGATTCCTTCTATTACTGAAGTAGATTTTGTATCATATAGATAAGATTTTATTTGGGGATATTGCTCACTAATTAATCTGACCGCATTCACAGTACCAGAGATTCCACTTGATATATTAATTGATATGACATGGGTATAGTTCTCTTTATCCAACTTCTGATACAGCTTCTCGATATCCTCCATAGAAGGGAGTGACGATTTTGGAATTTCAGTCTTCATATTATGATAAACTTCCTGAGGAGTAATATCAATCTTATCCGTATATTCCCGGCTACGATAGATTATTTTAAAGGGAAGTACATGTATCTGATACTTTTTCAATGTATCCTCATCAATATCACAAGCCGAATCTGTAATTAACGCAATCTTCTCCATAGCTTTGTCTCCTTCTTACTTTGTACCGATTTAAATATAAATTTAAGATTTGTTGATAAAATGACATCATTATACCATGTAGTTATTATAACCACATTACCACTTTAGTCACATCAAATCAATTTAGGGTACTATTTTTTATGCTTTATGTCCACCAATCTGGTTGTTTCTATCTCTTGTGGTAGCCCCTTCTTCTAAATTAACGCCTTTCAGAATGGCGTTCTTTCCAAACTTCTTTTTTATACTCAGCATGGCTTCCTGCATCTTTCGTTCTTTTTCCTGCTCTATAGGATCTGTGAACAAATCGAACTGCTCATATCTTTCTTCCACTAGATTATTGGCTCCTAAAGTCACTCTTCTGACCATAAGTTCCTTTGATATAATTCGATCATAAAGATCCAGAACCGCAGTCATGATTTTCTTGGTACTGCTGCTTGTCGTACCAAGATTTGCTGTACCATGAGCAGACTTTGGAACCCCTCGTCCATAACGGTCATAAGTAACCTCACCCTTGTATTTCCCTTCATCTACATTACTCCTGTCATAACCAATGGTTAAAGTTAAACTGTCTGTCACCATTCCCTTATCTACAAGCTCAAGCACCAGTAAATCCGTCATTTCTTGAACAATAATCCTCGCCTTATTATAATCATAAGGATTTTGCAAAACTTGTCCTGAAGATATGCTGTTTGTGCTAGGTTTATAGGATTTGATTTGTTCCATACTGCAAGGTTCATACCCCCATGCATGGTCAATTAAAAGTTCCGCATCTATGCCAAGCATCCGATATAGTACGTCCTCATTGAGAAGTGATATTCTTGCTATATCTCCCATCGTATACAGCCCGCTGTTCTCCAATCTTTTCGCAATACCTCCGCCAACTCTCCAAAAGTCCGTAATCGGTTTGTGATCCCATAATAATCTGCGATAAGTGGCCTCATCGAGCTCTGCCACACGCACTCCGCTTGCATCCGGTTCAACATGCTTTGCAACAATATCCATTGCAATTTTACACAGATATAGGTTCGTCCCAATTCCTGCTGTAGCGGTTATTCCGGTCTTTTCTAATACGTCGTGAATCATTTTCACTGCCAGTTCCTTTGCAGACATCTGATACAAGTTCAAGTAATTCGTCACATCCATAAAACACTCATCGATGCTATAAACATGAATATCCTCCGGACTGATGTATTTCAGATAAGTTTCATAAATATCTGCCGATACTTCAATATATCGTGCCATCTGTGGTGGTGCGGTAATATATTCAACCTCTTTTCCTGTATGCTGCTTGTATTCTCTCAGCTTTTGCTGCACCTCAAACAACCTGGCTCTACCGGGTATTCCATATGCCTTTAAAGATGGGGATACTGCAAGGCAAATAGTTTTCTCAGTACGTGTCGGATCAGCTACCACTAGATTGGTAGTCAGCGGATTTAACCCTCTTTCTATACACTCAACGGAGGCATAGAAAGATTTTAGATCAATCGCTATATAAATACGTTCCTGAGATGCTTTATTTAAGTTTGGCATCTTCACTGCCTCCTATCTATTACTAATATGAGCTATGTGCTTCCACCAAAACTCTCTCCCTCTATGCTGTATATATCCTCCAACTTTAAACGTTTTTCTACGATTTGCAGAATGTGCGAAGTTCGATCAAATTTTGCCACCATACCGGTGAAACGAATGTACTCTCCTCCGTCTTTGATATGGTTCTTATCCTTTTGAAAATATACAACCGTGATAATTGGGTGTAGCATATCCTTTAACAACTTCTCAATCCTTCCTAGCTGTAAATCCAAATACTCCTTTGATTCCTCTGACAATTCTATTCGGGGTACTACGATTTTCTGTTTCGCTAAGATTGCACTCTCATAACCTTTCAGTGCTGCAAATGGAGCAAATATTTTTGCTCTGTCTTCAGATTGCATTCGTGGATGCTTGATTTTATCCGAACTTTTCAAAGGATATTCCATATGAATAATGTCATCATATTTGTTAGTCGCTTTAGCATCCAGTGATACTGGATTCTTCACCATATCAGTCACCTCCTATCTTTAACAATAACCTAATTCCACTTATAATAAGTATAGTACAAATTTCAAAAAATTGTACAAGTAATTTAGGGTATGTTTCAAATAAACAATATGAAACATACCCTTGGTTTTATATCAAATATGAAATCCTATCATTTTATCTTAAACCAGAATTCCACCCCATTTTCCACGTTCTGAACTCCATAAGTAGCTTTATGGAGTTCCAATATGTTTTTCGTTATTGATAAACCCAAACCGGTGCTACCAAATTGATGACCACGTGCTTTGTCTCCTTTTACGAATGTATCCCATATCGTATCAAGCATGCGTGAAACGATATGAGGTCCATTGTTATAAATGTTAAATTTCACCGATTTACTATCTAATGTTATACTAACGATTATGGTATCGATTGCGTGTTTAATCGCATTAGATATAAGATTCAGTAGGACGGTTTGCATTCCTTCTAAATCTGCTAATATGATAGCTTCATCCGGAACATCAAGTTCAAGGGTTAAATTTTGTTCTTTCAAGACTACATCAAACCTTTTTAATATACTCGTTGTCAAAGAGACCAACTCTACCTCCTCATAGGTTAACGTTTTAGCCTTTGCTTCCATCCTTGACAAATCAAGCATATCTATAATCAACTTATCCATATGATTCACTTCATTTATGATTACATTCGTGTATTCTTCTTTTTTTTCATTCGATATATCCTTCAGACTTTCACTATAGCTTTTAATAATTCCAAGTGGTGTTTTCAGTTCATGTGCTACAGATCTTGTTAATTCTTTTCTGTTGTTCTCATAACTAATTTGTAATTCCCTCATTTTACGAATAAGTTTATTCACACCATATAATGAGGCTCCAAGTATCACTAATATTATAAGGTATACTTTGATTAATTGCACTATGGCGTTGGAAATCGGATGGAATACAAAGGCGTAGGAAAATGTGATTGAAGAATCATCCCATAGTTGGTCAGACGACCCGACATAGCTTGTAAAGAGATTGTCAACATACTGATAACTCCCTTTGTCACTACCTACCTTACTATAATTTGAAAGTTTATTGCAAATCTCATTTGCTTCTTTGTTAAGCTTATAATTGTAATCCTTCACATCTGTTACGTTACCACCGGTAATACTCAATTTATCATCTCCAATCCAATCGGAGATGTCTTTTTTGCCAATTTTACTATCAACATCCGAAAAGTAATCGTATGTTTTACTATCGTTCTCGTAGATATCGTTTACTAAAGTTAATTTTTGGGGATACAGAAAAACATCATCGTAGGTACCTTCTATAGAATCTTTCTTAAGGTTAATTGAAAAAGATCCACCAGTCGAATTTATTTGCAAAACATCTTTATACATCTTATGAATCATTTTATTAGAAAAGGAGTCTTCTAGCCGAATAATCTTTTGGTCCTCCAAATCTCCCAAATCATCATAATCTTTACTTCTCCTATAGCAAATAAGATAGTTTTGACTTTCAGCCACAATCTCTTCATTATCCTTTTGAACCATTGAATAAAATCCAATATCATCGCCAAAAAACAATTCATTATATGTTTTATAAGCATACACTTCCGGGGTATCTAAAAAATAAGTATTTTCGACTAATTCCTGGCCTATAGCCTTCTCAAACCATGGAAAATTATTAGTCACCATTCTATCTCTTTGATCAATTCCATGTTTTTTCACATGATCATAAAGTTTCATTTGATACGCTTTGCGATCCGTAGGATAATAATTATAGTAATCCCTAATATATAATATCTTATTATCAATCTCTCTATCACAGTCAGACTTAAATTCATTCCTGATATTCAAAGCCTTATAGTATGTAATTGCCCCCATCCCCACAAGAAACACAAGAACGATAATTAATGATATCCCTACTCGAAATGTATTATATTTTTTCAACTAATTTCTCCCCCACACAATATATTTAATTAAGTTTATCTTACTCAACTCGTGTGTAGTCTTTATGTACATCATCATAAAATAGTGAACTATATTATTAAATAGTGAGTTACATTATTAAATAGCTATATAAAGAAAGCTCATATAATAAACATGAGCTTCTTAACTTATTATAATCTAATTATTTAATTTTTTGAAGCCTCGGTTCTATAACAATATTTACAATAATTCTATCGTCATTTCTTCCTTACTCTTTTATATCTTCGTTTGTCTTTTCCTCATTTGTTTCTTGCATTTTTATATGCTCATATTCTTTTCCATCCAACTCTTCCTTTATAGCAAATTCGCCATCATGATCTATCTGTTGAGAATTCTTTGCTTCATTCTTTTGTTTTTTATAACTCCTATATACAAAGTAAAATATAACCAAACCAAATAAAATAAAAAACACTGAGAATATATAATACATCAAATTATCTGAAAGCTTTGAATCATCCTTTAGCAGAGATTTAATTAATGTAACTCCTTGATAGATAAGATATCCTCCTGCAGCAATATATAGCACCAGTCTCGTCCTATCTTTTGAGTCATTCCTGTTATCCATCTGATTTAATGCTCCTTTCGAAATAGTATCCTTACATTCACATCCTAACACAGATACCGTGTTCATGCAAAGTTTATGTAATTTTATTAATCATTACTTACATCACCAATTGATTTATCAAATCATGATTTTGATATATCGTTTGTTTGTCTCATATAAAATATTCGTTATTCTCTTAGTATAAAAACATAACTATATGGTTACAATAATTGTGTTTCAAAAAACAATATTCTAGGAGGAATAAAAATGGACAATAATTCAAGTAGAAATGCTTCCGGCAATTCTAGCAGAAACGCTTCCGGCAACTCTAGTAAAAACGTTTCCGGCAACTCCAGCAAAAACGTTTCCGGCAATTCTAGCAGAAACGCTTCCACTGACTCTAGTAGAAACGCTTCCGGTAACTCTAGCAGAAACGCTTCTAATAATAACTCTGGCAGAAACTAAAGGAACAATAATTAGTGTAAACAGATAACTTTTTAATGAATCATACAGTTCATTGTAAAATAAAGACTGGGTTATATAAACTCAGTCCTTTTTTACTTTCATTTATAAACTTAAAATTGAGGTTTATTAACACATGTAAGTAGTTTTTCACTATATTATACTTGAAACTTGATTTACAACAACTTATATTATTTTTCTGTCCCGCAGTTCCTCTTTACCAATTGGTATCAATTCTAGATTTTTTACAACCGTGGAAAATTATAATAATGGGTTAGCCTCACCTTTGCAAAACAGGCTAAGCTTATGAAGCGCCCTTGTCGACGCGATGTATAATAATTTTTTATCATCTTCTGTATGATAATTAACGGTATCTGCATCACAAATTAAAACGGCATCAAATTCTAGCCCTTTTGACATATATACCGGTATAATAAATACTCCTTGTAAATCAGCCGTACTGTCATTTCGTATTAATTGAACATCTACTTTATTTTTTAAAAACTCAAACAATGATATTGAGTTTTTTTCAGTTTTACAAATAAGTCCGATTGATTGGTATCCTTTTTCTAAACAATCTTTCACTTCCTGTATCATCATATCATTTAGACTCTCTTGATCAGAGGCTACGTTAATTTTCGGTTCATCCCCTTTTCGGTTGAAGCTTTTTATCTCTAAGCTTTGTTCTATGAATTTGGAGCTATACATCAATATTTCATTCGTACACCGAAAGCTTTTATCCATGATAGCTAGCGTTGATTTCTTCTTATTTAGAATTTTTTTGATCTGCTCATATAACGATAAATCTTCCAATTTCTCTAGTGTTTGGTTCATATCTCCCAATATTGTATATTTCGCATTACCAAAGAGTAATTTAAATATCTCGTACTGGAGAGGATAATAATCTTGCGCTTCATCAATTACCACTTGCTTTATATGTCTATAATCATGTGTTCCGTAAATTTTTATATTCAAATAAGACGCAACAATGGCATCATCATAATGCAAGAGATTTGATTCTAAATTCTCCTGAGTATAAATCAGTATATCTTCTATGCAACCGGGAAGTTCAAATCCTTTAGCTAGTTCATAAAAATAATCTTTATCATTCATTACCTTTTTATAAAGATTAATGGCATCAAGCTCGACGAATTTTATGATATCTTTTATGATTGAATTCTTTATACGTATTTTTTTTAATTCGTAGATTAAGTCTTCAATAAAATCCTCTAGTTGTTTTATTCTAATTCCTAAAGGAGTTTCATTATTTCCGATTAATCTCTCCTTCAGAACTTCTTTTGTTACGATACATTGCCCACTATAATACACATCTTCGTACTCAATCCACTGATGTGGAATATCGTTGATCAGTCGATTTAATATCCCCATAAACATGGGTGAGGTTTTAAATTCTATACTGCTTTTTATAATATCTCGATAACCGGTGCTTGTAATTAAATTTTCTAGAAATTGATTTCTTGACTGTATTTGATTATGTTTCAATATGGATTCAAGCATCTCTTCAAATACAACTGAAACAATATTATCTTCACCCAGTTCAGGTATTACATTAGAAATGTACTGTTCAAATAATGTATTTGGAGAAATAATTATGATGTTATTAGCGGACAGCTTTGATGCTTGGCCTTGATACATAAGATATGCTGCTCTATGAAGCGCGATTGAAGTCTTTCCACTCCCGGCGACTCCTTGTACCATCATTAAATCATTTTCCATATCTCTTATCACTATATCCTGTTCCTTCTGTATGGACTCTACAATCGTCTTCATTTTGGAGGAAGTGTTTTGAGACAATAGCTTTCTTAAAAATTCATCAACAATTTGAACATCCGTATCAAAATAGTACTCCAAGACTCCATTACTAATTTCATACTGTCGTTTCAAATGAACCTCTCCATTGATCCTTCCTGCAGGTGCATCATAATATACCTGCCCCGTTGCAAATCGGTAAAATACACTTGCAATTGGTGATCTCCAGTCATAGACATCGGATTCGTATGAATTGTCTTTCTTTAGAGAATATCGTCCGATATATATCTGTTCAGGTAAGTCTTCATCCTCATATTTAAAATCGATTCGTGCAAAATAAGGTGATTTAATCAAATTCTCCAGGCGTATAATTTTATTATTTACCGATTCATAGTCAGAGATTTTTTCTGTAACAGGATTTACATATTGATTGAGTTCAACCAAAGCTTCAAACCCATCCGAACTCCAAAGCCCTGATATGGAGTGTTCGGTATTTTCCCTTAACTCTTTTTTAGCCGTGATAATCGCAGACTTATTCTCCTCATTCCTCTGCCTTGCCTGATTCAGCTGTTTGTTTGCTAAAGAAATGGTTTCTTCTAATCGTTTGTTTTCATAATCTAATTCAGAATAACTATTTTCCATTGCAGAACCTCCCATATTTTAAATCGGTAGAAAACTATTCTCCAAAATCCGTAAAGTAATGCTAGCACAATGCCTATCAGATTAACAGTCTTGTTTTTGATGGATAGTTATGTTACTATTATTATGGGAAAAGAAAGATAATTGGCTTAAATGCACAATCACCTTTCTTTTTTCTATGTTTATAACTACATTCCAATTACTTCTTTCTAGATGATATAAGTAACATCATTGGTCTTCGGAGTTCATCCGAATAATCAGGCTTATCACCATTCACACTTTCTTCCGGTTTAGGTTCTATCACACCTGTTATTTCAAAGCCTGCAGTAATAAGGCCTTGTAGATATGTTGTTAATGTTTTATGGTACTTGATTACTCTCTCCCCTAAGAAGATGGCTTCTCGAACCTCTATGTTAAAATAATTATCTACAGGCCAGTGCAAACGATTCCCTTTGTCATCATAACACCAATCCTGAGTACCCTTCGCGGTAAAAATCGGATGTTCCACCGAGAATACAAAATCACCACCGGTTACGAGCCAACTTTTTATATTATCCAGAATGTCTTCAAAGGACTGAATATAATGTAATGTTAATGAACTGATCACTACATCAAAAGAATTCTTAGGGAAGTTAATATCTTCAATCGGCTTGCAAATGTATTGAATCTTTTCGGAAGATGACTTATTCTTCGCTTCATTTATCATCATTTCAGAAATGTCAACTCCAATTACGGACTTAGCACCCTTCTCTATCGCATAACGACAATGCCATCCAAATCCGCATCCTAAATCCAAAACCCTTTTCCCCTCTAAATCTGGAAGCATTTTTTTAAGTTCATGCCACTCTCCTGCTCCTTCCAAACCTTTTATTGATCGTTCCATTTTACTATACTTATCAAAAAATATTTTATCATCATATTTATTTTCTTTCATATAACCCCTCCATTTCTAGCAATATTATAAGATAATAACTATAACTCAATCAAGATAATAATCTCTTCTATATCATTTTATAGAAATAGGGTTGCCAATCGGCAACCCCAACAATCACTTTTTATAAATAATCTTTTTTATTGAATATGTGGAAAGGTAATATTCATCCGCTTAGTCAATTACCTTTCTACCATTTTTATACTTGTCTCTAATTTCTTTATTCCGATCTTCAAGTTCATTATACATTCCGGATTTTTCACCCCATTTTTTATGAAACGACTTTGGTGAAGGGATATAGAGATATTCACCTTGAATGTATTGTTGAATTTCAGTTAGTAAATGCTCTGGTAATACATCAGATGCTTTATGGTATTTCATACATGCTTCACTCCTAAATTTTAATTCATCAGGATACAAAGCTTGTATGTATTAAACTATAAATTAGCTGCTAAGCACTCCATACAAAACGCAGCTGCAAATACATACAGACTTTGTATGGAGTAAATCAACTCTTTGTCTAGTTATCATATTATAACCTCCGGTGTTAAGTTAGTTTTTGTAAGTCTACCTGCTACCTTATATTATAACATAGGCACGACCATTGAAAATACTGAAAATTTTATATCTATTTATCCTCATTTCTCCCATGACAGTTTACCTGTCTCAACCGCAATTTCATATCTTGCAATTTTATAATTCAGGCGATCAAGAGCTGCATCGATTTGTCTTCTTTGTTCAAGAAGAACTTCTCTCTGATCTATTAAAAGCTGAAGTCGTGCAGGAATTGAAGCATCACCTGCCTGATACAGTTTTACATACTCTATCATCACTTCTACCGGAAGTCCCGCGCTACGCATACAGATCGCAAGTTCTACCCAATTCAAATCATGTTGCTGATAGTCACGGATTCCACTGGAAGTACGAGTAACGGGTGGAATCATACCAATCCGTTCATAATAACGAAGAGTATCCTGCGTGATATTAAATTTTGTACTAACTTCCTTTATGGTCATAATAATCCCCTTATAATGCGCCAACGATTTTATGAGGCTCGTATAACTCTTCCAAATAATTCACGTCTTCTTTACTCAGAGCTATGTTAAAGCTTCCAACTGCATCATCAAAATACTTCAATTTTGTTGCTCCAATAATCGGTGAAGTTACTCCTTTTGCAAACTGCCATGCCAACGAAATCTGAGTCATGGTACAATTATGTTTTGTAGCCAACTCTGATACTCTTTTTACAATTCCTATATCAGAATCTTTGGTACTGTCATATTTTCCACTTGCTACAACATCCGTCTGACTTCGTAAGGTATCCGCTTCCCAAGTTCTAGATAATCTTCCTGCAGCGAGAGGACTATATGGAGTCAAGGCAACCCCCTGCTCCGTACAAATCGGTATTAACTCTCTTTCATCTTCACGATATAAGAGGTTGTAATGGTTCTGCATGGAGACAAACTCTGTCCAACCATTCTTCTGTGCAGTATTTTGAAGTTTCGCAAATTGATAGCCGTACATTGCTGATGCACCGATAGAACGTACTTTCCCAGACTGAACAAGCTTATGAAGAGCCTCCATTGTCTCCTCTACAGGAGTATTATAATCAAAGCGATGAATTATAAGCAGATCCACATAATCCGTTCCCAACCTTTTCAAAGAACCTTCGACTTCTCTTGGAATCGCTTCCTTTGATAGATTTCCTTCATTAAAATAAACTTTAGTTGCTATTACTACTTTATCACGAGCTACATTATTTTTAATCGCTGTTCCCAGATATTCCTCGCTTGTTCCTGCTGAATAGCAGTTTGCTGTATCAAAAAAATTAATACCAAGCTCCAAGGCATGTTTAATAATTACGTCACTTTCAGATGAGTTCAGTGTCCAAGCATGCATTTTACTTGCAGGGTCACCAAAACTCATACATCCTACACATAACCTCGATACTTCAATTCCACTACTACCTAATTTTGCATATTCCATCTCTCTCATCCTTTCATAATCCTGTTTTTTCATATTTAATTCAGCTTTTTTACAAAAACGCCATGAAGAGCAAGTCTTTTTGCATATTAATTAATAACTCCAGACGCGAGTTTACTCTAAGTTTAGTCTGTACTTCTTTTGTGCAGTATTTCCCTTTTCAAGATCGGCAATTCCACTAATCGTACATAGTTTTTATTTTGTAAGCGAAAAGAATTCGGTCAGCATCGTTCTTGCTTAAAGTCTATACTGAGACATCCATATGTTTTTATGTATTGATTATAATTCTTGGAGCCAACTCCAAGTCAAGATTTTTTAAGAGTAAATTTTGACATTATACTTAATCTTAAATATTGCAGAAACACATATATAAAAACCATACCGCATATCCCCTAAAATATTTTTAATCCATACAGGAAGGGAGCCATCACAAAACTAATAGCTTTGTAACAGCTCCCTTAACTATAATGACTTTTTATTTTTAAAATCATATATTTATATTATGACTCTTGTATTCTTAACTTATTTGTTTTAATTCCTAATCAAATAATCAAATGCACTCAATGCTGCATTGGCTCCGGCACCCATCGATATAATGATTTGTTTGTAAGGGCTTGTGGTGCAATCACCTGCTGCAAAGACTCCATCAAGGCTTGTACTGTTGTGATCATCGATGATAATCTCACCGATTTTATTTCGATCCACGCTATCCCCTAACCACTCCGTATTGGCTACGAGACCTATCTGAACAAATACACCCTCTAAAGATATATGATGTTCCTGTGCTGAATCTCTGTCAATATAGGTTATTCCATCCACTTTGTCAGTTCCGGTAATTTCTTTGGTCTGAACATTCTTTAATACCGTAACATTAGGGAGTGAATAAAGTCTCTTTTGCAAAATAGTATCAGCCTTAAGCTCGGGCATAAATTCTAACACTGTAACATGTTTTACAACTCCAGCTAAATCAATGGCTGCTTCAATACCTGAATTACCTCCACCGATAACGGCTACATCCTTATCTTTAAAAAGTGGTCCATCACAATGAGGGCAGTAGGCAACTCCTTTGTTTTTTAACTCTGCCTCTCCCGGAACACCGGTGTTCCTCCACCTTGCTCCGGTTGCTAAAATGACGGATTTACTTTTTATTACGGCTCCATTTTCAAGTTCAACCTCAACCAAGTCCTTCTTACGAATCTGTTTGGCTCGCAATGCTGTCATAATATCGACATCATATTCTTTCACATGTTCTTCAAGACTTCGCGCTAGTTGTTCACCTTCCGTATATTTTACACTGATAAAGTTCTCAATTCCAACGGTATCCTTTACTTGACCACCAAAGCGTTCTGCAACAATACCTGTTTTGATTCCTTTTCTTGCTGAATATATAGCTGCACTTGCACCGGCAGGGCCACCACCAATTACTAGCACATCGAAGGGATCTTTGTTGTTAAATTCTGATACAGACGGTGCACTCCCTAGCTTGGCAAGAATCTCCTCCAATGTCATTCGTCCACTACCAAACAACTCACCGTTTAAGTAAATCGTTGGTACCACCATAATGTCTTTTTCTTTTACTTCCTGCTTAAAGGTTGCACCATCGATCATCGTATGACTTATGTTTGGATTTTGAATGCTCATAAGGTTAAGCGCTTGCACCACTTCCGGACAATTATGACAGCTCAAGCTGATATAAGTTTCAAAACGGTACTTGCCCTTAAGTAACCTGATCTGCTGCAATAGTTTTTCATCGGTTTTTGGTGCTCTTCCACTCACTTGCAATAATGCCAGAACCAATGATGTAAATTCATGTCCCAGCGGAATTCCTGCAAAAGTTACACCACTATTCTCGCCAACTCGGCTAATCTGGAAGCTAGGCGTCCTTGCCAAGTCCAGATATTCTTTTTGAATACGGGATGTCATTGATGTTAATTCATCAATCAACTCAGACATCTCCTTTGATACTTGATCCGTACCTATGCTTGCTTTTATTACGATATCATTTTCCAAAAGCTCCAAATAGGAGGCTAATTTTTGTTTAATCTCAGCATCCAAAATCATATCAATCACTCCTTAACCTTAAATCTTACCTACTAGATCAAGACTTGGTTTCAGGGTTGCTGCTCCTTCTTTCCATTTAGCCGGGCAAACCTCTCCAGGATTGTTTCTTACATACTGAGCTGCCTTAATCTTACTAACTAAAATACTTGCATCACGTCCAATATTACCGGCATTGATTTCAGCTGACTGAATCACACCGTCCGGGTCAATAATGAAGGTGCCTCGATCAGCAAGACCTGAACTTTCAATCAGTACATCAAAGTTGTGGGAAATTGTATGGGAAGGATCACCGATCATAATGTAGGTAATCTTTTTAATTGCTTCTGAGCTATCATGCCATGCCTTATGGGTAAAATGAGTGTCAGTGGATACGGAATACACTTCTACACCAAGACCCTTAAGTGTTTCATAATGACTCTGCAAATCTTCAAGTTCTGTTGGGCATACAAAGGTAAAATCCGCAGGGTAGAAGCATACAACACTCCATTTCCCTTTAAAATTCTCCTCTGAAACATCTAAAAATGCTCCGTTCTGAAAAGCCTGCGCTTTAAATGGTTTTACTTCTGTTCCGATTAATGACATATCAAATACCTCCTTTAAATTATATTAATTTCAATAACAGTAATGATTACTATTATTATTTGTTATTAATATACAATAAGTATCTGCATATGTCAAGCATAATATTATTTTTTCTAAAATGCTTCTATTAAGTATGTTCAGTTATTATATATTCAAGAATATCCTTTACTCCTTCTCTGTTATATTTTTAGCATGAGTGGCTAATTTTCCAAACAAAATATATCTAGCATTATCGTATTCATACGAACATGTACACAGCGTCACAATACGATCATTCATCTTTACAGATGTTCTAGATTTAAAGGTTGATTTATTTTTCAGAGATTCAATATAGCTTTTAAATTCACTATCGTCTTTATAAGCAAAAGGAATTGACTCATAATCTCCATTAACAATAATTCCCGCAAACAGCTCAATCGTAAAAATGCCAGTCGGGGCGTATAGCAGCATAGTAGGGAAATCGTCATAATACTGTTGATCCTTATACTTAGATATAGAAGAAAACATCGATCCATCTTTCATATTATGGCCGTAAATAATTGTATTTTTATTATTAAAGTCCCTATCATTGCGATAGTCCATAAATATTGACCCTAATTTATTAAGCTCGCCACTGAATAAATGATGAAGATAGAAATCGTTATCTTTACCTCTAACGATTGGATAGTTGATTTTTGTACCTTTCGCAATAATCCACCCCACCACATCCGAATTAATTTTTTTAAGGGAAGCAAATTCCCTCTCATTCATATCTTGGTTTTCTTTTGTTGCTTCAGCTATCGCCTCTGAAGATTTTACTTTTTTATTAACAACTAATTCGGACTCTCGTATGTACAAACGAAGTTGCTGATAGACAGCATTTCCCTTGTTGTACTCATGATTATCCAGAAACAACAAAAATACACAGTATAAAATACCAAGCACACACAAAAACATAATAATCTTCAGTGCTAAATGAAGATGTAATTTACTTAGGTACCTCATCCTTTTCTCCTTCCAATTAAAAACCAGAGGTACGATTTATATTCCACCTCCGGTTTTCATCCTAATTACTTCTTATTTCTCTTACTTAAATATTTCTTCCACAGAACAATATCAGCGACGGTTAGGATTAATAATACTATAGTAAAAAAAATCAATCCGTACTTAACAATACTAAGATCGGCATTATCTCCCGTCTTTGGCATGCCCGAAGAATCTTTCGAGCCTTTTCCATCATTTTTTTCTACAGAAATATCTATAGGTGTTACACTTGCTCCTGGACTAGGCGTTATACTTACTCCCAGACTAGGTGTTATACTTGCTCCCGGACTAGGTGTTACACTTGCTCCCGGACTAGGCGTTATACTTACTCCCGGACTAGGTGTTATACTTATTCCCGGACTAGGTGTTATACTTACTCCCGGGCTAGGTGTTATACTTATTCCCGGACTAGGCGTTACACTTGCTCCCGGACTAGGCGTTATACTTATTCCTGGAGTATATGACTCTCCTATTGCCATATACGGATAAAAGTGTCCTTCCGCCGAATTATTTACAACACTTTTTGCTATAATTCCACCTTCAAAATTTCCTGTTCCATTTGCTAATGTAACGTCAGCATTTGGTGCAACGATGTGACCAGCTGTATAATCACTTATTACAGTCACTGCATTTGGAAAATTCCAAATAAGCTTCATCCCATTGGTATTTAGCTGTCCGCCTGCTACATTACCACTAGATATATTTTTTAATGAATTACTGTTGTTGAAAGACTGTCCATCCGAAAAAAGAATTCCCTTTTTCCCTGTATTTTGTGAATCATTAAAAGTCGTATAGCCAAAACTGATGGAAACATCGGATACTCCAACTACTGATATAGAATATTCATTTTCAACAAAATCATTTAAATTACTGATACCTGTTAGCTTAATATAGTTTACCTGATCGTATATAGTTTTTGGAATTATTATTGATTTGTATGTACCTAATGGAAGATTAAGCATATAGCCATTATACATATCTCCTGTGATATTTCCTGTTGTTACTGTATAAGCACCGTTAGTCATATCAAATGACTGAGTAACCAAAGCTGAAAAAGCTGAACCCAAATTAATAAACGGTGTTGCATTTGTATAATTAACAAAACTTGAGCTTAATCCACTCACCTCGGTCGTTTTATAATATACTGGAAGTCCTATATAACCTGAATAACTTGAACTTCCTGATAAAAAGTGGGATGTTGAGGTACCATTATAATTACTAACACTTACTATGTTCCCAAAATAAGATGGTTCAATCGCTCCATCACCAAAATTACCAACTTCTACATCTCCTCCGGCTACAATTCCTCCGACATTGTGATTTAATAGTGTAGCATTCCCATATATAAAATACTGGTAATCACTTAATATCTGCTGAATCGTTATTTGTTTACCATAAGGTGCACCAGCATTCGCAGATACCTTAACATTGGTAAAAATGCTGAATGTGAAAAACATACAAGCAATAAGAAACACGATATACCTATTTTTCAAAAATTTAATCATACAACACTCCTCTTCACAAAATTAATCCTTCTATATAATCCTACTTATCATTACCTTGCTTCAAAGCAATGATAAGTTTGTATCATAGAAAATTGGATTAATTATAGCAAAGCAATCTGAACAAATTCTGAACATCCCTGAATCTTAATCCATCATAAATCACATGCATTATTAAATAATGTTCGAATATTTGCATTCGGCTCAATCCCAAGCTCTGTGTCATATATTTTATCTATTTTATTGTAATGCATAATCATAGATGCCTTATCTTTTTTTAGAAGATATAGTTTCATTAATAATTCGTTTAATTCATCGTCAGTGGGTGATATTGAAAGCGCTTGCTGAAGAATTTTTTCAGCTTTCAAATAATCAGCTTTACTTATATAATATTTTGTATATTCACCAACCACTCTACGATATCTTATTTCGTATTCTTCCTCCTTACCTTGAGTCCAAAGATACTCATTTTCCATCAAATATCTGCCTTTGTATAAGCTAAGTGCTCTTTTATAACTTTCAATTGATGCTTCTGTCAATGTATTTTCATCATTTGTAATCGCCTCAAACTCAACTGTGTCAATATAAACCTCTGGCAACTTAAGCATGTACCGACCATTCGTAAAGGTAATTTCAAATTTGATATTTGCCGAGATAAGCGTTTTCTTTATCCTATAAATAGTCGTATGTAGATGAACGTTACTTTTATCAGTTGCAATTTCTGGCCAAAGCGCTTGTATAATTTTTAGTTTTGAAATCTCTTTATTTAGGTTTTGTAGCATAAACGCAAAAAGCTCCTCTGTCTTTGCGGTACGCCATTTAACTAATCTTTCAGATCCTGCACCATATACCAATAATCTTTCAAAACAATATATACGACTTTTATCGGTAAGTTCTTTAGAAAAACTCTGTTGTGGCTTAATTTTTTTTAGCCTGGTAATCACTTTAGAGATATCCTCTGAGGATAAAGGCTTGAGAATATAATCAATTGCATTTACCCGAAAAGCTTCAAGTGCATATTTATCATAAGCAGTAACAAATACAATTTCTATATCATTATTTTCTTCGATTATCTTTTCAGCAAGTTCCAGACCAGTCATTTCAGGCATTTCAATGTCCAGAAATACGACATCCGGCTTAAGCATACATATCTTAGGGAGTGCCTGTACCGCGCTAGTAAACGAATCAATAATACGTACCTCTCCCGTTCCCTCAAGTAATAGTTTAAGTACATCAACAGCCGGTTTCTCATCATCAATAATAACTACATTTAACATAACCTGAAACCTCCTTATTTTATACCATCTGAAATTATTACTGTTACCGTAGTTCCCTTTCCTTCCATGCTCTGGATATCAATTCGTGTATTCTCCCAAACTTTGACACGTCTACAAACATTGTAGAATCCCACTCCTTCGCTTATGTTTTCATTAAGTTTTAAATTTTTAAGCTTTTCTAATGACATCCCTATCCCATTATCACTTACTTTTATTTTTATCCCATCTTCATTTTGCACTGATATCAAAACCTTTCCTAACGCATCTTTTTTTCTTACTCCATGCTTAATCGCATTTTCCACTAATGGCTGAATGCAAAAAGAAGGTATTTCCATCGTTAAAAGTGCTGAATCTATATCATACTCTACATCGATCGATTCACCAAAACGCGCTTTTTCAATTTCAATATAAACCTTAATCATCTCGATTTCTCTCGCTAAAGGAACCCATATTAATTTATGATCAAAATCAAATATGAGTCTTAAATATTTACTAAAATTGACCAGTAATCGTGCTGCTTTTTCATTGTCTGTATAGCATAAAGATACCATTGTATTAATTACGTTATATAAAAAATGGGGTTTTATCTGCGCCTGTAGAAATGCAAGTTCATGATTCATTGCCTCTTCTTTTGATTTCATCAATGCTGTAAGATTATCCTGACCGTATTGCATTATGATTTTGGCCAGGAGGTAAGAACAAAGGAACATAAAAATTGCTACAAAAATCTCCATAAGCATGTCGCTGTCCAAAGCTCCCATAAAATATTTCTTAACACCAGTAAACAAAATAGCGACTACACTCATATAGAATATTCGGCGGGTCAGTTTCTTATTGGAGAATAGAGCGGAAATAAAGATCGGAAGCATATAAGAACATAATAAAACTCTTGCAATATCATGGGTTAAAGAAAGATATAATGAAAACAATATAAAAAGCGATAGAGCTACAAATTCCTTTACCAATATTGAAATTCTAGTTGAACGAACAAGAAATGCAACTAAAATATTTAAAGTGGAGAAACCTAACGCAGGTAATATAATATAATTACGCAGATATACTTCTGGAGGCCAGGCAAGAATACTTCTGGCTGCAACAAACCAAATAATATGCGCAAGAATAATAAGAATCGTTGTGATATGAGCAACGTTTACAAGGTAGATGCACCATTTATTTAAATCAATTGGCATTTTACTATCAATCTTCATCTCTATCTTTCCCTTTCCTATATGCTGTAAATTTTAGATACTATTATCATTTTAGTGTATTATTACTTATCAGCGCAAATCCTTTTCATTGTAACATATGTCTTTCTATAAATACATGCCTTTTTAATTATGGAGTTATAACACATTGAACTAGATTATTCTAATTTCTTCTTATATCGTCTTCTCCAGTCTTTCTCTCTTTATAATTGTATCTGCTTCTAATATTCCCTGCGGGATAACTATTGTTTTACTTTTATCTAGATGTAAAGCTTCTGATAAGAAGTCTCTTTTTTCAGATACTCCATGAAGAATATTTTCTTTGTTTCTTCTATTTTGCTCTGTATCTAATTTAACTTCGCGTGTGTTCTATACAATTGAATCCGTGTATTTATCCATAACAATTATTCATAATATTTTATTGAGCGGCTAATGCTCCTTGTATTATTGCTTCCTCAAGTACTACGGCTGCTGCTGTCCCTATCACCGTTATAGCAGCATCCCCCTTATAGTAAGTAGTATCCGTACCTGTCGCAAGGCAAAAGATTGTGTCACCATCCCATTGTGAATGAATTGGAGATATTGCTCGAGCCATTCCATCCTGTGCAAGAGTTGCCACCCGGCTGGCCTCTGCTTTATTAAGCTGTGCTGATGTTGCCACAACAGCTATTGTGGTATTCATTTCATTAAATAAAGGTGACGGTACCCCTTCTAGCATTAGTTTAGTCTGATTAACGAATTTCCCCTCAGGACCAAGTGCTCCAACAACAATTCGACCATGATCCCAAACATCTCCAAGTGGGTTGACGATTGCTAAGGCTGCAACCACCGGTCCTCCCGGAATATGAATTGAAGCAGATCCCTGTCCGCCTTTCATTGGCTTTCCGTAAAATTTGCCTATTGTTGCTCCAGCACCAGCACCCACATTTCCTTCTTTTATAGGCCCTGAATTTGCATTTTGACATGCCGCATATCCTAATGCCGCATCAGGCGGATTAGAGCCCTTGGCATAAAGTAAGTCAAATATAACAGCAGCAGGTACATGGGGTACTTCTGCGATTTCCTGTTCATAAAGCCATCGCATAACTCCACTTGCTGCCGCTAAACCAAATCGACTTCCACCCGTGAGAAGAACAGCTTGTACAGGATCCTCTTTGGTACCCGGTCGAATACTATCTGTCTCCATGGTACCAGGATTTCCTCCAACGACTGACACACCCGGTACCGCTCCCCTTGGACATATAATTACGGTACATCCAGTACGTCCACCTTTATCCTCGGCTGTTCCAACTAAAATGCCGCATACATCCGTAAGCCCCCCGTTTATATTTATCATAAAATCATACCTTTCCTCTATCATTAAAAGTCTTAATAAAATAAATTTTATATATTGGTAACTTTTCTCAAGTAGTAATTTTTTTATTTATTCATAACTATAATATTCTGTCATTTGGCGATATGTGTCGAAAAAGATATAATAAAGAATTACTAATATTAGCATACAACCATAAGGTGGAAATCAGAGAACCCATCAATACACAAAGAGGGTAGCCCTCACTGGCTACCCTCTTTGCTTATTATTCACTTCACTGATATATTTGCTGTAATAACTTTTTGTTTTTATCCAAATCAATATCAAGGACATACATTTGATTTTTCATAGTTTCAGTATAAGTTTTATTTGCTGGAATTGATACGGTATCAACATTCATTCCATCCAACAGCACTGCTTTAAGATAACTGAGAAGTTGTTGTGCATTAATATCAGTAACAATGTTTGGGAGAATATACATGAACTCTTTTGCCAACACATCAACATTCTTTTTGCTGCTTTCTTTTATTACACTAGAAACCAAAGTTCTCAGACGCGATGTACGTCCTAAATCTCCATCTTCTCCTTGCAAAGTTGGAACTTTACGAACTCGAACATAACCAAGTGCTTGATTACCATTGAGTTTTTGTTTGCCTGCTTTAACATTTCGATTCTTCTTTTCACTGATATAATTCGTATTATTCAGATACTCTGCTTCTTGCTTTGATAATTTTATATTTACTCCACCATTATAATCTATAATATTCTCAAAAGCATCCATATTAACGGTAACTATATGATCTATCTTAAGTCCAAAGTTAGTTTCGATTGTACTTTTCATCAGATCGGAGCCTCCAATCTGATAGGAATGACTTAATTTATTATACCCATGTTTCGGAATTTGCAAGTACATATCACGAAGGAAGGATACTAAGACAATTTTTTTCTTGTCCGGGATAATACTAACCATTAATATACTATCCGCATTTGTATTTCCTTCTTTCTTTGTTTCATCTATTCCTACGACCAAGATATTTTTTGTTTTCTTGAGATGTTCCGGTGCAAGACTAGGATTATAGGTTATCGAATTGGATGAATTATTTGTTACTTCTGCCCCACTTATTTTCGCAGGTACGAAGGATGCAATCAGATTACTGACAACAAGAATAAAACTTACCAAACCAATGATAAAACAAGTCCCTTTTTTTGTTGGCTTTGAATTCATGATTTGATAAAAGCGACTCTTCAATTGCTTCTTCTCATTTCCAAAGCCCGTTGATAATAGAATATTGTTATTCTTCATTACACCGGCCATAATATAAATCATCATATTACTGTAATTCTCACGGTAATTTATATTATTCTTAGAGACTAATTTCTCGTCGCAGTATAATTCAATATCATTATTAGCTAAGTACACCATATAATGAACCAGAGGATTGAACCAGTGCAATGCAGTAGTACATAATAAAATTAACTTGTAAAACAAATCATGGTTTTTATAATGTATCAACTCATGCTTTAGAATAAAATGATATTGTTCGCTTGTAAATTCTTTTGATGGCAAAACAATACAGGGTTTTATAAATCCCAATAACATTGGAGATGACACCTGATTACAACTTAATACTTTAATGTTACCTTTTATCTTCATCTCACTGCAAAGATTATAAACCTCGTCCAAAATAGCATAATCCTTGATGAGTATACTCCATCTCCTTATTTTCACTCTAAAACTAAGATACACAAGCGAATGATATAATAAGAAGAAAATTGTACCCATGAGCCATACTATGGATATAAAGTCTAGTACATGACTAAATAAAAAAGTACTTATTGTAATGCCGTGATTTTTATGGATTGTGTTTTGAGTTAATACTTTAGAAGTGGTCGAAGATGTATTATGATTCGTCATATCTGTTTTATTGTTCACGTTCTTAACTGATTCGTTACTATTTTGTTGTGTCACATTTTTATTATAATCTACAGCAGGTGATTGTATGGAAGAACTCGTTATTGCACCATCCGTTTTGAAAAGATCCGTGATATCAATTACATTGATTTGAACCGGTACGATGAGCCGGACTGCAATTACACCCCATATAATGTATATCCATCGCCTTGAATAATTTTTTCTAAATATCTTATTTAGCAATATGACAAATACAATTGCAATCGAACCTATAATGGATAAACTTAATATAGTGAGAAAGAGATTATTCATCCTTATAACCTCCCTTCGCATCTTTAATTATCTGGAAAATATCCTCCATATCTTTTTCAGTCATCGTTTGGTTTTGAACTACGGATGCAATCAATTTTTTATAAGAATTAGAATAAAACTGTTCTAAAAATGTTTTCGTCTCTCTTTTTAAATATTCCTCCTCTTTTACAAGTGGAGCGTATAACTTTAATCTACCTTTCTTCTCGATCCTAATAAATCCTCTTTCCTCGAGACGAGTTAATAAAACTTGTACTGTGGATCTTGACCAATTCTTTTGTTCACATACCAGTTCCACAATTCTTCCCGTACCAATTAATTCTCCGGCCTGCCAGATAATTTGCATTACCAAAAGCTCCGAGTCTGGTAGCCTCTCATAGTTATCTTTTTGACTCATTCTTTCACTCCTTTTGTGTTATGATTTTTGTATGAACTCGCTAATATCCATACATTTATTACCATATGTTCACTATAAAACTTTCGCCGACATTTGTCAATATAAAAGTTGACATTTGTCAGCGAAAGTTTTATAGCAATGTTGGATATATGATTATCAGTTTAACTAAGTACTTGTTCCCTGTATTTAAAGTTCATTCTAATACACTCTAGTACCTAAAAATCCATTATTATCTTACGGCACTCCTCACAAACATAAGCTGCGTGATTGATTCGAATTTCATAGCAATCAACAAGTACAATCCCTTTATGTTTTTTAATAATATCATTGCTGACTGTATACTTTAGTTTCTCTCCATCCGGCAGCCAATACAATCCCCCACCTGCCCTTGCACCAATGTTTCCAGGCTTCATTTCGTTACCACATATCGGACAAATCATAATTCACCTCTTTCCTGTGCACGTTCTATGCTCAGAGTGTTCATACACTCTCCTAATCTTCAATGAAAATATCTTTATCCTATAATGCCATTTTTCTCAAGTATTTACAACCCACTTGACACAGTTTGCATTTTCTTTTGCATAAATTACAATCGGGTAGGGCTACCATTCGCTGATTATCCCTACCCGATTGTAATTTTACCAGTTACTTATTTATAGGATTTCTATAAACCCTTCTGTACCATTAACACGTATTCGCTGCCCATCTTTAATCAGCTTAGTCGCATTCTCCACGCCCACAACTGCCGGTAAGCTGTATTCACGTGCGATTACGGCTCCATGGGTCATCTGCCCGCCAATTTCGGTAACTAAACCTTTTAAGGATACAAATAATGGTGTCCAACTTGGGTCAGTAAAAGCAGTAACTAATATATCCCCCTCTTCCAGATTAGCATCTTCTAGCTTTAAGATAACGCGTGCTCTTCCCTCGACCACTCCTGACGAAACCGGTAGCCCTACCAACGCTCCGGTCGGAATATCATCTCTGTTATACGACCCTACAATTATCTCTCCTTCCGAAGTAATAACACGTGGAGGAGTTAGTTTATCATAAATTTTGTACTCTTCTTTACGCTCGCAGACAATATCAAAGTTCAATTGCTTTGTGGCTATAACATCGCGAAGTTCTTCAAATGTGAGGTAATATATATCTTCAGTCTCGCGAATGACCTTAGTCCGTACGAGATGATGGGCTTCTTTTAGTAACGCCTGCTTATAGACAAAATATCGGCTGACCATGCCGTATTTTGGATATTCACGATATCCGATAAAATTCCTAATTAGATCAATCATTCGCTTTGTTTCTTTTGCTTTTTCTTCCCCCTCCGGTAGCGTATGCAATCTCTCTAATAAATCTTTTTCTTTTTCCATCGCTTCCTGTCTACCAAGCTCAAATTTTTTATGACTGGCATTCGGTTCAAAGTTTTTGATATTAGCAAGGATCATAGGGATTAGTGTAGTTGGTTTTTCACTCCATCGTGTTCTGGTAAGATCGATTTCTCCTTCCCCTCTCATACCATATCGGTTTAGATATGCCTTGATTGCTTCTACGGATTCCTTTCCCCCATCTAACCGAACCAGTTCATCCAAGAAGTTATCATCCTTGGCATGTTGTAAATAATTAATTATTTCAGGATAAGGACGAATAACATCCGCTACATCCATTAGCGCCAGACCCATTTCTGAAGTAATATTGTTTGGTACAGAACCAGACAGTATATCTGATGCGTTATTTTCACCTAGCCATTCGTTCATTTTCTCATTGATCCATAGTGATGCATTGATGCCCGCCATAAAGGCGGCAGTACTTTGTGGGTCAAACAAGATTCTCTTTAACTCTTGGATATCGTCAAGAATAAAATCGATCAAATTCACACCAGTTTTCCCCTGAATGTTACGTTTCAATTCTTCTATAGAAGTTTGACTTTTTTAATTAAACCAGTAACAATTGATGGACTGATATCAATATGAGCTTGTGGTTCTACAGGAGGATTAACTTTATCACTCCTATCTAAACTCTCCTCCTTTTCCTGCGTTGGCAAGCATTTTATGAAATCTCGCTCTATTATAGTCATAATAGCATCTTTTGTAAGTGGTTCGAGTTGTCTCATATTATTTAATAATATTTTTCTTCCATCTGATGTAGCAAGCATTGGCGCCACATCAAAAAACAACCTTCCTCCTGCTTTCATCCAGTTCCCAGAAGAAATCAACTGCATTAAAGACATTCCCAAAGGTCTTATGGGGTCAGTCATCATTTGCTGATGACCAACTGATAAATAGACGTGGTTCTCCTTATCCTTCGCCTCAGGGATTGGATATAACGTTGTTATTGGCCGACTTTGGACAATGTAAAATGTGCCATCAAACAAACACCATTCAATGTCTTGTGGACTCCCAAAATGTTCTTGGACCATTCTGCCTATGCGAGTGAGGGTTAAAATCTGTTCATCCGTCAATGCTTGCTCATTCTGCATCCCCGGTTCAGTTTCCTGTTTCTTCGTTCCACCTTCTTTTATGGCATAAATAGCCAACTTCTTGGTGGATACTTTTTTCTCAATCACTCTTCCTTCACGTACTTTATAGGTATCTGCATTCACTAGTCCTGAAACCAGAGCCTCACCAAGTCCAAAGCTGGCATCAATGGATACCGTCTTTCGATTGCCCGTGATAGGATCAGCGGTAAATAGAATTCCTGATACCTCCGGGAATATCATTTTCTGAATCACAACTGCCAGGTGTACTTTACGGTGATCGAAACCATTTTGAATGCGGTAGGTTACAGCTCTCTCCGTAAATAAGGATGCCCAGCACTTAGTGATATGTTTTAAGATTTCTTCCTGACCAATTATATTCAAATACGTATCTTGTTGGCCCGCAAATGAAGCTGTTGGTAAATCCTCTGCGGTTGCACTAGATCGAATTGCATAAGCATTTTTTTCTCCATACCTAGAGAGGAAATGAACAATCTCTTCCTTAACATCTTGAGAGATAACTATCTCTTCAATAATACTACGAATCTCTCTACTGATTTCACGGATTTTTTTTCGATCGTCTAAACAAAGATAAGATAATTGATCGAGTAATCTACTAAATGAAAGGTTATCTCCAAGCATTCTTTGATAGGTCTCTGTAGAAATACAAAAACCATCTGGCACCTGTATTCCTGATATTCTAGATAGTTCTCCTAGATTTGCTCCTTTCCCTCCCACAATCTCGGTATACGTTTTATCAATATCTCGAAAACCTATTACATAAGGATTCATATCGTACCTCCTCCGATAATCTTGATTTTTATAGTTTAATTAATATCTCCTAATATGGTGTAAATATATCCCTTCACTATACAAGATAAAAGTAAGTAATCCTTCATAGCAAAACACCAAATATTTAATCCGTTTGGAAATCAATCTCCAAATCGTAAAATAACTCTAGCACAACACCCTTCGGAATAACAGTCTTGTTTTCCTGGGTTATGTATGATACCATTAATATGGGAAGAGAGATGACTGCACAATACGTACAATCATCTCTCTTCATGATTCGTTCTTTATAAAGTTTGATGTAAAATTTTTATCGCTTGTGAAATAACCATCGCTTCCTAGATTAGACGCTTTGGAATCGGCATTCTATTAGTGGGATGTTACTCACATTGTCATTAAATCAATTTATAGGTTCCGTTTTCTTCAATAATAGGGAAAAATACGGCACGTTCTTCCGGTGTATTGTTCGGCATGTGGATGGTTAACATTTGTACTCCCTGTAATGTTTTAAATACCATACCATGGCCGCCATCTCTAGAGAAAATCAGTTCCTTATCCTGCTGCCAGGTTCCATCAATTTCACCATTTGAACTTCTGGCCATAGCCTGGGCATATCCTTCTTCTCCATGGCTCGACCACAGCATTACTAGACTACCATCCTTCATCCTTTGCAAAAATGGACCATCTGTTACATAAGCTTCATCTGCTTTAATACTTTTTGTCCACTCAACACTTTTTGCATCAAATAATACCCATGGTTCTGATATTGCTTCTGTTAAGTCTTTGCTTAACTTCATCGCACACATCGTTCCATTTCCAATCTGTTGCCACTCGTGGCAAAAAACGATATAAGGTTGTTGTTCTCTGTCCACATACAAGGTACCGTCCAAACAATCCCAGCCTTTCGGAGTAATCGGACCATCGGTAATTGGCACGAATGGGCCAAGCGGTGAATCAGAACATAAAATCTGTGTACCCCTTGATAAATTCTCCTTTTTGAAGCTCGCAAACATATAATATGTCCCCATATAATAATGTACTTCCGGCGCCCAATAATTCTGATCAGCCCAAAACTCACCATTATTGTGGAACACTTCTATCGCATCACTCCAATGCTCTAAATCTTCACTTACGTATACATCAAATCCATCTGCATGCCCCCAACAAGTCTCAACTCTAGTACCATACAAGTAATATTTTCCATCATCGACCAAAACAAATGGGTCTCGCACTGGAATGTCTGTTTTAATATATCGCATAATTACCTCATTTTCTTACTGTCATCTTTCTATATTACCCTTTTACACTACCAGCTGTTAAGCTACCAACAATATATCTAGATAATATAATGTACACAATGCAGACTGGTATGATTGCTAAAAATATCAGCATATAAACTTGTCCCATATCAAACTTTAAAAAATCTGCACTTCTAAGTTGTGCAATAAGAATAGGAAGTGTTTTCTTATTATCTGATTTAAGAATCAGAGAAGGAATCAAATAATTATTCCAATTTCCAACAAAACAGAAGATTAACTGTGCAGCAATTGCAGGTTTCATAATCGGACAAATTATCTTGTTAAATGTATGAAATTCTTTCGAGCCATCTACTCTTGCCGCCTCAATAATCTCGATAGGAAGATTACTATCCATGAATTGTTTCATAAAGAAAAATACAGCTGGTGCAGCAATTGCAGGTACCGTAAGTGGTATAAAAGAATTCATTAAACCTAATTTGTCAACCCATCTGATAAATCCTAAAGCTGAAACCTGGCCTGGAACCATCATAATCAATAATATAAACATGAATATCTGTTGTTTATATTTAAAATTATAGGCATGAATTGCATATGCCGTTAAAGAAGAAAAATAAACAGAGAAACCCGCACCAAATGCTGCAACAATAAGACTATTCATAATACCCGATAATACCGGTAGATTTTCATTCTGTAAAACATTCTTCATATTAAACCAAAATGCTTGTGCCGGTACCACTGAAAATCCCTTTTGAATATCAGCATGCGCACGTGTAGCATTGATAATTAGCACATAGAATGGGAATAAACTTATGATAGCAAGAAAAATTAGCACGAAGTAGCAAAAACTCTTTTTGGTTATCGCTAGAATACTTTTACTTTCCATTAATTTTCTCCTTTCTTCTTAGTGATATTACTTGTTAATTTCTTAAATACAAATATACTCAAAATGGCTGTAATGATGAACAGAATTACCGAAAGTGCGCCGGCACGACCATAATTTTTATTGTATAGAAGGTTATTTAAATACATGATTAAAGTCATACTCGTACGATTGGGTCCACCACTACCAGCGGTTAAAATTTGTGGAACATCAAATGACTGAATACCACCAATCATAGAGGTTATAAATACGTAAACCAATACGGGACGAATTAATGGAACCGTAATTTGTCTGAATATTTTTAACGATGCAGCCCCGTCCATGCGTGCTGCTTCGTAAATTGATTTGTCAACACCAAGAACTGCTACCATAAGTAAAATTGTTGTATTTCCAAACCACATTAAAAATCCCATCATCGCAATTAGTGATCTTGTCCACCAAACATTACTCAGGAATCGAAGCGGCTTATCAAGTATTCCCGACGAAACTAGTATATTGTTAACTGGTCCGATATCAGAAAACAACGTAAAGAACAACATCGAAAAGGCCGCCGCCATAATCAAATTCGGCATATAGATAACGGTCTTAAAAAAACCTTTTCCCTTCAGTTTCATCGCACCATCTGTAAGCCACACGGCAAGCACCAAGGACACAATAATTTGCGGAATAAATCCTAATAGCCATAATATAACTGTATTTCCCGCGTATTTTAACAAATCAGGTGTTATAATTGTTTTGAAATTTTCTAGACCTACAAAGGTTGGCCCTACTTGATTCAGTCCTGACATATAATTTTCAAACAAACTATTCCAAAATGTATTAATCAACGGAATGAAAGAAAACAGAATGTAAGTAACGAAAAATGGGATTAAAAATATATATCCCCACTTTGCATAACTAACTCCTTTCTTCCTCATATCTGATTTTTTCATAATAATCACCATTCCTCTGCCACATATTTAGCAAACCACTACTCACTCTTATTTAATAAGAGTGGAACATGGCAAGGCAATTCGTCATGTTCCACATTAGCTTTATTTTTGTAATTCTGGATACTTCTCATTTGCTATCTTATAGAAATTATTTAACGCTGTATCGTAATCCACATTATTATCATAGTAGTCGACCATCGCCTTATCCATGGCCTCATTTAACCCTTGATCATAAATTGATGTATTCTTCATATCAATATTTAAAGCTGCTTCACAGAAATATGTATATGGATTTTGACCAGCTAGGAATGCACTGCTGAAATCACTTGCAGCCACTTCTTCCATTGCTTCTTTATTATTTGCAAAGTCGATTGTTTCTGTTGCCATTTTCTTCATTGAATCTTTTTCACAAGCGAAGAATTCCATGATGTCTTTTACTTCTGCAACATTATCACTACCATTTGCCGCACATAACCAGGTTCCACCCCAGTAAAAGGACTGCGGTCCAAGGCATATACCATAATCTCCATAAATACCATTGCCAACTTCTTCTTTACCACCATCTGCTACTGATTTCTCTAAGGAATTGCCCATTAATGTAAAATTAACACCCCAAGTAGAGTAGAAAAAGCCTAATACTTTTCCTTTTGGACCTTGATCTGCACTCCATCCATCTGACCAGATGCCGTGTTTATTGTTATATCCTTTCTCTGTATATTCCTTCGTTTGTTTCACCCAGTTAAGAATATTATTATCGATCACAATCTTCTTTCCATCAACCCAAGGTGCGGAAACATTATTTGAGAAGACTCTATAAGAATCACTATAACCGGCTAACATCTTATATCCCTTATCATTCGCCTTTTTGGCAACATCATCAAACTTGTTCCAATCACTTAAATATTTCTGAACTTCTTTGGGATCATCTGTACCTAGTACATCTTTCGCAATTGATCTACGATAAGCAAATAATCCTGGGGAAGCAAATCCTGATACACCCTTAATTGCTCCATCCTTTGTAGTCATGATCTGTTTTGTGTATTCATACATTTGTGACATTTGATCTTTTGTTAATCCTACATCCTTTTGTACATCTAATGTTACATCTGATTGCGCATACTTTAATGCATAATCTGCTTCAACTAAAAACAAATCAACTTTTTTATCCGCTGATACATCTTTTTGCTTTAGAAGTGCTTCATCAAGAGCTTTCTGATATGCATTATCTGCACTTGGAATCGTCACCCAATTAATCTTTACATCTTTCGGCAATCTACCGGTTGGAATATAATACTTGTCCACCAGTGTTTTGAAACTCTCATTCCATCCATAAATATTAATTACTTTGCCACCTTCGGCTTTTTTCCCTGAATCTGCTGCATTATCGTTTTTACTGCCCCCACAACCAACAAGACCTATTGCCATTACTAATGCGATAATAACTGCTACTACCCTTTTATTCATGGTTATCCTCCTATAATAAATCATACAAACAGCACTGATTAAAAAAGCTTTTTGGCAAAACAAATAAGCCAATTCCCATACCTACTAATCTCCACAAATATACTAATTCATAGGGATGAAAAACCACTTTATCTATTAATCTTTGCTATTTTTTATATATGTTACGCTTATTATTTTATAATCTTGACATACAAAATGTAATGATATAAACTGTTAAATAACTGATATATAATGCTATTTACATTTGGAGGTTATATGAAAATAACATATATTGGATACAACCACGTTCACGATTCCGATTTTTTTATTGATCGGCCTTTAGGTTCCGGTGATTATTTAGCATTACTCATTAAAAGCCCTGCCCTCTTTACAGTTAATGGAGTCAATATTATAATTGACCCTAATACGTTTTTTCTATATAAAGAAGGGACTCCCCAGTATTACCGTTCCTGCGGAGCAACTTTTTCTAATGACTGGTTCCACTTTGAAATGACTGCGGAAGACAAACAATATCTTGAGAGCTTAAAAATTCCTTATGAGACACCTATCACTATTAACAATATAGAGTCCTACTCAATGCTTATAAATAGTATCAACATCGAACAATATTCTAATAATAATCATAAAGAAGACACCATCAATTGCTATATGCATATATTTTTCAACAAAGTCTCCGAGGCAATTCTTCGTGAAAGCACGAACGGTTGGGACAAAAACTATGATAAATTTTCTTTACTTCGTTCAAAAATATATAATCGCCCCTATCTAAACTGGACGATTGAAAACCTAGCACATCAAATCTGCCTAAGTCCATATTATTTTCAACGTCTTTACAAAAAACACTTTGGGATAACTTGTATGTCAGATGTTATTAATGCACGAGTGGATTATGCTAAACAACAGTTGTGTACGACGAAACTCTCCATTCGAGATATTGCCGAGAAATGTGGCTATGAAAATGATGTTCACTTTATGCGCCAGTTCAAACAAATTACCGGTATATCACCTACGGGGTATCGACAATCACAAATATCGGATAGTACAATACTTCCTACAGTTAGGCAGAATAGGGTGGATATTTATTAGAAGGATTTTACAATGTAAAGGCAAGGTCGCGCCATAAGGGGTGCAAAAGAGGGCAGCCCGTTTGGACTGCCCTCTAATCCTATCTTTAATAAATATTGATGTATTTTTATGTTAACAAATCGGTCACAGAATATCACCTGTCTTAATGATAGTGATACAAATTTATTCAGAGACTTATTTCGAATTATGCAAAAGTTGAACTTGTAATGTTCATGCCATTGGGATTTCAAGAAAAATACTGAGACCAGAATCTGGGTTGTTCTCAGCCCATATTCTGCCTTCATGAGACTCAATAATATCTTTGCATATAGAAAGACCCAAACCTGCTACATTTCTACTATCATCGGATGTGAAAAAGGGTTCAAAAATATGACTTAGAATATCTTTTGGAACGCCCATCCCGTTATCCGAGACTTGAAATAAAACCTTGTTTTTTATTTGTGAACATTTTACAGTAATATCCGGATTTTTCGTGTCTCCAAAATGTTTCATGCTGTTACCGATGATATTACATAAAACCCTACGGATTTTTGAAAGATCAATTGAAATACTGACTGGCATACACTCATTTACTATATAAAATTGTACCCCTGTACTTTCCATATCCTCCATATATTCCTCTTTTATTATCTGGCATAGTTTGTCCACAGACAATTTCTGCTTATTAAAAGCTGGATGGAGATTGAAACTTAAATAATCGTCAAACTCGCCAATCAGAGTCTTTATAACATCTGCTTTTTCATAAATTGTATCAATATAGCGCATCTTTCGGTCTTCCGATAGCCTTCCACTCTTGATCCGTTCTGCATAACCCATAACTGAGGTGAGTGGAGTTTTAATATCGTGAGAAATTGACGCGATAATACGGCTTTGTTTTTGCTTTTCCTCACTTAAATTGTTGGCTAATAGAACAAAACTATTTTGCAATTTTCCGATTTCATCCGTTCTTCGGTTGGACTCCGGCACTTTTCCCATATTATAATCTCTGATTGATTTCTGTAATTCTTCAATCGGTTTCACATACTGGAGATACAATACAATCGTTACCACCAATAGAATGCAAAATAAAATCCCAATTTCTGCTTCCAATAAAGAACGAATGGGAGGCATTTCATATGCATTTTGAATAGACAGTGGCTTAGTGATCTTCAGTAGCATATACGTGTCATCAGATTTATGAACTATTTCTGTTGAACGAATAAAAAGCGAAGCTTCCTGAGACACCTTTGTTTCGTAAACTAATTTATCATCTAACGTCTGTAGTTGGATGTTGTATCCAGCTTTTTTCGAAAGCTGGGATAAATACTCTTTATAGTCCTGGCTTGTGCTTACTTCCTTCGATATTTTTTGTACATCCAGATCAAGTGCCGTTTGCATTTCATCAAAATGATTGGAAACCCTTGTTGAAATGAACAAATTATAAAAAAGAATCAGTGCAAAGAGATTGACAAGTAACGCAATCATTACCGTGAACGCCAATTTTAAACGCATACTCATAGGTTATGCCTCTGTGGCGTTACAAATTTATATCCAACACCCCATACCGTTTTCAGATATTCATTATTTGGGTCCAGCTTGGCACGCAGATTTTTAATGTTAACTGCAACAGTACCTATGTCACCATAATCCGGTCCCCATACTGCATTAAAAATCTGTTCCTTCGAAAGAACATGTCCCGAATTTTCAATGAAATACCGTAGAATCTGAAATTCACGATGCGAAAGTTCAACAAGCTGTCGGTTTTTATATACTTCGTAACTTTCCTTATTAAGCGTAATCGTATCAAACTGCAGGATATCGTCTTTTGCTTTTTCTGTATCACGATGTTCTCGACGAATGTGTGCTTTTACTCGGGCAACCAGCTCTTCCACTATAAAAGGTTTTGAAATGTAGTCATCTGCCCCCATTTCTAATCCAACAAGTGTATCAACCATCCTGCTTTTGGCGGTTAAAAAGAGGATTGGACAGGAAACACTGTCACGTATTTTTCGACAGAGCGTAAGTCCATCCATCTTCGGCATCATAATATCTAGAATAATTAGTTCAAAATCCGTTTCTTTTATCTGTTTTAAAGCAGATTCTCCATCGTTAAAGATAAGGGTATGAAAGCCCTCATCCTCTAATGCATCCGATATTAGGTTAGCAATAGCGACATCATCATCTACTATTAGTATATCCTTCATATTTGGCACCTCACTTCATTCAATATGTGAATCCATTATAGCACAGATAAATTATAGAAAAACATAAAACAAATTAAGAATTATTAAAGTGGTGCTCTTAATAATTCTTAATTTTTGTCCCCTAACCATTTAATTTTTGTGTGATAGGATAGAATGAGCAAAGCAACCGAGAAAGGGGTACAAAAATGATATTTAACAGAATAATAAAAAGAAGATGGACTATCATAATTGTCTGGGCTATTGTTCTTGTCTCAGCCATCCTTACCATGCCTGGTATGGGACAGCTTGTACGGGACAAAGGTCAAACGAGCGTTGGAGATAACTATTCTTCCTCTATAGCAAAAACAATCCTCAATCAAATGAACAATACAACTGACAACGAAAAGCAATTCAACATGATTCTAGTTTATTATAATGAAAATAAACTGACTAATGAAAACAAAAAATCTATTCAAGAAAAAATAATAGCACTTTCTAACAACATGTCACAACATCAGATTTTGTCTGTAAACAACATATTCGAGAACGCGGATCTTGTAGACCAATACATATCAAAAGACGGGACCACATTGCTTGTTCCAATTACTTTGAGCAAAGAACATGACACTGTAAGTAATATTCGGACAGATATTATCAGTGAAATGAAAATAGACGAACTTGAACTTCAAGCCACAAGCTCCGATCTTATTACAGAGGATTTTGCAAGAACAACAGAAAAGGGTGTACAGAAAACGGAACTAATTACAATTGTTTTTATAGTGATTGTTCTATTAATCATATTTCGTTCTCCTGTAACACCTTTGATAAATTTGGCTACTGTTGGTTTGACCTTTATGGTTTCGCTTAATATTGTGTTACAGCTTGTTAATTATTTTAATTTTCCAATCTCAAATTTCTCCCGTGTATTTTTAATTCTTATTCTTTTTGGAATAGGAACTGATTATACGATGTTGTTACTTATGCGGTTTAAAGAAGAGTTAGTATGTGGGGCCGACAGAAGCACGGCCATTGTGAACACCTATAAAACAGCGGGAAAAACAGTTCTGTTTAGTTCCCTTACCATATTCATTGGGTTTACTTGTTTATATTTTGTACAGTTTAACCTCTTCAAATCAGCTTCTGCGGTCGCTATAGGTGTTGCTGTGCTGATTTTGGTTCTATATACTTTTGTTCCGGTTATCATGATGCTTCTAGGTAAACATCTTTTCTGGTCTCCCTTTAAAACCAAAGGGCATGCACAAAGTCGTATATGGGAAGGTGTTTCACGATTCTCAACGCGTTTTCCGTACATAACTTCTATTTTATGTGCGCTAATTTGTTCTACGGTTCTTTTATATAATGGACATCTTTCCTATAATAATCTGTCAGAAGTTGACCCTTCCTACTCATCAGTTGTGGGATACAATCTAATTACAGAGCATTTCGGTTCTGGTCAAACCGCTCCAGCAACGATTGCTCTTAAGAGTTCCCAATCAATGAATAATCAAAATGATATGGAACAATTGGATCGACTTACTGAAATAATAAAATCAGTAGATGGTGTTGATACGGTTTATAGTGTAACACAGCCAAAAGGTGCGAAAATCGATGAACTGTATCTTGACAGTCAACTTAAAACTACCACAGATGGGCTAACCAGTGCACTGGATGGCATCGATGAAATCAAGGACGGTTTGCAAAGCGCAGTGACACAGCTACAATCTGCTTCCGGAAACGATGGTTCTCTAGAACAGTTACAGTCGGGAACAAATAATCTATTAACGGCTATTTCTTCGTTAAAAAGTGCCTCTGGAAAAGTATCTACAGGACTGGAAAGCTTGGAAAAAGGTACAGAAACATTATCGAGTAATCTCGAAACATTGAAAACGTCTTGTGAAAAGTTGGAGAATGGTCTAACCAGTAGTGCGTCGGTATCAGAGCAGATTACTAAGGGAATTGGGAGTGTACACAAAAGTATTTCTTCCATGCAAACTATGATTAATCAAATGAGTAATAGTTCAAATAATCTAGCATCAAGTATAACAACTATTTCAACACTTTTAGGAGATGTCAAAACGAATTTATCAAGTGTTGGAACAAACGTGAATGTAATTGGAACAAATGCCGGTGCTCTAAGTAAACAGTTGAATCCGTCTGACAGCCAATATGATACACAAATGCAAGAAGTAGAGAATATTATTACAAGCACCAAGAATATTGGTACATCCCTTACAACGATCACTTCAAAGCTTACAGGAGTTCAGACGGCTCTCAGCAGTTTTTCCTCCGCTAATACAAGTCAGTATATTTCACAAGCGCAAGCAGGGCTTAATAAGATATCCTCTGCTCTCTCAAAATTAGAGTCTGCCAGTTCACAACTAAATGCAGGGTTGATCAACGCAACAGATGCTCAATCAAAAATCACTTCCGCAGTGTCTCAGCTGTCTGACGGAGCTAAACAAATGAATGATGGTTTACTAAAAGTAGCGGATGGACAGAAAGCAATTAATGAGGGATTAGTAAATCTTTACGATGGGGCGAAAACATTACAGACAGGGCAAAACGAATTGATTGATGGCGTTGAAAAACTGACTAAGAAATCGGCAAAGCTAACCAGTGGGCTTAATGATGCAATTAATGGACTTGGCAAAGTATCAAACGGGCTAACTTCTGCAAATGAGTATTTAGGTGGTCTTTCCACATTCAAGGATGCAGACTCCATATTCTATATTCCGGAAGATAAAATAGATGGAGAGGATTTTGGAAAGTCCCTAAATAGATATATGTCTAAGGATCATAAAATAACAAAAATAACAATCACCCTGAGTGTCGACCCTTACTCTCCTCAGGCGATGGAAATCGCAAACAATATACAGGATAAAATAGACAGTTATCTTTCCGTATCCACCCTTAATATATCATCTTGGGGAATATCCGGTACCGCGCAGAGCAATGTAGAATTAGACAATATGTCAAACAGCGATTTTAATTTTGCAAGAACTATTATGTTAATTGGTATTTTTATTGTTTTGGTAATAATCACGCACGAGATATGGATGCCCATTTTTATAACCATTTCTCTGATTGCGTCATACTACATAGCCATGACTTTATCAAGTATCATCTTCCATCAGATTATCGGGTTTGGTGACCTATCCTGGAATGTCCCGTTTTGCTCATTTATTATGATTGTCACCTTGGGCGTGGATTATAGTATCTTTCTAATTATGCGCCAAAAGGAAAATGTAGGACTTTCCGACATGGAATCCATTGTCTTATCCTGTAAAAAAGTAGGTTCCGTAATTACTTCAGCAGCACTGATTCTGATGGGAACGTTTGCCGCTCTGTATCCATCCAGAGTAAGAACTTTGATGGAATTATCAGTGACAGTTGTAATCGGTATTTCATTATTGTGTTTGGTGTTTATTCCGATCTTCATTCCTACAATGATAGCGATTAAATCCAAATTACTTGAGCTAAAGCGGAACTAAGTAATCCATGCAAAATCTACGCTCATGGTATTATAGGTAGCTGTATCTATAGGTACAGATTTAATAAAACAATCTATTTTAATAAGAAATCGAATTCAAGAGACAATGCTACTTATAGTACAATTTCCAATTCTATAAGAACTGTTTTATGGGTAAAATATAGCTGTAAATTAATACATTATTAAAAATAATCGTATGCTAAAGGGTACAACTCTTGATTTAAAAAGCAAATATAAAAACTGAGAGAAAGAAAGGTTAACACTATGGCACAAAACATAATAAAAAATGTCATTAAAACAATCGGGTTTACACTACTATTAGTGCTTTTATTCGGCATAGTTCTAGTGTTGATGATTAGCAGTAATGAGCGCTGGTTTGCTTATCTGATTTTGACTGCATGCGTTGGCTCACTCATTTACTTAAGGAGAACAAAATTCTGGCACGGGTGGAGAATTCCGCTATATTGGATATTAGCGATTGTTGTTGCATGGGTTGGTTTGTTCGCAGGTCAGCCTTCCACAAATATTCAACCTTACTCCCCTCAGAAATTGAAACAACCCAGCGCTTCCTACCAGCTTTTGCTAAACAACTTAACTATTGTGGATACGCGAACTGGTAAACTAACTTCCAATATGAGCATTCTTTGCGTGAATGGAAAAATCAAGGATATTGCACCGGCTGGCACAATCAAGACAGAAAACAACACAAAGATCATCGATGGAACCGGAAAGTATGTAGTTCCCGGATACCTGAATATGCATATGCATGTAATTGGTGAGGAAAACACCCAGGAATCGATGGCACTTCTACTTGCCAACGGCGTAACAGGTTTCCGCCAAATGAGTGGCTCTCCTGAACTTCTAGATGAATGGAGATCCGGTGCCTTTACTAGCTCTACGAACGAGCCGGCACTACTGACGATGCCCATTGGTATTTTAACACCAATCAATGCTCCCACGCCTGATGTTGCAGTAAAATATGTCCGTCAGCAGCAAAAAGAAGGGGTCGACTTCATAAAAGTAGGCGGCATTTCACCGGATGTATTTAATGCCGTTCAAACGGAGGCAAATAAGTTTAATATTCCGGTAGAGGGACATGTGCTTTCCGATATGGATTTGAAAGTGGTCTCAAAAAATGGTTTTCACAGTGTCGAACACTTCGGCATCAACAACGGAGCTCTTATTTCTTGTTCTACAGACGAAAAGAACTTGAGAGCACAGGCAACAGGGATTCCCACTCAGATAACTGAAAATCCAATTTTCGTTCAACTCATGAAGATCAAGGGCTTTCAAGATTTTGCAAACGAGCAATTCATCAAATGGGGCACAAAGACCTCCGGCGGAGCGAAAGATGAAACTCAGCTAACACATATCATTAACACTTTTAGTGAGGAAAAGGCAAAAGAACTTGCTGATGTCTATGTAGAGAACAATACCTGGCAATGCCCGACTATGGTTCGCATGCATTCCGGCTTGTTCAGCGGTAGTAGCAAATCTACTGCTCAGAAACTCTATGATCTTTATTTAAATTTATTAAAGACCTATGATTCAAAAGGTGTTAAGCTATTGGCTGGTACGGATGGAAGTAAAGGCAACGCCATCCATCAAGAATTTGATGAACTTGAAAAAGCGGGCCTTTCACCACTTCATGTTCTCCAAATGACAACCCTTAACGGGGCTGAGTTTTTGGGACGCTTGAACGATATGGGTACCGTAGAAGTTGGCAAGAATGCTGATTTAGTACTTTTAGATGCAAATCCCATAGAGAGCGTTCAAAATCTCCATAAGATTAACGCTGTTATTCGTGGAGGTTCCTATCACGATAAGGACGAACTGAATGCGACAAAGGATAGGTTTAATGAACAATAATAAAATGAATTACGCAAGAAGCTATCAAACCATGATACAACAATGGTTTGATAGCTTCTTATATGTAACCCGTATTTTAATTAACTTTGAATCTTTTTCTATTCTTCCGCTTCAATCGCTTTTATTCTGTGAATAAGCATATCAATCGCAATATCATTCATACCACCTCTGGGAATAATAATATCAGCATATTTCTTATATGGTTCCACAAATTGTTCATGCATTGGCTTCACTGTATTGGTGTACTGTTCAATCACTGATTCTAAACTTCTTCCACGCTCATTTACGTCTCTTATAATACGTCTCATCAATCTTTCGTCCGCGTCAGCATCCACAAAGATTTTAATATCCATAAGCTCTCTTAGTTCCGCATTCTCATAAATCATAAACCCTTCTACAATTATTACTTTAGCAGGATTTACCTTAACTGTTTCTGCAAGTCTAGTATGCTCCGTATAGGAATAAACAGGACGTTCTATTGCGATTAACTGTTTTAACTGTCTGATGTCATTTATTAATCGTTCTGTTTCAAACGCATTTGGATGATCATAGTTTATTTTTGCCCTTTCTTCAATTGACAAATGATCATGTGGAATATAATAAAAATCATGGCTCAGCAATACCACACTATCTTTACACTCCTCTTTGATTCGATTGGCTACCGTTGTTTTTCCTGAAGCGGAACCTCCCGAAACACCTATTACAATGCTATTTTTCATACTTATCCTCCATGTATGTTAAGAAATATTGTGATTTTATCGTGCCGTTAGCATAAGAAGACGATTAATTAATACATTACGAAAAGCTTAAAAACTCAAACTATTATACCTCAATAAAGGTAAAAAAGAAAGGGAAATAGATCTCACTTCAAAGAAGTTGTATCCACATTATTAGTTTCTATTTGTTTAAGTTTGGCCCCAGATGGTAATGCACCCATAACGACTTTTTCCCACGGAGCTCCTTTTACGTAATCCAATATAACAATCGATCCTTTGTCATCCTGTGTTCGAATTAATCTTCCACAACCTTGTTTTAATTTAAGCCCCATTTCAGGATAATCTACTGTAATGACGGGATCAAGCCCTATTTCACTTGCCTCTTTCCGTTGCACTTCAATAAAAGGATCTAATGATGGAAAAGGTAGCTGCCATATAACGAGTAATGTAAGTGCCCCACCAGGTACATCAATTCCTTCCCAAAAGTTTGCGCCAATCAATACCGAATTCTCTTCCTCTCGAAACTTTTGAACAAGATAGCCCGGATCTCCTTCATCTTCACAAAAAACCTCGAAAGATAACTGGTATCTCTTTAATCTTCTTCTGATTTTTCGAACTTGTTGTAGTGAATTGGTAAGAACGAGAGCTCTTCCCCCATTTTGATTTAGAAATGCTACCAATTCTTCAATCCCTTGGGCAAATCGATCTTCAATCCGTCTTGTGGATTGGTTTATATATATATCCACTTGCTTTTCAAAATCAAAAGGACTTCCCACTGTAGATTTGGAGGGCTTATTTAACCCAAGCGATCGTATATAATAGCTAAAATCACCTTCGTTACTTAACGTGGCAGAGGTAAATACTACCGGCAACCCCTTTTGAAATAAATCCTGGTCAAGCATATTATTTATATCTCTAGGAACCACCCAAAAGCTCCCATCCCGTTGATCAACCCAAGAAATCGTATCTTTACTTCTATTTCTAAAGAATCTGTCTATTGCTCTTGAAGCTCTTTCTATTTGACTCTCATATGCTTGTATTTGAATTAGTGGTAAAGACTCCGTGTATAGTTCTTGTTCAATCTGCAGCTCAAGAAGAAGATGATTCATCGCCTTATGAAACGAATTTGCCGCTTTCATCAAAGTATCATTCAATCGAATAGATAATCGACGTGAACCTTCGTCTTCTATAACGGAGCTTTCTAGATATGCGAAAAAATCACCACAAGCCTGTTCCATGGCACTCGCTGCCAGACTTAATGAAGACCTCGCTCCTTGTATCTGTTCAAATGCGAGAATCATATTATCAATTTCTTCCCTATTAATGGATTGCCCTGCCTGCATGGCAGCAGGAATCAATATCTTATGTCCCTCATCGAATATAACAGCCGAGTAACTTGGAAGTATGGGCAATTTCCCATCCATCTTTCTATCCTCACGTGTCCATAAATCCTGAAAATATATATCATGATCTACGATTAGGATATCTCTCGTGGTTCGATATAGTTCCCTTGCTTTAACTAGTTTGCAAAAGCCACGATTTAAACAGACATCGCAAGCCATGGAATCGTTCCACCCAATCAGCTTCCAGATACGATCCGGAATGGTCGGCATTTCTGATCGTTCCCCTGTATTCGTATTGTTTATCCATTGATTAATCTCAGCTGACATCGTATCAAAATCTTCATTATATTCATTCACTCGTATATCACAGATATACTGCCGTGGATCCTTTGCCATTCTTGCATCAATCTCTAATCCAAGAAGCCTCGAAAGCTTCTTAATATCACCCTCGTCACCGGCAAGTTGTTCTTGAAGTGCTGTGGTGGCACAGGCAATCACTACCGGTTTTCCACTAAAGCGAGCATAGGCAATTGCTGATAGTAAGTACGCAATTGTTTTCCCTGTACCAAGTCCTGCTTCCGCTAAGTGGATTTTTCCGTCACAAATCGCATCCGCAAGTTGAAAAGCTGTATATATTTGTTCCTCCCTAACTTCATATCCATGTTCCGGAAGGATATCATAAAGAACATCACCGATCCAATCACCTAATTTTACTTGAAATTCTTCTTTATTATTATATTCAAATGGTTGTTTCAACCTCGCATGCATTAACTTTTGCTCCAAGATATTAGTATTTATGTGGGACTCCATATCATTCTACACATATTCCTTCATAATACTTCATTTGCCAAGAGTTTTCAAATGATATTTCATGGAATCTCTTTACACTGCATCCGGATCAAAATCAATACGCTCTTCAATAGGCGTATCCATAATTTTGCGTTTGCTTAAGAGCCATAGACATATACCCACTGCACACGCACAAAACTCTGATGCAGTCATTGACCAGATAACTCCCTCCAACCCAAACAAAGCGTTTCCGGCAATAATGATGGGGATCAAGGCTATTCCTCTTGCGACAGACATAATATTGGATTGTATTCCTTTTCCAAAGGCTTGAAACATGCTTGTGAACAGTCCCGAAAGTCCGGCAAACAGAGTCGATGCCAGGAGTGCAGTCAATATTTCCTTGCCGACCGCTATTACATTCGGATCAGAGCTAAACAATCCTATTACTTGTGTACGCATTATAAATAAGATAACAGCAATCCCTAAAACTATTCCTACAAGATATATAGTGGTTGTTTTGAGTAATTTACTCAACCTTTTGGTGTTGCCTGCTGCATAGGAAAAAGCGATAAGCGGTACTACTCCCATATACAGCCCCATTCCAATAAAATCTGAGATTTGGCACAATCGATTGGCTACCCCAAATGACGCTACCACATAATCACCATACATCATGGCATAGTTATTGAATAAAAGACTTGAAATAATCAAAAAACAGGATAAAAGAAATGCAGATACCCCAATCTTGAAAATATTACTCAGAATATTACCTGATGGTCTAAAATCCTTTATTCGTATGCTTTGCACAGAACTTTTCTTGTGTAAGTACCAGACATAGTACACAACTGCACAGAGACTTCCAATTACTGTGGCAATTGCAGCACCCATAACGCCCATACCAAATGGAAAAATGAATATGGGATCAAGAATAATATTTACTACAACGCTAATCATCATTCCAATCATGGATTCTTTTGCAGCTCCCTCTCCACGAACAGTCTGCCCAAGTGTAAAATTAGCTACCATGAAGGGTGCACCGACCACAAAAGGAAGTATATAGTCTAGGGTAGGTGTAAAAGCTTCACCGGTTGCCCCCAATACTTTGAGAATTGGATTTAATAATGGCAGGCAGATAATCATAAACAGTAATCCTGTCAAAAATGACAGATAAAAGTTTACAGCGGACGCTTTTTTTACGCCCTCCATATTGTTTTCTCCAAGTAGTCGTGAAATATAGGTGCTGCCTCCCGTGCCAAATAGTTCCCCTAGAGCCATTAATATAGTAGTAAATGGTAATGCCAGCGTAATCGCAGCCAACGATGAGGTATTATTAAGTAAGCCTATAAAGTAAGCATCTGTAATATTGTAAATCATATTAACAACCATTCCTAATATCATTGGAATTGCCATGTGAAGAATCGCTTTGGGTACTGGTGCTTTTTCAAGATAATACATTGCATTATTTGTGTTGTCATTCATATAAAACATCTCCTTTTATTTTGGTAGAATTCTACCTATTTTAGTAAAAGAAAGCGCTTTTACACGCAGTTGCTAATCCCTATATTTTCATAGGCCTTTTGCAACATCTCTAAAAAGGCTTTCTTCTGTTCGTTCGTAAAACCTTGCAATAGCTTCTGCTCCGTTTCTTCAAAAACATTTTCCATTTCGTTAATTAGTTTCATTGCCTTTGCAGTAATTTTTATCTGCATGGTACGTCCATCTTCATCACCTTGCTGCCGTAATATAAATTCACTTTTTTCAAGCCCGTTAAGTAAACTTGTAATAGATGGGCCGCTTATTCCTATCGCTTTTGAAAGCGCTTTTCGGCTGATTTCTTTTCCACTCTCTATCCTGTCGTAGATATCTCCAAGCAGCCTAGCCTGTTGATTCGTGATACCATAAGCAGTAAGATTTTGGTCATTGGAATAACGCATTCCATATGCAATAGAACGAATATAAAAGTTGTAGCCATCCATTTTCTCACCTCCCTGTATAATTAAGTTGAATTCTACTTAATAATATATAGGTAGAATTCTACTTTGTCAACCCCAAAAGTCCAAAACAGCCTATTGGGCTGTAATGGACTCCGTAATTTAGGTCTTTTATAATCTATTAAAGTAACTATTTGTTATGTTTCTAGAGTAAAGGAAAGTAAGCTGGCATTCCCTCCTCCAGTATAAGTAAAATAAATAGAATGAACTCCATTTTCTAACTCTACATCAGAAGCATATTCTTCCCAGACATTAGTATAGTTGATCGGGAGTTGTGCTAATACCGACCCATCCCATGCTGTTTTTAATTCAAATGTCCCATTTGCATATCCACGAACTTTAATTTTGATTCTCTTTACACCCTGACAATCAAAATACTTAAAACCTATCGTCGTTGAATCTGTGATATTCCCAATATATCCCGGTTCCTTATCGCCATCTCGCCCATCCTGCATAATCTTAGGGGAGCAACCACCACCTACGTAGATTGACTCCTGCTTGGTAAACAGATTACATGCAAGATATCCATAATATTCTCCTTCTCCAATAAGTGGACCATGATTTAGACCACAGGATGTCAGCTCAACCTGTGGAATTGTTCCATCCGGCAATATCGTCAGCAGCTCCGCACACCCTTGTCTACTATACCAGGTTCCATTGGTATGTCTATGATAAAAAATATACCATTCTCCATTTATTTCAACGATGCTACCGTGGTTGTTGCCGCCATAGGCCATAGGCTTCTTCGCAGATTTATAACTATCGATATGTAGATCACAGTTACTTATAATCACTCCTCGATACACATAATCTTTTGTCGGGCTTTTACTTGTCGCATAACACAATTCATGCATGGCAACTGAGGAATATATAAAATAATACGTATCTCCCAGTTTGCGAATGGATGATGCTTCAAAAAACTCGTGTCCTTCAAATCCGCTTTCATCACTATAAGGTGCACTCGGCACTACAAAAACCGGAGCTTTTATTATGGTTAGCATATCCGTACCAAGTACCGTTACCATTGCTCCATTTCTCGAAGTATCCTCCTTCTCACAGAATCCAGTATATAGATAGACCTTATCTCCCTCAAGCAGAATAGCAGGATCAAACTGGGGTTGGTCGCCCTGCTTCTCTCCCAATCGGGTACCATCCTCATAATGCACATACCCAAAAAATTCGAATCTCCCATTTGGTCTGTCACTGACAGCAACCGATACAACCGATACTTTATCTAATACATAATATAAATAATATTTTCCATCCGATCCCTGTACTAAATCCGGTGCATATAGACACATCTTTCCTTCTTTATTTAATGGGTCAGAGGTTTTTGGATAGATTACACCTTCATATCTCCAATCACCTAAATCATCGATCGGTGCCGACCAACATACATAATCTCCAAGACAGAATACATGCCCATTATATAAATCATGAGATCCATGCACATAAACTCTTCCATCATACACATGAGGTTCACCATCCGGTACATATTCCCAGGATGGTAAGTAAGGATTAAATGCTTGTTTTTTCATAATCTTCTTCCTCCACATTTTCATGTCAGCATATCATTAATAGCATTTGTTTACAGTATTGCTTAATGCCCATATTATTGAAGTCTCTAAATGCTTTTCCCAATATACCCAGTCATGAAACCCTTCACCCTCTTCATAATAATGCTTCACATCATTCGCTATCATAAAATCATGGAGCTTCCTATTCGATTCAATGAGAAAATCATCTTTACCACATACAAAATAGATATCCGGAAACTTATACATAGATGTTTTTAAGACTTCCATGCAATATCTAGGATCCTTAGTGGTAAATCTAAGCGACTTGGGATCCCTGAATATTCTTTTCTGATATTTCGTATCCGATATCTGATCCGCAATAAACTCACCCTTGTCAGCAATATTTATCTCAATGTAAGCGCCAGATAAGCTAATTATTTTAGAGAATGTATCATAGTATCGTAATCCATTAATCATTGCTCCATATCCACCCATGGATATACCCCCAATAAAGGTATCTTCCCTACTACTTGATAATCGGAACATTCTTCTTGTTACCTCTACAAGTTCTTTACCTATAAAAGCGCTGAAATTCTCACCCTTATCAATATCCTCAAGATAGAAGGAATTTTCACCACTTGGAAAAATACAGGCTAAATTATACTTAACCGATAATTCCTGCATTTCCGGCCCACTTAGATAATCATTACAATCACCACGATATCCATGGAGCATATACAATGTTTTAAAACCACTGCTTCGTAAAGCAGTATCTTCCATAGCATCCTCCATCCTAATCGTTGGAATGATAGCACTAAAGCTCACACTACGCTTCAAGTAAGACGATTGAAATCTCACTTTAACAATAGCCACTAAATCGTCCTCCTTTATTATAATTAAAGAGATTGCTCACTATCCGGTTTACAATTAACTTAATGTTTAATAAATTATTGATTAGTATATCTTATACCTTCCTGCTAACATGAGCAGGCAGAAAAAATACAGGCAATTATCATAATATCTACGCTCTCCTGTACGAAGCGGTGTATTCCAAAATTCCTTTACCCATTCCAGACGATATCTCCCAGTAGCTGCCAGTGATCCCGCAGCGTTTGTTGCAATTACTGCTACAGGGTGTAATGCTGGCTGGTCTAGAGCTCTTCCATCGATTAGATAATTAGCATATTCCCCGTATTTCGTATTTTCACTAAAAAATGTTTGTAATTTGTTTATTATATCGCCCAAAGCTACATCAACATGAAACCAAGATGCATCAAGGCCTATATTCATAGCAACCCGATAGGCATCTGAATAAAACTGACCGTCATGGAATAGGCGCTTTGGAGTACCATCAAATTCCGCATATTCAGAGGCCATACCAGTTATCGGATGACAAGAAATCTGCAGATACTTACGGCTTTCTTCAGCTGCTTTCTTCCAAAAAACTCTGTCTTCTTCATTCGCCCTCAAGGCAAAAAGCTCATAAAAATGTGGCAAATGATAGGACGGGTCGGAAAAAGGCGTTTCCGGAACGAATTTTATATAATGGTTACCCGGATCCCACATAGGGCTTCCCTCTTTTACTAATTCTGATTGGTGAATGCAATGCTTCAATATATCTCTCGCTTGTACACCATAATCAAAAGGAGAGACACCGTCACCCCAGCGATTACTTGCAAAAAAGAGTGCCATAGCAAAATATTCTTCTCCATCAGGAGCCGGACCTTCTGCATTCTTTTTCCCATCCGTCGCTACTGACCAGGCAAAATATCCTTCGTACTTTCCACTACTTTGATACATAAAAGTCTTAGAAAAAAGCCACAAACGGTCAAAGATATCCTGTCTATTCATCTGAACAGCCATCATCATTCCGTAGCTCATCCCCTCAGATCTGGCATCATTATTGCCTGTGTCAAGCATATATCCTTTGTCATCACCCATTTCAAAATATATCTTTTCCTGTGGATTGAAGAATAATGTTTCAAAGACCTGGGCTATTCTTTCTTCAATTTGTTCCTCTGTTATTTCTATTTCTAATAATAAATTCTGATATACTCCAGTATAAAAAGCACCGTTATTCATTCTTCTCAATCTCCTTTTCGAGTTCTTGATATTGGGTATTTTTTTCATATTGGTCATGTACTTTCTTAATATTACATAAAAGAAAGAACAGGGCATATTTTTATACTCTGTCCTTTCAAGATATTCATGTATTTATTCTTAAACTTAATGTCATCGGTTTTGTCTAGTAATAAACAGATTACTCTTTTACTCCACCAATCGTCAGACCACTAACAAAGTACCGTTGTAAAAATGGATATACGCATAAAATTGGTACAGCGGACACTATGGTTATCGCTGCACGTAAAGCCAGTGGTGTTGTCACCTGACCACCCTGTCCTGCTACTGCTGATGCTCCTGCCATACCGCCTTGATTTGTTCCAGCGTTCATCGCACTTGCCAGTAATCTCTGCAACTCGTATTGAAGTGTGGACAGCTTTTGGTCACCTGAGTTATACAGAAGCGTATCCATCCAACTATTCCAGCTACCTACCGCTACGAAGAGTGCAATAACTGCAAGCGTAGGTTTGCACAGTGGCATAACGATACGCCACCATATACGCAAATGTCCCGCACCATCAATTTGAGCTGACTCCATAAGCGATTCAGGAATTGACTTCATATAAGTTCGTATAACGATAAGGTTGAACACACTAATAATATTCGGCACCCAGTATGCTTGAAAGGTATTCAACATATGTAGATCCTTTATCAATAAATAGTTCGGGATAAGACCAGCATTAAAGTACATTGTTAATACGAATATAATCGTGATAGGTTTTCTTAAAAAAAACTCTTTCCGACTTAGAGCATACGCCAACATCGATGTAAAAAAAACATTCGTGATTACAATAACCACCGTCTTTGTCACGCTTATAAAGAACGCATCATAAATTGTATACATATGAAAAACAATATTATAATTCTTTAGCGTGAATATTCTAGGCCATATATGAATTCCACCTTTTACAGCATCTAATCCATCATTAAAGGAGATAGCCAGTGTATTCAGTAGTGGATAAATCATAAGCGCAGACAACAATAATAAGAAGCCTGTATTTAATATTGTGAATATAATGTTTCCTAGTTTCCATCTCTTAATCTTCACTTGTTTGCCTCCTTAAACCAGCGTTTCTTCACCAAGCCGCCCGGCTGTAAAGTTGGCTAGCCCAACGATAATAATAGCTACAATTGTCTTAAACATACCTGCCACAACAGCCAAACTGTAATTTCCCATCTGATAGCCATATCGCATAACAAATACATCGATTGTTTCTGATTTTTCTACAACTAATCCGTTGCCTAAGAAATATGGGATTTCGAACCCTGCCTCTAAAATGAAACCAGTAGACATAATTAGCAATATAACGATAGTTGGTCGAATTCCCGGAAGCGTAATGTTCCATATTTTTCGAAAGCGACCTGCACCATCCATTTCTGCTGCTTCGTAAAGTGTCGGGTCTATAGCCGTCATAGCCGCTAAATATAAGATGGTATTCCAGCCCAGCTCCTTCCATAAATTACTACCTGCTGCGATACCCCAAAAATAGTCGGGGTTTGAAAGGAACTTGATTGGCTCTTTCACAATATGTAATGACATGAGCAACGAGTTAATAAATCCGCCAGAACTTGGTGCCGCAAGTGCTACCGAAACAATACCCGCCACAATAATCCAACTAAGAAAGTGTGGCATATATGTGATATTTTGAAGGACACGCTTAAAGGCCACATTTTTTACCTCGTTAAGCATCAGTGATAGCACAATCGCAAATATCGTACCAAGGGCCAATGTCAGTAAGCTCTGCCCCAGTGTGTTTATAATAGCCCGTGTGAATCGCTCACCCATAAGACCCGTAAATAACTTCTTAAAATTATCAAAACCGACCCATTTCTGATGCCATAGATCGCGTCCCGGCTTAAAGTTCTGGAATGCAATCGCCCAGCCATATATCGGTACATATTTGAACAAAATCTGATATAGAAGTATCGGTATACTCATGATGAGCAAGACTTTCTGGGACATGATGGTAGACCACACACTCTTCTTTGTTTTTTTATTCAATCTGACACCTCCCACAAAATGGGGGGAGATTGGCTCCCCCCATAATCTTGCAAATATTCAGTGATTACTTCCAGTTTTTAAGACGCTCTTGAATGCCTTTGTTTATATCATCTTCATATACCTTAACATCTATTTTCTTTATAGCATCCACATATTTGGTCCAATTGCTTTCGAATTGATCTGATGATCCCGAAATAGCTTTAGGCAAATACTGAACTCCCGCATCAGTAATCTGCTGGTTAACCTGATTTGCATCGTCACTCAATGTGATGTTCCAACATGGATAATACACAGGGTTTTCAGGCGGTGAGTTTACGAACTGACGCCATGTCTGCTTATTATAGGCTTTCATGAAATCCTTATCATAATTAGTTAATGTATCATAGAATTCCTTAGGTTGGTCATCCGGGCTATACGCATTACCGTCACTAAACTGTCCATTGTGTTTAGGCAATAAATCAAGTAATGCTGTCAATCTGTTACTAGCACGCCATGTCAAATCCTTGTAATTCACACGCTGCTGATCATTACGATAAAACATGCCCTTGCTGTCAACCAAATAATCTTCTCCTTCAATACCCCATGATAAAACCTTCTGCCAAGGCTCACTCAGCATCAAATCTACGAATTTTAATGCAGCCTCAGGCTGTTTACTGGATACGGATACACCAAAGCCCTGATTCGTGTTCATAACATCACGATCTGAATAGTATGGCTGCGCACCAGAATATACCGGCATGAGTGGGACATATGTACGTTCATCCTTGCCTGCACCTTGTAAAGCCTGTGTAGCAGTCTGGAAGTTCCAATACTGGTCATGCATACCAAGCACAGTGCCTGTTGCAATTTTTGCAGTATATTGATCAAAATTCTCTGTGAAAGATTCGGGGTCTACTATACCCTTTGCATATTCAGTATTTAAAATTTTAAAATAATCGTGAGCAATCGGCTTATCAGCATAAATCGTTGCTTTGTTATTGCTGTCAACAATTACGCCACCGTTGTTTGGATTACCTGCAAGGAAGTTCGGAGGATTTGTCATACCCCACTCACGTCCAGTAGAAGCAAGAACTTCAAAGCCTACTGTCTTCTGTCCATCAATCTTTGGATGTTTCGCCTTATAATCCTCAATCAGTTTGAAATATTTCTCAAGCGTCATGTTGTTAAGATCAGGATAACCGGCTTCCTTAAGAACTGCCTTCTGAATCCAGAATGCTGTACCCCAGTATGTACCACCGGTGACTTCGCCATAAAAACGATTATAATTCGGAATTATGTATAGTCCTTTATCCACAGCTGACCCACTATAGCTCATCTTGCCAATATATGGATCTACATGTGTTTTAAGATTCGGATAATTGCCTGTGGCAAGGAGATCATCCAATTTAATCAGTGCACCGCCTTCCAAAAGACGCATCTTTAAATCCGTTGTACCAATCAGGTCAGGATATTTACCACCTGCCAACATAACGCCGATTTTCTGGTCAGCGTTATCCGGTGTAACAATTTCATATTTGAGTGTTACACCCAATTTTTCTTTGAGTAATTTAGTAATCTTGTTGTCAGGTGCAGGTGCCTGCTCAGCTGTCATCATCCATACCGTCAGTGTTGTATCCTTGTCGGGTGTAAGAACACCCGTTGGATCGGCAAGTGGATCTGTAGATTTGCCAGGTGCGTTCGTTGCAGAACTCGGAGCCTTCGTTGGCTCTTTCTTAGTGTCACTTTCACTTTTGCATGCTACGGTAGTAAGCATTACTACGACAACCATACAAAGCGCCAAAATCTTCTTGATTTTCATAAAATTCCCTCCACTAAATTTAGTAAACCATTCCTTTGGTTTTAATACAGTAAATCTGTACATAGCTCACACCAATAATTTAACTTTTTTATACAAAACTGTCAAATACCAGAAATATGTACCCATGTACACACACATGTGATTATGAATATTGTATAGTATGTTACAGGCAGACACCATGTTTCAGGATTTGACAACTTGTATTAAATCAATGATTGTATGTTGACAGGAATAATTTAATCTAAATGTGGAGATAATTCTGGAACAGGCGAAGCGGTATTGCTACACCCGTTCTTTTCTTCCACTAACGCTCATGGCTTTGACCGTATCGCCTTCCAGCACCTTTGGCGTCGTCCAATTCATATACTTTGGATTTTTGTTCTCTAAAATATCTATCAAAACATTAGTGACAAGAGTGCCCAATTTTTCTGGACCAATCGATACCGTTGTCACCTTTTTATCAAGCCAATCTCGTAAATAAATACCGTCTATCCCCATAATTGAAATATCCTCGGGAACACGTAAACCACTCTTTTCCACACCTCGGATAAAGCCATAAGCCAAGTCATCATTAAAACACAACAACACCGTTGCTGGATTTTTGCTTTCCAAGTATTTCTTTGCAGCTCTTTTACCGATATTGAAGGATGAATAATTTGTAAAATTATCATCCGAAGGTTGCATTATAAGTGGCGGGTCAGGGTGATTAATATTCACATTATCGGTATCATCAATTTCCGCTCGTACAACAAGTTCTTCTAAGTTCATATTCATTCCATAATCTCGTATGATTTGCTTCATTCGTCCTTTCCATAAATGATATCGTATTTCGCCGTGCTTTCCCCTCTCTGGTATAACTATGCCAATTCTTCTATGCCCTTTTTCTATCAGATAATCTATTGCTATGTTAACTACCTTATGATTATCTATAATGACCTTATGAACAGGATGAGAGAACGCGAAATTCGCATCATTTGAAGCAACAACGATTGGTAAATGATAATTAAAGCCCACTGTATTGATATATTTTTCAGCTATATCATCTAATGAAAACATAACCCCATCAACCAAGTGTCTCCTTATTTTATCAAAGTCACAATTAATATCGAGAAATATTGAATATCCTCGCTTATAAGCAGCCCTAGTTGCCCCATTGAAAAACTGAAGGTTATATGACGCAGTTATTTCGTTTTGATAAAGAATAAGCTGTTTTGTCCTTTGAGTAAGCAACGACAATGCGATCGGGTTAGGGTTATAACCCAAGTTTCTTGCCACCTCCAAGACTCGCTCTTTAACCTCTTTTTTGACGTAACCTGAATTATTTACAGCACGACTTACCGAAGCAACCGACACACCCGCTGCTCTTGCAACATCCGCCCTTGTAACTGCTCTGTTCATCCTAATTACCCTCCCTATAAGTAATGACTCCCAATGCAACAAAAAACTTCCGTTATTTAAGTACGATCTCTGCTATCGAACAAGGTGGTAATGTGAATATCACTTCCCCATTCTTAATCTTGACTTTAAGTGTTTCGAGTTTAACATTCTTCGGTTTATCAAATGTATTATATGCGTCCGCTTTATTTGTAAGAACCCGTCCAATGGCGGTATGAACACCAGATCCCCTAATTAAAGTGCTGATATCAATATTATCAGTGAGTGATATATTGGATATTGTAAGTGTAACCTCTCCTATTTCGTTACAAGAAGCAGTTGACGATAGTTGCGGTAATCCGCATACATTTCTATTATCAATGGAATGAGCAACACACGTAGCGTCTTGATGGCGCTTGTACAAATCATAAACATGATATGTTGGTGTAAGAATCATTTTTTCACCCTCAGTGAGAATCATCGACTGCAATACATTAACAATCTGAGCAATATTCGTCATGCTGATGCGAGTACAATGAGCGTTAAATATGTCAAGTGATAATGCTGCGACCAATGCATCCCTCATTGTGTTTTGTTGGTATAAAAATCCGGGATTTGTGCCTTCTTCAACATCGAACCATGTGCCCCACTCGTCTATTACCAAGTCAATCTTATGTTCAGGGTCATATTTATCCATCACATCAAGATGAGTATCTATTATGCCCTCGATTTTACGTGCCTTCTCTAATGTTAAATAATATGTATTGTTACTAAAAACAGTTGCACTCCCCTTTTCGTTCCAATCACCAGGAATTGTATAGTAATGTATGGACATCGCATCCATAAACGGAGTACAATACTTCATAAGTGTTTCTGTCCAGTTATAATCTTCCGTTCCAGAACCACAGGCAATCTTATAGATCTTGTTGTTGCCGTAATTACGGCAATACGTCTGATAACGACGGTATTCGTTGGCGTAATATTCTGCCCGCATATTTCCGCCACCGCCCCAGTTTTCATTGCCGACGCCAAAATATTTGAGTATCCAAGGCTCAGTCCTACCATTTTTGGTTCGCAAATCAGTCATTGGCGAAATCCCATTAAATGTTATATACTCGATCCATTCGGACATCTCTTGAACCGTACCACTACCAAGATTACCAGCAATATACGGTTCACATTCAAGCTGTTCACACAACTCAAAAAATTCGTGTGTCCCAAAACTATTATCTTCAACAACGCCACCCCAGTGCGTGTTTATCATCTTTTTGCGTGCACTACCAATTCCGTCTTTCCAATGGTATTCGTCAGCAAAACAACCACCTGGCCAGCGCAGAACGGGGATTTTGATATTCTTCAATGCTTCCGCAACATCGTTTCGTACTCCATTTGTGTTAGGAATTACTGAGTCTTTGCCCACAAACAAACCACCGTAGATACAACGCCCGAGGTGCTCTGAAAAATGGCCGTATATATTACGGTTAATCTTCCCAATAGTAACATTCGTATCAATAATTAATTTAGCCATATTATCCTCCCGTAAAATAAGTACATTCTTAATTATTATTACTAATTGGAAAGTAATTGGCAATACACAATAATGTGTACACGGGTACATATATTGATCTTTAAAGCAATGATTAACCTTAGTTGTAAGCAGGCAGAGTGATGGATTTGGTTCTTATCTACATCACCTATTCCCAAATATTCGTTACTTTTTTTCTTCTTATGATATCTTCATTAAGGTTGATGTATGATCTTTTTCGGCACTTAAGCAATACTTTTCTTCCAGTTTCGTTTCGTGTATAAAAAGGAGAAAATTTTCCAGTATATTTTTTGAGATATGTAGCTAAAATCTCTACATTTTCTTTTCGAGTAGCGATAACAGAAGGACAGGCATAGCTGTGAGAGTATTGCAGCTTTGAAAATTTTGTAATACCATAAGTCTTTATTAAAATATAACGTGGATTGTAAATTGATGAAAGTAATTCTCGCATCGCCTCAGCGAACACATATTTTTCGTGCATCGTTGCATTTGTTAAGCATGAATATATGCATGTCCCTAAGTGATCAGAGTTTATTTGAACCTTAGCATCTTTACTTTCTATCTCGCGAATATCCTTAAGCGTGTTTAAAATACAGTCGGATAGTGTTTCTATTGTTTTCTTTGGTGAAAAATAATGAAACAATTTAATTATTCCTATGATGAATAAATATCCAAGTACTGCAAAAAAAAGAACTCCAAGTATCAGCCCTGGCAGGGAATTCGTACTTTGTAAAATAGAATGAAGCCCATTTTGAATAACTATATTTATAGCTATGAACAAAAACATTTCTGAAAGTATATTTACAAATAAGAACCCTCGCGGTTGTACAGACTTTGGAAATTCATCCATTTCAAGAATTTCAGTATAATTCGTGCCACCTAGCGTACTATTCCAGCGATTGGTAACATCCGCTCTATTTGATGATAGTTCAAGCATATGTTTGTTAATCTGTGTAATGCCACTCTCATCATAAGGTGGTTTTATTATATCAAGCCGTTCAATACCGTTCTCAATTATATTCTTTGAATAGGCTGGTGCTAAAAAGCAATTGAACCGACGCTTTAAAGTCTCATAATCATCACTTATAAGTGTGTTATGATCTTCATAAATTGGTTTAAGCAGTAATTGTATAGCCTTCTTCTCAAATACAAGTTCCGGTTCAACAGTTACTAAATGCCATATGTTTGAAACCTTTTTGGGAGCGTTTTCATCAACCCTTATGGCTCGACCACGCATTTGATTAGACAATACAAAGCTTCCTACAAAACTGGCAAGAATAAGCGAATTGATACAGGGAGAATCCCATCCTTCACCTAGCAATGATTTTGTTCCCACAAGTACTTGAATTAACCCCTTCCCAAAAGCTTCGGTTATAATTGCTACTTTATTCTTACTTGAGCCGCTAAAATTAATTTCAATGTAATTACTGTTTTCAAGTTCTTTGGAAGTGTATATAACATTTTTATTTTCGGCAATCGTTGCTATTCCCGGCAATATATCTTTTGGAATGATTACCAACTGTCCAGATAAAAGCACTATGTCAACTTGATCTCCACAACTTCTACGCACTGACTCAAATATTGGTACCGTACCCAAAGTTGTAATTGCTTCATCACTTCCGATGATTTTCAATAGATCCTTTTTAATATAATCTGTAAGAATTAACATTCTTAAATCTTTTTTTAGGTTATTTAATTCACTTTGTACTATGTTGTTAATACTATTTAGTTTTCCTGTTGATGACAATAAAAGCTTATTAATTTTATCATTTGAATTTAGTTGCACTTGCTTTTTCTCTATCAAAGAATTTTCCGAGAGTATATTATTCAATTGAAATGAAATTTCATCAGAAAATATGGCTGGAGTATCAATAATAAACTGAAAGGCAGTTTCTGCATAAACAAGAGAAAACGTTGGTAGCGTTCCACTCGGAGAAACCAGCTTTATTAGTTTTTTCGGCAATTTTATGCCACGATATTTTACCAGACAAAGGAGCGCTATAAATCCTTTTGCATTTTCAAGAATACATTCTTCTTTTCCCTGAAAATCAGTTAACAGCCCAGATTTTGACAGAACATCATCAAAGAGCTGGCTATGTAAAATATCCTGTGTGCAGGATATCGCCTTTTGCTTGTATTGGTTAAATATTTGTGTCTCTTCGTATGTTGGATAATTGAAATAGATATAATCTTGATGAGGGCAAAGAGTTTGTTGTGAAACTAACTGTGGCACATAAATTTCTTCATCTATATCACCACAAAGATCATTATACTTCTTCCATTCGTTTGGAGTGCTATCATAAGGTGGTGTGGCAGTCAATGCAATTATCGTGATTTGCTTACCAAGTGCAGCTATAAAACATTCCAATGCTTTTTGCCATTCGTTTTTTAGGTGATGTGCTTCATCTAGGCAAATTGTTTTTATATTGGAATTTTTAACAACCTCGAGTAATTCAAAATCTGAGAAATCAATAATATCATTATTATACAAGTTTTCATCGTCAATTTCTTCTTTCATTGAAAGCTTATTAAAAGCAGCATAAAGAGCCTGATAAGTGATCGATGTTATCAGGGATGGTTTGTGTATATTATATGATAAATAATCAGTAGCATCTTCGTTAGTAGGAAGAAAGCTGTCAACAATTCTTTCGCCCCATTGTTGGCGAATCGTGACAGTAGGTGAGAGTATCAATGCGGGGCTCTGTAACTTACAAATCAGCTCAATTCCAAGTGTAGTTTTGCCGCTTCCAGGTGCAGCCACGATATGAATTTTACCGTTCTTTAGATATTGTTCAGAATGTTCAAGAACATTTTTCTGATAGTCACGAAACTCCCCCTTAAATCTTAAATTTGTAAGTATTTTCATAATCTCTCCTTATCAACTATGTTAATTGATTAATAAAAAACATTTAACACAAACTATCAAAATTGAATTTTTCCATATATTACAAATTTGATTATATCACCTCTTCCAATGTTTGTCGAAATGAATTATATAAGAAACTCCCTACCATCGAACAATCACAATGGTGGGGAGCCAAAATTGTAAAGGGAACATTAATCGAACCCGTGTATAGATATTGCATAATGCATATCCTTTACCAAATATAAGTATTATTACTTTGATTCTGTAGGTAGAGCAATTTTAATTCCAACCGTAGCTGCCATTTGCGCGATTGCTTTTGGATCAGAATTTCTTACATTCACATCGATTCGAGGGGTGTATGCAGCTTCTAATAGAGTAGCTTCTTCCTTCGTTAAGTTGATCTCGATAGCCTTGAGCGCTTCGTCTATATGACTGGTCTTTAATGCGCCTACAATTGGGGCAGCAACAACTGGATTACGATATAACCATGCAAGGGAGACCGCAGCTCGACTTACACCTCGTCCTTCTGCAACTTGACCTATCGCAGCGACAATTTTTTCATCTGCTTCAGCAGTTGCTTTAAAGTATTTTGCAGCACCGGCTTCGGATTCAGAACGTGCTGTTTTTTCACCCCATGAACGAGCTAGAATCCCTCGTGCCAGCGGACTATAAATCATTGTCTGAATTCCCTCATCCTCACAAAGTGGTAACATTTCATTCTCTTCCTCGCGAGCGACTAAATTGTAATTATGTTGCATTGAGATAAAGCGTGTCAGGCCGTGTGTTTTCTGTATGTGAAGTGCCTTAGCAAACTGCCAGGCTCTCATTGTAGATGCTCCCAAATAACGAACTTTCCCCATCTTAACAAGATCGTGGAGTGCTTCCAAAGTTTCTTCCCATGGTGTAAACGGATCAGCCCGGTGAATTTGGTACAAGTCAATATAGTCAGTCCCAAGTCGCTTCAAACTATTATCAATCTCAGTCATGATTGCTTTACGTGATAGCCCAAATGAGTTAGGACCTGATCGTGTAGGCGCTCCTAACTTTGTAGCTATGACCACTTCTTCTCGTTTTGCATATTCCTTAAGAAGCTTACCAATTACAACCTCACTTGTTCCTTGTGAATACAAATTTGCAGTATCAAAGAAATTTATTCCCGCATCAAGTGCATGTTTCACAATTGGTTTACTTCCTTCCTCTCCAAGCGCCCATGTAGGATGCCCCAGGGACGGATCTCCAAATCCCATACATCCAATGCAGATCGGTGATACCTCAAGTCCAGAATTACCAAGTTTAATATATTGCATATTTTACCTCCTATTTTCTTTTATGTGTCAATATTTCAAATGACAACCTCAAATATTATCGCTTGAGGTTAAGATTATTTTATATCCGTAACATGAATATGTGGTAGCACGATCTCATCAATAAATTGCCTAATCCTATCAATGATGTTTCGAAGATGTATTTGAATGCAAAAAGCGCAATGATCTGTATCCATCATTACGCCTTCTAATCTTATTATATTAAGTTTTATAGCATCTATGTTTCCCCTTCTTGCTCCAGTCTCTTAATGCGTTTGATATCTTTTCTTGGGGAAGATCCAAACATACGAGAATATTCCCGTATAAATTGTGTTGTACTCTCATATCCAACGATTGACGCAACTTCTGCAACATCCAAGGGTTCATCAAGTAATAATCTTCTAGCCTCTTGTAGTCGTAACTGTTTTTGAAATTGGATAGGACTCATCGCTGTAATTTCCTTAAAATGTCTATATAATGATGGGACACTCATTTGGGCAACATCCGCTAACATTTCCACGCTAAATGTATCTTGATAATGTTCCACTATATATTGAACCACTTTCTGGATATAAACTGCCGGACTTCCGTCACTTACTATTTGCCTTAACGCTTCTCCATGTTCACCATGAAGGACTTTATATAATATTTCTTTCGTATATAGTCTAGAAAGAATGGGTATGTCATTCTGATTATCTAGTAGTCGAACTAACCGCACTACCGCATCCAACATTGATGCATCTGATTTTGCTACATTTAAGCTACGTTGTGATTTTTTCTTTATATTCATCTGGAGTTCATCTGCACTTAATAATTCTAAAATACTACTATGCGCAAACTCTATTTTTAAAGACAAATTTGGTTTTAATACTGAGGCTTCATGAACTTCTGCAATAATTGGTAAATCCATTGATGATACCATATAGTATGGTGAACCATATCTGAAATGTTCTTCACCAACCGTAACATCTTTTACGCCCTGTACAACAATATAAATAGATGGTTTATTTATCTTATAAGGCTTGAATATTCCATTCGAATAATATGGCTTTGTATGACAAGAAATACTTAGGGATGGTATTTTCGTAGACTGTGTTCCTTCACAATCTGAATATCGACCAATCAGTTCCGCCAGCTCTTCCTGTAATTGTTGAATATTATTACTCATAAAATCCTCCAGCATGTAAAAACTTAAAAATTGAGTATATACACTAACTTATTCAATTATAGCACACAAAATGGTTGAACAACACTTTCCTTTTATAGTACACGATACACTGTTCAAGGTAGCACTAGACAAGGCTGCTATTCACTCAATCTTTCTCATGCGTCCTTAGGCTTAACATTTCACTTATTATCAGTATAAACATACTATAAATTAGCCTTTAACATGAAGTCCTAATTTAATTGTCTTGTTGTATAGCCGTGCTTTTTAGCATATCTCATATTTGACATTCACTTACTGCAGATTACACGTAAAACATCCCGTTCTCCGTTGGAATAGTAAGTACCCTTCCGTACATTTTTTAATTTTGATACTTTTTTACAGGGGTGACATTTTATTATCTGATATTTGTCATTACTGGTGCTTTATCCTACCATCAACGTATAGTATATGATATTCTAAAAATCTTCCTATACTCAGCCCCCCACTCAGGTTATTTATTGAAGCGATATCCAGCACCCCATACTGTCTCTAATATTTGGGGGTTCTTGCTGTCATCTTCAATTTTTTCACGAATTCGGTTAATATGCACCATAACTGTGGCACTATCACCAACATACTCATAACCCCATATTTTCTCGAATAATTGTTCTTTTGAGAAAACAATATTAGGGTTTTCAGCCATAAAACTTAATAGTTCAAATTCTCGGTTTGGAAAACGAATTTCTTGTTCCCCTTTATATACTTTCCATCCTTGCAAAAGAATTCGTATATTACCTACGCATACCTCATCATTCTTTTGCTTTTGTTCTATCTGATTCACTTTTGCAACTCTAGTATACTGCCTAATGTTTGCATTAACCCTTGCCACAAGCTCAGCAGGATCAAATGGCTTAGCAATATAATCATCAGCTCCTAATGCAAGCCCACGGATTTTATCTACTGAATCTGTCCTAGCTGTAACCATAAGTATGGGGATATCTAGCACCACCCTTATTTCTTTACATATTTCATAACCACTTTTACCCGGAAGCATGAGATCAAGTAATATCAGATCAAATTTCTCCGTTGTCAATATTGATATTGCTTTATTTCCATCATTAACAATAAGTGTTTCAAAACCGCTTGCTTCCAAATATGTTTGTTCTATCATACTAATATCTTCATCATCTTCTATAATAAGTACTTTAAACTTTTCATTCATTTAACTCATCACCCTTCTCTATAATTGGTAAACTTAACTGTACGACAAGTCCATCTCTGTTTTCTGCGGTAACTGATCCACCCATTGCTTCTACAAGATATTTTACAATATAAAGGCCTAAGCCATTACCTTCTTTCTTATTTCTTGATTCATCGCCTCTAAAGAACTGTTCAAAAATATGATTTATCTTTTCTTTTGCAACTCCATAACCATTATCTGAAACTTCTAAGACAAAGTATGATTCTCTCAAGTACGTACGAATAATAACATTTACAGTATCTACCTCAGCATATTTTTTACTGTTCTCCAGCAGATTGTCAAGTATACGATTCATTTGTTCACGATCAATATTCGAATATATACCTTGTTGTACATCATCTAATTTCAGATTAAGAACTTTCTTTTCTAGGACTACGTCATGTTTTTTACAAAAGTTCTCCAAGTATTCTTTCCATTCAATTTTTTCGAAAAATAGTGGCATGTTTCCTGTTTCAAGTTTTGAAAAATAAAATAATCTTTCTAACAGTTGATCCATATCTATAGTTCTTCTATATGCCGTATCAAGAAACTTAGCTTTTAGCTCAGGTGTTTGAGCAACTCCATCTTGAAGTCCTTTTATCGTTCCTCGTATTGCTGTCAATGGCGTCTTTAAATCATGAGAAATACCTGAGACCATATCAATTCTTGCTCTTTCATATGCTTCTTTTTCAGCATTAACCTCAATAATATGCTCTTGCATCTGATTAAAAGCATCGCAGACCTCTTCAAATTCAATATCTCCCTTGTATTTAACCTTCTCAGAAAAATTTTCTTCTTTTATTCGTTTTGCTCCATCAGATAAGGCATCTAATGGAATTGTTATATATTTTATTAATCTCTTTGTAAAAATCCGACTTATCCACAAAAGTGCACCTATGCAAATGATACCATCCATTAACACTAATATAAGAATTATTGTAAAGTTGTTTTTTTGATTCCAAAAATCCCGAAATTCACCTGCTAATGCATATACATTTATTTGTTTATGCTGATCACTTTTGGTTAACACTGTCACATAGTTTTGTACGTATATGTGAACTTTACCATCCTGCTTTATATATCGACCAATTTCATTGGTTAAATCTTCTACCGAAAAATCTGCATTTGAATAGATTGTCTTTCCGTCTTCTTCTAAACACACATTAAAACCGTATTCCTTAAGTTGTTCTGAAACACGTCTTATTGAATCTTCATCATCGGATGGTTCCCAATTTGTAAGTATATTTTTTACCTGATCCGAATTATCTGCTAGCTCTGATGAATTTATCTCATTTCCCTCATATGACATCTCAAATAATCTAATTGCAAACAAATGTACAAATAGAAATAGACTTAGTGTAACAAGTACCATGCAAGTATTTGATTTAAAAATTCTACGCTTAACGCTCTGACATTCCTTATTCACTGCCTTCCTCCTCGATATATGCTTAACAGAGAAGGGCTGTATACTCCTACTCTGTAACGCTAGCTATTTTTCTTCGTTATTCTTAATCATAGAATTACTACAATTACCACATGATTTTGAATCCACATCTATCACTTTACATTTCTCACAGGTTATTGCATTTCCTGTTGTTTATGCAACGCGTTCCTGACCGTGGTGAATCTGTCCTTAAACATATTATACAACAAGATTACTGTTATAACACCATAATCATTCCAACGATCAAAACACTACAGATCGTTTTTAGGCTCATCTGTAAAAACCTATTTTTCATTTTTTACGATGTAATTACTTCCGTTTTTTTATGTAATTGTTTTATTGATAGTACTAATCATAACTCTCGAGGATAAATAATGACTAAAAAACTATTAAACAATTCCTAAATTATCGTAATGTTTGATTTGAACCACTTTTCCTAGCCTGTTTTTATAAAAACAAGCTATTTCAACATCATGGCTACTTTAAACAAACATTAAACGAAAGTTTAATACTTTTTTATTTCTCATAATCAAGGAGTTTAGAACTTCAATTTATACTAAAAAAGTAAAGATGACTACAGAAATGGTTACAAAATCAAATACTGTACCAAACAAAAGAAAGGAAATTTTACTATGGCTTCTATTCTTATGGGAATTGATTCCTTAACTGCAGAACTCGCAATGCTCACATTATTTATAGTTTTGGCAAAATTTATTACCAAACGAACTAGGTTTAAAAAACTCGATACAAAATTAATGAAAATACACAAACCAGCAACCTTCATTTTATTAATTACAGGAATTATACATATGCTTACTTCCTTTGTTTATTTTGATCGTTTAGGAATATTACCATATATATTGGGGTTTGTATGTCTAATATCTATTATTGGTGCTGCTTTAACATTTATCAAAAGAAAATGCATTGGAAAAAGATGGTTGTTCTGGCATAGGATTTGCTCCATAATAGCATTAGTAACACTTTTTGTTCATCCCGCCCTGAGATTATAACAAGCAGCCCAAGCCTTTACACATAAACGAAAAAGAGGATTTAATGTCCTATACCGATGTTTAATGAGTTATATAATTGTAATCGATTATAAAGTCTGATCAATTAGATTACTTTCAGTCTTTAGTATGAAATTATTTGTTAAAATGGTATCAAATAATTTTAAAAAAATGTTTTGTATTTGCAAACAATATGTTATTATATACCCTAGCGTAAAATTACGCGGTTAGCTTATGATTATTCAGAAATATATGATCAAGGAATTGAAAGAAGAAAGGATTTATACTAATGAGCTATTCAGGTCCAAAAGCACTTACCGAGTATATACTTTATCAAAGTAAACACAAAGCAAACAAAACATTTATCATATTAATGGTTCAAGGAATCCTTGCCGGATTATATATTTCGATTGGTGCAATCGGTTATCTGAAAATTGCCTCAAGTGTAGCAGATCCGGGTTTAGGAGCATTTTTAGGAGCGTTAGTATTCCCCTTGGGAATTATCGCTATTATCTTGATGCAAGCAGAGTTATATACCAGTGACAGTATGGTAATGATTGCCGTTTATGCAGGAAGAACTAAAATAGATAAAATAATACGAATTTTAGTCTTAATCCTATTTTCGAATTTAATTGGTGCAATTGCAACAGCATATATGACACACGCCTCAAAAATATTCAATGTAAACGTTATGTCGTTTGTTATTGAAAAAGCAATACATAAGGTAAACATGCCCTTCGGCCAACTATTAATCAGTGCTATTCTGTGTAATATCATTGTATCAACCGGTGTATGCTTAGCATATAGTTGCCGCGAGGAAATTAGTAAAGTTGTTGTTGTATGGTTGGCAATCACAGTATTTGTTCTTAGTGGAACGGAGCACGTGGTTGCAAATATGTACTATCTATTCGTAGCCTACTTTGGTGGTGCAAACATATCCATCATGGATATTGCTTATAATTTGTCCGTAGCCGCCCTTGGTAATTTTATCGGTGGAGGGATCATTGTCTCCGGAATAAATTATCTTTTAGCTTATAAGGATATTGAAAAAGTGAAAAAATAGCGATGACTAAAACATAACGAAAAGCAGCCCAAAAAGGCTGCTTTTTCATTTATATAATGTAAATCTAAATTATATTGTTTTAAGTGAATTTTCTGCAAAAGGACCTGCTAAAGGATTCAATCCACAGGAGTTCCCGAAATAATCCTCGTTAAATACAATGGACGTTCCATCTGGATTTTCAAATTTTTGCTCTGGTTCAAAAGCCATTCCTAACGTTTCTGTTGAAATTAATGTAGTAGCCTTCAACTTTTGCACATAATCACCCAAATTTGTTTTGATAGAATATTTTCCATTTCTTTCTTCAACTGAAAGTGTAATTGTATGCTCATTATCAATAACTGCATTTTCATTTGACATAGCTTTTGCGCCATTAAAATAAACATTGCCTTCTGCCCATACTGGAAGCGGATTATAGTAACGATCACTAGGTTCTGAACCCATACCACAATATCCTTCAAACTGCTTCTCGTATTCTTCCCAGGTCGGATAATTCTCATATGGAGAAGTACCGGTAAACAGATTATTATCATCCCATTCATAATCAACCGTGGAATCTAAATATTTTTGTAATTCCATTCGAATTTTTTGTTGTACGAAAATATTATTATAGAATCTCATGTCACCATGCAAAAATGTCATAAAGCCTGCAATCTCTGTTTGATGTGGAACATGATAAGGCGTATAGCGTGGTGCAATTTTGGTCAATGCTCCATTATTTACACCGCTTCCAATTGCTACCATTGAACCTGCAATCAGATTATGAACAAATGCTACACCTTGTGTTGGAAGCTTTAAAGCTCGATCTGACAAGAAAATATTATTATCTACTAATGTAGGTCCATGAGATACTTCGATAAAGAGGTCTTCTCCAACTCCCATGATACCTACATCTGTGAGATTTTCATTATCGGGAGTACAATTATCATGAAACAAATTCCCAGATACTCGAGTGCCTTGCGCTTGCCAATCAAGCCATAACCCTCTTGTGCAATGATGGATATGGTTTCGCCTAATGATTACATCGATAGCCGCGTGCATTTTGATTCCACCAATTTCAGCTCCAGCGAGATTTTGTTTATTATTGATGTGATGAATTTCATTATCCTCTATAAGAGAGAAAACTCCACCCAAATGCCCTACAATACCTGTCTGTCCACAATCATGAATGTCACATCTTCTTACTATATGTGAGCCAATTCTATCCTTTGACCATCCTTCTCTTTGCGCTTGACAGATGTTGTCACGCTCTGTTTGAGTACCATCCTTAAATTTTAACTTAGTCCATTTATTATCATTTTCAGGTTGTAGATATTTACCAAGTGAAATACCGGAACATTTTGCCTCATAAACTTCAAGGTCCTCAATGATCCATCCTTTTGACCAATGTGGTCCTATCATACCCTCCTGTAATGCTGTTGGTGGTGCCCATTGCGTTGCAGCTTGTCTCACTGTAAACCCAGAAAAAGAGATATATCCGATCCCTTCTTCTTTTGGATAGAAACAATTTTTTCTAACGCTGATTTCTACATTCTCCTCGTTAGGATTTTTATCTTGAAAGTTAGCATATAAAATGGTTTCATTTTTCTCAATGTCCTGAGTCGTATACCATGTGTAAACTGTAAAATCAGGATCCCATGAACGCATTGATTTTTTAGAATTTAACACTTTATCCATCTCAGTCACTTCATACATGGACTTATTATTCAAAAAGACATCTCCAGTATGTGCAATTATTGTTGCAACATACCAGTCCCCATAAACAAGGGTTGTAAACGGATTATAATCTCCAAATAAAGCATTAGGAATTTTTGCTTTCCATACATTTCCCTCATGAAGTTCCCAACTCTTAACTTCCTCGGCTCCAGTAATAATTGCAGCTTTTTTCTCCTCGGAACGATAAATAATTCTATTGTCTACAGTTCCACTATTGATAGGATTAACATTTTCTCTGTAAATACCTGGCGCCACGATAACCTCATCTCCAGGTAATGCAATATTTGCTGCATCCTGTATTTTTCCAAACGGATGCTCTTTACTTCCATCTCCACCTTTAAGTGATTTTGAATCTACATAATACTTCATATTAATGATTCAATCCTTTCATTTTGCAAGATTCTGTTTCTAGCTTATATTTTATAATTTCCTATTATAGCCAAAATGCGTGGCTCGATTAGCTTCCCATATTAGCTGTAAAGGATATATACAAATAATAACACCACAACAACAAACTATCAATACTTTGAGAGTAAATCCAAATTGACGCGTAGTAGAAATAATTAAAAATTATTGATGACATAAACTATTAATTTGGTACCCTCTATTAGTTTATAGTTTTTGACGTTATTTTATAATGGCCGTATCTTAAAACATGTCGAGGTTATATATCAACTTTTCCAATAGAGTAGCACAAAAACAATAAAGCAATCAAAAAGAATAATAACACAGGCTTCGAGTACTGCGCTAAGACTTACCGAAACTGGCCGTATGGTATATTGAACGCTTCAAATACGGATATACAAACAACCTCCACCTCAAAAATTCCAATCTCCGCTACAGCCATAAAGCACAAAGAGAGCAGACCCGTCAGCCTGCCCTCTTACAATTTATAATTCTGTCAATCACAAATAATAAATATCCGTATCTCTTACTATTAAAATATTATTTATCCTAGTATTGCTTTACATTGGAATACGCTTACCTACTCCTGTTATACTCAAAATCATTTTAAAGCCTAACCCTTATACCAGAATCCATACCAGTCACGTATCTTTGCTAGTAAGTTTTTCGACTCTGAGTGATATACACAACATTGAACATTATTCTCTTTAAATATTTTTAGTATTTTCCTCAATCTAAATCTTGTCATAAATGTTAAATTCACGATATAAGATTCATTTTCACTGATAAAATGAATCTTTGGAACTACAACCGAATATTGTAAACTCTTAATATCAAAATAATTAAACTCATACTCACATTTATCTAATAAGCCACCCTTTATCGCAAAGCCATAATCGTTAAAAACGATTCGTCCTCCACTTGAAGACACTCCTTTATCGATAATTCCGCATCCATATGAGGCATTCATATTATCACCACTCTTCTTATATAATACTACCAAGTATAATATATTTTACTATATTTTTCAATATTGTGGTCATTTATACCACATTCTTAACTCTCCACGGAAAATACCAGCGACTCCGTCAGTGCGTACACAGTCTAAGCGCGAAAGAATGCAGCCATTTCGGATTGTTCAATAGGGAAAACTCTGCTTTTACGCTTGTTTCCTTCAACATTACAGCAGAACGGTTCGTCTGCTAATTTCAGGCTCCATTCGAAATAATCTTTGTGTACGATGATTGAATCAACGAACGCATCAACGATTTCTTCCGGAACTTCCTGAGCAGAGAAATCAAAATTCTTCTCAATCAGTTCCTGTAAAACTTTTAATCGATCCTGAGTATCTTCCGTCTCAGGCATATCATCTACTGCATTCATGACTATATCAAAAAATATTATACTTTTTGAACTGATATCATCAATGATTTATATAAAATCACGCATAATAATATTTTATAATTTAATACTTTTTACTTTTAATAAATTCTTTGTAGCTGAGGATGCCATAATAATTATAATGAACATAAAGTTCGGGAACAAACCATAAATGTTCTTTTTTAAAAATACAAAAATAAAGATAGCACAAATAATAATTATATAATTAACCTGAATTATTCACGATAATTCATCGAATGGTGCTTCGCACCGCATAGTTACTGTATTTTCATCTAATCATTGCTTTCACCTAAAAAGTGAAGCCCAAACAATAGAAAAAGAGTCTCACCTTTGTTAAAATGTAATCACCACAACAACATCAACACAAAAGGAGAAACTCTTATGTCTAGTTTAATGGCACTTCGTTCTGAAAGCAATAGTAAGATTAAAATAAATTTTGATGGGGGCGATTTATCCTCCGATGCAGGTCTGCTCCTACTGAAAGAGTTTATCTGCAAAATTGGTCTAGATAAGCTGATTGAACTACATTTTCAGACCAATGATAAAACTATCCGCATCCATAAGGATAAGGACAACCTGTTACAGAAAATATATCAGCAGCTGTCAGGCTACTTTACCAATGATGATTCTGACGAGCTGACCACCGACCCTATTTTTACAACTTTGCTGGATAAAGATTCATTGGCTTCGCAACCGACAATGTCACGCTTTTTCAACCGAATGGATGACATTACACTGATGCAACTGGATTGGATTTTATATCTTCTTCGAAAGAAAATATACTCCATCCATAAGCCATACTATTAACCCACTAACTGTACAAGTATTCTTGCTTAAATATTCGCCCAGGAAAAACTGATCGATTAGATGCAGTAACAATTGCGAATTATGGTCTTGATAATTGGTTCAAACCTTATACTGCCACCGATAATTCTAATGTTTATTACAATCAATTAAGGTTTTTATCACGGCAGTATAACCATTATATTAGTATGTGTGTTAAATGCCGATTAACTTTACTTAATATCACAGAACGCACCATGCCGAATATCGATAAGTTACTTGAAAATGATTCACAAAAAATAAAGCGAGATAAGTTTAATTCGTTTGTAGCAAGATTTATACATTATGAAAATATAATCAGCCTTACCGAAAAGCAATTTATAAACGAATATAAAAAATAGGCAAAAAAGAAGGGTACCAACAAAGTGAGCAAAAAGCAAAACAAATATATGCCTTAGCCAATGATAGTATCCCTACTTTATCCTCTAAAGATCCATCGGTCAAAATGTTAACTTTAGAGGCTATACGGACGGACATATAGAGAAATAAACATATCCACCGATATGATATTAACACAGATGATTGAAATATCCAAGAATCTTAAGGAATTTTATATTCTCTCCAGCATGAAAGGAATTGGTGAGAATCTTGCAGCCCGATTTATTGCAGAAGTCGGAGATACCCATCGATTTCATAGTACTAGTGCAATAACTGCATATGCAGGAATCGATGCACCAGCATATCAATCAGGGCAATTTAATAGCATAAATAGGCGTATATCAAAACGTGGTTCAAAATCTTTAAGAAAAGTAGGGTATGAAATAATTGCATCTTTTTCAAGACAAAAACCTACGGATAATGCAATTTATGATTTTGTAAAAAGAAAAGAAAATGAAGGCAAACCCAAAAAAGTTGCAAAAATCGCCGGTTTGAATAAATTTTTTCATATCTATTATGCAAAGATTAGAGATGACTATATAGTTGAATGATTTTTCGTATAAATAAAAGAGCATAATATTAAGGAAGGAGAAACTCTCGTTCTTTATTATTGATGTTCTTTTATTTATTAAAAATACTTTAGTTAACTCTTGACTTTCCTTAGCAGGTTTGACAAAGAGCAACAAAAAGGGAGCCTTATATCAACTTTTGAAGTAATTATAAGGCTCTCTTTTTGTATTACAGAATAATTTTGTTTTGTTTTTTCACAGAGAAAATCTCATTTACTGCCTAATATGCTTTTGTATGATATCCGTTCCAGTTGTCTGACCATCCATCTTTATCAGATTTATAGTATATTGTGAAATCTGAGGGCGTACCTACAAACACATCTTTACCCAGTGCAGGCGCATCTCCTTCAAAGTATACTGAATGCAAATTTTTGCAACCACTAAATGCATTATCCCAAACATATTCAATATTGCTCGGAAGTACCATTGATCTTAAGCCAGTACAATCACTAAATGCATTATCATCAATATATTTAATATCGTTCGGTATTTTTACTGATGTCACATTTTTACAACCTGAAAATGCGCCATAAATACTTACTATTGGTATTCTACTTTCGCCAAGATACATAGGGATTTCTACATCTCCACCTTTTCCAATATACTTTGTTATCATATACTCGGCTTTGGACCCAAGTAAAAACCGAAAATCACCATATGTACGTGTGTGTCCAACCGAACAACCACTAAACATTGACATAACTACTATGATTGCAGTGACCAAAACTGTTATTCTTAAAAGAATTTTTATTACAAAGTTATATAGTTTTTTATCAACACATTCCATAATGTTCCTTTCTAAATTGTAATTATAACTGCCTGCTTATCCGGCGGCTTGTTTATCCCTCTAAGGGGTTTTACCTATTTATGTATGAAAAGTACTATAGAAGCTCTGGCAGCTATATCTCTTTCTCGGGATTACCATAATGGTGAGCATATGATCCATTATAGGTATATCCCGGGTATATAATTGTAAATTACCTAAACTCGTATTCAATATACCGAGGCAAGTATTATACTAGAATAAAAGCTGTCAGGAACCCGCTGAAGATTAGGTAGCATGTTTTATCTACAATATTAATATTTCAGCAAAAGTTTGAAATATCATTATATAAAGAAAATCCTGGTAAATCAATTGTGATAACAATTACAGGAGTATTAACATATCTTTCCCACGATTTTTCATAATAGGTATTAAAGAACTTATGAAAATTACTTGGTGAATAAGAGCCCGATTGATAATAATTCGCTTCATGCACAGTAATGTATGTCCCATAATTCATACAAGCAGCATAATGAAACTCGCTCTCTGTTGTCTTCCATCTTAAAGGCACAAACCTATAAATCGTTTCCTCTTCCCAATAGTAAGCTATTATGGAAACTGTATGTTGAGATACAATATTCTGAACTTTAGTAGGACTTGTAGTAAAATATTCGGATACGTAAAAGCCACGATCGACGAAAAAGTCCATAAGCGAATGAGGCGAAACAAAACCGAGAATAGGATCTGTAAAGTAATGGTGTTTATTATAATAGTTGGTGACACTTGCAAATGATTCCTTACGTGAAAATGCTACAAGAGTATTATATGATGCAACTGCACCACAGCAAATTGCCATCGCATCTTTACCACTACGGCCATAAAGAGTAAAAGAGCCTACTTGAGTTTTAGAAAACTGATCTTCTATATATTTACTTCTTCTCCCAGTTGTATCGATATTCACTATAGGATTATTACTGCAATAGGCAAACAAATTTACTCCGATACTATTTGAAGTATTTATACATGTTGGCTCATCTGCATTGATTAATCTACAACTCTGGGGATTATAATACCTACTCTGTAAATAATAAAATCCTGTCTCTCCATCAAGGTAATATCCCCTATACCTCATAGGATTAATGTTCCCGAGGTTGCTTCCAGATGTATCGCTTGTAATCGTACAGTTACCCCATGCATCATAGGAATAGTTTACAATTGTTTTTCCAGTATTGTCAAGGATTCCCATTACATCACCCTGCCCGCTTAGTAAGTAAATATATTCTGTTCCGTTGAGATTAAAACCAACAAGTTGATTATTCTTGTCATAACGGAAATACAGTGTGTTCACACTGTCAGATTGGCTTGTAGTATTCCCATTTATGGTAGTATAAGAAGTAGTTACTCCATTTACGGTTTTTGAGGTACGAATTCCATTGTCATCGTACTGATAGCTAATCTTATCAGTTCCATTGCTCATGGAAGCAAGTTCACGACCTGCTGTCCATTTCATATCCCAACCTATGTAACTTAGTGGGTTTCCTAAAGCATCGTAGGTAATGTCATTGCTACTTGAAGTGTTCTTGATATTATCCTTAACAATGTAGGATGTCATCTCATCTGGAAAAGCTACATTTTCATATTTATAACTTATGGTACTACTAGGGGTCAGTCCTGTCAAGCTTTCTCCTGTAGTATAATCATAAGTATATTTATTGAGTATATTCCCATATTTGTCATACTCGTAACTGAAGGTTTTATTTTGTACCACATCATCGTCTCGGAGTAATTCATCACCTTGATCATAGTAATAATGATTCTCCATAACACCATTTTTACTTACCGTTTTGATATTACCAAAAACATCATAGTTGTAAGTTATATCATCTTTTGTGGAGTGTGATACCTTGTAATCTCCCTCTTGCTCTATCCAGGTTATCTCATTCTTATAGTTTCTCGTTTGACTGGCTTTGTCATATGCATCGCTAGAAGTAATCAGGGTGTTATCACTCTTTTTAATACTTGTAGTTGTCGAGTCATCTGTTCCAGTTGAATAGCTTTTCGTATACTCTGTAATCGAGTCTTTCGAAAAGGTATCTATATTGTTTGTGGTATCAATGTTCAAACCATACGTCGCATTACCCACAGTGTCCAAAAGCCCATTTCCATCTGATGAGATTGTATATTTGTCAATCACATTGTTCTCATTATTTTGGCCAGATTCTGTGCCATCTAATTTCCCTTTTGTTACAGTTATGGTAGTCGAATCGTCGGAATTTGTTATATAAGATGTAGTCGTGTCATTAATGGCATTATATTTTGAAGTTAAATTACCATCATCATCATAACTGTATGTATATTGCGTTGTATCGTTGATGCTAATATCTTTAACTTTTCTAGTTGCATCATCAAACGGCTGATAATGAAAGTTAATTTTATCCTTATTTGTATAATTAATTTCATTTAATAATTCTTTTTCATCCGTAGAATATATATAATTTGCAAGGTTATTTCCTGCAGTAGAAACATCAGTCACATTACCCGTTGAATCAATGCCAACGTCATAACTACTGACATTAAGTTTTGATAGCTTTCCAGTTGTACTATTATAAAAATACTTCGTGCCAATATTCGTATCATTATACCGATCCACACTCGCAATTCCATTTTGAACATTAGTTAAGTTATCGTCACCTTCGTTATATTCCATTGGTGATATCTGTTGCTTCACTCTTCCATACTCATCATATACACTTCTGGTTATCCTACTTTCGGACGAAGATTTAACCGTCTGTTTTACGACGTTACCCAATGAGTTGAATACGTTCGTAGTTTCCACTTTATTTGCATCGGTTTGAGATGTAGGCATACCGATAATATTATTAATTATTGTTACGGTTGTAGAAGTTCCATTCTTGGGTGTCGTTGTTATCTCTTTTTGATACCCATATTGATCATATGCATAACTTGTTACAGTGCCATCGGATGCTGTATCGGTGTCGATTTGTCCATCACTTTTATAAGTATCAGAGGTAATGCTGTCCGTGGTACCGTCATTTACTTCGTGGTATAGCATATTGCCATTTGAGTCGTAGTTTGTTGTCGTAGTAGTAGTTTCTGTAGTTGAAGTACCATCCGATGCATAGCTTGTAGAAATTGCTGTTTCAACACTCTTAGTTATATTATTTATACTGTCAAAAGTGTATTGTAATGTATCATTTTCTGTTATTCTTCCATTGATATCCTTTGTTATGGCACTTGTAATATTGCCATCATTGTTACTCACATACTTCGTGGTATTACCATCAGAATCGACAACGGTATCTAGATCATCATATAGATTGGAATAACTGGTTGTGCCCGTTGTCTTTGTGTTCTCTGATGTAGAAATCGGTCGTATAAATTCATCGAAAGTGGTAATCGTTATAGTTTTATCAGAACTAGTCTCTGTCATGGACCTTGCCATATCATCATATTGATAAGAGGTACTAACACCATTCTCATCTGTGATACTACGTATACGATCCTTATCATCATGATTATAAATTACTGCCTCTGTAGTATGTCCAAAAGCATCCTTAATTGTATCAAGATAATTGAACGAGTCATAACCATAACTTTCTACTGCCACACCTGTAGGCGATAAGCTTGCAGACAGGATTCCATCCTTATATTGATAGCCAAATACCCTTCCAGCTGGATCTGTTATAGTATCTAACGTTCCATCATCATTATATTTGAACGTATAAATCCTATTTACAGAATCTTTCACTTCGCTTATCTTTCCAGTAGAATCAACTGTTATCGTCTGCTTGTTACCATTCTGGTCTGTTATAGAATCAAGATAACCGTTTGCATTAAAATGGTATTTAACTTTGGTCGTATCCGTTAGTGTATATGTACCGTCGTCGTTTTTGGTAAACTTGTCCCTTGTATTCGCTGCTGTATATATTCCATCTGTAAGTTCAAATATATAAGTGCTTCCATCCGGTAAATTCACTTCCTCAAGATTTGATAACGTTCCGACTTGATTATTACCCATATCATCTACAAAGTCATACTGATATATCTTGCAGCTGCCTTGTAAACTAAATGTCCACCCTCTACCGAATGGACCTATGTTGCTATTTGCCGAACTATACACACGTCCGAATGTTGGAGCTATGCCATTCGAACCCTCACTAAAATCAGTAAATGATTCTGTGAATGTGCCAATGGGCTGTGCAGGAAAGATATGACCAACTGTCACAGTTTGAACAACGGAATTCCCCGCATAATCTTGTACATATACAGTATAAACTCCATTCTTTGGCGCAAGAAAACTTTTACCTGTGAATTGTGTGCCATTGCTAATAAAGAAGTTTTCAGAGACATTTCCAATTGCCCATTTCTGAATTTTAACACCACTACCCAATTCAGAAATATTAACAGTAACTGAATTACTAGCACTCCACTTTACTGATTCCTCTAATGTAAAAGAAGGTTTCGTCGTATCAATAAAATAATCAAACGGTGATGATAACGTCATGTTGCCCGCATTGTCTGTAATCTGTAGATAAACAACATGTGTGCCATCTGATAGCTCCGTAGTTGGTGTATAGGAATACGTCATATCAGAACGTGTTGCTTCATATGCTGTTCCGTCTATAAAGAAGTAAACAGACTCAATGCCACCTGTTGTGTCAGTACAGTTACTTGCACTAAATGTAGGCTTATTATTACTATCTGCCATTGTTGCGCTGTCATGACCCGGGTTGAAGGTATACGATGATGCTGTCGGATCAATATAATACGTAAAGATAGATGAAGAAGTCGTATTACCCACATTGTCAGTAATCTTGAAATAAACTGTATGCGCTCCGTCAGAAAGCGCGATTGTCGGTGTATAGGAATAGGTCATGCCCGAATGTGTTGCTTCATATGCTGTTCCGTCTATATATACATATGCGGAAGCTATACCACTTGTAGCATCAGAACAGTTTGTTGCACTGAACGTAGGCATATTGTTACTATCTGACATTACCGCTGAACCATGTCCCGGTTTGAATGTATAGGTTGGTGCCGTTGAATCGATATAATACGTATAATTTGATGATTTAACTAAATTACCTGCATTGTCTGTAATCTTAAAGTATACCGTATGTGAACCACCTGAAAGATCTACAGTAGGTGTGTAAGAGTATGATGTACCACTGAGTGTTGCTGCATATGCAATATCATCGATATAGAAATAAGCTGATTCTATATCACTTAGGGCGTCTGTACAATTTGTAGCACTGAACGTAGGTTTATTATTAATATCCGCTGTTGTAGTAGAATTATGCCCCGGATTGTTGAAGGTATAGGATGGTGCTGTTAAATCAATATAATATGTATAAGGTAAAGTTGAAATTGAATTACCTGAATTATCGGTAATTTTAAAGTACACCGTATGCGAACCTTCTAAAAGTGCAGTAGTTGGTGCGTATGAATATGCTTCACCAGAAAATGTTGCCGGGTAAGCTGTTCCATCTATATAGAAGTAAGCGGATTTTATGCCACTTACTTCATCCGTGCAGTTGGTTGCACTGAACAAAGGCTTACTGCTAGAATCTGCAGTTGCTGCAGTGTTGTGCCCTAGGTTGACCATATAGGTCGGTGCTGTCTGATCGATAAAATACGTATAGGTAGATGATGTTGACTGCATACCTGCATTATCAGTTATCTCAAAGTACACGTCATGTGAACCGTCCGAAAGCTCAGAATCAGGTGTATAAGAATATGTTGTACCCGACTGTATTGCTTCATATGCAGTTCCATCAATATAAAAGTAAGCTGAAGCAATTCCACTCACGTCAGAACAGTCTGAAGCACTAAACGTTGGTACATTATTTTTATCAGCTGTATCTGCTGTATTGTGACCTGGATCAAACTTATAGGATGGTGCTGTCGGATCAATATAATAGTCGTAAGATGACCATGGGGACGTATTCCCAACTTTATCGGTAATTACAAAATACACTGTATGCAAACCGTCTGAAAGCTCAGTATTTGGTTGATAGGAATATGTCGTTCCGGAAAGTGTTGCAGCATATCTTATTCCATCGATATAGAAATATGCAGTTGCAATTCCACTTACTGCATCAGAGCAGTTTATAGCACTGAATATAGGTCTGTTGTTACTATCAGCTGTCTCCGGTGTATTATGGCCGGGAATAAATTTATATAGTGGTGTTGTTGTATCGATATAATAGGTATAAGTAGTTGATGATACTACATTTCCTGCTTTGTCCGTAATCTGGAAATATACAGTATGTGCACCCTCTGTAAGTGCAGTAGGTGATGTATAGGAGAATGTCGTTCCGGAAAGTGTTGCCGCATATCCTTTCCCATCGATATAGAAGTAAGCTGTATTAATACCACTAAGTGCATCAGAACAATTTGTAGCACTAAATGTAGGTTTGTTATTTTTATCTGCTGTATTAGGCGTATTATGTCCGGGGTTGCCAAAAGTATATACTGGTACTGTTGCATCAATATAATAGGAAAAGGTTGCAGATGAAACCGTATTACCCGCCTTATCTGTAATCTGGAAATATATAGTATGCGCACCATCTGCAAGTGTAGGTGGTGTATAGGAATATGTCGTTCCTGAAAGTGTTGCCGCATATTGTTTCGTATCGATATAAAAGTAGGCCGATGCAATACCACTTATTGCATCAGAGCAACTTGTTGCATTAAACGTTGGAGTATTATCTTTATCTGCGGTCGGAGCGGTATTATGTCCTGGGTTGCCGAAAGTATATACTGGTGCTGTTGCATCAATATAATATGTGAAGGTAGTAGACGATGCTGCATTTCCCGCTTTGTCAACAAGCTTGAAGGAAACAGTATGAGCACCCTCTGTAAGTGCAGTAGATGGTGTATAAGAATATGTGGTTCCGGAAAGTGTAGCCTTATTTTCTTTTCCATCTATATAGAAATAAGCCGATGCAATGCCACTTAAAGCATCTGAGCAACTTGTAGCACTGAACGTAGGTGTGTTGTCTTTATCTGCGGTTGTCGGGGTGCTATGACCCGGGTTAAATGTAAAAGCTGGCGGTGTTGCATCAATATAATAGGTATATGTTGATGCTGATGACGTTGCCGTATTTCCTGCTTTGTCGGTTATCGTGAAATATACCGTATGCGATCCGTTGGTTAGAGCTGTAGGTGGTGTATAGGAATAGGTTGTACCTGAAAGTGTTGCCTCACATTGTTTCGTATCAATATAAAAGTAGGCTGATGCAATACCACTTGGAGTATCGGAGCAACTAGTAGCACTGAATGTAGGTCTGTTATCTACATCAGCCGTAGCCGCAGTATTATGTCCAGGATTACTAAATGTATATAATGGTGCTGCTGCATCAATAAAATATGTATAGGTTGAGGATGTAGCTGTATTACTCGCCTTGTCAACTATTTTAAAATAAACAGTATGCGAGCCGTTTGAAAGTGCAGTAGGTGTATAGGAATAGGTTGTTCCTGAAAGTGTGGCCGCATGAGCTGTACCATCTATATAAAAACTCCCAGAAGCAATACCGCTTTCTGAATCATTGCAGCTTGTAGCACTAAAAGTTGGGGTATTATCCTTGTTAGAAGTCGCCGCAGTTCCGTGCCCAAGACTTAATGCATAGGTAGGCGCAGTTGTATCCAATTTGTCCAGTGTTACATCATCTGATGTACTTATATTTGAATAGTAAGTACCGGATAAAGTCGCTGCTATATCAAATCTAGCTGATATTGGTATCGTAATCGCTTTATCGTTTGGGTGAGAGACTGTGCATGACCAACTTGCCAGCTTCGTTGTAACCCCTCCAGAATTGTGTAGCCCTGAAGTAAAAGAAAAATCCTTACTTGAACCATTAATGTTGATTGTAACATTTTTAGTTGCAGATATATTCAATGAATAGTCTGCGTCTTGTACTAAATATGCAGTCACGGTAACCTTTGAAGTCATGGCTTCTGGATCTTTATTAGACTCGCTATAGTCAACTTTTAAGTGGTAACCTTTATCAATCGTTCCTTGAGGCGACAATGAACCACTTGCCGCATTTGCATTTATCTGGCTGTTTATTAGCATACCTAAAACAAGTGTTAATGATAAAATTATACTAATAGCTTTCTTTGATGTAACTTTTAACCTTGCCCTGGCTTTGGACTTGGTGTTTCTCATATAGTACCCTCCGTCAATTTATTTAAATTCCCCTCAAACATATTACCATAATCTTCCAGACTTCAATATCTTAATTATCGACAAAACACCATACCATATTTTGTATCTTTTTAACAAATATTTAAATTTTTAGCAATTTGTTAAAGTAATTGTAAAAATAATTAATGTAGTCTTTTAATTATCTTTGAATATCTTTGAAGTGAGTATTACATTAATTATCCTCCAGCACTACTCCTAATCCATTATCCAAACATGAATAATTTATGTATAGCATTACTGTAAGTAGTGACTCGACGAAGACGATTCATTCCTCCTATCTATTGCTGTTTATTCTCATTATCTCTTGTTGCAATATAAGTATGTATTTACTACTGCACAAACATTTACTGGCTACAACCAAAAATACAGGCATATTTGTACTTACTTTATAGAATATTTTAAAAGTAAAAAACTTGCCAATCACGTTCTTAACCCCAAAGCTCATACTCTATAAATTCTGCAAAATAACCTTCAATATCTTCAAAGCCAACTCCCTCTTTTCCTCGGAAATCCCCTCCAATATTCCTACCTGGGAATCAACCTTCTTACCCAATAGAATAAAATCTGTGCTCACATGGAAGAATTCAGCAAAGACAACTAGCTGATCGATGGATATCCCTCTCGCTCCTGTTTCAATTCTACCAATGCTTTCTCTGCTCATCCCCATCTCATTGGCGAGTTGTTCCTGTGTTAAATCCATACCCTTGCGCAGCTCTTTAATTCTTTTCCCACTTTGTTTTGGTTCGTAATACATAAAATCCTCTCTTTCTGGACTGAAATCCAGAAAAAGAGGATCTATTCTAAAAAAGTATGCACTTAAAAAGGACGCAAAGAGAAAGTCCAGTTTTCACTGGTTATCTTTCTCATGCGACCCTAGGCTTAACATTTTGCTTATCATCAATATACGTCTGCTAAAATATCGCCTTTATCATGAGGCCCTCATTTAATTGTCTTGTAGTATCGTTGACCTTTTTATCCTACCTGAGGTCTGACATTCCCGAATTTTAATTTACACGTAAAATATCCCGTTCTCCGCTTGGATTCGTAAGAATCCTTCCGTGTATTTCTTTAATCTTGATACTTTCTTATAAGTGTGGCATTTCAAGCTGATATTCGTCAAAACCGGTGATTCATCATCTCCCGTCAACGTATATGATATCCTAAAACTCTTCCTGCATTTTTTCAGTAAAATTCAATTGTGTTATTCTCCAAATTATTCTTCTCCTTGTAAATACAAAACGGTTATTTTGTACTCGCACCGGAAAGGGAAATCACCTTAGCAAGTTATAATGCCATGTGCCAGGTTTTAGTGCATGCTGTCTCCCATGCTCTGACACAGTTACGTGTGCTGATCACTTTTCATTTACTTACTCACAATGATTTGTTCCATCGATTCCTTCCACAAACCAAAGATTGTTATCCTCCCAGCGAATACTTTTAGGTCGGAGGATCCCATCTTTGGTAAATTCAGCAGTGACATCGACATATATCTTGCCCATTCTCTAACTCCTTTCCACCTATTATCTGAATTGCTCGCGGACATCCAGCTTTCCGGATGATCAATCCAACTTCTTCTAGTTTATGTAAATGTGCAGCAATACTTGAAGTGGAAGCATACTCTAGAATATTACATAACTCTCTAACGGTTGGTGGAAATCCATATTCATTCAAGTAGGATACCAGACTATCATATACTTTTCTTTGTTGTTCAGTTAAAGTGACTTGTTGCAACTATCTTTGGTATTACATTGCATATTGCAAAATCTTAATGTCAGAATAATTAAAGTCATACTCACGTTTAATCACCTTTTATCTCAAATCCATAATCATTAAATATTTTTCGTCCTCCACTTGAAGACACTGCTTTATCGATGATACCACATCCAAATGAATCTTTCATATTTCACCACATTTCTTACCTTTATACTACCAAACATATTATATTATACAGTAATTTTCAATATTGCGGTTAATCTATATAGTCTCTGATCTTGGCAAAATCGCGCCTACTGACTTCGTCAGTCCGCACGCGGGCTTCACACAGTCGTAAAAGAGAGGGCAGCCCTTGCGGGCTGCCCTCTCATCATATCTTGCGATATTCTTATTTATTAGTTGTTCAATACAGCCTGTGCTGCTGCTAATCTAGCGATCGGCACACGGAAAGGTGAACAAGATACATAGTTCAAACCTACCTTGTGGCAGAACTCAACTGTGGAAGGATCTCCACCGTGCTCACCACAGATACCAAGTTTGATGTTAGGTCTTGTAGCACGACCTTTTTCGGAAGCCATTTTAACTAACTGGCCAACGCCGTCCTGATCAAGTCTTGCGAATGGATCGGACTCATAGATCTTGCCCTTGTAGTATGCATCTAAGAACTTACCAGCGTCATCACGGGAGAAACCGAATGTCATCTGTGTTAAGTCGTTTGTACCGAAGGAGAAGAATTCTGCTTCTTCAGCGATCTCATCAGCAAGTAATGCTGCACGAGGGATCTCGATCATTGTACCAACATGGTACTCGATGTCGCTGTTTAATTCTTTCTTAACTAACTCTGCAGTCTCAACAACGATTTCTTTAACGAACTTAAGCTCTCTCTTCTCGCCTACTAAAGGAATCATGATCTCAGGTACGATATCAAAGCCTTTTTCTTTCTTCACTTCGATTGCTGCTTCCATAACTGCTCTGGTCTGCATCTTAGCAATCTCAGGGTATGTTACGGCAAGACGACAACCTCTGTGACCCATCATAGGGTTGAACTCGTGTAAGGAATCACAAACTGCATTTACTTCTGCAACTGTAAGACCCATATCTGCTGCTAATGCTGCGATATCATCTGCTTCTGTAGGAACGAATTCATGAAGCGGAGGATCGAGGAAACGGATCGTAACCGGTCTTCCTTCCATTACTTCGTAAAGACCCTTGAAGTCACCCTTCTGGAAAGGAATCAACTCGTTAAGAGCTTCTTCTCTAGCTTCAACTGTCTTAGAAAGGATCATCTTTCTAATCTTGTGGATTCTCTCACCTTCGAAGAACATATGCTCTGTACGGCAAAGACCGATACCTTCAGCACCAAACTTAACAGCGTTAGCTGCATCTGCAGGTGTATCAGCATTTGTTCTTACTTTTAATGTTCTGATTTCATCAGCCCATTTCATAATTCTATCAAAGTTACCACTGATGGAAGCTTCTACAGTAAGGATATCTCCAATGTAGATGTTACCTGTGGAACCGTCTAAGGAGATGTAATCTCCTTCTTTTACTGTGTTACCAGCGATTGTGAAGAATTTCTCTTCTTCGTTGATTACGATCTCGCCACAACCAGATACACAAGCAGTACCCATACCACGAGCAACAACTGCTGCATGAGATGTCATACCACCACGTACTGTTAAGATACCTTCAGCTGCATGCATACCTTCGATATCTTCTGGAGATGTCTCAAGACGAACAAGGATAACTCTTTCGCCAGCGTCATGATGAGATTTTGCTTCTTCAGCGGTGAAGTATACTTTACCAGCTGCTGCACCAGGAGATGCAGGAAGAGCGCTACCAACAGGCTTAGCTGCTTTTAATGCTGCTGCATCAAACTGAGGATGTAATAACTGATCTAAGGATTTTGCTTCAATTCTCTTGATAGCGTCTTCCTTTGTAATCTTACCTTCGTCAACTAAATCACAAGCGATCTGAAGAGCAGCAGGAGCTGTTCTCTTACCGTTACGTGTCTGTAAGAAGTAAAGTTTTTTGTCTTCGATTGTGAATTCCATGTCCTGCATATCTTTGTAGTGATTCTCAAGAAGAGTAGCAATTCTCATGAATTCAGCATATGCTTCAGGCATATCTTCTTCTAATCTGGAGATAGGAAGTGGAGTTCTGATACCAGCAACAACGTCTTCACCCTGAGCATTGATTAAGTATTCACCATAGATCTTAGCTTCACCAGTGGAAGGGTTACGTGTAAATGCAACACCAGTACCGGATGTATCACCCATGTTACCAAATACCATTGCCTGAATGTTAACTGCAGTACCCCAGTCGCCAGGGATATCGTTCATTCTTCTGTAGTAGATAGCACGAGGATTGTCCCAAGAACGGAAAACAGCTGTGATTGCTTCGATCAACTGATCTGCAGGATTCTGAGGGAAATCTTCACCTTTTTCTGTCTTATATAATGCTTTGAAACCAGCGATAACTTCTTTTAAGTCATCAGCAGTAAGCTCTGTGTCATAATGAACACCCTTAGCTTCTTTGATTTCATCTAATACTCTTTCGAATTTGGACTTTGGAATTTCCATAACAACGTCAGAAAACATCTGGATGAATCTTCTGTAAGAGTCATATGCAAATCTAGCATTACCAGTTTTCTTTACGAAGCCTTCAACAGCAACATCTGTTAAACCTAAGTTAAGAATTGTATCCATCATACCAGGCATGGAAGCTCTAGCACCGGAACGTACTGATACAAGTAAAGGATTCTCAGTATCACCGAATTTCTTACCCTGTTGCTCCTCAAGTAATTTTAAAGCATCAAAAATCTGTGCTTTAATCTCGTCTGTAATCTTCTTGCCGCTATTGTAGTAGTCTGTACAAGCTTCTGTTGTTACAATAAAACCTTGAGGAATTGGAAGACCTAAGTTAGTCATTTCTGCTAAGTTAGCGCCTTTACCACCAAGAAGGTTTTTCATATCAGCCTTACCTTCTTTGAACAAATATACCCATTTTGCCATTTGTAAGTGCCCTCCTAAAATAATTATATATTATAATTTGTTATAGCATTATCACTGATTAGGATGTCTAAAATACTTTGAAAATATTATGTCCGGATTAATGTGTTAATCATAATGATGTTGTTATTCCGATACCAAATACTGTTATCACAAGCCTGCCTGTAAAGCAATATTCTTTTCAATAATCAACTGCATATTCTGACACAATTCTCATTAAAGTATCTTAGATACCCTAACCATCAAATAGGTGGCAAAAGTACTATGAAAACACAACGCAAATACTTCATTGTGTTTGCGTAATACTTTTATCACCCATAGGATAATAGCATATAACATATTACAACTCAATTTTGTGAAACTTTAACCGGATACACCCTAGATTAGAGTTTATCCCACGCGAATGAACCGGTGACTGATGATCACGGTTTACACGCTGCGCTTATTGTACCATAATTTGATATGGTTAGGAAAGTCTTTTTTTCTAAAATTTAAACTTATTCTCAAAATATGACTTAAGATCTTCAATCTTAACTCTTTCCTGTTGCATGGTATCTCTATCACGAACGGTTACTGCACCGTCAGTTTCAGAATCAAAATCATAGGTGATACAGAATGGAGTACCAATCTCATCCTGTCTACGGTATCTCTTACCGATATTGCCTCTATCATCAAATTCACAGTTATAGGTCTTGCATAAGTCAAAGAATATCTTCTCTGCAGGATCAGTCAATTTCTTTGATAAAGGAAGAACTCCAATCTTAACCGGTGCGATCGCCGGATGGAAATGAAGTACGGTACGAACATCACCTTCTGCAATCTCCTCTTCATCATACGCTGCACATAAGAATGCTAAGGTAACACGATCAGCACCGAGGGAAGGTTCAATAACGTATGGAATATATCTTTCCTTTTTCTCATCATCAAAGTAGCTCATATCTTCCTTGGATACATCCTGATGCTGAGTCAAGTCATAATTGGTACGATCTGCTATACCCCAAAGCTCACCCCAACCAAATGGAAATAAAAACTCGATATCTGTGGTTGCTTTACTATAGAAAGAAAGTTCTTCTGCTTCATGGTCACGAACTCTCATCTCTTCATCCTTCAAGCCAAGGTTCTTTAACCAATCAATGCAGAATTGTCTCCAGTAACCAAACCATTCAAGATCTGTATCCGGCTCACAGAAGAATTCTAATTCCATCTGCTCGAATTCTCTGGTACGAAATGTGAAGTTACCCGGTGTAATTTCATTACGGAAGGACTTACCAATCTGGCCAATACCAAATGGAATCTTTTTACGAGATGTTCTCTGAACATTCTTAAAATTAACGAAGATACCCTGTGCTGTCTCCGGTCTTAAATAAACAACGTTCTTTGCATCCTCTGTTACACCTTGGAATGTTTTGAACATCAAATTAAACTGACGAATATCAGTAAAATTATGCTTACCACAGGTTGGACATGGAATATTATGTTCATCAATGTATTTTTTCATGTCATCATGGGACCAAGCGTCAACACTGCCTTCTACTGCGATGCCTTTTTCCATATTATAGTCTTCGATAATTTTGTCCGCACGAAAACGCTCATGACATTCTTTACAATCCATCAGAGGATCGGAGAAACCGCCCAAATGTCCGGATGCAACCCAAGTTTGTGGATTCATCAATATTGCACAGTCAACACCTACGTTATAAGGGTTTTCCTGAATGAATTTAGCCCACCATGCTTTTTTTACATTATTCTTTAATTCTACACCAAGATTACCGTAATCCCATGTATTTGCAAGACCACCGTAAATCTCAGATCCCGGATATACAAAGCCTCTTGCCTTTGCTAATGCTACAATTTTCTCCATTGTCTTTTCCATGTAAATCAACCTCATTATCTGTATTATTTTAATGTTAATGATTATAATTGCTCCGAATAGCCTTTATTAAGGCTTAAACACTACTACTGTCATGCCTTCCGCAGCACTTTTTACTTCATTTCCATCTATTTTCTTCGCGTTCTCAGAGTAGAATTTCACTTTGCCGCTAACAACAATGTGAATGGGCTCATTCACAACTAACACCCTGTAATCTGAGTTATTAATTATATCAGCAGTCGGTTTAGACTCGCCCTTGCCAGCACTTACCAACTTGTCCGGAAGCTCAAAAGATACATCCTTCGTTCCTCCATGAAAATATGCAGCTAATACGCTGTTGAAATTAGAATAATCCTTCATTCCGGCATAAGACAGTAACATCACTACGCACTTCTTGCCATCAATTTCCTTCTCATCAATCTTATCGACCTTAATGTTCTCAGCCTTAGCTTTGTCGTTATAAGCATCTACTTCCTTGCCGATAAAATCATTTAATTCATTTAAATCATAATACTGCTTATCGAAATTCTCCACTGATGCAACCTGTAAGCTACCGTTTGCTCTTGCTAATAGTGTGCTTTCTGTAACATCATTTGCATTAATATATTTTGTTTTTTTTGCACACCCGGTTGCTCCAAGGATTAGCAAAAAAATTATCACAATATAAGTAATTCTTTTCATAAAATCCTCCGTTCTGTTGATGAATCATCTTGTGAGACAACAACATATATTAGATATTTAATACCGAATCATATAAAATGTGTAAAGTTACCCTCAAAATTACAATTCGGCTCCTACCATTTTAACCTTTATATGCAAGAATTTCAACCATAATTTATAAATTTATCTACCCATAATCATATCCAAGGATTTGAATTCACGCTCAACATAACACTTCAAATAATTCTTCATACAATGCGAAAGTTCACCCAAAACCTCCTCGGATACTCTAAATGTATATAGTTTTTCAATCTCTGAAGATATTATGTATTGCATTGTGTATAGTGTTGATGTTTGGATACGAATTACGTTCTTATCAAAGACCTTGCAGGTATCACATAGTATTCCTCCGCCTCCAACACTGAAGTAATAGTATTGTATATTATTACTGCTCAATGCATCGGCATGGCCTTTCTCACATTTTACACAACCAAATACATAAGGTGCTTCACCGTTTAGCGCCATGATTTTTAATTCAAATATTGCACGAATCAACTCTACATTAAGACTCTCCTTCGTCAAGGCTCTTAGCGTTTGATACAGAAGCTTTAATATATTAGTCTCATCATTATTTTCCTTCGTCAGATAATCTGCAAATTCACAAAAATAAAACCCATAGCAGAGACGATCAAAATCCTCTCTTAACTCACCAAAGTAATTGGATATCTCCGCCGACATAACATTATAGGAAGTTCTCCCTCCGTATAAGGTGAATTTACCAAAGGAAAAAGGTTGACTGCATGCCAAAAAGGCGCTGTTTGGTCTACGGGCGCCTTTGGCAAATGCGGATATTTTTCCGAACTCTTTTGTTAATATTACAAGCCGTTTGTCATAATCACCAACTGGCATGGCTGATAGAACCATTCCCGTCACTATTGTTGATACCGGCAATCAATCCACCTTCTTTATTCTTTCCAACGCTCTTCTTGGAAACATCTCTTGGTTGTATTGTTTCTTCACCGAATTCTTCCTGCGTACAAGCAATATAATTTAAGTAATCATTAATATTTCCTGTTCTAGCAAAGCTATTCCAGTAATCATAATTCTTCATAAATGAGCCCCCTAACTTATGACTTATGTTTTTGTTATAACATCATTTGTTATAGTATTAGGTTTCCCATTTTGTGACTTGTTAAACTAGTCAGAAGCTACCATTTAAAAATTTTGTTATTCATCCCGATTATAACCAAAATTCTTCATAAGGAAGTCGCTGTCTCTCCAGTCCTTCTTCACTTTGACCCAAAGTTGGAGATTCACTTTACAATCCAATAGATTTTCGATTTCTTTACGCGCCTGCGTACCGATAAGTTTCAGCTTGCTACCGCTCTTTCCAATTATAATACCCTTATGAGAATCTCGCTCGCATACGATGGTAGCATCGATATCTATCATTCCCTGACTAGAGCCATTGCTAGGTCTTTCCTTCATTCGTTCAATACTAACGGCAATTCCGTGAGGAATCTCATCATCCAACAATCGAAGTGCTTTCTCTCTTACCAACTCCGCCACAATCTGTCGTTCTGGCTGATCGGTAACTGTATCCTCATCATAATACATCGGACCTTCCGGCATATATTTATAAATCACTTCTAATAAAGTCTTCGTGTTCTCTCCCTTGAGAGCAGATACCGGAACAATCTCCGCAAAGTTGACTTTATCTTTATAGGCTGCTATGAAAGCAAGAATTTCTTCTTTTTTCACAGTATCGATTTTATTAATCACAAGAATAACCGGTGTTTTCATGTTGTTCAATTGCTCAGCGATATGTTGCTCACCGGCACCGATAAAGGTTGATGGCTCTACCAACCACAGAACAAGATCTACACCACTCATGGTCCGCTCCGCAATATTCACCATATATTCGCCTAATTTATTCTTTGCCTTATGAATTCCGGGTGTGTCCAGGAATATAATCTGTCCTCGTTCATCCGTATATACGGTTTGGATACGATTTCTCGTTGTTTGTGGTTTATCGGAGGTAATCGCTATCTTCTGTCCGATTAACTGATTCATCAGAGTTGATTTTCCTACATTCGGTCTTCCTATTAATGTGACAAACCCTGACTTATACTTTGTATCCTTCATTCTTTTTCTTATCCTCTCAAACTTTCCTTCTATCGATATCTTCTCTAGCAAATCTTTATTTATCCTTTGGAGAAAACATTATAACTCAATACTCTAGTTTATTCTATATATTTATCTTTTGTAGATGTTTTGTAGATGTTTGTTTAGTTTATCTTTTGCATAAATTTACCTAATGCATAAGATCACCCAATGCATAAATTTACTTATTTTATAGATTCATATTAATATCATATTATCATTTGTATTCTATCACTCTGACGATTATATTAAGCTCTTTATCTCCTTGAACATATCCTTATTCTCTGTGATTCTGCTTTCATTACCAATTACACAGATATTCCCAGCATCAAGGAATGCCTGAATAACAGCATGCAACGCCCGGATATCCTCGATCGTTACATTAAGAACTTCATCTCGCTCCTTTTGTAAATCCTCAACAGTTAATCCCGCAATATACATACTCAGAGAACGTTTTCCCTGTGATTGGGGGGTTAGTGGTGTATCCATTGTACTAAAGGTTCCGATAATATATTTGGTGATATCCCTCTCATCTGCCGTGAAATTCTTCACATACTCTGGAGCCTTCTCATAGATATTATTGGTATCTCTTAGATTCGGATCACGATAGGAGGTAAAATACGCATCCCCATCCACACCGGAAAAGCCACACATACAGCCATATGCGCCACCCTTAACTCGTACATTATTCCAGAGGTAGTCATAGCTTAAGATTGTCTTTAGTACCTTTAGTGCTCCGGTGTATTTTAATCCCGCTTTCAAGAAATTACCTGCTCTTGCAACATACTGAACCTGCATTGCAGTCTTGAATCCTTCATTGAAACAAACCGGTTGTAAAGATGAAGTATCATAACTCTCGTATAGTTTACTATCCGCTTTTAAAATCAGCTTATCAGTAAATTCCGGTAGTTTATCCTCAAAACGCTTGTATCCTTCATCATCCGCAGTGATACTAATCATCAGATTACTCTTCGTAAATATCATCTGCATCAATTCTTTTAGTTTTTTAATTGTATCTTCTGCTTTAGAAGCAAAATTATCTGCTAGTTCTTCCATGAATTTATAAAATGTAATTCCTGTTGTGGTCTCCTTGAATAATCCATGTACGGAATAATAGGACATTGCGCGATCCACAGCCACGGAATGACCTGCTGAATTAAAATGCATCTGAAGCTTTGATTTTATTTCATCTACGATTTCCTTCAAACGCTTCGTATCCTCTAGCTTTGTCTGGTGTAGCATCTCTTCTATCAATCGAAACGCTTCTGTTAACTTATCATACAGTACCTTGGTTGTAAACTCGAATACCGGATGAAAATTCTCAGAGCTGCCCTTCACAGAAAAACTAATAACATTCGTAGATATTCCACCGGTATGAATATTTACTTCATTGGACAAATCTAAATAACTATGATTATTTGTATCCACATATCCAAGAACAAAGGATAGGAGGGATGCATACGGAAGTAGCTCCTTCGGAACCTCCTTCACATTGAATAACAGTCTCAGATAAGCAATTTTATTAGTGTAAATATTGTGACGAATCACTTTGACACCATCAACATTTAACTCCTCATTAAAGATAGGACGTACTTTTTTCTCTATATCCTCACGGGTAAGAAGCGGAATCATCTCAAGTTCTTCCTTAGTAGAAGGAATCTCTTGGTACTCTCTTAAGTTCTTTGTTTCTTTTATGATTGTCTGGATTTCTTCCGATGTCAGAGTTGCCTTATAGGAAGCCAGCTTCTCCTTGAGCTTCTCTTCCTTCTCATTACCGAGTCCGGTCTTCGGTTTTAAGATCACCAAAGAGCTATGCGGATTGTCGAGAAGATATTCTTTGATACACTTCTCATAATATCCCGTTCCAATCTTATCCTTTAAAAATGCATATCCTGTGGAATCCTTCAGGTGAAGGAAAGGTTTTTTATCGTCATGAAGCCATCCGCTCATCGCACGAAGGCCATAGAGCAAACCCTTCGGGAATTGTCCATAATCAGCTTCTCGGTACTTAAATTCATAGAAATTGATTGCAGCACGTAGAGATTTCTCATCAATACCCTCATCCACCAGTTTGGATAATACATCCTTCACTAATCCGAGCATCTGATTTTTTTTATCATCATCTGAATTCTTCGCTATAATTGTAAATGTGGTTTGTAGAATCTCATCTTCATATCCACCCAGAATATCCTTACCGATACCAGCATCCAGCAATGCCTGCTTAATCGGTGCTCCGGGTGCTTGCAATAACACGTAATCAAGAATCTGGAATGTAAGGCTTAGTTCCTTATCCAAGGAACTGCCGACCACAGCATTTAAGCTTAGATACGTATTCTCATTCAGGGATTCATTCTCACTCAGTGAATAATGTGTCTCCACTTCTCGAATTGCATCAAAACCTTTTTGTAGTTTCACTTCCGAATCCACCGGATGGCGGTCATATTGATTTAAGTATTCCTTATCTAACCAATCCAGTCTTTCTTCAAAATCCATATCGCCGTACAAATAGATATAGCTATTGGACGGGTGATAGTAGGTTTTATGAAAATCTATGAATTCCTCATAGGAAAGCTCCGGAATATGATCCGGATCACCACCGGATTCCACCCCATATGCCGTGTCTGGGAATAGGGAATTTTGTATCAGTCGATACAATTGAGATTCCGGTGAAGAAAAAGCACCCTTCATCTCATTGTATACAACACCATTATATTTTAATTCCGACTGCTCATCCTCCAACTCATAGTGCCATCCCTCTTGCTGGAAGATCTCTTTTCTTTGATAAATATTCGGATACAATACCGCATCCATATAAACATGCATGAGGTTTTTAAAGTCCTGATCATTCATGCTTGCAACAGGATATACTGTTTTGTCCGGATAGGTCATGGCATTCAAAAAGGTATTCAACGAGCCCTTTGCCAGCTCTACGAACGGATCCTTAGCAGGAAAATTCTTCGAACCGCATAATACTGAATGTTCAATAATATGCGCCACACCCGTACTATTGGTCGGCGGGGTACGAAAACCAATAGAAAAAACCTTATTATTATCATCATTTGCTACAATAGCGATTCTAGCTCCGGTTTTCTTATGCTCCAGTACGGTACCGACTCCGTTCACATCTTCTAATTTTTCTTCAAATACGTATTCATAAGCGGAAGGAATTCCACATTTCATAAAGTCAACCTCCATCATCTTTCCTATCATTCAAGCAGTTTTTATACTGCGTAACTTCTATTCTTAAGTATGGTAATTTGTAGTATATGCTTATTCATAATAACATAAAAATATCTACTTGTCATTTGATACCTGTGAAATAATTACCATCACTTCATATTAATACAAGCATATACTAAGCCATAATGCACTGTTTGGAGTTTTCCAACCTGTGTGTGAGGCGAATAACATTGTTCCATATCTACCCTTTGTGTTAGTTTGTGCCGAGGATTTCGCAGGCACAAACTTAGAAGTGTGAATTATGCTTTTCAATAATTCACCATTAGCATGTGTTTCTTTACCACAAATCATTCCCATCCGTTTCGTTCATTGTAGAAATAACCAAACACTTTAAGTGCATTCTACAAAATCATAACAAAATACAACAAAAAAGTTTGACTTTTTACCGATTTTATGTTAAATTTATACCAACGTTACTAAATAAATGTAATGCAATTTCAAACAAGCTTTAGGAGGATTTTATGAAAACCGGAACAGTAAAATGGTTTAACGCAAAAAAAGGATTTGGATTTATTTCTGACGAGTCAGGAAACGACGTATTTGTTCATTTTTCAGCTCTTCAGATGGATGGATTTAAGGTTCTCGAAGAAGGAGAAAAAGTTGAGTTCGAAGTAGTAGATGGTGACAAAGGTCCTCAGGCTGCTAATGTATACAGACTGTAATCAGAGCATTTAATATGTTATATTCCTATTAAGATAACATAAGCTGTTACAGCAAACTAATCAAATCAATAGTTTAGGCTTGAGAAACTTATCGTTCCTCAAGCCTTTTAATTAGTATTTATATATATTTAGGATACAGGTTCTGATTAATGAACCATTGGCTCTTTACTTGTAACTCGACTTATAACTTTAAAAGCCACTTCCTTATCTGATTTGTCCACTTTAAAACTCTCATTAATGTTTAAAATGTCTCATTCCAGTGAAGATCATAGCGATACCATATTCATTGCATTTCTTAATCGAATCTTCGTCACGATTGGAACCACCCGGTTGAATTATAGCAGTTACCCCTGCCTGATGTGCTGCTTCTACACAATCATCAAATGGGAAGAACGCATCGGAGGCAAGTACGGAACCTTGTGTAACACCCTCTCCAATCAATTCCTCTGCATGCTCAATGGACTGCTTGGTTGCCCAGATACGATTTACCTGTCCGGGGCCAATACCGATGGACTGCTTCTCCTTTGCCATAGCGATACCGTTGGATTTCACAAACTTTACTACCTTCCAAGCAAATAGCAAGTCTTCCATCTCTTTTTCAGATGGTTCTCGGTCTGTTACTACTTTAACCTCTTCCTCATTTAACAGCTTACTGTCTATTGTTTGAACAATTAATCCACCATTTACTTTTTTCAGATCATATGCATTCTCATCCTGTGGAACATCGATATCCGGAAGCTGAAGAACTCTGATGTTTTTCTTTACGGTAAGGATATCAAGTGCTTCCTTTTCATAAGAAGGAGCTACCACAACCTCTAAGAAGATGTTCTTCATCTCTTCTGCCATTGCTACAGTCACTTCACGGTTAATCACTACGATTCCGCCAAAGATGGAGGTCTTGTCCGCAGCATATGCTTTCTTCCAAGCATCCGTAATATTATCTGCGCTGCCTACACCACATGGATTACCATGCTTACATGCAACTACGGTTGGTTCTTTGAACTCTTTTAATAATTCTAATGCACCATTAGTATCATTGATGTTATTAAAAGATAATTCCTTACCATTCAACTGTAAAGCATCGGTTAGAGAACCTTTCTTTTTACCTATCTCACGATAGAACGCTGCTGACTGGTGAGGATTTTCACCGTATCTCATATCCTGTACCTTCTCATAGGTAAGCGTTAGTGTCTCAGGTAACTCGTTATCATTTCTCTGTTTCTTTAAATAATCTGCGATCATAGTGTCGTAAGAGGAGGTATGCATAAATACCTTCTGCATCAAGTAAAACTTTGTATCTAGGGAGACTTTCCCGTTTTCTTTTACCTCTTTTAATACTTTTTCATAATCTCTAGGATCTACAACAACAGCAACATCCTGATAATTCTTGGCTGCAGAGCGAAGCATAGTAGGTCCGCCGATATCAATATTTTCTACAGCTTCATGTCTTTCGACATTCTCTTTTAGAATCGTTGCTTTGAACGGATATAAATTAACGAATACAAAATCGATTGTATCAATATTAAGGTCTGCTAGTTGTTTCATATGGGAAGGATTACTTCTCATTGCAAGTAAGCCCGCATGAACCGTAGGATGAAGAGTCTTTACACGCCCATCTAAGCACTCCGGGAAGCCGGTTAACTCTGAAATCTCAATAGCAGGAACCCCTGCTTCTTTTAATTTGCCATATGTACCTCCGGTTGAAATAATTTCAACACCTAAGGATACCAATTCCTTAGCAAGTTCTATAATTCCTGTTTTATCAGATACGCTTATTAATGCTCTCATGACCAATCTCCTTTTTACTTGTATTATAAACACTTCATATTAAGATAACCGACTTATAGGTGAATTATTATATCCATTCTATTACTCAATCGTGATAATATCAGACCAACCTATGTAATCTTTTCAAAATATGAGTAGTTTAAATATATAAAAATTCTACACCATGGTAAGTTTGTTTTCAATTCATAAATACTTATGTATCTTATCGTTATTTCTAATATATAATATTAACGCCAATTAATATTGCAATCCTCTTCAAAAAGTACTATAATTCGTAAGGTACGCCATTCATTGACATATCGATAGAAAAAAAGTAATGATATATTTGTGCGGATGCCCAAATATGTTGGTTTATCACCCTGGAGGTTTCATATGAAACGATTTAAAATTACCGATTTTTTTATCGGATTATTGTTTACCCTTTTATTTATATCCATAGCGGTCGTAATTACCATTAATTTTAGACCATTGTACTATATGGATATTAAATTACTAAATATCGATATAAATTCAGGAATACCAAAAGGTGAAATCCTTCGTAATTATAATGCTTTGATCGATTATTCCTCTCCTTTTTTTAAGGGCAACCTAGTATTTCCTACCCTGGCTGCATCTAAGAGCGGTTTAAGTCACTTTGCAGATGTAAAAAATATTTTTACTTTCTTTTATATTTTAGGTGCAATCACCTTAATTCCTGCTATAATAATAATCATTAAGAAGAGGAAACATAGAGACTATAGTTATCTATTAGCTTCTGCGATTACAGCCGTTGTTTTGCCCCTAATTTTAGGTGTTTTAATGGCAATTAATTTTGATAAGACTTTTATTTTATTCCATAAGATTGCCTTTCGAAATAACGATTGGTTGTTTGATCCAAGTACAGATCCTGTAATCACCATTTTGCCTGACACTTTCTTTATGCATTGCGCTGTTATGATTATATTCATTGTTATTTTGTTTAGTATTTTCTTTGTAGCGATATATTTTAAGCAAAAGAAGTATTTTAGCATAAAATACCGTAAAAATAAGGGTTTAAAATTGTAAGTTTATAATATTGATTTATCATCTAAATAGGATATAATAAGATTGATAAATTATTAACAAGGTTTGAAGATGCCTAAAATTTCAAACCATTCAATAAAAAGCACATTCATTAAATAACTAAATTAGGTACCGATATGGTATCACGGAGGTAAAACATGAGAAAAACGAAAATTATTTGCACCTTGGGTCCATCAGCAGAAAGTGAAGAAGTATTAAGAGAGCTCATCCTTGCAGGCATGGATGTTGCGCGATTCAACTTTTCCCATGCTGATCACGAAGAACATCTTGGAAGATTAAAAACAATCGAGAAATTACGTAAGGAGCTAGGTATTCCTGTTGCCACCTTACTTGATACCAAAGGTCCTGAAATCCGTATCGGTACATTTAAGGACGATAAGAAAATTCAGTTAACAGAGGGTCAATCCTTCACATTAACCATCAGAGATATCGAAGGAGATGAATCCATCGTATCTATTACTTACAAAGAATTAGTTCATGATATTAAAGTAGGTAATACTATATTAATTGATGATGGATTAATAGAATTAACGATTAAAGAAGTAACTGATACTGATATTATCTGTGAAGTAAAAAACAGTGGGATCATCTCAAATCGTAAGGGTGTAAATGTACCGGGCGTCGAATTGTCCATGCCATACATCAGTGAAAAAGATCGTTCCGATATTATCTTCGCAGTTGAACAGGGTTATGACTTTATCGCTGCTTCTTTCGTAAGAACAGCGAAAGATGTGAAGGACATTCGTAAAATCCTTGATGCGCATAATTCTAAAGTAAAGATTATCGCAAAAATTGAGAACTTACAGGGTGTTGAAAACATCGATGAGATCATCAAAGCAGCTGATGGCATTATGATAGCTCGTGGTGACATGGGTGTTGAAATCCCTTATGAAGAGGTTCCGGTTATTCAGAAGATGATTATCAAAAAGGTTTATAACAGCTCCAAGCAGGTTATCACTGCTACTCAGATGTTAGATTCCATGATGAAAAATCCTAGACCTACCCGAGCTGAGACCACTGACGTTGCTAACGCAATCTATGACGGAACCAGTGCAATCATGTTATCCGGTGAAACAGCTGCAGGTAAGTACCCTGTAGAAGCATTAAAGACTATGGTTAAGATTGCTACTCGTGCAGAAGCTGATATCGATTACAAAAAGCGTTTTAAGATTGCCGATGCAAGCCCAAATCCTGATATTACTGATGCAATTTCTCGCGCAACTGTAACAACAGCTCATGATTTAAATGCTAAGATGATTATCACCGTTACCACTTCTGGTAGAACAGCTCGTATCATCTCACGCTTCCGCCCTCAGTGCCAGATTCTTGGTTGTACTACTGATCCGGTTGTTTGCCGTCAGTTAAACATGGCTTGGGGTGTAACTCCTTTATTAATGCCAGTTGAACATGATACCTTTGAGTTATTTGATCATGCTATTCAGGCAGTAGAGAAAGCTGGCTACTTAGTAGATGGTGAGGTTGCAGTACTTACCGCAGGTGTTCCGTTAGGTATCGCCGGAACCACAAACTTAATCAAAGTTCAAGTTGCTGGTGAGACTCACTAATTCTTTTACTGAATAATATTTATTCTATTATAAATCACAAATAACAAAAGGGTTGTTTGAAATGGTATATCATTTCATAACAACCCTTTTATTATAAAACATTAATATATTTATGATTTAGCCATAGCATCATTAACAATATTCAAAAGAAGCTTTTTCTCAATGACTGGTAAACTCTCCATTAATCTTGCCGCAGCTAGAACAGTCCTCCAACTTGACACATCTTCGATGTGCAAACCGGACAGTTTCTGATATTCTCTCCAATATTTTTTTGCCATATTATTACGCTGTATTTGAATGATTCTTTTTACAAAACCAGGAATTTCCTCCGGTAATGTCGCATCTTTTAGTAATAATAATGTTCTCGCCACATCCGCTGCAGGTACCCCTGATGATGCCGTCATCCAATCCAATATATATGTATCCGTACCATTGGTAATAATATTACCTGGATGATAGTCACCATGACATAACGCATCTCCTTCCGGTAGCTTTTGAAGTAATTCTATCATTGTATTCTTCTGTTCATCTGTCAAAACCTCAGCATGAACGATATTCCATTCCAAACTTTCTTTATAGTTTGGAAGATCTAAACCTCGTATCTGATGCATATTATAATGAATCTCGGCCATCTGTACCATATATTTTTTTAATTTAAACGGATTTTTCATAATTGTTCCTAACATCGATGTACCGATTATTCTAGTATATATAATTCCTTTGCGACCATCTATTTCGATTAAATCTGATGCCGCCGGAGCTGGTAATCCAAGCTCCTTAATCGTATTGGATATATGATACTCCCTTTCAATAGCAACCTCTGGAAATGATGTGTAAAAGAGCTTTATTACTTCCTTTTCACCCCATTCATATACCTCTGCCGTATATCCTCTACCGATTAGTTTTCCTTTCATAATGCACCCCTAACTTTTCACTCTACTGCCTATTCTATCTGTTAAATCATTCTTTCTTCCATATTAACAGGCAGGGATAGCCATACATATGATCTGTCCCTGCCTGATGTTTTATCATTATTTTGTATGTTATTTTATTGTTAACAAATAGTTTGTCTATAAAATGAATGTCTTTCTATTTCTTTCATTCAATTCTATCCACATAATTCGTCTCAAATCAATGATTATTCCACACTGTAGTTTGGAGCTTCCTTTGTAATGTGGATATCATGAGGATGGCTCTCTTTTAAAGAAGCAGCGGAGATCTTAACGAACTTACCGGTATCCTGTAATGTTTGAATATCCTTTGCACCACAATAACCCATACCGGATCGTAAACCACCGATCAACTGGAATACGGTATCCTCTGTTGTTCCCTTGTAAGCCACACGTCCTTCTACCCCTTCTGGTACTAGCTTTTTCGCATCAGTTTGGAAATAACGATCCTTACTACCATTCTCCATCGCAGCAATTGATCCCATACCACGGTATACTTTATATTTTCTACCCTGGAAGAGTTCAAAGGTTCCCGGGCTTTCATCACAACCAGCAAAGATGCTACCCATCATACACACGTTAGCGCCTGCTGCAAGAGCTTTTGTGATATCGCCGGAATACTTGATACCTCCATCACCGATAATCGGAATACCGTGTGCCTTAGCCACCGCATAGGAATCCATAATTGCGGAAATCTGAGGTACACCGATACCTGCTACTACACGTGTTGTACAGATAGAACCTGGACCGATACCAACCTTAACTGCATCTACTCCAGCTTCAATCAATGCGAGTGTGCCTTCGCCTGTAGCAACGTTACCGGCAATAATCTGAAGATCGGGGTATGCAGCACGAATAGATTGTACCGCTTTAATGATGTTCAACGAATGTCCATGTGCAGAATCCAATACTATAACATCGACCTTGGCTTTTACTAATGCATCCACACGATCTAGAATATTATTTGTGATACCAACAGCTGCGCCACATAGGAGACGTCCCTGTTCATCTTTAGCGGATAGTGGATATTTAATCTGCTTCTCTATATCCTTGATTGTGATAAGTCCTTTTAGATTACCATCATCATCCACTAATGGAAGCTTTTCTTTTCTTGCGGAAGCCAATATTTTCTTTGCTTCTTCAAGAGTAATTCCTTCTTTTGCTGTAATCAGTCCCTCAGAAGTCATTGACTCTTTTATTTTCTTTGAGAAGTCAGTTTCAAATTTTAGATCACGATTTGTAATAATACCAACTAACTTCTTGCCATTCTCAACTATCGGAACACCGGATATTCTGTATTTTGCCATAACTTCATTGGCATCTTGCAATGTATGATCCGGAGATAAATAAAAGGGATCGGTGATAACTCCATTCTCTGAACGTTTTACCTTATCAACCTCTTCTGCCTGTTCTTCTATCGACATGTTTTTATGAATGATGCCAATGCCTCCCTGTCTTGCCATTGCGATTGCCATACGGTTTTCTGTTACCGTATCCATTCCGGCACTCATTAACGGGATATTTAGCTTGATTTTCTTTGTAAGGTTTGTTGTCAGATCTACAAGATTTTGTGTTACCTCTGAATATCCAGGTACTAATAATACGTCATCAAAGGTAATTCCTTCACCGATAATTTTACCCATTTTGATAATCTCCTCACTTTCTTATATTTAGTTGTTAAATTAGATTTTTAAAAGTATAACCAATTAACATAGTATTGTCAACTATGATTATTTATAAAATTATAGTTTTTTCGACGAATCCATAGAGAAAAGTCTATGAAAAAAATGTATGAGAAGCAATTAACATCACATCTCATACATTTAATAATTATATGCTATATCATAGAGATTTTTCTAGGACTTTTCTGTCTCATCATCGTTATCATCTTTTCACTCGGCTCAAATAAAATACGATACTTTTTATCTTCCGCACTCGCTATAATGACAAAAGGCTTTGCTGATTTATCACCACTAGAAAAGTTCTTTGTTACATACTGAGCATTATTATAACTATCCAAAGCATGGGAACCAATCTGAGCTACAATCTCAACCTGCTCCATATCAATACGGAGTAAGGTTTTGCGTTTCGCTTTTCCCATTATTCGATCAAAATCAATTTGACCATCCACAAATACATATTCGTACTCCACGTTTAGTCTAGGGAACAGGAAAAAGACGCCTGCTATTACTGCAACACTGATTAATATAAAGTAACTTCCTAATGTTGCAACAAATAATGACACAAATACTGCTGCCGCTAAAAGAGCTTTTATTATAATGGATTGCATGTCCTCTTTTTTCTTAACTCCCGCTTCCGCGTATAGCTGATTCATTCAAATCCTCCTTATACTTCTACAGTCCAATTATGTTCGTCTTTGATGTTACCCAACTGAATTCCTGTAATGGTATCATATAATCTCTGGCTAACCGGTCCGATTCCACCATCTTGAACCTGCATAATATTCTCTTCCCAACGAAGCTCTCCAACCGGAGAGATAACTGCTGCTGTTCCGGTACCCCATACTTCTTCCAACGTTCCGTTTTGCGCAGCTTCATAGATCTCATTAATTGAAATCTGGCGTTCCTCGGTAGGGAGTCCCCATTCCTTGCATAAAGCAATTACAGAATCTCTGGTTACACCCGGAAGAATACTTCCGTTTAGTTGTGGTGTTACTACAGTACCGTTGATTTTAAAGAATATATTCATAGCACCTACTTCTTCAATATATTTACGATGTACACCATCCAACCATAGAACCTGAGAATAGCCTTCATCATGTGCTTTCACCTGTGATTTTAATGAAGCCACATAATTTGCACCAACTTTGGCTTCACCAATGCCACCTTTTACAGCTCTAACATACTCATCTTCAATCCAAATCTTAACGGGATCTAGTCCCTCAGGATAATATGCGCCAACCGGAGATAGTATGATTATAAAAAGATATCGATCAGAAGGTTTCACGCCTAGGTATGGATCGGTTGCAATTACAAAAGGTCTGATATATAAAGAGGTTCCTTCTTTCGTCGGAATCCAGGCATCGTCTACCTTTACAACTTCTTTGATTGCTTGAAGAAAATCATCTTCTGGAATCTCAGGGATACAGATTCTGCGATTTGTTTTATTCGCTCTTTCAATATTCTTGTTCGGACGGAACAATAGTGTTCTTCCATCACTCGTTTTATAAGCCTTTAAGCCTTCAAACATCTCTTGACCATAATGAAACACCATTGCGGAAGGCTCCAAATTGAGCGGTTGATACGGTATAACACGCGGATTGTTCCAACCTTTTCCCGTTTCATAATTCATAATAAACATATGGTCGGTAAAAATGGTTCCAAACTTTAAAGGATTATCCGAACCCGGTAATACCTTTGGATTTTTTGTAATCTCAATTTTAATATCTAACATTTTATCATCCTTCCTTTTTAAACCCTTCCATCCCATCAATGAACGAATTTATTTTCGTAGCAGGTAATTCGCATTATTACCAATTTTCATACTCTTTATAGTAGACTTACTATTCTATTTTTTCAAGTATTTTTTTTCTAGATTTTTTTATTTCTCTCATATCTGCAAAAGGTATAGGTAAGATCATAGTAGGTCTGTTCTTCTGTTTCTTCAGCCAGCACCCACTCCTCCATTTGATCCAGATTAGGGAAATGAGTATCTGCCATATACTTATAATCTATTTTCGTTACATGAGCTATATCACAGAATGGGAGCATCTGCTTATAAATACTTGCCCCTCCAATCACATAGATATCTTCACTACGATAAGGTGCTGCTGCCTGAAGCGCTTCTTCGATACTATGTACCACTACTGCATCCTTTATCTTATAGTCCTGTTTTGTTGTTATTACTATGTTTGTTCTATTCTTTAAGGGTTGTCCTCCAGGAAAACTTTCCATAGTACTCCTACCCATGATAACCACTTTATTCGTTGTCTCATCACGGAAAAAACGCATATCCGCCGGAATACTTACCAAAAGTTTATTCTGGTATCCGATTGCCCAGTTATTGTCCACTGCTACGATTAAATTCATTCTAATTCACCTTTCTATACTGCTACGGGTATATTCTCTACCTTTGGTCCAAACTTATAATCCCGAAGTTCAAAATCATCCACGGTAAAACTGTAGAAATCCTTAACTTCCGGGTTCATCCAAAAGGTTGGTGCTTCATAAGTTGGTCGTTCGATTAATTCCTGTATTACCGGTATATGTCTGTCGTAGATGTGAGCATCAGCTATCACATGAACCAATTCACCCACTTCAAAATCACACACCTGCGCAAGCATATGCACAAGAACTGCATACTGGCATACATTCCAGCTGTTCGCAGCTAAGATATCATTTGATCTTTGATTTAATATTGCATTCAAGGTCAATTTTTCACTGTCTTTTTTCTTAGTCACGTTAAAGGTTACGCTATATGCACAGGGATATAGATTCATCTCGTGAAGATCCTGATGAACATAGATATTGGTCATGATTCTTCTACTGTAAGGGTTATTCTTCAGGTCATAAATAACTCGATCCACCTGATCCATCTCTCCCTCTTTATATTGATGTTTCACTGACATCTGATAACCATAGGCCTTACCGATTGAGCCACTGTTATCTGCCCAGCTATCCCAGATGTTGCTATTAAGATCATTTACATTATTTGATTTTTTTTGCCATATCCATAGTAATTCATCAATACAGCTTTTAATCGGGGTTCTTCGAAGAGTCATCGCCGGAAATTCCTTTGACAGATCATAGCGATTTACTACACCAAATTTTTTGATAGTGTAAGCGAAGGCTCCATCTTCCCATTTTGGTCTGACCTTCTCACCTTCAGTACTTACTCCATTTTCTAGTATATCCTTACACATGGATATAAATATATTATCTGCTAAACTCATATAAATCCTCCGTTTTGCGACCTAACAAAATATTATCTACATTAAATTATTGTACCTTAGTTTGTTACGCAAGGCAACCTCTAAACACACATAAAATGTTCGCACCAGAATAAGTTATTCACCTATCCGGTACGAACACTCTATGTCAGTTATTCTTATAAGCAATTTATCCATCTAAACAGGGAAACCAATCCCTTCTGGTTGAAATATTATAATCTTATACTGCAATTTATTACAGACAAACCACACTTTCCTCTACAAAACGTTTTATATTTGATGCATTCACATATTTTGTGGCAGCACCATCTTTTATCTCTACCAAGGTAGGCGCCTGCATTATACTGAATTCATTAGCTAAATCTTGATTTTCTTCAGCATCAATTACTGCGTATGCCATCCCTTTCAGAAATTCTTTTGCAAGCTTACAGTTAGGACAGGTCTTTGTAGTAAAGAGATATAATCCATCTCCAATTGCTGCACTCTCCTGTGCACCAACACAATTATTCTCCGCTTTATGATCTTGCATCTCCCTAAACTGCTCCGGTCTGTAGATCTTACGATTCTTATACTCCTGAGATTTACCTTCATTCCAATTTTGAACCGGACGATAATAACCAGTAATTCGGCTATAAACCTCTGCTCTCTCACCACAATGAGGACAAGTATACTGTTCGCCGACTAAATATCCATGAGCCTTACAAACCGAATATGTCGGGGATAATGTGTAATATGGTAATTTGTAATTCGTTGCTATTGTTCGAACTAATTTTGCTGCTGCTTCCCAATCCTGAAGTTTTTCTCCAAGGAATGCATGGAATACGGTTCCCGAAGTGTATAATGTCTGTAATTCATCCTGAACATCAAGCGCTTCGAAGATATCCTCCGTATAACCCACAGGAAGATGGGAACTGTTCGTATAATAAGGAACATCTCCTTCATTGCCGGCAGTTTTAATATCAGGCCAACGCTTTCTATCATGCTTTGCCAAACGATAAGTTGTAGACTCTGCCGGAGTCGCTTCCAGATTATATAAATCGCCGTACTCTTCCTGATAATCAGACAAACGTTCTCTCATATGATTTAAAGTCTTAACCGCGAAAGCCTTTGTCTTATTATCTGTCATATCCTTGCCTAACCATTTGGCATTTAAACCAACCTCATTCATACCAATTAAGCCTATCGTTGAGAAATGACTCTCAAAGGATCCTAAGTAACGCTTGGTATAAGGATATAATCCTTCATCTAGTAACTTCGTAATAACCCCTCTTTTAACTTTTAAAGAACGTGCGGAGATATCCATCATACGATCAAGGCGCTCAAAGAACTCCTCTTCTGTTTCAGACTGATATGCGATACGTGGCATATTGATTGTAACCACGCCCACGGAACCGGTACTTTCTCCGGAACCAAAAAATCCACCTGTCTTCTTACGAAGCTCTCTAAGATCCAAACGGAGTCTGCAGCACATAGAACGCACGTCACTTGGTTCCATATCACTGTTAATATAATTTGAAAAATAAGGGGTACCGTATTTTGATGTCATCTCAAATAACAGTCTGTTATTCTCAGTATCTGACCAGTCAAAATCATTGGTTATGGAATAAGTCGGAATCGGATACTGGAATCCTCTACCGTTTGCATCTCCTTCAATCATAATCTCGATAAATGCTTTATTGACCATATCCATTTCTTTCTTACAGTCCTTGTACTTAAAGTCAACCTCTTTGCCACCGATGATACATGGTAATTCTGCCAAGTCATTCGGTACTGTCCAGTCTAAGGTGATGTTGGAGAAAGGTGCCTGTGTACCCCAACGGCTCGGTGTGTTCACACCATACACAAAGGATTGGATGCATTGTTTTACTTCCTTATAAGTTAAGTTATCTACCTTAACAAAAGGTGCTAAATAGGTATCAAAGGAGGAAAATGCCTGCGCACCAGCCCATTCATTTTGCATAATTCCCAAGAAATTAACCATCTGATTGCAAAGAGTGGACAAATGTCCTGCCGGTGATGATGTAATTTTACCCGGAATACCTCCTAGCCCTTCTTTTATTAATTGTTTTAATGACCATCCTGCGCAGTATCCGGTCAACATCGATAAATCATGTAAATGAATATCTGCGTTACGATGTGCACTTGCTATCTCTTGATCATATATTTCTGACAGCCAGTAATTCGCTGTAACAGATCCTGAATTATGTAATATTAAACCGCCAACGGAATAGGTAACGGTAGAGTTTTCTTTAACTCTCCAATCCTCTTCCTTAACATAGCTGTTTACAATCTCTTTGTAATCAAGAATTGTAGACTTCATGTTACGGATTTTTTCTCTATTTTTACGGTAAAGGATGTATGCCTTAGCAACATCAGTGTAGCCTGTTTGTTCCAATACATTTTCAACACTATCCTGTACATCTTCCACATGAATGGTTTCATCTTTCACTTTGTTTTGGAAATCAGATGTTACACGTAATGCTAACAAACTAATAATCTCTTCTGTATAGAATTTTTCTGTCGCTTTGAAGGCTTTTGTTATTGCTTCACTGATTTTCTTTAGGTTGAATTCGGCAACCTGACCATCTCTCTTAATAACGTTAATCATAAGTAACTGACCCCTTCCCGTTCTCTTAAATTCTAAGATTACCTCTAGAGATAATACTACCAGAAATGTTTTCCAGAGTCAATATAAAAATACTAGATATACGCTAGCAATTTTGTCCCAGCACTATATCTAGTATTAATTTTAGTAATTTCGTCCTATTTACTTAATGCGTGAAAAGGCCGATAAATCAAGGGTTTGCGTAGATTTTCTACAAACTTTGGAAAATATCCTTTGGTACATATGCCTTAACATAGATTCCATCTTGTCGATATTCCTCCTCCAAAAGCTGTCCGTATTTTCTTATCATTTGGATCTTGCCGGCTTCCTCATAGGAGAACTCTTTTTCTAAAAGGATTTTGCGCTCCTTTAAAATCTTTTCAATCAATTCCAATAATTTATTTACATCTTCACCTGATTTTGCAGATATCCGAATAGTGTAATCTGCCTTAAAATCTTTGATTGTACGATCCGCTTCCGGTCTATCCTGCTTATTAAAAGCTGTGATGATTTCTTTGTCCTGAATTCCAAGTTTATTCAGTGTATCATACACAATATGCATATGACGATCAACATCAGGATTAGAGCTATCCACCACATGAAGAATCATATCAGAATACTTTGCTTCCTCAAGGGTACTACGAAATGCTTCGATCAGGTGATGTGGAAGCTTACGGATAAATCCTACTGTATCTGTGAGTAAAATCTGTTGCCCACTCTCAAGTTCCAAGTTTCTGGTCGTCGGATCCAGTGTCGCGAATAACTTGTCCTCTTCAAGAACCCCTGCATTGGTGAGATAATTTAATAATGTCGATTTACCAGCATTGGTATACCCTACAATCGCAATAACCGGGATACGATTTTTGCTGCGAAGATTTCTGGCTGTTTCACGATTTTGCTTCACTTCATCCAACTCATGACGTAATATGGTTATTCTTTCTTTTATTAAACGACGATCGATTTCAAGCTTTTTCTCACCAGGGCCTCTGGTTCCGATTCCACCTCCTAGCCTTGACAAGGAATTCCCAAGTCCAATCAATCGAGAGGAGCGATATCTGAGCTGTGCCAGTTCGACTTGTATTTTGCCTTCTCTTGTAGAGGCACGTTTTGCAAATATCTCGAGTATGATAACTGTTCTATCAAGTACCTTCATCTGTAGTGCATTCTCTAGATTCTTTAACTGTGCCGGAGAAAGTTCATCATCACAGACAACGCCGGTTGCATTCGTCTTAAGAGCCATTTCTCTGACTTCTTCTATTTTACCCTTCCCGATATAGGTTCCGGGGTGTACTTTTTCTCTATTCTGAATAATCTTTCCAACGGTTATCGCTCCGGCGGTTGAAGCAAGCTCCTCCAGTTCATCCAGAGATTGTACCGTATCATCACTGTCAGAAGCAGCAACTCCGACCAGTACAAAGCGTTCCTCCATTTCTTTTATATCATATATCTGTCCCATTCATATCTCCAATCCGCCGTATCACAGCTGCTTTTTCTATCGTTTTTTATTATTCCTCAATTATTATGCACAATCCTAGTATCGATAAATTCTGCTTCTTTCGCAGCCTCTTTATCCTCTGGATACATCTTTTGATAATCTGTAATTACCTCATGTGCCTTGTTATATTCGCCCAGATTCTCATAAGTAATAATTTCATTTTTCATAAGCACTTGTAAAGTAGTACCATCCTTTACTTCAATGCCCTTTTTCAGATAATCCAGTGCCTTATCATATTCCTCATTCTTCATTAAACATACAGCTGCCTGATTGTAGCCCTTAGCATCTTTCACTTTTCCTTCACTAAGATATTTCTCGTAGTATTGAAGTGCTTTTTTATAATTCTTATTCTCGCGATAAATTTCACCTATGGTATAATTGGCCTCCTCAATTCCTGATTGAGCAGATATCATAAGCTGACTCATTGCTGCTTTTTGATCTCCTAAATAATAAAGAACTCTTGCCATATTGTATTGATCAAGATCAGTTTGGGGTTTTATTTTCGCACCCTCTGACAATACTGCTTTCGCTTCTGTCTCCTTATTATTAATCTTAAGTAGATTATATTTTCCGATATAATACTCCAATTTCTTAGGCTTTAACGAAAGAGCCTTATTATAGTCGGATAAACTTTTATCGTATGCCCCTGTCAGTTGATAGCAATATGCCCTATTACTGTAGGCATTCGCATCCTTTTTATTCTTCTTGATAATTTTAGAATAGGATTCAACTGCTTTATCATAAGAACCGGACATTCGCTGAGCACTTGCCATATAATACAATATGTCCACATTCAGGTTTGACAATTCACGGTTTTTTAACGCCTTTTCAAACTCATCCAATGCCTTTTTATAATCATGCATTTGGTAATAAGCGATCCCTTTCCCCCTGAGTGCCCTTTTACTATTTTCCTTAACAACCGAAGCGCCTGACTTAGTTGATATCCTATCAAATTGCTTCAGTGCTTTTTCATATTCTCCTTGAGCCACCAAGGTAAGTCCGTAATCAATATAATACTCTGCCCGGTTCGGATTCTTAGTAATTGCCTTTGTAAAATCGTTAGCTGCTTCCTTATAATTACCTTTCTCAAAATTCCTACGGCCTGATTTCGCAAAATCTCCGTCTTTACCGCAAGCAATCAAGGTAACCACCAGTAGAAAGCATAAACCAACTGAAAGAATCCTCTTCATAATCATTCTCCGTTTCAACATGAAATTATCCCCCGGGTTTACTCTACAGTGACATGTTGTCCACAATTCAAGAAGTACGTAAGTGGTAAACCCAAGAATATCCATGGCTAATTATACCCTATAAGCATTAAAATGACAATGCGTTAAGCGAGTAAATAGTAGTAAACATGTCCATAAAGTTTGGTTTTTTCATTGACATAATTAGCAAAAATACGCTACAATAGAAACAATTTCATATTGTATTTTTCAAACGAAATCGGTCAGTGATGATCCGTTATCAATACTTTTAAACATATTCATTACGCATAAATTATGATTTCTTTGAGAATGATTATTATGCTAAGGAGGACTATTTATTATGGATTTCTTATTCAATGGTATTACGGCATTAACTTGGAAAGAAGCCGCAATGTTTCTTATCGGAGGTATCTTAATTTATCTTGCAGTTGCAAAAGAATACGAGCCTTCTCTACTTCTCCCCATGGGTTTCGGCGCAATTTTAGTCAACATTCCCTTCAGCGGGGTATTGGATCAGGTGGTACCGGGTGTAGAAAACTCACACGGAATCATTCAATGGCTGTATGAAACCACGATCAAACAATCCGAATTATTACCTTTATTATTATTTATCGGTATCGGAGCAATGATTGATTTTGGTCCACTCTTATCTAACCCAAAGATGTTCTTCTTTGGTGGTGCAGCACAATTTGGTATCTTCCTTACCATCCTTGTAGCGGCAGCATGTGGCTTTGACTTAAAGGATGCAGCATCAATCGGTATTATCGGTGCCGCAGACGGCCCAACCTCAATTCTTGTATCTTTAAGGTTAGGTAGTAAATATATCGGGCCAATTGCCGTCGCGGCGTATTCGTATATGGCCTTGGTTCCTATCATTCAGCCTCTTGCCATCAAAGCAGTTACTACCAAGAAGGAACGTTTAATTCGTATGGAATATAATCCTCATTCCGTAACAAAGGCTACCAGATTACTCTTCCCAATCATTGTAACTGTAATCTCCGGCTTAATTGCCCCTGATTCTGTTGCTCTTGTTGGTTTCTTGATGTTTGGTAACTTAATTCGTGAATGTGGTGTACTCGGCAGTTTATCCGATACAGCTCAGAATGTATTAGCAAATTTGGTTACATTATTACTTGGTATTACCATTTCCTTCAGTATGCAGGCAGAGTCCTTCCTGGATATTAAGACTTTAATGATCATGGCACTTGGTTTATTTGCTTTCACCTTCGATACTATCGGTGGTGTTGTATTTGCAAAGATACTAAATCTTTTCTTAAAAAAGAAAATCAACCCTATGGTTGGTGGAGCCGGTATCTCCGCGTTCCCTATGTCAGCTCGTGTTATTCAGAAGATGGGTCTGAAAGAGGATCCTTCCAATCACCTATTGATGCATGCAATCAGTGCAAATGTAGCGGGTCAGATTGGTTCCGTTGTAGCCGGTGGTGTCGTATTGAATATCGTTATTCAAATGCTTAAATAATAGAAAGGAGAACATTATGGATAAGACAGTTCTTCAAGCGTTAGAAATCATGGGAAAAGGTATGCTTTCCATCTTTGTTGTAATATTTATATTGACCTTAATCGTAGTTTTCCTAACATGGATTACAAACCGTCCACGCTTTAAGAAGTTTGACACTGATGAGGAGTAATCCCGGAATACTGATATATTAAGGATTTTATATAAGAGATATTTTATTATTAAAAGAGGAAGGTGAATTGACCACAGTCATTCACCTTCCTCTTTTAATAATAATATCAGTCCCAAAACAAAGCCAAGGATTAGAATAATTTTGTTTATTATCTGGCTTTGATTTGTTAGGCAGTAGACATCATTACATCGCCTACATGATTTTTGTCCGTCATACCGGAAGAACACGCGCACATAAAAAAGACGTATTGCAAAATATGATTTACAATACGTCTTCTTATTAATTTATGTATCTAACTGCTTTTACCGGTGTTCTATAATTATATTTAGCTGTTTTAATTCCGGTGGATGGGCTACTTGCACTAACCACTCTTCCATTTCCGATATAAATAGCTACATGATTAATTCTGCCATTCTTAGCATAGAAGATTAAATCTCCAACCTGAATATTACTAATCGAAACACTTCTTCCGCTTGCAGCCTGTGATCTTGAAGTTCTAGGAATACTAATTCCAAAATGAGCAAATACGGACTGTGTAAAACCAGAACAATCGGCGCCATTCGTTAAGCTTGTACCACCCCAAACATAAGGATTACCGACAAAACGTAATGCGTAACTCGCTATATTACTTCCCTGTGTTGATCCGGCATTATCACTTGGTGTATTATCAGTATCAGTTGTAGCAGGCTTTGTTGGTTTCTTAATTGGCTTTTTAACGACAGTAGTCTTTGTTGGCTTCTTTACCGGTTTGCTACTATGATTATTGGAACTCTGATTGTTTGCAGGTTGTTCATTAGCTGCTTGTTCCTCAGCGATACTTTCCTGCTCCTCTTCAATTGATACTGCTGTTTCATAATCTGTATCAACTTTAACAAAATCAGCTGCTACATAGCCAACTTTATTTCCACCAAGAGATATCTTGATCCAGCCATCCATTTCTTTAATCACATTAAAGTTATCACCTTCTGCTACTAGATCAAGTACTTGTGAATCTTGAGAATTACTTTCTCTTACCTTCAATGTTGTTGTGTTAACGGTAATAATTCTTTTTCCTACTGTGTTCGCAACTTTTATTGCATCCTGGCCTGTAACAAGATAATCTGCTTTAATATATCCTTTTACGGAACCGGATTGTATCTTATACCAGTCACCCTTCTTATCAATAATCTTAGCTGCGCAGTTATTATAAAGTTTGCCAAGTATTTCGCTATCTTCACTTGCTTCACTTCTAATATTAACGTAACTTGTAACTTTGGCAAATGCTAAATTCTCGTATTCGTCCGGAATATTATTTTCGAAATAATTTGAGATGGCTTTATCTGCTTGATTCGAATTTTCAAATAAAACATCCAGAGATAAATTTATCCCCGCAACTGGCTGCTCCGGTAAAGGAGCTTCTGCCGCTTGTGCCATCGTTGCTTTTCCTGCAATTGTCAATGTTCCTACTAATAGAAACGCTCCTAGCTTATGTACTCTCATCATATAAATCTCCATTCTGTCGATACATTCTAAATTTGTGGGTTACACAAATTCGCTGTATGAAAAATCTTGATTTTCCACACTGAACTTTATCAATATATAACGCCCAACAAAACAACAACGCAATATATCCAAGTTCTTCCTATGTGATTAAATGTTTATTCACATATTCTCATATGTAATAGTTATTACGAATTTGTTAAATTAATTACATACTTATTATACGACAGAATTCCCAAAAATGCATGATGTATTTTCTGGTAAATTATTTACTTATTTCCCCCACGATTTCTCGAAATACTTTTGTATGTTGATCAATATCTTCCTCCGTAGTATCTTGGCATATTAAGGCCATATTATGAAATGGAGTCATTAATATACCACGGTTCATAGTTGCCAGATGCATATACTGATCCAACAGAAAATCACAAGCAGCAGCCGCTTCACTACCATTTTTTGCTGGCTCCTTACGAAACCAATATTCAGTTCTGCAACCCAATTGAGTTGTGTTCCAGTCCAAATCAAACTCTTTCATTACAGATTGCACCCCTTCGTTGAAACTGGTTGCTAAAGGTATATTACGTCGATAGAAATCCTCTGTCAACACCTTGGAAAGTGTAGCTCTCATCGCTGCCATAGAGAGTGCATTCGCAGCAAGTGTACCCCCTATCCCACCTGTGTCACACACTTCCTTTTGAATAATCCGTGTTGCTTTTTGTGCAAATTCTTCACTAAAACCATAAGCACCGGTCGGAATACCTGATGCAATTGTTTTCCCCAGTGTAACTATATCAGGCTCTAGTCCGTATTCTTTTGTATAGCCACCAATACCGGTACAGATGGTATGTGTCTCATCTATAATCAAATAGGTTCCATATCTTTTCGTCAGTTCCCTTAATGCTTTATGAAATCCCGATGAGGGATGAACAATTCCGATATTCGTCATAACCGGCTCAGTAAGTACCGCTGCAACATCTTCATTCCTTAGGGCCTTCTCTAGTGCGTCTATATCATTCCATTCGACTACATTTGTAGTATAGAACGGATCAATTTGTGGCCCTAAATTACCTTCTCTAGCTACTACCTTTCCTTCTCCATCCAAGGTAGCAAAAGACTCATCTACACTACCATGATAGCACCAATTAAAAACTAATACTTTAGGTCTACCCGTTACCTGTCTAGCTAAACGAAGAGAAAATCGATTTGCATCCGTGGCTGATGTAGTAAACTGCCAGTATTTCATCCCAAATCTTCTGTTAAGTTCCTCCGCATTATATATTGCATCTTCTGTGGGAAGCATGAAAGTGGTTCCCTTCCTACAGTATTCACTAATCGCTTCCACCGCCGCCTCCGGTGCGTGTCCGACCATTGATCCTGTATCACCTAGACAAAAATCTATGTACTCCAAATCATCCACACATTTAAAATGTGCACCCTTTGCTTCTTTCACAAAAATCGGATAGCTTCCTGCCCACTTTACCATCCAGTTCATAGGAACGCCTTGTAACAAACTACCCTTCGCTATGTTAAATAACTGTGCTGAACCCTGATGTCGTTCTTCAAAAATACGTATTTCATTATTAAACTGTTCCTGTAATAAATCTCGGTTAATCATAATCTCACCCTTTCATTAACTAATACTGCTTCCCTTATCTTCGATTATACAGTTTCCTCCATCTACCACGAAGTCCTGCCCGGTTATGTATGAGGCCTCTTTCGTACTTAGGAACACAATCATATGAGCCACTTCATCCGGACTTCCACTACGTCCAATCGGAGTATATCTTCCTGCCAAAGCTTCCTTCTGAGTCTGAGATCCAGTTCCAATCCATCCCGGCAATACATTATTCACAGTAATTTTGTACTTTGCCACTTCAAGTGCTATTCCTTTACTCATTCCAAGCATAGCTGCCTTTGCTGCTCCGTAGCCTGTTTCACCAATGTTGCTTCCAATCGGGCCTGTCGTTGAAGATACGTTGACTATTCTCCCATAACACTTTTTAATCATACCCTTTATTACTTCCCGTGTTGTATAGTATGTTGTCATCAAATTTCGACTTATTGACTCCTCAAATTCTCCATCCTCAAGATCACAGAATAAGGTTAACTTCTCCGCTTGACCTACTTGAGTCATTCCTGCATTATTAACTAGTACATCAATGTCGCCTATATCTCTAGATATTAAATCAATGAGTTTTCTAACTGAATGCTGATCCATAAGATCAACAATATATCCACGAGCGGTAATTCCTTCAGCCCTAAGTTCCTGTTCTCTATCAAATATACGCTCTGTGGTTCCTGTTATAATTACTTGACCTCCTTGTCTTCCTAGGATTTTAGCTGTTGCAAAACCAATACCACTTTCACTTCCTGCTCCTGTAACCAAACAAATCTGATTATCAAATCGATAAATCTCCCTCAAATGATTTCTTCTCCTCTCTCTTTATCTCTACATTATGTCAATTAATATATAATTCTTAGAACCAATAAAGCTTGGTTATCTTTCGCACTTGGATATCTTTCGTTCTTGGATATCATTAGCTTTTGGTATCATTAGCTTTTGGATATCATTAACGCTAGGAAATATTATATCTTTGTGTTGCTTTATGATAGTATAAGTTCTTTTATAATAAGAAGATAGCCACCAAGGTAGTATTTATATTGTAAAAAATACTACCTCAGTGTTATTTATTAAATAAAATACTTTTAGAAAATTTATCTTTATTATAAGATAGAGTCAATATATAATTTGAAGAATCAAGATAGTAATGACGTATCACGGCACATTTTAGGATCTTATCGCCCTCTGATAAAAGTATACTTACCTAGATACCAGAGATAAGCATATAACAATACATAGTTAGTCAAATATGAAATAGGAGGAGAATATGCCATCTATAACGGACGAAGAATGGGAATTAATGAATGGAATTACCAGTGAATTTCACGGTATAAGAGATTATCATCAAGCGCGCAAAAAATTCTTGTTATCATTGAGAAAAATAATTGACTATGATTTGGCAGATTATTGCCTTGCTGTTAATATTGAAAACTTCATTTCTTTAGTGGAACCTATTGTAATTAGTCGGTTTTCAAAGGAATTTGAACAAAATTTTACCCATCTCTATGAAAGCCGATATGGTGCATTAGATTATACCCGATGGTTTTTTAACAATCAAAATTCAGTTGTATACCGAGAGTCGGATGTTATATCGAATGATATACGAAAACAAACTCCTTATTATCAGGAATATCTTAAACCTATGGATTTGATTCATGTAGCTGGAATTAGTCTTTCCTCTGAAGGGATATCTTATGGTGTGATAGCTTTTTATCGAAGGAGTCACAAATCCGATTTTTCTGATCATGACCTTCTACTACTTGAAAAGCTAGTGCCTCACCTAATAGGCCGTATGAAGCTCGAGTATGATAATAGAACACAAGAACAACACCCATATACTCACTTTTCTTATCTTAGGAGTAATTACGGAGTATCAAATCGTGAGGAAGAACTATCAAATCTTATTTTACTTGGAAAATCGAATAAAGAAATCGGGAATATATTGAGTATCACAGAGAATACTGTAAAGAAACACGTCGGACATTTACTTCAAAAACTTCAAGTTACCAATCGTGTACAACTAGTTCATAAGATTAACGAAGAAATACATGGTGACTCTACTATACATAGTATATAAGTCATCGTCAAAACTCAATCTTATTCATATTTGCTATTAGCTATTATTGTTGTTTGCATTAAGATTAATAAAAGGATGCTAGCTTCCTAACAGGAATCTGGCATCCTTTTATTCAAAGTAAGGATATATAACCCTAACTGTTATTTAGGTATGACTTTTTTTAACCTTGAGACGGTTCATAGCACGATTAAGCGCTGCAAGTGTATGATAATACTCTTGTTTACCCAATTGTTGGCGCAATCTTTCCTCTGCACGAATTTTTGCTTCCTCCGCACGTACGAGATCGATTTCTTCTGGCTTTTCAATTGAATCTGCAAGTAAAATCACATACTCAGGTGTAATCTCTACAAAGCCTTCACTTACTGCTGCGTATTGCCATTCTCCATCGATAAGGAACTTTACTTCACCAGGTTTTAAACAGGTAACCATGGGTTCATGACTTGCAAGAATACCATGCTGTCCGTCAGTACCGGGGAAAACGAGCATTTCACACTCCCCTTTATAGAAGGGATGATCACTCGCTATGATTTCAAGCTTGAATAACTTAGCCATAGCTCCTCCTATTCCATCTTCAATAAATGAAGAGTATTATTATAGTTTCGCATCAATAAGCTTTGCTTTCTCAATTACTTCATCAATAGTTCCCACATTAAGGAATGCAGGCTCCGGATATTGATCCATATCACCATTGATAATTGCTTTAAAGCCTTTAATGGTTTCATTTAAAGGTACATACTTACCGGAAATACCTGTGAAGTTCTCAGCTACGTTAAATGGCTGGGATAAGAACTTCTGGATCTTTCTAGCACGATATACTGCTAATTTATCCTGCTCGTCAAGTTCTTCCATACCAAGAATTGCGATGATATCTTGTAATTCTTTGTATTTTTGTAAGAGCTCCTGAGTCTTTCTAGCTACTTCATAATGTTCTTCTCCTACTACATCAGGCTCAAGAATTCTAGAAGTAGACTCCAAAGGATCAACCGCAGGGTAGATACCTTGCTCAACAATTTTACGATTTAATACGGTTGTTGCATCAAGATGCGCGAAGGTATTCGCCGGAGCAGGGTCTGTTAAGTCATCGGCAGGTACATATACCGCCTGAACAGAAGTAATGGAACCATTCTTTGTTGAAGTGATTCTCTCCTGTAATTCACCTACTTCATTTGCAAGAGTAGGTTGGTAACCAACTGCGGAAGGCATACGTCCAAGAAGTGCGGATACCTCGGAACCTGCCTGTACGAAACGGAATATATTATCAATGAATAATAACACGTCCTGATTCTCTTTATCTCTAAAGTACTCGGCCATAGTAAGACCGGTCTGAGCAACTCTCATACGAGAACCCGGTGGTTCGTTCATCTGTCCGAACACTAAGGCCGTTTTACTGATAACACCAGAATCCTTCATATCTCTCCAAAGATCGTTACCCTCTCTAGAACGCTCACCAACACCGGTGAAGATGGAGTAACCACCATGCTCTGTAGCGATATTACGAATTAATTCCTGAATTAATACAGTTTTACCAACACCGGCACCACCGAAAAGACCAATTTTACCACCCTTAGCATATGGAGCTAATAAGTCAATTACCTTAATACCTGTCTCAAGGATCTCAACAACAGGGCTCTGATCTTCAAATGAAGGAGGATTTCTATGGATTTTCCATTGCTCCTCACCTACTACAGGCTCACCATCATCAATTGTTTCACCAAGAACGTTAAACATTCTACCAAGTGTTTGTTTTCCAACAGGAACCTTGATACAGGAACCGGTAGCTGTAACCTCCATTCCCTTTACAAGACCTTCACTAGAAGCCAACACGATACAACGTACGATGTTATTACCGATATGACTTGCAACTTCCATAACAAGCTTTTCACCTTCTCTTGTTACTTCAAGTGCATCCTTAATCATCGGCAACTTTCCGCCTTCAAACTCTACATCCACTACAGGACCTAAAACTTGTATAACTTTACCTTTATCCATATCATTTATCTTATTCTAAGCAATCTGATTTCATCACAAATCGGCGAACCAATTTGCTGGTCATGAATAGAATTTTTATCTCCTTCCCTTATTTTTTAAGACTCTTCGCTCCACTGACAACCTCAGTAATTTCTTGTGTGATAGCTGCCTGTCTCGCTCTATTATACTGTAGGCCTAAGCTTTTCAGCATATCCTTTGCACTCTTTGTTGCGGACTCCATCGCTGTCATTCTGGCATTCTGTTCACTGGAGAATGATTCTACCAATATACCGAATATCAATCCTTTCAGACAGTTAGGTACCAATTGATCCATAACGATTTCAGGAGATGGATCAAAGTTCGCATGCATATAACCGCTCGATTTTTGTTCATATACCTTTCTTTCAAGAGGCAAAAGTTTTGTACACTGTACTTCTGACTTCATTGGTGAAATCATCTTTGTATATACAACATACACATCATCTAATTCTTTATCTTCAAATAATTTTGTCAGAGTTCTCGATATATCACCAGCACGATACAAATTAGGATTCTGAGAAGTATATAAGAATTCTCCATCGATTTTATATCCCTTGCGGGCAAAGTACTGCCTTCCAACCTGACCGACTACAAATAGACTGTCGCTTCCGCCAATCCTCTGCATCTCTTCTTCTGCTTTTTTCGTCACGTTGTGATTATAAGCGCCAGCCAAACCCTTATCAGCTGTTACAACCAAAAATCCCACTTTTCGATTATCTCTTTCAATCTCACGACGACAATCAAAGTACACCGAATTAACCTGTGGTACACGAATTAATATATCAGCCATAGTAGATTGAAGGGATTCAAAATATGGTTTTGTTGCTGCAAGACTTTTCTTTGCCTTTTTTAACTTAGAAGAGGAGATCAGATACATGGCATTTGTAATCTTCATGATATCCTGAATACTCTTTATTCTTGAGCGGATTTCTCTGGTATTCGCCATAATTACCTCCATAATGCCGCATGATTACGGCATAGCATTTACATTACTACTTCTTAAATTCTTTGGCTGCGTTTACAATCTGTTCAATCAACTCATCCGTTAAGGCTTTCTTTGTATCAATTTCTTCTACAATGCTAGCGTATCTCAAAGTGAAGAAATCTAATAATTCACTCTTAAAGGTCTTCATGTCTTTCAGTGAAACATCATTAAACAATCGATTATTCGCTACAACCAATAAGATAACCTGCTCATGTAAAGCAAGTGGTCTAGATAATGGTTGTTTTAATAAATCAATGAGGTGTTTACCATGATCCAACAAATCTTTCGTTGCTTTATCAAGATCAGAACTGAACTGAGTAAATACTTCCATTTCTCTATACTGAGCGAGGTCGATACGAAGACTTCCGGCTGCTTTTTTCATTGCTTTTGTTTGTGCAGCACCACCAACTCTGGATACACTAAGACCAACATTTACTGCCGGTCTAATACCTGCATTGAACAATTCACTTTCTAAGAATATCTGTCCATCTGTAATGGAGATAACATTGGTAGGAATATATGCAGATACATCGCCCGCAAGTGTTTCAATAATTGGTAACGCTGTGATAGAACCGCCACCAAATTGCTCTTCAACACGACATGAACGCTCTAATAATCTTGAATGAAGATAGAATACATCACCTGGATATGCTTCACGACCAGGAGATCTCTCTAATAATAAAGACATGGTACGGTATGCAACCGCATGCTTTGATAAATCATCATATACGATAAGAACATCTTTTCCTTTGCTCATGAAATACTCAGCCATCGCTGTTCCTGAATAAGGAGCAATATACTGCAATGGTGCAAGATCACTAGCGGAAGCGGATACAACAATGGAATAATCCAAAGCGCCATGTTTCGCTAATGTACCAACAATTTTAGCAACTGTGGATGCTTTTTGACCGATAGCAACATAGATACAGATTACATCCTGTCCTTTTTGATTTAAGATGGTATCAACCGCGATTGATGTTTTACCTGTCTGACGGTCACCAATGATCAACTCACGTTGTCCTCTACCGATCGGGAACATAGAGTCAATTGAGAGAATACCAGTCTGTAACGGTACAGTTACTGGCTTTCTTGTACATACACCAGGTGCGACATTTTCAATCGGGAAGAAATCAGTTGCTTCAATTTCACCTTTACCGTCAATCGGTGCACCAAGAGCATTAACAACTCTACCAACTAATTTATCGGATACCGGAACACCAGCTTTTTTTCCTGTCCTTACAACCTTAGATCCCTCTGTAAGTCCGTAGTCTGAGCCTAATAAAACGCATCCAATTGTTTTCATTGAGAGGTTCTGAACAATACCACGTACACCAGTCTCAAATTCAACTAATTCACCATACATTGCATTGTCAAGACCATAAACATTTGCAATACCATCACCAATACTAATAACTGTACCGGTTTCATTCACTAAAGTTTTTATATCATAGTTTTCGATTTCACTTTTTAAAACTGAAATTATATCGTTTTGTTTAATGTTACTCAAACACATCACCTCCTAGTAAGAGCTTTTTGCATTTCAGATAGAGCGCCCTTAATACTTTTGTTATATTCCATATGTCCTACTGTTAAAACATAACCACCAATCAATGAGTCATCCTGCTCCATCTCGAGAACTACTCCTGATTTATTATACTTATCACAAACCATATGCTTAATTTGCTCAATCTCTTCTTCACTGGGTTTATAAGCATAGGAAAACTTGGCGCTGATTATGTTCTTATGTTCTAAAACCAAATTCTCATAAGCCTCCATAATTTGAGGAAATAAACCAACAACATTATTTTCGCATAAAACTTTTAGAAAACCTGTTACTTCGTTATCAAAAAGAGCATTGATTACAGCTTCCTTCTCCTGTTGTTTCACAGCAGGGTTGACTAATGCATCTCTCAGTTCGTTGCTGCCTGTCATAAGCTGTTTCATTTGGTGGATTGTATCCTCGTTAATACTCATAGAAAATAAAATCTTTGCATAAATCAGTGAACGCTGTGATATCATTTCGCAGCACCTACTTCTTTAAGGAAGTCACCTAAGAGTTGTTGATTGGAATCAGTATCTACATTTTTACCAATCACCTTAGCAGCTGCAAGCATAGCAATACCAGCGATTTCTGCCTGAGCACTCTCCATAGCCTTCTTCTTCTCTAACTCGATTAATTTGTTTGCTTCTGCTATTAATGTAGCTGCATCCGCTTTCGCCTCAGCAAGCTTTTTACTGTATTCTAGCTCAGCTCTTTCTCTAGCTTCTTTTATGATTGCCTGCGCCTCTGCACTAGCATTTTTTATATCTTTCTCATAATTAACCTTTAATTGAATTGCTTCTTCTTTAATATTCTCGGCATCATTCAATCTTCCGTTAATTACACCTTCTCTTTTATCTATTATACCCATAACAGGCTTAAACAGAAAAATCTTAAAGAAAAGGAATAAAACTATAATATTTACTATTGGCCATACAATAGCCGCGTCTATATTAATCAAAGTAATCCCCTCCAAAAGTTATTTTACTAAAAAGATTATCAAGAACGCGATTACCAATCCATAGATAGCAGTTGCTTCTGCAAGTGCACAACCTAAAATTAAAGTTTTATTAATGTCACCTTTTGCTTCCGGCTGTCTTGCAATTGCTTCTGACGCTCCTGCTGTTGCTAATCCGATACCAATACCTGCACCTAAACCTGTTAATACTGCTATACCTGCTCCAATTCCTATTAATGCTGACATATTCTTATCTCCTTTACTTATTTATTTTACTAAAAAGATTATTAAAAATGCGATTACTAATCCATAGATAGCAGTTGCTTCCGCTAATGCACAACCCAAAATCAAAGTCTTATTAATATCACCTTTTGCTTCCGGCTGTCTTGCAATTGCTTCTGATGCTCCAGCAGTTGCTAGTCCGATACCAATACCTGCACCTAAACCTGTAAGAACTGCAATACCTGCTCCAATTCCTATTAATGCTGACATATATTAAACTCTCCTAACTTAATTAATTTGTCTTGTGGTAATTAATGTTCCAATTTTTCTTGCATAAACAATGATGTTAAAAATACAAAGATGTACGCTTGTAATAAACCATCGAAAATATCAAAATAAAAACTGAATGGAACCGGTACTACACCTGGGAATAACATAATTTTAATTAATTCCATTATAACGAATCCACCAAATATATTACCGAAAAGTCGCATACATAATGCTAATGGTCGTATTGCAATCTCCAAAATGTTAAACGGTAACATGATTGGAGAAGGATGCATAAAGCTCTTTAAATATCCTGAAAGTTTCTTCTCTCGAATTCCGGAATACTCGATCAATACAATACTCATCAGTGCTAAGCCTGCCGTTACATTCAAATCCTTTGTGGGCGGCACTAATCCGAACAACCCGACAGTATTTGAAATAGCTAGGTAGATTAACACAGTACCTAAGTACGGTATATACCTTTTTCCTTCCTTTCCGACAGATCCATAAATAAAATCATGAATAAAACCAACAAGCGACTCAATTACAACCTGTTTCTTATTCGGAACAATTTGTAGATTCCTGACAAATATCAGTGTCATAATCATAAGAAATGCCATGATTCCCCATGTTACAACAGTAGACATTCTGACCGGCAACACACCGAACAACGTAAATAAGGGCTTACTTTGTAACTCCTCAACCAGCCTTTCAGCCATGTCAACACTTCACCTCCTTGTCTTAGCTATAATGAAATCATTCTATTGTTTTTTAATATAAGAAAAGCACCAACAAAGTTACCGTCATTGGTAGCCTAAAACAATTACTATTTTATACATTCACAAATAATTTCATTATTTTTCTAATAATATACCTCAATTGCTAATATGTCTATAACTAAATATCGAAAAATGTAATCTCATGAAAACCATGAAATTTTAAAAAAATATACCCTTTTATTATACAATATTGATAATAAAATTACTATAAAAAGTATAAATTTTTCTTTTATATTTACGGTATCTTAACACAATCTTAACACCGTTTATATCTTGTAAGAATATTGTGTATTTTTATCAATTTAACATACATTAATTCAAGCCCAAATATAATATTTTTTTAGTGTTCTATTCGCAAAGAAAGGGTTTTTGATAAGCAACTTATTTGTTACTTACCAAAAACCCTTACTATATTTTACGTCAATAAAATTAATATCAAATTAATTTTGTACTTATACAACGTAAGCTAGATAATTTATTAACGAATTATGCCTGTCCAACAGATCCGAATAATTCCATCTTTTCCTTAACTGTTGCTTTGATTGCTTCGTAACCTGGTGCTAATAACTTACGAGGGTCAAAGCCTTTACCTGTTAAATCTTTGCCTTCTTCAATGTACTTACGAGTCGCTTTTTGGAAAGCCCACTGACACTCTGTATTAACATTGATTTTTGCAACACCAAGAGAAATTGCCTTTTTAATCATATCTTCCGGAATACCTGTACCACCGTGTAATACTAAAGGCATTTCACCTGTCTTTTCCTGAACAGCTGCTAATGTATCAAAACTAAGACCTGCCCAATTATCAGGATATTTACCATGAATGTTACCGATACCAGCTGCTAACATAGTTACACCTAGATCAGCAATTTGTTTACACTCGTTTGGATCTGCACATTCACCAGTTCCTACAACGCCATCTTCTTCACCACCAATGGATCCTACTTCTGCTTCAAGGGAAAGACCTTTGCTCTCGCAAACACCTACTAATTCTTTTGTCTTTTCGATATTCTCAGCAATTGGATAATGTGAACCATCAAACATGATGGAAGAAAATCCTGCTTCGATACATGCATAAGCGCCTTCATAGCTACCGTGATCTAAGTGAAGTGCTACAGGTACTGTTATTTTAAGTCCCTCTAACAAACCATTAACCATACCAACTACTGTAGCATATCCGCCCATGTATTTACCAGCACCTTCAGATACACCAAGAATTACAGGTGATTTTAATTCTTCTGCTGTGGATAAAATTGCCTTTGTCCATTCCAAATTGTTAATATTAAACTGACCTACTGCATACTTACCACTTTTTGCCTTTGTAAGCATTTCTTTTGCTGATACTAATGCCATTTTGATATCCTCCGTTAAAAAAATTTATTTGAATAATAACTCAAACCATAGTGTTACACTTTAGTCCTCATTATAATAGCTTTTGAAGTATTTGTCAAAACCTAAGTTCGTTTACCAATAGATTTACTAGAATTTATTACATTTTTTACTTTTAAACCTATTTTTCATTCTATGTTATACATGCCTCAAATTAAAAAGAATTATTCATAACTAAATTATTATTTGGTAGTATTTAAATAACACAGTTAATTCCAAAAACCTAGTATTTACAATACGTAAGCTAGCTAACTCTTCATACCTAAATTATTACAGTACAAAATATTCTGCCATAAAGGTTTTATTCAATACATAAGATTCATTCCATATAAAAGATTAATTAAATATAATATTCAGAATCTTCGATACCAAAAAAACAGGAAGTCCTATACAAGACAGAGTGTGTTCTTGTTTAGGATTTCCTGTTTTTTACATTGTGAGATCAGAAAGTAAAACCTTTATAAATATCTCGGTCGTTATGCTTACTGAACTCATTGTATTTTGCTCTTAAGTATTTACACTCATTAATGTAAATATTCTGTAATATTATTCTTTAACGCCACCTAAAGCAACACCAGCGATGATGTATTTAGATAATAAGAAATAAACAACGAATAACGGTAATACAGTCAATGATAATCCTAAGTATACGGATCCTAACTCAGTTTTGTAAATATCACCACGTAACTGGCTAACCATAAGTGGCATAGTATATTTATCTTTGTCTGTAAGTAAGATCATTGGCATGAATAAGTTATTCCAGTTAGATACGAATACGAATATTGCCTGTGTTGCAATAGCAGGTTTCATAATCGGTAAAATAATACTATTAAATGTTCTGAACTCACCCGCACCGTCAATTCTTGCAGAATTTACGATATCAATCTGAAGAGATGCAAGCAGATACTGACGCATGAAGAATACGATAGCAGGTGCTGCCACTGCAGGTAAAATCAAAGGTAAAAAGTTATTTACTAGATTAATCTTGTACATAAACTGATAAAAACCGATACTTGTTACCTGTGCAGGGATCATCATTACAGCCATAATAAATGTAAAGAAAGGCTGACGTAATCTCCAGTCATATACTACAAGTGCATAAGCAGTAAGTGAAGAGAAGTAAACTGCACAAACAGTAGCACCTGTTGATATAATCATTGAATTCACAAAACCGACCATTGGATTAAATGTCTTACCACTAACTGCACGAACATTATCAAACAGATGCACTGACGGAATCAATGATATAGATGTGTTCTGAATTTCAACAGTACTACGAGTAGCATTTACAAACATAATCCAAAATGGAAGTATACTTAATATTGCTAACAAGATACACACTACATATACTAATGTTCTAAAAGCAACTTTTCCTATTTTAAAATCCTTATTCATTATGCTACCCCCTTTGCTGCTTTTTCTGCTCTTTTACGTTCTTTTTCAAGTTTTTTAATCGCTTTCGCCTGCGCAATCGCGTACTTATCACGCATCAAGTAGAATACTATAGCAGATAAAATTGTAATGAATAAGAACATAATCATACTTGCTGCGGCAGCGCGGTTGTATAAATAACTACCATCAAATGCCTGTTTAAATATGAATACACTGGTTGTAAGAGTAGCATTGTCCGGTCCGCCATTATTAATATACAACTTCGGAATATCAAACATCTGTAAACCACCGATCATGGAAGTAATCAATGTGAATAGTATAATTGTTCTTAAATTAGGAAGAGTAACAAAGAAGAATGTTTGAATTCCATTTGCACCATCAATATCAGATGCTTCAAAGAGCTCAGGATTCATACCCAAAACGCCTGAAATAAGTACAATCATTGTATAACCATACCACATCCAGAATTGGATAAACGCTACTACTCCTTGAGAAATACCCTTATCAAGAGGGAAGTTTATACGTTCTTTAATAAATCCTAATTTCATCAAGATATCATTTACTGGTCCAATTGGGAATCCGAATAAAGAACCGAATAAAATAGCAATTGTTGCAGCTGTAATAATATTTGGCATATAAAATAATACTTTGAATGCACCTTGTCCCTTAATCTTATTACGATGGCTAGTAAACCATGCTGCGAGAATAAGAGCCAGTACGATCTGTGGAACAAAGTTAAGCATCCAAATATATAAAGTATTCGATAACGATGTCTTAAAAGAAGGAGTTTTTAAAATCAGTTCAAAATTTCTTAACGGCTCAGCTAAAAAATGAAAATCCGTTTTACCCACACCTCTTAAGTCAGTAAAGCCGATAATGGCTGTATAAATAATAGGATACAATTGAAACAACAAAAAAGCAACTACGAAAGGTATGCAAAAAATGTAACCATATTTTGCTTTACTATTTCTTTTACGTCGCATAAGAGCCCACCTCCGGAAACTATAAATATTATCTACATTTTGTAGATTTGGTCGTCCATAGCAGTCTGAGCTTATTCGAACTGGATCGATTGATCGTCATAACTTATATGGATAAGTAAAAAAATTAACCCAAATGCGAAGCATCTGAGCTCCCGATAAAAATCACTAAAATTACATATTATAAAATTGCAAAAAAAAACAGCTTTTTACTCTAAAATCAAAATCACATTACATAATTAACAACTAATACATTGTAGTAACCACACTATACAATGTACATATTTTTGGGGCGGCCGAAAAGGCATTCGCCCGCCCCAAGATAAAACTAAGTTAAAATTATTCTACATCGATTGCAAGGTTGTCTGCAACGTTCTGTTTGAAGTCTTTGATAGCTTGCTCTTTGGACTTCTTACCAGTTACATATGCACTAACCTGATCACGGAAGTATGTGTTGATACTCTCATCGTACTGAGTCTTTGTCTTACCGTTAGCGTTCTTACCTGCAGGAACGAATACATCAAACATATTCTGTCCGCCAAGGAAATCAAGCTTACCATCAGACTTAGTCATTACAGTACCGGATGCTACAGTATCTTTTGTTCCGCCAGGTCCTTCAAGAGTACCATTAGCCCAGAAGTACTGAAGGCCTGTTTCAGAAGAATCAAGTGTGATCCACTGAATGATGCTACCAACAGATTTCTTAACCTTAGTCTCCTTGTTACCAAGAAGCCATGTACCACCCCACATAAAGCCGATTGTAGGTTCACATACTGCCCAATCGCCATATGTGCCTTCACCAACCTTCTTACCGCCGGAATGTCCAGCCATTACATAGTTGATTAACCATGCAGGACCAAAGAAACCGAATACTTGTTGTTTGCCAGTATTAGTCATATCAGCATACCAAGCATCTGTCCAGTCCTTAGTTTTGTTGCTGTAACCTTTGTCATATAATTCTTTTGCTAAGTCAAAGAACTGCTCACGACCTGGATCAAGGTTAAGTTTACCATCAACGATCCAGCCTTTTTCAGAAGCACTTTCAACTGGATGCCAAAGATCGCCTTCACCGGATACGATTGCATAGCCTTTAGCCTTTAAATCAGCTGCTGCTGCCATGAATTTATCCCATCCTGGACCAATCTTATCTTTGATAGCTGCAGGATCATCTGTACCCCATGTGTTCTTAGCTAAAGAACGACGGTAGATGAATGCACCACCAGTTGCCTGATATCCAAGACCAACTAATTTACCATCAGGATTTGTACCCATATCGATGGTGTATGGAGCGATATCAGCTTCTTTTGAAAGCTTCTCTACGTCAATACCAAGATCTGTGTACGGTGCAGCATATTTGGAAGCATCGCCTTGAGTATACTTTAATACGAAAGCTGCTTCTGCTGTGTAAAGATCAGGAGCTGAAGGACCGCCAGCAGAAAGTGCCTGGTCTAAAGCTGGCTGATAAGCACCGTCAGTGGTAGGAACGATGGTCTCTTTGATCTGAAGTGTAAAATCAGAATGAAGTTCTTTGTATTTTTTCATCATCTTCGGAACTTCGTTTGTGAAAGACCATAAGTTAAGAACTTTAATGCTTGCATCGTCAGAAACCTGAGCTGCAGCAGGCTGAGTAGGTGTTGTGTTCTCAGCAACTTTGGTAGGTGTTGTTGCGTTGCCTTCCTCTTTCTTTTTACCGCATCCTGTAAATACTACAGATGCAACAAGAACGGAAGTAAGAAGTAAAGCCATAAATCGTTTCATATATTACCCTCCTCTAATTCTGTATGATTCTTCATACAAGTGAATTTTAACAAATATTTTTTTGACAGGCTCCTCATATATTGCTATTCTATTATCAAAAATTGCTATATTATTGATGCTTTTGTGAAATATATCTATAAATAAACGCATCAAGTGCTTGTATTTGTTACCTTTTTGAATATATTCACATATTTCCGGTAAAATGCGTTCGTTATTTTCATTATAAACCTTATACAAAGTATATAAGATTATATCAATGATAACCACAAAAGATTTCAAACACTTTGTGTTTAAGCATCAACTCACGTATTTTATCGTATTGGAACACAAAAATCTTGCTATAGCTTTCTTCTATTTTAATTAATTCCGGAATAATTTCATATAAAAATTAGTTTTTTTGCCTTTATAAGCATTAATATATCCAATAAAGATAGAAACATGCAATTATCAACTATTGATTTTTTCATTATTGTATACTAATATGGTAAGTAACAATTATTGTAATTTTCATTTTGTAACAATTTACAACATTTTTTTGTAAAGGAAACGTAACTTATATGATTGAAAATCTTCGTGGAATACAAGAAACCGTTAATTTTAGATCCAATATGAACATACGTCTGTATGAAAATCAGGATTATGAAGACTATCCCGCTCATTGGCATGCACCGTTAGAGATCATTATGCCGCTTAACAATACATATCAAGTCACTTGTTGCAAGGTTGAATATAAATTGCGAGAAGGAGATCTCTTGATTATTAATCCGGGTATTGTCCACTCTATGAATGCCTCACCCGGCAAGCGTTTGATATTTCAGGCTGACTTCACCTTACTTCACGGTATGAAGGATCTTGAGAATACATTATCCTATATTTCTCCCGCACTATTGGTAACCGCCGAGGAAGCTCCGGAGGCTTATGAGAAGATCCGCAAACTTATGTTTGAAATATCGGATGAATACAATGCAGAAGCTCCGCTAAGTGAAGCATGTATCTATGCTAAGCTAATTGAGATCTTTGTATTAATAGGAAGAAGCTATACACCGAATACGGATAACCTTAACAATAACGCAATAAAGCACCAGGAATACACAGAACGCTTTTTAACAATTTGTAATTATATCAACGAGCATTGTAGCGAGGATCTGACTCTGGATCACGTTGCAAATCTCTCCGGCTTTAGCAAATATCATTTTAGCAGGTTATTTAAACAATTTACAAATATATCGTTTTATAAATACCTTAACATCAAGCGAATTGAGACTGCCGAAAAGTTATTAATTGACAAGAAGCTCACAATTACGGAAGCAGCTCTCCAATGTGGTTTTAGCAGTTTGTCTGCATTTATTCGAATGTTTAAGATAATAAAAGGATGTACTCCGACTGAATTCAAGTCCACATATATATCCTAATATATTTTAATGGGACAAATTTTAACGGTAAAAATGCAAAGCTCTTTCAAAGCACATCACTAACATACACATTATTGCGTATTGTATAGGCGTTCTGCTTGAAAGAGCTTTTCTATTAATCTATTTATTTTTTTATTATTTTTTTATTATCTTTCCATTCTTGTCAAATTGAATACCATATTTTTTACTGTATGTATTCATTCTTTTTAATATTCTTGTCTTTGCCTCTCCCTTGCTCGGTGTCGGCTGGTAATTATTCCTATTTGATACAGAGGAAACGGAGCATGGTATAATTTTAGCATTCCCGTCCTGTACTAATTTATCATTATGAAATTGAAAGGTCTGTTGAAAGATCATCGTATCCTTATCCGGAGGATTCGTATTACCTCCAAAGCAGAAATTACCCAAGCTATAAACTATGTACGCATCTTTATATTTTTGAATAGGTTGAAGGACATGTGGGTGATGACCTAACACCAAATCCGCCCCGCCCTCGTTGATGGCAATTTTACTTAGATCCGATTGCGCTTTCGTAATATTCTGTGTTCGCTCGATTCCCCAGTGGAAGCTGACAATTAACAAATCCGGCTTCTGTGCTTTCATATTTTTGATGGCTTTACGCAGAACGCTAGCAGCGTCACTTCTTCCTACTTCCAAGATAGAAATCATACCGATTTTTATGCCCTTTACTTTATAGACTCCTACACGCTCAAAGGAGGAATATGCAATTCCAGCTTTATTAAAAGTACTTGTTGTATCCGTATAGCTGACCTGCCCGTAATCTTTACAATGATTATTTGCAAAAGCAACCGATTCCACGCTACCAGCCTTCAATATATTAATATAAGATGGTTTGCCTCGAAATGCCCATTTTTTATCAACTCTGCTTCCCCTATTACTCAGGGTACCTTCAAAATTCACTATCGTCATATCATCTTTTTCAAATATCGGTTTTACATTTTTAAAGAAATAAGCATCATTTTTTTGTTTATTGTATACTGAGAAGAAATTCACACTTTTGGATTGCTTAATATCACTCGATAAGGTAACATCTCCCGCTGCACTAATCGTAATTGATATATCCTTTGATACAGTTACCTGACATACCGCCTTCGCTTTTCCTAATGTCACTGTTATATATGCATCGCCCCAATGCACTGCTTTAATATATCCTTTATCACTTACCGTTATTACTTTTTTATTACTAGATATAAAATTAAGTTTTTGGCTCGACTGATTCACCTCTGATAAAGTGACTTTCAGTTGGTAACCAGAGCCTTGCTTAACCACAACCTTATTTTTATTTAGTATAATCTTACCATTATATTCTACTATTGGTGTAGGACTAACCGTGGGTTTATTTGTAGGACTAACTGTGGGTTTGTTTGTAGGATTATCAGCTATGTTATCCGCATACACGCGGTGTGCATATATTCCTAACGAACATATCATACATATCATTATAGCAAGTACTATTCTTTTTGAATATTTTTTCTTCATCCCATTCCCTCCAAGTATAATCAAATTACAAAAGGTAATTATGAAACAATAACCGCTTCAAATACTAACGTACTGTTCCACAATTACCTAAATAATAGTTTACCAGATATGAATGAAATTGTAAATTAATAACGTTTTCCCCATTTTACAGAACTAATTTCTTTTGTAGCGGTCTTTGGATACTCCGGAACATTCCATATATGAGTATTGCCTGCTTTTTTAGAATAATTCTCAAGTTGAGCACTAGTAACCAGACAGAAAGTTGCTTGTTTATTTCTTGGTGTTGAATCAAAATGATACCATCCTCCATCTACATAAACAAGATTCCACCAATGGTGACCCTCACCTTTATATCTAGTTACCATAAGATTCGGAATCCCAAGTCTCGTAAGTAGCGCCCTTGAAACCGAATAAAACATAAAGCAATCACCGCTATCATATTTCATTCCATATTCCGCAGCTTTCTCCCAGTTTGTCTCATTATAATTATTAACATAGGAATAATTCTTTCGAATATAGGTATAAACAGCCTCTGCTTTCTGTTGATCGGTCATTGAATTCTTAACAATTTCACCAAGAATTTCATCGGCCATAGAATCAATTTTCTTAGGAATTCTCACATGAACTTTTCCGGTAGCTGTTGACTTGTTACCCGAACTGTCAGTAGCCGTAAATGTTATCGGATAATCACCTTCTTTGTTATAATCCACTTGATCCGTATTCACTTGCAAATCAACAGTGGAATCCGTATCATCCTTCACTTTTACATAACGAGTAAAATCATATTTTTTGTCTGGATATACTACCATAAATACAGAATCGTTAAAATAACTGTTCTTTCCGACCATACCCGATATGACCGGTGCCTTTGTGTCATTTTTTGATAGTTCTTTGGTAGGCGCGGGCGTAGGAGTTAGTTCCGTAGTAGGGCTAGGAGCTAACGTTGTAGTTGGGGTTAATGTAGGGCTTGGTGACAGTGTAGCCCCTAGGGTAGGCTTTGAAGTCGGTTCCGGTCCTGGCGTCAAGGTCATTTTACCACTAACGAGAACATAACCCACTCCAAACACTACAATTATTACAACTATTAGTAAGATCCATTTTTTCATTTTCAAATTTATTCTCAATGTATATAAAACAGATTGATACTCTCCTTTCTTAATCACATCAAAACGCTATATCATATCATACCATTATAAAATTATACAAACATCATTTTTCTTGTTCATAGCGATAATGGCATGTTATTTTTTCATATATTTAATACTAATTACCTTGTCCGAATCATCCACCTCAATGACCAACTTTGTTTTGCCTTTTGTATAAGTATAAACTCCAAATTTGTCCTTAACGGTTCCATATACATCTAGCATATCCTTCTTAGAACTTCCGATTTTAATATTTTCCTTTGTAGCGACTGAATCCTTGGTAAGCTCAATACTATTGATAAATTCCGAGCCAGATTTAGTTTTGGAATAGGTCGTTATCGTAAAATCATCATATACATAGGTTCTATCATATCCTTGAAATGCGCAACTCTCAGTTTTCTTTGTCTCCTTTGCCTTGCCGATATCCTTTAGCATCTTGGTAGCATCATCATCGATTGTTACAGTATCCCCCTTATAACTAAACTCAAAATCCTTTGAAGCACTCGCTTTCTTGGTTCCGCATGCTACAAGTATTGTCATAACAAAGATCAATACAATTCCAATCCCATATACTTTTCTAATTTTGCTCAATATTTTCGCCTTCCTCTCATATTTTATTTACTCACTTTCATTTTGGGTACTCTCCCCACCAAAGCTTTTTAAATATCCGTATCTATCAAGTTCCTTATACTGTGCCCGTTTCATATCGTCATAGAATTTAATCTTCTTTTTCCATACCTTACTAAGCTTCTTATCTGATCTATGATCCTTCAACTGATAATCAGTCTGCAAAACTTTACCCAAGTGTTTTGAAAGTTTTTCCGCACCGGATATATTCATATGAAGTCCTTGATCATAAGTGTCCTTCTTGTAATCGATTGGAATCTCATCTATAAGCTTCAAATAATTAATATAAGGAAGATGATTTTTAGCAGCATAATCAATAACTTGCTTATCATATTCGTCATACCACACCGGCGACACACTAGGAGCCTTAACTAATACCAACTTAATCCCTTTTTCCTCACAAAGATTCTTTATCTTGTCCATGTACTTCCATGCATTACTTCCAAATTGGTATGATTTCGGTTTGATATCTTCCACTTTACCGTTATATGGATCAACATCAACTCTCATATAATAACCATTATTGGTTACCTTACGTTTCTTAAAGTAATATTTAAAATCGCTGGTTGTCAATTGTGTAATTCTGCTGTGATACCTTAGGAAAGGAAAAACATAATCAAGAAATTTCTCATCTTTCGTCATTGATGCTTTGATATCATCTACCTTTGCCATCGACCACTGCATTCCATCTAACGTCATACGATTATATTCTTCTCTTTGAGGTTCATTGTATTTTAAAGACATAACATTGAATACTACAACTTTAGGCTTCTCAGTTCTAAGTGTATCCTGTAACAGATAATAGGATTGCCATATTAACTGTTGGGCGCTTCCCCTGATATAGCTTGTTATTCCGTAATCCTTCCAAAGAGTAATCGGACTAAAATTTTCATAAAGCTCACAGTCACCAATAAAGACAACATCATGGTTCGTTGATTCTGAATAGTATTCCTCGATAAAGGAGCCCTCCAAAACATCATCCATGTACTTTGGCATCACCAATCGCTGTAGCATAAAAAATGCAATGATACATACAACAACAACGACAAATCTACGTATAAACTTATTCATATATCACTCCAATCTTTTGTCAGTGCTTTCATTAGAACTGATTGTAAATGAATTGAGTCGCATCATATCCGATACTGTATGCGCCAAGTAGCAATACTGCATACACTAGACCAACATAAATTGCATAGCGGAGAATATAAGGTCTGTTATTCAGCTTCATTCTCACACTTCCACTTCTCCCGAGCATGCTCACTGTAAACATCGTAATAACGCCGACTCCAACGATTGCATAATCCGTCATTGTCAATCCAAGATCTAATAATTCTTTTTTTGTTATCACAAAAGGATTAAACTGATAAAACATAGTAAAGAACATAATAAAGGTTGTTTTCACATCCCTGTAACAATCAAAAAGCCGCAATGAACCCATCAACAGAAACGTTCTTATGACTTGTAACCCATCATAAGTACGCGATTTAACGAGTACAGGAAAACGATGATGAAACTTTTCATACAAAGGACTAAATTCTTGGGATATTAAAATTACTACACCATTCATCAACCCCCACACAATAAAATTCCAATTTGCTCCATGCCATATACCGGTAGCAAACCAAGTTATCATTGTTGCAATATATATAGGTACCCTTTTAGAAGCACCTTTACCGAAGTGTTTCTTGCTAAAAGAGGTTATTTTTTTCATCCAACCACTGATGCTTAGTGGATAAAAAACATAGTCCTTAAACCAAGTACCCATCGTGATATGCCATCTTCTCCAATACTCCGCTATATTCTTGGAGAAAAACGGTCTCTCAAAATTCTCAGTCACTTTGATTCCCAGCATTTGAGCAATACCGATTGTAATGTCAATACCGCCGGTAAAGTCTGCATATAATTCAATTCCGTAAAATATGATAAGTAATAGTACGAAAGCACCGTTATAATAATCCGGTGACTCAATCAGCGACTGTACTGCTGCCAGAATGCGATCGGCAATAATCAGCTTTTTGAAAAAGCCCCAAAGGACTCTGATCAATCCAGTTTTAAAGTTATTCCAATCAAATGTGTGCTTATCATATAAGGAACTAGATAAATCATTATATCTGCTAATCGGCCCTTGAATTAATTGCGGAAAAAAAGATACAAATAATGCATACTTAAAAAAGTTTCGCTGAGCAGAGGTTTTCTCCCAATACACATCAATAAGATATGACATTGACTGGAATGTATAAAAGGAGATACCCATAGGCAATATAATATCCAACGCATCAAACTGCTTTGTTGAATGAAACGTTCCTAGTATAGAGTTTAGGTTATCTATTGCAAAATTTGTATATTTTAAAAATGCTAATATACCAAAGTTGAGTAACAAACAAAGTAACATCCATTTTTTGCGTCTGTTATTCATTTGCTTATTGTATTCTTTTCTTTGTTCCCTATTTAATTCACCTTTATGCTCTAAGATATATCCTTTCTGCACTTCTTTGACTTGATCCATCTTTCTCGCAATCAAATAGGTTGTAAGCGAGGTAAAAAAGATAAACAAAGGATAAAATGAACCTGCAAAAAAGTAAAACAGGTAACTGGCTCCCAGTAACAACATCCACTGGAATCTCTTTGGAATTATATAGTAAAGAATAAGCAATACCAGGATAAAACCAACGAAGTTATATGATGTAAACAGCATAGTTCTATTCTTCCAATAATCTTTCTACCATTAAGTGCATGGATTTAACTGAATTAAAGTTTTCAGGTACAAAATCTTTTGCTTTAATCTCCACATCAAAGGCCTCACCCAGCTCGGACACTAGTGTTACCAGATCAAATGAATCAAGAATCTTATGATCCACCAGCTTATCCTCTTTCATAAAATCAACATCCGAATGCAATTCTTCCAAGATTTCTAAAATTGTGTCCATTATCTTTTCTCCTTCTCTTTAATATAGATATTCTCCATCTCGATCCGATTCATCTTTCCATTTGGAGTTAATGGTAATCGTTCAAGCTGTATAATCGTATTTGGCAACATATATCTTGGTAATTTCTCCTTCAAGAATATAGCAAGATCTTTTTTTGTTATCTCTCCAACATAAAAAAGTACGATTTTACTGGTTTCCTTCACAAATATACAGCAGGCTGCCTTAACCTGATCTTCAAGTGTAACATTCGCTTCTATCTCACCTAATTCGATTCGGTGACCCATATGCTTTATCTGATAATCTTTTCTGGAAATAAAAATCAATTGATCATCTTCATTATATTTACCCAGATCACCCGTGCGATAAATCAAATCGGGGAAATACGGATTTTGCGGATTTTGCACAAAGACTTCCTTCGTCTTCTCTTCATTTCCATAATACCCATGTGTTAGGCAGGTTCCTCTGATGCATATCTCTCCAACTTCACCTTTTGGAACGCTCCTTCCTTCGTCACTTAACAGTAGGATTTGTGTATTACGAAATGGTTGTCCGATTGGGATGACCTCATTCGTATCAAACTCTCTGTTTAACTTGTAAAAGCAGCTCATGCCGGTCGCTTCAGTAGGGCCATACAGATTCGTAAAGGAGGCATTGGGGAGAGTTCTTTTCCATATATTATATTGCTTAATTGGGAACACTTCGCTTCCAAATGCTATCGTATGTAGAAATTCAGGTTTAACAATATCAAAAGTGCCAAAAGAAGATATCATAGTCAACGCAGAAACCACCCAACAAACCGTATTTATCTGCTTTTCGTTCATAAATTCCACTAATTTAACCGGAAACATAAACAACTGCTTAGGTATTAGGTAGGTGGTAGCGCCGTATTTCATCGTAGGATATATCTCCTTCATACAGGCATCAAAATAAAGCGGGGATTGATTACCAAATACCGTATCCCTGCTAAAGCCTAATACTTCTGACAAATTTTCAATATAATCGATAACTCCTCGGTGATGTCCAACCACTCCTTTCGGAATACCGGTAGAACCCGAAGTAAATAAAACATAAATAGGATCAACATCAAGTGCATTCACACGAATATGATTTAATTTCTTATCATCTATCCTAGCTGTTACAATCTCATCAAATAATAATATCTTGCCGGTAAATCCCATCTTCTTTACTTTATCAATCGTATTTTTTGTACAGATGAATACCCTTGCCTTCGTATTTTCGATAATTAATTCCACACGTCTTTGAGGCATCTCTTCATCAATTGGTATATAAAAGTTTCCGCTATAGATTGTTCCAAAAAATGCAATCAATGTATAAGGAGATTTGTCCATAAATATCATCACAGGCTCTTTATCTATCCCATTATTAGCAAGAAAGCTACCAACTGATCTACTTTGGTCATAGAACTGTCTGAAAGTTAGTTCATCCATATCATCTCCGAACGCAACTTTATCCGGAACTTCTTTCACTGTTTTTTCTAAGTACTCTAATACATTCGTCTGCATAATAATCACTCCGATTTCATTTATACCAATTCTTGATATTCTTTTTTTAAAGGTACTCCGCTATACAAGACAGTAATTTTCGCTAGTACATCCAACACATCGATGCAATCCTCACCGATCGGGTAATCTCTTTTTATCAAAGATAATTCTGTACAGCCAAGGATCAACTTCTTAGCTCCTTGATCTTTTAGTCTTTGTACAATACGAAGAAATTGTGTTAGATTTACTGCTTTTCCGGCTTTTATTTGATTATATATAATATCCATAACTAAGGACTGATCCTCTTTATCCGGAATCAACACTTCTATATCGTTATCAATAAATTGCCGCTGTAACAATCCCGATTTTATTGTTCCATCTGTAGCAAGAATTCCTACTTTTTTGATATCCTTCTTCTTTATTGCATTTACCAAGCCGATTATCGGTTGTATTATCGGTATTTTCAAATTCCGAGTTAGTTCCTGATAGAAAAAATGAGCTGTCACACAGGGAATTGCGATAAAATCAGCTCCTTGTTCGCACAGGCTCTCGCCGGCCTTTAATAAAAACGGTAGTGGACTATCCTCACTTTCACCGCATATGTATGCTGTTCGGTCAGGCGTATCCGGCAAGCTCTGTAGATATATTCTCATGTGCTCTTGATCAGATTTGACATCAGTCATTCTAATAATAAGCTCCATGAAATATACAGTTGCCATAGGCCCAAGTCCACCTATAATCCCCAGGTTCTTCATATTTCCCCTCCATGCTTGCAATACATGTCAATACTCTTAATTATAATGTGTTCATCACGCGCAATAACTTCCCATATATTCCCTTTAGCATTGTCATTATAATCCATAGAATAAGTAATTTCAATATTTTTTACATTTTATTACTTTATTTTGTATATGGAGGTTAATTTAACCTCTGTAGTCTTCCCCCTTCTCCCGTGAATTATACGTCTAAAAATTATTACTTTCGTAATATAAATGAAAAAGCAAGGTAGTAATATCCTAGTGAAAACATCGATTTATTTATAGACACAATGTTGTAAATTTGATAACATTATTATAAGGATATTTCTCAATCAATGTATTACATATTGCCTTAATCAATATGATTGTCATATGGCAAATTGAAAGGAGCTCAGACATGCAAACGAACGCAAAATATACCGACTCAGCACGCTATAAATGTCTGGAATTATTCAAAAAGGATTCGCTGGATTTATATCTATGTTACTGTGGTTCACATATTTGTAGCTCAGGACATGCTTATGGGCCTGAAATCAGAACAGAGTATCTGGTACATATCGTATTAAGCGGCAAAGGCTTTTATACGGTCGACAGCAAAACATATGATATCGGTCCTAATTCCGCATTTCTTATCTACCCCGGAGTAACCACGTACTATCATGCCAGCGAAGATGATCCATGGACATATATCTGGGTTGGTTTTAATGGTATCAAGGCTGAAACCTGCTTAAAGCACGCACATTTTTCAAGAGAGAATCCGGTTGTACAGATTCAAAACGTGGAACCATTTATTAATCATATCAACGGAATGCTTGCCTCTAGCCAACTGACCTATGCCAATGATTTAGCAAGAGAGGGTTACTTATATCAATTTGTTTCTTCCCTTATCCAAGACAGACAGATGTCAAATAATATAGAAGAAGTACATGATTACTCTTTTCAGGTCTATGTAGACCATACTCTGGAGTATATTGAACACAACTATTATAAAAATATTAAAGTACAGGGTATTGCTGACTACATAGGTATTAATCGTTCTTACCTAACGAATTGCTTTAAGAGCGTATTGAACATGTCTCCTCAAGAATATATCTTTAACTACCGAATGAACCAAGCAAGTTTATTATTAAAAAATACCAACCTTCCTGTTAGTGAAATCGCGAATAATGTAGGATATAGTGACGCTTTGAACTTTTCAAAGGCTTTTAAGAAAGCCTATGGAATCAACCCCACAAACTATCGAAATCTTGTAGAAAATTTAGAGACTTCGGATAAAGACATTCATATTAAAACACAAGAATAAAGAATGCTCCACTCTCCGAAGGCTGATAAATACAGTACTATTATGTACACAATAAAATATGGACACAGTGCTAAATCAAAAATGACTTTTCACTGTGCCCATATTTTATTTTATAAATCCTGCTAAAAGAAGTTATATTATTAATTATTCCTTTAGTTTAAATACATTAACTGAATCTTGAAGATACCCTGCGTTCTCTTCTAGTTCCTTCGTAGCAGTACCCAAAATCTCCACCGAATGCATCTGTTCCCTTGCAGTATTACCAAACTCTCCCGCCACAGCCGTAGTTTCTTCTAATGTGGATGAGATACTTTCAACCGACCGTAAGGTGTTATTCTTATAATTCTCCATATTATTGATTAACAATGTAATTTGTTTAATATTATCGGTCAATTTATTCACACGCGATTTTATCTGGTTAAAGGTGTCCACGGACTCAGAGAGTGCATTCTCCTGACTTATCACAATGTATTCTGCCTGTTTGGCCGATTTTACCGTTATCTTTGTTTGTTTTTGTATCAATCCTGTGATTTGATCAATCTTCATTACCGCTTCATTGGATTGATTTGCAAGCTTACGAATCTCCTCGGCTACAACCGCAAAGCCTTTACCAGCCTCCCCTGCTCTGGCAGCTTCAATAGAAGCATTCAGACTAAGTAGCTTCGTTTGATCAGCTATATTATTTATCGTACTAATAATGCTGTTAATGGATTTGGATTGTAGCTCTAGGTTTTCGATATCTTGAATTACAACCTTCGTAATCTCAGAGGTATCATTCATTTTACTGCCTAATTGATTCATAATACCAATTCCCTGTGATATTATTTCATTCGTATTACCGGATATCTCCTCAATTTCAGTCGCTTTTGTATACGCCTGATTTATATCATCCGCCAATACAAACATTTCTTCTAAACAATGCTGTGCATCCTCAGCTTGATGAATGATGCCATTCTCCATCTCCTCAATTCCGGTAAGGATGGTCTGTGTTCCATTCAACATCTTCTCAGAATTACTTCCAATATTTTGTGTCGATGTAGTCACTGCACCACTCACATCCTTCATCTTATAGAGCAGCGACATCATACTGTCAATCATATGATTCACATTTTCTGAAAGAGTGTTGAACTCATCTTTTCTTGATATCTTAACTTTGTTTGTAAGATCCCCTTTTGAGGCAGACTGCATTACTAGATTGATCTTGTTAATTACTCCACTGATATCCATTGCAACAAGCGTTCCGATCAATATTGCTATAATACTCGCTATGATAACAATAATCACGGTAGTTGTTCCAATATTTCTCGCCTGTGCAAATATTTGATCTTTCGGAATCATTACGCAAAGAGTACTGTTACCGGTATCTAATTTATGATAAATATAGAGATATTCCTTGCCATTATAATCTATATATTCTTTACCGGTCTTATTCTTTGAGGACTGAGCGGCTTTAAAAAAGGACTGTTTGGTAAATTCAAATTTTCCTTTTTCTGCACCTCTAATGATTTCTTTTTCATTATTAGCGATAAATCCAGCTATACTTCCCTTTGCCAAGTCCATCTTCTTTAGTGCATTCGCTACAAAATCATTAGGAATATCGATAATTACATATCCAATTTTTTCTTTATTCAAATTATAGCTAAAGCTACTGACATAACTTGTACAGTAATTGTCCTGCTTCTTGTCTAACTGCTTATCCAGTTCTTGATGAGCTCCAATCCATATTCCTTTGTCTTTGGTTGTTTCTAATGCCTTAGCCAAATCCGAGTCCATAAACTCATTATACTTTATTTTACGAATCTCACCTTCAGTAGCTATTCCGTCACCGGATTTTCCGAACATATATATGTTCTTAATATACCATTCCGAGATAACATTCGAGAATATATTTGCTTGAATATCCTTATAAGTGGATAACTTCTCCGATGTTTTATCATCATAATACCCTGAATAATACCTTTTTATATCATTATCGGAAACCAGAACATTTGCCTTAGATTCTACTGTTTGGAATCCTAATGTCAGATAACTTCCCAGCATATCTACATCCGTTGCTGCAGAACTCTCATATTTTTTATACAAACCATTCGCAGATTGCTGATAGGATATCCATCCCAACAACATTATTAATACAACGGGTGTAAGAAATATTAAGATTAATTTACTCCGGATCTTCATCATTCGTAACCTCCTCAATTTTTGAGTTTTGAGTGTTTCGAACAAATAACTCTTCGTTATTCCATACACATCTTTATCTCAAATTGATATGATACATAATCTCCCCAAGGATTAGGAAGAACAAGTCCTGCATACATCAGAGCAGCTCCGGTGTATTTTGTATCGTCTCCTTTAATCTGATACAATGCATTTTCATCAAGCCCTCTTAGGCACACGCTATAAAAATTAGAATTTCCGTGAGCATGATGATAAACCACACTAACCAGACTATAAATTTTGTCCTGCGATACCATTTGCCAGGATGTATAATTATCATTGTCATATGGACTACTTAAGCGATAATATTCGCCGGTATTAATCAAATCATAATTACGCTTATATACTTCAACCTGTTCCTTGATTTGCTCCTTGTCTTCGTGAGTAAGTGCATTAATATCAAGTTCATATCCAAAGGTTCCGGCCATCGCTACCACTCCTCTTGTATGGAATGGAGTAATTCTACCACTCTGGTGATTTGGGACAGCAGATACATGACTTCCAACCGCACTAATCGGATATCCAAACGAGGTGCCATATTGAATTTTAAGGCGATCATATGCATCTGTGTTATCGGAACACCAAATCTGAGGGACATAATACAACATACCTGTATCAAATCGACCTCCACCACTGGAACAGCCTTCGAACAATATATCAGGATAGTCTGTGGTCAGACGCTCAAGAAGCTCATATAATCCAAGTATATAGTCATGGAATACCTGACCCTGGTGATTTTCATCTTTCACGGAAGACCAAGCCTCCGCTATACTTCGATTAAAATCCCACTTTATGTATTCTATATTTGCACTTTTTAAAATCAATGAAATCGAATTGTAGATATAATCTCTTACATCTGCTCTTGTGAGGTCGAGCACCAATTGATATCTACATCTAGTCACCGGTCTGTTGGGAATATGTAAGCACCAATCCGGATGATTACGGAATAAATCACTGTCTTCATTCACCATCTCCGGCTCAAACCATATACCAAACTTGCAGCCAGCCTCATTCACACGATCCACCAGCTCCTTTAGCGATGTTCCAAGTTTATCAGTATTAACAACCCAATCACCTAGACCCGAGAAGTCATCATTACGCTTTCCGAACCAACCGTCATCCATTACAAGCATTTCAATTCCTACTTCTGCTGATTCTTTAGCAATTTGAACTAATTTCTCTGTGTTAAAATCAAAATAGGTAGCTTCCCAGTTATTGATAAGAATCGGTCTCCTTGCATGCTGATATTTCCCTCTACACACATTATTACGAATTAATTTATGATAATTATGTGATAAATTCTGTAACCCTTCATGTGAGTAGCTCATCGCAACTTCTGGTGTTACAAACTCATCTCCCGGTGCTACCTCATAACTAAAGAAGGAAGGATGAATTCCCATTGCAAATCGCGTCTGGCCAATCTGATCCACCTCTACCTGCGCCTGAAAATTACCACTGTAAAGGAAAGAAAATCCATAGCATTCACCACTTGTTTCAGTCACAGATTTGTCAGCCAAAATGACAAACGGATTATGTTGAAGACTGCTTAGTCCTCGCGTGCTTTCCACTGAAAGTTTCGCATGACTGACTGGGGTACGATCAAACTCTCTTTCCATTGAATGCTTTCCATAGAAATTAATCAAATCAAAATGATTGTTCGGAAAATCGATACATGTTGAAAAAGCCTTTGTAAGTTTAATACTATCGGTTCCCTTATTTTTGATTTTTACAGCACGGGTTATTACATCATACTCTTCAATTACACCATAATACAGATCCACCTCGAGGTTTGTAACTTGATCCTCGCAAGTTATTATTAGTGTCTGAGTCGTGATATCATCTGTATCATACACAGATGGTAGTTTCTCCAAACGGTACTTTCCCTGTATTATCTTATGGGATTTATATCTGAGATCTGCTGCACAGCTTCCGTCTTTGTTAATTACATCCAAACAGGTGATACGATAGTCACCCATACCAAAAGTAGAGTATTCCTGTAATTGTGTATCCAATGAAAATGATCTTTCTTTGCCTGCTTCATTCGGGTTGCAACAATGACTTCTGTCTATCATCCTAATTAAATAATCAAGATTGCTTTCGATTTTCTTTCCATAATACAGATGTAATAACGTATTATATGGACCGATTTTTATCTGATAGGATGTATTGTCTGTGAATAGCATAAATATTTTATCTTTTTCGTTATACTTGATAGCCAAATTATCTTCCTCCAGTTATAGTTATGTTCTCTTGCGCCACTCTACAATTTACTTCCACTTGTTGCAATACCTTCGATAAATTGCTTTTGGAAAATAACATAGATTAACATCATCGGCCATATAGCCAATACGGATGCTGCCATTAACTCAGGGTATTTTACGGAATACGCACTTTGAATTTTTGACAGTGCCGAGGATAAGGTTGCTGCTTCTACCTTATTATTTACAATCAACGGCCACATTAAATCTTTGAATGCAAACAGTGCAGTAAATATTGCAAGTGCAACCAAGCCTGACTTTGTAAGCGGAAGCATAATCTTCCAAAAAGTTTTCCATATATTACACCCATCAAGTCTTGCCGACTCCTCTAGTTCCCTTGGCAATCCCATAAAGAACTGACGAAGTAAAAAGGTTCCGAATGCACTAACCAGACCCGGGAAAACCAGTGCAAATATTGTATTTCTCATATTAAGCGCATCCACCATAAGGTACTGTGGAACGATAAATATCTGTACCGGAATCATCATTTGGAACAATACCAATCCAAACAGTATGTTTTTGCCGGGGAAATTGAGTCTTGCAAATGCGTAAGCCGCCATCGCGGAAAAGAATACCGCACAAAACACACGTATAGCCATCATTGTAAATGTATTAAAATATAGTCGTATAAAATCATTGCTTTTCCAAACTTCAGAAAAGTTTTTCCACTGTGCAACCTTTGGAAGATAAACATAAGGGTTCATCGAGGTTGATTCTGTTACTGTCTTTAAGGAGGTTAATACCATCCAAAGAAATGGAAAGACCATGATAACCGCACCTAGTAACAGAGTGATATGTAGCAATGTATGTGAAAGAATTTTCTTTTTTTTCATATTCAACTCCAATCCGCTATAGAAAGCATTTCTTACATGTATTTAACCCATTTTTTCTGAGCTCTCATCTGTAGAATAGTTATTACCATAATGATTGCCAGAAGTAGAACAACTATAGCCGAACCATAACCTTTATTGCTGTATTTAAAGGAATTATTATAGAATAGATATACGAGCGACACGGTATTATTATAAGCCGGGTTAGCGACATCTACCATCATATAAATAACATCAAACACCTGCATTGCAGTGATCACACTAGTAACTGCAACGAAGAATAAAGTCGGGGAAACGAGGGGAAGCGTAATATTAAAAAACTGCTTCCACTGTGAGGCTCCGTCGATATCACTCGCCTCATAAAAATCTTTAGGAATTTCTTGTAATCCCGCTAATAAAATTACCATACAATAACCAATTGTACTCCATATACCGATTATTGTAATAGAAAACAAAGCAATGTTAGGATCTTCTATCCATTTCACGTTAGGTAATCCCAGATTCGATAAAATATGATTTATGAAACCGAAATTATTATTATATAACCATCTCCAAACCATCGTCACTGCTGCAGGAGCTGCTACCATCGGTATAAAGTATAATGTTCTATATAACCCTTTACCTCTTATCTTTTTATTCAATACAACAGCTATCACAAGTGCAATTGCTATCGTTATCGGAACCACCAGACAGGTATAAACCAATGTATTTCGAACAGCATACCAGGTTTGAACATCCGCAAACATCTTTTTATAATTTTCTAAACCTATAAAAATATTACCCTTACCAAACGCTCCACTTTTGAAGAAGCTCAAATAAATTGTTTGAAAGATAGGGATGATATTTAATATCGTTAATCCTATGATAGTGGGCGCAATCATGATATAGGCCCATTTCCATTCATTTAGTACATTCTTAGGAATCCTCTTTTTTTTGGTGATATATTTACTTTCTATCACTTACATCTACCTCCTTAAATTTCGCCGCGTATTTATATCACAATTTTAGCCAGAAGCCTGATTAACGATTAAACCTATTTTCTTATTAAAAGTTGCGGCAACCATGATGGTTGCCGTAACTTTCATATTTACATTCATGATAAATTCATTAACATGAACCCTTAGAAGCTCAAAGCATCAAGATAGGTTTCTGTCGTAATTACTTCTCTTGTGCAATCGCATCATTCATCATCTTTGCAACATTCTTGCAAGCAGCCGCTACATCGCCGTCTTTAGTATATGCATCGGTTAAAAGCTCGAATGCTTTATCTTCCCAAATACTAGTCTGATTGGTGTAAGGTCTGATCTGTGCATAGCTAAGCATATCTAAGTATGATTTTACATTAAACTGAGGGTATGCTTTTGTCCATGCATCTGATGTGCCATTAAAAGCAGAGATTGCAATACCAAGTTCAGCCTGTTTCTTCTGTCCTGCTTCATTGCTTAAATATTCAATCCATTTCCAGGATTCTTCTGGATGTTTTGTATTTGCTGCGATACAGTTACCAAGACCGTTGAAGATGGATGCTCTACCACCGTTATTGGATTTAGGAAGTATAGTAACATCACAGTTCTTAGCAATATAATCATTTGCTGCAAAACCGGATAAGTTCCATGATCCGAAGAATGCCATAGCGGTTAAACCGTTTTGGAAAGCTTCTTGTCTTTCTGCATCGTTTGTAATCTTAGGGGAAAGTCCTTCTTTTGATAAATCAAAATAGTATTTCATTGCTTCAATTGTTTTCGGATCATCGTAACCAGATTTCTTATCTGCTGTTACAATTGTTCCACCATTCTGATATACAAAATTATAGTAACCTTCTTGACCATGAAGAGGTGCTAAAACACCATATTGCTTATGATCTTTTGTTGTTAACTTCTTAGCTGCTGCTTTTAAATCATCCCAAGTCCAGTTCTCGGTTGGGTAAGCCACTCCAGCTTTATCAAACATTGTTTTGTTGTACCAAAGACCAATTGTATCGTAATCCTTAGGGATAGCATATTGTTTTCCATTAAGGTTATAAATTTTATTTAAACCTTCTGGGTAGTTCTTTAAGTCAATATCCTTACTCTTGTCGATATAACTTGTAAGATCTAAGAGCTGATCATTTGAAGCATAGTAATTGATGTTGTTAGAATGCATCCAGAATGTATCAGGTAAGGATCCACCGGTAGCTGCAGCTTCTAATGCTGTCCAGTAATCAGTCCAACCGTTAATCTGAATTTCTACATGAATTCCTGTTTCCTTCTCAAAATCATCTGCGATTTTTTGAATTAATTTTGCCTGGTTTGAATCCCAAAGACCGTATGTAATTGTTACTCCCTTACCGGAATTGTCCGGTGCTTTTGTTGCGCCTGGTGCTGATGTAACTTTTGTATCCGTTTCTTTTGAGCCACCATCTTTACCACATCCCACCATAAGTGTGCTAACCATTACTAGACATAATAAAGCGCTTAAGATTTTCTTTTTCATAGATTTGCTTCCTCCTCTAGTTTTTGTGTTCAGTTCTGAACTGTCTTCATCTTATCATCATTCCATTTTTCCTTGAATGGTTTTTTGTAACATGTATATGTATAAATGTGTTATTCACAATTCATTTTGTATATATTAACTATAACACAACAAAAACCCAGATAAAAGTCAAGCAAATATTGCACAAAAAAGCTGTTTCCCTGCATATTCCAGACAGAATGAACGATTCGCATTCTTATTGAAATAACGCATAGAAACAGCTTTTGCTTTGATATTATCTTGCTTCTAACACTATTATTGATTGTTAATTAATTGTAAGATATGATTTCTCTTCTGATGAAACCCTTCCGTATATCTTATGTCATCCGAGTTATCCACTACAAAGGATTTAGTAAAATCAGAAGGGATATCTGCTATGATTTTACCCGGATGCTTTGACATAACCAGTACTCTCGTACCAAGCAATAACGCCTCATCCACATCATGTGTAATAAATAAAATCGTCTTGCCGGTATTCCACCAGATTTTTCGGATTAAAGCCTGCATCTGTTCTCTGGTTAATGCATCTAGCGCACCAAAGGGTTCATCCATCAATAATATCTCTGGATTATTAATCAATGCACTAGCGATAGCTGCTCGCTGCTTCATTCCACCGGATAATTCATACACCTTCTTATCTGCAAATTCCGTCAACCCTACTTTTTCAAGATATTCCTCAACGTCCTTTTTAATCGTTTCCTTCGGTTTCTTTTTCATCATTGGACCAAAAGCAATATTCTTACGAACGGAAAACCACTCATATAGTGGAGGTTGTTGAAATACAACTCCTCGGTCTGAATCGATACCCTTGATTTCCTTCTGTTTTAACTTAACACTTCCACTGGTTTGAGTAATAAAACCGGCCAGAATATTAAGTATTGTACTTTTACCGCAACCGCTTGGTCCCATAACACAGATAAACTCACCCGGATAAATATTCACATTAATTCCTTCAATTGCAGGAACAGTCCCCGGTTTCTTATCATAAACCAGCGATACATTTTCTATGGAAATCAATTCATTATTCGTTTCAAAAAATTCTTCAACCATCATAGTCAACACATCCTCTTATTCATTGTGATTTTCCCTATTATCCAGGTTATTTTATTGCTTCTTTAACAAAGGAAGGATCAATTGCACCTTGGAATTTTGATAAATCCGGAGCGGATGCAATATTACCCTGTTCCGCATGGAAATCAGCGATTGTTTTTAATGTATCAGCTAGCTTTCCAATACTTCCAGTCGATCCAAGATAATCTGCTGTTAGTTGGTCTTGACCGCTCACCCAGATGTTATCCGTAACCTGACCCTTCGCATTCTCTTCGCTGATGCCTTCCCATGCCGCAACATCCTTCGTTGCTTGATCGGGATTTGATTTTACAAGTTCATTGACTTTAATTAAAGCCTTCACATATGCTGTTACAACAGAAGGATACTGTTTTGCAAATTCTGTTCTAGCCACAGCGATCTCCGGAATAATAACACCCTGCTTTGCTAATTCACCCACATTGGTGAGTATTGTACCATCATTTTTCTTGCATTCATCTAAAGCAGGACTCCAGATATAAGCTGCATCAATATCACCACGAGACCAAGCCGCCGCGATATCCTGGCCACCCATATCTAATATTTTGACATCGGATGCTGATAAACCACCAAGCTTTAATGTATTTAATAAGGCATAATGTGATGTTGTTCCAAATGGAGCTGCGATTTTTTTACCCTTTAAATCCGCTACTTTTTTTGCATTCAGACTATTTTTTGCAACAAGTGCCTCAATATTACCACCCTCAAGGTAGCTGACAAATACTGCTTTATAACCGATACCATTTGCGATACCTAACGCAATTGGGGAAGAACCGAAGCAAGCCACATCTACATCACCGGATACAATTGCATTATTAATATCAGTTCCAGCATTATACTGAATGATATTTGCCTTCACACCCAATTGCTCTAGATATTTTTCTTGAACCAGAATTGCCGATTCAGGACCTCCGGCAATTACACCTATATTCACTACTGAAGGCAATGCATTCTTTGCATCTTCTTTTGCCCCGGCAGTTACACCTGTTGGTTTTGTATCTGTAGCCTTTGTGGAATCTTTTGACCCGCATGCTACCAAAAGTGCTCCCAGTGTTAATGTCAAACCGATTACTACGATTTTTTTCAATAATTTCATGATTAATCCTCCCTTTTCTTTAACTATACATTGTCTCTATTGCTTTAATCTCAAACTTAATTCTTACCTCGCCAAAATACGATTTTTCGTTCAAGAAGCAGAAGTATTTTATCCAATATTATTCCGGTAATACCCATGATAATAATTCCTATAAAGATTACATCACTTCGTAAGTATTTGCTCGCATCCAATACCATCCATCCGATACCGGACACTGCCGCAACCATCTCTGCTGCTACCGATGTGGCATAGGCTGCACTCATTGCATTTCTGAGGCCAACAAATATATCCGGTAAGGAGGCCGGAAGAATAACATAGAAAAATATCTGTATCTTATTTGCCCCCAAGGTTCTAGCACGGTTTATATAATCCGCTTTCACTTTTGTTACGCCGGCTACACAGGAAAGATAAATCGGTGCAAATGCTCCCAGATAAAGCAGTAAAATTTTTGAACCATCCCCAATTCCCATCCACAAGATGATTATTGTGTAATAACCTAGTGGCGGCAACGGTCTGATAAATGCGATAATCGGTTCAAATATAGCTCTGATTTTATCTGAATATCCACTGAACAAGCCCAACGGAATTGCTGTCACTACCGCTAATAAAAATGCAATAAATAATCTTCTCAGACTGGCAGTCATGTGTTCCCATAGGGTATACCCCTTATATCCTTTATCGAGCAATGCGAGGAAACTTTTCCACACTTGCTCTGGCGAAGGGAATATAATAGATGACACTCTACCTTTCCACGTCAATGCCGTCCATAAGATAAAGATTACCAACCCAGTTATAATGCTAATGATAAAGTTTTTATTCTTAATCTTAATGGCTTTACCCCTCCATTTCATAGTTTGTATGTATGTATAGTATGATATCATTGAACTCACTTTAACTTATTTCCAATTCTTATGGAACCCTCTTTCTATTCATACTGGGTATTAATTTTATTCATACCACCCGCTCTTCTCTTCCTCGTTCAAACAATGCAACTAATATAATACCAAACATTAAAATCAGTATACTGATTATCTCGTTCACGCTAGGATATTGTCGAAATAGTATCACCCCAAATAAGATAGACCACATAATATAAGTTACATTTAGTGACATTGCCTTAGGAGCCCCAATCATACTAAATGCTTTATAGTACAGAAGGTACGAAATTGTTTCTAAAAGCGCAGTCAGCAATAAAAAAGCAATAATCCGATGATCCTTTAATATATCCAGAGTAAATCCCCAGGCTTTTAGGATAGGAAGAAACAGTATGGAATAACAAACTACCGATGTCATGTGCCTAATCTGTAAAGCAATCTCATAGGATAACTCCCCATCTTTCATCGCATAGGATGATATTACTCCCTCTAGCCCCCAGAACAACGCACATGTTAAAGCAAATATAAGATATATTACATTATCCATCGACCCATTTGAGAAGCCAGCCATCCCAATCACACCAAATGTGCAAAAGACAATTCCACTCATTTGTATTTTTGATAATCTTTCCTTAAAAAAGACCCAGGCTATGATTGATCCAATTACCGGAAACAATGCCGATAACGCTGCTGCATAGGAAGTTCCAACATATTTAATCGCTAATAGATATGCGCTCATCCCTAACGGACCGCCAAATAAACCGCTGAGTATAAGCAATCTTCCATTTTTCTTTTTTAAAGCATCCCACACCTTCCCCTTTCGATAATACTTATTTGACTTACGAAAGGCCAAAAGCCATAGATTAGAAAATGTATCATTTAAAAAAGCAGCGACAAATGGTGCCAGAAATATAGCCTGTGGTGAATCAGTAAATCCTCCCTTTGAAAGAACAAGGGCAAAAACTATAGTCTCAAGCGCCCAAAAAAACCCTGTTCCTATTCCATGTATCATAACAATTACCGAACCTTCCTTATATGCTTCTCACTATATACCGCATAGATCTTCTTAATTTTCTTAGATTATCATGATTTCTTTCGCTGTTTCTTTGATTACTGCTAATACCATTTTATCGATTTTCTTAATTCTGTATTTCATGCTTTCCACATATCCAACTTCAAATTGCAATTTTCTATCCGAAACCTGTATTCTTCTTATATTGCCACTCTGAACATAGATATCGTTCTGAGACATATATTTAGGAAAAAACGCAACATAATTATTCTGTGTAATCATACTTTTAATCGAATCCAAATCATCGGTGCGAAATATGATATTCGGCTGTTTGGAGCTCTCTATAATACTGGAAAGCCCTCCGTTATATTTTTTGAATTCATCTCGATATGCAATGTATGGTTGTTGAAGAAATTCCTGATAAGTTATGCTCTTTTTATCCCAATAAGGTGAATTTTTCCCAACATATAGAAGATATTCATCTGTAAACAAAGGGGTATATTTTAAATCTTTGTTATGTTCCAACCCCTCATGATTAATCAATATACCAAAACCTGATATACCAGACGATACGTTATGGATAATTTGGGCACTCTCTGCTGTTACAACGGAAAGCAAAATGTCAGCTGTTTTTTCCTTCAATTTTTGGAGGGTATTCGGTATAATCCAATCACAGATACACGGAATACAGGCAATACTTACTTCACCGGTTGTACGCTGTTCCTTAGCAATTTCATTGATTTCATCTACTGATTTAAAGATATCCTCCGTTTTTTGAAGAATCAATTCTCCAATCTGAGTCGGACTCACCCCTGCATTATTCCGTTTCAGAAGATCAACGCCAAGCTCCTTTTCTAATTTTAGAATGGAATAACTTACAGAGGATTGGGACATATAATTCTTCTCAGCGGCTACCGATATGGAATTATATTTTACAGCCTCACTAAAATGGTATAGCTGTTCAAATTTCAATATATTCACCTCGCCTCATTTTATTTACCCTATATTTCATATATGATTAGTATGTATAATACTATAAGTAGTCTGTACACGTCAAGTGAATTCTCTAAAAATCAAGTATGGTGCCATCGAAATAATCGATACCCCCTATTCTTATTTTCTACTATCCTTTTACCTTACATGAGTATATTATATAAAACAAGTATGTATTGTATGATATCGCTCTATAAGGACGATAAGGGTGAAAGATAAATCTTTCGCTCAGCGCATTAAACGTGCGCAGGAATGGAGGTTAACATGAAAAGAACGGCACGAACTAATAAGTTAATAGTTCTCGGAATTGACGGTATGGATCCGGTCATCACCAAAAGATTATTAAACGATGGTAGACTCCCTAATATAAAGAAGTATCTCGAAAGAGGTTCCTCACGAGAAGATTTAAATATGCTTGGAGCTCATCCAACTATTACACCGCCTTGCTGGACAACACTCGCTACAGGGGCTTATCCAGGTACCCACGGAATTACCTGTTATTGGCGTCAATCTCCTGATAACCTGGATGCCGTTGTCTATAATATGGATTCGAGAAACTGCAAGGCTGAACAAATATGGAATACCACCACTCAATCCGGACTTAAAACTCTTGTATGGCATTGGCCGGGTTCTGCGTGGCCTCCAACTTCAAATAGCCCTCTACTAGATGTGGTAGATGGTACGCAGCCTGGTTCTGTTAATATGGGTGTTGCTCAGATGGACTGGGAAAAGGTCGTATATGCATCCAGCTCGCTACGTAAGGAGAAGTTCATTCCTCATACACAAAAAGCCGCAGGCGTTGGTTGCAATATCACAGATATCCAGGAGGTATTGCAAGAAAGCTCCGATGAAGAAGATGAAATGATGGAACTATGGTGGGGTGATGAAGCCAGAAAAGGTGGTGAAATCAGAACTTATGTGAAATCCCTAGATGATACCGAAATGATGATTGGTGCCAAGGTTGCCTATGATATGATTTATACTCCAACAAAACCAGCTGAAGGTTGGAATAGTACGCCCGAGGGAGCATTAGAATTTACGATATTAATTTCAGCTGGGGCAGAACGACGTTACGGTTTAATTAATAAAAATGTTGAAGGAATATATGACAGCATATCATTATATCATTCAAAAGAGGAAACAACTCCCTTTGCAATTATTCCAAAGGGCACGATGGTATCCGGTATCATCGATGAAGCCACCAAAAAAGGAGCAACAAAGCCCTGCTGCCGTTCCTATAAGATTCTGGAATTGAGCGAGGATGGTAATACACTTCGCTTCTGGATCAGCAATGCACTGGACATAACAAATAATATGCTTTGGCATCCGATATCACTTCACGATAAAGTTATTCAAAATGTAGGTCATATCCCTCCTGTAAGCCTAATTGGCGGAGAAGATTCTGAATTAGTAGATCAAATCTTTGAACCTTCCTGGGATATCTATTGCAAGTGGCAAGCAGATAGTTTGAACTACTTATTTGATCAGGAGGGCTATGATACCATATTCAGTCATCTCCATAACGTTGACTGCGCCGGACATCAGATTTGGCATCTCGGCAAAACTCTTGAACCATGGAATCACACCGATGAAAAGGTATATCAGGAGCTGATTGAACGATTCTACGAGCAGACAGACCGTTACCTAGGCCGATTTCTTCACTATCTTGACCAAGGAGTTACCATACTTATCGTATCCGACCATGGCTTATTGGTCGGTGAAAATGTACCCCCAATTCTCGGTGAATATGCAGGTGTTAATACCGGAGTAATGGAGGAATTAGGATATACTGTTCTTAAAAAAGATGAAAACGGTAATAAAATTGACGTAATAGATTGGGAGAAAACAAAAGCCATTCAGATTCGCAGTAATTACATCTATGTCAATCTTAAAGGAAGGGACAAAAACGGAATAGTAGAACCTATTGATAAATATGCTTTGGAGGAACAAATCATATCAGATCTCTATAACTATAGAGATGCTGCTACAGGCAAACGTGTAGTGGGAATTGCCTTACGTAATAAGGATGCTATACTACTTGGTACAAATGGTCCAGAATGTGGTGATATCTTCTTTACGATTGAAGAAGGATTTAACCGACTCCATGGTGACGGACTAACCACAGCACAGGGGTATTTTGACACTTCCGTATCACCGATCTTTATTGCTGCTGGTCAGGGAATTAAGCAAAATCATGTTACCGAGCGTGTAATACGTCAGGTAGATGTAACTCCTACCATATCTGTCCTTCTCGGAACCCGTATCCCCTCCCAATGTGAGGGTGCTCCAATCTATCAAATACTATCGGACGAATTATAATTCGTTATTTCAATTATTAAAAGCCCCAACATTAATTATTTAGAGCCTCAGCTTTGTAACATGAGGCTCCCAAGATTAACGTTGGGGCTTTGCTTTTATTATTTTACTTTACCATTTATGTAGAAATAACCACTATAAACCTTAGTTTTGCCTACTAGACGATATGCTCTAACTTTATAATAATAGGTTTTTTTACTGGTGAGCTTCGTATTCGTATATTTTGTTTTGGAGGTGGTTGCTAATTTTGAGTATGCACCCTTTGGGGATTTTGCTCGATATACCTCATAATTTGTTGCTCCACCAACACCGTTCCAAGATAGTGTCACTGCTCCTTTTACTGTTGAGGAAAATGATACTTTAGGTGCCGGCAAGGAAGCTTTCACAGAATATACACTTGAATAATTTCCATAAATCGTAATCGCTTTAACATTTTTCTCCGATGGAGTTGCAGTGCTATATGCTCTTACCTTATAGTAATATGTTTTACCGTTTACAGCTTTCGAATCCACAAAACTGGTACTTCTACTCGTTCCAATATTCGAATATGTTCCATATCTTGATGTTGCTCGATATATTTGATATCCATAAGCACTAGTAGCCTTTTCCCAATTAATCTGGATTTTATTATATGCCACCGATTTTACCCCGAGCTTAGTTGAAAGCTTTAGGATTTTACTAACATCAGTTTGATTTGTATGGTAAAAGAATGCCGTTGCATCTGTAATCTCACTCTTTTTAATCGTTCTGGTATGATAAACTGCACCATAGGTTGGTACCTGATTATCACAAATATTCATTAAGGTTTTTTCTTTATTCGCCCAGCCCATGAAGATAAAGGTATGAGTCGAATGACCGCCAAGCTTATTACCTTTCGAATCAGTAGTAAAACAAACATCCCCGGGTTGTAATAGATTGAGATTCATCTCTCTCGTCCAACCTCTTGCTTTCAGATGCATCTCTACCTGCTCAGTTCTACCTGTCCCATTAGGAATGTTTAAACCAATTCTTCGTAACGCTTCACTTGCTGTATAAGCACAAGTATTACTTTTTACACCGTTATGTAATGCTACTGCCTTCTTAAATACACTGTCTCTGTTATTAAGAATGGACATATAAGTTACTAACTTAGATCCTATTGTATCATCAAGCGTCCTGGCAGTAATAACCGGAGAATAATTACTGTACTTACCTGTTTTGCTATTAAATGATCTAATCTTATAGTAATAGGTTGTCCCTTTTTTTAATCCGCTATTTGTGAATCCTGTTGTCTTTACAGTAGCAATCAGAGCATAACTTCCATTGCTCGTATTACTTCGATATATCTGATAATCTGTTGCATTCTGTACCGCATTCCAAAACAGATTAATCGCAGTATAGCTTTGTGCATTACCATACTCCCCTGTAGGAAGTGTAGGTAATCCAATCACATTAATCGAAACCGAAACTATGAGTGATCCATCCTCAGTAGTTGCTGTAATGGTCGAAGTACCAACGCTTAGTGCTTTAATGGTTCCGTTATTATCCACTGAAGCAACTTTAGGAACACTGCTTGTCCAGCTTATGTTCTTATTTGTAGCATTGGATGGGACGAATGTAACAGTCGGTTTAAACGTATCACCTACTGATAAATCAACTGAGGTTTTGTCTATCTGTATCCCTGTTAAGGATATGAACGGTACTGAGGGAATTTGATTCCATGGATTGGTAAATCCACTATTCTTGGGATTATAATAAATCTTAAGATTTGACGAAGAATTTAAGAATGCATTCTCACCAACAATTGGTGCATTTCCTAAAAATCGAATACTGTCAAGATTGGAACAATTGCTAAATGCATTCATTCCTATATATGTAACACTTTCGGGAACAACAAATGACTTTAATGTGTCTGACCCTTGAAATGCATTATCACCGATACCTAAAACTGTCTTTCCGTCAATCACCATTGGTATCGTTAAATTTGCATCATTCCCGGTGTATCCAATCACTTCAATACTTTCTGCATCATCCGGAACCGCCTGATATGTAAAATCTCCTGTTGCAGCAAATGCTGTGTTAGGAACCACAGTCATCATAATAAATATGGCCAATGATAAAAAGATTGGCTTTAGTAACATCTTCAAATTTTTCACTTTACCACTCCCTCAAACAAATATATATCTATTATGACATAATTCATCATAAGTTGTAAATATGTAAATTAGACCCAAGTAGAATAAATTTTTAAAAAACCCGCTTCCGAAAAGGAAAGTTACTAAACCTTCTCGTAAAAGCGGGCTTTCAAGCAAAACCATATAACTATATCAGATAATTTACTTTATATCTTCTAATTGAATCCAGGGGAGTAGTTTAGCAACATCATCATTGATTAAATCTCCAAATAATTTTATTTGTTCATCGTTGCCATCTTCTGCAATATAAAGAAGATAAGTACAACCATTTTTTGTACCAATATAGAACACAGGACTATCTCCAAATTCTGTTTTGCTTATAATACGATTGTAGATTTGTATTGAAAACATATCCATCTCTGTGTTCTTAACCTTACCCGTAAAAGTATAAGTCGTTAGTTTACATTTAAGATCGCTATCATTTTTCACTGTTTTTTCAGTACGCGTAATTACATCATACAATTTTTTCGACATATTAATATCAAATCCTAATTCAGGTACATTGAAATCTTGTCTGGCGATTGGGTTTTTATTTTGACTAACCGGAATGGTTAATCCTGCAAATGATACATATTCTATCTCCGAAAGATCAACCGTTTTTTGATAATTTATACTTATCAACCTTTGATTTGATGATGAAAGTCCTAAATCTGTAAATGCAGAATCCACAATAGAATCATCCACAAATTTAACCTTGATCCGTGCTTCGTTTTTTGAGCTATGATTATATTTTGATAAATTGATCGCATCCTTTAGGACAAAGGTTGTGGAGATTGGAGAGATATTCACCTCTTTGATTGTTACCTGACCACCAAATGCCGGCAAAGTTTTATTCACAGGAATCGTTCTAGATAAATCTTTATAATCAAGAACCCAACTTATCTTCCAGTTTCCTTTTACCGTAGTCGTGAATGTGTTATCCATATTAGATATATAACTACCATAATTTTGTAGTTTTAAAGTCACTCTCTTGCCTACCAACTTCTCCTGCGTATTCACATGATAGATAAGTTGCTGAACGCCTCCAATGTAAGCTCCTCCACTTGGTCGCCCAAAATCATAGCTCTTACCACCTTCAACGACTACTTCAGCCTTCTCAAAACCGGGATAATAATAGTCTAATGCATTCGATATTCCCTTTACCTTAAGAAGAATATATACCCCATATTTATCACCGACAACCTCCGGTACAATAACCTTTACCCCATTACCGGTACAGGACTGATTTACTTCAGTTGTATTCCCATCCAGTCGTACATCATGCTTGTAGGAATAAAATAAATACTGAAACGATGGGGATAGATTATATGCTGCATAAGTTGCAGTAGATCCGGCCATGCATATGAACAATATGACTGCTGCAACTTTAAGATAGTGTTGCCAGTTTATCTTTTTCTTGGTCTTAGTCAATTTGCATAAAGTCATATCAAGAATTCTTTCCTTTTCCTCATTTGATATTGTTTCTACTAACATTTCCTCTTTCACATTATCTAAAATCAGATCAAGTTTATCTTTCATAATAACACCCCATTCTCAATGAATTGCTTTCTCAGCTTCTGTTTTCCTCTTGCAATACGGTTTTCCACATATTTTTCTGAAACACCTAGTTCTTTTGCAATAACCTTAACTTGCTTCTCTTCAAAGTATCTTTTCACAAACATTTCATGCTCGGGACTTCGCATGTCATCAATGAACGCACGTAACATCATAATATTTAGTTCGCTAATAGCTAACTCCTCTGTATTAAAATCTGAGGCCAATTTCTCATCATATTCCTCATTCGTTTGATTTTTCATTAACTCCCGGCGCTTATTAAGAGCTGTACGCCTAGCCATTCCATACAAATAGCTTTTTAAACTAGCGTTATAACTAATGTTGTAGTGATCAATTCCCCTCCAAAGCGCAACAAACGTATCTGATATTGCCTCTTCTACATCTTCTTTGGTATAACCATTCAATATTGATATACAGATCGCTTTTATAGGAGCCCCAAATAAATCGATTGCCGCTGATATTCCTTTTGAAGGATCCTGTTTTATTTGTTTAATTAATTCTTTATCTGTTATCACACTATCTTCCCTCCGATTTAACTTTCAATATACAATTGGTATAAAATTCTATTTATCCCTCAAATTATATATAATTTTTTTATTATTTTTTTGTCTATTATGATCTATATATTTTATAGAAAACAAAATAAAGCTCTTGCAATATGCTAAATAGCGATACTGCAAAAGCTCTATTTTGACTATCTATTTCTTGCTACACTTTGCATGCTCGTACATTTTTACGTAATGATGAATAGCGGTATGAGTAATCCTCGGTAACAAAATATATATTCAGTCCTTTTTCATATACTTTAGAAACAACATATTCTTCGCCGTTTTTTGAATCCACTAATATGACATTTAAACGCCCGTTTGTAATTCTGTGTTCTACATAATGTTGATCTGTTAAGGACAACTTATTCGTCAGATATAAATCACTGACATCTTTTTTGACTATTAAATAATATACCTGTAAGACAAAACAAACCCCCAATAAAATAATAATGATAATATCCACCATACTACTCCCCCCATTAAGCTATATGCCTAATTATGTGTTTTTATTTACTGTATCTTTATTATCTTAAAAATTTGAACTGATTTAATCGTATACTCCTCACTACTTTCGATTTATCGAAGAATTACTTAATTGCGATCGCTTCTTGGCTATTTTTTATTTCATCCAGAATCTTTTTTGCATTATATGCATAGTAAGTTGTATTGCCATAATTTGATACGTATTCCAGTGAACTAACCGCTTTCTTCAACTGATTATTCTGTATATAAAATTCAGCCAAGTTATACATCGCAATCAATTTTAATAATAGATGTTTCTCATTATTAAATTTATCAATAAAATACTCTTCAATTCTATCTTTATTCCCAAAGGGTATATTACATTTGAGTTGAATATTTTCAAACATACTAATAAACTCCAACATTTTACGAGTAGGCAGGTTTAAATGCTGAATTTTTGTCTTTAATTCCTTAAATGTTATATTTGCGTTGTCTGCATCCTTCATTAAAATATATAATGTCATAAGCACACTATCAAACATAATCTGATCTGCCACGTTCATATTAAGATAATCTATACTATGTAAGGTTTGCTTCGCTTTTTCAAATTCTCCTCCATGTAAATATCCAGTTAATAAATTAAGAGTAACTGTATTCTTATACTTTCCTTTTTTATACTTATGCAGAACTTTTTCATAGAGCGTGATGTAAGAACGGGAATCACATTTATCAATCAACAGCGACCGAATATCCCTTGCTCTCATTGTTGCTAACTGCGCTGCTATATAATAGGATATGATGATCCAAATCAAAAATAATAGCACACTGAATATCCACTCTACATTATTTACCGGCGTAAATCCAAATAGCGGAAGAATTCGCATACCTGAAATCTCAAGCCTGACACTAAATAACATAAGGCACAATGCTCCAATAATCACCAACAACAAAAACATGATCCTAGAAGCGTTAAATATTCTTACCATATATCATCCTTCCTTCCATCCATGTGAATAAAACAATAATGTAAATTTCGTACAATTTATGGTACCAAATTCAAAGGAAATCGACAATATACTAATACATGAACGTCGCTTTTTACTGTATGAACGTCATTTTTTAATAATTAAAATCACTCCTTTGACTATTTATCCCAATAAAGAAGCAAAATTTTAACGTGATAAACAAAAAGTATGCTGTAGATTTGCTTGATGCAAAACCTACAGCATACTTTTATCCCCAATCCAATAATAGACAATTAACTAAGTTAAATAAGCACATTAATGCGGCTTCTGTCACGCTGTTCTGTTTTGTAAGTTACCCGCAACTAGTGATAAAATCACTACCAAATGTGCGATCAGTATTATACAAGCAATATCTTTGTACCCAAATTGGAAGCTTATCATTTCTTGCATAATTTCAATCGTGTATATAATGAGAGCAATTTTTTTATAAAATTTCACCTCTGTAGCACTAAGCTTTTTATACACATTTTGTATCGGAGCCATTCGTATTAAAACCAAGCCAAATACAATCTCAGCTAGAGCAAATAATACCGTATGGTTTAGCGAAACCATGAACTGCGTAACGAAAATCGCAGCTATAATTACCGCATTTGATAATAGAATGCACTTCCATGCTTTATTTGCATGATATCCTCCCGCAAAACTTCTTAATGGGATGAATGCAACCAAGAAGGCTATCGCGATGACCACTTTTCCTAAAAGTAATCCTATCACGATTGAAATTGTTAAATTTATTAATACTTCTATCATCAATATATACCCATAACGGAAAACACCGATATCCTCTTCTTTGATAAGCCCAATTGATGATTGTTTCTGTAAGTAAGATTCAATTAGTTTATCAGTCATTCGTTAGTCTCAAAACTTCTTGAAGCGATTCGCTGCTTCTGGAAATTCCGGTTGATGGAAAGTCCAGATGCAAGCCGCATTGGCCGTTTGTGCCACTAAAACTAGTGCTAAACAGTTAACTAAACCTACGAGTTTCATTAAAACGTTTTTCTTCTTAATCATATGAACTCCTCCATTTAATTTTTTCTTTATTTTACTAATATAATAGTAAATCGACAAGAGGAGTGGCGTATTTTGCAGTCTGGTGGGCGTGTTTTGCAAAAATAAGAATAGGAGGCTGTTGCAGAACAAATAATTCTATTACAGAACAATGTTATTTGCCTCACACACAGGTTGGAAGACAACATTCCTGTTTTGTACTTCGCAGTCGTACATAAATGTACGCCTTCGAAAATACAAAACAGGAATGTTGTCTTCCAAACAGTGCATTATGGCAATATAACATTGTTCCTACGAATTATTTATTTTGCAACAGCCTCTTAATCATCGTTATCCGTCTTAATTAATTGGTAACACCAAAATCGCAGTAAATTGTTTATCTCCAGGGATACATTCTAAATAACCTCCATACTTCTTTGCGGTATTTTTCACACTTTCCAGCCCTATACCATGAAGTTCGTTGTCCCTTTTGGTTGTAAGAAACTTCCCTTGATCCATCTTTACAACTCCATTATAATCATTCACGATCTTTATTATATTAAATCCATCATTATTAACAAAAATACGTGTGATTACCTTTCTATCCTGCTGGTTTTGACTTGCGGCAGTCATCGCATTATCAAGCAAGTTCCCCAGCATCACGATAATATCAGGTGGTGTAATAGAGGAAAATCTTACCCCAGGTTCAACATATACATCAAAATTAATTGCAATTTTCTCCGCTTCGGACTTTTTTTCGCTTAGAATTGCATTCATTGTATGATTATCACTGTATATGATTGTTTCGTTCTGCTCCAATTCGATATTCAGTTCATTGAGTATCCCTTGAATCTCTCCCCCATTATCGCCCTGAGCTAATTGTCCGATGGTCTTTAAATGGTGACTTGTATTATGTATGAATTCTTTGTACTTTTCATTCAAGTGTTCAATTTGATCATAGTATTTCAAATCCATGTTTTGTTTTGTTATAATAAGCTCCTGCTGCATTCCGCGTTCCATCTGCTCGGAATATCGATTAAATACATAGAACATGATAATATTGCCAAGTAGAAGGAAGGCAAAGCAACCTACCAATATACTTTCCAGTGTTAAATTCTCGCTAACATCAAGTCCGGAATAATAGGTTGAAAGCATAATACCTATACTCGAAACCGGAACCATCAAATACATTAAGAAGGTCTGAGCATTCATTCTCTTCTTCGTATTCTTTGGAATTTGCTTTACGATTAGAAAAATAATATATGTTAAGAGCTTTAAGGTAAAGAATTGCCATGGCATGGAAGCAAGGCTTGTTACACTGCTTTTTCCTTGAACAAACGCAGGAATATTCAATAATATCGTGAATAAAAATTCACAAGCAAACATTATAATATATGCCAATACGAAATATCCGAAACGAATCCAAATACTACCCTCAAAACAAGTAAATACAAATAAAATAAATATTACCGGTACAAATATTAAATTAATGGTTGGTCGATCAAGATAATTCACACAATACAACAAAAATATCGTAACTATAATAAGAGTTTTACGTGCAAGTGTGTTGCTCCATGGTGTCTTAACACCAAAAAACTGATAAAAAAAATCATAGAGTATGTAAATCTCAAATACACACGACAAAAATAAAATTATTTGATTTAACCAGATCATCGTTTTTCTCCTATTCGTACTTTAATGCTAGGTTAACGGCAAAAGCCTTCCGTAACTCTTTTTCTTTTGATCTGGCTATTGTCAGAGTTGTCCCATCAATCAGTTCCAGTTCACTTGTTGTCTTTCTTTTTATAAAATTCAAATTTACAATATAACTATTATGTGCATATACGAATCCATAATCTTTTAACAGTGAATATAAATCTTTCACCTTTTCCTTACTTCTGGTGTATTTTTCTGCACCTTTTGTGATCTTATCGGGGCATATATAAATGTCTGATCCTCGTTTTGAAGTAGATATATATAATATCTCACTTGGTTTTAATCGGATTACATTATATAAATAACTCCCAACAATATCCGGCTCTTTCTTCAAACTTTTAATCCGTTCTAAAATCGGTCTCATTTCACTAAGCATACGGTTATCACCATATTGTTTTAGTAAATATCGAAAGGGTGTCACTTCAAATGATTCTACAGTTGGTTTTACTTTTCCGGAACAAAATACTAAGGTTGTGTGAGCGTATTTCTCACGAAACAATCTGGCTGTTTCATTCCCATCAAGCTGATCCATCTGCATGTCCAATATCAACAAATCATAGTCCATGTTATAATCCAAATTACGGATCATTTCTTCTCCTGATTGATACTCATAAAATGTTACTACTTCCTTAGATAAACCATCGGCTAACATGATTTTTTTCATATAATTAATAAAGTTTTTATCATCATCACAAATCACTATATGATACATTCATTGCCTCACTCCTTTACATTTAATATGAATCAAACATTCTATCGGGGAAGAAATTTAGTATTCCTATCGAATTATATCATAATTAGCTATAATAGAACAGTAACCCTGTCCAAATTAAGGATTTTTATTAATAATTTAAATATTTCACTCCGTAAACTGATCCGAATACATAGATATGATATTGATTAAAACAACAAAAAGATGCTATGAGATTTCAGGCTATTGCTTTCTTAACCCAAAATCAGTATAGCATCTTCTATCATGCAAATTATTCGTCTATCTAGCAGCTTTAATCTCTGTTACGATATCTACTTTCTGAGACAGGATATCCGGTTTTTGTTCTTCAATGAAGAAAATATTATCCATCAGATCCTTTGGCAAAAAGCAGGCAGGGTTATCTAGTATTTTCTGATCCAATTTTGTCTTTGCAGCATCATTTAAGCATAAATAAGGGAATGCTTCCGTTAATTCTGCTGAAATATCTGGTCGAAGAAGGAAGTTGATAAACAGCTGCGCCTCTTTCTTGTGCTTACTCCCCTTTAGTAATACAAAACTGTCTACACTTAAGGAAATCGGGGAATCCTTCGCCACAATTTCAAGATCCGGATTTTGAGCCATTGCCTGAGCAACATCACCACCATACATATGCCCCACTGCAACCTCGCCCCTTGCTAACATGGTTCTACCGTCAGCTGTGGAAGGAAATGCTTTGATATTTGAATTCATCTTCACCATATAATCCTTAGTTTTGGCTATCTGATTCTTATCAGTTGTTAACGGATCAAATCCTAGCCCTTCCAGTCCAAGTGAAGTAATCGTCTCATTGTCATCCATTACAACAATATTGTTTTTTAACTTAGGATTTTGCAGATCATTTACATTGTTCACCGTAACCCCCAATTCACCAAGCATTTTTTTATTTCCTACTGTAAGTGTCACTGTGCCCATGTAAGGAACGGTATATTTGTTTCCGGGATCATATTTGGGATTCAGATAGGAGGGATTAATATTTTTAAGATTGGTAATTTCATCTTTATCATATGGCTCTAGTAAATCATTGCCTTCCATAACCTTGATAAAATAATTGGTTGGTACCGCAATATCGTATGTACCCTTTTTCCCGGCAACCAGCTTTGCTAACATCTCATCATTAGATTCATAGGTTGTTTCAACGACTGTTATTCCGTATTCCTTTTTGAATTTCTCTAAAACATCCTTAGACATATATTCTGTCCAGTTATACAGATAGATGGTTTTTGCATATCCATCCTTTGTTTTCTCTTCCTTCTTTGCACACCCGGATAGGGCTGAACCTAGGACAAGCAAGGATAATAAAACTACACTGACATGAATTACTTTTCTTTTCATCTCTACCGCTCCTCTCTCATCGAACTCATGGGTTAGACCTGAGTCGATTAAAAAAATATAAGTTACATAATTTATAATTTCAGCCTCTACAAGATTCGATTTCCGAATTTTCTTAGCTGTATTATACTATTTATGATAAACTTCCTTGCCTTCAATAAAACACCTTAATACCTGTGTATTCGCAAGATGATCATTTTTTATGGTAAATAGATCTTGATCTAGAATAACAAAATCCGCCTTTTTTCCAACTTCAATACTCCCCGAGTTCCGTTCCAATTCCATTTGATAGGCACCGTTCGATGTAATTGCCTTCATCATCTGTACTACGGTTACTACCTCCTGCTCATTTAGAGGTTGCATTCCTGCATTTCCTACTTCCATCCGAGTAACTGCTGTCTCTAATGCTATCAAAGGATTACAATTATAAGTTACCGGCCAATCGCTTGCTTGAGTCACTACAATCCCATGGTCAAAAAAGGATTTCATCGGATATTCCTTCTCTGCCCTTTCTCTACCCAGATACGGAGTCTCTAGGCTGTTAAAGTAAAACGGATTCTTATAATGCCAATATGGGTTCGTCACTGCAATAATGCCCAAGTCCTTAAAACGATCAAATTGATCATCATCAAGTATCTGAAGATGAGTGATACAGTTACGAATATCCGTTTTACCACTCACACGATAAGCTTCTTCAAATCCTTCTAGAGCTGAATCAATTGCCGCATCACCAATTGCATGAACATGAATTGGAATATTATATAGAGCTGCCTTTACGAATAAATCATTCAACTTCTCTTGTTCCCACATATTATAGCCACAATCATTTGGAGTATCATAATATGGTTCTCTTAAATATGCCGTATGTCCCTCAATCACACCATCAATAAATATTTTCACTCCCATCAGCATAAAATGGGAGCCGGAATAATTCAGACGGTAAAATTGCACCTTATGAAGTATCTGGTCAATACCATCACTGGGATCCATAGTTATTCCTGCCCGAAACTGACAGATCAGTTTATTTTCCTGGTCTAGTTCATGATACGCCTTAATTCTAAGATCCGTATCCCTTTTATCATTCATGATGGGCTCATAAATACTTACGATACCATACGAAACCGCCATCTCCTGATACCTTAGAATGGCTTCTTTGTACTCTTCTACTCCATAGCAGGGCAATATCTCTTTTGCAATCTCCATTGCTTTTTCCTTTAGCCATCCCGTCGGTCGTCCGTTCTCTTTGTACCGAACGATTACACCATTCTTAATCTCTGGTAATGAATCTATTCCAGTTAGCCTCATTACCCTCGTATTTACCCAAGAGGAATGACAATCTTCAGAATCCAGAATTATGCATTGATCCGTACCAATCATATCTAGCATCTTGGCAGTTGGCCCCATATGACCAAATACACCATTTTGAAATCCTCTGCCGATGATGTATTTCTGATCCGGATGTTCCTTAATATAAACCTGTACTGCATTAATACAACTTTCTGGTGTGTCCAAGCCAAACAGATTTACTCCACGAAAAAGATCTATACCGGAACATACATGTGCATGGCCCTCATACATCCCCGGTATGATTAGCCCTTGCCTTAAATCGTAGACCTTTGTATACTCATCTTGCCAGATACTTATCTGCTCTGAATCTCCTACATAGATAATTACTCCATCTTTCACAGCAAACATTTCCGGAAAATGCTTTGTATCAATTCCGTTATAAATCTTTCCTTTAATAATCATATCTGCTTTCATGCAATGCACACCTTTCCCATTATTCCTGACTTTCCTTCAGCCTCTTCTTTTCTAAATTACTCTGTATCTGCTGTGCAGTCAGATAGATAATAATCGTAGCAACTATCATGATTGTAGAAAGCGAATAGACATCGGTTGTAATCTTACCTCTTGTCATACCGTATACCTTGATTGGGAAGGGAGTGTCCCCGGCACCGGCAACAAAAAAACTGATTACAACATCATCAATGGATAGAGTAAAAGCAAGCATGGCTCCTGATATTATACCCGGTGCTAACATAGGTAGTGTAACCCTCCAGAGTGTTCTCCACTGATTAGCTCCAAGATCCATAGCAGCCTCCTCAATAGATGAATCAAACCCATCAATCCTGGCTCGAAGTGTAAAGATAACAAATGGAACACAAAAGGTTACATGGGCAAAGATCAGAGTAATCATACTTAACTGAAATCCCAGGAATGTAAAGGTAGCCAGGGAAGCAATACCAATTACCAATTCCGGAATTACAATCGGTATATACAGCAATCCATTAATCATCGACTTTAGTTTAAACCGGTAACGATGCATGCCGATGGTCGCCAGGGTTCCGATCACAACCGAGATCAAAGTACTATATATCGCCAGCTTTAATGTAAAGATCAGACTATTTACTAAATCTCCACCTTGAAGTATCGTTTTATACCACTTTAATGAAAACCCTTTAAAAATAATATTGGTGTCATTCCCGTTAAAGGAATAAACAATAACCATAAATATCGGCAAATATAAGAACAAGTAAACACCACAAGCAAATAGGATTGACGGGGTACTCAATTTCTTCTTTTTATGTTTTATCATGTACAACCTTCCTCCCTTCGCTTTGCATCATATCTTCAATCTTACCAACTTTTGTATACAGCTTCATAACAATTAAGGTAAATACAATCAATGCAACGGAAAAAGCTGCTCCCAGAGGCCAATTTCTAGCTGAAAGAAATTGATTCTTAATCAAATTACCAAGTAGTGTGGTATTACCCCCTCCCATGATATCGGAGATATAAAAAGCTCCCAAACTTGGGATAAATACCTGAATCACACCAGCAAACACACCAGGAACAGTTAACGGAAATATTACTCTGAGAAAGGTTTTTACTTTGGTTGCTCCAAGATCCTGAGCCGCTTCTATCAGATTATAATCAATTTTAGATATTGAAGTTAAAATCGGAAGTACCATGAACGGGAAAAACGCATACACCATACCGAATAAGATCGCTCCATCGGTAAACATCATCTCAATTGGTTTATGGATCACTCCGATTTTGATTAATATCGTATTAATCAATCCGGTATCTCTGAGTACATTTGTCCACCCGTTTAATCGAATTAATCCATTGATCCAAAAGGGAAGCATAATCAGCAGCATACAAAATCCCTTCCATTTGGAGCTCACCTTACTCAAAATATAAGCAAATGGATATGATATAATTAAGCACCACAAACTGGTTTCGAACGCTAGAATTAACGATTTCACTGCAACCTTTAGATAAATCAACTTAAACATATCTTTATAATTAAACAGGGAAAACTTCCAAACGATGCCACCAAAAACACCTTTTTGTGCAAAGCTCATTGCAACCGCATACATTAGTGGTAAAAGCAAAAATGCAAACAACCAAATAGCAGTCGGCCCTACCATAAAGGTAATGGGTAAAAACTTTTTCTTTCCTTTTTTCCTACCATTTATTTTCATGCAACGTACCTACTTTCTAATCTACGATTATTCTTTCGGCGATTGTATTAACGCTATTTCCTGCGCTTTATATTCTGCTTCATCGATCATGTCATACAATTTATCCTCTCTGGTATGCATGATAACCGCCTTGCCCTCATTCCAATATAGGTAAACCAACGCTCCCACCTGTGTGATATCATTCTCCGGTAGATTTGTTATCTTAACCTGATGTCCGTTTGGTAGTTCAACCGAAGTTTTAATCATGGAGCCAATATAAATATGCTCTTTTACCACACCACAAAGGCTAAATCCTTCCACAGGATAATTACTGCACTTCATATTTTCCGGCCGAACAGAGACATATACCATCTCTTCCTCCACAAAACCGCTGCCTTTTGAAAATACTCTTCCACATTCGAATACAAGATCAAAGCTAACCTTCGTCATGTTATTAATATATGCTTCAAAAATATTTGACTCTCCAATAAAATCTGCAACAAATTTGGTTTTTGGATATTCATATATCTCTTTAGCAGTTCCAACCTGTTCGAGAATACCGGAATTCATAACCACAATACGGTCACTCATTGTAAGTGCTTCCTCCTGATCATGAGTGACATAGATAAAGGTAATCCCTAATTTCTTCTGCAAATGCTTTAACTCAATTTGCATTTGCTTTCTTAGCTTTAAATCAAGTGCACCCAGAGGTTCATCCAGTAACAGCACCTTTGGGTTATTCACGATTGCTCTAGCTATCGCAACTCTTTGTTTTTGTCCACCGGATATCTGCGTTGGCATTCTCTTTTCAAAGCCGACCAACTGCACTAAAGACAGCGCTTCCATTACCTTTTCTCTGATTTCATCCTTTTTCATCTTCTTCTCGACCAGCCCGAATGCAACATTGTTGAACACATTCATATGGGGAAATAAAGCGTAACTCTGAAAAACTGTATTTACATTACGAAGATATGGCGGTTTTCCCTCCATATCATGATTTTCTATATATATTTTCCCTTCAGTAGCATCTTCAAATCCGGCTATCATACGAAGTGTGGTCGTTTTTCCACAGCCGGAAGGTCCAAGTAATGTTAGAAATTCACTTTCATAGATATCCAGATTCATTCTTTTTACAACCTCATTATCATCATAGAATTTCACAACATTCTCTAGCTTTATAATTGTCCGTCTTTCCAAATTATCTGCCATTTCAACCTCCTATCGATCCTAATATTATAGGATTTTTTCACCTCTTTCACCGGTACGGATTCTCATTACATCCTCCATATCTGAGATAAATACTTTACCATCACCCACATTACCGGTAGACAGTTTTTCACGAATTTCCGTTAAGATTTCCTCCAAATCCTCATCCCATACCACTGTCATCACGTATAATTTCGGCAGTAGATTAGCCTCCAAACCCAGCTCCTCGAATTCTTTTATAAAACCTTTCTGGTGACCACAACCCATCGCTGTCATTACTGTCAACCCACTGTACTCATTCTTCGCTAATATCTTCTTAAGCACTTCTAACTTTTCCGGCCGTATAATGATTTCTATCTTTTTCATATTTTTCTCTTCCCTTCCCATAAACACAAAAACAAGGCGAAAGAATCAAGTTGACTCCTTCGCCTTGTTTTTATGTAAGATTAATATTTACGAATCATTTCCTCGAATACACTATCTCTTTGGTACTGCTCATCGTATTCTGAATCCTTCTCATGAATGGCTGCCGGGAACTCATAATCCCTCATCTTCATCATAAACGGATCCGGATCAAACGATTCCGGTCCATATACACCAGGTTTATACCATATCCCGTTTGCTATCAGATCCAGCATTATCACTGCTCCAACCGCAGTCTGTGCTACAACGGATGAGGTTCCGTATTTCTTAATACATTCCTGATTATCCGCTATCTGGTAGATGTATACAGATCGGTTCAAACCGTTCTTCTTCCCTGTAACCCAGGTTCCTGCGCAACCCTTACCCACCATGCTGCTAGCTGTTTCCAGCGGAGAAGGTGCTACGATACTTAAGAAATCTCTTGGTGATATCATGGAATCTCCAACCTTAATCATTCTGCTTGGATTATCCATACCTAAGGCTTCAACATTCTTTAACATGGTCCGAAATTGTGGCGATACACCATATTTAAAAGTTACCCTATTACAATCAATCTCTCTTGGTATTAGTACAACCTCTTCATGTTCTACGTTAATTACTTCCACACGTCCTATCCCACCCGGGAAGAAAAATTCTTCCGGTTCGGAAAAGCTCTCAGTACAGAACCATCCTCGTTCCTTTTCCCATATGATCGGTGGATTCAGGCACTCCTCAATTGTCGTCCAGATGGAAAATCCAAAGGAAACATCTTGGCCGGGTACAACATAATTGTCACCATCTCGAATGTTGACTTCATCAATTTCATCAAATAGATGCTTTGCAGCGTATTTTGCAAATACATCTGCAACACCGGGCTCCACTCCGGAACCGATTAGCGCCATATTATCTGCTGCCTTCCACTGCTCATGTTGGGCAAATTGCTTATCTCCCAATTTTACATTAGGTAATTCATAAGGTTTTTCCGGATGCTTCTGTGACAATGTCATTGCACAATCCATGTAACCGACACCGGCTTCATAAGCGGCATCAAATATCACTTCATTTAAACTAGGTGCTACACAGTTAAGGACAAAGGTACAATTGTACTTTTTCACCATTGCGATGATATCTTCCTTATAGGCTGCGTTTAACTGTTCTGCAACAAATCTGTCGTCATCAACTATTTTCTCAACATCCTTCGCCCTTTGTAAGTCATAGTCCGCCATAACCATCTTCTCAAGCCATTTTCCTCGATCACCGGCTCTTTTGATGATCATAACAGCGGATTGACCTACTCCGCCTACTCCGATTAGTAATAGTCTCATACGATTTCCTCCTCTAATTCATCAACAATTCATGTTTTTGATAGAATTAGGATATCATTTACAACATTACAGTACAATAATTCAGAAAATTTTGCATAAATACAACCATTATTTGGCTAATAAGTCTTGAAATATATGGATAAATTATGTACTCTGGTTGCTTATATGGATCTGTACGGCAGAATAGTCATACATAATTGCATAATTGTCGCACTCTATAAAACTCGCTCCAAAGTAAACAGCTCTGCACGATTTTCTTGTACAGTCAAACTTCGGTGTATACTCTCAAAGGATTCAAAAAATTCAATGCATAAATCCGGATAACGCCCCCAATTAATACTCTTAATATCCTCGTCACTGATATAATCGATGTCAGTGACATTCTTAATATAGGTTTCCATCTTTTCCTGCTGACTGTAAAGGGAATACTGCTTTAGCAGATACCTTTTCCCTTTGAGATTGATGATATTAAGGGCTGCCTCCCTTTTCGCCATATTGTCCTCCTTGCAATTAAAGATTAATATGGCCAGCTTATTATGATCCTTTGTGACAAGATAATTATCCCCACTCATAATCACTTGGTTCCCTAATTGATTTAGTAAACTGTATACAAAGTACAGATTACTCTTTAAACCACGCTGGTCTAACAATATCTCAAAGTAATTATCAATTTGCTTATTATTAATCAAGAGATCTCGAATCAATGAAATACCGGATGCATCCGATTGCTGTAACGCAAATTCCTCTTTCCCTGATCCCCCTTCTTCAAATTCCAAACCGATATATTCGCTGATGGAATGAACGATTTCTTCGATAATTCCTTTTAAATTCCGTTCCTTCTCTTCTTTTGTGATAAAGAAAACCAGCTTCCAATTTCTCATCTCATTGTCATTATATTTCAACCGGTAGTGGAACAAGAATTTTTGAATTAGATTCATAAAGATTTCATCATCCATGGTACGATTCATAAAACCAAGCTTTGGATAAGCCTTCCGTTCCTTCATCTCTTCAATCAAACGGTCTAACTCATTCCAATCGATTTTCACCGGTTTCCCAGGCAAATATTCAATAAAGCTGCTATGTAATACGTCCATAATATACATAAATTCAAATCCTATTTCCCGCTGCAACATCTTAATTCGTTCGCTATTCCAGAAGGAGGATTTGTTTTTATAGGTCGGTATGATAAGTTCCTTTTTCCAGTCCTTATTAAGACTTACCCCTTCTCTACGTCCATAAAAATCAATCGTTAAGTCAATGACATTATCATCTCCTTCTCTCATTTGATTATCGAGGTATTGACCTATTTTATTATTTAATAATTCATTGAATTTAATGGTTTCAAAATAACTAGTCGCTTCAAACTCCGTTTCGGACACATTATGACGGTTACGATTACGATATTCTAGTGGTGTACAATGAAAGAACTGCAAAAAATAATTCTTAAAATACTTTGGATCAGAGAAGCCACATTCCTCCGAGATCCTGGTTATGCTTTTATCGGTGGTTAACAAAAACTTCATTGATTGTTCTGCTCTTGTTTGATTTAACAGTCTCTCAAAGCTTAAACCCATTGTGCTTTTTATAATATGGGATAGGTGGGATTTGCTGACATGAACATAATCTGCCACCTCCTCCAAGGTAACTCTGCGATTAAAATTATTATACATATATTCGTATGCTTTCCAGATTCTTGAGAACTGATCCTTGCTCTTTAAACTCTTAGAATTCTTCTTCACCATATTATAATTATCGATTAATACCGCCAAGAGGGAACTGGCATTATAAATTATTCGGTTTTGATAATCCACGTTCTTATTCTTGATCTCCATTAGCATCTGGGCGATTCGCCTCTTAATATCCCTTGAAAGAGAGGAATTCTCCGCCGAATTAATGGAATCATCATCAATAAATACGATGTATTCCATCTCCATAAAGAACTTCTCGTAATACATCAGGTCTATATTGAGGGATAGGTAGATGCTTTTTTCAGTTTCTATCATCACGCTATGAAGATCCTCTGAGTTAATTAAAAAGATATCATCCTCCTGAAGCTCATAAAAGGCATTATTCATCTGAAGCTTGACCTTGCCCTTTAGAATGCAAAGTATCTCCAGATCCTTGTGCCAGTGCAACGGTTCCTCTTCCTTCTTGACCACGATTTTAACCGGGAAACGCAGTCCATATATGCTTTTTACCTTCTGTTCCTTCATCCGCCTACCTCCTTTCTCATAACACAGATGTTGTATATTGTACTTTCAACCGCGCGAAAAGGGGCTCCTATACTAGGAACCCCTTTGTTTAATATAACTATTATATTCGAATATTTGATAAAAGCGACCAATCCCCTAATGATAATTCATTACTGTCAACCTGTATTCCTAAAGTATTGGTTAGTAATGCAAAAAAGGATTTCTCACCCGACATACTCTTACATCGATAAATACTAGTGGTGCATATTGAAGCTCACGCTTTGCGCAAAACACTCATACCTATTAATCATGACTTAATTATAGCGCAATTATATTCGAATTCGGTGACAATGTCAATATTTCACTTTTGTGAAATTGTAAAATTCGTAAAACATACGAAATATGTGAAATGTGAAATTATTCTATTACTGGAATTAACGAATAGCAAAAGAGCGGTGCATATAAAAGCTTTTCATGTTTATCACAGAATTACTTTAAGGAAGTGGATATTCCAAAATGAATAATTTGCTGGAACAATGTTATATTACCATAATGCACTGTTTGGAAGACTGTATTCATAATTTTGTATTTTCGAAGGCGTACTTTTATGTACGACTGCGAAATATAAAATATGAATGCTGTCCTTCCGGCTTCATTATCTTATATAGGCATCGCTTATCTTTTGTTATGCTATTTGCATACATTTACCGGATTTCCCTGCAGGTATGCGTACACATTATCAAAGACGATTTTTGCTCTACGTGCCATCGCCTCCTCTGAGATAAACGCAATGTGTGGAGTTAAAAGGGTATTCTTCGCATGGAGCAAAGGATAATCCTCTGGGATTGGAGGCTCCATATCAAACACATCGATGCAGGCAAATCCAAGGCGATCTTCATTCAACGCCTTTGCAAGAGCAGCATTATCAACGATTGGTCCTCTTGCACAGTTTACAAATATGGTATCCTTTCTCATCAATGCTATCTTATCTTCACTGAGAAATCCCCTAGTCAGAGTATTCAGTGGCATATTCAAGGATACGATATCACTCTGTGATAATACTTCTTCTAAGCTCTTATATTCAATTCCCATACGAAGTGCTTCTTCGGATTCACTTCGATTATAGGCGATTACTTTTGCACCAAATGCCTGGAACAGCTGCGCGGTTCTTAACCCTATTTTGCCAAGGCCGATGATGCCGACGGTACGTCCTGCAATTTCACGCCCCCCGTTACCGGCGCTTGTGCCACCCTCGCGAACAGTAACATTTGCTCTAGTCATATTCCTAAGTGCACTGATGGTCATACCGATAATCAGCTCAGCAACCGTTTCATTCGAGTATCCTGCCGAGTTACTGATTAATACATTCTTGTTTCTACATGCCTCCACTCCAATATGATCAATTCCGGTAAATGCTACGGACAGCATCTTAAGAGCATCCGACGCTTCCACTACCTCCGCCGGATATGGATTGTTTGCAATCATAATGATATCCTGATCCTTGCTACGCTCTGACAGTACCTTCACCTCGGTGGTTTTTGTATCATAATAAGTAAAGCTATGACCCTGATTGATAAATCCTGCTGCTAATTCCTGTATAACCTCTTTTGATACGCCGATTGGCTCTAATAAACTGATATTCATGTTATTCTCCATTTCTGTGCATGTCTTATTCATTTCTATCTGACTTGCGCCACTTTTCTATATTCTTTTAACTATTTCCTTTAATCTGACTGATTTTTGATTCTTTCCTTTAAAACCTGTCGCTCCGTATACTTTATAATGCATCTATGTATCATAAATTATTGTAGATACTTATATGTATATTTCTGCTATATATCCGTTAATAGCTTAAGTATTATAACATAATCCCTGACATATATAAATTGCAGCTTTATAACTTTTCCTTCATATTGGCCAGATTGAGCAACGTATTTACAAGTACATCCGCCCCCATCGCTAATTGCTTATAATCCGTCCATTCTTCGGGACTATGACTAATTCCCTTCCTGCTGGGTACAAAAATCATAGCAGATGGCGCAAATCTTCCAACAAAAAGCGTATCATGATAAGGACCGCTTATCATAAACTCCGGCGATATTCCGAGTCCATGACAGCTTTTCTCAATACAAGTTACCACATTGTGATTACAGGTTAAGGGTTCGTCATTATTTTCTTCCACCACGGTAATTTTAACCGCTCTACGTTCTTCAATTGTTTGAATCTCCTGATACATAGCTTGTATCAATTTCTGTTTTGTGTCCATATTGCAATCTCTGATATCAATGGAGAACTCTGCCTTACCCGGAATGACATTAACTGCATTGGGAATGATGTTCATTTTCCCAATGGTTGCAGTGTTATATTCACTCTTGCACTCCCTTGCAAGTTCCTCTAAGCGAATTCCAATCTCACACGCTGCAGCAAATGCATCTTTTCGCTCTGCCATATCCGTTCCCCCTGCATGGGATTGTACTCCCTCTATAGTAACCTGATAGATTGATGATGCACATATTTTCTCCACAATGCCGATCGGGGTATTACTTTTCTCTAACCGATTATTCTGCTCAATATGTAATTCCACCGAAGCATACACATCCTGCTTATTTTTCTTAATCTTCTTAAAATCCGCTACATTATATCCCAGCTCACAAAGCTTATCATATAATGATTTGTTCCCCTGATCTTTAAGCTTCTTAGTATCCTCCAAGGATAAATCACCTGACATTGCACGACTTCCAAGACAACTTAACCCGTACCTGGTCGGTTCTTCCGAGGTATATACCACTACACACAGATCTCGTAGATGTGGTTCTCCGCTTTCTTTTATCAACCTCAATGCCTCTATTCCACAAACAACTCCTGCCATCCCATCGAATTTCCCTGCATTTGGTACGGTGTCAATATGGGAGCCGGTCCATACCGGGGGAAGTGATGAATCACTTCCTTTAAGGGTTGCAAAGATATTCCCAATCGCATCCTCCGATACCGTTAGGCCGATTTTTTTCATTTCTTCCTTGATATACTCTCGATTCTCAAGTTCAGGTTTGGTAAAAAGAATTCTTGTGGTACCGAATTCAGGAGTAGCATTAAACCGGTTCATTCCATCGATCCAATTCTGTATTCTACTTTCCTCAGCACGTTGTAACATAGTAACAGCCTACTTTCTTTCATATGTCCAGGGACATACTTTGTAATTATTGCACTTCTTACTTATAACGTCACATCCCTATTACAATCCTTGGAATAGATATAGCGAAATGGTTCTGTTCCTACCCCATAAGCGCACTGCGGGCAATATGGTCCAAACCACATGAAATCTTCCTTTTTAATCCCTAACCATTTATCATCCATCAGATACATTCCTTCTCCGCCCAATATGTAGGCTCCATGCTCTTGTACATGTGTCTCTACAAAAGGGTGACAACCACCCGGCTCAAACGATAGGATATGCATATTCATATCAAAGGCCAAATCATCAATCGGAAGAAAATCCTTGATATGAACATTCTCCATACCATCATAGATCCGATATTCCACCTCATTGATATTCGCCGATATTACATAAGGTTTTAACTCCTGATAAGGAATATAAATCTGTTTATAAAGTAAGAATTTTGCTTCTTCACTGAATACTTCAAACCCTAACCCAACGCCCGGAGGCGTATAGATGTACCCTCCCTCGGTAAGGTCATATTGTTTTTCATCCGCTTCCACTACAACATTTCCACTAAGAACATAAAGAAAGGTTTCAATATTATGCTCTGTACCAAAATCCTCGGTTGTCTTCCCACCGGAGGAAGCTTCAATGATATATTGTACAAAACTGGCTCCCATCTTCGGTGAAGCGACTATGCTCACCTTACATCCTACTATGTTAGGGATCACATTATTAACTAACCCTTCTTTGGGTATAACTGCCCAGAGTCCTGGTTTTACAACGGCTCTGGTTGATAATAAATCGGTTGGATATCCCATATTCTTTCTCTCCTTTATCTCTATATTTGAATACACTTGCGAGCAAGTGCATAGTGCACAATTCTACTGGTAATTTTTTCTGATAAGCATTGACATATTTACTTAAAATCCTTTATAATTCTCAACAAAAAGGGAGTGTGCAATATGTCTATAACGATAAATTGGTTAATTGATCAAAATACAATGCCGGGCTTTCATCTCTTAGCCGGTTCCACTGAAAATGCCTGCGCCATAACCGGTATTAATATCATGGATAATCCGGATACCATTCCTTGGCTTACCAAAGGGGCTCTGATTCTATCTACCGGATATTTTATGGCCTCTGGAGATCTCTCCTCTGATCTGATTCGGGATTTAAAGGAACGAGGCTGCTCCGGCTTTGGTATCAAGATGAATCGTTATCTGAACGAGCTCCCTGAGGAGATGGCAAAACAGGCGGAAGAACTACAATTTCCTATTATTGGCATTCCTTATTCCAGTAGCATGGATCAGATCGCCAATCTTATTTATCGCAAGCTCTATGAAGAGGAAATGTCTGAAACCGCTCACATCGCTCTAACCTATAGGGAATTAACGGAATGTGTTCTCAAGAAAAAAAGTTTATCCAGCTTACTTAAAATTACCGAGAACAAGCTTGGAACCACACTCTTTCTTACCAATGACACCTTTGAAGTTCTTGCACATATCCAGTCAAAAGAGGATGTTCACTCTTTCCCGTATGACTTTTGTCGCAATTCTTATACATTATTCTCTGATAGCGATATCTCTTTTTTAAAAAATAAGATATCCAACCAGCCCTATCCCGTACTAACGCATGAAGTTCCCTATCAAGGAAACGAAATGCATTTTATTCTATTCCCCATTCGCAATAAAGATTTATTATTAGGGTATTTGATTATTCTGCAAGGATCTACCCCGTTTACCGCGGATAAATATAATTTTGCCGCCAATCTAGATTCTATCTTTGGACTGGCGATGTTAAATCATTCAGTACTGAGCGAAGCGGAGCGTTCCTCCAAAGACATCTTCTTTCAGAAGGTACTGTCCGGTCAGCTGAAAAACCAGTCAGAAATCGAACCCCTATGCACTCAGAATGATTTTGATTTTAAACAGTTTAGACTATGTATTACCTTTAAAATCAAAGCTTATGAAAAAATGTCGATTCCCAAGCGACGCGCGTTTGAACGTAAGGTTTTCACGATTCTAGATGAATCGTTATCTGAATTACCGTTCACTCCCATTCATACGATTCATCAGACACATTTTGTAGTATTCTTACTAAGTGAACAAAACCTGTCTGCGAAGGAAGCCTCCTTACAAGGACTTCATATCTCGAAGGGCTGTCATAAAGCTTTGACTGCACAGGATATCCATGCCCTATTCGGAGTAAGCAAATATATGAATGGTGCCTTAACCATTCGCTCCTGCTATCAACAGTCCCTACAGTCTCTGGAACTAGGTTCTTCCCTACATCCGGACAACTACTGTTTCTCATATTATCAAGATCAGGTTTATCTGTCCTTACAAAGCAGTTTTACCTACGAGCAGCTGTTAGGCTTATATCAGGAATACTTAGGTATTCTCGATGAATTTGATGAGTCAAATCACAGTGAATTATTGGATACTCTGGACGCTTATTTAAATCATGCCCAGAACGTAACACAAACCGCCAAATATATGTATATACATCGTAACACTATGTTCTACCGGCTGGATCAAATAAAAGAACTGTTACATATTGATTTCAATGACCAGGATGACTGCTATAAATTAAAGACCGGCTTTTATATTCGCAAGCTCTTATATCACACTAATAACTAATGAAGGGTAAGCACAACATCACCATTTTCCTGATAAGTAACGAAATCTTTATCACAGGCGATTGCATCAATTGCCTTAAAATAATCTTCCTTCGACTTATATAATGGCTGATAGTTCGCGATGACATCCTTTGCATAAGTACCATTCTCCTTAAGCAATTCATAGATCATCACAGTTAATACCTTGGCAGGATTTATGATAGCTCGTTCCTTGTCTTCTATAAAATAATCTTCCCCATGCTGGTTCCCGGTTGCCCCCATACACAAGGGCTGGATGACGGGAATCAGACTGGACAAATCACCCACATCACTGCTTTGTGTATCCCATCCTCCACGGATAATCTGACCGCCACCAAACAATTCATCGATCACTTGCTCACAGAGACTATTCAGAAGAATATCGCTATGAAGCGGTAAATTACCCGGCTTACTTGTAACATGTACCTGTGCGCCAATTGCTGCCGCAGAAGCTGCAAGTGCTCTATCAATTTTATAGTTTACCGCAAGCATTTTCTCAAAGGAGGCCGCTCTGACATAAGTATCCATTTTCACTAAATCAGGAATTACATTCGTAGCACTACCCCCGCTGGTTATGATTGGATGGTAACGAATATAATCTTCTTCCTTAAATGTCTCTCTTAAGGAATTGCACGCCTGAAGTCCCATACTTGCAGCATATAGAGCATTCACCCCCTTATCGGGTGCACCACCCGCATGCGCCGCCACACCACGATAAACCATATGCTTTGTGATACAACCGTCCATTCCATCAAATAGTTTGAATAACTTGCTTGGGTGGCTGTCCGCATGAAACATCAGTGCCATATCAACCTGATCAAAATACCCTCGCCGTAAAAACTCTATCTTTCCTGCAACATATCGAATGATTCCTTGATCAATTAGTTCATTGCGGTATTCCATGTCAATGGTCTCTTCCGCAGGAACTGCCGCAAATAAAACTGATCCTGACATATCATCCGTCAACTTAGTTTCTTTTAATGCAGCAGCTACTCCTAACAGCATAGAGGTTTGAACAACATGACCACAGGCATGAACCGCTCCTGACTCCTTATTCGCTTGTGGATGAGTGGCACAAATCAACGCATCCAATTCACCCAGAATCAATATTGTAGGCCCCGGCTTTCCGGTGTTAAATAACGCTGTAAACCCAGGAATATCGACTGCTCTTTCCACCTCATAGCCCAGTATCTCAAACTCTTTCGCAAGATAGTCACAGGTATTCCATTCTTTATACCCAATCTCCGGATGACTCCATATATAATCGAATGCATTCATCATTCTAGAACGATTCTTATCAATCAATTCGATCAATTGTATGTAGGTTTCTTTCATGCAACCCTCCTATCTCTTTCCCACTAAACTTCCATATCCTTTGTTGACATTTATCTTTCCATTCTTATATACAGACGTTCCACGAATCAAAACTTCTATCGGACGACCTTTTCCATTTAATCCATCAAACGCGGAAATCTTTTGCTTATAAAACAACTCCTTCGCATTTACCTTCCATTCTTGCTCCGGATCAAATATTACGATGTCCGCATCAAACCCTACCTTAATCGCTCCCTTGGTACCATAGATACCAAAGCGCTTGGCAGTATTAGCTGCAAGGCAGGAAGCAAGTATCGTTGGAGAATATCCTCTTCGGTTCACACCTTGATCATACACCGTTTGAAATAATGTCTGAACACCGCTAATTCCAAATCCGGAAGCATAGGTAGGTTGATTGGTATCATCCCGGTTACTTGGCATACCGGGGGAGTGATCCGAAGCCACGAAATCAAGTACTCCTTTGGCTACGTAATCCCACAACCCTTCCCTGGCAGCTTCCTCACGCATTGGTGGTGCGCAGCCATAGAGACAGCCCTTCTCTAGGTAATCCTTCTCACAAAAGGTCAGATAATGACCACAGGTCTCAGCCGTTACATCCACTCCCTTATCCTTTGCTTTCTCGATTAATGCTGCTACTGAGGGGTGACTCACATGACAGATATGAATCCGTGCTTTTGTTTCTTCCGCTAACATAAGCATATTTTGTGTAGCGATCAGTTCTGCAATTAGCGGTCTAGAATCTAAGAACGCTTGCCTTCCGTCTTTTTTTTCCTCAAGTACGAATTTTTTACCCTCCGCGATAATCGAGTAATCTTCGCAATGAAAGCCTGCCAAGCCTCCAAACGATGCGATCGTCTTTAACGCCTGCCTTACTTCCCCAAGAGTTGGTGCCTGAAAGTCATTTCCCCCTCCGGATAAGAAGCATTTGTAGGCGATTGCACCCGCTTCGTTTAACCCTGATAACTCCTTCAGATTTTGCGGTACTAGGGCACCCCATAGACAATAGTCTACATAGGATTCCTGATTGAGCAGTTTCTTTTTCTCATTCATCAAATCGCCGTTCAATATCGATGGAGTATAAAGATTGAGCGGCATATCGATGCAGGTGGTTACCCCTCCGGCAGCCGCAGCCATCGTGGAAGTCTGCATGTCTTCAAAATCTGCGTCGAACTCTCCGATATGCATATGTGCGTCAACAATTCCCGGGAACAGTAACATGCCTTTTGCGTCAATGACTTTTGTTATCTCTGTTACAATCAGTGGTGCATCCCCTGTTGTGATTACGTCAATCTTTCCATCTCTAATATAGATATTTCCACTAATAATTCGATCTTCCTCTACGATTCTGCCATTTACTATCGCAACATCGTACATTCCGGTCACCTCCTTATTGTTCTACTGCTCCGCCTTTTGTCAGTGTTCGCCAACGGAATAGTCGATGCTCAATCATTGTTAGCACTGCAAATAATATAGAATAAAGTAAGCCAATGAGCACTGCAGCTAAAATCATGTCATCCATCTTGAACCAGTTCTTTGAAAATACAATGATATAACCAAGTCCGGTAGATGCTCCCATCATCTCCGCTACTACCATTGCACCAAATGCTGCCCCTAAGGAGGCCTTCATTCCAAGTACTATATTCGGGAGCGCGGACTGTAGCTTCACCAGAAGAAAGACCTGAAACGGATTCGCCCCTAAACTGGCGGAAGAGCGGATCAACAGAGGATCTGTACCCTTTATTCCTTCTGTTACATAAGATACCATTGTAATTACCGTTGCGTAGGCGATCAGAATAGACTTGGAATTCTCTCCGATACCAAACCACAGTATAAACATTGGTAAGAATGCCATAACCGGTATTGGTCCAAATAAATTCAAAATCGGAGAAAACAAATTATCCATTGTTCTAAAATTCGCAATTAAGCTTCCCAGTATCACAGCGATAATTACGCCTATGCTATACCCTGCTAATACACGCTTTAAACTGACGAAGATATGTTCAAATAATGTTCCGTTTTTTGCATAGTGGTAAGCTGACTGTATAATTCCCGTCGGCATAGGAAGAAACTTCGGATTAATCCAGCCCTGATTCTGATTTACCCTACATAACACTTCCCATAAGATAAAGAATCCAATCAAGGATACTATTTTATAATATTTGTCTTTCTTAACCTTGTTAGCGGTTGCAGTCTGATATGATACATTTTTCTTTGTCCTTGCCATTCCTACCGCCTCCTATTCTGTAATCACAGCGTCACATTCAACACCGGTTATCGCACTTTCGAATTGTCTGACATATTGGGTGAATTTTGAACTCAAAATATCCCTCGGCCGTTCCATCTCAATTTTCTGATTCATTGTAACTTTACCTTGATCTAATATAATCACTCGATCAGCAAGATAAACCGCTTCCGGAACACTATGTGTTATAAATACCACTGTTTTATTTGTCAATTTCCAAATCCGCTCAATCTCTCTTCTCATGGAATCACGGGTTAATGCATCAAGCGCCCCCAAAGGTTCATCCATTAATAGCATCTTAGGATCATTCGCAAGGGCTCTGGCAATACCGACACGTTGTGCCATACCACCAGACAAGCCACTGGGATAGGCGTTCTGATATTCCTCTAGGCCTACCATTTTTATATATTCTCCTGCGATATCCTTTGCTTTCTTTTCTCTCTTTAGCTTTAAACCGAACATAATATTTTTCCGAACCGTGAGCCATGGGAATAAAGCATGTTGTTGAAATACTACCCCACGATCAGCACCGGGGCCTTTAATTTCTCTCTCATCGACCAGTATAGCACCTTGATCCGGTTTTAAGTATCCTGCCAGCAGATTCAACAGCGTTGATTTACCACAGCCGCTTTTACCCAGAATGCAGATGAACTCTCCAGACTCAATCTCCAGATTCACATCATTAAGAATATAATGCATCTCACCATTCCGTTCTTCATACGCCTTATATAGATGTTTTATATGTACTGCCATAATTACCGCCTCCAGTTAATCTAAGTCAACGCGGCGCATCATTTGATGCCCCACGTTAACCATTCGGAATCCACTTTCGTTCCTTCTAAATTATTCTGTCCCATTCACCGAATCAAGTATTAGGTTCCGGTGATTTATCGTTTATTTGAAGCTAACCAAGCTATCGTCAATCCCCTTTAATACTGATGTATCTGCAAAGGAATCAAACTTCACAACATTGGTATTGAGTCCGGAGGTCTTCATGTAATCAGCCAGGGAATCACAGGAATCTTTGAAGGTCTGATCATATGCCACCTTATAAGAATTCTTCTTCATAATAGAAGCACAGGTTTCTTTATCAATATTGATCTTCTTACCTACAATCGCTGCTGCATCCTCCAGATTATTATTAATATAATCCGTCGCTTTCATCATCGCTTTCACGTATGCCTTACATGCATCCGGATTTTGCTTTAAGAAGCTCTTGGATACATCGATACATACTTCAAAGTTAAGATATTTTACATCTCCGGTATTCTCCGGAAGATATGATTTTGTTCCGGTGAATAAGTAATGTCCACCAAATGCCTGCGCCTTAATTCCCCAAGGTTCCCATGCCGCGAACAAATCAATGTCTCCACTCTCTAGCGAAGCTAACATATCGGATGCCTGAAGATTAACTAACTTGATTTTATTGAAATCCACTCCCAAGTCATCACACATTGCTTTCACTGCTACAATTACACCAGCGCCATCGGTATATCCCATCTTCTTACCTTCCAGATCCTTTGCGCTCTTTAGTTTAAGCTTTGGACCACCTACAACACACTGTGTATTACCGGCATCCACAACTGGTGCAAGGAGACATACTTCACTGCCCTTATCTACAAGATTGATTGCCTGATAATTAGAGATCGAATAAAATTGTGCTTCATTTGCAGCAACCATGGAAGTAGATACGGAAGGATCGGTAAGAAGCTGTAAATCCACATCCAAACCTTCTTCTTTAAAGAAACCTTTTTCTTGTGCTATGATCTGTTGTCCTGATATCTGTGGATCAAATTCACCTAACACAACCACCTTGGTTAAATCTTTACTCTTTCCCGCATCCTCTGATTTGGCATCAGCTGCCTTCGTCGGTTCTGTTGATGTCTCCTTCGTATCCTTGCCACATCCGGTCATCATACCGATTGCAAGTATTAACACCAGCAACACACTCATCAATTTCTTACCTGTCATAAACTTCATAATATATCCTCCCTTTATTTTATATCGAAAGAAACACACTTAGTGAGTTTCTTAAGGTTGCAACGATCAAAAAAATGGTGCAAGGCAAATCACGGTTTTTTCCGTTTTTGCTATGCACCATTGCATTAATAACACAAATGCTTAAGCTTATCGATCTAATGTTGTACCATCAGATTGTTACACCCAATTTTAAATTCATGTAGTTTTTAATTAATTCAATTGCTGTTTCCATTCCGGTACGACCTGTATTAATCGTCAAATCGTAGTTGGTAACATTCGTCCACTCATTTCCACCCGAATAGTACTTATAATACTCTGCTCTATACATATCCGTTTGATAAATCATTCGGTTGGCCTCATCCTCCGTACAGGAGAATTTCTCCATTACTCTCGCTCTGCAAAATGCTCTTGGAGCTTCTATGTATATACTAATCACGTTCTTATAATTAGCCAAAATGTTGTCCGCACATTTTCCGACGATAATACAGGATTCACTCTCTGCCAATTGACGAACAATATGCGCTTGAATATTGAACAGTTTAATATCAGAAGCAAAGCTCTTATAAGCAGGCGATGCGCCTTCACCGGTTACCGGCATCTTTTCCAAAGCCTTACGAATCTTTTCATTGGAAAATCTCTCATCCACCTTCTCAAAGATCTCCTGTGAAAGACCGCTATATTCTGAGGCAAGTTCCAGAATTCTTTTTTCATAACAATTAATACCGAGTTCTTCTGCTAGCTTAAGTCCAATTTCCTTCCCTCCGCTGCCGAAGCCTCTTGCGATTGTAATAACATAATTATTCATATAATTCACCGCCTTGTTTGTGTCAACCATGGGACACATTCTTTATAACACAGCAAAATATGACTGTCAACATAGCACAAACACACACATTTGATAAAGGCTCTATATATTCATGATCTTAATTCTGTGCAGCATCGTATAATAAAAAAAGCGGCGAAGCCCTGTATTATAAGGCTTTACCGCGTTATCTGTTACTAACGTATTAAATCAATTGCTATTCTAACGATTCCTATTGATTATGCAGGTTGCACAATTCACCTGCATTTTTTTCATGCGTCCAGTTTTAATAAAGTAAGCGTATATATCATCCTCTAGATAAAGTTTGCAAAGATAGAGGCACCGATTACCGTCAGTAATCCGGTAACAGCGATAGATAAACTACTCATCGCTCCCTCAATCTCGCCAATCTCCATCGCTCTTGCGGTTCCAACTGCATGTGCAGAGGAGCCGATAGCGATTCCCTTTGCAATTGGTTCTTCAATGTGAAATATTCTGCAAACCGTCTCTGCAATAATATTGCCCAATACCCCGGTAATGATAATGACCGCAACCGTGATCGTCACAATGCCACCTAACTCCTCGGATACTCCCATCCCGATCGCCGTTGTGATGGACTTTGGTAACAAGGTGACATATTCCTTGTGATTGAGATGAAACAATAACGCAAGTGCTAGGACACAAGTCAAACTGGTCAAAATACCAGATAGAATACCTGCCATAATTGCTTTCATATTATTCTTAAGTTGTTCCAATTGTTCATAAAGTGGGATAGCAAGACAAACCGTAGCCGGAGTCAAAAGATAACTTAAGTATTTTGCCCCTTCATTATAAGTTTTATAGTCAACCTTAAGAAGAAGCAGCACCAGAATCACCGCACAGGTTGAGAATAATAACGGATTCACAAGTGGATGATTCCACTTTTTCTTAAGAATTACACCCAGTTCATAACTAAGAACACTAATCATTACACCAAAAAAGGTGGAGTGGCTTAACATCTCTTTCATATCTTCTTCCCCTTTTCTAATCGAATTATCAGCTGTGTCATCCGTCCGGATACCACCATCACGAGAACGGTAGATATCACGGTAATAATCATAACCGGCACAACAATTCCTTGCAAGATATGCCAGGAATCAAGCAATCCCACCGCGGCAGGTATAAACATCATCGGCATAATCTCGATTAGAAATCTTCCAGCATCCTTTACTGCACTCAATGGAATGATCTTTGTTTTTAGTGCAATTAACATCAGAACCAAACCATAGATGGAAGCGGGTATCTGCAGCGGGATAATATATTTTAGTACCTCGCCCAAAAAAGTTACTGCTAATATAATTGTAAATTGTCTCATGTATTTCATAACTGTCCTCCCTGTGATACAACAACTTAATGTACTGAATGTAAAAGTATCGTCATCAATAAGGAAGAAACAAACCAGTCCGGTAGAATTAACCGGAATAATTTGTTTCTTTCGATTGATACTATCTACTTCATATTGCTATTTTACATTTTTACTAGTAATTCTTTAATTGCTGCATTCGCATTATCTTGATATAAACCACAGTGATAGGATATAATATTTTGCACGTTAAGCTTTGAATATTCTTGAAGAGATTTATTCGCTTCCTTCATATCATAGGTGTGAACCGGATTTGCACCAACCAGGTGATTCTCTTGAATGTTCATCGAGTCGCCGGTAATCAATGTTTTACTTGGTATATGATATAATCCAATATGACCATGGGTATGTCCCGGCGTATGTATCACCTGAATTCCCCCACAGTAGGGAAGAACTTCGCCATCAATAACCGTTTTGTTCACATCCGTCAGCGTAGCTGCAAAACCTGCCTTAAGCATATGGTAAAATCCTTTTTTGTCCTCCGGAAGATTATCCAAATTCGCTTCCAGCTGTACCAGCTTAATCGGTGTAAGTTCCCCCGTAATATACGGCTTCTCCTTCTCATGTACGATTACTTCTACCTTGTCACCCAGCTCCTTCACCATAGGAGCAAGTGTACCAACATGATCAATATCATGATGGGTTAAGATAATCTTCGTTATCTTACTCAGCGATAATCCTAACTTCTCAAATGCTTCTCGAAACTTATCCAGATTCCCGGGAAATCCGGTATCAATCAGCACAACTTCATTCTCATCCCATATGAGGGTCGGGTAGATATAGCTTACTCCCCCATTCATCTCATTGGTTATCTCCAACATCTCGATGCCATCTGCTATTTTCATATACAAAACTCCTCTCGTAGAAAAATTGAATACGCGGCTTGTGAAATGAAATAATTACTTGTATTCCTTTTCAATGGGTGCTATCATTTCCGCTTCTCGCTTGCTAATCAACTTACATTGTTGACGAATTGTTTTATATTATAAAACTAATGTCCGGTTTTGTATACATCGAATTCCATTCGTGACGATACTTGAACGATAGTGAAATATTCTGCTTTATGTAAATGGAGGTTCACTTTTGATATTAAGCTATTATGTATTACTTATGTATTGATTCTAATACTTATATATTAATTTTAATTACTTATATATCGGTTCTAAATTTAGTAAGTCAATGAAATATAATTTGATATATAATATGATATATAATTATTATTGAAGTTCGTGATCATAATTGAATTTGTTGATTTTTACATATGTCCATCATCAATGCTTCGCAACCCTGGTAGACATCATCATAGGTCTGACCGAAATCACCGGTATACCAAGGGTCAGCAATATCCCTTGGAAAATATGTATAATCCAGCAGCCTTCGCACCTTCCCCAGAGTGTCCGAACCAATAATTCGATTGATATTCACGACATTTCTCTGATCCATGGCAATAATATAATCATACTCCTTGTAGTCCTTCATGGTCATCTGAACCGCTCTTTTTCCTTTAGTCGAAATACCCAGACCCTCCAGAATTTTTCTCGTACCACGGTGAACGGTATTCCCGATCTCTTCTCTGCTGGTAGCCGCAGAAGCGATATGGAACTGCTCACTTAGATTCTTCTGTTTTACCATATCTTTCAATACAAATTCCGCCATAGGGGAACGGCAGATGTTGCCGTGACAGACGAATAAAACTTTAATCATATAGATTCACTCCCTATACATCCAATCTTCGATACCCAAACCAATCCGGTTCCATATCATATTTCTTATCTGTCTTAATTAATTCAATAAAATACTGTTTTCCATCAGCACTTAACAGAACCTCATCGACACCTACGATACTATCAACGTGATTTTCGATATCTGCTACACTGGCTTCATTTAATGCTCTAGCTCTGACTTCCGGTTCGGATTCGCCTACGTAGAAAGCTACATCATGGAGCTCCTGCGTACAATCTTTTTTATAACCGCCAAAGTGTACAAAGTATAGCTTTTGCTTTTGAGTAGACTTCTGCTGTGTAAGCTGAATCTCATATCCCTGTGCTCCGTTAATCAGTTTGTAACTGTCCATATGTAGTTTTAACGGGAGTCCATACCAATTTTCCTTGAGTGCATCAATGGTATCCTCCACTTGATTGCCCGCTACAAACTGAATGTCATGCACTTCTATATTACCTCCCTTAACTTTACCACCCAAACTCACCATATACAGCTTCATTTTATCATGTCCTCTTTTCTTAATATTTTTTCTAGCCTTTCTTGTATCGAATAAACCTTAATCGCATTTCACACGTTTATTTTTTATGAATTTAATTATTCTAATTATTTTTACTACAATCCGGATAGTATAACTTTTCATCTAGGGATAACTTTACATCTAGGGCTTACTTCATGACTGAGGATAACTTAACGTTTATTGATTTCGTTTCAACATTATCATCCATTCTTGCAGATAACAAATCGTATAGATTGAGTTTATCCTATCTTCCTACATATTCAATTTTTATTATCTTCTATATCTTCCCTAAGATAGATATGACCCTTTTGAGATTACCGCCTTTTAACTTGATAAATCTATTCTTATTCAATTGAATTAACAAAGGATAAAGATTCAATAACAGCATCAAGCTCGTAGTTTTTCGCCTTCAATAAGATTACTTGTTCTCCCATCACTTCCCTTATAATCCGATACTCCAGCTCTCTTCTTCGTTTCATATGATGAATCAGATCCTCAAATCCACGATAATTGTGTGCCACTCCGTAAGGCGATGTTTTCAGATAATCCATCATCAAAGGAAACCACATCTCTTCTCCCTGTTCATTGGAGCGTTCCTTTTTTATATGTAATATATCGTCTATCATACTATGGGAATCAAGATATAACAATATTATGTTTTTGTTTTTCAGTGTCTCATAAACCTCTTTATAAAAGTTTAGAATGTCGTCATCCTCCATTTGATAATAAAGCATCATGCTTTCGATGGAGTTTTGGAATAGCGAGCATTCGAATATATTACCGGTGGTTATGAGTGCATGATATCTGTTTAAGATGATGTCTCGAAATGCAACAAAATCCACACGACCATTATAAATCTCAAAGCCCTCCATATACTGATAGAATTCCGGTATATCCGTATTAACTCGCGTATAAGCTATAATATTGTAATCCCCTTCCGATCTCGTATGTTTCAGGAGCTCTTCTTGTAATTGCGGATATTTTCTCATAATGCAATCATATAGTTCCGTCGTCACGTAGCTACACCAGGCTAACTCAATCGGGGAGATGTCCCCTTCCCGGTATACCTTGTAAGATGTTAGTTTTTCTTCTAACTTATTCACTAATGTACTTTTCCCTGATCCTTGTAACCCTTCGATAAATATATTTTTCATATTTTCCCTCCATCTATAAGAACAAAGTATTCACTGATTGACAAATATACACTTAGTACCATCAATTTTAGATCGAATGTGAGATAAGTTATATTTGCATCAAAAAAGAACCATCTGCTGCCAAATGATTCTGATTCCTTACATACCTCTCCTAGTCCTATTAAACATGAATAATCTCTGGTACCACAGATCTATAAATCTTACAATTCTTATTAATTCCGATTTATATAGAACGAAGTTCCAGTTATCTGTCACATTACGCCTGAACGTTAACGGAGCTATACTTTATGGTCACAGGTTACACGTCCTGCCTCAAGGCGTTTTCATTATAGGTGATCAAATAATTTATGATACAAAAAGAGAGGTTATGAGAATCATAATCCACTTTTGGCAACATGAAACACAGTATTCTCCATTGTGGATTCTACTGTTTTAAAACATATCATGTTTCAAAAGTTTATTACATTCTCATCGTTTCACCTCTCTCAAATATTCTATAAAAACACGATTTCTTATTTGTAGTTCTCTTTAAACTACTTATAATATAATTATATTATAAGTCAATGATATCCAGTCGGTCAAGCAAGAATCTGCATATATTCCGACATTTTACAGATGCCGGAAGCTCCTGCCTCGATAACCAAGGATTCATTCTCCTTCTTTATTCCGCCAAGGGCATACACCGGTATCGTTACCCTTTCACATACCTTTTTCAGCTCCTGAATTCCTTTCGGTTCCAGTCCCTTTTTGCAATCCGTGGGAAAGACGTGGCTGTAGGTAATGTAGGTTGCACCGTTATTTTGAGCAACAATTGCTTCCTCCAGTGAATGTACTGATACACCGATACATTCAAAATACTGCAGTTTGTCAAGGTTATTCCGAAACACAGGCATCGGAAGATGTATGTTCTTATGCTGTAGCTCAATTGCGACATCAACAAAAGTATGAAGTATGATTTTATCCCTGTCACAAAGTGATAACAGCCACATCGCTAGACATTTATATTCCTGTTCTGATAGATCCTTCTCCCTGAGAATTATGTTATCAGTTCGCTTCGTCAGGGCAACAAGGTGGTCAATATATGTTTTAACTTGAAGTTCCACGGTAGATGAGAGCTTCTTAATGAGTGAGTTATCCTTATTAACAAAAAACTCTTTATCGAAAGCTTCTTCTTTATTGAAAGCTTCTTCCTGTTTGACAGAGAACATCTTATCAGTATAGGGTTCTTTTACATTAGTGATCTCCTGATCAGAAGCAAACTTCTCCATCTCCCTTCTATAATCGAAGAACAGCTTGCGGTTTGAAATAACGATTCGTTTATACATACAGGTACTCATTCATGACAGGTTGAAGACCTTTTTCTTTCATCGCTGCCACTACTTCGACCACATCTCTGCCATCAGCAATTTCAAACTGTTGATCTCCTTTATCAACCTTCTCCTCCGTATGACTGCCGATGCCGGTACTTACCGAAGCGGAGATCTTTGTTGCGGCAAGGCCGACCACATTATCGCGAAAGCCTGCTCGTTCCCTGGTAGAGATCGTCATCCCTGCAAATGGCATAAACAGACGAAAGGCCGTCATCACCTGAAGAAGCTGTTTCTCATGAACATCCATCGGGTTGATCTTATCATTGTTCACAATCGGGCGAAGTCTCGGACAGGAGAAGGATATCTCCGCATGGGGGTATTTACGTTGAATATAATAGGCATGCATTCCTGTTGCAAAAGCATCCTTGCGAAAATCAGCTAGCCCCAGCAACGCTGCAAAGGCCACCCCTCTCATACCACCTCGAAGTGCTCTCTCCTGTGCATTGATGCGGTAGGGGAATATTCTCTTATGTCCAGCCAGATGAAGGGTTTCGTATTTGTCTGGATTATAGGTTTCCTGGAATACTGTCACATAATCTGCTCCACATTCATGCAGATACTTATACTCTTCCGTATTCATTGGATACACCTCAAGTCCAATCATTTTAAAATATTTCTTTGCAATCTTGCAGGCTTCTCCGATGTATTTCACATCCGACATCTTTCTGCTTTCACCGGTAAGGATCAGTATTTCCTCCAGGCCACTTTTTGCAATTGCTGCCATCTCCTTCTCCATTCCTTCGAAGTCAAGCTTCGCACGATGGATCTTGTTATGGCAGTTAAAGCCACAATAGATACAGTAATTGTCACAATAATTCGAGATATAGATCGGAGTAAACAGATATACACTGTTACCAAAGTGTTTTCTGGTTTCGACCAAGGCCTTCTGTGCCATCTCCTCCAGATATGGTTCCGCTGCTGGGGAAAGTAGGGCGGCAAAATCCTCCGGTGTAATATCCGTGGCGTTTAACGCTCTTTTGACATCGTCCTCCGTATAATTTTGTTCGTTGTACTGATCCATATCATGTAGTACTTTATCCATCACATTGGAATCCTCTAACACTTCCATACCCGGTAGATACTCCATATGATTAATACGCTCTTTTTTTAAATCCTTAATAACTGTTTCACTTAATATACTTTCATTCATTTCCTTGGGCATAGTTTTACCTCTTTTCTGCTTTCCGCGTTATTGCAAAAATCCGGTTAAGGGTGAGGAAGCACTTGCCTTATCGATAACACGTCCAAGCCCCGACAGATAAGCACTTCTGCCCGCTTCAATCGCCTTGCCAAAGGCTTCCGCCATAAGAGGAATATCGCCTGCAGAAGCAATTGCGGTATTCGCCATCACTGCTGCCGCACCCATCTCCATTACCTCACAGGCCTGGGATGGTCTGCCGATTCCTGCATCCACGATAATCGGAAGATCAATTTCTTCTATCAGGATTCGTATAAATTCCTTGGTTGCTAAGCCTTTGTTAGAGCCAATCGGTGCTGCCAGAGGCATAACCGCAGCTGCACCTGCATTCATCAGATCACGTGCTACCGTAAGATCCGGGTACATATACGGCATAACGATAAAGCCTTCTTTCGCAAGTATTTCAGTTGCTTTTATTGTTTCATAATTATCCGGAAGCAGGTATCTGGAATCCTTAATTACTTCAATTTTAATAAAATCTCCGCAGCCCACCGCTCTTGCAAGTCTCGCGATGCGAACGGCTTCTTCGGCATTCCTTGCTCCCGAGGTGTTCGGAAGTAAGGTTACTTCCTTTGGTATGTAATCCAGAATATTCTCTCCTACCTCTGTATTTGCTCTTCTAAGGGCAAGTGTAATGATCTGCGCACCTGCATATTTTACACAGGCCTCAATCAAATCCAGATTATATTTTCCTGATCCAAGTATGAATCTTGATGTGAATTCATGTCCTCCGATCACTAATTTGTCATCGTTCATTAAAACTACCTCTTTTCTTTTATATCTTTCTTTTTTATATCCTTTGAGTACTATTTGCTCAACTTTTTGTATCAACATTATCTGATTTATGTTGTTGATTATTGATTTTCATTTATTGATTTTCATTTGTTGATTTTTATTTGTTGATTTTTTTCGATCAATTTTTCTTCATCAATATATCGCCACATTAAAGCTTGATTTAATATGGCTTAGCCACAGAATTATATACAAACAGTAAATTTTTATGATCCTGTTTTATTAACACTTCCAGCCGCTATCCGAAGAAAGGTTTCTCCTACTCTTCCTCACCCAGTATCAGCTGAATCACTTTATTAGCCTCATGACCTGCGCAGATACTTACCCTCGGAGCCATAAGTCCCATGCCGGACTCTGAATCTGAGATTTGATCTCCGCATAGATACATGTTTACGAAAACTCTCTTGGTGATAATTGTATTGGAATCTCCATAGCCCGCCATTCCGGAGCCGGATACAATCTTTTTATCAGGGAATGTCTGTAGTAATCCATTCACCAGCATCGCCTTCTGATCTGACTTATCAAATGCTTCACAAATGATGGGATCTTCCACAAACAGTCCTGCTATATTCTCATTCGTTACTTTTATATGATCCGTTATAATATTCATGAACGGATTAATTTCTTTAAGCTTTTCGGCCAGACATTCTGTTTTCGGTCGTCCGATATGGGAGATATAATATTCCTGCCGATTTAAATTGCTGATGTCCACATAATCAAAATCAATCAGATGCAGCGTTCCGACACAGGTTCTGGCGAGCATCACTGCGATGTGTGATCCCAGACCTCCCAGTCCGGCTACCGCCACTCTAGCTCCCTCCAATTTATCATAGACCGCTTTCCCAAACCGCAGGTCACAGATCTTTTTATACTCTTCTTTTGTCACAAACTATCAACCTCCACCTACAAAATTAACGATTTCCAACGTATCAGCCTCGGTCAGAATACATTCGTTATATGTGGCTTTCGGTATGATTTCTCCATTTCGTTCTACTGCAATTCTAGTTATCACATATCCCTTACTCTCCAAGTACTGGAATAGTGACATCCTTTTTTCAAGCGTTTCCTTCGCTCCATTCACTAACATTTGCATATGCTCCTTTCATAATAACGAACTAATAAATGAACTTTTCTGCCCATCTATTATTACGAATTTGCAAATACAACCCTTCGTTCTACAAATTCACCTCCATAATTATCTGCGCCGGTTGTATTTAAGTACACAAAGTAATCTGTTTCAAATTAAACATATCAAAAAATAAAGTTTATTACCTTAATACGCTGACTTCCAAACAACAGTGTGAGGCAAAAACATTGTTTCTTAATAGATTACTTTAATTTGCACGAGTTCCTTTGCTACATTCTACCGGCGCCTACGCCGGATAACCGACGCTTTTAATGCAATGCTATGAATTTTGCCGCATCAATTTTATATAGCGACCGAAGTGGTGCCCCCAGTCTGCCGCTGTATTTATAGATAATCGTTCTCTTCAATTCAAAAAGACGAATATACCAATGTGATGGTATATTCGTCTAGTATGATTCTTGCTAGAATTCAATATATCCCTACGTTGGCATTATCCAAATCAGGTTACGGGTCTAGACGCTACAGTCTACTCTCAGCCCTCTAAAAAGAGCTCCCCTTTTTTCGTTCTTATTTAATATGTGTTTATTATAACTGATATTTTTTAAATTTCAATACTTAATCAATGTTTCGTCATAACTTTTTCACTAATTTATATTAATTTTAATAGTATTATAAATCGTGATTTACTCAGTTATCTGTAAAATCTTATTCTTCTGTATGAACTTACCGGAATTCTTATCAGCTGAATATAAAACCCTTTGTTAACCTTTCGTTATACTTTAAATCGATCAACTAACTCCTGCAATTCTCTGGCTCCAATCGCATTTTCGTTTGAGAGTTCTGTTTCTGTAATTGTCTTTTCAACCACATCAGTAGTCTTTTCTGCAATATCCTGTACGCCCTTTGATCCCTCTGAAACTGTGATTGCTACCTCATTCATTGCTTTAGATATATTCGATACTGAGACATCCAAAATCTCTGCAGCTTCTTCAAATTCAACCATAAGTTGTTTTATATAAACTGCATCATCATTATATTGCTCACCAATCCCGGATAATTTTTCATAATCCTTTAATACACTTTGATCGATGAACTCTAATAATGCTTCGGAATTCGTTCTCATCATTTCCACGGAACTATACACATTTTTTACAATTTCTTGGATACCTGTAGCAGTACTTGATGATTGATCCGCTAGCTTACGAATCTCACTTGCAACTACATTAAAGCCTTTTCCTGCTTCTCCTGCTCTGGCTGCCTCAATTGCTGCATTTAAAGCTAATAGGTTTGTCTGATTGGTAATTGCGAGAATGGTATCCGCTAACACACCAATTTGCGCTATTCGGTCAGATTCCTTAATTGCTTCCTCCATCTTTACCTTAACATCTTCATAGATATTCTTCGCATTCTGAGTTGAATCCAGTGCATCCTTCTTTATTGAGGACGCTCTCTCCGAAATCTGGTAGGATACCTTTGATCCATCCTTCGCTTTACTTGCGATATCACTTACATGGCTACTAATCTCAACGGTCGTTGCTGTTATTTCTTCGGTAGATGCAGCTGTTTCTTCCATACCTGCGGATAATTCTTCGGTAGTCGCTGAATTATCATGCGCATTCTCCTGGATTAAAATCGAGAGTTTTTCCATCTCTTCCGCATTGGTTAAAACTATACGGGATACACTTTGCAGCTTTTCCACCATCTCTCGTAAAACCGCTCTTGTTTGGAATAAAGCGCTCGCAATTGTTCCTGTTTCATCTTTATTTTTTTCAAGATAGCGAAATGATTCGTCTCTTACTAAATTCAGATTTGCTGTTCTATTAATTAATTCTGTCAATTTAATGATTGGATTAGCAATTTTAAATGAGATAAATATACCATATAATAAAGCTAAAATTGCAATAAATAAGCCTATAAAGACAATACTTATGGTCACATCATTTACCGGTTTCATAATTTCACCCATGTCACCGGATACAACCAACGTCCATTGAGTCTCAGGAATTACCGAATAGGATGCTATCTTATGTTCGCCCTTAAACATATAATCAACAATATCTGCCTTAACTGTTTTACCTTGCATTACCTGGGCAACTACATTCTTTATCTGTTCATTTTCAACCGGTTTACCAATCTTATCAGCAGTCGGATGATAAAGCATCGTACCCTTTTCATCTACAAGATAGGCGTAGCTGGATTTCGTATTTAACAGTTTTACATCCTTTAAATATTTTGTTAAACTGTCTGCTCTTACCGCAGAAGCCACAAAACCTACTAATTTGCCATCCACCTTCACTGGATATGTGAATGCAACAATGAAGGCACCGGTGGATTTTGATTTTAATGTCTCACTAATTACAGGCTCACCTGTGGATAATGTTTTCGTAGCATAAGCTCTATCTTTAAAATTTTGCCCAATTAATTTTTCATCGCTATCTGCCACGTCATTGATATCAGCATCAACAACGAAAATGTGTTCCAGATTTCCAGCATCCTTTACCATTTGTTGAAGCTTACTATTCAATTCTGCTCTGGTATCACTGTCAATCACTTCCCCTTTATCGGTTTTGGATAAAACATCTTCTACTTCCTTCTGCAGTGCAATTAGTCCCAATTTACTCGTTTCCTCTGCAATCAGCGATCTAATCTGATTGGAGCTGTCACTATTTGTATCCAGCATTGAAGTATTTGTGATATCATTCATCGTTGCTGATGATTTGTATAAAGAAAAACCTCCTATTATAACAGTTGTACATAATATCATTATAATCATAGATAGTGATAACTTAATTTTAATTGACATATAACTCCTCCTTCGTTTTTTTAATGTAATTTCGACTGTGCCACTCCTTATTTATACTGTTAAAAACGCTCCCCTCAGGAAGTGGTTTACAAAAATAATACCCTTGGATTTTATGGCATTCTAGCAGCTCTAGGTACTTCATCTGCTCTTCTGTCTCTACTCCTTCCGCTACCACATTCAAATCCAGACTCTTCCCTAAATTCACAATTAAATCTGTAACCGATTTCTTTTTCCCACTACTTGCAATTTTGTCGATAAAGGTTTTATCTATCTTAAGTGTCGTAATGGGCAATTGAAGTAAATGATTCAATGATGAATATCCTTTACCAAAATCATCAAGTGCAATTTTTATACCTTTCGTTCTTAAAAGTTTCAGCTTGTCTGCAATCGCATTATAGCTCTCCATAAGAATTGATTCTGTAATCTCTAATTCAACCTTTCTTGGGTTAACTTCTAACTGGTCAATCGTATCTAAAACAACTTCTGTAAAGTTATCCTGTAACATCTGAATCATCGATATGTTTATCGATATACTCAAATCTTCATAACCTAATTGGTGTAATCTTTTTATAAACTCAAAAGAAGTACGTAAAACCCAATCACCAATTGTAACAATATGATTAGTCTCTTCCGCAATTGGAATAAATTTGTTCGGAGGTACTATTCCTAGCTCTTTATTTTCCCAACGAATTAATGCTTCAAAACCGGTAATTGTATTTGTATTCAGATCAAACTGAGGCTGATAATATAACTCGAATTCTTCCTTCATCAAAGCATTCCTTAAATTTTTCTCAATTAGTAATCTCTCTGCAATGATTTCATTCAGTGGTTCATTATAGAATACAATTCGATTTTTTCCGTTCTCCTTAGCCTTGTCCACCGCAATATTTGCATCCCTCAGTAGGGTATCAATATTTATGCCATGCTCCGGATATAGAGAAATACCAATACTTACTGTAATAGTGAGTGAGCTCTCCATGATATCAAATTGTTTATTAAATGCTCCCATGATATCAACCGCTTTTTTTTCGATCTCTTCCTTTTTCTCAAACTCGTTAATCAATATCACAAATTCATCTGCTCCGATACGAAACAGTCTAGTTTCATCAGCAACTAGTTTTTTTAGTCGATCACTCACATTTCGCAAGAGGTTATCTCCATAGCTTGGACCCATTAAATCATTCACATTTTTAAAATTATCTATATCAATAAATAATAAGGCAAATTTATTACTGGCATTACTCCCCATATAATTTACCAAAGTTTCATTTAATGCAAATCTATTTTGCAAACCTGACAACTGGTCACATCGTAAAAAATTATGCATTCTATTTTCATATTCTTTTAATTCAGTGATATCCGTGCATATTCCTATCATATGATAAATGTCACCATCACCATTAACCAAGCATTTCCCTTTTGTTCTCATCCATCTGTATTGTCCGCTTTTTGCTCTGATTCTGAACTCTTTGTAAAACTCAAGTGGATAATTAGGTTCAAACTTATCAATAAGTCTCGCAACTGCGGATCTGTCCGATGGATGAATAAGCTCTTCCCATTGTTGATAATTTTCTTTCTCTCCCCTATAGTACCCGAGTATTTCGTACCATCGTTCTGAAAAGTTCAACTCTCCATTTCTATCCTCCCATATTACTTCATTGGTATTCTCTAATATAGTTTGATAAACTTTTTCAAGATTACCGAGCTGATACCGATATTTACTGCTTTTTTTTTGGTAATAAATTTTTTCATCAATGATCGAATCAAACATTTCCTTGATCAGTACAATTTCTTTCTCATCAAATGCTCTTTTGCATACTTTATAATCAATCGCTTTTCGTAATAACTTAATATATTTTAGATAATAAATAATGATATGTAATAAAAACAAACAAGTCACTCCGGTGAAGATCCAATTCTTAAATAGAGTTATCGTTTCATCATCTCTTATTACTACTTTCAATATTCTATCCCCGAACCAATCCCAGAAAAACATCGATATTATATAACAGCTTACAATAATATAAGTAGTTCTGATGGTTCTAGCCTTATAATAATCAGATTGTTCTTCAGTGTATTTTTCTATTTCATCGCCCGTAGTTCTTACCGGATCTTCAGTAAACATAAGCACACTCCATTTTCCATTATTATTTATATTAATGTTTGATTCACGTTATCTAAGCTCAGGAAAGCCAGATGACTTTTCATGTTTAATATTCAAGCACATAAAAAAAGGATAATTCCGTATATAACTATACAAAATTACCCTTTTTTTATAAATGAAATATAACTGGTTTTAACCCCTAAAATATTCGGTTTATTGACTTATTCCGATATTATTCTACATTTTTCTGCGGTATAAAGTCGGGGTACTCCCGATACATTTTTTAAATACCTTACTGAAATATTCACTATCTTTAAATCCTAGGAGTTCCGCTACTTCATATGTTTTTAAATTTTGCTGGACTAATATTACTTTTGCTCTCTCCATCTTTACATTTGTAACATATTCTGTAAACGACACCCCAGTTTTTTGTTTAAATAATTCACTCAAATAAGTTTTATTTAAATAAAGGTTTTTCGCTACTGATGTCAAAGAAATGTCTTCTTCCACATGATTTAGAACGAAGTTAACAATTTCTCCGATAACTCCTTTCTGATTCCCTGTACATTGCAAGATATGGAATAAAGTAACCATCTCCCCTACTCTATTCGTAAACATGTATTTCATGTATTCTTCTGTTGCTCCTGACCTGAATTGATCTCCTTGCCAGTGTGAAGAATCATAATATTTCTCCAGCCATATATATGTTTTCTTGAATTCAGACTTTAGCTCTATTAATGCATTATCAAATATATTCATGAATTCATTGAAATCATCACTATAATGATCCCAAATATGAGAGAAAATATGGTCAATTAAATCATAAATGTTTGTGTCACCACTCATTATGAGATTTGCTAATTTCTCTAAATTATTCCTCAAAAAAATCACATCACTATTTTCATACTCAATTTTTTCGAGATTTCTTACACGCTCTTTCTCTAGATTATATTGATCAAGATAGTTCTTTGCCCTTTGTAACAAATATTCAAAGTCACTCTCTCGAACCGGTTTCGGCAGATAATCAAAAGCACCCAATATAATTCCCTGTCTGGCATAACTAAACTCACTGTAATCACTAATTAGTACTACGCAGGAGCACAGTTTTTGTGCGACTACTTCTCTCAGTAATTCAATACCATCAACTTTTGGCATCTTTATATCTGTAATGATAAGATCTATGGTGTTCTCCTTCAAATACTCAAGAGCATCTTCTCCGTTTTTTTCTTCATTACATATTTCAAATCCTAAAGAATCACCCCATATTTTCATACGTTTTAATTCTCTTCTGACATATTCCTTATCATCGACAATCATTACTTTATACAATGCAATCACCCCCGGAGTTGATATCCTTCTTCCATTTTACCGGAAGGGTAAAATATATCGTTGTTCCAATATTTAATTTCGCTTCAATCCATGTTCTCCCATTATGTTTTTCAATGATTTTTTTAATAGTAACTAAACCAATGCCGCTGCCTTCAAACTCTTCACTAGAGTGCAATCTCTGAAATATATTAAATAGTTTGTGTGAGTACTTCATATTAAATCCTACACCATTATCTTTTATATAAAATGTATACTCATTTTGATTTAGTGTTGCTCCGACCGTTATCGTTGCAAATTCCCTATCCTTCGTAAATTTCATAGCATTTGAAATCATATTATGTAATGCCTGCTTTAACAAAATGCTATCCCCCAGAACCTCAGGCAAACCAGTTTCTATATTTAATTCAATATTTCTTCCCGGATAAGTAATTTTCACCTCATGAAACACAGATATTAATAAGTCCTTTAAATCTACCGGGACAAACAAAAGTGACATTCTTGAGGTTGTTGAATACTGCAATAGTTTTGCTATCATATCAATCATCTCCAAGGATGTACTCCGTATCATAGATAACATCTCAATAACCTCCTCGGGTAAATCCTGCTCATAATCTTCAAGAATTATTTTGCTATATCCATCTACTGCACGAATTGGAGATTTTAAATCATGTGAAACTGTATATACAAAGGCTTCTAGTTCTTGAATTACAACCTGTAAATCCTTTGTTTGCTCTGCCACGCGAAGCTCTAATCGTTCATTTAATGTACCAACTTCCTCAATAGCATTTTTGTATTCCGTAATATTATCTATCACAACTCCTAGTTGATTATTCTGAATACGAAATGCATTAACCAGATAATAAGATTCATCAGCCGATATATATGTTTCAAATCGTTGCGCCGTACCGGTTAACCATACTTTCTCAAGCTGATTCATTTGTTGAAATGTTTCTCCAAATATCTCTTTCCATGTTTTCCCGACCATAAACTCTGTACGCCTATTCGTGTGGAATTCAATACTTGGATTCGCACTGATAATTAATAAATCACACAACTTTTTATTCAAATCGAAAATGGGTCTAAATACAAAAAACCCATTCATCATTTTTTCAAATAACAGAGAGTACCGTTTTTCACTATCAAATAAACTTCTCTGTTCCGTTATCAATTCTTTAATTTGCTGCTTAAGAACGTCATTTGATTCGACTAACCCTTTGTTTAGCCGAGATAGCTGCACATTACTATTAATAAGCATTTGTTTCATTTTGTTTATCTTTTTTATATAAATTATTAGTATGACAACTCCAGTTAATAGTACTACAACACATGTAGTAATTATAATAAATGCGTTTGGCCCAAAAGTTGATAGAAATCCATTATATCCAAACAATTTTTTCGTTAAACAAATACTAAACGTTATTAAAACAGTAGACATAAATAATATAATCTTTTGATGAAATATACTAAAAAAACGATTTAATCTCATTAGTACTCCTTATTGATTTTTTAGTAAACAATCATTCATGTATTTTGTGAAAATGCTCATACCATATTTTACTATTTTCGATGCTTTCAGTCAAGTTATCCTCAATTTCGACAACAAAAAAACGAGCACCAAGAATGATAAAAATCCCATACACAGTGCTCGTTCTTATTTATATTTCTAGTATATAAATCTCACCGTTTACCAATGAACTTTTCAGATCGATAATTCTTTGGTTCGAAGACCCACGAAATTGTAAGGTTATATCCTTTAATTCCTCGATATATTCTCCGTCCACTAATACATCAATAGTATTTAACATTTCTTTCGTATATTCACAGTTAGCACGACCATTCTCCAACAAATCCGTTTCAAAGGTATAGCCTGTATAACACCAGATGTCTTTGTTGGGGTAAATACTTTTTACTTTTTTAAGAAACGCTTGTAATACTTGTTGATTTACCTTTTCAAACGGCTCCCCTCCAAGAAGTGATAGTCCACTAATATGATCCGGCGAAAGTGCTTCTATAATCTCTGATTCTATCTCCTGTGTAAATGGATTTCCATATGTAAAATCCCAGGTTTCTTCATTAAAACATCCTTTACAATGATGCGTACAACCCGATACAAACAGAGAAACTCTTACACCTAATCCGTTTGAAATATCCGTTTTTTTTATTACTCCATAATTCATATTAAAGATGTAGCACCCTTTCTTTGATCTCCTGCGTTCTACCTTGATTCCAAAACTGAGTTCCGATATAGCCACAGGTTCTACGGGCAACATTCATCTTATCTTGATCCCTGTTCCCACAGTTCGGGCACTCCCACTGAAGCTTACCATCCTCATCAGTAATAATACTAATCTCGCCGTCGAAACCACATTCCTGACAACAATCGGACTTCGTGTTAAGCTCAGCATACATAATATTGTCATAAATATATCGAATCACCTGTAGCACAGCAGGAATATTATGCTGCATATTCGGTACCTCCACATAGCTTACCGCTCCGCCGGTGGAGAGTGACTGAAATTGAGATTCAAACTTCAATTTTGAGAATGCATCAATTTCTTCAGATACGTGAACATGATAACTGTTCGTAATATAGCTTTTATCCGTAACTCCTTTAATTATACCGAAACGCTTTTGTAGGCATTTTGCAAATTTATATGTTGTACTTTCTATCGGGGCACCATAGATGCCAAAACCTAAATTCGTCTCCTCTTTCCATCTATCACATGCCTCGTTCATATACTTCATAACATCAAGTGCAAAGGTGGTAGCTTCCGGATTAGTATGTGATTTGCCTGTCATATACTTCGTACACTCATATAGTCCAGCATAACCAAGAGATATCGTAGAATAACCACCGTAAAGCAATTTATCTATTGTTTCTCCTTTTTTCAATCGTGCCAGTGCTCCGTGCTGCCATAGAATTGGAGCTGAATCGGATAAAGTACCCTTAAGTCGCTTATGACGAACCATTAATGCTTGATAGCATAATTCAAGTCTTTCGTCAAAGATTGTCCAAAACTTCTTGATATCACCTCCGGAGGATAACGCCACATCTACGAGATTAAGAGTTACAACACCCTGATTAAAACGTCCATAGAATTTATAATTGCCGTTCTCATCTTTCCAAGGACTCAAAGCACTACGACATCCCATAACAGGGAAGCAGTTCTCTTCCTTAAGCTCTTTCATTTTCTTTTCTGATATGTAATCCGGTACCAATCTCTTTGTTGTACACTTGGCAGCCAGTTCGGTAAGATAATAATACTCGGAGCCTTCCTTCACATTATCCTCTTCCAAAACATAGATTAATTTAGGGAATGCCGGTGTAACCCATATACCAGCTTCATTCATAACACCCTTATATCGTTGCTTAAGTGTCTCTTCAATAATCATAGCTAAGTCTTTTTTCTCTGCTTCATTCTTTGCTTCATTTAGATACATGAAAACTGTGAGGAAAGGTGCCTGTCCATTTGTTGTCATAAGAGTAATAACCTGATACTGAATCGTTTGAACACCTTTAATTACTTCTCTACGTAGTCTCTTTTCAACAATTTCATTAATCATCTTTTCATCAACAGCGCAACCTAGTACTTCAATTTCTTCTAGCACTTCTGCCCGTATCTTCATTCTGGATATCTGTACGAATGGAGCAAGATGTGCCAAGCTTACACTCTGACCACCGTATTGATTACTAGCTACCTGTGCGATGATCTGAGTAGCAATGTTGCATGCGGTAGAAAAGCTGTGCGGCTTTTCTATACGGGTTTCACTGATTACGGTTCCGTTTTGAAGCATATCTTCTAAATTGACTAAATCACAATTATGCATATGCTGAGCGAAATAATCCGTATCATGAAAATGAATAATCCCTTCTTGATCCGCTTCTACAATGTCTGCCGGCAACAACATTCTACGGGTAATATCTTTGCTTACCTCTCCTGCCATATAATCACGTTGTACACTATTAATAACGGGATTCTTATTGGAATTCTCCTGTTTTACATCCTCATTGTTTCCTTCGAGCAAAGATAGAATACGATTATCCGTAGTATTTGCTTTGCGGATCAAGGAACGCTGATAACGATATTTTACATATCGCTTTGCAAGATCAAATTGGCCAGTTGCCATAATCTGATCTTCCACCATATCCTGAATTTCTTCCACAGATACTGCTCTATTTAATTTTTTACATTTATATTCCACATAGTCTGCAATGTGAATAATCTGCTCTTCACTAAGTGTACTTTTCTCGCCGGATGCATTCGCCTTTCTGACCGCTTCAACAATCTTGTTGAGATCAAATGCTTCCTCTGCCCCATTTCGTTTTATTGTGTTCATACCATTCTCCTCCGATACTATATATGAGAATTGTATTATATAGTAAGACGAGAAAAAAATCAATTACTAAATTGGTATTTTTTCAAAAAATTACACAATATATAGTAGTTGATTTTTTCCCAGGTACGTTATGTGGTGATTTAAATTATGCATTATTTACTATATAACGCATAGCTCATAGTACATTTTTCAGCTCATTTTCCTTGCTTTAAAGCATCCTTAATTAACACAACCTGTTACTGCTGCATTCTTAATTTCTTAAATACCTCGTAATGTATTCGCTAAACATAATGCACCGTACCCCAGCGTCCGGTTCGGATAGATACTTTCTATTCTTAACTGTCTTGCACCATTAATTAGATTCGCTTTCATTTTCTGTCCGTACATATATGGATCATTTCCCTGAACGATGCCCCACTCCATCATCAATGCTACACTGCCCGTAACAAATGGGGTAGCCATCGACGTACCTGATCGTATCGCATAACCTCCTCCAGGTGCACAGGAATTAATATTTACACCCGGTGCTACAATATCCGGCTTGATACCCAAATCTCTTGTAAATCCCCTACCGGAAAATGGTGCATAGCTATCCGTATATGCATCATATGCCCCTACTGTAATTGCTCGGTAAGCTGTTGAGGGTATCGTTAATGTAGTAAATTCCGATGGATTTAAAAACCTGGTTTCGGGACTTTTGACTCCACCGGCCGGAAGCCACATATCATAATTACCTACCACTATCCTGCGTGGTACCATCTCAAAACGCCATACCCCTGAATTAACATAGGTTCCAAGCGGAATAAATTCAAAATAAATCTCTTGCTGGATATTGTATGGGGTTGGATCACCATAGTACAACAGGATCTGCGTCTGACCTATATTAAATTGCTGTTTACCAAGGATAGATGGAATCGGCCCTACGCGGGTTCCATTCGGTGCGACGATAGAAACATCAAATTCATCAAAATAGTTTTTCCAAATCTGAAGATTGAACGAAAATTCATAGTCGGATACTGTTACATCAACCGAAGTCGTTCTTCCCATTTGAAGAATTCCCTGTGCATGATTCCCAGATGCTCCTTCATTCCCAGTTCCGATTACAATATTATCCTTCCAAGAATTTGCTGCTTCATCAATATAACTCTCCAGTAAGGAATAACCGGTATGAGGACCATAATTATTGCCAAAGCTAATATTGATCGATATTGGTTTATTAACACCAATCGCATAACGGATGGCATAGTCAATCCCTTGCATAAGTTGTGTTGTTCTAGGAAAAGAATCGCCTACCGACTGTCCCAATTTTACAATCAACAATTCACTGGAGGAGGCGACTCCTCGATATAATCCATTGCTGGCTCTTCCATTTCCCGCTGCAATACCTGCAACATGGGTTCCATGACCACTTAAATCCGTACTTGGTACAATTGCCATTCTCTCCGGCATCGGAATCCTTAACGCCTCATTTATCCTTTCTCTGGGATAGAGTGTACCGATATCATAACCTACGGGAGGATTACCAGGTATTGTCTGATCCCACAATACAGCTATTCGCGTTGTTCCGTCCTCATTACGGAAATCAGGGTGGGAATAATCTATTCCCGAATCTATGACCGCTACAATTACCCCTTCTCCAAATAGATTATAAGGCTGATTTTGTACCGGGTTAATGCAGGATGCAGTTCTGCCATTATTGGCTTCATAGAAAAACCGCTTCGGTTTCTCAATGAATTCTATTTCTTCATATCTTGATACCAGATTCACAAGTGGATCAGGTACTGTAAGAATTGCAAATCGATTCGCCAATTCTACCGCCGAAATATTTAATTCATTTCTAATTCGATCCAAACTACCATGGTACTTAACAATTAATTCCCATGTCTTCGTGTCCGGAGAATAGCCAACTGCAAGGCTGCCAGTCTTTAATCTGGTTTCTTCCGGCACCTCCAAAGCTAAATTCAACTGATTTTCTATTTTACCACTAGGCATAGCGCTATTGATAGGCGTCAGACTAACACTTGGCGTTACCACTCCCCCCGGAGTTATAGGAGCCACTGGTGTGGCAGGAGTGGCAGGAGTTATAGGAGCCACCGGTGCTGCAGGTGTAGTCGGGGGTATTGGGGTAGTATTATTACCGGGTATATTGTTATTTTCTTGCATCTTATAACCTACTAACAATAAGGTATTAATCTATTATATGCTTTGCTCTTCCTCTTCAAAACCCATACACGAGATATATAAATCATTAAAGTCATCATCATTGGATAAATGTTTTTCAGTGGATTTATTGATAATATTCTTTATTTTTAAGCTGGCTTTATCATCTTTCAGATAATGTATTGCTCCTTGAAGAGATGAATTTCCTACTGTTTTAATCTTATGACTCAACTCCTTAGGGATGAGTCCTACATAAATTGCTTTTACCATATTTAATTTATATCCGAATCCTCCCGCAACATATACGGTTTCAATATCTTCATAACTCATGTTATAACTACGTACTAAAATCTCAATTCCGGCACGTATTGCCGCCTTCGCCATTTGAAATTCTCTAATGTCCTTCTGTGTATACCTGATCGCACCTCCATCTTCATTAGCGATAGGGAAACCCTCCTCAAAATATTCAGGTATCAACAATCCGGTATCATCAATTATATTATGTTTGAGCAGTTCATAGGTCAATTCAATAATACCAGTTCCACAGATTCCTACCGGTGGTTTATCACCAATTGTCTTTATTTTGATTTTATCCTGAAGAAACTCCACACCGGTAATCGCACCCGCTATACTACCAACCCCACAAGATATATTCCCACCTTCAAAAGCAGGGCCTGCAGCTGTAGAGCTTACCAATATCTTTTCATGGTTCCCGATTGCCATCTCACCGTTGGTTCCCAAGTCAATAAATAGGTTGATTTTATCTTCACTATCATAGCCATTCACCAATAATCCAGCTGTGATATCCCCTCCTACGAATGCGGATATACCCGGTATAATCACAACCTCAGCATGAAACTCATATGATTCGAATACCTCATAAAAAGTTAGTCTTTGCTCCTGAATATTCACTGGTATAAAAGGGTATACCCCCAGATTCTTACAGGTGTGCCCAAGTAGCAAATGACCCATTGTGGTATTTCCGGCTATCACAATACTCTTTACAGAATCCGACTTTATGTTGTTCTTGCTGATTAAAGATTGAAAACCTTCTAGCAAGTCACCTCTGATGCAATCCTGCAACTCTTTTTGTTTTCCCTGATTGGATAACTGAATCCTTGTTATCACATCAGAGCCGTAGGCTCTCTGGTGATTCAAAGAGGTAAAAGTTTCGATAATCGTACCGCTTTCTAATTCGATTAAGGTCATAGCAAGTGTTGTTGTTCCTAAATCAACAGCTATTCCAAAACTACTAGTGTTAATGTTACTATTGCGGTGGGCTTTATTGCTCCCATGGATATTGCTTTTATCCATACTCCTTCTCTCCGACTCATCCGCTACGCTTTCACTTGGCTTATGATAAAGATCTGCAACCACTTCAAACTCGTTCTCCTCACCCTCTAAAATGCGTATACTAATATCCGTTGACGGATGTGCTTTACAAGCCAGTCGATACCCTTCCTTCAATTCCTCACCCGTAAAAAGTTTTTGATCGGATAAAGTACACTCAAGACTACCATTAAGAAGCTTTATTCTACATTTCCCACACGTTCCTCTTCCTCCACACGCTGCATTCATTCGTATTCCCTGCTTTGCCATTGCTTCGTGCAGTGAATCCTGTTTGTTATAATCTATTTTAATTGTTCTTTCTGCTGTTTGTATAGTAACAGACACTGTATCGCTTTCTTTCTTCCCTAAATCCGGTTTTTCTATCCTCTCCATCGTTGTGTACCTCATTTCTCCAGAGTTTTAATGTTATTAACTTTCATTATTAACTATAAGTTTTATTGATGTCAATTTATTTTACAATTTAGTACAAATTCTATAGATTTTTTCACTAACATACTACATTGAAAGCTTAAGATTACCTATGTTATACTCAGTCTATGACTGTTCTATAATGAAATAAATTAAAATTTTCAAGCGATATAAGGAGGTTACAAATGAATAAAGATTTAAAAGCCTACTCACTACATATGGGACCGGCAAAATGCAGCGTAGATTTAAGTGTCGGTAGCGAGCGAGGCAGCTATGTTAATCAAGATTACATTCTCCACAAACTTGGAAGGCCACATAGAGCCATTAACTTAATGTATTGTTATTATCCGTTAGACGAAGGTTGGCCGGTACGTGCTAGCATCGCTCATGCCAGTGATGATGTAGCCTTTGCTTGGGACTATCCTTATGATGATTATTTCACCTACAAAGGAGGATTAAACGGCGATCTTACACAAGAACCTTTCAATTTTATGCGTGATGTAAGAAAACACGGACAAGATGTTCTTCTGACTTTGACCATAGATCCTCATGTATCTGACGACCATCTGATTGCAATAGCCAAGGATTTAACAACCTTTGGCCGAATGTTTCTTCGTATCAATCACGAAGCTACAGGTACTTGGTTTTCCTTCAATAAGCGTTGTTCTTATCAAGAGGTTGCTGATTTTTACGTACGTTTTCATAAAATCGTGAAAGAATATGCTCCAAATGTACTTACCATTCTCTGTATTGGTGGTATAGAAGATCTCGCTAAAGAGAAGATGGAAAAGGAAGAGGAGTTTACGGAGGCGGTTCGTGCTACCGATATCTGGTCTGTTGACAAATATATGTCCCTTCATTGGGGATGGCCTTATGATGTGGCAGAACGAGGAGGCACCACTCACAAACGTGACAAAGTAAGCAAAACCTTCGAATTGACGAAGCGCAGCTTTGAACGCTTCTCCTACTTATGTGATGGAGCAGTAAAGCCTATGGTGATGTCTGAGTGCAATGCGGATGGGGATGTAACTGGTCCTTATGACCAAGCAAAAATGATACGTGAATTCTGTGATATGATCAAAAACGAGTCTGCAACCTGGTTCTCCGGCTTTACTTTCTACCAATTCCGTGATGATGGCAGATTAGGACTGGAAATCACAGATCCGAACAATAAAGAAGTAGGAATTGAGCAACCTATCTTAAAGGAATATAAAGAGATTATTCATGAAGAATATTTCAGCCCAAGCTTTGAGACTTCTGATGAAGTATCATTTCCTGTTACACTGAGATGGGGAGGATCTGAGGACTCCACAGGATTATCTATTCCGATTCACTTTGACAGTAATCCAATCTTTGCTGAATTGATATTTGATCAAGATATACAAGATTTAAATCTAATGCTGGAGTTAAATGGCCATTGGTTTTATAAAGCCCCTGGCATTAAATTCATTGATTTGATGTCGGCTTTCTTTGAGAATCCACTAGAGGGTGCTTGTGATATTAATCTTCAAATATTTGCACCACCTGCTTCCGGCGAAAATGATCCTTCCCAAGGAGCAGATTGGCAACAAAATCACTATACCGAAATCAAGAAAATGCCTGAACTACGTTTACGCTTTGAACCTATTGAATTTTAATATTCTATAAACCAGAAAGAGCCTAAAGACTTTTAAGAAAAAATCTCTAGGTTCTTTCTTTTACCGATTAATAATATCAAACTCAGACAACTTTTTGTTTATTAATAACCATCTCCGCTCGTTCTAATGCCATGTCAATATTAGCACAGATATTCTCCAAACCAACCCTTTGGTCAAACCCTGCTTTTTGCATCATATGAATGGGTTGGTCTTGAATATGAGACATGACCAAAGTGATATGTTTCTTCTTGCAAGCCTTCAATACATTACTTAAGGAATGAAGTGCATTTACGTCCATTGCAGGAACATTTCTCATACGAAGAATTACTACTTTAACATCATTATCCAGTGATATATTCATGAATTTATCTGCTGCTCCAAAAAACATCGGTCCATTAATCTCATAAACAAGAGTATGTTTCGGAACCTTCTTCAATCGTATATTTTCATTCGCATCCTCATCTAGCATATCATCATCGGTATCATCCTCTTCGAGATACTTCCAACTCTGAACTTCAGCTACGTCTGCCATTCTCTTCATAAATAAAACGGCGGCCATTAATATTCCTACCTCAATCGCAACGACCAAGTCAAAAATTACTGTAAGCGCAAAAGTTGCTACTAACACCATAATATCGCTCTTTGGAGATATCTTAAGAAGATGAACAAATTCCCTCCACTCACTCATATTGTAAGCTACCATAAATAAAATTGCTGCTATCGTAGGCATAGGTATCAGAGCTGCATAAGGCATAAGAATCACAAGTATTAATAGTAATGTCACCGAATGTACAATCCCAGCCACAGGAGTACGCCCTCCATTTTTCACATTTGCAGCCGTTCGAGCAATCGCTCCTGTTGCAGGTATGCCACCAAATAAGCTTGAGAAGATATTCCCCGCTCCTTGAGCAATCAACTCCATATTTGATCGATGCTTACTTCCGATCATACCATCTGCCACTACGCAGGATAACAAAGATTCCACTCCTGCGAGTATCGCAATCGTGACTGCATCCGGTAATACATCCCGAATCGTGTGGAAATTCATAGACGGGATATGTAAGGACGGAGCTCGTGAAGATATCTCGTATAAACTCCCAATCGTATTCACATGCAACCCGAATCCTTTCACTAAAGCAGCAGCAATTACAACCGCTATTAATGAAGCTGGAATTTTGCTGTTAAATTTAGGCCAAAAGATCAAAATTAAGATTGAAACTACACCTATAAGCAACGCTTCCATATTCGTACTATTGATATTACGAACACATGCCATAATTTTCTCTAATGTTTCAACCGGTTTTGTATGAATGGTAATGCCTAAAAAATCCTTAATTTGACCTATCAATATCGTTACCGCAATCCCTAATGTGAAACCCGTAGTAATCGTATACGGTATAAATCGAAGCAGTCTTCCGAACTTTAAAAGTCCCATAATAATTAGTATCATACCAGCTAAGATTGTTGCGACAGCTAATCCTTCCATTCCTCTTCTCGCCACAATTCCAGCTATGATCGTAACAAATGCTGCGGTTGGTCCTGCAATCTGAACACGACTTCCCCCTAGAAAAGAAATAACAAATCCCGCTACGATGGCGGTATACAGTCCTTTTTCCGGTGTTACTCCTGATGCGAGTGCCAATGCAATTGATAGTGGTAACGCAATAATTGCTACAATAATTCCTGCAACTATATCCTTTATACATTGCTCCCTCGTATATATTTTCATAACCGAGAATAGCTTCGGTTTCAATCTTTCCATTCCAATGCCCCATTTCTAATAAGTTATGTCGTCCCGTGTCAAACGAAAAGCCAAAATTCATCATAGACCAATTGAATGGCAATTTCAAGCACAATTCTGAATTTAGTCGAAATTTTTACCATTATGAATGATATTATCAGATAATATCGATAATCATTTTCAGTTCGATTATACCAACTGGCTAAGTCGATACCCCCATGCCCTAAATACTAATAATTTTACCGTATTCCTTACAGATTATTACAGTTTCACTAACCAAACACATTGTTTCCAGTATTTCATTCTAGATATCTTTCCTAAGTGCTGTTACAATGATCAAGTAGCATTTGTAAATCATTTACTTTTGTCTGGAGGTTAATTCATGAAGCGAATTATATTGATTGTTCTGTTATGCCTTTCCTTAACCGGTGTTGCGCTGATAGGAAATCATTTTTTGAATAAAGTAGAAACCGATCTGTCCTACCCCTCATTTTTAGCAGCAGTAGATCAGAATAAGGTTGAAACAGTCACATTTGTAGAAGGAAGCAATGATATCACTGTAAAATTAAAAAATGATAAATTAAATTATGTTGTTCCGAATCCTAAAACAGAAAATTTCACTGAATATCTCTTATTACACAATGTAAACGTCAATTATGGCAAAGAAAGTGTTGCGATGACTTTATTAAAAGTACTCTTAATTGGTGGGATTGCCTTTGGAGTTATCACTTTTGCTCGTAGTGGAGGAAACGCCGGTAATTTAATAAAAAATGCAAATAAAAAGAATTTGAAGTCAGCACTAACAGGTAAAAAGACAAGCAAGGATAATGATACTTCGGTTATCACATTATCCCAGGTAGCCGGTAATGTGGAAGCAAAATCCATGGTAGGCGATATCATTACGTTCATCAAGGATCCTGAAAAGTACACTACGGTTGGTGCACGCATGCCTAAAGGAGTTTTACTATATGGTCCTCCCGGAACAGGAAAAACTTTAATGGCAAAAGCAATCGCCGGCGAAGCAGGAGTTCCGTTCTATGCGATGAGCGGTTCCGACTTTGTTCAGATGTATGTAGGTGTGGGTGCAAGTAGAATCCGTAACCTGTTTAATAAAGCAAAGAAAAGTGAAAAAGCAGTTATCTTTATTGATGAAATAGATGCAATCGGTAAAAAGAGAGCACGTAATGCTTCTGCTTCAAACGACGAACGTGATCAGACATTGAACGCTCTCTTAACGGAAATGTCAGGCTTCCATGATAATCAAGGAATTATTGTGATCGGGGCAACAAATCGATTAGATACCTTGGATGAAGCACTCCTTCGTCCGGGTCGTTTTGACCGTCATATCGAAATTGGTTTACCGGATGTGAATGCACGAAAGCATATTCTTAATCTTTATGCTAAGAAAAAGCCTCTCTGTGATGATGTAGGCTTAGAGGATCTCTCCAAATCAACGGTCGGCTTTAGCGGCGCGATGTTAGAAAACCTTATGAATGAAGCTGCGATTCTGGCTGCAAATGATATGGATACCATGATTCGAAACGAACATATTGAGAAAGCCTTCTATACAGTAATTGCGGGTGCTCCAAAGAGTGATCGAAGTTATATCACGGATCAGGAACGAAAAATTACAGCATATCATGAGGCAGGTCATGCACTTGCAACCACTTTATTACTCCCGGAGCATTATATCTCTAAGGTAACCATTATTCCAAGTGTAAGGGGTGCCGGTGGCTTTAATTTGAGTATTCCGAAAGATACTATGTTCCAATCACAACGTCAGTTAAAAGCAAGTATTCAGGTATTACTAGCCGGTCGTGTGGCGGAGGAATTAATATTTGGTGCGGATGAAATCACAACCGGTGCAAGTAATGATATTCAAAAAGCATCTAAAATGATTGTTGATTATCTGGATAAGTACGGCATGGATTCTGAGATGGGATTATTCAGTATCGAAGCGATTGATGACAGTCATGATACCAAATTACTCGAGAAGTGTCGAACCTTAATGAACCAATCTTACGAAGAAATTAAATCACTTATGCAGGAGAACCTGGGACTTCTTGAAAAGATTACGCAAGAGTTACTGGAAAGAGAGTCCATCAACGGAAGTGATATTGAGAGGCTAAGTGCATAATTTAGAAGATTTAGGTTATTAGGAAAGGCGAGGGTATTATCATCCATCAGAGACCCGGGTTGTATGGAGATGTTGCAGAACAAATAATTCTATTACAGAACAATGTTATTTGCCTCACACACAGGTTGAAAGACATAATACCTGTTTTGTACTTCACAGTCGTACATAAATGTACGCCTTCGAAAATACATAACAGGTATTATGTCTTCCAAACAGTGCATTATGGCAATATAACATTGTTCCTTATGAATTATTTTGCAACATCCGTTTAACGCTGACAACGATAACAGGTCTCTTTATGGATTGATAATACCCTCGCTTTTCCGCTTTATACTATGTTGTAATAACACTAATGATACATAATGTTATATTAACATCCCCAATAAATGCATTATGAAGATATAACATTGTTTTTTAATCAATGATTTTGGTACTAGACATATTTAATATGTTAATGCACATACTCTTAATATCAATCTACGACGTGGATAGATAAAAATCTATGCGCTTACCTCTTTCTTTTTTCTGCGTACAAACAGGGCAAGGTATAATAGACCGTAGATTAAAAAAGTTAGTAGTAAAGTTTCTGAAAATACCCATGTTATCTTAGCTGGAGTGAAATCCGTATGTGTAACAAAAATCAATATTCCCACGGTACTAACCGCATAGGAAAGAGGAATTAACCCTAGTTTTAGTATCACACGATTTTCATCCTGTTTTCGTACAATACGGTGGAGGATGAGTAATACAAATGCAAGGATTGCATTCAGATACATATAGTTCAATGGTGTATGATGAGGCTCCATTTCAAATTCTGCAGCGCGTTCATATTTCGTTATCCATGATTGATCGGTTCCATATATCAGGCTATAGTTCGGCATTCCGTTTTTGTCCGCTTTTGCATAAGTTATATAATAAACCGAACCGGTAAGTCCGCTTATTCTATGATCAGATTCTCCACCAAGCGCACTTGATATTATATTCCATAGGGTCGTATAAGCCCTTACATAAAACACCTCATTCTCTATATGATTGTTATCACTATTCGCACCATCACCAGATAGTACATAATCCGCCACCCTGTTCTTAAAATAAACTATCAGCTTCCCATCCTTCTGTGTTTCAACACTCTTGATCGCATCCTTTTGCGATAATTCAATCGGACTATTCATATATACGAAAGAAATCATCGCTAGATATACAATAACCAGAACCGTTGCGGCTGAAGAAATAATCATCTTTAAATTCAGTTTTTTCTTCATACTTTTGAATAATTCTAGTCGTGGGATTTTTATTACTTCTTCCTCATTTTCGAGTTCCATTTTACAGGCAGTACATCCTTCAATATGCTCTTCCACTATTTTTTTGGAAGACTCACTGGCCAACCCTTCTGTATATAACGGAAGTAAATCCTTCACCACATTACAATCAATTTCTTGCATCATAACCCTCCATTTCTCTTCTTATTTTCGCTTTCGCTCGGTGATAGGTGACACAGGCCCAATTTTCACTTTTCCCAAACAAGTGACCAATTTGTTTAAAACTCAATTCTCCGAATATTCTCAATGAGAATACTTCCTTGTATGGCTCCTCAAGCTTATGTATTATCCCATGGATCAACATCGATTCTTCCTTGGACGCAATTTTTTGTTCTATATCAAAAATCTCCGATTGCTCCTTTATCTCCTCCATATTCACAAGCTTCTTATTCTTGCGAAGATAGGAGAAGTAACAATTTTTCGCTATCTGACATAGCCATACCCTTATCTCACAGTTTCCTTTAAATTGGTCAAGGGATTTCATCGCTTTAAGAAAGGTTTCGGATGTAATGTCCTCAGCGATCTGCTCATCCCCAGATAAACTCTTGATGTAGAGATATACATCTTGAAAATATACCTGATAGATCCCTTCAAAATTGATCACTATTTCACCTCCTCTTATATAAGACGCTTGGTTATATAAAATCTTACAAGAAATCGAAAAAAATCTCAAAGTCATGCTTGCAACTTTGAGATTTATGTTTTGCGTCGTATGTAATCTTGTACTTTATATCTTTATAGCTATCATTCTTGTATCGCAGTATTCGTTGGGCGTAAGCCTTTTGCAGTACTGTATAGAACAGTAAGCTCTACTCTACGATTTTTCTTTCTGCCATCATCGGTACTATTTGAAGCCTTCGGATGATATTCGCCATATCCGGCAGCGGCTACTCGGTTTCCATTCATTTTCTCCTCGTCAACCAAGAACTCAACCACATTCGCTGCTCGCGCTGCTGATAACAACCAGTTAGAGGAGTATAAGTTTTGTGCGCTGATTGGGATATTATCCGTATACCCTTCCACTACAATGGGATTATCCACTCTGTTTAGTAATACAGATATCTGTGCTAGTCCTTTTTTTAAATCATCCTTAAGATCTGCCTTACCACTATCAAAAAAAACATCATTTGAAAAGGTAACCGTCAAACCTCTATCTGTTATCACAGTACCACTCGCGTCCGTCATATGAAGATTGTCAAGGATTGAATTAACTCCTTTGGCTAAATTCTTCATATCCTCCTTAGTAGTGAGGGTAGTACCTGCACCACCGGTAGGAGCTGGAGTTGATGGACTGTTATTTTCTTTGATTGTATTGCCGTTATTATCAAGAACTCCGGCTTTTCCGTCGAACACGCTGAGACCATTGCCATCACCTAAGGACTGGTTTAAGGCTTCTGCTAATTGATGATACTTTGACTGGTCAACATTACTAATCGCATAAAGTACGATGAACAATGCCAGCAAAAGCGTAATCATATCAGCATAGGTAAGCAGCCATCTTTCACTGTTCTCCTTCTTCTGTTTGACCTTCTTTTTCATCCTCTAGGTATCCTTTCAGCTGTTCTCTCATGAATGCCGGGTTCGATCCTCCACGAAGTAACTGGATACCCTCAAGCATCATGTTTTTTGCCATAACTTCATCCGAATTTATTTCTTTTAGTTTTGATGCCATTGGCAGATAAACCAAGTTTGCAAAGGCAACACCATAAAGAGTAGCGATGAATGCTACACCAATCTTGTGACCCAATTCGCTAACCTCTCCACCTAATTCACCAAGTACACTTACCAGACCCATTACGGTACCGATAACGCCCATGGTAGGGGAATAACCACCTGCACCTTCAAAAACAGCAATTGCCTTCTCGTTTTCATGTTCCATATTGATAATTCTTGTTTCAAGAATCTGCCTAACCACCTCTTCATCCGCACCGTCGATAACCAGACGGAGGCCGGTAACTATGAATTCATCCATTTCACGATTTTCTAGCTCCTGTTCCAAAGCCAACAAACCATCTTTTCTTGCTATTGTAGATAATGCCATAAATGTATTCAAAATCTCTAGTCGATTAACTTTTTTATTATGAAACACCTTTCCAATTGAACTTGGTATCTTTTTTAATGAGCTTGATGGGAATGATAAACCTACCGCACCAATCGTACCACCAAATACAATCATCGCCGCAGTATACTGCCAAAGAGATCCTAAGCTACCTCCTTCAAAAATGAACGCTAAAATCATCATTGCAAACGCAAAAATCAAACTTAGCAAAGCAACTATATCCATATTACTGTCCTCCGGTTCTTCTATAACAATCTTGTGTAGTCTTCATATATCCAAGCATTGATTTTATTTTGAATAATGCCTTGACGAAGCAAATGCTTTTAATAGTCAAAAACTCCCCACTGTCGTCTTGATAATATGTTTATCGACAATTATGTCTCATTTCATAAGATAAGTTTTGTAATTTATTTTAAATTATTGTGATATATTATAATACTTCTTATCTTTTCCTTTCTTATCAAATACATCGTTGTAACCTACATAACGGTAATCTCTGATTAAATCACTATAAGGAGTACTCTCTGAAAATGTATGTAATTTATTCTCCTTATCAATATAATAGAGCCCATTTACGACTGGAACATCTTGATAAAGTTGGCTTAAGTACTGATTATATACAGTTCCTTTTAATCCAGCTGTATTCAACAAATAAGAGGAGAGAAAATTGGCACTGATTTTATCAATTGCTTCTTTATTTGGTATATCATAATTTGACCAAAGAATAAATGGTACTTGATACTTATGATACATCTCATCCTGATTCGACAATTTCTCTTCTCCCTCCAAAAGATCATAGATTTCTGAATATGCAATGGGTTGATGATCCCCAAATAGTAATACGATGGTATGCTCGTCCTGCTTTGAAAAATAGTCTATAAGTGATTGAAATGCCTTATCCGACTCACGTACAAGACTTAAATACTGACTTGTTGAAGAGAACTCCGGATGATCGGTTAACCTCACCGTATTATCATCATCAAATAATTGTTCATCCGAATAGCCTCCATGATTTTGCATGGTAACATTAAAGATGAAGACCGGATTATGTTTTCCTTTTTCTTTGTATTCCTCGATAATTTTTTTGTAACTGTCTCTGTCACTGATAAAATTACGAATTAATGTCGGATTTTTGAAATCCTCGATGGATAAAAATTCGTCAAATCCCAATAAAGGATATACCATATCTCGCTTATAATTGCTTGGAGCATTGGGGTGGATCGCTACGTTATAATAACCTTGAGCCTTAAGTGTTCTGGCTAAAGAATCCGTGGGCTTCGTTACAAATTGCTGGTAAGGCACACTGTTTTGAGGCATAACAGCCATACTGTTACCGGTAAGAAACTCATACTCCGTATCACTGGTACCTCCTCCAAAAACAGAGGTAAAGAGGCTTCCTTTTATGGTGTTTTTCTGTAATGCTCTGATATTTGGCATATAAGGCATGTTCGTTTTTAAATCAGTTACTAAGCTTAAATCTGAAAATGCTTCATTCATTATCACGATAATATTCGGTTTTTCTTGCGTATCCGTATTGCTTGCTTTAACCTTTTTTGATGCATCTTCTAATAACTGACTCGCCTTCTTGGCTGTATATCCCTCCGGCTCCTTTGCTCCCATTGCCTCTACATTTGCAACAAAGCCAAACGCCGTACCATAATTGCAGTAGGTGTATTTTGGTGCAAAATAGTCAATTACCCGTATCTTTGTTTTAATCAAATCTGTTGCAAAAAAGAGATTTATTATAAATGCTGCAAAAGCCACATAACCGGCTATCACGATTATTCGATTAATAGTCGCAGGTTTACGTTCCACCCTCTCCAGTTTAAATGCTAGTACAAATAAAAAAAACATAATTAATGTGGAGATAAGAAAGCCCTCTGAAAACCTAACATTGTAGTTGGAGGCAACACTCATTCCGGTCTGCCAGGCAAGTAGATCACTAGGTAATACCGGATTACCACGAAATAAAAACACAAAGTAATTAAGTAACGAAGCCACATAGATTGCCATATTACAAAGAATAAGGGTTATCTTACTTTCTCTTATCAGTGCAAACACAAGATAATATATCATTGCATACCAGACCAGATTATAGAAGCTATAATCTTTGAACATGTCAAGATTAAAATTACTTACCATAATCTCCACTATTAAGAATGAAGCAATTGGAGCTAGTAAAACGAATATACCTCCAATCCATCTTGAGTACCTCTTATAAAAATCCCTTACCTTATTAATTTGCGTCATCGCTATTATAGTCAAAAAAATCCATAAAAGAGTAATGATATAGGTAGAAGGCCTATAAAAGGCTTGAGTTCTATCCTGATGAATGTATGTAAAAATTACAAATATAAAATATACACCTAATAGGTAAATGGGTATTCTATTTCGCTGTTTCCAAAGTAATTCAATCTTAAACTTCTTTTTTTCCTCCATAATAACAATATCCCTCATTTTCTATGTATTGATCGTCTGCAATCATGCTTCAGTATAATTTACAATCATTATACGCCTACTTATACTATAAAAAAAGATGATTTTTATGTCAACCGGAAGAATATTAATAAAAACCGGGAAGGAAAAACTTTGATATTGCCCTAAAGTAATTTCCTGCCCGATCAAGTTTAGTTCATGTTTTAGTTTGTGCCGAGGATTTCGCAGGCACAAACTATAAAGTGTGAATTATTCTTTTAATAATTCACACTAGTTTCCCTACAATAGGGAGTAGCTCCAGAATCTGCTGCATTCCTGAGTGGCAGATTGAAAAATCTTCACTATGATTTTGCCCCGCAGTCAGCCCAAAATGTAGCCCATCCGCCCAATGAATATTTCCGCTTACATCATAGACATTCCCATTAACCGCTACATAAGCTGGATTTCCTCCCACTCCGTTAAATCGAGACAATTCAATGACTGTAAATTCTCTTAATTGTTGATTTGTAGCACCGGACTCATTCGGTTGAGGATTATTTAACTGTTCATCAGTAACTAAGGCAAGTAACTCATCCACAGCCTCTTCTATCTGTATTTTATATGCCATCTTTTGATTTTCTGTTCTGGCGAATGTATGAAGCCTACTACATCGTGACACCTCCATCACAATGTCGTATACTTTACCTCTTAATTCTCTTTCACTCATATTAATATCCATGCCCTTCCCCATAACCTGCAAACTTTAATGCAGATACATATTTCTGAGCGGAAAGTCCTGCTTCCATATTGATAAATTGTTATTACTCCTTCAAAAGAGTAATCTGCTTGATATAATTCAATACATCCTCGGCGCATCGTGAAAATCGGTTCTGCAAGTTTTGACTCAAGCCATATTGGAAGTTGATTTCAGCAATTTGAACCTCTAATACCGTTCCCTTTATCTTTGGCAAGTACAACTTAATCAACTCAAGAAAACTGATACTGTGCCCTGTTATAACATTCTTTGAAGAGAATATCTCTTCAAGGGGAACTTTATTTATATCTCCCGTAGTTGCACCAAAGTCCGCTGCATCTACAATAATAATATAATCATCCTCTTGAATGTTTGTGATGCAGTAACCGATATCTGTCTCTCCGTAGATTACTTCTATCCCCATAGTTGACAATTCTTCCTGTAATGCAGTTGCAAGATGAATTCCAATACCGTCATCACCCATTAATACATTCCCCATAGCAAGTAGTTTTCTACTCATACAGGAACCTCAACCGTATTTATCACTTTGTCATGGCTAATTAGATGTGTCGCACAAGACACACATGGATCGAAGGATCGTACAATTCTTCCTATTTCAACCGGGCTTTGAATATCATTAATATAGGTACCCAGTAATGATCTCTCTATTGCTCCGGGAACTCCATTCGCATCCTTTGGCGAAAGGTTCCAATTCGAAGGGGTAACAGTATCATAATGCTCAATCACTTTATTCTTTATACTAATCCAGTGACCCAGAGCACCTCTTGTTGTATCAATCAGCCCTGCTCCTAACGCCTCATCAGGCATTGTAACTGCTCTTTGATTATTAGGAAGAAGCTGAATCCTATTCATTAACTCGTTCATAATTCCAATAATCTTATTTGCTTCCAACGTTCTGGCCATAATTCTGTCCATACAGGAATTACCACCTTTATAATCACCGGATATTAACATTCTTGCTAATGGACCTACCTCCATCGGAAGATTGTTGTATCTTGGTGCCTTAATAAACGTATATGCTCCCGGCTTATCCATGTCCGCTTCATCCGGATCGTCATTTTTATACCAGGAATACCGTACCTGTTCACTAATTAACTGCGGTTCAAAGGCATAGTGAACACCATTCGATAACACGCCGGGATATACATAAGATATCTGCGGATCATCATAGTCAAACACCCCATAGCTCAAAAAATTTGGATAGGAAAACCCCATCTGATAATAATCAGGATAATAATACCCTATTAACTCTGTATCTTCTATCATTCTGGTTGAGATAAAGGATAATAGTCGTTGAATGATAGCTCCCATCTTAGCCATTTTGAATGCAGTGAGTTCACAAGTCACCCCACCCACAAAGATGCCTTGGTGATGAGGAGCCTTCGCTCCGATTACCGCTTGACCCTCGTGAGCGAGCTTACTCATCTCGATTCCTAATTCGTAATCCTCCTCCATTCTTTTAGTCACTTCCTCCGGCAAACGAAAATCATGATACTGTGTCACGTTCGCTACCATCGGTTTCCTAATTTTTGCAAAGCTAGGGAGCAGCATTAGATAAAAATGACGTAAATGATTTTGGATATATTCAAAACCATGAATAATATCCCGAAGATAACGATCATTCAACGTAGTGGGAGTCTGAAGTGCATCATCAAGTGCAAGGGTCGAAGCATAAGCATGCGCTGCTGAGCAGATTCCACAGATTCGTTCTGTAAAAAATATTGCATCCAAAGGATATCTTCCCTGTAACATTTTTTCAAATCCTCGATACAATAATCCTCTTGCCTCAGCAGAGATTATCTTGTTCTCCTCCACCTCAGACCTAATTTCCAAGTACCCACTGATTCTTGTAATTGGATCTATAATTATTTGTGCCATATTCTTCTCCATATATGCCCTGTGGCATTTTCCTTTAATACCTTACAAATGGCTCCGTTTCATCCGGAAAACCAGGATGACCACATCCGATACAATTCGTATTATTCCCAATCGGCCAATTCACATAGCTGTTCCACTTAGTCCGTGGACATTCTGTTTTTGTTATTGGCCCCTTACACCCAATCAAAAACATACAAGCATCTTCACCAAACGATCTAGCAAAAATACCTGCATCAAACATCCCTCTCCTTGTACAGATATCATGTATCGTATGGCTATAAAAAAGAAGGGGACGCCCTTGATCATCCAGATCCGGCAGGCCATAAGTACTTAGGTGAGCAACCGTACCGATTACCCAGTCCGGATGGCAAGGACACGTTGGAAGCCGGACAACCGTTCGATTCACGACATCGCTAACACTTTTGCATTCGGATGGATTCGGGCGTGCTGCTGAAATCCCGCCATAGGATGCGCACGTACCTACGGACACGATATACTTTGCCTTTTCCCCGGCTAACACAACTGCTTCATAAGCTGTGATGTTCCTTCCTTGATAATTTGCAACTATGTTGTACAATCCATTTTCCCTCATTGATACAGCTCCATCTACAAGAAGAATAAAATCAGTATCTAAGGTATTTAAAAAATCCTCGTATGCAGCATCTCCTTCATTTCCCATAATACTATTTGAAAATGTTAAGTTCACAATACTTGTCAGGACTTCATAAGCATTCGGAACATCCGCATTTAGGAATGATATGATATTGCCGGAACATCCAGTCGTTTCGAGCCAAATCGCATTCATCTTGGGGACTTCTTGTTGCATAATCTTAAGTGTTGCTTCCTGAGCCAGCCTTCTAGCTGTTAATTTTCTCTTATCTAGGTATAAACATGATTCATCATCCAACAATGCTTATCCTCCTAGGATTAACCTTAATTCATTTATATCTTAATATGTGAAAGAATATGACATATGTTTTGTGATTTATATTAGATGTTTATCATAAAGATAGGGCATCATACGTAGTTATCAGTTCGATCGGCGTTACCTTACATACCTTACGATCATAGGTGAATAATCCATTGACCTCATCCTCTACGTCTGAAATCTGTGTATATACTGCTGCCGATAACCCCATATCAATTAATGCTTTTATATCTCTTTCCAAGAGCGTATGGTAAGCTTTGTTAAGATCCTCCTCTGTTAAATAAATTCGATATCCAAATACTTGATTGGAATAAGTATGATTTGTCACGAAGCATGCATATCCCCCATATTCCGATAAAATATAAGGTCTGCTTTTAATATTAGACTTCATTGGATGAAAATAATTATGTATGCTCTCAAAATCACCGCACTTTTGATCAAACCAGCCACTTGCATGATCCACTAGACGGGTATTATCCAGCTCCCGAATAATTTCATATATTTTTGCTGCATCAAATTGACCCCAACCTTCATTAAATGGCACCCAAATTACGATGGAGGGGCAGTTATAAAGAAGTGTTACGGTTTCTTTACATTCCTTAATCCACTCGTCACGCCCTTCTTTATTTTTTCGACCAAACATGCGATAATGATGATCCTTAATCTTGCTCGCAAGCCATGGGAAAAGCGTTGGTACATATCCAACCAACAGAGTATTATAGCTTTCTCCTCCATTCACCATATCTTGCCACACCAACATCCCTAATCGATCACAATGGTAATACCATCTTAAAGGTTCAATCTTAAGATGTTTGCGAATCATATTATAACCCAGTCGTTTTGCCTGTATAATATCGAATATGAACGCTTCATCGCTTGGGGGTGTATATAAACCATCCGGCCAATATCCTTGATCCAATACACCATTTTGAAAATATAACTGATTATTTAGATAAATTCTAGGGAGCCCTTTATCATCATTCCTAACTTCAATCTTTCTCATTGCAAAGTAACTCTCAACCCTATCTTCACCTACGCGGATCACCACATCGTATAAATGGGGATTTTCAGGGCTCCAGTGTGTAAAGTCCGGCATTGGAATTGTAATAAATTGCGATTCGCTCTGCATGGCTTTTATAAATTCCTGCTCTTCATATATTCCCACTTCGAATATAATTCCGTTAAGCATATCGTAATCAACATCCTCATTCAAATATACTTCCACTCTTACTGCTGCCTGATCAACTAAAGGTGTAAATCGAAGAGATTTTATATATAAATCCGGGACCCATTCCATCCAAACTGTTTGCCATATTCCACTTTGTGGGGTATAAAACATCCCTCCTCTTTTTTGCTTTTGTTTCCCCCTGCTGTGGTAGGACGTATCTGATACATCTATCACCTTTAAGGAAAGCAGGTTTACACCAATCTCCAACATATTAGTAATCTCAACCTCAAAGGGAATGTAACCGCCCATATGTTCCGTTACTTTTTGATGATTAATATATACTTCACAGAACTGATCCACTGCCCCGAAGTGCAGAATACAGCGTTTACCCTTAGGTTTTCGATCTATCATTACAATACGTTCATACCAGAGTATTTCTTCCGGCTTTAGATGCCTACTAACCCCGGACAACACACTTTCCGGCGAAAATGGTACGAGAATCTTACCATGATAGGTGGGCGGCATTATTTGATCCAATGAGATGCAGTAATTCCAATAACCATTTAAAATTAAATAATTATCCCTTTTTAATTGCGGTCTTGGATATTCAGGTAGAACGGTATCCGGATTAATATTCTCTCCCCAAGGAGTATACAATTGATTTATATCCAACCCTTTTTCACTAAAACGCATTGTTCGAATGGCATCTTTTAGTTTCATAACAAACCTCCCGGAGTTACCCATGTAATAATCAAATTCAGATATTTTCCGCTACTACTACATATATATGTTAAAAGAAGGTAATCTAAGGACACCTCTCTATGAAAAAAGTAAAAATATTCTGTATCCTCCTTATCATTATCGGTATAGCTCTCTTTATCTGCACCTATTTTTATATCCCTTCTGTATCCGTTATCTTCGGCTGGTGCATAGGTATGGCTTGTTCCCTAGTTATACTTGGCTCCGGCTTTCTAGTAAATGTTATGTATCATGATGCAGATTCTTCCACCCCAGGAAATTATTCAGATATGTCTAAAGAATATCCCAAAGAAAAGTCAGGCTACCTCGTGTGTAAAATAATGAGCCTTATTTTGTGTATATACATCCTTATACTCGAGAAATCAAATGTAAGCCAGACAATTCTATATTTAAGCATAGGTCTTCTGGTAGTTCAGTATCTCTTAAATTTAATCTTCTATCTACATTTCTCAAGGAAAAAAGATAATTAATGCTAATTTGTCGCATTATGCATGTGAAGGCATAGAATATATTAGGATTCAAAACCGAATTCGATACGATATTGTAAGATGATTCTGGAGGTAAGGATATGTTAATAGATGAACTAAGCAGATATATCGGTCAGACCGTTACGATATTTACTACCAGCGGTGGAGCCTCTGGCTTCGGCTTTACCGGTGTTTTACTTCGGATAAATCTCAACTTTATCACCTTAGTAAATAGACTTGGTTCACCACCTAATACCTCAGTGGGTGAAGTACCCTGTGACACAGTAAGTAAATGTGACGGCCAAAGGAATTGTATCTTTGTTGTTTCTTCCTTATGTGACATACCACTTAACAAAGTCGCAGCATTTTGTCATAATGCACTTTATTAACAAGATATTTTACACATACCAGCAATTTGGTAAATAAAAAGTAAAGAAAGTAAATAGGAGGTAATAATATGTCATGTTCATGCAGAGATAGATCAAATGGCGGCAGTGGATTGGGAGGTAATTCCCTTGTCGCTCATATGCGTCGTTTTATCGGATCGACCGTTACTGTATTCACTACAAGTGGTGGTGCATCAGGGAGCGGTTTTACCGGTGTTCTTTTAGCGGTTAATCCTGATTTTATTCGTTTAGTGACAGACTTCGGTATGCCGCCGGCTAATCCTTTGGGAGATGAACTGGATAGTACCATCGGCAGCAGTAGTCTTAGTAGCGGAAGTGGTAGTAATCATTGTCACCCGGTAGGGTCCGTGGTCGATATTCCAGTTAATCGAATTGCCGCATTCAATCATAACGCACTATAATACGTCCCCCACAAATTGTTAAACGCCATTCAATGACATAAAAAAGCGTATGTATTATATTATCCGAGAGAACCTTAATTTGCTGCACGTTACGGCACAAATAGTCGCTAATGGATGAATAATACATACGCTTAATTTTAAGTTTTTATAAGCCTAAAAAGTTTAATATTCGTTAAATTAATAATACCATATCCTACATTTATATAACATACTCAATCTTACTAGGTCTGTGGATATGAAAGAATTATCTCCATCTCGCCGGATAATCGATATTGCCCGTAATCAGCCGGTAGAATAAAACTATCCCCTTTTTTGAGTTGGTGCCCATCGATGGATCCTTGTCCGTTAATCACTGTACAGTTCCTAAACTTCTGATCCTGAATGAATTCTGCCTCTCCGTTTAAATTCAGTTTTTCAACTGTATAATAATCACACTGAACTAACACCTTTAATTGATAATTGCTTGACTGTACTTCTATTCCTTCAGGCTCTATATCCGTATATGGGCAACGTATTACATCTATGCTTTTCTCAATATGAAGCTCTCTTGGTTGTCCATGATCCAATCTTCCGTAATCATATAGACGGTATGTGATATCACTGTTTTGTTGCGTCTCTAATATCAACGTACCTTTTTTTATAGCATGAACAGTTCCAGGCTCGATTTGAAAAAAATCTCCTGTTGAGATTTGTCGTACTCGAATCAGCTCGTCCCACCGATCCGAATCAATCATCTCTTTAAGTTCTTGCTTATCCTTTGCATTATGTCCAATTATGATTTCTCCTGCTTCATCGCAATCCAAAACATACCAGCACTCAGTCTTACCTAATGCACCAGATTCCGTTTTCTTTGCATAAGTATCATTTGGGTGTACCTGGATACTTAAATCATCCTTCGCATCTATAATTTTAACTAACAAGGGATATACCTCTCCCTCCATATTATCGAATAACTCACGGTGGTTATCCCATAACCAACTTAATTTCTTGCCCTGATAACGTCCGGTTTTAACCGTACAATCCCCATTCTTATGAGCGCTGATTGCCCAGCATTCTCCTGTATGATCATTCGGAATATCAAAACCAAATTCAGTGGAAAATTTACTCCCACCCCATATCATGGATTTAAATTCTGGTTCTAAATATATAATTTCTTTCATGGAATCCCCTTATATCTGATAGTTTAAAACTTATTCACTTTTCTGATTCTATGATGAATAGCATTATTTGTCAATATTGAATAAAATAGGGCTGCCACAAAACAAATAGTCAGTCATACGTTTTGCTACAGTCCTATATTATTTTTCTATATATTTTCTACGTAAATAAACTAAATTACTAAAATCTAATAATTACGTCTATACAAATCACATGATATTGGCCATCGTTATTCTCATATGCATACGACAGGGTCTTGCATAGTCCACCGGTTGCTGTTGATATGTATTCGTGTGAAGAATACCACTTTTCTTTATTCTTGATCGCCTCTCTAAAATACTTTTTCGTAGAGTGATTATCACCGGGCATCGCCGGTTTAAAGTTTTCATCCTGCTCTATCATAAGATCCGGATTCATAATTGTGTGACTCAGCTGATATCCTTCTGAATTAATCAGATATAAGCACTCAAAATCTTTTTGATTTAAAATCGATTCTTCTAAAATTTGATCGATCTGATATTGGCCCGACGTTCCTTTTAATTGATCAAAAAGCTTCTTTAAATATACCGTATTAATCGTTTCAATACCATTATTATCTACAGTAGAGATTCCCTGACTTTCCAAACGATAGTTTGACATGATTTTCTTCATATCTGATGATAGTTCTGACAGATTAGTGGCTAATGCACTGTTTTCTTCTGCAAAGGCTGCATTATTTTGAACAACTCCTGATATATCAGTTATAATCATGGAAGTATCTTTTAGGCTATTGGCCTGAATTTCAGAAACCTCCGCAATATTTTCGCATAAATTACTAACGTTTTTGATAGACTTGTTGATACTCTTGAAGCTTTCTGAGGTTTTATAAGCAATCTCCACACTTTCATCTGCGGTTTTAATGCTATTATTGATTAGCGATGTCGTCTCTTTTACTGCTTCTGCACTTTTATCTGCCAGTTTTTTGATTTCACTTGCAACCACTGAAAAACCCTTACCGGAATCACCCGCACGAGCTGCTTCTATCGCGGCATTAAGTGAAAGTAATTTGGTCTGTTCAGCCAAACCGCTAATTAATGTTACAACTTCCGATATATCCTGAGAAGATTGCTGTACTTTCTGGATCGACTCTAGCATCTCACCCATATATGCTGAGCCTTCTTTTGCTTCCTTCTTTATCTCACTAAGACTATTAGATGCCATATGTGCATTCTTTGCATTATTTGAAGTTTGCTCCGTTATTCCATATACAGTCTCGGTCAAATCATTAATTAATCCGGCTTGCTCTGTCGCATTTTGTGCTGTTTGAGTTGCCCCTTCCTCTACTTGACTACATAATACATCGATCTCGTATGTCAAATGATTTATCTCTTCAAAGGAATGATTTAAAGAATGTCTGATTTTGTGAAGCGCATTCTTAATTGGTACAAAATCACCTTGATAATTAAGATGTTTTGAAGAATCAACTGTCATATTACCTGCAGATAAATGTGCTAATATATGAGCGATTTCATTAATATAACCATTAAATGTCGCACTGATTTGATTAATATCCTCAGCCAGATCCCCTAATCGTAAATAATCCTTCGCGTTAATCGAGATATCAAGATTACCACTTACCAATTGATGTGTGTTTTTTATTAATTCTAGTGCTTCCGTGGTCATTCTATTCAAATCCTGTTTATTTCCCATAAAGCTCCTCCGTTCCTCATCCGTAATAAATACAAAAAGGCAGCGAGTTTAAGCCTCACTGCCTTATATTAATATAAAATACATGCTGTGCATTGTCAATGCTAAATAGATCTTCTAATCCGTTTATTCAACGAATGCTATAATTTCCACTTCGCAAAGCACATCCTTGGGCAGCTTCTGTGCAGCAACACAGGATCTTGCAGGCTTTCCAATAAAATATTCTGCATAAACCTCATTAAAAGCAACAAAATCATCCATGCTTTTAAGGAAACAAGTGGTTTTTATTACATTCTTAAATGATATTCCTGCTTCATCTAAAATTGCTGATATATTTTTCATAACCTGTGTCGCTTGCTCTTTAATTCCACCCTCTACGATATCACCACTCTCCGGATTAATCGGTATCTGGCCAGAAGCGAATAACATATTCCCATGAATTAATGCTTGTGAATAAGGTCCGATCGCCGCCGGTGCCTTATCAGTTTGGATAACTTTAATCATAATCTACCTCCATATCAACTTTTCACTCATTATAATCATAATCATATAAAATGGCAATACGTCAGGTTAATTATTACTTTTTCCATATATTTTATTTTGCAATGCAATAACATTTTTATCAAAATCAATTCCCAGTACAGACATACCTCTAACTCTTAACCCTTTGTATGCACCATCCATCGGAATACGGAACTGCTCCACATCATACTTTAAATAAGTAGGAGCCCCAAACACATAAGATAACATCTCCCCTTCTGATAGATTCGTGGTAACATCAGGTAATATTTTATTAAACAACTTATTCAGCTGTAATACATTAAGTGATTTTGCTTTAATGTATATCTGTTCCAATACTCTTCTCTGCCTTGCTGTTCGTTCAAAGTCAGAATTTCCAACATATCGATTTCTGGAATATCCTAATGCCTGTTTGCCACTTAACGTTAATTTACCTGGCTTTGTCAAAAATCCTGAATTATCTGGCTGATTAGTCAGTCTGTTTATTTCAAGAATATATTTATTAATTACAGGTATCTCATCCTTTGATACATCAAGAGTAACTCCACCAACAGAATTTACGATGTCAATAAAGGAAAAGAAATTAATATATGCATAGCGATCAACCTTAACTTTAAAGTTACCTTCTATTGTTTTTATTAATAAATCCGCTCCACCAAATGCAAATGCTGCATTAATTCGATTATTCTTATGTCCATCAATTTGAACAAAACTGTCTCTCATAATCGACGTTGCAATAATCTTTTTGGTTTTTTTATTTATTGAGACCAATATCATTGAATCAGATCTTCCTCTGCTGTCATCCTTTCTAGAATCGATACCTATCAGGAGCACGTTAAATACATCCTTAGATGACATCATTGGGATTTTACTTCCACTTTCTGCGTTATTAATATCTTCCTGTGAAGAATCCGGTCCGTTTGAATCCTCGGGCTCCGGTGCTAATTCATCGTCTGTTATCGTTGGAACAGGATTTTTATCTGTGACAACATTCATTTTTCCATAATATACATGAAATACTAGTAGGATGGTCAGTACCAGTAACAGAATTATTGAGACGACAGTAATGCTAGCTATAATGAGTTTCTTTTTCTTATCCATTTTTTTCTTTGTTTGTATCTTCTTTGATGTATCCATTCTTTACCTCTCATTTCTAACTATGATAATGGTTATTATCTCTATCATCCAATCATAGTATAAGTATCCAACCATTATAATGATATTAGAAAATTTTTTCAATACAATAACATAAAATGTAAAACTTATGTCACAAAACGTAAAACTTATGTAATTATTCCTTATTAAAGTCTAGTTCCATCTTATTTTTTGTTTTTCGTCTTTCGCTTCCATATCTGCCATATCCATAGCCATAACCGGCGTTGTATCCATATCCACTAATTCCAGACTTAGTACCATTGATAACACTACCTATTATCTTAATATTACTACTCTCAGATAGATTATCTAAACTCTCCAAGATTTGATTTACTTTTGCGTAATCCTGCTTCACAACATAGATTAATCCATCAACAAATCTTGCTAAAACCGAAGTATCCGATAACACAGCAGAGGGTGCCGTATCTATAACAATTACATCAAACATTTCCTCCAACTGCCTTATGATCTCCTCCATTTTGTTTGTTCCAATTATCTCACTAGCATTTGCAACCGAAGTCAAACCGCCTAAAATTGTTATCTTATCCTCTTCACTATATTGAAGAGCCTCTGTCAGTTCTGCCTCTTCATTTAGTACCTTCTCCAACCCTGCTGCCTCATACTGAAGTGTAACCATCTTATGAATGGAAGGCTTATGTAAATCACAATCTACCAATACTACCTTCTTATCCTGTTCTGCAATTGCAAGTGCTAAATTAAGTGCAAATGTACTTTTCCCTTCCCCACTTAATGCACTAGTAACAAGCACAGATTTCATAGATTGATTATTCATTGCTTTTTCTACTCTGGTTCTTATCTTATAGATACATTCCTTGTACCAGGGAGTGACCTTATCATTTCTAATCGATACGATTTTATAGGATTTTTTCCCTCTCTTCTTAAATACCACCTCCGGTAATATACCAAGGTTCTTCATGCTGGTTAATTTCGTCAAATCCTCTTCCTTACGTATGGTTTTCCTGGTAAATGCATAAGCCAAAAGAAGGATAACACCCACAGCTGCTCCTGGTATCGCTCCTTTTGCCATGCTTCGTTTATAATCTTTTTTATTATCAGGATCTCCTGGAACACCGGTTTGGTCAAGCATTGTCAAATGAGTACTCCCCACCACCGGTTCAGCTAATTTAGGATAATTCTTAATAACGGATTGAAGAACATCATAGGCTCTCTTTGCATCATCCGATACAACATTGATAGTAAACAAATTGGTATTCTCAATATTCTCTGCCGTAATATCCTCTGTTATGTAATCAAGACCCAAATCCTTCTGTACTATATCCTTTAAGATACCATTCGTTATAATATAGGGAAATGTCTTTGACATTAGTGTAGCCTTCGTGTTTTCCTCAAGCATAGAAGTATCCTTTTTATCCGAATTAAGGCTAACCGTAAATGTTGCGCTAGCTGTATAATAAGGTGCATAATTTTTGTACTCCATATAGCAGGATAAACCGGTTGTGATCAATATTAATAGAACCATGATCCACCATAAGCGTTTGATTCCTCCCAAAAGATCGCCAAACAGAACATATAAGTCGATCACGTTCTCGCTTTCTTCTATACTATTATCATAATCTTTCATCATTACCTCCGCTTCTGAGTATGAGACTAGTGCTATGCTATTTCATACACACTATTAATCTTTAAGATTTGCCGTTTGTTTTGTTTCAAACGGAAGCAAGTTATGCGGTTGATTTATCTGTTTTTTGATAATAACTCTGGTAGGTGTACGAATCACCGTAGCCTTTTTTTTGTCCAATTGAAAGCTTACGGACATCATTATACACACAACCTAGTAATTCCGAACCGCTATTATTTAATACATCAATTGCATCATTGATATATCCGGTTCTTGCCTTACCCTGCCTTACAACCAATAATGAAGTATCCGCCAGATCCGCTAATATCTCTGCTTCCGCTGAAACAGATAATGGTGGAGCATCGATTATAATATAATCCATTACCTTTCTGGCTACTTCAATAAAACTCTTAAAGGATTCTTTGGTTAACATATCTGCAGGATTACCGTATCTTTTACTGCCCAGTGCCAAATATAATCCATGATCCTCATCAAAGGATACTATCTCCTCAAACGTGGTATTTAGTAGCATACAATTTCCTATTTCATGCTCTTCATCCACTCTTTTTTGCATTATTTTATATATGGCAGGCTTACTCAGATCCCCGTCAATTAGCAGAACATACTCAGATTTTTGTGCCAATGCCAACGCCATGTTTACAGCTATTGTTGATTTTCCTTCATTCTCCATAACACTAGTAATCAATAATACTTTATCGGATTTTTGAGACGCCTTGTATTCAAACTTTGCTCTCATCTTTTTGAAACTTTCCGCAAAACTAAAACTCACCGTAGGGCTGGATAATAGAATACTTTTCTTTTTTCTATGAAGTCTGGCTCTCCATGTCTTATATTTCATTTCATGATTCACCACACCAAACAGCTTGGTATCCAGTTTTTTTGTTACCTCTTTTTCATTTTTTATATTATCCCTAGTTATCGATAGAACAGATAAGAGCAGCATCATTGTTACAGCCCCAATCAGAAAGGATATCTCAAAATTCTTCTTATTATCAAGAACATTGCTCGGATTAGTAGGTACTACTGGCGGTTCCATCAGATCTAATATAGCACTTCCATACATGGAGTCTGTGACAGCAGTGTAATTCTTCATAATAGAGGATATAATGTGATAAGCCATATCCGGTTTTTCCGAATTTACTGATAGCTCTAGTAAATCTGTTTCCGGAACCACGGACGCTGATATTTTTCCCTCTACCTTTTCAGTACCAATGTCCTTCGCAACCTTCTTCTTTAATACATTACTATCAAATATCTTTGTTAAACTGGTTGCCACCGTAGATGCAGCTTCCAAGTTCTGAAATGTATCGTCTTGTCCTTTTGAAGTCACAACGAAAGTAGCCTTCGTTGAATACTTTGGTTTATAAAGAATATTCGTAGTAACATAAGTTACCATCGCCACAGTCAGACCAAATATAATAATTACCCATAAATCCTTTAGTAGATTGCGAGCAATATCTAATAAATCAATTTGAAGTTCATCTTCCTGGCTATTATGATTTAAATTCGACATCCTTTTCTCCTATTCTTCTACAACTACTATTAATTTCGTATTTCCGCTTAAACCATCCTTCATCACCAATGTATAGTCCACATTGTATACTCCTAATTTTGTGGTATTCACATCGGATTTCACTGTAATATCGTCCTTGGAGATCGTATTCTCGCTACTAGAGGTTTCTTTCTTGGTGAAATCATACTTTTCTCCGTTTACAGTAACTGATTTGATATAATCTTTCGCATCAAAGTTAGATCCCTTTTTTATGTATACAATGTAATTTGATAATTGTATATCCACTAATGTATTTTGCATAGTATTAGGATAAGAAAACTCAACACTTGCCGGTAAAAATGCAGTCTGCCCTGCGCTATTAGTCACTTGGAATTCTATTAAGAATTTACCCTCTTTGAACACAAGTGCATTGTCATCCGCTATATATTTTATCTTATCAGTCAGGTCACCGTCGATCTTGTCCTGAGCTGTCATATTCTCAGATAAATTAATATCTCCAATTTCAAATAACAAAGGTTTTGATAAACTAAAATGAGGAGGTTCATAATCACTGTATTTTAATATCCTCGTTTGCCTTACTACATGTTTATCTGAATCAAAGGCCGCATAAGTAATCGTTCTTGAACCTTCCAAATCCATATTGGATATACTTTCGACTACAAGAGATTGGGTTACATCTCCATCTTTCTTATCGTATGCTGTAACTCCCTCAAGCATATCTTTCGTTGATGCCTTTGTGCTTAATGTAATACTATCACTATCACATTGTATTACCGGAACATCGTTATCTTGTGTTTTCATCTGATAACCCTTAAATCCCGCAAATACCAACATTGACAATGCAAATAATATCACACTTGTTATTCTTAGTATCTTCATAACAGACTCCTTCTTCTGCTTATAATAATTAGATGTATCTTAACCTGCCACTGATTGGTCTTTGATTAATCAATCCTCTATCCTCCAAAATCCTGGAAGGGTTTTCATTTAAAAGCATATCTGCATACTCCTCTGAATATTGAAACGCAATATAACGATATGCATCGGACAGATAAGTCGTACGCCTGTCAACTCCATGCGCATCACTTGCCACCACTGCAACCAAGTGTTGATTTAATAGATAATGTGACGTACTATATGCTTTCTGACCAAAGCCACCTAGTATGCTTCCTTTGTTAACTTGTAAAGAGCATCCCTGATAAATCCACTCTAAAACAAGGGATGGATTATTTTGAACATAGGGATAACGCTCCGGATGAGCAACTATTGGATGTAAACCCTGTCTTGATATCTCTTTTAACAAGTAATCGATTAAAACTCCATCTTCGTGAAAGTTAAATTCAATCAATAGGTATCTGGAATGATTCAGTGTAATTAATTTCCCTTGATGTATTAATTCCGGAACATCCTCTGTTGCATAAACTTCCATTCCGGGTGCCAACTTTAAATTGATATGTTTCTCCTTTAACCTATTCTCTAGGTCATTTAACAACTTTGTTTGTTCATCACTATAATAATTTTCATATAAATCCTCTACATTACAATGAGGTGTTACTATCATTCTATCTACACCACAATCTACTGCCATTTTGGCCATTCGTAATGATGTTTCAAATGAATTCGCTCCATCATCAATACCCGGTAGGATATGTGCATGTATATCAATCATATCTATTGCCCTGCCTTTTTATGAATTGCATACAATTTTTAATTTTTAATTAATCCATACTCTTTAAAAAGATTAATCCTTTCTTTTCCTACTTTTATGGAATGATTTGTATTGCGTATTATTTTTCTTTTGGATTTTATTGATAATATATTAAAACCTATTCTATGTATCCATGCTACAGGTAGCAAAAGCAAATGTCGTTTACAATAGCTATAATTCATACTCATATATTCATGATTAGGAAAAACAACCTGTAAAATATATAATTTGTTATTTATAAATCCAGCCTGTTTTCTATTATTTGCTATTGCCTGTAATGTTATCGAGCCTGATTTTTCTCGTTCCAAAGTACTTTTACCAAATATACCAGACTCTATAATATCTATAACAAGCGCATTAGAATGAACTGCATCAATTTTGTATTGTATTTGAACGGATTCAGACTTCATTCCCAGATATTTCTTACATATATCAACAATATTCAATAGATATACTGTATACCCTAAATCCTCAACAATTCTCCCAATCCAAATCCAATCAATTTCATCAGCATATTTATTACAATACATTGTAAAGTCACACAATTGTCGAATTCCAATTCCATTGGCAATAAAATGCTTCACTGAATGTAAAGTCAAAAATAACAGATGCTGCGTATGTGTCAAGGTATGAATAGTCATGGAGTCTATTTCTTGTATTCTATGATTTTCAAATACATTTAGAAAAAATTGATTGAATGCACCATACAATTCAGTATCCTGATCAAATAAGTACGTATGTATCTCTATTCGAAATCCCATTTTATTCTGATATGTAATTTCTTGTCTTAAATCACCACTAAATCCTCTTACACTATCAGTTTTAAAACCAAATAATTCTAATACCTCATTTACAACCTGAAAATCACTGCTCTTAATTAATATATCCTCATCTCCGGATATTCTGTAGTAGGGGTTTGGGTATAAATCTCTTAAGACTATTCCCTTAACCACTATTGCAGTAATTCCCTTTCTTAGAATATTTTGATATACTAAATGGAATTGTGTAGTATTGTAATATTGTCTCATATTAATTCTTTGTGTAATACTACTCCATTGATTCATTAATTCAATTGGCAAATCATTCTCTAGTTTTAGCTTTAGAATCGCCTCATAAATCATTGGAATCACATTATGATTTGCCGCGATAACATATACTGCATCCCAATCATATTCACTTTCACTTTTCAACTCATTGTTTGTAGTCATTGCAACAGAAAGAAGCCACAGGAATTGTTCTATCGATTTATTCATACTCGTTCCTTTATAAGATATTTTTTTACTCTGATTGCGTTATAATATAGCTTTAATAGAGGCTTTCTAACAGGTAACAGTAATCTCCATAACAAAAATATGAACCTCCAAAATACTGATCTGCAATCAATAATAAGACTCCCCCTGATAATTTCCTCTACAATACCGATTATTCTACTATTATGAACTAATCCATCATAGCAAGTGCAGGAATCACCTAGTGTGTAATATCCGTTATGTTTAACTTTACATATTCTATGAAGTATATAATTGTCACTATCATCACAATATAGGACAATATCTCCTAACTTTAAATCCTCACTGCGCGCGCGCGATACTACAACCAAATCTAGATTATCTCTAATCCATGGTAACATACTAGTTCCGCTAACAACAAATTTGACTTTCAGCCCACTATCCAATGTTTCTTTTATATAAGGAAATATATCACGAGCAGAAACTTCCATTTTATCACTCATAATGCTCCCCCATAAGTCATTTATTATATACAGGCATTGATCTTAAAATTTCTTCTTTTAGCGTTATTACAGCATCAGGATTCGGTAAGCATTTAAATTGATATATTGGAATTTCCAAAGTCAAATTGTCTATCACATTAAGCGCCATGTTCATTCTTTCTTTATCCCAACTTGGCGCAAATGCTAATTGAATAAGCTCTAGTGCTCCCTGCAATGGAGAAATTTGAGTTATTTCATTTTTTTCCCCTCGTTTGAGAAGAACAATAGCCTGTAGCTTTATTTTTTTATTTTTGCATTCATTTGATGATCCACACCATGGCGCTCCATACGCATACCAATTATCATCCTCTTTGGCACATAAAGCTCTATCACCATTTAAAATTTCAGCATTCTCTATCTCACACCACATTCTGGTATGAGTAGTTTTACCCACACCAGAATGTGCACACACAATTACACCAATATTGTTCCATTCCATTACAATTCCATGAAATATAATGTTGTTATATTTAAGAATAGAATATGAAAATATGTATACAAGTTCTTCGAAGGCATCTTCTCTTTTACCTAGAAGTAAGGTCCATCGATTCCAATTTTTAGATATACAAAAAACTAAAATAGGATCATTCTTAAAGTTTTTCCTAATCCATAAATATTTGCCAGAACCGATATCAAGAATTTCATACGGTCTAGGACTTTTATCAAAGTTTGCTATGAGTTCTCCTTTAAATTCTTCCAACATACTTTCTTTTAACGAAACTCTATAATCAATGATTGTCTTGCCTTCAAAGCTACCATCATATAAAAATTGCAGTGCCCTGTCTGGTAGACTTCTTTTCATCAAATCATAATTTTGATCGATTAGTTTAATTATAAAATTCCCAACATTAATGTAATTTTCCATATGTATATACATAACCAATTCCATCCTTTAGTGACTAAGTGGTTGTAACCCTTCTATTTTTGATGTAGCAAAAAATGTATTATTTGTATTCTTTAAATATTTTTTTGAATACGCAAGAAATTCGCATGGTCCTAAATATGATGCAATTTTAGCTAAAACAAGACCTCCATCAGCTAAATTTTCACAACGATTATCATTATTACATATAGTTATTGTTTTCTCCTTTTTACCATCATTAGGAAGATCAAATGAAAATTTTTTACTTTCCCAGCATGTGCAGGCTATTTTTTCAAAAAATGTTACGGTTTCAAATTTTAGTTCGGGTGTTTGATATTTTTCCATAATTCTTCATTCCTTTCTTATTAACTCGTCGATTTCTCCTGTCAATTTATAAAACATCTCATTCACATATTTACTTTCTTGACAGTGATATTGCGGTATTCCATTTAAAGCCCCAGTTTCTGCTAGACGATTCGCTGGACATGCACTACATGGGACTTTACAGTTGATGCACTCTTTTGGAACAGGTGGAATATCTACTAACTGTGGATACTTCTCCCAAGCTGTTGCAAACCCCTCTTCAAATGGATATGTCCAACAATCATTAAGTAACTGGCAACCTACTAATTTGCCATCCCAAGTTATAGTAAAATTGACAATTCCTGCGTCACAACCATAAAGATAGTTATGTTTTTGACTCGCTTCATTCGTTGAATTGATATTACATTCAGCACTAGATTGCTGAATCAAATCCACATCAAGATTGTCATTAAGATAACTACAAAGGGTTTTTATGTATATTTCATTTGTTCTCTCACGAATTATCTCCATACTTTCTTCAGGTGATAACCTACATTTTTCTACTTCTGCCACTCCGCCCCTTACTGACTTTGTTACGATCCTAGAAATTTTAAAATCACCCTTTCTGGATGCCCACTCCTTCATTTTATTAAAATCGTCCAAATTATCTTTAATAATTGTAGTACGGATTGTGATGGCTGATGGTAACTGCTTTAACTTATCAACTCCCTCCAACATCTTATAATATGCTTTTGCACTTCCTGTTACTTTTTCATATGTTTCAGGAGATGCTCCATATACCGTTATTCCAATACTGTGTGGCGGATACTCCTTAAAAACTTCCATAATCTCATCAGTAATAAGCGTTGCATTTGTATAAAGCGTCAGCATAAAGCCCATTTGCGCTATCGCCTTATAAATCTTTATAAAGTCCGGCCTCAGCAATGGCTCACCACCGGTCAAAAGTAGTGCCCCTGTTCCTGCTTCCTGGATTTCTTCTGCCATATGAATCCACTCGTCAGCAGTTCGTTCTCTGCCTCCGAGCTCTGCCATCCGTTTGTTATCAATACGAATAAAGCACATTTTACAGCTTAAGTTACATCTGGCGGTCAATTCAAAAGTACCGTTTAACGGGTATCTTTCATTGTAATCTTCCTTCACCCTTACACCTCATCTTCATCATATTCCAGTATATTTGCTTCTTTCAATTGATTTACAAACTCTTCTGTATCCTTAGTCGCAATCTCATTGTTGACATCATAGTATTTCATCAGTAGTTCTGCCATAATGGAAGGTCGCGATCCCTCTTTCAGTATTTTCCAAAGAAATGCCGCCGTCCCGTTTAAAGTGATGATTCCGTTAAAATCTGCAATATTTTGCCCTACCGGGACCACCATATCGCTACCAGCAATCTTTCGTAATATAAATCCGTCCTTAATCCTCATGTTCCTCTCCTTTATTTCTCTTTTCTATATACTTAACATTCCCATATTAATAACTAGATGCCAGATCGGTGATGTATTCTTCCTCGCATTCTTTTATTTGCGAATCATTAATTTTATAAATCTTATCACACATAACCAATACACTTTCCCGATGTGTGGTAAGGATACAGGAATGATTTTTTCCATATGCAATAATATTCTCGAGCACTTTCTTTTCCGTCTCAATATCTAAGGCAGAAGTTGCTTCATCCAGTAAGAGAATTGGAGCTCCACGAAGTAGCGCTCTAGCAATAGCGATTCTCTGAGCCTGCCCTTCAGAAAATCCACCACCCTTTTCCCCTATCTCTGTATTGATACCCTCAGGCAAATCTTCTATAAATTCATATGCGCAGGCAGCTTTTAGTGCCAAGATAATTTCCTCATCCGTTGCGTCCTGTTTTACCATCCGCATGTTATAAGCGATTGTTCCTGAAAATATGGTATTCCCCTGAGGTACATAGGAGAAAAACTTTCTGGTTGCCATAGATATCCCCGTTTCCAACCCATTTGAGTCAATAATTGTAGCATCTCCTGACGTGGTTTTTAACAATCCCAACAATACACGTATCAACGTTGTCTTTCCTTCACCCGAAGGGCCTACAATTGCAACGATCTGTTTTGGTTTCACCCTAATATTCACATTTCTAAGGATGCTATCCTTCCCAGCATAGTTGATATCCGCATGTGATATTTGAACGGTGAGACCATCGCTTACTGAGTTTTCTTCAATCATCTTCACTAAATCACCATCCGTAGCCTTTTCTTTATGAAGATTTACAATCTCCATAATTCGCCCAGCCGAAGTCGCAGCTCCAAGTGCTGACGGAATCATACCGACCAATGATGAAAAGCCTGTTGATAAGCTTCCTGATAACTGTAAAAATAAAGTCATGGTTCCATATGTAATACTCCCGCTCCACAGTCGAAACACCCCCCAACCCAAGGTAGCATACGCTATTATGATTCCTATAATTGACATGAAGCTTGATGTATATATCGAGAATTTATTATAATCTAATGCAGTTTTTGTATAATGTTTTTGAATATTCCTTAGTCTTTCTACAAAAAAACCCACCAGATCAAATGACTTTATTGTAAGGACATTTTGAAACGATTCCTCATTGAATGCCATCATCTCGCTGCTGACCTGCCTCATTTTTTTGTTATAGCTCCTCATTCGCCCTACTAATATTCTTGACATTAATAAGGTTACCGGAGCACTTAATAAGGCAATCACGGCCATCGTCACATCATAATACAATATGATTGCTAAGGTTCCGGCAAATTGTATTAAGTTGGTAATTAATGTTGGAAGCCACCCAATTACACTATCTGCTACCGTTTTTGTATCACCATTTAGACGGTTTAACAAATCTCCGCTATGAAATCCGGATAAGGCCTCCCAATCCACCATTAATATCTGATTATAGATATCTTCCTGGATTTCATTATTAATTCTCAGGTTTATCTTTGTTGTTATTCTGTTTGTCGCTGCCCCTATTGCAATTCCACCTAAAGCAGTAAAACTAATAAAAATAATAATGAATTCTAAATTTGATGTTTCGTGACCCGTTACCGCATCGATCAAATATTTGGATGCAACGCTACTGGATAGACCGATTACAGTCCCTAGCACTCCCATCCCTATGTAGTAAATTAACGCCAGCTTATATTTTTTGATGTATCGAAACATCCACTTGATCTCTTGCCATATCTCACTCCAGTTCAGCTGGTCGATTTTATTTTGAAGCTTTTTAATAAACGATTTCATGCTATACCTCATTAACTTAGTAGTGTACACTTTGATACAATTGCCCTTGCAATGTTTTCTTATCCTTTCTTGTAGGTTTCTTTCGCTTTTTCAAATGTACATTACAAAAATCTCTCGTTTATTTTGCTCCTCTTCCAAATAGTACAACCATGACTGTTTTTAATAATATCTTAAAATCCATTAATAGCGACCAGTTGTCAATATAATCCAAGTCCATTTTTACAACGTCTTCAAAATCATTGATGTCACTTCTACCGTTAACCTGCCACATACCAGTCACACCTGATTTTAATGCCAGTCTTCTTTTATGCCTCCCTTCATAGAGAAGGAATTCACTTTCTGTGGGCGGTCTGGTGCCGACCAAACTCATATCCCCTTTTAATACATTGTAGAATTGAGGAAACTCATCTAAACTTGTTTTTCGAAGTAATCTCCCCACTTTTGTGATTCGAGGATCATCCTTCATTTTAAACATATATCCACTCATTTCATTATTTGCTGCTAGCTCTGCCAACCTTTCCTCTGCATCCGGATACATTGATCGGAATTTGTATATACGAAAACGCCTGCCATTTCTTCCAATCCTCGTCTGTGAGAAAAATACCGGACCCGGAGATTCAATCATAATTGCAGGCGCAATGAACAGTGTTAATACAATTGTTAGAATACAACCTATTAGACCACCTAGAATATCGATAAGACGTTTCAACTGTAGTTGTGTTTCGTCAAATAATTTTGAACTAAATGTTAGTACATGATATCCGTTCATCTTTCGAACAATCTTTTCATTAATCTTTAATCCGAACGTGTTAATACTTAGATTAACCGTTATGCCCATGTTCTGAAATTCAAGCACTGTTTCCTCTAGTTCCAAATCAAGCCAGGTATTCGGGATATGAATAAATACTTCATCAATAACCTCTTGCTTCGCCACATCAAACATATCTGAAAAATCAGCCTTAACTTCTATTCCCCCGATTTTCTTTCCAATCATATGCCGATCAATAATTGTAAAATATGTAATTTCATAATCCCAGTCATTTCCCCTTCTCACTCGATCGAGAACATCTTTTGCTTGAGTGAAAGTAGTGATTATCATAATTTTAGTATTACCTTGGCTGTTCTTAAATGCAGCCATACAGATAATCTTAAAATACTGTCTGACTGTATAAGTAATCATAATGTTAATCACAAAAAATAATAAAAAAAACATTCGGGAATAGACATCACCCTGCTGAAACAAAAACATCATCCCTGTGAGAATAATGGCCAAAAGAATATTTTTCTTAATAACGATAAATAACTCTTCCAAAAATCCTCTCTTAAACAAATCATGTGACGTATCGTAAACATAAAACACTGTCACATATAAAGCTATAATAACAATCAGAGCCCATTGATAAATATCTGTTTCAAGTAAATTGGACTTTATATTACCAAACCGAATCCATGTTGATAAGAGAAAGGATATTATGATGCAACATATATCGATAATCAAAACATAGCTCTTAGGCAAATTCTTTTTCCTTATACCCATGATAGAGCCCACCCTTCTTGAATAACCGTTGTTTCTTAGATATAACATAACCTATCCCAATTAAGATTGAGCATATTATACATATACAAATGAAACCTCTCCATTTCATACCCCTTTGATGACTTTGGTTCGAAAGTTTATATAAAACATTTCCTTTACCATCTTTTATAAACTGAATATTTCCTTGAAGATCACAATATAAGTTAAGTCCACATTGTTTATATATTTGTCGAGATACCGATAGTATAATTCCTTTAGAGATAAGAGATAGGTGTTCTTGTTTATTGTCTATATTCATCTTTGTTGCACTGTAATTCTCAAGTAATTTTTTTATTCTTTCTACCTTTGAATCAGATAGATTAACATTATAGTCAGATAAATAATTCTTTAATATACTGATATAAAGAGACTGAAACTGATTTTCTTCTTCGGCATTGTCTGCAACCACCATTCGATTGGCGGATATCAACTCCAACACCTGTACTTCTCCTGCATTTAAATTACCATTCGTAGAGATGTGTACTCCCTCGCTGAAACTGTTTACTGATATGTCGCTACCTTTCCTTCCTATCCCGCAAACAATCATTCCTCCAACAATAAACACAATCATAATTACCGTCAAGATGGCAAGTTTCACATTATTACCAAGATACTTCTCTTTCCATTTACCCATTCAGACCTTCCTCCGAAACTCTCCCCCTAAATCAATTATTAACCTCATAATGAAGTCCCATTCTTTTCCAATAAATGAATTATAATATAGGACATTTTAAATAACAACTAAATAAAGTAAAAAAAAGGAAAATCCGTTTTACAGATTTTCCTTTTTTTATTCAGCGTTAGCTCATATTCTATTGTATGTTTTATTATCCGACGCCATTATATAAAATGCATCATATGTTTCTTCAAAAATTCCAGTTAAACACTATGTTTTATCACTTTCTTACTTGAATTTATCTATTTCATGAATACTTTTCGGCTTTATTGGATTAGAATCAACTTCTTTAATTCGCTTTTCCATAACCAGTAAATCCCACCACTCACCCAATTTATAACCGGTCTTTGGATAAACACATAGTTCTTCGAATCCAAATTTCTTATGTAACTCGATGCTACTAGAATGAGATTTTGTTATTAATGAATATATCGTATAATAGCCTTGCTTTTCTATCAACTCAAATAGTTTTTGATATAAAGCACTCGCGATCCCTCTTCTATGATAGTCTAAATCAATATAAACTGAACATTCACAATCCCAATCAAAAGCAGCTCGTTCCTTAAATCTTGAACAGTAAGCATACCCAACTATTTTTCCATCCATCTCACACACTAACCATGGAAAATCCTTTAACACATTCTCCATACGTTTCTTAAATTCCTCTTGAGTCACCGGCTCATACTCAAATGTAATTGGCGTATTTAGAACATAAGGCTCATAGATTGCTTGAATCACGGTTGCATCCTCTAATCTAGCCATTCTGATTGTATAATCAACCATAGTTATTCCCATTCCTTTCACCAAATCAATATATATTCCATTATTTTCCATGTGCATTATATTGAACAATTCATTCCATTTCTTATACATTATTATAGAAGAAACTCCTTCAAACAGCAAGCCAATATAAACCGTTTAGACAAGTGCATATTAAAATGCCTTAGCCTACGGTACGGGTATATCTTGTCCGTGATTAGCTCCAGAAACTTAATTGAACATATACTTCTCATTTATAAATCATTATATAGATTAACTCAAGCGGCCTCATAAGCATTTTACTAATAACTAAACACACTAGTAATATTATAAAATGGTCACACTTTTATAACCCGGGTTTATATTGTATGAATCCACAGTTTATTAAACTGTATCTACTTGCTAAATACTCCTATACTATCCATATAATTTAATATGATAACTATATGACAACACTTCACTATACATTAGTACATCAAATTCTAATATAAATGTCAAAAGCCTTCATTATTACGAGCATGTCACTTCTCACAGACTTAAACAGAATAAGAAATAGGAAACATCATTTTTATAACAACTGTATGAAGTCGTTGGTGCTTAGGTTGTGTTGTTTTCAGCCTTATGCACCACTACGTACTTCATCCAAGTGGGAGCGCGTTGTTATGAAATATGTTTCCTATTTCTTGTGGATTATATATTAATTGAATTGACTTATAATAAACTTCAAGGGCTTTTGACACTCTATTCCGATCTACTCAACATGGTGACACGCCACAAAGTGACCTTGTTTCATCTCAAGCATTGGTTTATGCTGTTTACAGATATCTGTTGCGATTGGACATCGGCTTGAGAATGGACATCCTGCCGGTGTATTAATCGGACTAGGTACATCGCCGCTTAAGATCTGACGTTGCTTCTGCGCTTCCTTATCTGGATCCGGAATCGGAACAGAGGATAAGAGTGCCTTCGAATACGGATGTAACGTATTGTTATACAGTTCATCACTAGATGCCAGCTCAACGATATTACCCAGGTACATAACGGCAATACGATCACTGATATACTTTACGATATTTAAATCATGTGCAATAAACAGATACGTCAAGTTTAATTTCTCTTGTAAATCATGCAAGAGATTAATAATCTGTGACTGAATGGATACGTCAAGTGCGGAAATCGGCTCATCACATACGATGAACTCAGGCTCAATAGCAAGTGCTCTCGCTATACCGATACGTTGACGCTGACCGCCGGAGAATTCATGAGGGAAGCGATTAGCATGCTCACGATTTAAACCAACTAACTCAAGCAACTCAAATACTCGTTCCTGACGCTTCTTCTTATCATACATATTGTGAATGATCATACCTTCTTCAATGATAGACCCTACTGTCATTCGAGGATCTAATGAGGAATACGGATCCTGGAATATAATCTGTGCCATCTTAGAATAAGTAAAGAGGTTTTTCTTCTTAACTTCAATATCTTTTTTTCCATGGTAGAGAATCTTACCTTGAGTTGGAGGATAAATACCCATCAGCACTTTACCAAATGTTGATTTTCCACATCCTGATTCACCTACAAGTCCTAACGTTTCCCCTTTGTAGATATCAATATTTATATGATCTACTGCCTTTAAAGTACCATCAGTCACCCTAAAATACTTGGATACTTGCTGAACTTCAACTAATTTATCATTATTGTTAGTATTATTATTGTTCATTATTTATCACCTCCACCTAAGCTAGTAGGACAATCCGGATGTAACATCCAGCATGAGGATTTATGATTTTCGTTTGTTTCATATTCGTTTGGCTGTTGTGTCTGGCAGATCTTCATACAATAATTACATCTACTTGCAAAGCCACAACCTTCCGGAGGAAGTAATAGATCCGGAGGAGTTCCCGGAATAGAAACCAATCTTGTATCACGCTCGGTATCAATTGTAGGAAGACTCTTTAAAAGAGCTTCTGTATACGGATGTGCCGGATGATAGAATATGTCCTCTACGGAACCTGTCTCAACAACCTTACCGGCATACATAACTGCCACACGGTCAGCCATACTTGCCACTACACCAAGGTCGTGAGTAATCAAGATAATAGCTGTATTGGTCTTTACTCTGATCTCCTGAAGCAAGTCCATAATCTGAGCTTGGATTGTTACATCAAGTGCTGTAGTAGGCTCATCTGCAATCAGAAGCTTTGGTGCACAGGATAGCGCCATCGCAATCATAACTCTCTGTCTCATACCGCCTGAAAACTCATGTGGATACTGCTTTGCACGCTGTTCTGGATTTGGTATTTTAACCAAATTCAATAATCTGAGAGATTCTGCATAAGCATCCTCTCTAGATAACTTTTGATGATGACGTATTGCTTCGGTAAGCTGCTTCCCAACCGGCATAGTTGGGTTTAAGCAAGTCATCGGATCCTGAAAGATCATGCTGACATCTTTACCACGAATTTTCATCATATCTTTTTCACTTGTTTTTACAATATCTTTATCACCCAGTAAGATCTCACCCTGCTTGATTCTTGCAGGGGGCATAGGGTTTAATTTCATAATTGTCTGTGCCGTTACACTCTTTCCGCAGCCGCTCTCACCAACGATGGCAAGCACTTCTCCTTCATGTAAATCAAAGGTAACACCGCGTACTGCTTTAACTTCTCCGGCATAAGTATCGAAGGATACATGTAGATCATTAACTTGCAATACTTTATTCATGCTATAACCTCCACTAGCTGTATCGGTTAGCTTTACCGACCAGCTTTTTATATAGACTAAAGTGATTTTTCTTTAAATTCACCGATTATTCTATTTAACTAAAACTAAATTAACGATATTATCTTCTCAATTTTGGATCTAATGCATCACGTAAACCATCACCTAAAAGGTTAAAGGATAACATGGTCAAACTAATACAAATAGCCGGTATAAATAACTGGGAAGGATACATCTGGAACACCTGACTACCATCACTTGCTAAAGTACCCCAGCTTGCATGTGGAACCGGAACACCCAAACCGATGTAGCTTAGGAATGCCTCTGTAAAGATTACAGAAGGGATTGCCAGAGTAATATTTACGATTACTACACTTAAGGTATTGGGAAGCAAATGTTTTGCGATGATTCTTGACGGTTTCGCACCCATAACTTTCGCAGCAACAACAAAGTCTTGTTGCTTTAATGTCATAATCTGACCACGAACCAGACGAGCCATACCTGTCCATCCTACCGTGGCATAAGCAATTACCATGGTTAACACACCCGGAGGAAGCACCATCATTAAAAGAATTACGATAATCAAGTACGGTATACCATTGATAATCTCTATTATTCTCATCATTAGGTTGTCTACTGCTCCACCAAGGTAACCGGATATACCGCCGTATATAACACCAATTAAAAAGTTAATAAATACCGCTGCAAATGCAATACCTAAAGATACTCTCGCACCATCCCATAGTCTCGTGAATATATCACGGCCTAGGGTATCCGTACCGAATATATGAAGATGTCCATCTGTTGGATCTTTAAAACCGATTGGAGCATCTGTATGTGACAAATGTTGCTCACTCATCGTATAAGGAGAGAACATTGGAATAAAAATACTACACAGTGTAATAATAACGATAATTGCTAAACATACCATTGCTGCTTTATTTTTAGAAAGACGAACCATAGCATCCTTCCAATAACTAGTAATAGGTCGGCGGATGGTCTCGCTCTCACCTGTTCTTGCGCCGACCAATTCAAATTGACTTTTATCTATGCTACTCATATCATCACTCCTTTACATCCTCAAGCTTAACACGAGGATCAATAAAGCCATAAGCCAGATCCACAATTAAGTTGGCAATAACTAAAAAGGCACCATAAAACAAGGTTGTTCCTGCGATCATGGTATAATCCTGAGTTTTAATACTTAATACGAAGAATTTACCCATACCTGGAATACCGAAGATATTTTCAACTACAAACGCACCGGTAAGTACGGTAGCGGCAATTGGTCCAAGAACCGTAATGACAGGCATGATAGCATTACGAACCGCATGTTTCCAAACTATTTTCTTTTGTGAGAGACCCTTAGATTTGGCTGTTTTTATATAATCCTGTCCTAATACGTCAAGCATACTTGTTCTCATCAATCTTGAGATTGTGGCTAAAGAAGCAAAACTTAATGCAAAGGATGGAAGAATCGTACTAGAGAATGTATTCCATCCGGTTATTGGGAAGAAACGAATTCCAGTCGCCATAAATAATTTTAAGCCTAAGAAATACTGTAATAATGAACCGATGATAAAACTAGGTACGGATACACCAACAACTGCAAGAAGCATGGACATAGTATCCCACTTTGTACCTCTTTTTACCGCTGCCACGATACCAAGCAATACACCTGAAATTGTCGCAAATATGAGTGATCTCATTCCCAAGTCAAATGAATAAGGGAAAGCCTGAGTAATAACATCAGTTACAGGTCGATTATAATGGATAGAAAGACCTAAGTCTCCTTTTAAAACATTACCAATATACATGAATAATTGAACTACCAATGGCTTGTCGAGACCATACTTTGCATTTAATGCTTTCATGGTTGTTTCGGGAATAGCTTTCTCTCCGATAAAAGGATCACCCGGTAATAAACGCATCATGAAGAAGGTCAATGAAACCAATACAAATAAAGTTATTACAGCATAAAATATACGTTTTAAAATATATTTAAACACGTTCACTTCTCCTCTCAAAAACTATTTTTCTTTATCAGAACGTATGAGGTAAAGAAATAACCTCTGGACTAAGAATTAACATCCTATAATGCTTTTCCAGAAAGTTTCTTTCATATGATACTTTAAATTGTTAAAGCACCCGCAAGTAGAAGCCATCTGGAAAAGTAGCATAGGATGGCAATTCTAACAAGTAAACTAAACTTATTTACTTCACTAGCCTTTACTTTTATTACAAAAGTGAGGTGCAGGCTTTAACCCGCACCGTCACTTCTATTTATATAATTATTACTTATTATTTAGAAAGCTTAACATTTCTAAAGTTCATATCCTGGAATGCTGTTCTAACAACACCGGAAGCAATCTTGCCGCTTACTACATAATCTCTGGATCTCCAATAGATAGGACCAATTGGTAGATCATTCATTAATGTCTTCTCAAGATCCATTAAATATCCGAAACGAGTATCTTTATTTAACTCTGCACGAGCTTTTGTAAGTAACTCATCGTATGCTGGATTAGTGTAGCTTGTATGGTTATTACCGTTGCCTGTCTGGAACATATCAAGAAATGTCATTGGATCGTTATAGTCAGGACCCCAACCAGCGAATACTAATGAGAAGTCTTTATTAGACATTCTCTCAAGTCTGCTCTTGAAAGGCATAGATTCTACTTTAATCTCAACACCAAGATTTTTCTTTAACTGTTCCTGTACAAATGCAGCATTTTTTACTGCTACATCAGTATCATCTGTAATCATAGTAAGAGTAACTTTGTCTGTGCCAAGTTCCTGAAGAGCTTTTGCATAGAATTCTTTTGCTTTCGCTACATCAATAACAGGAACTAAGTTACCAACTTCTTCTTTAAAGCTCTTATTATTACCCTTGATGATCGGAGGTGTAAAGGAAGTTGCAGCTTTAGAAGTATTCTTAACGATACTGTCTACGAATGCTTGTTTATCAATTGCATAAGTTAACGCTTTACGAAGATTTGCATTCTGTAACTGCTTGTCTTTTAAGTTATACTCAAGGTAGAAGCAAGAACCGTCATCATAAGAGTTAACTGGGTAGCTTTCGCCATTCATAAGTTTTGCTTGATCTCCGGAAATACCTGTGATATCTACTTCACCGGCTTTAAATGCATTAAGAGATGCATTCGTATCATTGATCATAACCATAGTAATTTTATCAAGAGCGATTTTGTCTTTATCTGGGAAGTCTGTATTTTTCTCAAGTACAAGTTTACTTTCATGTTCCCAAGAAGTAATTTTGAAAGGTCCGTTGTAAGCCATCTTGTCAGCATCTGTACCGTACTTAGTACCAAACTGTTTGTAAGCTTTTTCATTTAAAGGTGCAAATACACCAAATGCTAAAGTATTGATGAAGTAAGGAGCTGGATTTTCTAGAGTTACCTCTAATTTATAATCAGAGAGTGCTTTAAAACCAAGTTTTGAAGCATCTACTTTACCTTCGTTGTAAGCTTGTCCATTCTTGAACATATAACCAAAATAAGCATAGTCAGATGCGAAAGAAGGAGTTAAAAGTGATGTCCAAGCAAAGACGAAGTCTTTTGCTGTAACAGGTTCTCCGTTGGTCCATTTCATATCATCACGGAGATTAAAGGTATAAACAAGACCATCTTTACTAATTGTCCAGTCTTTTGCTACACCCGGAACTACATTGTCCTTATCGTCTAACTCTACAAGGTTCTCAAGTACATGACGGATTACGGAAAAGGAAGTTGTATCTGTTGAGGTTACTGAGAATAACTGTGGTGGTTCTGAAGTAATATTTACGGTTATTGCTTTTTCCTCTGCTGTGCCTGGATAAGCACTAGTATTGGTGTTTGTGTTCGGTTTGTTTGTGTTGTTATCTGTTTTGTTTGGTTTTGAGCCGCATGCAGTAAAGATAGAAGCTGTCATAGCTACTACAAGAGTTACGGCAATTAATTTCTTTAATTTCATATTTTTCCTCCTCATAAATTTTGTAGGATGCTTGGACTCCAAGCTCTCCCCTTGCAAAATGCATATACATCATGATATACAATGAATGATAAATAGTCAATATTGATACTTTTTCCATAATGTTCTACTTATTGTAAAAAGTATTATTTATTACCATATTTGTAAAATTTTATAGGATATATCGGTTTCATTTTTTACAATAATGCTATTGCATTTTTTATACATTGTAATTTTTGTCTAATATACTGAAGTTACCCCTTGAATTTCTTGTTTGTTTTTAACAATTTTCCTTTCAATCATATTATCTGATTCATGCTCGAAATTATAACTGGAATATGCAAATGGGAAATTAATTATTATTTAAAAAATTAAGCCAAATTAAAGATACAAGTTCTCGAAAACCACCTAAAAAAGCACAATTTTGTGCTAATTTCATATAATATCGCATAAAGGAGTGAAGTATATGTCCCAACGAAATGAAATCGGAATTTTTGGCGGAGATCAAAGACAGGTTTATATGGCCTTAAAATTTCTAAAAGAAGGCTATCGTGTTTTTACTTGTCGTATTGCCCAGTCGATTAAACATGAAAATTGTATTCCGTTATCTAACTTGAGTGAATTATTTGACCAATGCAATATACTAATTGGTCCAATTCCGTTAACGAGAGATTTGGTCTCAATAGCTTCCACTGCATCTTCAGAGCTCACAACTAGTAATTTGGCAAATTTATTAAAAAAAGATCATTATCTTATTGGAGGAATGATTCCTTCCACGTTAACCGAAATTTGTTCAAACAAAGGAATTGAGTACTATGATTTAATGAAAAACGAACGAATTGCAATTCTAAATGCTATCGCAACGGCAGAAGGAACCATTATGGAAGCCATACAGACAAGTGATCAAAATCTACACGGCAGCACCTGTCTTGTACTAGGATACGGAAGATGTGCCAAAGTTTTAGCTTCAAAATTAAAAGCCTTGGACCTTGCAGTTACGGTTGCCGCGAGATCCGAAGAAGCACTCGCTTACGCCGAAGCAGCCGGACTTAAAACAATCCATTTATCAAAGATGCACAATGTTTTACCCTTCTGTGATTTCATCTTCAATACAATTCCAGCACTTATACTAGATCAGGATGCTTTAAATCTTGTTAATGCACATGTTACCATCATTGATATTGCATCGGCACCGGGCGGTGTTGATTATGAATATGCAATGCAAAAAAACCTAAGAGCGAAACTATGTCTTGGTTTACCCGGCAAGGTAGCGCCCAGAACCTCAGCAGATATACTGGCAAGTGAAATATTTGGGTTAATAAAAGAAAGAAGTGATTAAATGACTGTTAGTGGAAAGAATATCGGGATTGCTTTCACCGGATCCTACTGTACTTTTGATAAAATATTTCCCGAAATTGAGCGTTTGATATCAGAAAAAGCAAATGTTTACACGATCTTTTCTGAACGCACTCAAGTTACCGACACTAGGTTTGGTAAGGCTGAGGATTTTTTAAAAAGAGCAGAAGAAATGACAGGGAATAAGCCTATTACAACGATTGTTGAAGCAGAACCACTAGGTCCCGGCAATAAACTTGATATCATCGCGATTGCCCCATGTACCGGAAACTCGATTGCAAAGATGGCTAATGCAATCAACGACTCCACTGTATTAATGGCAGCAAAGGCTCTGTTGCGAAACGGTAAGCCAATCGTCGTAGGAGTATCCACCAATGATGCGTTAAGCAATAATTTAAAGAATATTGGTATGTTAATAAACAGTAAGAATGTCTATTTTATCCCCTTTGGCCAAGATAATTACAAAGGCAAGCCAAATTCTATGGTAGCACACTTTGACTTATTACTCCCCACGATAGAAGAAGCACTGGAAGGACGACAGATACAGCCTGTCATATTAGCTCCTCAGTAAATTTATTCATAAAGCAGAAAGCAAGGGGAATATCCGACTCAGATTATTTTACAGCCATGGACGAAGAGGTCCGTGCATATAATTTATATCATAATGATTATTAGTCGATATTCCCCATTATTCATAGAAAGATCTCACTATAGTCCGGATCATGTATTTACAACATATTGCTGTACCGGCAGCACGCTGATATTGGTACTTAATTATGATTGATGTGCTTCAGCACAAAAAGGAGGATTTATGTGTGGAATAACTGGTTTTTGTAACATAAAGGCAGACTACATCAAGGAAGATCGAAAATGGTATCAGGTCTTAAATAACATGAAACAATCTTTAATACATCGCGGTCCGGATGCAGAAGGAGAGATACTTACCGCACAAGCAGGTTTAGCACATAGAAGACTATCCATTATCGACTTAAGCCGAGGCAATCAGCCTATGACCAGAGAAAAATTCGGTTGCTCTTATTCCATTGTTTATAACGGAGAGTTATATAACACAGCAGAGCTTCGCAACACCCTGATAAATATGGGTTACCTGTTCAAAACTCACTGTGATACAGAAGTTATCCTAGTCGGATACATGGCTTTAGGCATTGAATTCATTAAAGAAATGAACGGTATCTTTTCCTTTGCCATCTGGGATGATAATTCCAGAACACTTTGTTTAGTACGTGACCGACTTGGTGTAAAACCCTTATTCTATACCGTATTTGAGGATACGTTATTATTCGCTTCTGAGATCAAAGCACTATTTCAATTCCCCGGTTTCAAACCACGTGTAGACGGCGAGGGACTCTGTGAAGTGTTCGGCCTAGGTCCTGCAAAAACCTATGGTAAAGGCGTCTTTAAGGATGTAAAAGAGCTTCTTCCCGGCCACTTCATTCTATATAGCGAATATGGTCTGCGACATGAAGCTTATTGGAAATTAGAAAGTGCCCCTCATACCGACACTTTTAAAGAGAGCGTTGATAAGACCTCCTTCTTACTACAAGATGCAGTCAAACGTCAAATGATCTCCGATATCCCGATCTGCACCTTCCTATCCGGCGGCGTTGACAGTAGCTTAGTAACCGCAATCTGTGCAAATGAATTAAAGAAAGAAAACAAACAAATCGAAACTTTTTCATTCGATTTTGTTGATAATGATAAGAATTTCAAGTCAAATTCTTTTCAACCTTCACAAGATCGTCCATTCGTTGATATCATGAAGGAACATGTAAACAGTATACATCACTATCTGGAATGTGATAACCTTGACCTGGCAGATAACCTCTACCACGCAGTTAATGCCCGTGATCTTCCCTGTATGGCTGATGTAGAATCTTCTTTATTATATTTCTGTAAAAAAGTAGCTTCTCAAATCAAGGTTGCACTGACCGGTGAGTGCGCAGATGAAATCTTTGGTGGTTATCCCTGGTTTCATAATCCTGAAATCATGTCAACCCATGCATTTCCCTGGTCAAGGAACCTAGGTACCAGAAAACAGCTTTTATCAGATGATGTGCTCTCCTCTATCGATATCGATGGATATGTTCGTGCGACCTATGAAAAATCAGTCAGTGAAACTCCCCGCTTAATCGGAGAGAAACCAATAGAGGCAAGACGTAGAGAAATCGCATATCTAAATCTGAAGTGGTTCATGGTTACACTACTAGATCGTATGGATCGGTGCAGCATGTATTCCGGTCTGGAAGCCCGTGTACCATTTGCAGACCACCGTATCATTGAATATGTCTGGAATGTTCCGTGGGAAATGAAATGTCCAAATGGCATGGTAAAGGGTTTACTACGCGAAGCAGGCCGCGGACTGGTGCCGGATGAAATCCTATTCCGCCGTAAGAGTCCTTATCCGAAGACCTACAATCCGGAATATGAAAAGCTCCTAGGCAATCGACTGCTCGATGTGTTAACTGAGCCGAATGCACCAATTAAGCCACTTGTGGATGAAAAGAAAATTAAAGCATTCCTCTCCTCTCCTTCCGACTACGGAAAACCCTGGTATGGCCAGCTGATGGCAGGACCGCAGCTCATCGCTTATCTGCTGCAAGTCAACTATTGGTTGGAGAAATACCATATTGAATTGGTTTAAGAATGATACAGATAATTAAGGGACAGTGACGACTCCCTCCACTTTCAGATGATGTTGGTTCCCTCACACAAGAAAGACACACCCCCTGTTTTGTATTTCTCTTGTCGAACAGGTTTGTTCGCCTTCGAAATACAAAACACAGGAGTGCCTCTTTCAAATAGTGCATTATGGGAATCCAACGTCATCTCGTGGAGAGAGCCGGGAACTGTCCCGATTTAGGTTACTTATACTGGGTTTTTTATCTTAATACTGTTACTGTCATCTAATCACATTACGGATATTCATTACTTTTTACGCTTTTAGTTTGCTTAAGCTAAACTGTCAACACTCGATTTTTATTTATGCTTGCTTCTTTACCGGATAGCATACCTCAGTTACTAATTCGTTCGGATCCTGTGTTTGGGCAGGGCTTACATGGTAGATGCAAAACATCGCACCGTTAAATTCATATCCGTTGTCACTTACCCAATTCGCAACAGCTTGGTTTACTGCAGTAAGCTGTTCATAGCTACCCTTGTAGGTTGCAGATGCTATCTCAATCTCAGGAACGGTCTTAAAGATAACATTCTCTGTGTTAGGATATTCACCCTTTACACTGATTTGAATCTCAACATCAACATCGCTCTCTTTATACCCTTCATCATGGAACACTGCCATACTTAAACAATTCTCTGTAGGTTGCATATGGATCGGTCCTGTCTCACTCATCAAAATATTCCACAACATCCCCTCCTGATTATAACCAGGGATAACCTTTCTCACACTTGCAACATATCTCTCCGGTATCGTCTTTAAAATCACATTATAATTCATTGCCATATCATCCTCTCTCAGCCTTTTAATTGCTGTTTCAAGGAGAAGTAAACGTTGTTTGATATCATCGACTTCCGCCTGCACCTCAGCTTGCTTCACAGATAGAAATTGCGATAAAGCCTTCGGATCATGATAGCTACTCAATATTTCTCTGATCGTCGCCAGACTAAACCCCATACTCTTCAATGACATAATCCTAGCTGCCATCGCCAGCTGATCTTCATTATAATAGCGATAACTGGTGAAGTCATCAATGTGGCTGGGCACCAATAATCCAATCTCATCATAATGTCTTAACATACGAATACTTATCCTTGACAATTTTGAAAAATCACCTATTTTTAACATTGTATTTCTCCTCACATATATGTGTTGTTTGAGCTCTTCTTTACTATAGAGTATACCATTGTGTGAGAGTCAAGAATGAGTTGAGATTTTTTATTTAACCATATTAACATAAACATAAGAATATCTAAAACTTAGATTTTTCATAATTAAACGGGACACTCGTACCGACTACGACATCATCTATTTTCTCAACAATCAACCAATCGTCCATATTTCCCTGATGATCAAAATCTAATGGTTCAATCTCTTTTACTCCCTCAAACTCCACCAGGCACATGCATTTTTTATGCCAGCGTTCTTGTTGTTTTGTTGATAAGTTCAGCTTTGGCTGATTCTCTTGTAACACTTTATTTATCTCTTCTTCTGTAAGCTTTACATAATTCTGAACTGATTTCACTGTCGCAGTTGCGGATATCTTTGCCGTACCCTTTTTCATAAAATATAATTGCTCTCCATCAAACACCCTGCTATGTGGAATTTTCCGCCCGGCTGCTGCCCTGATAATCATTGTTTTTGAACCATCTAAAATTTTCTCCAATACCTTTTCCTTGTCATCACAGTAAACCAAATGCACCATAATTAGTTCTCCTTTTTTTTCACCGGAATCCAAACTTCATACCTTGAATTCTCCGGATCAGCATTCAAATAAACCTCGATATCCGGTGCTTCCCCATATTCATATCCTGAAGTTGGTAACCACTCTGTTACAATTCTTTTCTCTAATTCCTGAATCGACTGACTCTTCCCTTCCCCAGAGAAGATTGCCCACAAAGAAGCTGAAACGATGTATTCTTCCATATCTTCCTGTAATGGCTGGCTACTTGCGACCGCAATATAATATCTCCAGTTATCTTCCTCATTACAAGAGCTTACACCTAACAACCCCATAGGCATTCCATTCATCATCCCAGCAAATCTTGCTATTGTGCCGTTCATTGTCGCTTCATACCACATACGCGGTACAATTTCAAAATTCTTCTCAATTTCCTTTTCTAAAGGTTTCGATATACCAATAATTCGAAATGCTTCCTTCTGCTCAATCCTATAATTCAACTCACTATCCCCTCTTATTATAATCTTGAAGCTAATTGGAGGAAATGCTTTTATCACCGTACCAACTTTTTTACCTGAGAAGGTGCAATCCCATGAACACTTTTAAAAGCTCGATTAAATGCTGTCGGCGAATTATAACCATATTTCAGAGATATATCAATCACGCGTTCCTTGCCACTCTGCAAATCAACTGCTGCCAGTGACATTTTCCTACGACGTATGTACTCTGATAATGTGATATCTGCCATGTAGGAGAACATTCTTTGAAAATGATAGGTTGAACAACATGCTATCCTTGCAACCTCATCTATATCAATTGTTTCTCTTATATTCTCTTCCATGTAATTAACCGCTCTATTTAATCTTTTTATCCACTCCATTTCAATCTCCTTATCATAAAATAGCTTATTTCAAACAAGTTATCCTCTCTTTTCCTGCACAATTTAAAGAGCTTTAATATTTCTTTTGAAAATAAAGAATTAAGTACATTTGAACATTAACTCCGATAAAGGATGCAATTGAAATAATAATTGCAGCTCTAGTATCTCCCAATAGAATTAAAATAGCTTCAACAACAAATAGAAGAACCACTATGACAGGTATTGTTAGTTCGGCTGCTTTTCTGCGAATCATGATATTCCTCTCATCCTGTTCTTCAATTACTAATTCTTCATTACTATTTACATAATGCTTCATATATAAGACCATGCACCCTATGGCAAGTAATAAGAAGATTACTCCCAAACCACCAATTAAAATAACAGCAAATCCGGGCAGTCCAAATTCCAGCTTATCGTTGAAGGAACCTATACATAACAGTAGCAGCCCAAGTATATACATAACAATCGAAGCACACATATAGAACACTTTCTTATTCTTATTAGTCTTACTCATAATCTTCCTCCTCATAAATAAATATCTCCTCAATATCCAAATCAAAAAATTTCGCAATTCGAAATGCTAGTTCCAGGGATGGATTGTACTTTCCCTTCTCTAGCGATATAATCGTTTGTCTCGATACCTTCATCAATCTTCCAAACTGCTCTTGACTTAATTCTTTTTCTTTTCTTAACTCTTCTAACTTATTTTTCATATATTACTCCTGTAAAGGTTCCTTTACACTTCTGATTATTTTTTTGCACACTTTCTCAAGTGTGCAAATGTAAAAACTAGGTTTGTTATATAATATAATATTTGATGTTGTTTGTCAAGTTTCCTTTACATATTTATTATATCTGAATTCTGAATTTATCTGTTTCTAGCAAATATCTCCCTAACAAAAAAATTGTAATGTTAGAAATCCCTCAGCATAACCGTACTAGTTGTTTTATTTAATCTTTACTGATTTAATTTCTGAAAAACCTCCATATCCTTTCTTCCCTTTTATTGTGGTATATGCTCTTACTTTTATATAATATGTCTTCTTACTAATTAACGACTTTTTAACATAGGATGAAGCATTGGTTGTCTTAATCAAGGAGTACTTTCCTGTTTTAGAAGTTGATATGTATAATTCGTAGCCACTTGCACCTTTTACCTTGGACCAGGAGATTGTAGCTTTTTTTGATCCTGCTGTGAGTTTTAGTGTTGGCGTTCCCGGTTTAATTTGGTATCCTTTCTTTATCGTACCGGTATAATTCCCTCTCCCTTGAATCGTTACTGTGGCTGATCCTATATTGACATTATTCAAATACGTTAATGTATAGTCTTTATTTTTACTAAGATTTTTTGTACCATTCATTACGGATACGGAAGGGGTAATCTTCGAACCGTTGTAGGAATATGTGGACTGAACACCACTTACTTTCAACCCTGATATCGATTTTGGATTGATACGGAAGGTATTTATTACTGAACCACCATAGTTACCTTTACCATTTATCGTAACCTTACCTGTTCCAGTATTAACGTTATTATTGTAGACAATGGTATAATCAGAATTTTTCACAAGCAATTTCGAACCATACTTTACTGTCACAGCAGGCATGATTTCTGTTCCTGTATAAGTATAGGATGCTTGCGGGAGAGTAATAGTTAGCTCCGATGTCGGTTTCGCTTTAATCTGAAAAGTTATAATTGTGGAACCCGCATAATTACCTTTACCTGTCAGGGTAATCTTTGCAGTTCCGGGTATGATATTATTCGTATATGCAACCGAGTAATCCTTGTCTTTTGACAAGGTATTTGTACCATATTTTACTGTGACGATTGGTGTAATTCCTGTTCCCGTATAAGTATATACTGTTTGAGGTACCGTAATAGTCAATTCAGTTATCTGTTTTGCAATAATCAAAAAGGTTTTTGTAATAGTACCTGTATAATTGTTTATTCCCCTAATCTCAAATGTAGCAGTACCTACATTGACATTATTCGATATAATAGTATAATCTTGACCCAAAACCAACGGAATCAGGCCGTTTTTGACCGTGATTAGAGGCGTAATGCTTGAACCAGTGTAATTATAGGAAGCCTTATCAACATTTACGGTACAATAATCCAATTGCTCCGGTTCTGAGGTGGGGTTTACCACAATCGGGGAAGGCAAGTATTTCTGATGAACCTTTAGCATATCCACCAGCAGATATCCATCTTGATAAGGTACTCCGTTTGCTCCTGCATACATCGTATCTTTCGAATACGAAAAGATATGATTGAAATCATTACTTAACCAACTAAATTGATACTGCTTACACATAGCCATGAAGTCATCATAATAATGAAGTGCGGATTGATATATTGTTCCTACATTAAATGCCGCAGATTCAAAACGAATTAGTTGATGAGGTGTAAACTGTGACATTACAGCTCCCCAATCAAATACTGTCTGTTGATTGGATTGATTCCATATCGAGGAAGTACTGTAACTAATATCTGAATTAATTGTAATGTCCCGCCCGCTATCGTAACTATTTGGAGATAACATAATTCTAGATGTTGATTTCAAAAAAGGTTTTTGCCATTCGACCCCTTCCTTATCTGCGTCATAATGTGACATAAACCACCAACGATTTACCGCATATCTCTGTGGAAGTGTGACGTCAATCCCGCTCCACTCAAACCAATTTCCGCTATAGCTTACTTCAAGCTTATCAACATCTTTAGGTAACTTAACACTAATACACTTTTCACTTTGTGCATAGAGATAATACCTCGACAATGGCGTATCTACATTGTAATCTGCATCCATTAATTCCATACTACTTTGCAGTTCGCCTTCATTGACTTGGATGGGTAATGGCTCCCCATCCGCTTTTATCATTAAGCTTCCTGCTCCACTCACCTTTGAGAGATAGATATCGATTGTTGTGTCCTTTACCAAATCTCCTCTCAGTATCAGAGGCTCCCCATTATTAATATGATATTGTGTGGCGTAATACGTAACCGGATATTCCGGCTTAAACATAGAATGATTGTTATGGTCGATATGCTCTCCCTGAATCGCTGTCATTTCCGCATACACAAACGGACACTCACAAAAATTAGATATCATCAGCGTATTGGTAAAATCCTTCTCAATACTCGCCTTGATTTCACTGGATTCATTAATAATCGAAGTCGCATCATTGTTGGCTGTCGGTTCATAGATAACATATCGATCCGGATCATGCATCCTTATTGTATTAATTAACCCTTTATATACTATTCCGACATCAGCAACTGTATACGGCGGAACCGGCAATCCACTACTCAAACTGGTATTCTGCGCTTCCCATAGCGGACAAAATGAAAGCACTGAGCTAGGTATATTTTTATATCGTTCCGAAATCAATGCCCATACTTCATTTGCTTCACTTTGTCTTGCAGAATTCGTAAATAAATCAAGTGAACCTGTGGATGTATACGTATCAAAATCCGTATGAGTCCATCTACCAGGTAGACTGAAGGTCACTATGTTCAAATGCAATTTATACTTAATCGCTGATGCAATCACTGCATCCAACTTCTTTAAATTCGTTTCATTTACCTTCGTGACACCCTCATCAAACAGAGTCTGATAGGTCAACATAAACCTAACACTATTAAACCCCCAATCCGATACCCTCTTAAAATTTTTATCAACCTGATTTTCATCAATATCAGTTCTTTCATAAGAGCCATCCGGCAGCACAAATCCATACCATTCAGGCGGATTATTATCGGATACTGGGGGCATATTATTTGCCTGAGTAAGCAGTGCATCCGTAATATAATCCTTATCATAATTTAGGGCATTGGTATTCGTAAGATCTATGTACTTATCTTCAAGCTGACGCGAATCTAAAAATCGCGTAACTGCATTCAGTGCTTCTGATACAGTCATGGAATCCATCGGACGCATAGAATTTAATGTTTTATCATAATCAAACAGTGTTTTTCCATTCAATAATGAAGATCTTCCGAATCCATACCGGTATGCAACTCCAATATCATCCCAGTCTTTATAAACATAGCTATCCTTTTGAAATCCGCCCAGATTATATGGATAATGATTTGGAATCAAATCGTAGTATTTGGAATCATAAGAAATCTCATCCCATACCTTCTCTCCAATTATTTCATTGAGTGCTTGCCAGCTCGTATTAAATTCACTATAGGATGGCCCTAGCACAACTGCCAGATTCAATATTGCCATCATTCCTTCTAGCCTAGTCATTGTTCTGGTGGAATTATAAACATTTGCTTTATTTGCATCTACATTATCTTTAAATTGATTCTTCCAAGCAGCTAACTTTGCATTATCCGCTATCTGAACCGCTTTATCTAATACAGCAAAAAACTCTTTATATGTAATTGATTTACTGGAAGCAGTTCCAAGATTGTAATCTTTAATGCGATTTTCATCCGAGAAGCGATTATCAAGAGTAGTCCAGATATAAGCAGCATTCATAACTTTGTCATATTCAAAGGATGATATCCCAAGTTTCGTGCATGCGCTCTGAAGATCTGTATATATCAGCCCATTAATTTTTGTCGTAGGGGAGATTCTTTTTCCAAGTAATTGCTTAACTATCGATGGAGTAAAATACAATTTATCATCCATCCCTTTATACCCATCAGCCTGATACACTTGTCCATCCACTGTAATGCGAAACTTCTTCAACTGCTCATAAGTTGAAGTCGCCCCATAAGCCTTGCTAGTCTTCTTAATCTGAATACCATCTAGCGGCAAAGAAGTGATTACCAACAAAACAACCATCATTAACGACAATAAACGCTTCATATTATCCTTAACCCCTTTCAAAACTGACACAGCGCAACCTACATTCCCTTGTCTCAAACGTCCTCTCCCCATCAAAGCTAGTATAGCTTCCGTCCTTCACATAACGAAACCCCACCTTCTCCATCACTTTACCGGAGGCCACGTTCTCCTTGGCATGGCAACAGAACAATTCCTTCTGTTTTAACTCTTCCTTCGCAAATCGTACCATCTCAGCTGCTGCCTCAGTTGTAAGTCCCTGGTTCCAGTACTTCTTCATCAGGTTATAGCCTACTTCAAAACAACTATGTATTTCTTTCCAATATAAGCCACCGGAACCGATTAGCATTCCGTTCTGCTTTAACACAAAGCCCCAATCATAGACCTCGTTATCGTCAATGTTTTCTTCTACTGCTTTTAACCATTCCTTGGTTACATCAACGGAAGAATGTATGCTCCAACGCATGTATTTCGCTACGTCTGGGTCGGTTGCCCAATTTTGATAAATTGCATCTGCGTCGGATAACGTCAGCGGGCGTAATATTAATCGATCTGTTTCTAATGTTGGTGTTATCATATTCCTAGATCCTCCCCTTCATGTATTCATTTACACGTTCTATTAGTTTGGGTTGTATGTCCGGATAAGTCCAGTTGTTCGGCAACACGTCTAGCAAATGTATTCGTTCTATCTCCATGTCAGGTAATTCATCAAATCGTTCAATCTCACTGTAATAGAGCATTCCGTACGACTCCTCAGCTAGATCAGTTGATTGATTCTTGCGAATTACGGAATAGACACATATCTGCTCCAAGGTATATTCACAAGCTCCGGTCTCTTCATATAACTCACGCCTTGCACAGGATAAGATATCTTCACCCTCTTCCCTGTGTCCACCGGGGCATTCCAACGTTTCCCGAAGTTTATGTTTGCATAGTACCCACTTATCATGGTGTTTTGCAATAATGACTGCATACTTTAATAACTCATCCTCTAGTGATTCATAGAACCTAACTTCCACCACACTTCCTCCCTACCTTTGCGATTTCATAGGTGATTTCTGTTCTTACTCTTATAAAAAGTAAGCTGAATCAGCACTATATTCGTTATAAAGATAACAAGCTCAGGCTTATCATCTATTTCAATAGTATCAATTCAGCATAAGCTTTCTGACATTACATATTTCTAACATTGCATCTTACTAGCATTGCATCTTACTAGCATAAGTCCAATTCTTTATTATGTTGAGTAATCGTTACATTTATTAAGATTTACTTACAGACCGCATCAAGCTCCTTCTGCAGACTATCCAAATCTTCTCTTATACTCAACTTCTGAGGGCAGTGCTCCTCACATGCACCACAGCTGATACAGTTCTTTGCTTTTGTCTCATCACTGATATCATTTTTCCAAAACCAACTTGTATGGTGAGGGTTCTTGTATATGCCATACTCATTCCAGATGCCGAAGTTCTTTGGAATATCTACACCGGCAGGACAAGGCATACAATAAGAACATGCGGTACAACCGTTCTTAACTCTTTTCCTCAAGCTGGTTACGACCTTCTCAACTGCATCTATCTCATTATCATTTAATTCTTCGAACTGATCAAATGTTTCAATATTACCCTTTACTTGCTTTAGATTGGACATTCCACTTAGGATGACTTTGACATATGGTAAAGAGCCCACCCAACGAAGTGCCCAGGAGGCTTCACTTCTTTCCTTATCAATTGCAGTAAAATGCTTCTTTACACTTGCCGGCAGATGTGCTAAAGTGCCACCCTTAATCGGTTCCATTACGATAACCGGAACTCCCAGCTCTTCTGCAATCTTATAGCCTTTTATACCAGCCTGAATATCAGTATCCATATAGTTTAATTGAATCTGGCAGAAATCCCACTCTCTGTGGCGAATGATGGTTTCGAAGGTTTCATACTCATCGTGGAAGGAAAACCCGAAATACTTTATCTTGCCCTCTGCCTTGAGTTGGTCGCAGAACTCCGGTACTCCCAAGGATACCATCTTTTCGAAGCTTTCCTTATTCAGCGCATGCAGTAAGTAAAAGTCGATGTACTCCACATCTAGTCGTTTAAGCTGTTCTTCAAATAATCTTTTTGCATCTTCTACCGAATTCACAAGCCAACATGGTAGCTTATCTGCGATATAATAGGAGGAGCGAGCATATTTTTTCAGTGCCTTTCCTGTAAATTCCTCACTTTTTTGATTATGATATACATAAGCAGTATCGAAGTAATTTACACCTCTCTCATAAGCTAGATCCACCATCTCTTCTGCTTTTTTATAATTTATCGTGTTATCTGGATTTACCGGTAATCTCATACAGCCAAATCCTAATAACGATGCTTGAATCCCTAATTTGTCTAATAGTCTGAATTCCATGTATATCCCTCCATATCTCTCATTTAATGGTTTTAGTTTATTATTATATCATACCACAATATTGTGTTATTTTTCCACAAAAAAGTAAAACCCAAGTAGAAACGGCATTACTGGGCGATGATAGTATAATCAAGGCTTTACTGCTTCACAACAGCTTTTTATATCATATTTTATATTGATTATTCAAACAGTTTCATAATCAATATACTTTCTTAATTAACTTACTTTCTTAATCAACATACTTTCTTAATTAACTTACTTTCTTAATTAACTTACTTTCATAGTGAAATTACTTTATAATGAAATTACTTTATAATGAAATTACTTTCCGTATCATCATACTTTCCGAAACAAAAATTCGCCTTATAGAAAACATATTATCTTCTATAAGACGAACTCTCATTCTTCGTTATTCAATTACCTAATACTATTTCTCTGTATTTGGTTTTTCTAACTCAACGATTGCAGTTTTCTTCATTGGAATTCTACAGTTCTTGTTGTTACCGAACTCTACAATAACAATGTCTTCCATAACATCAATTACTACGCCGTAGAAACCGCCGGATGTTACCACACTGTCGCCAGTTGCCAAAGTTGAAAGTAATGCCTGCATCTGTCTCTGCTGTTTCTTCTGAGGACGAATTAATAGGAAATACATAACTCCACCTAATAATGCCAATTCTCCTACAAGGATTAATGCTGATGCTGGGCCGCCGCCTGTGCTACCACCGGATAAAAGGGAAAATAAATTACTCATGTTGTTACCTCCTGATATTTACATTTCTATAAAAGTTGTTATACGCTTAGTCTTCGCTTCTAACAAATCCTTCTAATTTTTGTTTCTTATATTCCTGATAACGCTGTTCTCGAATCGCTGCTCTAATTTCTTCCATCATATTATTATAGAAGTACAGGTTATGCAATACTAATAGTCGCATTCCAAGCATCTCTTTTGCTTTAAGCAAATGTCTAATATAAGCTCTACTGTAATGCTGGCATGCCGGACAGCCGCAGCCTACTTCAATTGGTCTGCTGTCTAGTTCGAATTTAGCGTTCAGTAGATTCATTTTACCATAGTTTGTGTATGCGTGTCCATGCCTTCCGTTACGAGTTGGATAAACACAGTCAAAGAAATCAACTCCGCGGTCTACTGCCTCCAATATATTAGCCGGAGTACCAACACCCATCAAGTATACCGGTTTATTCAGTGGAAGATATGGAACTGTTTCATCAATGATACGATACATCTCATCATGACTTTCACCAACTGCTAATCCTCCCAGAGCATAACCGTCAAGATCCATCTCTGAGATTCTCTTCGCATGCTCGATACGGATATCTTCAAAAGTTCCACCCTGATTAATTCCAAATAGCATCTGTTTCTTATTAATCGTATCTTCTAGACCGTTCAGTCTGTCCATTTCCTTCTTGCAACGTTCCAACCATCTGGTTGTACGATCTACGGAATTCTGCATATATTCTCTGGTCGCCGGATGAGGTGGACATTCATCAAATGCCATCGCAATTGTGGATGCAAGATTTGACTGAATCTGCATACTCTCTTCAGGTCCCATAAATATCTTGCGGCCATCAATGTGTGAACTAAAATATACACCCTCTTCTTTGATCTTACGTAACCCCGCCAGAGAGAATACCTGAAAACCACCGGAATCAGTTAATATGGGTTTGTCCCAAACCATAAATTTATGAAGTCCGCCCATCTGCTTAACAATCTTATCACCTGGCCTTACATGCAAATGATAGGTATTGGATAATTCAACTTGAGTCTTTACTTGCTGTAAATCCGCGGTCGAAACGGCACCCTTAATCGCTGCAGCTGTTCCAACATTCATAAATACGGGTGTTTGTATCGTTCCATGGACGGTTTCGAATACACTGCTTTTCGCTTTGCCATCCTGTGCAATAATTCTGTACATATATACTTCGTTCCTACTTTCTGTATTAAAGAGATTTGATACTTATCTAAAAATGAAGTTTTACATTTTTTACTTCTTCCTTATTTATAACAGTACAAGTATACCTTTAAACCCTTATATTTTCAACATAAATCTAATAACATTACATACCATTCATATCTTTTCCCAACTTCCCTAATATAATCGAACTATATTTTGATTCGTATTTATAATTTATTGTATCCACATATAAAAAAATATACAGAAATGCACATTCTTGTAACATATATTGTGAAATATCATTGCATTATTTTGTCAGTATTGGTAGAATGATTACGGTAGTATTGGTAAAAAATCAGCAATTTATCTATAAATCGGAGGTTATATATGTCAATAAAGAAATCTTTGCAAATCATATTGATCATATCATCTATGATACCCGTCATAGCTGTCTCCGTCATTGCACACAGAATTATAACAGACAAGTTAATTAGCGAGAATAACACCTATCTGCAAAGAACTGCAGAGATGAACATGTCAGGCATCAACTCAATGATTAATATACAAAAAACAGAAGTTGCATTATTATCACTTCATAACGAAGTAATCAAAGCAGTGTTTGATAATCGCAACTCTGGTAATATGGCTCCCCAATCCGTCAATACTTTATTATCTGTTAGAAAGAATAATTATCAGGATAATGTATTAATCTCGATTTATAATATCCAAGGTAAGGTAATTGCCAGTTCAAACTCTAGCCTAGTTGGAGCAAATAATAGCAATAATGTTACTTATGAATATATAAAAAAACATAAATCATTTGCAATTGGGGTAAGCGGCCTTCAGCCCTACACTGTAGGGGATAAAACCCACTATACCATCGAGATAGGATCTCCTATTCTGGACAAAAACACACATACAGTAATCGGGTGCGTAATCAGCACCATATCCACATCATATTTCAACGATATTCTTACCTCCATAAAAATTGGTAAAACTGGTTTTGGTATATTAACAAGTGCGGACGGCACGATAATCTATCACCCAAATTCCAACCTGATTGGGCACAAATTAGAATCTTATAACACCTCGCAGATGATATATAATTATTTATCCAAGAAAAAAAATTCTTTAGCATCCATTAACCAATCGGGAAACACAAACGAATCAGTCGGTTATAGCGTTTTAAACGGATTAAATCTAGTACTTATTGTGAAACAAAACCTTAATGAAATAAGTTCAACCACTACCTTTATGTTTCAATTACTCTCCATCGTATGCTTGGTAATACTGGCATTTATCATATTTATTACTAAGAGCTTTGCGAAAAAGTACACCGAACCTATCATCCTGCTTAGGGATGCAATGCGTGTTGCTTCGGATGGAAATCTTACCGTACAATCTAATATTAAAGGGAATAACGAGCTTGGGGAACTATCGAAGAATTTCAATAAAATGCTACATATTATAAAGAACAATTATGAGGATTTGGAATCCATGCATGAAGAACTGCTTTCAAACGAAGAACAGCTGCGTTCGAATTATGATCATATTGAATTCCTAGCATATCATGACACATTGACAAAGCTACCGAATAAATTGGCATTCCTAGATAATGTTAATGCCATTCTGGATTCCTCCCATTCAACCAAGTTATGTCACGCTGTATATTTTGTTGATCTTGATAACTTTAAGACCGTTAATGATACACTTGGTCATGAATATGGAGATAAGCTGTTAGCAAAAACCGCCCAGATACTAACCACTTTACTTGGCACCGGCGGAATGATTGCTAGAGCCGGCGGCGATGAATTTTTACTATTCAAAGAAGATATTGAGAGCCAAGAAGAGGCGCATGCTTTTGCCTGCCAGATTGTTAACCATTTCACAAATCCCTTAGATTTAAACGGAGAGGTTGTATATGTCTCTATGAGTATTGGAGTTGCTCTTTATCCTGAAAATGGTAAAACCTCAAATGAACTGATTAAGAATGCCGACATCGCAATGTACAAATCCAAGGATACCGGAAAAAACAAATGTACTTTATTTGATAAAACTATGGAAGAAGAGTTAAACCGAAACACACTCATTCTCGAGGTATTACGTAATGCAATTGAGAACAAAGAAATCTATGTTGAGTATCAACCCTTACTAAAATTATCCACCAATAGCATAGTAGCCTATGAAGCTTTGATGAGAATCAAGTGCGATCGTCTTGGTGGAATCATAAACCCAAGTGAGTTTATTCCAATCGCTGAGGAAAGCGGAATTATTATCGAGTTAAGTGCCTGGTTATTAAAAGAGGTATGTTCCTTTAACAAACAACTGATTGATAGCGGAGCTACACCAAGATATGTGTCGGTTAATATTTCTTCTATACAAATTAATCGCCCTGGATTTGTCTCCATGTTATCTGATATACTAGATGAAACACAGTTACCTCCTAAGTATCTGGAGCTTGAAATTACTGAAAGCACTCTTGTATCTTCCATCATGGACGCTACTAAGTTATTACACCAACTACAAGAACTCGGCGTAAGAATATCTTTGGATGACTTTGGAACAGGCTACTCATCCTTGAATTATTTGACCAGTATGCCAATAAACACCTTAAAAATCGATAAATCATTCATTGATAATATCTGTAATAATAAGAAAGATTCCTTCATCGCGTTATCCATCATTCAGTTAGCACACAGTTTAGATATCTGTGTAGTTGCAGAAGGGGTTGAATACGATGACCAGCTAATAGCACTAAAAGAGATGTATTGCGACCTAGTCCAGGGCTTTATCTATAGTCGCCCAATTAGTGCATCCGCCTTGATTGATATACTACGCGAGGACGATTTGATTACGCAGCGTTCTCTGTTCTGAAATTGGCTATATGAGTTCTAAAATATATATTATGAAGAAAAGCGTAGGAATTATCATCCTTCAGAAACACATTATCGCTCATTTACTCACCTATAGATGATGCATAATAATTCTTTTTAGGAACAATGTTATTTGCCTCACACACAGGTTGGAAGAACAACATTCCTATTTTGTATTTCGCAGTCGCACATTATAGTACGCCTTCGAAAATACAAAATCAGGAACAGTAGTCTTCCAAACAGTGCATTATGGCAATATAACATTGTTCCTAATGAATTATTTAGCATCATCCTCCTAAGTGTTGACAGCGATAAATGGTCTCTTCATGGATTGATAAATCCTACGCTTTTCACTTAATGTCATGTAAGAAAATTTCTAATTTTCTGTATTCACCAATAAAAATATAAAAAGTAATATATGAATTGTAATATCTTAAAATCCAATTTCATTACAATAACACTTGCTCCACGTTTTTTTGTTTAATGATAATTTACTTACCACAATTACTACCCTAAACTTAATAGCTTGCTGTAAATTCATATTTTGATATTTACATTTCTGTTACGCTTACTCTTTATTTTTTCGGCACAAAGAATAAATAAAAGCAATAAACAAATCCCTAACCCCATTCAAGAACAGGTGAACTGCCCGGGGATATTCTGTTTCACTAACATTATAACTTTCATAGGAATTTCAGAATGAATCACTCCAAACTGAAAGCTTAGTATTTCTTGAACGTTATAACCGGAAAGTGAAACAGATTACCCCGATCAGATCACCGTCCCTAGAACGAAGTCTTGCACTTTATTCTCCTGCTTTTCCGGCACAGCCCAGAACATTTGTGATTTTATGCTTAACCAGAGTTTTGATATTGTTTCGAGCCGGGGTTAAGTATTGTCTTGGATCAAAATGATTTGGGTTATTCGCAAAATACTCCCTGACGCCCGCGGTGAACGCAAGTCGCAAATCAGAATCAATATTAATCTTACATACTGCCATTGAGGCAGCCTGTCTTAACATATCTTCCGGAATACCGATTGCGTCATCTAGCTTGCCTCCATATTGATTAATGATATCGACATACTCCTTTGATACAGAGGATGCTCCGTGTAATACGATCGGGTAATTAGGTAATCTTTTTTCCACCTCTTCCAGTATATCAAAACGTAACTGTGGCTTTTGACCTGGCTTGAATTTGAATGCTCCGTGACTGGTTCCGATTGCAATTGCCAGGGAATCAACTCCGGTACGAGTAACGAACTCTTCTACTTCCTCCGGTCTTGTGTAAGAAGCATTTTCTGCTGATACATTTACATCATCTTCAATGCCCGCTAACTTCCCTAATTCTCCTTCAACCACACATCCATGAGCATGCGCATATTCTACTACCTTCTTTGTGAGTATGATGTTATCTTCAAAGCTATGCTTTGAACCATCAATCATAACAGATGTAAATCCACCATCAATACAGGCTTTACATATATCAAAGTCATCTCCATGATCCAAATGAAGCGCAATCGGTAGATCCGTATCAACTAAAGCTGCCTCAACCAATTTCACAAGATATGCATGCTTCGCATATTTTCTAGCACCCGCTGATACCTGTAATATAACAGGAGAATTCAACTCCTTTGCTGCCTCCGTAATACCCTGTACGATTTCCATGTTATTAACATTAAAAGCACCGATTGCATACCCTCCCGCGTATGCTTTTTCAAACATCTCTTTCGTCGTAACAAATGGCATATTATCCTTCCCTTCTATGTAAATATTTTCCATATTATTATAACACAAATAAAATGATTGAAAAGCCTTTTTCATGAAACCTGTACATAATTTTATTTCCATCAATAATCATTATCACTTAACATCAGCTTTACATATAATGTATTAGCCAATTTATATACTCATATAAATTGGAAAAGCCAAGATTTATTCATAAATCAATTATAAGGAGCGATGTTAATGGTATCGATAAATGAGAATCGTCGGCGCGGACATCATCATCACCATGATGGTTGGCCACCGGGACCTCCCGGTCCTCCAAGGCCTCCATTCCCGCCTAAGCCTTTTCCACCCGGTCCCCCTTTTCCACCGGGACCATATCCACCCGGCCCTTATCCACCGGGACCATATCCGCCCAGGCCACCATACCCTCCGGGTCCTTATCCACCCGGCCCTTATCCACCTAGGCCGTACCCTCCAGGTCCTTATCCGCCTAGACCGTTTCCACCCGGACCTCCCAGACCATATTAAATACTTCTAGATATATGATTTAATAATACCTCATTTCATAACCTTAATGGCTAGGAGCCACCGTATATCATAACTCATTTATTAATGTGATATGTTACGGCGGCCCCTTGTCATACTCGTTATTACAGTATAAAATAAATTAACGTTTGTTAATTTTATTACTATAATTATATTTGTATCTATATACAAGCTATGTAAAAAAAAATTTCGAAATCTTAATATACAGAAAGATGAGGATTATCATTATGGAACCAAAACGAGTATCAGATTCTTTAACAGAACAAGTGCAGATTATTATGCCTTCTCACAGTAACGGTGCAGACCGACTATTCGGCGGTCAATTAGTAGAGTGGATTGATATTGTAGCTTCGGTTGTTGCGCGCAGACATTCGGGTTGTAATGTTACAACTGCTGCCATCGATAACCTACTGTTCAAGGCCGGTGCTTATGTAAATAATACTCTGGTTTTGATTGGTCGAATGACTTATGTTGGTAAAACTTCGATGGAGATTCGTGTAGATACCTATGTTGAAGATCTTGATGGGATGAGACAGGTTGTGAACCGCGCTTATCTTGTGATGGTAGCAATCGATGATTTTGGACATCCAACCGAGGTACCAGGACTGTTAATCGAATCAGAATCCGAACGAGCTGAATGGGAATCCGGAGTAAAAAGGCGTTCCCTACGAAGCGAACGACGTAAAGAAGGTTACTAGAATCCTATGATATTGTCGAATTTGGAACCATTTCCTACTATTTGCGTATATTATAATATGTAATATACCTAATAAAGAAAGGAATTGGCGTTATGGCAAAAATAAAAATAGCGATAGATGCAGGTCACGGTAGTAATACATCAGGCAAAAGAACTCCTCCTTTTACTAAGGCTGTAGATGTTAATTATGATGGCAAGATTGACGTAAAAAAGGGAGAACAATATAGAGAGCATTATGCCAACGCTGGCGTAGCTAATTTATTAGCCAAAGTTTTAACCACTCGTGGATATGAAATAGTAAAAACCGGTTGGGACGATGCTAATACGAAGGATGATCCGGACACAGCACTTTCCCTTAGACAACAGACAATAAAAAAAGCTGCTTGCGATTATTCCATCTCGATTCATTTTAACGCTAATGGTGATGGCAAGACATTCAATTCAGCAAAAGGTGTAGGTGTCTATTACCATAGTCAATTTCCAGGAGATTCAAAAAAACTGGCAACCTATGTATTAAATGAGCTGGCAAAGGGTTATACACAACCTAATCGTGGTGTCCATACTGATGATCTTGCGATGTGTAACTGTAGGACCATGAATACCAAAGCCTCCATCCTTTGTGAACTTGCATTTATGACAAATAGTCAGGAAGCAATGAATCTCATGGCAAATAATAAATTCTGGGCTGAAAGTGCAAATCAAATTGCTGATGGCCTTGATAAATATATTAAATCCTTGAAAAAGTAGTGTAATAAAGCGGATTATATCGATAAAAATATTCCGTTCATTCATATAATAATGGTTATTAAGTAATATGGGGATGTTGCAAAATATTATTATGTATTTTGCAACATCCCCATATAAATTTTCCCATACTTTCATCGCCGTTCCTAATTCTCATACCTATTTTACACATTTATACTTTCTACTAATCTATCATTTTAGCTGATCTAATTGAGTTTTCCTATTTTCTTGCTTAGCCTTTGCATTCTTAAATGACAACTCGTCCATATGATCCGCGTTATGATTTAGATATCCTTCCGTATACAAAAAGCGTTTTTCCGTATTATTCTTATAATCGTTATTTATATTGTTTCCATACACAAGAATATTCTTTAGATTATTTATTTCATTTTGACGTTCTTCATTTAACTTTCTTGCATGTTCTAAATTCTCCTGAGAGGAAGTAATATCGGAGTGCTCTTCAAGATGACGTTGCGTTCTTATCTGTTTTTCCACCAAATTTACTAAATGATTTACCTGACGCTCTTTTTTATATCTATCATTCTCATCAATGATGCTCATAATTTCCCACCTTTCATAAGTTTGAGTGATAATATCTACATATATCATTTATTTTTTCCTCAAGCTCCTTCTTTTATGATGTGAATATTTTGATAAAAATCATATTCCCGGGAAATAATGAATAAATTTCTTATTTTACACCTTTGAGAAATCTCATATAATAAAACATATATTGTTGAACGATGCCTGCATATCCTTTAAATCTGTTCTTATCAAAATCATTTTGATAAATTTCTTGAATAACTCGTAAAATCCATACATCCACCGGAAATCCTTCAATATGATGTAAACCATATAACGCGATGCAATTAGCAACCTTTTCACCGATACCGTGAATTTTCTTTAATTCCATTACTGCCTTCTCAAAACTTGATTCCTTTAGCTGCTCTAAATTAATCTCTTTCCTATCCACTGCATGGGAAGCTCTGATTATGTATTCATCACGGTATCCTGTCTTAAGGCTTCGTAGATCTTCTTTTGAAGCCATCGCCAGTGCTTGTGGCGTTGGAAAGGAATAACCGATTAGCTTACCCTCTATCTCTATCCGATTACCATAACGCTCGCATATATCTTCAATACAGTTTTTGATTGCAGGAATATTTTTATTCTGGGATATGATAAAGCTAATCATCGCTTCAAATGGCTCCTGCTTTAAAATTCTTATTCCATAACCATACTCCGCTGCTTCTCGAAGGAACTTATCTTCACTATTGATTAAGCTTCCCACAATCAAACTATAATTATAGTTCATGTCAAAATACTCTTCCCAAATCTCCCGATATTCCTCTTCTGAACAGCTCAACTCTACAGTCCTTCCATCGATTTGAGAGAGCTCAAGGTATCTCCCATATGCTATCAAGCTGTATTTTATCGTATTATCTTGAGAATTTAGACGATTCATACGAAAGCACTGTCCTGACTCTGCTATCTGTTCTATATTAAAATTCGTATTCTGTATTCTCATCTGTTCCTCACTTCATTAATGTTTATTGGACCTGTTCCTAGCTCTATTCAATTCAAACTTTTGTGATTGAATCAAACAGTTATATGTATTATAACGCACTCCCCTTATCCAAACAAGCTGACTTCTTGTGAGAATTACTCCATCTTTTACTATTCCTTCAAATCATTCTAGTGATATAATAACATTAATAAAATTGTAACAAAGGGAAGTGAATATATTGCATCACACCAACGAGAATCAAATTTACCATTCGATTTGGTACCAGAGAGGATTTATCAACATGAACCCATCGGTTTTTCGTTGTTTTTCCACAATTACTCCAACTTCTTGGGGAAATCGGCTAACTCCCGCATTCCTTTTTAACCTAACTTCTCTTCTAACCGGCTAACATTTCTTCTTAGCTTGACAAATTCTCATACCTGCTTACATTCCTTATTAGCCTGACACATTCTCATATCTGCCTCACGTTACTTCTAAGGTACTTCACATTCATACTAATCAAGTTCATCTTATCCGGTTATCAATCAACTATTAAATATTATTAAGGGAGGATTCTCGCATGGAAACAAGACCTTATATGTCATGGGAATTAGTTGGTAGCTTTATGGCTGCTACATTTGAAAAACTTGGGGTACCACATGAAGAAGCACTAATCTGTGCAGATGTTTTGATGGAAAGCGACAGAAGGGGAATTGAAAGTCATGGCTGTAACCGCTTTAAGGCAATTTATATTGATCGTATATTAGAGGGTATTCAAAATCCAATCACAGATTTTGAAATCATTCGTGAAACACCGACTACTGCTGTTGTGGACGGTCATGATGGGATGGGTATGATCGTCGGATACCGTTCCATGCAAATGGCGATTAATAAAGCTAAAAAATGTGGTCTTGCTATGGTGGTTGTTCGTAATTCAACTCATTATGGAATCGCAGGCTATTATGCTTCAATGGCTACAAAGCAGGGATTGATTGGTATTACCGGAACAAATGCACGACCCTCTATCGCTCCTACTTTCGGGGTGGAAAATATGTTAGGTACGAATCCTCTCACCTTTGGTATCCCTACGGATGAAGAGTTCCCCTTTATCCTTGATTGCGCAACAAGTATCACACAGCGGGGCAAAATTGAATATTTTGCAAGAACTGGTAAGGATACCCCTGATGGAATGGTTATCGGGCAGGACGGATTCCCTATGACAGACTCTAACCAAATTTTAAAAGATCTAACCGGAGGTCGTGCTGCACTTGCTCCTCTCGGTGGCATCGGAGAAGAACTGGCCGGCTATAAGGGATATGGATATGCTACTGTAGTTGAGATTTTATCTGCAGCTTTGCAAGCCGGAAGTTTTTTAAAAGCATTAAACGGTATCGGACATAGTGGTGAAAAACTACCATATCATCTAGGTCATTTCTTTATAGCTATTGACCCCGAGGCTTTTCTTGGACTTGACAGCTTCAAAAAAACTACCGGAGATATTCTACGGAATTTACGTTCCTCAAAGCTTTCACCGAATGAGGAACGAATTTTCACCGCTGGAGAAAAAGAATATTTGTGTTGGCTTGATCGTAAGAATAAAGGGGTGCCGATTGGCGAAGCCGTTCAAAAGGAATTTATTCAGATACGTGATCAGTTCCAACTACCATATTCCTTCCCATTTGAATAAGAAAAATTTTGAGATTGACAGGTTTGATAAAAGCAGATAAAATTACAGCTGACAAGACAGTTGTTATACATTTGTTTACACACGAAAGGAGTTACTCTATGTCATCTCAAAATAAAGTTAAAACTATGACGATTGCTGCTTTACTATGCGCAGTAGGAATCGTAATACCTATGTATTCCCCAATTAAGATTCTCCTCGATCCTGCCTCCTTTACCTTAGCAAGTCATGTTGCAATCTTTATTGCCATGTTTATATCTCCGGCTGTAGGAATCTTCGTTGCTTTCGGGACAGCGTTCGGCTTTTTATTATCAGGCTACCCAATCGTTATCGTGTTCCGAGCATTTTCACAAATTATATTTGTAGCGGTTGGAGCATACTTATTAAAGAAGAACAACAACATATTATTATCACCGACAACAATGGTTCCGTTCGCAATAATAATCTCTATTATTCACGCACTCGGCGAAATAGGTTCTGTACTTCTTTACTATTGCTTTAACGCTCCTGTCAACAATATGACTAATTTTATCATTTATCTCGTAGGATTGGGTACCTTTATACACAGCTTAATTGACTTTACGATCGCGTTCCTAATCTGGAAACCGTTACAGATTGTTATAAAAGTACCGGCCAACGCTAAAATAAGAACTAAAAAATCAAAGCTCCCGTTATAATAACGGTTATTGGCCTATTAAGAAAGGCTGTTTCAAATCAAGATCACCGAAGAAGTATTGTTATATTGTTGTTAAACTTAACAACAATATAACAGATCTCTAATGATTTTGATTTGAAACAGCCCTTTTCGTATCTTAGCAAATCTTAAATTATTCAGAATGTAGCAATGATTGATTAATCCTATATCCCTTCTAAAACTAATACATATCACTACTCATTTCAATCTCTGATTCTATAATCGTAATTGACAGTACTTTCATCATATCAATTTCAAACGGATTTATCTCATTACCACCCGGATCAGTAATTACTCGTACAATCGGTCTTAATGGGAAGTTCTTATTTTGTTCCTTAATGATACCGATGCTATTATCCGACAAACGCACCATGGAACCATTTGGATAGATAGCAATCTGCTTAATTAATACTGAGACCATATGTGTATCAAACTTTGATCCTGCATTTTCTATCAGATAATTAACTGCCTGATTTGCACTCCACTTTGTACGATAACAACGATCGGAAACCAATGCATCATATGTATCTGCAACTGAAACTATTCTAATAAATTCATGAAGCTCTCCGGCCTTAGCACCGGTTGGATAACCCGATCCATCCATCTTCTCATGATGATAGAGAGAAACAATTCGAGAAAGCTCAGTCATGCTTGGACACTTCTTAAGCGCTTCATACCCCAGCGTGGTATGTCTTTTGATATGCTCCACCTCGTCTAAAGTCAAATTTCCTTCTTTATTCAAGATGCTTTTATCCAAAAGTATCTTGCCTATATCATGGAATAACGCTCCGGCAGCTAATTTCTCCATCATCGGCTTGCTATAGCCTAACTGTTTCGCGATTAACAGAGAATAAACAGTTGTACTCACACAGTGGGTAAAGGTATATTCATCTGCTGCCCCAATGTCGTTAAGGCTAACCTGAAGATCTTCCATCGATAAAATGTCGTCTATAATACTGAGTATTGTTTCTGAAACCTCAGTTAAATCTATTATTGTTTTCTTTTCAAAATCTTCGATTGTTTGTCGAAGTATTCGCTTGCAAGAAACTCTGGTCTCTTCAGAAATTGCATCCGGTATCTCAATTCCATTACTCTTCGTATCTTCAACATATACACAATCAATACCTAATTGTAATAATCTATTCGCATATCGGTCAAGATCCGCCTGACCTTCTCTTAATATCAGACAGTCTCTATAATAAATCGATTTTGCCAATATCATGTCGGGTTTAAGCATTGACAACGAAACCAGTCTCATGTAAAATCTCCTCTACTTAAAATTACTAACATTATCATACGGTATCATAATTATTGTGTCAAGGAATAATGGCGATAAATGGGCTATTCTGTCCTTTTATAGATAAGAAATATATCCCATTTACAAAACACATCTATTGCTATAATTTGTTTTTTCTTTCCATTTTTTCCAAAAAAACATCGTAAACTATTATTAAAATTTGTTCAACAAAAGTTTTTCTACTTATTTAATCGACAATATGTACCAATTTATTTATATAAACAATTTTAAACTCTTATTCTTTTGCAACTATGTGCAAGAATTAAAAAGGAATGTTGCAAAATAAATAATTTGTAGAAATAATGTTATATTGCCATCAGGCTCTATAACCTAGTTTCTTCATAGAATTATTTATTTAACCACATTCCCTATTATATCACATTATTAATATAGTTGCTCATTGCTTATAGTTTATATCCGATTTTAGCTTTTGAAGTCATAGAGGCATATGAAAAAATATCAGAAGTATATACTTAATAATCCACTGTGCCACTACAAGAATTGCAGCTATATATAGATATACCGGCCGAAAGATCATTATCTTTATCTTTCCATCAGTTAATCGGTATAAGGAGTTCTTTATCATAAAGGTAGCATAGATAACTGCCGTGTAAAGTACAAACGGATGGTATCGAAAGCTTCCCCATACATCCCCTTCCATAAGAGCATGGACGGAACGGGTTCCGCCACAACCCGGGCAATAGAGTCCTGTCTTCGTATATAAGATGCAAGGCGGAAATATATGAAGTATATCGAGATGTAATACATTCACAATAGAAACCCCACAAAGCAAAACCACGCCAGCAAAAAAGCCGGCGTAGTAACATTGTATGGTAAATTTTTTTATATCAGGGATACCATATTTTGATTGCATTGAGTGCTCCTTAGTAGTTAAGAGATTGAAGTTCTTTTAACATTGATGCACCTGCCACAAGAATAATAATTGCAGGAATTAAAGATACAATAGCACAAACTAATCCGGCGATTGCCATTCCCCTGCCTGGCTTCTTACCTTTCAAGCTTACAGCCGCAAGAATAATACCAATAATTGCGCATGGGATGGAAACATAGTAAAAACAGCAAGAAAAAACTAATGCTACGATACCTAATACCATGGCAGCTATTGACATACCTGCTCCACCCTGTGGTGTTTGATTCATTTCAACATTATCCATTATAAACTACCTCCCTATTTAATATATGGACATTATACATATAATTTTCCAGAATGTCAATTTTATAACAATATACGACATAGGAAAATGTAGATTATTTTAAGTATTTCACTATATTTGTATGAACATGAATAGAGAATAAACAAATTGTAAATAGTAATGTATATTATAAATAAAGGAGATGATATTATGAGTACAAGCAAAAATTCTTCCTCAAAGAATTCAAGTAAAAATAGTACCGCATCTAATAGCGGTATGAAGAACGGTTATACCTCTTCAGGAACTGATTCTCGTTCTAAATCTACTTCTAATAAAACATCTGATTGCGGTACTAAATAATTGTTCTATACGGGATTTTCGAAAAAACAATCTTATGGGGCTAGTGCGAAATTTAATATGCACTAGCCCTATCTGTTATTCTGATTATTTTTAAGATACCACTCAAGCGTTCCTCCTTGGAATCAGTCGAATTATCTTATCATCCGTATTGTCTGGATTTCCCCTTCCATCTTGATTACTTGTAGTAAGATAGATCGTACCATCAGAAGTACTAAGCACTTCTCGAAAACGACCAAAACTATTCTTTAACCATAATTCTATGTTCTCCATCTTAGTTCCGTCATTATTTAAGGTGAGAAGAATTAACTCTTCACCACGTAGACCTCCGGCCATTAATCGATTATTCCAAACCCCATCCTCAATAAAAGCCAGCCCTGAAGGTGCCCACGTAACATCACCACTATGTACCAAAGGTATCTCCACTTCAATTTGATTTGTTATTTCATCACCCTTTACAATCGGCCATCCATAATTTCTTCCTGGAAGAATTCTATTAATCTCATCATGTGCCATAGGTCCATGTTCTGTTGCGTATAGCTCGTTGTCAGGGCTCCACGCAAGCCCTTGTGGATTTCGATGCCCCAGAGTATAAACAGGTGAATTTTTAAAAGGATTATCCTCAGGAATTGATCCATCCGTGTTGATTCGAAGTATTTTTCCAGCCGGACTGTTCAGATCCTGAGCCAATTCCCCCTCACCTGCATCTCCGGTTGCGATATAAAGTTTTTGATCAGGACCAATTTTTATTCTACCTCCATTATGTACACTTGATCCTGGAATATGATCAATAAGAACACGGTCAACAACCGCTTTATCATTCTCCTCCACCAGTCTGACCACTCTATTATATAATCTTCCATCATCGTAATAGGTATGCATAACATAGATAAAACGATTATTCGTAAAATCAGGATCCAAAGCGATCCCCATCAATCCACCTTCCCCTTGACTAATAAAAGGAAATGCAAAGCGTATCAAGGGCTCAGATAAAAATCTACCATTATCCAAAATCCATATTGATCCGGATCGTTCGGTAACATATAGCTTCCCTTCCTCACTGATAGCAATCGCCCATGGTACTAGAAGATTCGTTGCTATTACCTCTATATCGTACGGAAATATATCTGAATTGACCTCCCTCTGTGTGTTCATCAGATTTAACCTCCATCAATCTTCTTTACATTATATTAGGCTAGGCCAAAAAATATCTGCATCAAATGAGATAAATGTGATTTCAATCACATATTTATCAGCTAAATTATGAGATAATAAGAATGATTAATCATTGTTTTAAAAAATGCATGTTTCAAATTTTGTCATATTATCCCTTTACATGAAATAATTTAAATAATATGATGGAATAGGAAGCATACAAATAGTAATTTATACCGAGAGGATGGTTCAATGCTAAATAGGAATAATGTCAACAAAACATATGGAAATTTGATCAATGGCGATTGGGTTATGTCAAAGAGTAATAAAACAATTGATATTAACTCCCCCGTTGATGGAAGCTTCGTCGGAAAAATCCAGTTAATGAGCCAAAATGAAATTGATGATGTGATTGCAAATGCAAAAGAGTCACAAAAGTCCTGGAAGGATATCCCCGTTAGCGAACGAGCAAAAATACTCATGAAGGCAGCGGATATATTAGAAGATAATATTGAATTCTTATCAGAGATATTAGAAACAGAGATCGCTAAGGATACTGATTCTGCGGTTTCTGAGATTCGTCGTACTGCTGATTTTATTCGCTTTACTGCCAATGAAGGCATGCATATTCAAGGTGAAACCATCGGCGCCGACAACTTCCCGGGCTATAAAAAGAACAAGTTATCTTTCGTAACCCGTGTTCCTTTAGGAATTGTTCTTGCCATATCACCATTTAACTATCCGATCAATCTATCTGCTTCTAAGATTGCTCCTGCACTTATGGCAGGAAATAGTGTTATATTAAAACCACCAACTCAGGGTTCCATCAGTGCCCTTTACCTTGCAGAAATCTTTCATGCCGCAGGTCTACCTAAGGGCGTGCTTAACACTGTAACCGGTAAAGGTTCAGAAATCGGTGATTATCTTATCACTCATCCTGAAATAAACTTTATTAATTTTACCGGTAGTACAAATGTCGGAAAACATATCGGTAAAATCGCAGAAATGGTTCCAATGATGATGGAGCTTGGTGGGAAAGATGCAGCAATAGTGCTGCCAGATGCGGATTTAAATATGACAGCAAGTAATATCGTAGCCGGAGCCTACAGCTATTCCGGTCAAAGGTGCACCGCCGTAAAAAGAGTGCTTGTAATCAATGAAATCGCAGATAAATTAGTTAAATTAATTGAAGAGGATGTAAAGGAGTTAAAGGTAGGAAATCCAGCAAAAGGAGTTCAGATTACACCATTAATTAATGAAGAATCCGCAAATTACGTTCAGGAATTAATTAACGATGCACTAGATAAGGGAGCAACCCTGATTACTGGTAATCGACGCGAAGGAAACTTAATATACCCTACTCTGCTTGATAACATCACAACAGATATGCGTATCGCATGGGAGGAGCCCTTTGGTCCTGTATTACCTATTATGAGAGTGAAGGACATTGACGAAGCAATTTCCATAGCTAACCGTTCTGAATACGGCCTGCAATCCTCTGTATTTACACAGGATATTGATAAAGCTTTTATGATTGCAACGAAATTGGAGGTAGGTACTGTTCAAATCAACAATAAAACGGAGAGGGGACCTGATCATTTTCCTTTCCTAGGCATTAAATCCTCCGGTATGGGAACTCAGGGAATCCGTTACAGTATTGAGGCCATGAGTAGACCTAAAGCTATCGTACTAAATTTTGATAATCATTAAAATCCCATTCATAAATTACATGTTTTGAAGGGCTGTTGTAAAATAGTGATTTAAAGAAATAATGTTATATTGCCATAATGCACTGTGTGGGGCAAATAACATTGTTCCTTGAAAAATTACTATTTTATAACAGCCCATATTGCAGATTTTCATAAAGATCTGTATTAAAAGTTCTTTGCTATGTCTTTCGCGGATTCAATTGTTTCACTAACAATCGCTTCACTGTCTATACCAATTACATCTAACAGGTTCGCTGCTATTGTTGTAAAATCCGTAATCCCTAAAAACCCTAGAATAGTTCTTAAATATCTGTCACCCATTTCATATGAAGAATATGGTTCATCAGCGTATCCTCCACCTCTACCTACAATATGTACGGCCTTTTTGCCCTGACATAAACCAACCGGTCCCTGTGCTGTATATTGGAAGGTAATTCCTGTTACACAGATGTAATCAATATATGCTTTTAGAATGGCAGGAATACTTAGGTTCCAAAATGGCGCTGCAATAATATACTTATCTGCTTCAGCAAACTGATAAGCATATTTTAAAACAGGATGCTCTTTTCCTTCACCAGGTGCGGGTCTGTGCAATGATATTCCTTCTTCCGTAAGAAAAGTTATTCCTTCTTTGTATAAATCAAGGGTAATAATTTCATCCTCAGGATTTATTTTCTGGTATTCTTCAACAAATTCATCTGATATCTTAAATGTTCTTGATGTTCCCTCCGCTTTCGGATTTGCTTTGATATACAATACTTTACTCATAATCATCTACCTCGCTTTTTAATCGGTTGTCTTTTTAGGAAAATTAAATTTTCATAAATCACAGACATCATCTTCCTTTTTGTAACCTTTGTATGTTATCATGATAATATTATTAAATTATTTAATCAAGTACGCACTTTATTGTCAGCCAGTGACAAAAAAGTCACCATTACTTTGCGAGGTGAATCAATGCAGCAAGCACTTAGTAGACATGAAGATTGTTATATGAAAGACAAATGCCTTCAATTTGAAAAATGCCCCATGGTTTTAATACAAGACATGATTTCAGGCAAATGGAAGATTTTAATACTGTGGTATCTTAGTTATTCCACATTGCGCTTTAGTGATATCCAGCGAAAACTTCCCAATGTGGCACAAAAAGTTCTCTCACGCCAGCTAAAAAGTTTGGAGGAAGATAATCTGGTACATAAAGAAGTATATCCAGTTGTTCCGCCCAAGGTAGAATATAGTCTGACTGATGTAGGTTACAAACTTCTCCCCATATTAGAGATGATGCATAAATTCGGAGCAGAATATTTGGAAAACGATAAAGGTACCACCCAGATAGAGATTCCTAATGTACAATAATCAGTCTAGGAAGGTAACAGATTTGTGCTTGGTGTTAATACCACCATCCATACACTATCAAACTTCTTTCCATTCCAGCTTAATTGATTTTGTATAAATCCTAAGGTTTCAATCCCTTCTTCCCCTATGATCCGTTGAATAACAAACATGTCGTAGAAGACTTCCTTTTTGTTGCTTACCAATGGAACAAATGCCTCAGCATTCAATACCTTCCCCTGTACAGGCTTAATTAACTCACCATTTTCCTTATAGTAGTTGGATAGATAGTCCTTCCCTTTATTGCTAATATCAAGATTAAATAACTTATTCTTTTTAATATTTATAATGTTAACTTTATAATCCTTGTCATAGTTTACCAAAAATTGATATTCTGTACTATAAGACCCACTTGTAAATATTGTTACAAGCTCATTCCCTATCACTGATTCAATACTAATACCGTGCATCCCTTTCTCTATCAGGTTCATAGAATCAAACATAATATCCGAACTAACCATGATATCGTTTATGTGATTATGAGTGAAATCGCCAATAAATATTGTAGGATTATAGGCATTGATTTCCGTAAGCATATTAATCTGAGTACCATCCATATCCACTTTAACAGTAATATTATCGAACAACCCCGTTTCATTTGTTTTATTCCCATACAAACTGATGTTGCTTATTTTACCATTCCCTGTAACATCACCCAATTTATTTTGAATTAACACCAAATTTTGTTCGATGGAATATGTTTCAACCATATTCTGTGCAGTCGTAATATCATAATTATTAAAGGTTCCCCAGCATTCACTATAATTATATTCTGGATCAGAGTATAGATAATAAACAATTATCGGGTAATGTAGTAATTCCGGATGACTCTCAAAGAATTTTCTATCACCTTTTCGTATCGTTACTAATGCATTCACTAATAGCTTCTGTATCTCTGCTCTTCTTTGATTATCTGGTTCCTGCCCCATCAAGTCGCCCATAAAAAGGTATCCATAAAACCATGTTCCTGAATCAACTAACAGCCACTCTCCGATGATTTCTTTTTGCTCTTTTGTGAACTGTTCAGATATAAAGTCAGAAGCAATAATCAAATGACTTATATTCGATTCCTTCTCCTGTATATAAGTATACCTTCGAGGAATAACCGGAGCATATTCAGTAACACCTTCCCGAAATTCTACAGTAAATTTCTCTTTACCCTGATCGTTCATTTCACCACGCCACATGTATATTATTAATTATTATATACATCCTGCTCTTCCGATGTGATTAAAGCATATCCATGGCCACGTAGATGCGAAAAATATGCCTTATCGATTCGTATGTAATACTAGCGTTAATATTAACAAAAAGGCTTATATACTTTTATAACCATAGGAGTAACTCTTACTCCATAGACTATAGCAGCATATAAGCCTTTAAAATGTTTTATTAATTTATGAATTTAAATATATCGTTATACAGATGCTTCTCTATTCAAACGCTCAACTGCATCCTCCAGTTCCTTCACCGTCATACTCTTTCCAAAGCTTATCACTCCACGCAAAGGCATGAATTTTAACATTTCTTCCTGCATCTTTGCTGTTATCGCCTCAGAAGCTGAACCCTCGCCGTCATTATTCGAGATTCCTGATAATTCATCCAGATTAACCGTCTCATTAATGATCTTCATTGCCTTTTCATTGTGAACAATATCTCCAAGTGGTGTATCCTTTGTAAACACAAAAGGAAGAGCTACTGTGGATTCAACTGTGATACTCTCTGATAACTCAATATCTCTGGAGGATTTACCGATTAATATGTCAAACTCGCCACTTTCTACATGCCAATCCTTAATTTTAGTGTTATAGTAAGCAAAGGCTCTCTTACCCAGTTCAAAGGTTACCGTTTTTGTTTCACTAGGAGCTAATTCCACCTTAGCAAAATCCTTTAATTCTTTCACCGGTCTGATTACTGTGCTTACTTTATCACCAACATATAGCTGTACAATTTCTTTACCGGTTACCTTACCGGTGTTTTTTACATCCACCGTTACAGTAACACTATCAGTATCCTTAATTGATTTACTACTCAATTTAAGATTTGAATATTCAAAACTTGTATAGGATAGACCGTATCCGAACGGGAACAGTACCTCCATCTTTTTCTTATCATAATAACGATATCCTACAAAGATTCCTTCCTTGTACTCTACGATATCTTCTTCACCGGGAAAGTTTAAATAAGATGGGTTATCTTCCAATCTGAGTGGGAATGTTTCAGCTAGTTTTGCACTTGGATTTACTTTACCAAACAGAATATCAACAACAGCACCTCCAACTGCCTGACCACTCAGGTATGCTTCCAGAACACCTTTTACCTTACCAATCCAAGGCATCTCCACAGGAGAACCATTATGAAGAACAATAACTGTATTCGGCTGAACTGATGTAATAGCATCTATCAGATGATTTTGACAATTTGGTAATCCCATATGATCCCTGTCATAACCTTCGGATTCAAAAGAATCCGGAAGACCAGCAAATACTACAGCAAACTTTGCTCTCTTAGCAGCTTCTACCGCTTCTTTCACAAGTGCATCATCAACTTCATCTTCAGCCGTACGGTAACCCTGAGCATAGGTAATATTGTTCTTTCCCTCTACCTCCTGAACTGCTGATGTGAATTTATGGCTGTTGATATGGGAACTGCCGCCGCCCTGATAACGAGGCTTGATGGCAAATTCTCCGATAAAAGCGATCTCTTCTTTTTCATCCAATGGTAATATATCATCATTCTTTAACAGAACGATCGTTTCATGTGCTATCTTTCTTGCTAATTCATGGTCTTTATCAAGATCAAATACTGCATCTGGATCTCTATTTTCTTCAAAACGATATACAATATTTAATATTCTTTCTACTGCGGTATCTAACAAACTTTCATCCAATGTGCCGTTCTTTACCGCTTCTACGATGAGCACATCGTTTACTCCATGTGAGCCCGGCATCTCAAGATCCATTCCTGCTGCTAGATCTGCCACACGTTCGTTGACTGCACCCCAGTCACTCACTACATAGCCGTCAAAGCCCCATTCATTTCTTAAAACATCTGTTAAATAGGTCTTATTCTCTGCTGCATAAACTCCATTGATTTTATTATAAGAGCACATAACCGTCCACGGTTTCTGTTTTGTTATAGCTCCCTCAAAAGCTGACAGATAAATCTCTCTTAATGTTCTCTCATCTATTTCAGCAGAACAGGACATTCTTCTGGTTTCTTGATTATTTGCTAAAAAGTGCTTGATACTTGTTCCTACATTCTTACTCTGCACACCTTGAATCAATGCTCCCGACATCTCACTTGCTACCAGAGGATCTTCTGATGAATACTCGAAGTTACGTCCACACAACGGGGAACGTTTAATATTCACAGCAGGGCCAAGTACTACACTTACTCCTTCTGCCTGACAAGCATTACCCAAAGCCTCACCCATCTTAACAACCAGATCACGATTAAAAGATGCTGCAGTCGCACACCCAGCCGGGAAGCATACTGCCTTGATACTATCGTTAATTCCCAGATGATCGCCTTCCATATCCTGTTTGCGAAGTCCATGAGGACCGTCAGAAACCATTGAGGATGGAACTCCTAATCTGTCGATTGCCTTGGTATGCCAGAAGTCTTCACCAGAGCATAGTGATGCTTTTTCCTCTAAGGTCATTTTTGCTATTAGTTCTTTTATCTTCTCTGTTTTCATAATCCTTCTCCTTATAACGACAATTCATTACCAACAAAGACATTTTATCATATTTATAATGCTCATTCTATTCGGATTAATGACTTAGTTTTAGGTCGATATTGACATAACTTAATTAACTAACGATATAGCATTTTAATTTCCGCATCACTCAGTTCTCTGTAACAACCTGGTTGTAAAGTTTCATCCAGCGTCAGTCCTCCGATGGATATCCGCTTAAGATAAACCACATAACAACCAACCGCCTTTAACATTCTTTTTACCTGATGCTTCCTACCCTCCGCTATTGTCAATATCCCGGAAAGCACAGGTTGATACATAGGATTGATTCGCACCTCTTTTATGCTATTAGCATTCATTTTATCCTTAAGTTCTTTATACTCTCCGGAATCTATCACTTTAAGTTGTAATGCTCTTGCAGGAGGTTCATTCTCTCCTATAATAATCCCTGTTCTTAGCAATTCTTCCTTTTGATCATCCAGTTCACCAAGTGCCCAGAAGAAATAAGCTTTCTCTACATGCTTATCCGGATGCATTATGCTATGACTGAATTCTCCGTGATTGGTTAATAGAAGAAGGCCCTCGGTATCTTTATCCAATCTTCCTATTGGGAATAAACCCTTCGCATGTTTTGGATCAAAATAATCAAGAACTGTCTTATTCTCTAGATCTTTAGTTGCAGTAACACATCCACCCGGTTTATGAAACATATAATATACTCTTTGGGATTGGACAATCTCTTCGCCCTGATATTCAACCATGTCATGAATTTCATCAATGTCCCTAGCAGGCTCCGTTACCACCTGATGGTTTACTGTAACTTTACCTGCTTGTATATATTCACGGGTTATCTTCCTCTTGCCAACTGATGCCTCAGCCAGATACTTATCTAATCGCATATCACTCCATTATCCCCACAATGCACTTGCATCATTCGCGCTTCTGTTAATCTTAGAAAAATCTGTTTTTACAAAGGATCTGGTTGCCAGAATAAGGAACAATGCGCCAATTAACATAAATATGATAAATGATAAAAACGGTGATACGATAAAGCCGTTTATATCTATCGCCAAGCCCTCCTTCACGAGAGCCTCATTGGATAGGTTTGTCTTTTCTAATACAATCATTCGAAAGAATGCAGTTGCATAAGTCATCGGGTTAATATATGCTACATATTTTAATAAATCCGGCAACATTGCCAGCGGGATATATGCACCGGATACAAATGTCAATGGCATCGTAATTGCTGTTTTGATAATCTGAAATGTTTGACCACTGCGCACCTTTGTTGCCATATATAAACCAACACCCGAAAATACCAATCCAACGCAGATCATTGCTAAAAGTATAAAGATTGGTGTCGTCCAAGAAGTAAATTTTATCCCAATAAATAAACCAATAATCAGAATCATAATCCCTTGAAGAGTGGAAACCGTTGCAGCGGACAAAAGCTGCCCAATTGCTACATGTAGTCTCTTAGCCGGAGATACAAGTACCTCCTTCATAAACCCACTTACCATATCATCAACGGTGGTTGAGGCCAAGTTTAAGGAACCTTCAAAAACCGTGGTAATAATAACTCCCGATAGCATGTATGCAATCGGATTCTCGATAAAATCATTCTTAAATATCGCACCAAACACATATACAAAGAAGAGAGGGAAAACCAAGGAAAATATCAAACCTGTTTTGTTACGAACAAATGCCTTTAACCCTCTAATCCAAAGTGTTATAATTGTTTGCATATTAAGCCTCCTCTCGAATCTTTCGACCTGTTATCTCTAAAAATACGTCATTGAATGTTCCCTTTTTGATCTCAAGATCAACAATGTCATCCTTTTGAAGACTGATTACCTGCAATAGACGATCTATGTTCTCGGCATCAACTCTGTAGTAGCCTTCCTTTTTCACATATTCCAGGTCATGTTCCTGCAATAACTGTTCTAGTTTCTCTTCATTTTTAGTGGTTATAAATGCTTTATCCTTTGTATACTGCTTCTTTAATGCATATGGGGTATCATGAGCCACAATTTTGCCGCCATCAATAATCGCAATCTTATCACACACTTCCGCTTCTTCCATATAATGAGTCGTCAGAAAAATCGTAATATTTCTCTCTCGTTGCAGTTTTAATATATACTCCCAGATATGGGATCTGGTCTGTGGATCCAGTCCGGTAGTTGGCTCATCTAAAAATAACACTTTCGGATAATGTATTAATCCTCTTGCAATTTCCACACGTCGCTTCATTCCACCGGACAATGCTCCAACCACTTTCTTTCTCTCAGCTAACAAATCTACTAACTTTAATACGAATTGAATTCTTTCCTCCACTTCCTTCTTCGGAATGTGATAAAATACACAGTGCATGATTAGGTTTTCCTCAATTGTCATCTTTGCATCCAAGGTAGAATCCTGGAACACTACTCCGATGGCCGCCCTAACATCGCTCTTATTCGTTGTGACATCCTTACCATCAATCAATAACGTACCCGATGTTTTTTCAAATATAGTACAGAGGGTATTGATGGTGGTACTCTTTCCTGCACCGTTTGGTCCAAGAAATGCAAATATTGATCCTTCTTCCACTTCAAAGCTGATATCATCCACGGCTTTAAAGTTACCATACGATTTAACAAAATTTTTCACACTGATAATTGGGTTCATAATATATTTTTCTCCTTTAAGAGTGTAGTGCTTTCATTATACCAAGAATAATGGGTTTTTCAATTTAATTATTTGTAATACGAAGGATTATTAATCATTTTCATGATTTCATTGTTCACTACTAAAAAAGCTCTGGTAGATCAATCTATTAGAATTCAACATAGGTTTGATAATGATATAATAGAATGATGAAAAATGTGACCTATAATGAAGATGATTTACAAAAGGACAGGTCAGCTGCTACATGCTAATCAGGGCTCCCATAAGCTTGGTTTAATCCAATCTTGTGGGAGCCCTGATGAATGAATCTGAGTGTTTGTAATTAATAAATTATTCAGTATCATTCTTCAATCCATTTTTATATATTAGTTAAATCTTATTTTGAAAATGTTTATCATCCAGCATATAATGGAACGGCAGAATAACAGTAGAAATATTCTTATGCTTACTCAGATGATGACTGAAAAAATAAGTTGTTTGATTATGCAATAAATTATCATACCAATGTGCAGTGATAAATTTAATAATAATTACCGAGATATTTTCTCCATGATTCAACTCTTTCTCCCTCTGCCATAGATAGTCATCCATCGGTTTAATGATATCACGATAAGGTGTTTCAATAATTTCAAGTTTAATCGGTATCGCTAGGTCTTCCCACTGCTTACGAAGACCCTTTGCATGCTCCGGATGTCGACATACATGAAGCGCAGTGATATTATTGGAAATCGAGTTAGCATAATTAATTGCCTTAAGAAAAGGCTTATTAATATCATGTACCATCAAGATACATTGGGTAGAGGACACCGCATTTTCATTATAATAAGGATTAAACTTCTCAAGGACTAGCTGCTTACCGATTGACTCATAATGCTTATTGATCACATACATTATAAACATAATGATCGGTATCGCTACCGCTAAGATCCAAGCTCCATGATGGAATTTCATTACAAAAACGATAATCGATACCACAAAGGTTACTAACGCGCCTAGCCCATTAATCCAACATTTATACTGCCATCCTTTTTCTTTTGTAATAATCCATTTCTTAAACATACCAAACTGTGCTATGGTAAAGGAAATAAATACACCCACAGAATATAAAGGAATGATTGCATGCGTTTCACTTTTAAAAAAGATAATTAATAATGAAGCTGATATAAAGATAAAAACAATACCATTAGAAAAGCTTAACTTTGTACCTCTGGAAGAAAACTGTCTTGGAACATAACCGTCATGTGCAAGAATATAAAACAACTGAGGTAACCCGTTATATGCTGTATTCGCTGCAAGGAGCAATATCAATGTAGTAAATATCTGTAATTCATAATACATGAAGGTATGTCCAAATATTGCACCTGAAATCTGTGATAATACAGTATGGCCTGCAAATGGTGCTACCTGCAGATGTACTGCTAATATAGATGTTCCGCCAAAGATAAAGAAGATAATGGTACCAAGCATAAATAAAACATGCTTAGCATTCCTTGTCGGAGGGTTCTTAAAGCTTGGTACTGCATCACTGACTGCTTCAACACCGGACATTGCTGAACAACCGGAAGAAAATGCCTTCAATAAAATAATTGCGCCCAGACCCTGTATCGTCTCAGTAGGAATTACTCCCTTCGGATATTGGATCGGGTTTAATGTTCCTGTTAATAGTTTAAAGAAACCGAATACAATCATAACACCCATCGATCCGATAAAGATATAAGTGGGTAATCCAAATACCTTAGAGGACTCCCTCATCCCACGAAGATTCATCAAAGTTATTAATGCAACAAAGACTAAAGATACAATTACCTTATATTCATGAACGGAAGGAAATACTGCGATTATTGCTGCGGTAGAGGATGAAATACTAACCGCTACCGTTAAAATATAATCAATTGTAAGTGCCGCTGCCGATAATAAGGCAAACGGCTTACCAATGTTTTCTTTTGCAACGGCATATGCACCACCACCTCTTGGATAGTGGTCTATAATTTGTGAATATGATAGTACTAATAGAAATAATAATAATAAAATAGGTAACACAATATACGGAAGTGATCGAAATGCTATTAAACCAATTGCAGGAATCAGTATTAATAAAATCTCTTCAATTGCATATGCAACCGAAGACACTGCGTCACTTGCCATGATTGGCAATCCCCATACACGTGACATTTTCTCATGACTGAGCTGGTCATTTTTTAAAGGTTTACCAAGTAGTAATTCTTTGATATTCATTTGTTAGTTTCTCCCTGATTTCTCATACGCTTAATTTTTAACCGAATTTAAATATTTTACTCAAGCATATTATATATTGTCAATAAGAAAATTTCTACATTTATTTTTATATATTCTTTACACCCTCTTTATAAAAAATTTATACCCGTCCAATATTACATTCACCTTTCTCAAATGACATAAAAAGCTTTGTGCATAAGCGCTACAAAGCTTTTTATGATATATTATATTTCATTGGTAATCATCTCAATTGATAAAGTTGCCTCTTGTCGTTACATCAAAGATATATCCGTTCCATGCGATTACCTAACCGGCTAAATAGCTCATTCGTTATACTCCCTGCACTTTTTGCAACATTAACCGCAGCAATTTCTTCTGTTCCATCCTCACCAATCAAGGTTACGATATCTCCTTTATTGATTCCTTGAATATCGGTTATATCGATCAAAAGCTGATCCATACAGATTCTGCCTATCATAGATACTTGATTCCCTTTTACCAATACCCTCCCAAATCCATCCGAAAGACTTCGGGGTAGTCCATCTGCATAACCGATCGGTATAACCGCGACTCTGCTATCTCTGGTAAGCTGATAATCCCTTCCGTACCCTACTGATTCTCCGGCAGAAATCTCGCGTATCATTGCTATTCTAGATTTCAGTGACAACACCGGGCGAAGATCTGCTGTGAGCTTTGTCGGGTCTCCTTGAGTACTAAGTGAGCCATAAAGCGCAATTCCGATACGTGCATAGTCACACTGCAACTCTGGATAATTAAGCAAGCCATAGCTACTTTGAATATGTATTTTAGGAATTACAACACCTAATTTTTCAAGTTGTCTCAACAAGTAGTAAAAGTCTTCTATCTGATTCCAGGTAAATTTAACGTCCTCCTTATCCATACTATCAGCAACACATAGATGAGTATAAATGCCACATACTTTCAGCCCTTCTAGACAAAAAATTTCTTTAATCTGATTAACCGCTTCTGACGGTAACCCCAAGCGATGCATACCGGTATCTACTTTAATATGAACCTTCAACGATTTGTTGAAATCACTCAACATTATCGCATACTCATAATCAATTACGGTTTGAATCAACTGATAATGATGTAATTCATTCACTCTGCTTTGATCCGTATATCCTAAGACTAAAATCTCACCGCGGATACCATTCTTACGTAACTCAATCCCCTCATCTATCGTCGCAACTGCGAAGGACTTAACACCTATCGTATTCAGACATTTTGATACCCTAACAGCACCATGTCCATATGCATTCGCTTTCACAACAGCCATCATCTCACAGCCCGGCTGCATGAGACTGCTCAGTAATTTTGCGTTGTATTTTAGATTGTCCGTGTTAATCTCGATCCATGAACGATCTCTTTCCTTCTCATGCTTCGATTCTTTTCGAAATATCACTCGAAAATTATCAATCCCCCCATATACCTTCGACCCCTTCACGATGTTTACCTCCATACCGTTATTATAAAACCATCCATGTTATTACCGGAGGTCTGATAGATCGCATCATCCTCCAATACTACTGATGTATCATTTGAATCCGCATTTACATAATATATTTCTACCTTCTGCCCAAATACTTCAGTGTTAAAATGTTCTCCTTCGTATGGGAAGGATTTCAAGAAATCAATATACTCCTCTAAGACAAGTCCGTATTCCTGCATAATGATCGAATGCGGATATCCTACATAACGAAAATGCCAGGGCTCATGTGCTATACCAGTAACTTCCTCCTTACCGCTTTGATATCGTTCTATAAATCCATATAAAGGAGCTTTCTCACGAAATGTTTTGCATATCCCGTCGTAAGGAAAATCAGGTCGAATAAAATCCACGTGATTTTGATTTAACGCCAAATCAATTGCTAAACCTGACTGATGTTCACTATGATTTGGTAATGCTACATACTTGTTAGTAAAATCACTGCCATTCTCTGCTAGCGAATCCGTATAGATTTTGGATTGCTCCTCAAATGTTCGGTACCCACTGATAGGAATAATCTCGTTCACACATTTTAAATACCCCACGAGATGGGATAAAACCGCAGCCGTCTTATATTCGAGTAGTACCTCCGGATTGCTTACATAGGCAGGTATCATTGAGATATTACACTCTTTATTATCACTTTTAAGTGGATACTGTTTGTTAATTACTATAAGTCTCCCATTGTGTATATCCTTCTTGTCGAATGTTATTGTTTTCATTGCTTCATCCCCAGTTCAATCAAGTTTGTCAGTAGTTCCTTATAAGATAATCCAATCCCCTTCATCATATTGGGATAACGGCTATGTGAGGTAAATCCCGGTATTGTATTCACCTCATTAAATACAATCTTATTATCCGGTGTTAAAAACATATCCACTCTCGCAAACCCTTTACATCCAAGTGCTTTATAGATAGCTGCTGCTGTATGTTTAATTCTGTTCGCTGTTTTTTGATCGATACGAGCCGGCATGTGAATCTTGGAACTTTCTAATGTATATTTCTCTTTAAAGTCAAAAAATCCATCCGAAAGTTCTATCTCGTCCACCTCACCAACCGTGAGCTCATGGTTGCCCATAACTGCACATCCAACCTCAAACCCTTCAATATTCTCTTCCATAATAACCTCATCATCATATTGGAAGGCAGCTTCAATCGCTGCAAACAGATCATTCTCATCTTTAACTTTTGTGATTCCGAAGGAAGAACCCGCTTTCAAAGGTTTGACAAACAAGGGATAATGCAGTTCCTTTGTTGTTATCTCATGGATTAACTCCTTGTCATACTTTCTTGTAAGTACAATGGATTTCGGTATAATCACATCAACAGCCTGTACCAGCTTATGCGCTCGATCCTTGTCCATGCAAAGCGCGGAACAAAGCGTTCCACATCCAATTAAAGGAATTCCTGCAAGTTCAATTACACCTTGAACAGTTCCATCCTCTCCGTTTTTACCATGGAGAACTGGGAAGGCTGCATCTATTTTCGTAAACTTAATTCCATCTTTTCTAATTTCAATTAGACCGTGATGCTTGCGATCCGGTGATATCATAATTGGTGTACATACTTTGTCGGTACTATGCCAAGTGTCATCGGCAATCCCATTAAGATCACCATTATATCGATACCAGGACCCCTCTCGGTCTATACCAATTAATACTAACTCATAGCGTGTACGATCAATATTGGATAGAATCGCATATGCTGATTGAAGAGATACAGGATACTCACTGGAACATCCCCCAAATATAACTGCAATTTTCTTTTTTATCATAGTTTATCTCCTTAGTCCCTTTTGATTTGTAAATAAAAAAGCATTCACGCTTTTGATAACTTAATCCTATCAAAAATGTGAATGCTCTTTTTTCGTTTTTCTTTATAGATCTATAAAGATTTTCATATTTAATTCTTACGATTTTCCTACGAAAGATTAGGAAGTGTGATAACGAATTCTATCCGTTCATTTTCACTCCTTGCAGTTATATTACCCTTATGAAGCTCAATAATTTCCTTCGCAATTGCAAGTCCTAAGCCCGCGCCACCTGTCTTTGAGGTTCTTGCGGTATCCAATCGATAAAACTGTTCAAAAACTCTTGCCAGTTTCTCTGCAGGAATCGTATTACCCTGATTTATAAAGCTGAGCTGAATCTCTTTTGCCGATTGTAGGGCTGTAATCTTAATTTTACCTCCCCGGAAGCTGTAATTAATCGCATTCCGAATTAAATTATCAAAAACACGTTGCATTTTATTTACATCAATATAAGACATAATACTTGGATCAGCATCAATTTCACAGATTAATTCCTTCTCTGCAAGCATTGGCTTAAACTCATACGTAATTTGTTCCAGCATACGGGTAAGATTTATTTTACTAAGTTCCAATGTTAGATTCGTTAGGTTAAATCTTGTAATTTCAAAGAATTCATTGATCAGCTCCTCCAAACGTTCTGCCTTCTCCAGTGAAATTGTAAGATATTTCCCCCTAAGTTCCTCTGAAATCTGATTCTCATCTCTAAGAAGTGTCAGATAACCAATCACAGATGTAAGTGGTGTTTTTAAATCATGTGCAAGATATACAACAAGGTCATTTTTTCTTTGCTCTGCTTCCTTTGCTGCTCTCTCATTATTTTGAATATCAATCTTAATCTGATTCATCTGATATTCTACTTCCTTTAATTCCGCAGGAAGCTCAACCAAACCATCCTTCGAATTATAAATTCTCTCAGTTGCTTTTATAATATTCTCCAAGTAACCCAATGTTTTCATCCAGTAATACAGGAATATCACTAAATAGCCTGTTCCAAATATCAGAATAAAAAACTCTATATAGTTATAATTAATCAGATGCAATATACTATAAAGATAATCTCCCTTATACCATGTAAACCTTCCAAAAAAGTATCTTGCGAAAAAAAACATGGCAAGCATAATCACACTATATATAAATATTGAGGTCAAAAATCTAGTAAGTATTCTAAATGATAACGCCCTTTTAAAATTACTTCTTTTATTATTCAATCTGGTAGCCAACCCCCCATACTGTTTTAATAAATTTCGGATTTTTGGAAGACTCCTTCATCTTCTCCCTTAAGCGTCCAATATGTGCCATCACCGTATTATTGTTATCCATGAACTTTTCACCCCATACTGCTTCAAAAAGGTCCTCAGAGGATACCACTTTACCTCTGTTCTCACACAGATACCAAAGTATTGAAAATTCTATCGGTGTTAAGGTTAGTGTCTTCCCAAACAGGGAACATTTATGAGTGTCCTTATTAATCTTTAACCCATTAAATTCAAACTCATTATGATCGATTATCTCATACTTATCAAAACGCTGACTTCCTTCGGAATGATTATATCTCATATAACGCCTCAGCTGTGTCTTGACTCTTGCTATGACCTCTAGTGGATTAAAGGGCTTGGTAATATAGTCATCAGCTCCTAATGTCAGTCCCATAATCTTGTCCATATCCTCCACCTTCGCAGTCAGCATAATAACGGGAAAATAATATTGTTCCCTGATCTTTTGGCAAATTCGAAAACCATCTATATCCGGTAACATAACATCCAGAATGGCAAGATCTAACTTGGTTGTTTGGATACACTCCAGCGCCTGAGTACCTGAGTAAAATTTATAAACCTGATATCCGTCATTTTTCAAATACAGCTCCACTAGATCTGCAATTTCTTTTTCATCATCAACAATTAATATACTTTCACTCATAATTTACTCCCTTCCTGCGCTTGTGTTGCGCCTCCAAATTGCTCAGAGGATGACGCAGGCACAAAAAATAATTATAAACATTACTGTTATTTTATCAAAGAAAAACCCACTTGTCCAATCACACCTACTCTTATTATCTATTTTAATTATACCTAAACTTATCGCCGCATAAACTTTATATAAGAATTAATATAACTGACAATCAAGTATCTAATGTAATTTTCACAATTCTAATGATGCTTATGACGTATATCAGTTACCTAATAAAGAATGAGGGTTTATTATGAGCAGAGAAATCAATAATTTAGTATTTGAAGGTGGGGGCATTCTTGGAATATCGTACTTAGGAGCAATAAAATATCTTATAGAGAATGGATGGATGAAAAATGTTCGTAGAATTGCGGGGACTTCAGCTGGAGCCATCACAGCTTGTATTACAAGCTTTAACCTCTCGTATGATGATATGAATAAGATTGCCCAATCATTGGATTACAGTAAAATTCCGTCAAAAAGTATTCTGGACAGTATTGAGATTATCCCAGATGAGGTGAAAACAACAATAGAAAATCTATTTGGTGATCTAAATTGTATGTATAGAATGATGAATCAATACGGCTGGTACTCAACAGAATATCTTTACGATTGGATACGAGATGTTATCGCCAAGCAATTCAACTCATCAAAAAAACGTCCTCCATATACATTCCTAGACTTTAAAGACCCCTCAATTCATAAAAATGGACGTTCATTCACTGATTTATATTTAATAGGAACAAATTTGACGATGAAGAACCTCAGTGTCTTTTCATATGAATCCACACCAATGATGGAAGTAGCCGAGGCTGTCCGAATATCCATGTCCATCCCACTGTTCTTTGAAGCAGTGACTACTAACAATAAGGAAATAACCGGTAATAACATGACAAATGTATTCTGTGATGGAGGCGCCATTATGAACTATCCACTCACACTCTTTGATTCCCCACGATACAATCCCTATGTTTATTATGGCGCAAACATGAATACCCTTGGCGTTCGCTTTAAAAGCGACCTTACCTATGCTCCAATCGATAACCTATTAGCATATATTGAAAGCTTACTTCATCTTTCCTCCTACGTTCAACAATCCGTGTACGAAAGCAATCCGTTGAATAAAGACCGTTCAATCATTATTGATACCAATGAGATATCTCCACTGGATTTTAATATAACGGTGAACGATGCCACCTATCAATTCTTATATAATCAGGGTTATGATGCAGCAAAGGAATTTTTCAGAGCTAGATTGACATATTAGACCACCGGCACTAAAACGAGAATTCAATCAATAAATCTCTATTCTATTACAGACGTCACCATGGAAACCTCAGGCTTTGGTTTTGATGATAGTGAATTAACCTTTACCTATATAAGCTCTCCGGAATTAAAAGGGCATCATGTGCAGTATTCATCACATAAGCTTGAATTTCCGAAACAATTTAATGTTCAAGGTTTATATAAATTGCTTCAGGAACTTGCTTATGAAAACTTTTTGCGTATAAATAATATCAGCGAATAAATGATGTTTCTTCATTAATGCTATCTTTGTTTTAATGCTACCCCTCAATATCATGTGATATGATCCACCTATTTTAGATTCTAGTTATTAACCTTGTCTACTTAAGGTAAATCACATAAAAAGTATTGAGGGGTTTTGTATTTACCAATATAGTAATGATAACTCTAACTATTATTTATTTAAGAGCCCTCTGGTAATCGGTCCGCAATCACCATCAACCATTAAACCTTCCTTGTCTTGGTAAAACCTGATTGCTGCTTCAGTAATTCTCCCGCAACTACCATCTATTGTAAGCTCTGCTTTCTTCCCATTGATGGCAACAAATCTAATACCATAAGTTAATAACTTCCATTGTACCCACTTTACGTCTTCTCCTACACAACCACGTTTAATATTACGTTTCGGCTCAGGATAAGGATTCCCTTTAGCTCCGTTCTCAAGTGCCATTACTACGTGTTTCCCTTCGCTCAGATAGATAGCTCCACGCTTAGCGTATGCATCTGATTCAACATACCGCCTATCTGTATAGACTATAAATTTGCCGGTATTGAGTAAGGTCTTTCGGAGTGTAGATGTTGTAAGGCTGGGTGAAATATCTAAACCTGCCAGGATATAGCATGTTGCGATTAAAGAAGAGCAATCAAATTCACCTTTGGCCCCTTTAATTTTATTCTTGTTTTTTATAATTGCATAATACCCAGTGAGACGTTGATTTTGATCATATCCAAAGTTTGGATCTATACAGATTTGTTCCATAATCTCAGCAGCTTTTTCAGCAAGCTTTTGATCGGTACATACTAACAACACACTCCACGGCTTATTATACCATGTCCTGATACATATCTCTTTACCAGTCTGATTTCCAACTTTACCACCAGATATTTTTCCGTTCTCATCAATTGATGCATGACCGATTTTTACACCCATTGTCTTATTACTCCTTTTTTCCATCTTTATCAATAATATTACGCATTGCCTCATATAAACCGGTGGAAGCAAGACCGCTGATCATACCACTTAACACTGTAATTGCATTGATATTTGGTATGTTCACCATAATACTAATAGCTGTTCCTGAACATAGCATAATGGCCGGGATATACCTGTTATTAATAAAACTAAAACTGTATTTTATAACATAACCAAGGCATAAACAGATGCCAAGCACAGCTAAATCTATATAATTATATAAAAATGACAAATCCATATATTTTACCTTTACCTTTCTTCTAAATCCTTAATACGAGTACTTGCTACAACAATGTCTCTTTCATTAAGAGCCATCCTTTCTTCAAGTTTAAATGTCCGATCAATTAAACTGTTATGTTTATCGACCTTCTTTTCTAGCTGTTCAATGCGGTAAGTAGTCAATTTACTCGATAGAATAATTCCACCTAATGTACCGATCCCACTTCCGCCTAATGTAATTAACGCGATAAAAACTTCATTTTGCATTACATAACATCTATCCTTTCATATTTTAGTATTATAAAAGGCACCCTTTCGGATGCCCTCTATTTGATAAGCCTCTATTTGATTATTAATATGATAATAATTGGATTACTTCTTGTCGGATATTCTCCGGCACATCTTCGATTGTTTTTAACCCTTTAACAATTAACATTTGATATACCTTAGCCATTATTCACCATCCTCTCAAAGAGTTCTGTAATCGCAAGTTGAAGATCAGTCACCTGTTGCTCTAACGTTAATTCTTCTGCCACCTCTTCAATTGAGTAATCATCACAGTATGTTTGTACAGTTGATAGTTGTTCTTGGTAGTCCTTTTCATTATTACTGGAGACAGATAGGTGTATTCTTTCGCCATCCATCATTTGGGTATAGTTAATTTTTCTTGCCATGATTTACACCTCCTTATGGTATCTGTATGTATGTTGGAGTTGTACCAACATAATGTATGGTATAAACATTCAATGATGTATTTATAAAAATCTCATGATTATAGTTTTTTGAGTATAACTCAGTAAGAGAGGTCATATTTTTGTTGCGAATAAATGGTTTTAGAGTATTGTACCTAAAATAATCTGCAAATGTATTACCAGTGCAGTATCCACCAATATTGTTTGACGAACAATTACTGCCGAAGATATTACCTGAACAAGCAGAATCTATTGTATTATTATAATAACTATCTCCAACGGAATTATTATAACAAGAACTATTAATGGTATTACTAGTGCAAGCACTACCAAATAAATTACTATAGCAATTTGATCCAAAAGAATTATTGGAACAACCTGATCCAAAGGTATTATTACTACATTTAGAACCGAATGTGTTAGCAACGCAATTATCCGCAAAAGTATTATTATAGCAATTAGCACCAAAAGTATTACCAGCGCAAACGTTACCAAAAGAGTTTCCATAGAAGTTTGAGCCGAATGTGTTACTTGTGCACGTATTGCCAAATGTATTGCTATAATTGTTTGAACCAAATGTGTTAAAACTACAACCAGAATTTAATATAATATAACTATTTGCAGTTCCTAATGTATTATTAATACAATTATCTCCAATTACATTTACATTACAATTTGTAAGGAATGTTGTCGTATGACATCCATTTCCAATTATATTGTTGTTGGCATCTGCTCCAATACTACTACGGCTAAAACCAGCACCAAAAACATTATTGTAGCAGCTCGGATCGAGTGCAAGACTATAATTTTTAATAAATGTATTGTTATAACTACCATCATCTATTGATATTCTGCTAGGCGAATTAGTATCATCTGAGTAAACAAATACATTAGACGACAATGTTTGTACATTTAGCTCTCGTTTTTCTGCCCCACTTTTAACACTCACACATTCGGGAGAAATAATAAAGTTAGTAGGAGTACTTTTTGTGAGGTCATCACTTTGATTAAAGGTAAATCTGTCGGCATAAGAACCTAAAGTAAGCCCTGTTAATATTGCTAAAGGCCATATGTAATCGTTTACCGTATACCCCAGCGCCATAAAATAATTTGAATCTGTTTGACTTACCGGTGTACCACTTTTGATACACACATAAAGATTACCTGCGTTATCCTGATAAGCATTTAACCTCGTTACCGCTCCCGACGTCCACTTAGCAGCAGTCGCCTTGTATCTTGCCCACAGCATGGTACGCCAATCATGTGGCACATCAACTTTTTTCACTGTGTCAATTCTGCGCTCTATAAAACCGGTTCTTAACGTTGTTCCATCCTCACATATATTATCATTAAAATCATAGTAGATAATGTCCTGTGGATAGTTAGGAGAATATGCAATCTCCGCGAATTGATTAGTACCGATACCTTGGAGTATTAAAGGCTCAACTTGACTTGTTTTAATAACATTGGAGACAGGCTGGCGGTACTTTGTAGCATAATCTGATAACAAATACAACTGACCCGGCTTAATGGCATTATTCGCTTTTAAAATAACAAGCTCTGCATATGTTTCTGTTATGACATCCCCACTCACCAGCTTGGCCATGTTCTGATCAATGATATCTAAATTATGATTAAATTTATCTATATTGTAATATTCATTTTCCGAGTCTTTTACTAACCCGAAGTTTTGTGTTAATGTTGACATTAATTTATCACTCCTTCCTTAAGTAGCTTGTGTGTATATCCCGATAAAACTAAATGAGTATAACCTGATAACTTCGCATGAGTATTATAAACATACTCAAAAGTATAGCTAAGGTGTGCCGGTTTAATCTCTTCAATGGTTAAAGTCAAGCCTTCCATGTTTGCCGGAATTCCGAGCGTACCGACAAATTTTATAACAAAGTTGTTTGTTCCAGGTTTCTCTATAATCGTCACTTCGCCACCAGAATATGCTGCCGCAGTTTGTTCAAGCATTGCTTTTGTTATGGTTCCTACGCCTCTTAGTTTCGCTCGAATATGCTCTCTTCGATATCCGATTGGTGAGGATACATTACTCTTGATTCCTAACGATTTCTCCATCATTGTTAGTCCCCAGGTAGCTGTTTTAACATCAAATTGTTCAAACAAATCCGATTTTGCATCCTTCATCGCTTCAGAAAAATAATCTAGAGCATCTTGAAGCGCTACAACCTCCGGACTTTCTATGTAGTTCTCCGGTAGTAAATCAATTAAAGACATTTATTCACCACCACCGTTCCAAGTACCGGCACTTGATTTCCACCGATATTAATGTTTTTATCATCTCCATTTATAAGAATGGAATGATAGTCAATTACACCCGGAATATCCAGAAGCATATAAGCCAATCGATTATATACTACCTGATAAGTTTCAAAAGCAATGTTATGTAAGTAAGTTTTTAGCGAAAGTTGAAATGCCTTCTGTACCTCATCGATTGTTGTAGTAGCATCAACAAAAACCTCTGCATTTACATTGATCTCTAGCCCTTCTGCACTGATTACGGTTACTTCTGCCCCGATTGGACGGTTTTCCTCAATATGTAATCTACAATTCCCCTCAATCGTGCTATTAACAGGCTCATTGTTATTTCCCACGACTAATACTTTGACCGTGCCCGCTCCATTCCAAAGAGGATATACTTTTGCATTACCAATTCCCTCAACCTCCGTTGCCCATTGTTTATAATGGGCTATATTCCCTGACGTTGCTGGTTTTTGAAGGTAATCATATAATCTTTTTAATAAGGATTGATCTGATTCTGAATCCGTCCCGCCTGTAGCTGGAAGGTTTGTGACTGAATTAATCCCCTCCAAATTTGAGTATTGATTCTTAATTGTATCTACGTTAACGTTATAGCTTGATCCTGCTTCTACTGCAGATGCAGTCACTTTGGCGATCCCTCCTGTAATCGTAACTTCATTGTTCGTAACAAATTCTAAACCCTCCGCGGTAAGGAACACCTTATCTGCTGGTATCACAGAACCTTCCGTACCGTTTATCGTTAATTCTGCGGAAGCTTTTGTTCCTTCTTTACGTATAATGCCATAATCAGAGCATTTTCTATCAATATATTCTCCAGATGTTTCATCAACATATACAATTGGGATAATCGCATCAAGAGATTGGTACAATTTCCATATCTCATAAGCCACTCCACTAATCATATCATTTGTAAAACTACCTTCCCTGGTATCTATGTCGGATGACATCCGATTAATGATATCTAATTTGATATTCTCAACGGTTAATTCTTCATACATTCAAATTCACCTCCCCATATACTGTTTCTATCGTGCACTCTATATTAAGTTCTTCTCCTTCAATTACAACGGAAATGTTTTGAATATCTGTTATATATGGATTTACGAGCAAACACTCTTTTATATAACGTGCTGCTTCCGATTCCTTTAACTTTACATCAAATGGTTGCCCAATTAATGATTCTGTTTCACTTCCATAATCCCATGAATAAATATCATATCGGTACCGTTGCGTTTGAAGTGCTTTTCTTGCCCATACCAATACAGCTTCTTTACCTGTTACTACAACTGGGGATCCATTCGAAAATACAGGAATGTTCTTATCATAATCCCACTTTACTTCCTTATATAATTCCAATTCCTCTTCTAATTCTGTAGCTTCCGGCTGTATCATAGGAAATATACTCATACATTCACCACCTTACAGATTATTATGTATCTCTGTTCCTCATCGATTGGCAGCAATAATAAGTTGTCTCCTGCTACTAAGCTGGTTATTAAATCGTTTTTTAGCAAATCTTCTGCTTCCTGATCCGTGCCTGCCACATCTACTATAAGTGGTGACGCAGATTTTACTTCCCCCATACGGTATGATGTGGGGGACTGTACACGGTTATCATCACGAATTACTTTTATTACTCCTGCAAAAGGATTACTATTCAAACAATCACCTCCTTATTTATAATTAATACTTTGCGTCATCACACACACGACTGTTAGCTATTATCCGGTAACGAACCTGCTTCCTGTTCATCCATTATGTTTTTAAAATTGAGCGTCAAATTATTAAAATACTGGCCTTTTTGCCATGTGTGAGCATCACTATCTATATAAAACAAACCATATACTCCTGTATATGGCTCCCGTACAACAACCGTACCACCGGTTATATTTGATATATTCCCCAAGTTTTCAACAGTAATCCTTTGGTTAACTCCATTATCCGACATAAGACGTTTTGCATCTTTGGTTACATCCTCACCTTTTGACTGTTTTATGTAACTTTGCAACACCCCATAAAGCTTTATTTGCTCAGAATTCTTTAACGTGCGAATCAGTTTATCATTCTCATTATAAATTGCCACCTGATTAATCATATCGCTTATACTTTCAGACATGGAGGCTGACATCAAATTTTTTCCACTCTCTATCAACAAGGTACTTTTGGATACCTTTTTTTCAATAACATTTAACTCCGCACCAGTAAAATAGATGATATATTTCTTCCCATTTTTTTGAGATGCAAGAGTATATGCCGTTTGAATTATTTGATAAAGGCTCACCCCAATAAAGTTTCGCTTTATTTTTATACCTGTTGGTACAACATTGCCAACTGGAATATCAAAATCTGTGCAAACTCTCTTTGTAATTGCCTCTGGAGTAGAATTTTTAAATTTCATCGTTGTTTGATTACGTTTTAAATAAAAACCTCTATCGTAACAAGTGATGTTGATAATATTACTTCCGGTGTCTTTTTGACGTTCGATAATAAATCCTTCAAACAGCACTTTCTTCCCGTCACATAATTTAATCGCATTACCTAGATCAAAGGCGATGACTGGGATATTCTTGTCCTTATAGGATGATATTAATCCGACGGATAACGTACGTGCACATTGCTGATAATCTCCCGACCATGTAATGTTTTCCGCTAGTTGAGTTATGTTAAATGTTCCTTTGCTGTTCTTTATGAATAATTCAATCATACAGCACCTCCTTATAGCAGCTCTTTATCTGGAATTTTCAATGTACGACCGGCATAAATCAAATTTGGATTCTTGATTTTATTATATTTTGCAAGCTTCGGATAAAGTGAAGCTTTTCCATAAAACTTACGACAAATTGCAGATAATGTATCTCCTCTTTTGATGAGGTAATTTTTACAGAGTGATTTACTCTTGGTAACTACTCTACTACGTCCCACTTTTAACATCCGATATTCTCTCAAATTGATAGTAGCATATACGTCACCCGTACCGTCTTTTTCGCCATATGTAAAATCTGATATGATAACCTGCATATTGACATCTGTGTCATGGATGACAAATCTTAAAACAGTATGATTATCACACCATTTTTTTATTTTCTTGATGTAGTTATAAGGCTTCGGTTCATTAAAAACCATAGCCTTTCCACTATGATTTATATTCTCCACACTAAAAGAATAATTTCTAGCCGGAAACATGCAATTAATGCTGATTGATGCCAACGTCCCATAACCAGGGATCACTACATCCCCTACTGTATGGATATTAATCGTTTCAACATTAATCCCATGTGAAATCTCAAAGCTCGGTGGGGTTACGGGTAGCACCAGTACTGTATCATTCTCTATGAAATTAAACTTTCTCAATATAATCACCCCTCTGCAAGTTGATATGCGCTATTAAATAGTTTTGCAATCTCATGCGCAATTCTTTCAATGTCACCTTCCTCACGTACGACAAAGGTATTCCCAGTAACACGAACCGATGCTCCCTTTTTCTTGTCCAGACTACGACTTTGACCTGCAGTAAGCACCCGTTCTCCTTCATGCAGTAATGCCGGGTAATTGTCGTAGGGAACGCGGGTTAGTCCATATGCGTTTGAAGATGGCGATGGTAACGGGTTTGGTGACGTCGATGCCCAATATGGTAGCTGCTTTTTCGTATCTTTTGCACTAGTGGTATTGGTTTTTTGTTTACTATTGGTTGGTTGAGATCTATCATTTTTTGTATTCCCATCTTCCCCATTAAACGTCTTATGTACCCAATTTACAAACGTCTTATATGATTCTTCTCGTCTTTGCTGTGGGCTTTGAAGAAGATATGGTAAATTCTCACTTTCTTTTACTACCGAATCCATTCCTTTTGTAAACTGTTGCATCATGGTATAACCTGCATCCCAGTACATGGTTTGCAAACCAGCATCGTTTTTTATATTCTCTGCAATCGTCTTTTGTGTTTCTAGTTCAAGCTGAGCTCCATCACTTGCATTATATTCATTCTTTGCTATCGCCTGAGCTTCAGCAATGATTCTCCCCATATTTGCATTAGCTTTCTGTTTCTCTTTTTGATCTCCATGTTTTGTTCCTTCATTGTATTCTAGCTGAGCTCCTCTATATTCTCCAGCAAGTCTGATAAGTTTGCTTTTCTGCTTTGAGTTATTAAAGCTATTCGAAATATTTCCGCTCATTACTGAACTTATCGCATCTCTTTCGTACTGTTCCGATAAATTTTCTAGTGATGCTTTCCATTGTCCTATTTTATCATAGGCATCTTTCATCAACTTACCATTGGTACCACTCAACCAGTCATCTTGCTCCTGCATGCCTACTTTACGAACAGAGAAATATCCATCACCCATGGAACTATCTAAGGAGCCTTTCTTTTTCTCAATTTTATCCTTCAATCCACTGTATGTTTTTGACTCCTTACCCATACTGCCATTAAAGTCTTTACCCAATGAATTTGCAATTGCCTTAGCTGCCCGTTCACCTGGAATAAGCCCATCTTGCGCCATCTGCTTCATAGCATCTTTCGATTTATTGAACTCTTTCGTTAAAGCCCCCCATACATCAATATGTTTGTCTTCTAATGTATTTAGACTTCCAAGTGAAGCATACTTGCTAGCTTGAATTCCTCCGATGGTAACTGCAATATTTTTAATATCATCATTACTTATCCCCAATGCGGCTCCTGCATCTCCGATATTTTGTAGTAGTGGTATAATTTCTTTTTGTTTGTATCCATATGCAAGTAAAGCCTTACTTATATTAGATAAATCGTTATAGCTAAATGGTGTTGATTCAGCAAATTCAGTCATTGACGCCATAAAACTATCTGCTTTTTCAGGGCTACCTAAAAGTGTAGAAAAGGGTATTTTATCAGCCTCTTTGATTGCAGCGATATTTGTTCCATTTGATAGAGACTGATTTTGAGCTATCATCGTGTCGTTATATAAACCAGAATAATAATTTTTAAAAGCTTCATCTTTATTTTTAAAAATTTCATTTTGCCCTTGAACATATCCTAAGCCGCCTCCGACAACTGCTCCTACTGCAGTTCCCATTGGGCCAGCCAAACTTCCAATTGTAGCTCCTGTGATTGCCATACTGGATACACTATCCACCATAATTCCAGCTTCTTGCCCTAAAGCACTTCCTATTCTTGTTACAGCTACTTCATTTAATGTTTTTAAAACAAGTTCGGTTGCTTGACCTTTAATTTTAGGTAGATTTGCTGTTCTATTAACTGTATCTGTAAAACTTACAATATCTTTCTCTGCTTGTTTTGCATGATCTGATACCAGTGAAAGATTACGATTCGCATTCTCATACTTGGCACCAGCAAGCTGTAATTTCATTTTATCAGCCGCTTTACCGGTGGATTTATACTGATCTTCAGCCTTTTTTAATGCATTCAACGCCTTATCTGTATCGACTTTTAATACGGCCTTGGTTTTATTTAACTCGGTCAGCTTAGCCTGCAGCCCGGTAAGGTCTTTGCTAAAACTCTGATTTGCAGTTTTCATCGTATTGATGGCCTGTGTATAATCATCTTTTGCACTTATTGTAATACTTATATCATTTGCCATAACTCACCACCTTTCCTCTATTGTCCTATTTGCATCTCCATGTATTTTTCAAAGAAGGCTCTTATTACAACCTTTTCCCCTTCGGGTAGTTTGTAGTAAGAGCCTGGTAATACATGATGCTTGACAAAAAGATAAAATAATACTTGAGTCTCTATGTCAGTGTCTATTTTTTTTTAACTTCCTCAACTGTGATTGTACGATATCCGCTTAGTCTTTCAATTTCTCTTGACAGATCCTCCACTTCGCCTGGTAAGAGCATTTTTTTAACGAGCTCTGCCGGTGTTACAGCGTTGTATTTATCAAGTAATCCGGAGTCCTTCAGATTCGGTTCAATCGTTCCTGCAAGAACAATATGTACATTCATATCATCCTTTTGACTGCTGATAATCTCAGCTGCTCGGTTATAAGGAAGAGCACGTAATTTGAAGACTACATCTCCTTTGCAGATCTCAGTAAGTCTTTTCAATTTTAACTCTTTTTCCGGAAGATCCGGTATATTCGCATTTAATAATAAATCAATCGTATTCATTACATTACTCCTATTTTTTCCATAAGTTGAAAGTCAGTAAATGTGAAGGGTGCTTCCACAGTGCCTTTTTTCGCTGTTTCCCAATCAGCAAGTGTCAAATCATCAAAGGATACATTATTAAGAACAATTCGCTCTGTACCATATGAGTCTGGATCAGCAAGCTTTGTCATTACGGTAAAACGCGGGTCTCTTCCAGCCTTTGTCATACCCCCAATTGCAATTGCTAAGCGGCTATTTACCTTATGAAGCTTAAGTGAACCGGTACATTTTACGGATACCACTTTAGAATCCTCTGCCATTTGTCCACATAGATTTACGGCTTCCTTCGTCATAGCCATCTTTGCCTGTAAGCCATAACATTCACCTACAATTTCTCCATTTAACCATACTTCTCCCCATGTTCCACTGATTACTCTATTCCCTGTCATATCAATTCCTCCTTATATTGTAATGTTGAGGCTAATATCCTCAATTGCATCAAGTACCTTAATTTGTGCCTTCAAGAACACTTTATCCCCTGTCACCGCGCTCTTGATATCCTGCTCAGCCATTGCAGATGTATCAATGCCTTTTCCCTGTAAGTATAATTCCTGTGAGTCAATATCGATATCTACGACACTGGTATCTTTCTCAAGGATGCCGCTGTCTTCAAGACCAGAGAAATACCCTTTGATTGCAGAAATTAAAACGCATTTGTTATCATAATTATTAGAATATTTACCAATATAGTTATCCTCAACTGTTTCTTTGATGTCTTTTCTAATCATGTCAACTGTATCTACAATCTTAATCTTCTTAAAAATCTCTCCCTTGTCCTGTGTCAATGTCTGCAACGAGTTTACTCCACGGCCTACTTTAACTTTTTCACCATCATAGAAGATAATAAATTCACCGGAATCTATTGCATCATCCATCTGGCTTTTAGTGAGCCTGTCAACATCCGAAACCTCCGGAAGGATTGCATAGGTAGAAGATATCGTCATCGGTGTACCTGCTATGAGGCCTGCAATTCTGGAACAATATTCGGCGCTGTCATATTCTGTCGCTCCAACCTTAATTCCGCTTGTTGTGAAATTAATAATGCCCTCGTTATCTGCACCGATATTAGGAAGAACTGCCTTCTTTTTAAATCCATCGGCACGTTGCGCTTTAATCCAGTTACTTACCTCTAAGCATTCTTCTGACGAGATATCAACTGGTCCTGCAAGGTAATCAAATGTCTGTGTCTCAAGATATGCAAGTGCATCTTCTAAGCTTTCAGAATCATTCGGTAATACATATACGATAACCTTACGTGGTGGATTAATATAACCGATAAAGGCTCTCTCGATAAAAGCCTTATTTTCAACACCCAGTGTAGCCGGAATCTGGCTATTACTTGTTAAGACATATCCTCCTTCCGCATTTGCATCACGTAAAATAAGTGCTACAATCCCTTTATCCGATCTTGTGATTGATGTTGTAGCCTGTGTGGAAAAAACAATATTTATACTTGGTAGTTTCATAACTAAACCTCCTCTATTTTTGTGTTAACCGTTGTTGCAAGAGGGGATATTTCCTCCTGCTCGGTTCGATTATCAGTGTATTCAAATTGTAACTCTACATTAACCCTGTCCTCTTCCATGCTCCCCGTTATCAATTTCAACTTAATAGCCCTATCTCCGACACTAACATGACCTACTGAAAATTGCTCTACAATAGAATCCTGTGCTTCAATAAGCTCATGATAATCAGCTTTAAGCTGATTATCAATCGTACTAAAATATGTGACAATATAACTAACCGTCTTCTCTACATTTGCTCTATTAATATCCATTTGACTTAACTTTACATATTTCAGCAATAACGAAGGTCTTAAGAAATCATCCGGGCATTTATTAAAATAAATGGGATAGGATGTGAAGGTATCCTCAATGATAAGTTTTATTGCATTGATTAGATCATTTTGTTTCACCATCTTTGAACCTCCAAATTCATAGCTGTTTCATGGTTTTACTTATAAGCTATTATGTAAGATTATAAAATAAATATTGGCTCATCCCTTGCCTTTACGACATAAGCTATGTCTGTGTAATGTCCCAAATTATCACCTCCTTTCAATATCGCGATTCAAGATTTATATTCTAAAGTACTCTATATATCAAAGTGGAATTGTCTTAATTTCTCTTATCCACTTTTATCTTGCATCGATTATCCGGTGCATACAATTTGAATACCGCACCGCTTGACCCTCTTTTCGTAATTTCTTTTCCACATGCATGTAATACAGATAACGGACATGCCATACAGATCGAGGGTTTTTTATCGGTTATCATCTTTTTCACATTCATTCCTCTCACCTCCAGGTAAAAAAGTAGCACCGGATCAATCCGATGCTCTGCAACTCATTTCTTTGTTATCTTCCTGTATACACAATAACATAGGCAGTGTGTGCAATTCTATGCAATCATTTTTATCAACTTACCATTCTGAAATTAGCTAATGCTTTATCATGCAAATAATGAGTCTGGCGCCAGCTATAACCTATCTCATCACATATATCTTCCCAATTTTTAAATTCCAGATATCGCTTTCGCAGAATATTGCTCTCTGTGCCGTCTTCCATATCCGCAATAATACTTTCAATCTCCATCTTCTTTTTTAAACAATCGCTTCTCTTATTGATTATCTTTGTAAATATCACTTCAAGCTGAACCATGACATCCGATAGATCGGAAGACTGATTTCTAGCTTTCGGCATATCAGAAAGTTTTTGCGTTCTGGCCGATTGTTTTACTTCTCGAATTGATTGTAACTGCTCTTCTAGCGATTGCAGCTTTGTACAAAGATTTTTATAACCACTTAGGTACTCTTTTTTATACTCATTTTCTTTCATAGATTGCGTCCTCTCCCTTTCCGTTGCAGATTCACCATTTTATCTATTTTGGCCTTCTACCCAATTGACTATTTTTAACATTCATGATATCATAAAACAAACATACGTTTGTATTTATAATATTATATTATCTCTTGAGAATAAGTAATCATATTCAATCTCCGGAAAGAATGCTTTTTTAATTTTAGCGGCTTCATCAAAGGTAAATCCAGATGTAACAGCACCATTCAACTTATCACTGATGGTCGCTTGTCTGCATTTTAATAATGTAGCTAATTGTAGTCCTGTTACTCCTTTTGTTTTCATTAGCATTATTAAGTTGTTATACATGTCATCTCTCCAATCTTAAATTCGTTAATCCGTATTTTTTAATTATATTATATACGTTTCAACGTATTATGTCAAGAATTAAGCAAACATACATTCGATTAATTACGTACTTCCGTATTTATATCTTTACATTATTTGATACACGGTATATAATATAAGAAAAGATATTGAGGTGTTTGCCATGGAAAAGGCCAGGATACTAGAACAATTAATTAAAGATCAAGGGTACAATTTAAAGTCATTCGCAGAGAAATGCGGTATCCCATACACGACTCTCTATGGCATTATTAAGCATGGTGTAGGTCGAGCAACTATGGATAATATACTAATCATATGCAAAAATTTAGGAATACAAGTTGAAGAATTGGAAGTTATGGCTGCTGGTATGCCGAAAGAAGCTTTTGAGCCAACCTATGAAGACCTTAAATCGTTGGTTGCTAGAAATGGTAAAAAACTTACATTAGAACAAAAACAAGATATTATAAAAACCTTACTTTCAGATGATTAAATGAGGTGTTTATTTGGATTATAATTATGTTAACGAAAAAATATTAGAACTTTTTACTCACCTAAACATTAAATCCTTTCCACTTGATTGTGAGTATATCGTAAAAGCTTTGGGATACCACTTATATAAATACTCTGAATTATCCGAAGAGAAAAGATTAAGTTGTTTCATGGTTAGTGACGAATCTTTAAAACTACATAATAATATATATTATAATGATAATCTGGCAAAATCACGTATTCGCTTTTCTATTGCTCACGAGATAGGACATATAATCTTGGATCATGGCGATTATCTGAATCCGAACAAGGAAATAGAAGCAAATTATTTTGCAAGCAATCTTTTGGCTCCAAGAATGGCTATTCATTATGCCAAGTGCAAAAACCAGAATGATGTTGTAAAGATATTTTACTTATCTCAAGAAGCCGCGCAATATGCTTTTAATGATTATAAGCGATGGTACCGCCATACGATATATCATAAAATGAGCAAAAATGATCAAGCAATGTATGACCATTTTTATAATACTGATATTAATCGTTTTGTTTACAACATTAAGCGATGCATATACTGCAGTACTGAGATATATAATTCCACCAATTGCCTATGCGAATCATGTGATAACACTCAATATGGAGCTATCAGTGATGAACGTTCTGAACTTGATTATATCATTGCCGAAAGTCAATGGTTATATGGAGGGTTGTAGTAATCAGCAGCAAAAAGCGCCTCATACATATATAAAAGCGAAAAAGGATCATACCCAAAATAGTATGATCCCATTTTACATTTGTTTTATATTATCATGCTTTTAATTGATCATCTATGATGTCTGTTGACCTGCCAAAGTATCCTCCAGAAAGGTTTTTTCTAAACCATTATCATCCATAGTATCACCCTTTTTCTTCTGTCCATATATCATAAATGAGGACACCAGCGATACTAATGGTAGCGTCATTACAATACCTATCCCCCCTGATATGCCCTGCATCACTTCAATTCCTATGGAATATGAATTAATCATCTGAAGATACGGCAAATTATACGAATAATTGATTACAAGCGTGCTGAGCGAACCTCCTACGAATGCGATAATCAGTGTATTAGCAGTTGCTCCCATCATATCCCTTCCGACGTTCATTCCGCTCATATATAGTTTTCTTCTGGGTAACTCTGGATTGGCTTGATGGATCTCCTGAATTGCAGAAGCAATCGATAAAGCGATATCCATCGCACCGCCTAAAGAAGAGATTAATATTCCAGCAAACAGCAGCTCACCTACGGAGATATTTGTTACCTGCCCAATACCTACTAATGTATCAATATTTGATACATTATAACCGGAGATTAAAGCCACCTTGCCAAATCCCCAGGCAGCTAATCCTGAGATCATAACGCCAAACACAGTGCCTAAGATAGCTGAAATCGACTTTATGCTTTGCCCTCCGAGCAAAAGAATCGTAATAACCGTCGTGATGAAAACTACAATGACCGCAGCCAGAATTGGGGACATTCCTCTATAGATTGCCGGCATAAAAAAGTATATGATAAGTACTATCGTTAAAATCAAACCGGTAACTGATTTAAGCCCTGTCTTGTTTCCTACTACCCAAAGCAATACACAAAACAGTGCAAAGAATGAAAGAATAATCCACTCACGGTCAAAGCTATAAACCGAAGTGATAGAAACCTGACCGGATTCTGAAGTAAGCGTAATTACTTTCATACCCACATGACAAGTTGCACCGTAGAGACTTCCATTGGTACTAACCGCACTGGTTACTTCTCCTTTATGTTTCCCATCAAGAAATTTCACCTTAACTTCCTGATTGCCAATTCGGCTCCCATTCTCCTGCAGATTATCCTTGGTGATATCTGTCACTACCGCCCTATCAAATGAGTGTGCTTGTTGAGACACGATCTCTACTTTGTCAATATTATTCCAATAGCGAAGAAAGATAAGAAATATACTGAGTAGCAGGAACCCGACTGCATACTTTATCATTTTTTTCGTCTTTCCGATAGTCCACCACTTCATCATCATTTCTTACCTTTCTTCTTTCATTCTACCTTACTATTCTTGTTCTATATACTGATACGATAGTTTAGTTATCACCGATTTTGTAATATATTTATTATACTAATACATCACATTCCCATCACTTCAATTAGTAATCCTCTAATTGATCCTCGGCGGCCTTACTATTATTTCTTTATTGTGATTGTTATCTTAGCTGTCTTTTTACTGCCATCTTTGGTGGTAGCAATGATTGTAACCTTTCCGGCTTTAACACCTTTCACAACTCCTGAAGATGAAACCGTAGCAATCTTTGTATTAGAAGATGTCCAGATCAAGGATTTGTTTGTGGCATATGTTGGAGTAATCGTTGCCTTCACGGTAAGTGTACTCTTTACTTTCAGTGTAGTTGCAGCGGATAACTTGAGATTACTTACCAAGACTGGTTTTACCGTCACGATACAGGTTGCTGATTTACCATTTGATGTTGTAACTGTTATTGTAGCCGTTCCTGCATTAATCGCTTTTACAACACCGGAGGATGTTACGGTTGCAACTTTATTATTTGACGTTTTCCATACTACAGACTTATTTGTTGTATTACTTGGAGCTATGGTTCCGTGAAGTGTAAACGAACTACCGATATATAAGACTTTAGAGGTAACGTCAACCGTAATCTTAGAAGCTTGAGCATTTACTGTGAGGGAACTAGTTCCTACTTTTCCATTTGAAGATATCGCTATGATAGTAACGTTACCTGTAGATTTTGCCGTTACTACACCATTCGTTACTGTTGCAACACTGTTGTCGGAAGACATCCAGGATAATGTTTTGTCTGTTGCGCTCGATGGTGCTACTGTACCTATCAAAGTTAATTTATCACCTACATTGATTGTTTTAGATGTAGGATTTAAGCTTACTCCGGTCACAGCTACAAAGGAAGGATTAACAGTTATCTTGCATGTAGCAGTCTTGCCATTTGAGGTTGTGACTGTTATTGATGCTATTCCTGCCTTTTTCCCTTGTACCACACCTGTAGTACTTACTGTTGCTATTGAGGCATCCGAAGATGACCAGGTGAGTGTTTTATCGGAAGTATTGGTAGGTACTATCATTGCTTCCAGAGTATATGTATCACCTACTGATAAATTCTTGGAAGTATCTTTTAACGTTACACCTGTTGCAGCAATTACATCTGGCTTGCTGATCGTATAAGGAGTATCTATTTTATTTCCAGTGGATACGTCAAAGGTATTAATTGATAAAGTATCATTTGTAACGTCTACAACCGAATATGTAGGTGTCCATGTCTGACTTCTGGAAGCGATATAATTTTGCTGTGAAGCAATCAAATCGTAATACTTACTTCCAGTAGAGCTATTCGCCTCCATATAGAGAACTCCCTGAGGATTTGTTACTACATTATTTGTGGCATCCTGACTCACAATTTTATAGCATAGATTTTGGTTCAAGAAATCCGCTTTCACAGTCGGATCACTTAATTTTACAGATGAATCATATGCGGTATGTGCTGCTCCGTCGCTGGTCAACTGATAGCTTCTTGAATAGGTATGGTCATGACCCTGAAGTGCAACGTCAATATCGTATTTATCAAACAATGTTGTAAGCTGTGTTCTCAATATAATACCGTCAGAATCGGAATGATCTAAGCCTGAACCATAAATATCCTGATGATAGGTAATAATTCTCCACTTGGCATCAGGATTTGCCTCTGTTGCCATTTTAATCAATGCTTCATGGTCAGCAACATTATAATTGTTCGTATCAATGAACATAAATAAAGCATCTCCATAGGTAAAGTAATAATCATTACCGGCTTTTGTCGGAGTTGTTGCTGCTGTATAAGAATTAGGGTTATTAAAATGATTCTGATAATTTGCAGTCATTGAATCATGATTACCAATCGTTGTTGCCACAGGTAAGGTTGACATAAGTCTTGGCGACAGATAACCTGCATACTCAATTTCCTGCTGCAAATCCTTAGCTGTGGAACCATTACTAGCGCTCTCATTAATCTGATCACCAGCTGAGATCATAAAACTCACGTTAGGGTTTGCATCTATAGCAGAATTCAAAGTGGTATTCCAACTAAATGCGTCATTTCTGGCAGCAAGTTCAGCATTCTGCGCAGCCTGGTCACCGGTTGCTGTTTGTCCTACGGATGCACCAATCTGTGGATCACCAACATACAGAAATTGAAACTCATCTGTATCCTGAGTTTTAAATTTCTTAACTGGTGTCCATGCACTATCCAAATAATACTGGTAATAATATACCGAGTTGCTCTTTAATCCAGTTAAAGTAACCCTATTAGAATAATAAGGTGTATCGTTAATCGACTTATAACTTACCGATGAACCAGTGCTTTCCGTACTATCATTCATATCTTTCGTAGTAGAAAATCGCACTTTTGCTTCGTCTGTATTTTTGGAATACCATGCGAAGTTTAAACTGCTTTCTGTTTTTCCAGGAGTAATTGAAATTTGTTCAAAATTATTCTTCACACTATCCCATTTCGTTTTCCAGTTTGCCCAATCGGTTGAGATACTTGTCTTGGAAGCGTTATCATTCCAATGTGATGTAGCTGCAAATGATGGTACTGCAATTATACAGGATAATGCCATAGCAACCGCAGTGACTATTACTTTCTTTTTTGTCTTCATACTTTCCTCCTACTAATAATATTTGGTAAGTCAACTATATCACTCTTGATTTTTATAAAATATCATGTTTATGTTAAAATTTGGTACTGCTTATCTCATAAAAATGTGAAATTTATTAAACGTAAAAATTTCACTCTTTTGAGTGAACATCTATCATTCTGGGAACTTTCCAGATATCATCATATCCTTCTATCTCCAACTTAGTTAGTGATATTTTTCCAGATAACCTTTTTAGTTGTAACTTTATAATTGATATATTCCCTCATGTAATACATTAGAAGAACCATCTACACACTTCATATTCCTAAGTAACTCTTAATTTTTGATTCATATATTTCCAATTAATGATATAACAGTAAATGTTAACACCTATCCTTTTTAAGTTGCTGTATTGTGGTAATTATGATAATATATAGTAAATAATGTCTAAATATAGAATCAAAAGGAGAATATGCCATGTCATTGACAACTTGCCCCGAATGCAACCATGAAGTTTCTGACCAATCGCTTAGCTGCCCTCACTGCGGCTACCCCCTGTTACAGAATAATTCTAACATTTCTTTATCAGAGGTTTCCTCCCAGAATTCCACTAAACCGACTACCCGAGCTACCATCACCGAAGAACCTCAGACTCTTTCTAATTTACTATCAGAAAAGAAAAACAAAATAATAAAATGGACTGTTATATGCACCGCAGTAATTTTATTTTTAATTGTATTTTTTACTATTTTTGATGGAGACAAAAAAGTTTCAAAAAATAACTTGAATTTTGATTCTCTATATAATAAGGAACTAGGCACTGGCGTTAAATTAGGTCAAAATAAAGTGGAAGTTGATAAAGCACTCGGTGAACCAAGTGTTGAGTTTGAAAATTATGTATATAACGGAGCCTTATATACAACATATGCGGACGGTAAACTCAAATCAATTTATGTTGAATATCCAAATGATCAATGGATTACCAAGAGTGACGTAAAAATAGGAACAACAGTTGATGAATTAAAAACTCTTTATGGTAAGCCGTCTTCCATTGAGCATGATAATAAATGGTGGTATTATAACGAGAAATCTTATATTGCAGGATTCGAAATTTCAGATAACAATGAAATAAAATCGATTTATATTTATTACCCCGAAAAAGAAAAGAACTAAGTTACATGGTGATATAATAGCAGATCCAACTTGGATACCGAAACCGATTCTATACATAATTTGAATCGAGTAGGAGGCGGTGATTAACCGCCGTCCTCTCACAGCACCGTGCGTACCGTTCGGTACACGGCGCTTTCAATAGTTGACATGCACAGACTGATATGCAGTGGCCAAATCATAAAAGCCATTGTGTATCAGTCTTTCTTTTGTTAAAGCTATGTTGACCGCCAATGTATGTGTAACAAACCAATAACCTCTACGGCTATTGGCTGCTTGCCACGCCAAATCTTCGGAAACGCCAAGTTTTAATAGGT
>JAEVYT010000045.1 GCA_023392615.1 Bacillota bacterium | reverse complement strand
AGTTTGGATCGAGAAACTTATAACACCGGTTAAAGTTTATAACTTTGAAGTTGCAGATTGGCATACATATTATGTTTCTGATGCAGGAGTGTTGGTACATAATAAGTGTGTTAAGGTAGCGAGTAAGAGTGTTAAAGTGGATAAGAGCTATTTTAAGAATTTTGATGGTCATTTTGAGAAACATGTAATCAATCAAAAAGAATTCGGTAATATCTCAAGAGATGAATATTTTACAAGAGCCCTTGACTTAGCAACTAGAAAAGTTGATGGTAAGAAAATAATTAGTAAATCCCTAAGTAATGGACGTGAAGCAATTTATAATAAATCAACAAATGAAATAGTAATAACTCATGGAGGACAAAAAATTGGAACATTTTTCAAACCATCAAATGGTATAAAATATTTTAATGGATTGAAATAATCAGAGAATTAATCAACAAAGCGAATAATTATTTAAAAAGGAGTATTTGTATGTATATATGTAGTGTATGTGGGTATGACCAGCTAGAAAGTAAACAATATTATGATGATGGTAATCCGACTTATATTGTATGCAATTGTTGCGGATTTGAAAGCGGATTTGATGATTTTGATCAAGGCTTAACGATTGAAGAATACAGAGAAAAATGGATAAAGGATGGGTGTATTTGGCTAATTGAGTATTTAAAACCTGCAAATTGGATAATGGAAGAACAAATGAAAAATATCCAGAAAATAGACTGAAGAAAATGTAAAAACGTCATTATCCCCGCGATTTAATAAAAAAGTAGCTTGGTAAAGGAGAAAGGGTTAATAACTTAATGATTAATCACATGTGACCTTTTATTACTCAAAACATGACCTCCAGTTTTATACTAGAGGTCATAAATTCTTATAATGTCGGAATAGTTGCGTATCATGCATAACTTGTAACTATCATCGGATAGCATATCGGGAACTTTTCCGATTCTCAACAACCTATAAATATTATTCTCTTTTAAAATCAAGGTTAGGTATGGATTAGGGAACCAAAATGATAAAATTTGGAGTGAATATATGTTAAACAACATGAAAAACTTTGTAAAATAATGATGTTGAGGATGTACATATAACTGGGTTTGTTTGCTTAAGTCGTTCAAAATACATAAAGGGACGAAAAAGATTGCAAATAAAGCATTTAAACCAATTGATGGTATGAAGCTAAAAACAAATGATGCATTAGAGGCTGCTCCGGATTGGTTGGGAAAAGGATATAAAGATTTAGGGAAAGGTAGATATGTATCTGCAGATGGAAAACGTGCAGTGCGCATGGGGGATTCTGATATTTTGGGTAAACATGGTGGTGGAAATCATATGAATTTTGAAGTGTTATCTCCGATTCCAAAAAGCAGGTAAAAAGATGGTTACAAAAAATTATCATATTTATTTAACAGATTAATAGGAGGTATTTATGGAAAAGGTCATTGTATTTAATGAGTATAATAAAGAAAAGGTTATTGAGTTAATATGGGAAAATGGATTTGAAGTAAAGTGTTCTATTGAGGATGATGCAATAGTAATTTAGGCCAACGAAGCAGGGCTCATTTCTTTGGCTAATCACTTAGTAACTTTAGCTCAAGATAATATTACTTCTGGTGCCCATATGCATTTTGATGAAATCAACTCGTTAGAGGATGGTTCGACTGAATTGATAATTGTTAAAGAGTAGAAGAATGTAATAATGAAAGCGAAAGAAATTGAAATGTACTAAAATTACAAGAATGCTATCTCAATAGTGAGGTAGCATCCGCTTGTTCCATAAGAGAAGATTAAAGCTGGAGATCAAGTCAATTCTGAAAATCCTGAAACAGGTGAAAAAGGACTAAAGAAAGTAATCCAGACATTTGTTCATAAAGTCGACCCGCTTGTGCATGTGAAGGTTGATGGAGAAGAGATAAAGACTACGGATGAACATCCTTTCTGGGTTGTGGGGAAAGGTTGGGTAGGAGCTTCACACTTAAAGTCAGGTGATATCCTAAAACTTGAAAACGGTAAGAAAGTAAAAATTGATGAAGTTTGGATCGAGAAACTTATAACACCGATTAAGGTTTATAACTTTGAAGTTGCAGATTGGCATACATATTATGTTTCTGATGCAGGAGTGTTGGTTCATAATAAGTGTGCCAAGTGGGCGGATGATACTGTTAAATGGTCAAATCATGGATATAAACATTTTCCACAGAAGAATATGAGTTGGAAGGAAGTTTTAGAGTTTCTGTGATAAAAGACTATCAGTGGAATAATCCGATTTTACAGAAGAACTGTAGGGATTTAAATTCATTAGATGAACATTTAAATGAATGCATAAAACTAATAGAATCCAAGTATAAATAAATTTATTAATTATTTGAACTCAAAGTTCATTTGTTTGGAGAAAATAAATGTTAAATAACTTAAAAGATAAATAAGAAGAGCTGTGAAAAATGATAGCTTCATTTGGATGTGAAATTATTGATAAAGGAATATCTTCAAGTGGAGGACGAATAATACTAAATGATGATGACTTCGAGATCAAAGGTGGATTATTGAGTAAATGCGAGTATAAGTTTAAATATTCTGAGTTAAGGAGTGAATTATGCAAGAATCCATTTCAAAAGATATCAATAAAATGATTAAAAAAATAATTCATCCAAGCCTAATGGCAAATGGTTTTACAAAAATAAAAGGTAGAAATGCCTGGGGGTGGCATGGAGATTGCATATGGGTATTTAATATTAGTTCATTGCCTAAAGTTTTTTCACTTACTTCAAAGTGGCCAGCATATTCATTGACAGTAAGAATAGGTATTTATTATACTTTTTTACCTCCATTTGGACAGGTGAAAGTGGATGAAAATGATTTGTTATACCCGAGAGAGTATGAGTGTAATAGAAGAGCTGAGTTAACATGCAGTTATGATCAATTAAAATACACAAAATGTAAAATAAGTATTGATATTGATAGAGATAGAAATGATATTTGGTGGATAGAGTCAGATGGAAGTAATATCGATGAAGTAATAAATGATATTAATAGTCAATTTTTAAGATATGCTGTAAAATGGTTCAATGAAAAGAGCAACAAAGAATTGACACTACAAGAAGCTGATAGATTAAACGGAATAGACTTTGATGAAATTGAAATTTGATATCTGATAATATTAAGCAGTATGATATAGAGTTATTTTGTCATCTTTTGATGATACAAAAACAACAACCAACGAAAAGCAACTTTTTTAGGTAGGAAAAGCAATATATTTCTTGATCAGATTCGTATAAACTGTAAGTTAGATTACATTTTAGGACAATTAATAAACGGATTAAAAAATACTTACAGTTTAGGCAAGGGGAGAAGATCATGAAAAAGGGTATCGTTATTTGTTTGATTATCACAATTACCACCTTATTGTCAGGGTGTGTGTCAGAGGTGCAACAATCGGATGCGTCATTAGATAGAGAGATTATATACATAACATCACCACCAGTCGAGAAATCAAGTGAAAGTAAGATTATTAGTATAACACCACAGCCGACTATAAAACCTGTTACGAAATAAAGAGTCGTTAAGATAAGGGAATAAATTATTATGGTGAAGGGAGGAAAATTGTATACTTTATACTAAGAAAAAGTCATCAGTAAATCTTTTTATTAGGGCAAACTTTTATTATATGTTTAGAAGATATAATAAAGCAATAAATGTTTATAACGAGATTTTAGGATATGGTGCTAAGATGATTATATATAATGATTTCAATATAGAAGAAGTGTCCGATGTTAGGCCATATGTATATAGTTGCTTGGCAGATTGTTATATAAAAAAAGGTGATACAATAACCGGAAAAAAGTATATAAATCAAATCTATGAAGTAATCTCTGAAAAGGAATTACCGAAGCATTTTATACGGAGAATAGAAAAGTTAAAAATGAAAACCAACTAAAACCAACTAAAACCAACGAAAAGCAACAAATTTTGGTACGAAAAGGAATATATTATTTCAATCTTTTTATATAAACTATTGTCAGATGATAATTGTGTACGTGAAACAAAGAAACCGGATATCTAGGTATGGAAGGTGATGAAGATTATTATCTGGAATATATCTGAAAATCCTACTGATTATACTCCTATCAAGCTATAAGCATTTAAGATTCTAACAATGTAGCAACCATATATGTCTATAATAGATTGGGGAATGTATTAAGAATGTGGTAAACGGTAGAAGTTAAGCGCGAATAAAGCGTGTGATTTATAATCCTTTTGAATGATATTGCTGATGTCTTTAAGGGAGTATAATCAGGTTGGGATAGAATAACAGATAGTATGTTTGTTGTAATTGAATATATATATATATATATATATATATTAATACATAAAGTTACAATTTGGTGATTGAATGATATAATGTAGAGGCTGCACAGTTTATCCGGTGTGGCCTTTTTTGATTTTGTAATTAAGGCAGTATAAAAGTATAAAGGGATGTAGATAAAATAATTAGTAGGAATAATGTTATATGCCACACACTGCTTGGAAGAACAGTGTGTGGCATATAACATGGTTACTTAAAAGAATTATGTTATCCTATATCCCTATTCCGGGGTCTTCTTCAAGGAGAAGGAGAATTCGGTTCCAACACCTTCCGTACTGATTACATTAATGTTCTCTCCGTGTGATTGGATTATCTCCTTCGTGATGGACAGGCCGAGACCGGTGCCCTTCTTATCCTTGCCTCGTGAGGAATCAATCTTATAAAAACGTTCCCATATCTTCTTGATGGAATCCTTAGGAATACCAATACCGTAATCCTTCACCGAGATCATGACTTTTTCACCTTTTTCAGCAGTAGTTACTTTTATCGTTGAGTTTGTGTGACTGAATTTGATTGCATTATCAATTAGATTGTATAATACCTGTTGGATCTTACCCATGTCGGCATCTACCAATGCTTCTTTCGCAAAGAAGATAAGATTGAGTGTTACCTTTTTGTTGCGGCAGGTTCCTTCGAAGCTCTCGGCTGTCTTTTTGATGATCATGTGTATGTCAAAAGTGGTAATATCAAGCATACCGCCCTTATTTTCAATACGATTTAACTCAAGAAGACTGGAGGTTAACTTGGTTAAACGATCAGCTTCAAATAAGATGATGTTCAGGTATTTGTCTTGCATCTCATAGGGGATGGTTCCATCCTTGATGGCTTCCGCATACCCCTTAATTGAGGTAAGAGGAGAACGAAAATCATGAGAGATATTTGCAACAAATTTTTTCTGATAGTGATCTAGATTCGCTAATTCACCGGACATATAGGTGATTGCAGCACCAAGATCACGATATTCACTTAGACCCTTTAAAACCAGCGCGTAATTATAGTTGCCGGAGGAGTACTCTTTTGCTGCCCTCATTAAATTCCTCAATGGTATGGCAGTGATAAAGTAAATATATAAGAAGAGCAAGAATAGGAGAGGTAGGAATATTAAGAAGCATATATTAATTACATCAAAGTAATATACAGCCTCATCCTTGATGCTTTTCTGGGATATATGAAGAATGATATATCCACTTAAATCATAGTTGTAGGTTACCTTACGAGTTAAACTAATCATTGGCTCGGTAAAAACATTGCTAAAGTAATTGTTTTCTGAAATATTTTCGTTTAGAAGTTTTTGATCCAAGTCGTTGACATTTAGTGATACAGCACTTCCGCTGCTATCAGCAACGATGATACCGTCGGTATTAACAATCCACACACGAATACCTAGATAAGTTTCGATGGATTTGAGCTGAAGAGATAGATCAGTTAAGGAGTGCTCTTCATCGTTGAAAGTGGAGAGATATTTGTCCTGAATCAGATCGGCCTCAGCAGCAAGACATTCGGTTTTATCTGACTTCAGACGCTTCTCCAACAGACCCATGCCATAAGTGTTCAGAAGTACGAATATAAGTACTCCAGCAAACAAATAACAGATGATTAGTCTATACAATAAGGTATTCTTCATCGGTGATACCAACCTTTCTATTTCTTTTGAGCTTTTGTATCAAATTTATAGCCGATACCCCACACTGTGGAGAGGCTCCATTCACTGTGATCCTTTATCTTCTCGCGTAGTCGCTTGATATGGACATCCACAGTTCGGGTATCACCAAAGTATTCATAACCCCATATATGGTCTAATAGTTGCTCCCTGGTAAATACTTGATTAGGATGGGAAGCTAAGAAGTATAATAGCTCCAATTCCTTTGGAGGCATTTCTATTGTTTCTGAATAATATTGAACGGAGTAGTTACTGATATTGATAAGCAGATCGGGATAGGACACATAGTCACCTGATTGCACAGGTGCTTCTTCCTTCACTTCCTCTTTGGAGGAAGGATTAAAGCGACGTAATACTGCTCTTACTCTGGCAACCAGTTCCTTGGAATCAAAAGGTTTGATTACATAATCATCAGCGCCTAACTCCAGACCCAGTACCTTATCAAAGATTTCTCCTTTAGCGGATAACATTATGATAGGAGCGGCAGAAGTTTTACGAATCTCTCTGCATACCTCATATCCATCTATGCCCGGAAGCATGAGGTCGAGAAGCACGAGATTTGGTTTATATTCTTGAAATTCCTTGATAGCCGCTTCACCATCATTAACTATCATCGTATCATAACACTCTTTGGTTAGATATAAAGAAATCAGTTCAGCGATATTAACATCATCGTCCACGATCAATATTTTTTGCTTAGCTATCATACTATACTCCTTTCGATTCATCCTATGTGATTATTTAAATTCTACGATGGTTACACCGTGGTCGCCTTCCCCGGCACCACCAACTCGGAAGGAATTCACGTATTTTAATTTTTTCAAATGTGCTTGTATTGCATTACGAAGAGCACCTGTTCCGCGGCCGTGAATAACGGTTACCTGAGGTAGATGTGCAAGATATGCATCGTCTAGATATTTATCCAGTTCAGCAAGTGCTTCATCAACGGTCTTACCAATTAGGTTTATCTCCGGGTGGATGGTAGAAGATTTTGACATCTTTATCTTACCACTTTGAGTCTTTGTATAACCCGGTGCAGTAATTGAATTATCTTGAATGATTTCAATATCCTTAATATTGACCTGGGAACGTAGGATACCCATTTGTACAAATAAATCTCCCTTAGCATTTGGAAGTGTGCTGACTGTGCCCTTAAGTCCAAGGCTTAGTACCTTCACAGATTCTCCTACCTTAAGATCTTTAATATTAAACTTCTGTCCGGGATTTTGCTGCTTCTTCTGAGCCGGTGTGGTATTCTTGTTCATATGCTCACGTAAGGAGTTTCGTTCGTTTTCCATATCCTTAATGTTAGCTCCGCCCTGCATCCATTTGTTATATTTACGAATGCTTTGGTCTGCAAATTCTTTTGCATCTTGAAGAATACTTGCAGCTTCTTCCTTCGCCTCTTTTAAGATGCGGTCACGGTTGGCATCCAGATTTTCATTTTTACGATCCAGGTTCTTCTTCAGTTTTTCGATTTCTTCCTTGTATCGGCTGATTTCACTTTGTTCTTTCTCAATGGTAATTCGGCTCGCTTCCAGATCACTGAGAAGATCTTCAAAGCTCTTATCCTGTTTGCCGATTAATTCTTTCGCATCATCAATGATATAATCCGGAAGACCAAGTTTAGATGAGATTGCAAATGCATTACTTTTACCGGGAATACCGATCAATAGTCGATATGTGGGTCGTAATGTCTCGATATCAAATTCACAGCAGGCATTGGACACCCCATCTGTGGAGAGTGCATATACCTTTAGTTCGCTGTAATGAGTAGTTGCCATCGTTCGAATTCCTCTCGTGTGAAGCGAGGAGAGAATGGAGATAGCAAGAGCAGCACCTTCCGTTGGGTCTGTACCGGCGCCAAGCTCATCAAACAGCACGAGAGAGCCAGTATCAGCTGTTTTTAATATATTTACAATATTGGTCATATGTGAAGAGAAGGTACTAAGACTTTGCTCGATACTCTGTTCATCTCCGATATCCGCATATACTTCTTCAAACACAGCAAGCTCTGATCCGTCGAATGCAGGGATGTGAAGACCTGCCTGCCCCATCAGGGTTAAAAGTCCGACTGTCTTTAGAGAGACAGTCTTACCACCGGTATTGGGGCCTGTGATAATCAGCATGGAGAAATCCTGACCCAGCATGATATCAATTGGAACTACTTTCTTTGGATCAATTAACGGATGACGACCCTTTTTAATATTAATGATGCTTTTATTATTAAAGCTTGGTTCACTACCCCTCATGAGTTTAGATAAAGAGCCTTTAGCGAAGATAAAATCAAGTTCTGATAATGTATAGAAATCACTCTCAAGACTTTCGATATGCTCGGCTGCTTGATTACTCAGATCTGCAAGAACCTTCTCGATTTCTTCTTGTTCTTTTACAGAGAGTTCCTTTAATTCATTGTTAAGACGAACAATTGCCATCGGTTCCACGAATAGAGTAGAACCTGTTGACGACTGATCATGAACCATGCCCTGAAACTGACTCTTATATTCGGAACGTACCGGAAGACAGTAGCGACCATTTCTCATCGTTATGATGCTATCCTGAAGCATGGTGCGAGAGGAGTTTAAGATGGTGGAAAGCTCACTATGAATCCTGTCATTTGTAACTTTAATAGAACGTCTAACCGATTTTAAGCTTGGGCTGGCGTCATCAGCAATTTCTTCCTCGGAGATAATGCATCGCTTAATCTCGTTATTCAGGGGAGTGAGTGGTTCAAGTTGTGCAAAGTATTCTGTTAAGGAATCCTCGGTTTGTGTTTCATTATCTTTGCCTGTGTAACCCCCATAAGCTTTTACACGAAGTGTAGCATCCAGATCGGAGCTGATGTGCAAAAGTTCTGTTGCGTTCAAGGCGGAGTCAATCTTTAAGCGCATAAGGGAAGGGCGGATATCATGGATACCGTTAAAGGATACACTCCCTCTTCTAAGGATACGGGACTGTGCATCAGTTGTTTCTCTTTGCTGCTTACGGATAGCATCGATATCCGTGCTTGGAAGCAGATTTACACATAGCTCTTTACCGTAACCGGTGGCTGCAAGTGCGGTTAATTTATCTATAATTTTACGATATTCTAATGTTCTTAATGCTTTGTCGTTCATTATGTTTACCTTTCCTATGGATGTTTCATTCTATGATGTGATAAAATAATTTATGGATGCTTGACTTATTAAATCTATAACTATTTTACCTTATCTTGTAAAGAAATAAAACAAATAATTATGGGAAATTAGTGTTTTTGGGGTTAAAATCAGCGAAGTGTCAATATATCATACAAGAAATGAATTTGTAAAGTACTACAAAAACATTAAATTGTGAATCGTGAAAATGATTTGAAGTTCTTTGGTAAATATTATATAATTTGATAGGGTAGTTTAAACACCGCTAATATTTCATGGAGGTTGTGGACGAGGCAATTATTATGGGGAATTTTGTTTACAGAAAATTCATTCCGAGTTCACAAGTTGAATGTAAAATAGGAAATATGCATCACTGGGTTTCGGCTTTATATACTTCGATAAGGAGATTGGGAATGTCTGATCAGGAAAAGGACAAGAAGGAATACGAATTTATAAAAGAATCGGTAGTTGAGCAGAAGCAGAAGAAATTTAAAAAGTGGCTTTTCCCACCTATGCTTACTCTGTTATTGGCTATATTATTTGGGTTAGTTGCTTCGGTTACGATTATTGTTGCAGAGCCGAGGTTAAAAAAGTTATTTGAAAATGATGACGCTAGAAAACCGGTATATTTACCATCGGATGATGTTTCAGAGGATATTACATCCCCAACCAATCCGGTCACTTTCGTAACACCTACTCCGAAAGTAACACCAGTCGTTGTAAAGGATAATACTCCTGCGGATATTAATGATTATATCAGCATGAATGATGATATTAAAGAAGTGGCATTGAGTGCCAGTAAATCGATATTAAATATTAGAAGTAAATTTGAGATAGAAGACATATTTAAAAATTCAATACTAAAGACAGTGAATACGACCGGGTTGATTATATACAAGAATTCAACCGAATTATTGGTTTTAGTATCATTGGACAAGGTAAAGGATGCAAAAAGTGTTCGAGTGATTTTGAATGATACGGTGTCAGTGAATGCGAAACTTCTCGATTACGAGTCAGAATTAAATCTTGCAATATTAAGTATACCAATCACTGAGATTCCTACCGTATACATGAATGATCTACAGGTTGCAAAGTTAGGTGAATCTTACTCCGTGTTAGTCGGTAATCCAATTATCGCACTGGGAAGCCCGAACGGACATGCCGGATCGATGGAATATGGAATGGTAACCAGCAGAGGGATATCCTTGGGCATCACGGATAATGTGATGGACTTATTTAACACTAGTATCATTGATAATAAGAGCAGTGACGGCATCATCTTTGACTTAAAAGGACAGGTAGTGGGAATTATTACACAGGCTCTAAAGGAAAAAGGATATGAGAACTTGAACACCAATATTGGCATCAGTAAGCTAAGACCATTCATAATGGCTATGGGCAACAAGGTTCCGCGTATTTATTGTGGAGTCAAAACAGATGATATGAATTCAGAGACCAAAGCGCAATATGGCGTTGGAAATGGTATTTATGTCAAGGAAGTGATTGCTGATTCACCGGCATTTAAAGCAGGAATTCAGAATGGAGATATTATTCTTCAGGTAGGCGATAGAAATATATTAAGTTCGACTAATTTCTATGAAACAATTAATAAATTCAAGTCAGGAGAAAAGGCAAAGTTCAAAATTCTTAGATCCGTAAAGGACAAGGATACGAATTTGACCTTGACTGTGACACTTGCTAAAAAAGCAAAATAACAAAGCAAAACTTATGAATGTTGTTAAATGAGTGGCCGATAGGTACCATTTATCAACATTCTTTTTATATAATGTAATTGTGAAATTCCTTTGTATAATAACTTTCAAGGAAGAATGTTTGATTTGTAGCGATATAGTTTTGCATTGCTATCGCTCAAGTGAAAGAATGTGTAAAGACACATTATTCTAATAGAAAACAATTTATGCTTTATATATCTTTTTGTGTGGGGTATAATAGTAAAGATATGAAATGCGAATTAGAAAGGTATGGAAAATGAGATTTATTAAAGAATTAAGAGAGAATGACTTTATAAAAAGTGAGATATACCTGTGTAAATCAAAACAGGTTTTAACCGGAAAAAGCGGAAAAAGCTACGGATCTTTGATATTACAGGATAGAACTGGAACAATTGACGCAAAGATTTGGGATTTTAGCAGCGAGATAGGACAGTATGAGACAATGGATTTCGTACATATCGATGCGAGAGTAACCAGCTTTCAGGATTCTCTTCAGTTAAATGTAAGCAGAATCTATAAAGCACAGGAAGGTGAATATTATCCGGAAGATTATTTTCCGGTTACGAATAAAAATATAGAAGGAATGTATACTGAGATCAAGAATTACATCAACGGACTTAAGGATGTAAACTTAAAAGCGCTTGCAGAAGATTTCTTTGTCAATGATAAGGATTTTGTAAAAAGCTTTAAGTACCATTCTGCAGCAAAGAGTGTTCATCACGGATTTGTAGGAGGATTACTTGAGCATACATTGAGTGTGGTTAAGTTATGTGATTACTACACTACCAGCTATCCAATACTTAATCGGGATTTATTGATTACATCAGCACTCTTTCATGATATCGGAAAGATGGAGGAACTATCAACATTTCCGGAAAATGATTATACGAATGATGGACAGCTTCTCGGACATATCTTTATCGGTGCGAATAAGGTGGGTAACCATATTAAGAAAATGAACAAATTCCCGACTATGCTGGCGAATGAACTGATTCACTGTATCCTGGCACATCATGGTGAACTGGAATATGGTTCTCCAAAGAAACCTGCCACTGCAGAGGCGATGGCACTGCATTTTGCAGACAATACCGATGCGAAGATGCAGACCATAACTGAACTTCTAGATAGTGCAGATCCAAAGCTGGAATGGATCGGATATCAGAGATTATTTGAATCAAATATTATGCGCAGTACGAAGAAATAGATAGGATGAATTGATTAGGTGATGTTAAAGAAGAATGATCAGGTTGAAATAGTAATCGAAGATATCGGCTCCGAGGGAGAAGGAATTGGCAAATATGAAGGGTATACTCTGTTTGTTAAGGATACCGTCATGGGAGATAAAGCTCTGGTTCAGGTGATGAAAACCGGAAAAACCTATGGTTACGCAAGACTAATCAGGTTGCTTCAGCCCTCAGAATATCGAGTGGAACCACGCTGCCCGATTGCAGCAAGGTGTGGTGGGTGCCAGTTGCAGCACGTGGATTATCATAAAGAACTGGAGTATAAAGAACAGAAGGTTCGTAATTGTCTATTAAGAATCGGTGGTTTTACAGAGATAGAGATGGAGCCAATCAGCGGAATGGACGACCCTTGGTACTATCGTAACAAATCCCAGTTCCCGGTTGGACGTAACAAGGACGGAAGTATAGCGATCGGTTTTTATGCGACTAGGACGCATTCCATCATCGATACGGAGCGATGCTATATTGGTGCTGAGGTAAATATCAAGGTGCTGGAATTCTTAAGAACATTTATAGAAGAATATAAGATTGAGCCTTATCAGGAGGATAACCATAATGGATTGCTCCGTCATATCTTGACTAGAGTCGGTTATCAGACCGGCGAGATCATGGTATGCCTGGTTATAAACGGAACAGATATCCCACATAAAGATAAGTTGGTTGAGGGATTAACAAAGATAGAAGGCATGAAGAGTATCTGTTTGAACGTGAATAAAGAGAAGACCAATGTTATTCTTGGTAGTAAGGTGATCCCTGTCTGGGGTGAACCATATATCACTGATAAAATCGGAGAAGTAAGCTATCGCATCTCACCGCTTTCTTTCTATCAGGTCAATCCGGTTCAAACAAAGAAGCTCTATGATATCGCGCTGGATTACGCTAACCTAACGGGTGATGAAGTGGTTTGGGATTTATATTGCGGTATCGGTACAATCTCCTTGTTTCTCGCTCAGAAGGCGAAGCAGGTGTATGGTGTGGAGATCATACCTCAGGCCATTGAGGATGCCAGAAAGAATGCAGAGATAAATCATATCCACAACGCCCGCTTCTATGTTGGGGCAGCTGAAGATGTCCTGCCAAGAGCGTACAAAGAAGATAAAATCTATGCAGACGTAATCGTAGTAGATCCTCCCCGTAAGGGTTGTGACCAAACCCTACTAGATACTATCCTTACTATGGCGCCGAAACGAGTGGTCTATGTGTCATGCGATCCCGCAACACTGGCAAGAGACTTAAAGTACCTCTGTGAGAAGGATTACAAACTCGAAAAAGTAAGAGCCGTGGATCAATTCAGTCACAGTGTTCATGTTGAAACGGTGGCACTACTTGTAAGGGTGTAGTGTTGGAATACAATAAATAATGCTAATAATTACATTCCCCTTTATATTTAAATAAAATTTATGTAATGAAATATAAAGGGGAATTTTTTATGCCTAGGAGGAAGCTAAATCTGACTAAAGAAAAAATAGCCTAGCTAATCATAGAAGGTCGTAGGTGTGGTGAAGGAGAAGAATATGAGCCTTTCTTGAAGATTGGAGATTTTGCTTCACTTGATAACAAAATATCTATCGGATGTTATACATATAAATGTGGAGGGAATTTATTTCTGATAGCCGATGATATAACTATATTTGATGAAAGCTGTCAGGAGATTACTCATGATGAACTAAATAATATTAGTCAAAGCTATTGGGAGAGCTATTAAACTGTACGGGATAAGTGATTTATGACCATTTTTATGCACCAACTTTTTTAAAGGTACACAATCAATCTGTTTTTTAACTAAAGAGAATTTACTAACTGGTGGAGGATGATATGAAAAATACTATACGATGCTATTATTTCTTTGTTATTATAAGTATATTAATTGCAATTTTACTTGCAATTATATTATATAGACTAAACCAAGGATTTGAACATCCTACAGAAGATAATCTGTATATCTTTCTTCGAAGTTGCAAATATCATCTTATATTAGGGTTGTTTTTCTCGACATCTTTAAGTGTTGCTTTAAAATGTATTTTGGAAGACCTAGAATGGAAAATGGCCTATTTAAGATATAAAGTTGATAATATGGAAGATGGCAAAAATATTAATTAGAAATCAACACCAACAAGAACAATCAATATTACAATAAATAAGACAAGGGTAAATCTATGACACCTCATAGACTTGCCCTTGTCTTATTTATATAAACGAAACATTTCGATTATAATACATATCTTTCTTAAGAACTTCTTAATAGATTGGATTTCATCCTTAATACCACCCTAATAAGATATTCGCTATAATAAAGATGCTTAAGTAAAGTACGAGAATGAGTAGAAATGTTAGCCTAGGAATTTGCAAATCTATGGAACCTTGTACAGGTCTATATTATTGGAATAGGAAGTGAGTAAGGATGAATGTTGTATTAATAATATCTGCTTTTAATGGAGTTATGTTATTAGGTTATTTATTCTATGTTTTATTTAGAGGGGAAAATTTATGAGTATTATTATGTTGCAAAATACTATATTTCTCATTTTACTAATTGGATTAGCAATTCCACTGGGTATCTATATGTATAAGGTTATGACAGGACAGAAGGTCTTTATTACCTGGCTAATAGCCCCTGTAGAAAAAGGGATATACCGCATGCTAGGAGTATCGGAAGATAATGAAATGAGTACTAAAAAATACATCTGGAGTGTATTTGTGTTTTCAGGAATTGGCTTGGTAGCATTATTTTTATTGCTTTTATTACAGGGACTGCTACCGTTCAATCCGGAGAACATGAAGTCTGTAAAATGGGATTTGGCGTTTAATACGGCTGTAAGCTTTATAACTAATACAAATTGGCAGGCGTATTCAGGAGAAACAACTTTATCGTATTTCACACAATCAATAGGATTGACGGTTCAGAACTTTGTATCAGCAGGAGTCGGGATTGCTGTACTCTTTGCGTTAATTCGAGGATTTACTTCCAAAAATAAAAAGACAATCGGATGCTTTTGGCATGACCTAACAAGAGTTATTTTATATATTTTAATTCCTCTTTCACTTGTTTTAGCAATTATATTAGTATCACAGGGAGTAGTTCAGTCTTTATCTGGTTATATCAATATAACCACTTTGGAGAAGGGTGCATCCCAAGTTATTCCATTGGGCCCTGCAGCAAGTCAAATTGCGATAAAGCAGTTAGGAACGAATGGCGGTGGATTCTTTGGAATGAATTCAGCATATCCCCTAGAGAATCCAACATCGCTATCGAATTTATTGCAAGTGATCTCCATCCTAATCATTCCCGCTGCACTTTGTATATCCTTCGGTAAGGCAGTAAAGGATTCAAAACAGGGAAGAACGGTATTGGTAACTATGCTAATCTTATTTGTTGTCGCACTAACTATTGTTACAGTCAGTGAGAAATACGGCGCCCCTTCTTACCAGGGAGTAACGGGAACCGGTAATATGGAAGGGAAAGAAGTAGGTAATGGTATCGGAAGCTCTGCTCTATGGGGAACCGCCACTACTGCGGCGTCAAATGGTTCGGTGAATTCCATGCATGATAGCTTTACTCCAATTGGAGGTATGATATTGATGTTTTTGATGCAGCTTGGTGAAATTGTCTTCGGCGGAGTCGGTAGTGGATTATATGGAATGATTGCATTTATCATTCTAACCGTATTTATAGCTGGATTAATGGTTGGGCGTACTCCAGAGTATCTTGGAAAAAAGATTGAACCATATGATATGAAGATGGTTTGTTTGATTATATTGGCACCTCCACTTCTGACTCTTTTAGGAACATCGGCTGCGGTCATGTTCCCGCAGGTTACTTCTTGGTTGACCAACTCAGGGGCGCATGGATTTTCAGAAGTTCTCTATGCTTTCTCATCAATGGCAAATAATAACGGAAGCGCATTTGCGGGATACAATGCAAATACCGTATTTACGAATATTGTAGGAGGAGTAATTATGATAGTTGTTCGATTCTTGCCAATGTTTGCAACCATTGCACTGGCAGGAAACTTAGCGAATAAGAAGAAGGTATCTGCATCAGAGGGGACTTTGTCAACAAGCAATACGATGTTTGTAGGATTGTTAATAGCAATCATCTTTATCATAGGTGCATTAAGTTTTCTACCTGCATTGGCTCTTGGTCCAATCGCAGATTATTTTACAACATTGAAATAGGGTGATTATATGAATAAAAAAAATAGGAATGAAATATGGATGGATGCAATAAAGCAATCCTTTGTAAAGCTTTCTCCTCGGATACAAATGAAAAATCCGGTAATGTTAGTAGTGTATATTGGGTCAATTATGACTACGGGTTTATATATACTAAATTTCTTCGGTATCAGTGATGAAAATGCCAGTTATACACTTGCAATCGCACTAATCTTGTGGTTTACCGTTCTATTTGCTAATTTTGCTGAGGCTATCGCAGAAGGCCGTGGTCGTGCACAAGCAAATTCGTTGCGTAGTGCACGAAAAGATGTTAAAGCCAAGAAATTAAAATTGCAGGATAATCATGATGATTATATAGAAGTATTGTCTAATATGTTAAAACGCGGAGATTTCTTTTATGTAGTTGCCGGAGATCAGATTCCCATGGATGGGGAAGTAGTCGATGGCGTTGCTTCCGTAGATGAAAGTGCAATAACAGGAGAATCCGCACCGGTAATTAGGGAATCCGGCGGAGATCGAAGTGCTGTAACAGGTGGAACGACGGTAATATCCGACTGGTTGGTAGTTAAAGTTACTGCAGAGGCAGGAGAAAGCTTTCTCGATAAGATGATAGCCATGGTAGAAGGTGCATCCAGAAAGAAGACCCCGAATGAAATTGCTCTCCAAATTCTATTAGTTACGTTAACAATTATATTTCTGGTAGTAACTGCGACCTTACTCCCATTCTCTGATTTTGCGAGTAAGCAGGCGGGTAACGGTAAGGCAATATCGATAACCAATATTATAGCGTTACTTATCTGTTTGGCACCTACTACAATCGGAGCACTATTATCTTCTATAGGTATTGCGGGTATGAGTAGATTAAATCAGGCAAATGTGCTTGCAATGAGCGGTCGTGCCATAGAGGCAGCAGGAGATGTCGATGTACTCTTGTTAGATAAAACCGGAACAATTACGCTGGGTAATCGTCAAGCTAGTGAATTTCTCCCAGTTAAGGGAGTAGGGGAAAAGGAGCTTGCAGATGCTGCTCAACTATCCTCAATCGCAGACGAGACAGCGGAAGGCCGAAGTATCGTTGTGTTAGCAAAAGAGAAGTTCGGTATTCGTGGAAGAGAGTTAAATAAATTGAATGCAACCTTTATCGAGTTTTCTGCCAAAACCAGAATCAGCGGTGTTGATTTTCAAGGTAACGAAATTCGCAAAGGAGCATCGGAAGCAATTAAAAACTATGTGCAGGACAGGGGAGGAAGCTATCCAGAAGAATGCAATGAGTTAGTAAAAGAGGTCGCCGGGAAAGGTGGGACACCTCTGGTTGTTGCTGCTAACAATAAAGTATTAGGGGTTATATACCTGAAGGATATTGTAAAGAACGGAGTCAAAGAACGATTTGATGATTTGAGAAAAATGGGTATCAAAACAATTATGATTACCGGTGATAATCCTATGACAGCTGCAGCGATTGCGGCAGAAGCAGGAGTTGACGATTTTCTGGCAGAAGCTACACCGGAAGCGAAATTAGCCTTAATTCGAGAGTACCAAACCACCGGACATATGGTAGCGATGACAGGAGATGGGACGAATGATGCTCCGGCACTCGCTCAGGCAGATGTTGCTGTTGCCATGAATTCGGGAACTCAAGCCGCAAAAGAAGCCGGAAATATGGTTGACTTAGATTCCAGTCCAACCAAGTTGATCGATATTGTAAGAATCGGAAAACAGCTTTTAATGACAAGAGGAGCATTAACTACATTCAGTGTTGCAAATGATGTTGCAAAATATTTCGCGATCATTCCTGTTTTGTTTTTCGGTATTTTCCCGGAATTATCTGCGCTAAACTTTATGAACCTTACCAGCAGCAGAAGTGCAATTTTATCCGCAATTATTTATAATGCACTTATTATTGTTGCATTGATACCCCTTGCGCTAAGAGGTGTAAAATACAGAGAGCTTCCTGCAAGTAAGTTGCTTTCCAGAAACCTTCTTATCTACGGACTAGGTGGGATTATAGCTCCGTTTATAGCAATTAAATCAATCGATATTATATTGACCATATTTGGTCTGGTGTGAGGTGAGATATATGAAGAAAACCATAACTGAATTGCGACCGGTAATTATTTCCCTTTTCATATTTACGATACTATGTGGTGTGTTATATACTGGTGTTATTACAGGGATATCTCAAATATTTTTTCATAATAAAGCGAATGCAAGTATTATTACAGTTTCATTAAATGACGGTACCGATATGAAAATTGGCTCAGAACTGATTGCACAAGAGTTTACGAAAAAGGAGTATATGATTGGTAGACCCTTAGGTACCTCCAATCTTTCACCAACGAGCGAGAAACTACGTCAAGAGGTGGAAGAAAGAATTAGGTGGTGGCATGCTTTTGACCCTGGAAATACAGATGATATACCCATAGATCTAATTTATGCCTCGGGAAGCGGAGTTGATCCGAATATATCGGTGGAGGCAGCAAAATATCAAGTTAAAAGAATTGCAAAAGCACGTGGGATAGAAGAAAAAATGGTAGAAGATATTATATCAAAGTATACTACAGAGAGATTGCTTGGTATATTTGGGGAACGAACCGTCAATGTTCTTAAAGTCAATCTTGCTCTGGATGAAAAATTATAAGAATGATTGAAGGGATAATCTATGGAGGAGAATAGAGATAACCGACCAAACCCAGATCTTTTATTAAAAAGCATATCTACTGATAATAGAGGACGTGGGAAATTAAAGATATTCCTTGGCTATGCCGCGGGAGTTGGAAAGACCTATGCAATGCTTGATGAAGCACAAGAGCAAATAAAAAATGGGCTTGATGTTGTTGTCGGGTATGTGGAACCACATACCCGTCCTGAGACACTCCAGCTACTTGATGGATTACCCTCGATTCCTCCACTCTTAATTGAGTATAAAGGAATACAACTAAGGGAGTTTGACTTGGAATCGGTTTTAAAAAGAAAACCGGATATTGTCTTAGTTGATGAGCTTGCACATACAAATGCTATAGGGGTACGCAATAGAAAGAGATATCAGGACATTGAAGAATTATTGAATGTCGGAATCGATGTGTATACTACAGTTAATGTTCAACATATAGAAAGCTTGAATGATATTGTAGAAAATATCACGAAAGTTTCAGTGAAAGAAACGATTCCTGATTATGTTTTTGATCAAGCAGAACTAGTTAAATTAATTGATATTGCTCCCGAAGAGTTATTATATCGATTCAACGATGGTAAAATCTATCGACCGGAGAGAGTGGAAACGGCGACTCAGAATTTTTTCACTAAGGAAAATCTGCGTCTTTTACGCGAAGTTGCACTGAGAAAAGTTGCGGAACGAATTAGCAATGAAAATCAAAATGATTATATCCATACGGAAAAGACAATTAATCAACGATTTCTAGTGTGTATCAGTCCATCCCCTTCATCAGCCAAATGTATCAGGTGGACTGCCAGAACGGCAGAAACATTTCATGCACCCTGGTCTGTTCTATACGTTGAAACAATGGATAGCATGGCACTATCAGAGGATCAACAGAAGAATGTTAGAAGCCATATGGATTTGGCTGCTAGATTGGGGGCACAAATTGTAACGCTGAATGGTGTTGACATCGCCTCTACTATTATTGAATATGCAAAGATATCGGGTATTACAAATATCGTTGTTGGCAAAAGCAGAAGAAAGAAGAGTATAAAAAGTCTATTTCAGACAGATTTAGAGGATATGTTAATTCAAAGTTTAAGAAATACAGAAATATTTATTATTCCTGACAATGACTCAACTAAGGTTTACAAGAAGCCAAAGCAATTTAAATGGAGAGAGAATTTTTATTTTTCATGGAAGGATACAATCAAAAGTATAATATTATTGTTTTTGGCAACGTTAATATGTTTACTATTACAAAAATTGAATATAGGTGATCAAAATATAATTATGGCGTATATTCTTTCAGTTTTGATGATATCAAGGTTCACAACGGGGTATGCTTACGGAATAGTTTCTTCTATGCTCAGTGTAATGATTTTTAATTTCTTTTTTGTAAAACCATATTATACGTTTACCGCAATTCAACCAGGCTATCCAATTACCTTCCTTATTATGTTGTTGGCAGCATTGCTCACTAGTACAATGGTATTTCGAATTAAGACTCAGGCAAAGGTTGCGATTAATCGAGAAAGAAAAACAGAATTATTATATGAGATAAATAAGAAACTTCTTGTAACTAGAGGTTTGGATAACATTATTGAATTAACAAATGATTATATTACGTCAATATTCAATAGGGGTGTTATATTTTATTCGGAGGATCCCGTAAATGGTAGCAAAGGATATTACCAACAACCACAAAATGATGTAAATCATAATTCTCCACTTTTAGTAGCAAAGGACGAAGAAGCCGTAGCACATTGGGTATTTGTAAATAAAAAACGTGCGGGTTCAGGAACGGATACACTTATGGGGGCAAATGGTTTCTATATGCCAATTATATCGCAGGGAGCGGTACTTGGTGTACTGGGAATATCCTGCAACTCTGATAAGCCATTGAATCACGAAAATCGATCGTTTTTAAGGATGATTGCTTCTCTTGTAGCATTGGCATTAGAGCGTCAACGTTTGTCGGATGAACAAAGAAATATTATGATTGAGTCAGAAAAAGAAATCATGCGAAGTAATTTGCTAAGGGCAATATCTCATGACTTACGTACTCCACTTACAGCTATTTCGGGGGCCTCCTCAGCGATACTTGAGAACAAATATACGATGAAGGAAAGTACTCATGATAAATTATTACTCGATATTAAAGATGATTCTCAATGGTTAATCCGAATGGTAGAAAATCTATTATCAGTAACTCGTATTAGTGAAACAACTACAAATTTATCAAAGACTTCACAGGCGGTGGAAGAAGTTGCGTCAGAGTCGTTATCCAGAGTAAAAAATAAATATCCGGGATATAACATATCTGTGAAAGTACCGGATGAATTACTGCTAGTGCCTATGGATGCAACCTTAATTGAGCAGGTGATTATTAATTTGTTAGAAAATGCGATAAAACATTCTACAAAGGAGTCTATGATAGAATTTATAGTTACAAGGGATCCTGATAATGCTATATTTGAGATAAGTGATAACGGGACAGGTATTCCGATGGATGAGTTACCTAAATTATTTGATGGCTATTCATCTGGGAAAACAAAGAGCCCTGATTCCTCCCGTGGAATGGGAATCGGACTATCAATTTGTCGATCAATCATACAGGCTCATGGAGGAGTGATTGAAGCTGAAAATAAAAAAGAAGGTGGAGCGAAGTTTCGATTCACCTTACCTATGGAAGGAAGTGAAGATATTGGATATTAAACAGCTTATCTTAATCGTGGAGGATGAGAAGGGTATTAGTAATTTTATGTCTTCTATATTGGAGTCTAACGATTATCAGGTTGTAAAGTGTACAAGTGGTATGGAGGCAATATCAGTCACAGCTAATCGATCACCAGATTTAATATTACTGGATCTGGGTTTGCCTGATATGGATGGTATGGAGACGTTAATAAAAATCCGTGAATGGTCACAGATTCCGATTATTGTTGTGACAGCACGAGGAAAGGAAACTGAAAAAGTAAAGGCACTCGATTTAGGTGCGGATGATTATATTACAAAACCATTTGGAACGTTAGAACTTTTAGCTCGAATAAGAACTGCTATAAGACATAAACAAAAAGGTTACAATCCTCTTGAAACAGATAAAATTTGTATAGGTGATCTTGTATTAGATATCATAAAACGAAAAGTATTTATGAAAGAGGAAGTGATTCATTTTACACCGATTGAATATAAAATACTCGTTATTCTTATGCAAAATGCAGGAAAAGTTCTAACTTTAGATTTTATTAGTAAAGAAATATGGGGGCCATATACAAAAGAACATAATGCTTTGCGTGTTAATATGGCAAATATACGACGAAAGATTGAAGCAAACCCTGCGGAGCCAAAGTATATTCATACAGAAGTTGGTGTTGGGTATTGGATTGTAGATAGTTTATAGATGAAAGAAGTTTATTTTTGTTATGGATATATCAAAAAGCACAGAAGATAGAGTGCTAGATATTTTTATAAAAGGAGAATGATTATGTATAGGACATTGATGCAAATGTACGTAAAGGGAAGTGTTGAGGCAGTAGAGTTATATTTAAAGGCCTTTAATGGAACGTTAGGGTTTAATGTGAAGAAGACAGAATCTACATATTATCATTCAGAGATTGATATTTGTGGACAAACAATAGCAATAGCTGAAGCGGATGTGGATAAAAGTATTCCCGGTAATACGATGCAGTTTTGTTTTCACTATGGGGAAGGGAATGAGGAAGCGGTGAAGCAAGCATATGATACGCTAAAAGAAGGAAGTGAAATCCTGGTGCCACTTGCCCCTTGTGATTTTAGTTCGTTGATGGTTGATTTTATTGATAAGTTTGGTGTGAGATGGTGTCTATTTGTATAATAGCAGTTTAGTGAGCGGTTTGTTCTATTAGGTCATATAAAGTGTTTCAAATATATTAGTTAAGCTTAAATAGTAGTATTTAAGAATTTGTTTCATATATTATATTAATTTGATTTAATAAGGATTCCTATGGAAATATATATCGTTCAACCTGATGATACCATTGAAAGGATAGCAGCTAAATTTAACATTACAGTGGAAAGATTAATTAGTGATAATGGGTTAATCAATTCAAATACTTTAGTACAAGGCCAAGCCTTAGTTATCCTTAAACCTCAAAAAACTTATCTTGTGAAAGATGGAGATTCATTGTCCTCTATTGCAGATTTAAATGGAATTACATTATGGCAGTTAATCCGGCTGAACCCATTTTTATATAATAGATCGTATATATATCCGGGTGAAACATTGGTGGTTAGCTATAATACAAAAAAAAATGTAATAACAAATGGTTTTGCTTTCTGCCATATTAATAGAAATGCACTAATTAAGACCCTGCCATATTTAACATATCTATCTATTTTTAATTATCGATTATCCAAAGAAGGTGATTTTGTTACTTATGGTGTAGATGAGGATATAATTATGATATCCAAAAACTATGATACAGTTCCGTTGCTAACGATATCTGCACTATCGCCGACCGGAGAGTTAGATCTAGATTATGTGTATGATTTGCTACTTGATAATGATAAACAAGAAAAATTAACTATTCACTTGTTGGAAATCATAAGAACCAAAGGATTTTCAGGTGTGAATGCTCTCATGACTAATATAAATGTAGATAATCAAAATCTGTACATCGACGCTTTAAGTAAGTTATCAGAAGCGATTAGGGCAGCAGGTTATATCTTTATTCTTACGATTAATCCTAATATTCAAGTTTCTAATTCAGGCCTTACTACTTATGAAAAACTTGATTTTGAATCTCTTATAAAAATAGTAGATAATCTAATCTTTATGCAGGAAGTATGGGGTAAAAATTATAAGCCTCCTGCGCCGGTTATCTCAGTTCCTTCAATGAAATTATTCATTAATGATGTAACCAAGGTGATTCCTCCCGATCTATTATCGGTTTGGATACCTCTTATTGGATATGATTGGTATTTGCCCTATAGAAACCAAAAATCATATGCAATTTCATTATCCCTAGATTCAACATTAGTCCTTGCCGCGGAAGAAAGTGCAATTATTCGATTTGATAAAACTTCTCAAACACCATATTTTAACTATATAGCTTCCTTTAATAGCTCACCTGAAAAACATATTGTTTGGTTTGTCGATGCAAGGAGTATTGATGCTGTTAATAATATTATTGATAAAAATAAATTAGCTGGTGCAACAATTTGGAATATCATGAACTATAATCAACAGTTATGGTCAATTATGATATCTCGTTTTAGCATATTCAAACAACCGGTCAAATAAAGTACTTACAATACATTGTCGCGGAGGAATATATCTTAATGGCAAAATTGCAAATAACTTATAGAGAATATAAATAAAGGGTTCTTTACAACCAAGTACAGACTGGTGTAAAGAACCCTTTAAAGCTTACTGATTAATCACAAGGAGATTCGTCATCAATATAAGCTTCATCGCATTCTACAAAGGAATCGCTGGTTGAAGCAACTGCACCAAATTTAAGAGGAATATCGATACAAATTTTCTGTGTGATCAGGTAATGGCAGCAGTCTTTACATTCACAATAGGGATCAATTGTCACAGTTGGAATACCACAACATTTTGTCTTGATAGCTCCAGAGATTACATATGGCTCAATTGATACAGGTAAGCTTACTTTCGCTTTCTGATGGACAACCTTCTCACATTTTTTTACAAAATCCGGTTGTTCTGTAGCATATACTTCTTTTTCTTCATATGAATTATTTTCATGTTTAGAATCTGACATATTATAACTTTCCTTTCGTGTATTTTACATTACTAATATATTCACGTAGGCTTGTAATCTTTAAAAAGATAGATTGTTTATTATAAATATATTGCAAAATAAGGAATCACAGAGTACGATGACATGGATAGATGCTAAGGGATGAGCTGTAAAAAAGGTTTTTGACCTAGCAAGGGATGGACATATTGGGATTTGACAGAGTAAGGAGAATATACATGACGAGTACACAATGGGTGAAACAAAAGAAATATTTAAATCAGGAAGATTATCAGCAGATTAGTGAATTGCAAAGGGAATGTAATGATGCGGATGGAGTTGCACTAAAGCTGGAGTTGGACTATAAATTGGCAGTAACTGAGACTGATCAGGACAAGTATGATAATAATGAAATAAATGAATTTATGTTCTTTGATGAACAAAAACTCATTGGTTATATTGGAATAGGAAGTTTTGGAGGAACAGGGATGCCGCTGGAGATTACAGGAATGGTTCATCCGGCGTATAGAAATCAGGGTATCTTTACAGCATTGCATAAACTTGTTATGAATGAGTGTAGGAGTAGGAACGCTCGAGAAGTTTTATTACTATGCGATAAGAAGTCAATCTCCGGTCAAGGATTGATACAAAAGCTTGATACAGAATATGACCATTCTGAATATGAAATGTATCTGCTAGGTGATGCTCCGGTGATAGTAGAAGGTCTGCTGTGTGGAATAAAACTTTGCAAGGCTACGAATTCTGATGCATTTGAAATAGCCAGACAGAATGCAATTTATTTTGAAGACCCTTTGCCCAATGAGGAAGAAATTATGGCGTTATTAGGTAAAATCAATAGTGGTGAAGAATTGGAATTGGAGGATACCCTGCTTCCGGAAGTGGAAGAGAAACGAGGAATGCAAATATATCTCGCTTACAAGGATGATAAAATCGTTGGAAAGATTCATCTGGAAACAAATTCACAGGTTAGTGGTATCTATGGACTGGGAGTACTACCGGAATACAGAGGCAAGGGTTATGGAAGGGCAATCTTGCTGAAAGGGATAAAGATAATGAAAGAATCCGGGATCAAGAATATTATGCTTCAGGTTGAGGCGGAAAATTCGACAGCTTTAGGACTATACACTTCATGTGGATTTGTGGAAACCTCTACTATGGATTATGTTCGATTAATAAAGGGCTAGTTTTAAATTATGAAAATTTATTGATATAATTAAAGATACTTGTAGTCATCCTAACCGGAAGATATGTGAATTAACGAACATAATTGCCAAAGAGTTGACTTTATAAGTAGAAAATAGTGAACATGGACTATGGGAGAAGTGTGGATACAACAGGAAGAATATGCTATAATTTATATGGAGTAATGTTTGTGCTTTTGTGATATTTACGGAGGATAAGATCATGGGGAATGGAGAGATTGCCTTAGTAATCAGTCTTTTAGTATGCGCGGGTATCATCGTTGTGATGGCGTTAAGATTTCGATCACCACAGGAGAATCAGGAACATTATGGTGAAGTAATCAAGAAGTATCAATTTGTAGATCCGGATTTTAGGGAGAATGGTATTCGAGTACGAAAGACGATTTTTTCTATCTCTTTCTTGATTGATGGTAAGAAAAAAACGTATTATTGCAGAGAAGGGTTTTATCATTCGGTGGAAGCCGGTGATAAAGTGAAAATTATACATAACAAGTCAAAGATCATTGATTTAATCGATGAGAATGAATTTATTATATAATAATTAATACATGAATCAGATTTAGCCCGGAGTATTCCGGGCTTTCTTTGTTAAATTATCGGCGAGGCAAGTGTATGCATACGTCCATATCAATTATTGAATAAAAAACTATCATCAATTCTAACTATCATCAATTCTAACTATCATCAAATCTAATAATCATGAAATCTAATAATCATGAAATCTGATATTATTAAGTCTGAGCATACAAAGTCGATCAAAATATTTTAATAACAATAATGTCAAACCGGAATTTTTGAATTCTTATACAATTGAAACATGTTACTAGTAGTATGAAATTAAGTATAGTATTAATTTCTAAATAGTGTAGAGTTTTTAATGATTATAATTAAAAAATAATATAGTATTGACAATAATGTATGACGTACAGTATAATAGGTTCGAGGTGATAAACATGGAGTCAAAAAATGATTTAATCAGTTCCCTAACCGTGGAGCTAAAAAGAGGTACATTGGTTTTATTGGTACTGAGCCAGTTACGTACGCAGGAATATGGTTATTCCTTGGTTCAAAAGTTGGAGGAGAGTAAAGCTCCTATCGAAGCAGGAACATTGTATCCGCTTTTGCGTAGACTTGAAAAACAGAATCTGCTTGTAAGTGAATGGGATACCAGCGTAAGCAGACCACGTAAGTTTTACAAATTAAGTGAAGAGGGAATGGAAGTATATAAGCAGTTAAAAAAGGAATGGAGAGCAATCTCCGGTTTAATGGATGACTTATTAAAGGAGGAGGAAGAACATGAAATTGATTGATCGATATATCTATGCAGTAACAAAGCATCTACCGGAAGACATGAGGGAAGACGTTGCGAAAGAGCTACAAAGTAATATAGAGGATATGCTTCCGGAGAATCCTTCCGAAGAGGAAGTATATCAGGTTTTACAAAAATTAGGGAACCCCTGGAATCTAGCGAATGAATATAAGCCACAGAAGAAATATCTAATTGGGCCAGGCTATTATGATCAATATATATCCACTTTGAAACTTGTAATTGGTATCTGTGTTGTGTTGTTTGCATTGATTGGTGCAATATCAAACGGTGTCGATATGGCGGGGAAGGGCATTGATTTGACCAATTATTCAAAGTTATTCTCCGGACTGATATCTTCAGTAGTGGAGGGAGCAATTCAGGGAGCGTTATGGGTAACGTTAGTATTTGCAATACTAGAAAGAAGTGGCGTGGAGTCAGGACATTTTCCATTCTCTGGGAAGGATTGGACACCGAAGGATCTTCCGGAATTACCGATGCCAAACCAAAAGTTAATTTCACGTAAGGAGACAGTGGGTTCCATGTGTTTTACGATATTCTTTACTGTGATATTCTGTTTTAAACCGGAACTGATTGCAATATATATTAAGAATGATAGTATTAATACAGGCGTAACGCCGCTATTTAATATAGATAGACTCCAGTTGTTTATTCCATTTATACTTTTACTTGCACTAATGCAGCTTGTCTTATTTGTCTGGAAGTATCTGAAGGGCAGTTGGAATGTGCCTTTAGCGATAGCAAATACGGTATATAACGTAGCCTCCTGTATTATACTTACAGTTATGGTTACAGATAAAACGATATTTAATCAAAAATTTTATTCTGTTGTATCAGAGATTCCCGGTAGTTCATCACAGATAGCCACAGAGTTTGTGAACAAGGGAGTATGGATCTTTATTGCTGTTCTTCTAGTAATTTGTATATGGGATAGTGTTAAGGGATTTCTAAACAGTGTAAGTCGATCCAAAAACTAAGTTATTATAAATAGTTGTATCACACTAATAGTGAATCATAATTGCAAAAATTGAAGCCGGAGTTCCACCTGATTAGTCAGTGGGAAACCGGCTTTTTGTGGTATTAGAATAGTAATTTTCTTACATAATAGGAGTAGTGTGTTAAAAGCTTCTAATATCTATTTATAACAAATATTAATGTATGCTTAACGATGAGCACAAATATGTAAGTGTTTTGATATACGATAACTGACAAGGTAGGTAAAACATGAAGAAGGCGATTGATTTTATAAAGCTAAAGAAAGAAGCATATCTGTTTGATACAAAACTATATATATTCAAAACATTTGTGGCGGTATTAACAGCCTATCTTATTGGGCACCGTTTGCCATTCGTGCAAAAGGATATGATATCAATTTTATTCGGTATGATGATGACGTTGGAACCGGTTACAGTGACCGGAATACGGAGTGGTTTAAATCAGATTGTTGCAACGATTCTTGGGGCCTTGGCAACCACAGTCATAATCATGTTTATTGGAATTAATTTTATTACGGTGGCACTCTCTGTATCCGCAACACTTCTGCTATGTTTAAAGATAAATTGGAGAGAAGTATCCCCGGTTGCAATATTTACTTCAATCTATATGACACAATATGTTCAGTACACGGTAAAGGGTGAGCCAAGTGAAACATTAACATTTTTACTTAGGATTCTTGCATTGAGCTTTGGTGTATTAATTGCAATACTGTATAATTTCCTGTTTTCTCTGTTTTTCTATCAGAGAATGGAGAGAAAAAGAATAGCACACCTCTTCGGCACCATATCAGCTCACCTAGAATTCATAAAAGTTGGACTGATAGAGAACCAGGTAAGTACATTTTATCGAGAAAAAGAAACATTATCATCAACCTTCGCAGGAATTGACTGGTTAACTACGTTGCTTAGAGATAAAGAACGTGAAGAACAATTCAAGAAAAGGATAAGTCCCAATTCAAGACATCAAGAAGTCGCCATGTTCAAGAAAACGTTACGCTGTTTAAGAAATATTACACACCTTATCTATGATATGCTCTATTTGTTAACGAATGATACGATGGTTCTCGATGCAAGAGAGCGTAAGGAAATTGCTGGTATCCTTGACCAATTTATTAAGGAGTGTAACAGATTGGCCATATTTTACGAGAGCAACAAAAATGAGGAGGCGTTACCTGAGCCTTCGATCGAAAAGAGATTGAAAGCGGATAGTAGAATGATGAATGATTTAGTGGGAATTAGAGACATGCTAAATCGGTTGAAAGTAATTCAAATATAGCAGAATAAGGTATGTCAGAGCTCATATGCCAATATAATTTATTAATTATGTTAACGGGGTTTATCTATGAAGCGTATAAAACCGCAAAATATCATATTACTATTACTTGTTTATGTACTATGCTACGCTCTGGGTGGAGGAATTGCATTGGTTGCAAATGCCCATGAAAAGGTTAAGGAAGCAGCCGGAGAGAACTGGGGTCTAGGAGGATATTCTACAGAGGGAAAGCAGCCGACCGGAACCGCTACAGCACAGGAATTAAAGCAGTATGATGCTTACTATATCGGAGACTGTAACAAGAAGGTTATTTACCTTACCTTTGATGCAGGCTATGAGAATGGATATACAGCAAAGATACTCGATGCACTCAAAAAACACAAAGTAAAAGCAACCTTCTTTCTGGTCGGCAACTATGTAAAAACCAGTCCTGATTTAGTTAAGAGAATGGCGGCAGAGGGACATATCGTTGCGAATCATACATTAACACATCCGAATATGTCTAGTATATCGACGATGGAAAGTTTTCAGAAGCAGTTGGTGGAATTGGATCAATTATGCAAAGAAACAACAGGAGTGACGATGAAGAAATATTATCGTCCCCCGCAGGGAAAGTTTTGTGAAAGTAATTTAAAGATGGCACATGAGCTGGGATATCAGACTTTTTTCTGGAGTTTAGCTTATGTGGATTGGTATAATGACAAACAACCTACCAAGGAAGAAGCGTTTAAAAAGCTACTTGGTAGAATTCATCCGGGTGCAATTGTTCTGCTTCACAGTACATCCAAGACAAATTCGGAGATATTGGATGAACTGTTAACCAAATGGGAAGAGATGGGTTACACCTTTGGAACACTTGATGATTTGGTACAATGAAAAGAGGGTGATATACCATGTCAGCGAAGTTGGCACTAAAATGGGTGTTATTTTGGATTGGATTATCTCTATGTTTTAATGCGGGTATATACATATTCCTAGGGTCGGACAAAGCTCTTGAGTATTTTGGTGGTTATGTTATTGAACAGAGTTTAAGTGTTGATAATCTGTTTTTGTTTATTATGGTTTTCTCTGCGTTCGGAATTAAGCCGGAATATCAGCGTCGTGTTTTAAATTTTGGAATTGCGGGAGCAATCATACTAAGACTACTATTCGTATTGCTGGGTGTGACGATTGTGAATATGTTTCACTGGATATTATACATCTTCGGTGGAATTCTAATTCTTGGTGGAGTTAATATGATCTTAAAGAAGGAGGGGGAAGCTAATTACAAGGAGAGCCGAATTATTAAGATTTTAGGTAAAATAATTCCTATCACGGATCATTTGGAGGGAAATCATTTCTTTGTAAAAAAGAATAAGGTACGTTATGCAACGCCACTATTTGCAATATTGATTCTTATCGAGTTTACGGATATCTTATTTGCGATTGATTCGATTCCCGCAATCTTTTCGATCACTACGGATAGTTTTATTGTATATACCTCGAATATCTTTGCAATTCTAGGTCTACGGAATATGTATTTTCTGCTTGGAGAATTACACGAAAGATTTCGCTATGTAAAATACGGTGTTGCGGCCATTCTAGTATTTACAGGATTAAAGCTCTGTGCAACATTTTTCGATGTTGAGATTTCGATTACCTGGTCATTGGGAATTATATTCCTGATACTGATTGGCAGTGTTGTTATCTCTATGCTAGTCACTGAGGAGAAACCTCCCTCTGTAAATCACAATCCAACCAGATGATTTTTTATGGATGTAATAAGAAGTGTAAAGATTACTCATACTAATGCGGATAAAAAGAAAACCTTTATCGTAGTGGTCGGTAGAGATGATATGTTATGTATACCGAGTATACGCTAAACGGTGATTTGGAGATGGAGGTGCTTAATTGCTTAATGATGTAAATACGAACATTTTAACCTTTAGAACTATAATCCAGGCAAAGATGGGAAAGGAACCGATTCAAGAACCAGCGCAGGCTCCTGTGCCAATAATTATACCGACTCCCACACCTTTGTCCTCCCCGGAGGAGGATGTAGGGGAGGTTCCACTTGAGGAGCCTGACCATTTTGACTGATCACAGTAAAAGAAAGGTTTCTAGCCAGCAGAAAGCAATTGTCAACAGATGCAGTACAGTACAAATTTATTTTTCGGTCAAGACATAAATTCTCACTGACTATATCAGGCTGTAAAAAAATCTCCTATAGAGTGATGTTATGTTCCCATAATGCACTGTTTGAGAGAGGCGTTCCTTGTTATGTATTTCGAAGACGAACAAACCTGTTCGACCAGAGAAATACAAAACAAGGGGCGTGTCTTTCAACCTGTGTGTGAGGGAACTAACATCGCTAAGAAGGAGATTTTTTACAGCCCTAATTTACCTAAACCTTTGTTTATCTATATCTTAGTTAAATTATTATATTTACTTTCCTGCCCTAATTGCTTTTTGCACGTAAAACCTTTCCGATGAGTTTGAAGCTAACCTTTTCTCCATTATAGAGTATAAGGCCTTTGTAGATCTTGCCTGCTAGCATGATGAAGGCAAGAGTGAAGAGTAACAATACCACAAAAGCCAAGAAGCCTTCTCCAAGACCGGTCATACCGGTGATTAATTCTGAAGGAACGGAAAACGGTGCGGTAAACGGAATATATCTTGCTATATTCAAGAAATCAGAATAACCCGCAAGCGGTGCAAAGTATACGATAAGCCAGCTAATGATAATAGGGAACTGGAATAAAGCTTGTGTGGAGGCTACGTCCTCCGGTTTTGATACCATACAACCTGCAACGCCTGCAAGTACGCTGTAGAACAGAAAGCCTACACAGAAGAACAGGATTGCGAGGATAACGGAAGGTGCGGATAAAGCAGTCTCCCCAATATTATCTTTAAAGAAATTAATTACCGCCACAACGGAGTTATGGTAGTTTGGATAGAGTGATTGGGCAATTGCATTACCGCTGTACAACCCAACGAAGCCTGCAGCAATCCAAGTAACAAATTGAATTAAAGCCATCGTGGTCACTGCAAGTATCTTACCGGTAATTAATGCATAGGGGTGAACTGAGGTTAATAAAGTCTCTACCAGCTTTGAGGTCTTCTCAGTGGATACTGACTTACTAACAGTCTGGCCATATAATAACAACATAAAATACAGTATAAAACTAAACAGCATTGGTGCTATCATCTTTATGACCATGGTGATTTCGCTGCTATTTTCACCGATATTTGAGTAGCTATTGACTACCGGTTGCATTACTTTTGTTAACACTTCAGTGGATAAGCCAGACTGCATTAATTTATTGGTATTAAATGCAGTTGACATTAAATTTACCAAATCATTCGCTTTCCCTTTTGATATGTTGGAACCGTCAGGGATAACTGCTTCTAACTGAAATCCAGTTGCAGTTTTAGTAATAAATACTGCCATAGAATCCTTAGAATCATTCTTTGCACTTGTAATTACATTATCACGTGACTGTTTTGATACTCCGATATACTTGATATTGCTGTAGGGAGCTTTCTTTAGTTCCGGATTCATAGTTTGGAAATCCGTAGCAGGTAATCCGCTGTCATCTGATACATACACAGTTTTTATTACATTTTTATCTGAATTCGTTGCTTCGCTGGACTTATGATCCGGCTTGGCATCTAGTATATTGACTAGTACGATAGCACCGATAATCAAAAGTGCCACGAGTGCAGTTACCAGTTTAAAAGCGATACCCTTTGTCTCTTGCTTAAAGGTAAACCGATAAACGGATGACCATCCTTTAAAATTCTGTTTCATAATATCTCCATTCCGCCGGACACATATCTTAGTGCCGGCACAAAATTATGCTTATCTCTGCCTCATTATTACACAGTTTTAAATAATTTAATTAATTCTTTCGGCTTAATTGTATTACCGCTATGAAGAATTAAGGTTTCAAAAATTTTAGCAACAAAGCGGAACATCAATATAATAAATACAATTAGTAACAGAATTGAACCAATAATCATCAGTGGGCTTATTTTACCCACGAATATGGCACCCGGAAGCAAAAATGGAGAGGAGAGAGGGAATAGGTAAGCAAAAGTGACAAATCCATTGGTACCACTAGCCATTAATATATTAGCTGCAGCGATTCCGATGTATGCACCCACCACATTAGTTAAGGTGAATATCTGTAATCCTTCCTTTAATTCTTCTAGTTTACTTACAGTTGCTCCTGCCAAGCCTGCCAAGGTAGCATAAAATAACATGCCTAATAATATAACCAGTACACATAATATCAAATTAATGATATTGATATTACTGAATATATTAGAGGGTAATTTAGTAGATAAAATATCTTTGCCGTCACTGCTCAAGAACGCGGCGGAAACTTTATTGGATACGAATAAAACTAATATCAAGGAACCTATTTGTAATATTACTGCACTTAGCATCGCGATTGTTTTACCTACCATCAATGCCAATGGTTTGACAGAGGTCAGAAGATATTCAATAACACGAGTAGATTTTTCGGTGGCAATTGAAGTAGCAATCTGTGTACTAGCCATGATATTAACCATCAGTATAATGAATAAAAATCCATAGATAAACCAGTACTCGCTAAAGGATATCGCGGTATTTTCTTCTACAACAGGTTTACCGTTAATATCGGTAAGGGTTACCTGTGTAGTTACCTCCGCTTGGATTAGAGCCGCTTTATCGGGGGATACACCTAAGTCTTTCAGTTTAAGGATGTTAAATTGCTTCGTCACCTCGTTACCTAAATCGGTAAGATTAAGCTCTTTTACCGGCCCTTTTGAAGCCTTATAAAAATTAAGAGTATACATGTTGTTTTTTTCATTGATCGTTAAGATAACAGAGTTTTGTTCGGAGCTTTGTATTCTATTCCCAACCGTGTCATGTGCTTCAGTGAGGGGCGTAAAAGCAATATTACTCAGCTTATCAACTTGCTTTACTCCGGACAAATCCATATTCTTTAGGGTGGTTTTATTCTCTACATATACCTTGGTGATTGGACTCTTTCCATCAGCGCTTCCATTCGTCCCGGAGGTTAATACCGTCATGATTGGAATAGTAGCAACAGATAGTATAATTAATATCAAATAAGATATTAAGAACGCTTTGCTTTTTACTGTTTGAATAAATGTGAAGGATAAGACATCCTTCCAACCGGTAAGATTATTCTTGTTCATGAACTTCCTCCACCTTTTCAATGAATATTTCATGTAGTGACGGTTCGCGCAATTCGAATTTGACAATCGGTACTTTATCGCTGATTAATTTTGCTAAGAATTCCATAGCCTGATCTTCTCCATGTACCTTAAGATGATATTCGCTAGGGGTTTTATTTGCAATAAATAAGCCGAACGACTGAATATATGGAGCCAGTTCAATATCGCTCTTTACAAAAAGGTTAACTCGTCCATAGCCTTTTTTAATTTGATTTAAGTTACCCTGCAGAACTGCTTTACCACGATTTAATATCGTAATATCTGAACAGAATTCTTCTATAGTGGGCATCTGGTGACTGGACATAATCAAATATTTTTCTTTTGCAATCTCTTCTTTGATGATGGACTTAAATAAATCGGTATTCACAGGATCGAGTCCACTTAACGGTTCGTCTAATATAATTAATTCCGGGTCGGAGATCAATGCCGCCATCAGCTGAATTTTTTGCTGATTACCCTTTGACAACTGATCAGCACGTCGAGCCTTTGCGGAGGACTTTGCTTTTGTCTTTGGAGGGAAGATATATTCATTAACCTCCAGACGATCAGACCAATGTTTAATACGAGTCATTGCATCATGCTTAGATACATTACGAAGTTTGGCAAAATAGAGTAGCTGGTCAAGTAAGGAGAACTTTGGATAAAGTCCACGTTCCTCTGCGAGGTATCCCACATTTGTCTTTACGGGGTCAAGTGCTTTCCCGTTCCATAAAACATCTCCTTCATTCTTTGCTAGCATTCCAAGAATTATTCTTAGCGTTGTGGTTTTGCCGGCTCCATTTGTTCCAAGTAGAGCGTATACACCCGGTTCATTAATGGAGAAGTTGAGATTGTCAACTACCGTTTTATCTCCGTATTTTTTTGTTAAGTTATTAACACTTAAAGACATAAAATCCCTCTTTCTGTATCGTGCTAGATCATGATACGTTGCTTTTATAATAGAAATGTTATATATAATTTATCGAAACAACGATATAATACCATAATCTGGGATAAAGATGAAGATAGAAAGAGAAATTTTAATGAATTTATAATAATATTACAATAAATAAATAAAGCATTGAATTCTTATTCAGTGAAGAATATAATAAGCGTAGCTGTTTTTCTTGTATTATTGGATATTGATATTAAAGTGATATGTCAGTACCAATGATTACTTTTTTGTGATCTGATAGAGGAATAGTCGTGTATCATTGTTATTAGGAGAGATAGATATGAGCAACATTATAGTAAGGAATGAACGAATACTAGGAGGTTTCTATGCAGAATAAATTTGTGGAACTTAGAGAGAAGCACCCTGTTTTTATATATGAAAAATACGAGATCATTGATCAATCAGATATAATTACATTAAAATTTTATTTTCATATCGGGGAAGAGATTCATTTCACTCCAACCTGGGAGTTTGCAAAAAAACATATAGATATCAATTATGAAAATGAGGATATTATAAATAAACTGGCTTTCAATTTAGGATTGGTGGAACTGATAAGTTATTGGAAATGTGCCTGTTCCCCCCAGGTTATTATTAGAGCTGGGTTTATTGATGAGGAACAGATTAAGTGGTGGAAAAATCAATATTATTTGGGTCTTGGAGAATTCTTTTATACGAACGGAATTAGTACGAGTGAAGAGGATTTCATGCAGGTTATCGTGGAAGGTACAGAAAATTCTATGTCATCTGTAAATTACTTGCCAAATAATGAGAACTTCTTCCATGCGGATTATGGTAAAGTCGGATGCATGATACCAGTTGGAGGAGGAAAGGATTCTAATGTTACCTTAGAATTACTAAGTGACAGGAAGGAAACTAACCTATGCTTTATGATCAATCATAAGGAAGCTTCCGAACGTTGTGCCGCTATTGCCGGATACGCAGAAGAGGATATACTGATTGTAGATAGAAGACTGGATAAGGTGCTATTGGAGCTTAATAAGCAAGGATATCTAAATGGTCATACACCATTCTCTGCAATTGTAGCTTTTTCTTCTGTTTTAGCAGCCTATCTGATGGATAAGCAGTACGTAGTACTCTCTAATGAGGCTAGCGCAAATGAAAGTACGGTGGAAGGTACCGAAGTAAATCATCAGTATTCGAAGAGCTTTAAGTTTGAAAGCGATTTCGTTAATTACGAAGCTCAATACATTGGAAGTCAGGTACACTACTTCAGTCTATTAAGACCTTTTAGTGAATTGCAGATTGCAAAACATTTTGCCTTACATGAAAAGTACTACAATATATTCCGAAGCTGTAACGTAGGAAGTAAGACAGATCAATGGTGTGGACACTGTCCAAAATGCCTGTTTGTCTACATTATCCTATCTCCGTTCATATCACTTGAGCGTCTGAAAGAAATCTTTGGAAGTGATATGCTCAATGATGAGAGCATGCTAGAAACTTTTGAGAAGCTGATCGGTATCTTACCAGAGAAGCCCTTTGAATGTGTTGGTACTTGTGATGAAGCGAACACAGCGATTTGTATGACTATTGATCAGATGGAAGCCTCAGACCAAGGCATGGCATTACCCAAGCTTTATGAATACTACAGGAACAGAGGATTGTACCAGTCCTTCCGTGACAGAGAAAATCCTTATATCAATTATTATAACGAGGAAAATCAGGTTCCGGAGGAATTCGTAGGTAGAATAAAAGAACTGATGTTATAGATTGATGAGAGTTTTAGAAATCATAATTCACACTCATAGTGTTAACAGATATAGATGGTAAATAATATGGAAAGCCTTCGAGATTAACAAGTATTATATGGTATTATATGGAAGATACTTATAAGAAATTGTATGTATAAGAGTTTAAGAATTTATGCTCTACATTACAATTTCCTGTGGGTGTCTTTCAAACTGTGTAAGGTGTAATATAAGTTTTTCTCTTATAAGCTATGTATTTTGCACTATCTCCATAGAAAGAAGGGGCACGATATGATACAACAAATATGTAACCTATTAGTTAATAAAAGAATTCTTATACTGGGATTCGGAAGAGAAGGGAAATCTACTTATCGTTTTCTACGCAAACATTTTCCGGATAAAATTATTGGAATCTATGATAAAAGTGGGGTAAAAGAAAGTTTACCAAATACTCAAATATATAGTGGTAATTCCTATGAGGATATATTACCGGAATATGATATGGTGATAAAGAGCCCTGGAATTGTATTAAACCTTAAGGATCACTCACAAATAGAAAAGTTTTCTTCACAGACAGACTTGTTCTTGCATTTCTATGGATCACAGACAATTGGAATTACCGGCACGAAGGGAAAAAGTACAACATCTTCTCTGTTAAACCATATCCTTCGACATGCAAGCAAAGAGTCAATATTAGTTGGTAATATAGGTGTTCCGGTATTTGATATGTTGGATAATATAAATCAGAAGACGATAGTGGTATTTGAATTATCTTCTCATCAGCTTGAGTATGTAAAACATTCGCCTCATTATGCAGTACTGTTAAATATATTTCAAGAGCATCTCGATCACTATGGAACGTTTGAGAAATATAAGCAAGCCAAAGAAAATATATATAAATATCAGCAAAAGGGAGATGTACTGCTTTATAATCCACAGTTTTTTCAACTTGACAATAGCTGTGATATGAATACGATTACCATTACGAACGACGGAATGGATGCGGATGTAGTAGTGGAGGAAAATCACATCAATTTGCAGAATGAGGTGATTACTATCATTGAAAATGAAATTCATTTGATGGGAAATCATAATATTTATAATATTGCGGTAACTTATGCAATAACAAAATCTTTTGGGATATCCAAAGAGGATTTTATGGATGCAATTAAAACATTTCAACCCCTTCCTCATAGAATGGAGTTTGTAACAGAACAAAATGGGGTTAAGTTTTATAATGATTCAATTTCCACTATCTGTGAAACTACAATGAATAACGTAAATAGTGTTGATGATGTGGATACAGTTATTCTTGGTGGAATGGATCGTGGAATTGATTATCAGCCTTTGGTAGATTTCTTAATTGAATCCGATATCAGAAATATTATTCTGATGCCGGATACCGGTTATAGGATAGAGAAGTTGTTATTAGCTAGTGATAAGAAGAGCAAGGAGCAGAAATTATATATGGTTTCCGGCGTGGAAGAAGCCGTTGAACTAGCAAAAAGAGAGACAAGAAGGGGAACCACCTGTTTGTTCTCGCCGGCAGCAGCCAGCTATGGATTCTTTAAGAATTTTGAAGAGCGTGGGGAGACATTTAAAAAGTTTGTATTGGGGATATAAAAAAATAGTAGACGAGAGAAAGATTAAAAATTTACTTAGAAAATCACACAATATTTAGTTAAAATAAGGGTTGTTATAAAGATAAGTAATGATAGAACAGATCATATCTATTATATTGTCTTATAACAACCCTTTTTATAAAGTCAAAGGTTATCCAGAATGATTAATCTCTACTTAAGCATATATGTTAGGCTCATTCGGTTGAGGAATTATTTTATCTTTATGCTCTTAGTTACCGTCGAGCCATATACTTTCTTTCCGTTCAATGTTTTATAAGCTCTTACCTTGAAGTAATAGGTTTTACCTGACTTAAGCCCGCTTTTGGTTAATCTTGCGGTATTGGCACTGACTGATTTGATGATAGAGT
>JAEVYT010000027.1 GCA_023392615.1 Bacillota bacterium | reverse complement strand
CCCATTGGATTTATAGACACTATTTGTATCTAATATTGTTGTGTCACCATTTGCAACTTTTGTTTCAGTTGGATTACCATTTGCATCTGGTGTATATGTCTTTGTATACACTTTACTGGAACCTGTCGAAAAAGTAGTAAACACTCAGATGTAGACCTCTTACGGTTTGTCGGTAGCTTCTCTCAAAAGCATATACAAAAACGAGCGCTGCTTATTTATGTAAACAGCGCCCCATGCATGTAAAATCATCTTTTATACTTTTAAATGCCATACAATAATTTCAGATAATTATACAGAATACCTTTCTTATCGGCATATTTATTTTACTTTTCTTGTTTACTTCTATTTCGTTCTTGTCTAATCTTAACAACGAGAAAACCCAAATTCTGTCCAATAATAATAGGAATCGCAGTAACAAAAGGTTTATTAACAATTTGGGTTAAACATAATATTACAATAAAACTTATTACTGCTTCTATTGCAGTATAGATTAATATTTTTATATTTCCTCATTAAAATTTCACCGGCCAATCAATATACTTATTATTAGGGACTTTATCATGGCTATCTATCAAGTCAAAAAGGTATCCTCCTGGATCCAAAAACCATGTTAGCACTGTGAATGCACCTTTAACTACTTTAAAGGCAAGACTGGCTATTTTTGCACTAACCGCCTTTTTCAATAATGTCTTTTTTACAGATTCAGCAAACATTATAGCTGCTCTTTTTTCAGTATACTTTGATGCTAATTTCTTGCAGTATCCACTTAATGCAGATAGTGCTTCGCCTAATGCAAAATGAGAAAAATTTTTTAATGAAATTTGATAAGGTTTTTTATGAATATGTCACCTAACAATAATACTCCTACATATACAACACATGCAAATACATCAATTACAAACACTTGTTTTTTATTTAAATCATATTGTCCTCTTGTAAAACCATGCATTAAAGCCATCACACCAATAGATACAATTAAAAATCCAAAAAGCGAAAATGATATTATTTTGTTTTTGCTACCAAATAAATTATAAAGAAGTGTTTCCAATGCAATAATAACTGCAAAAACTGCTTGTGATATAATAAAATAAATCATATTATCCTTGTCTGATGTATTTAGTACCAAATACATCTATGCTCTCCTTTCCATTTCAACTTTGTTATAATCAATAGTAACACTGTGGACTTTTCATATTTCCCTATAGCTTTGACTATTTCTAGGAGTGTATTGCCACAGTTTTATCTAAATCATTTATAGTTGGATAAATCTTTGAACTTTCATGTCTCGCAAGTCTATGATGATAAAACTAGGTGGACAAACGCAGTGATTATTTACTAAGTCGTTGATCTAATGATTTACGTTGGCATTAATATCGCCAAACAAAAACACTATGCATCCGTCATAAATTCGGAAGGTGAAATCCTTGTTAGACCATTTGACTAATGATCATAATGGATTTCAAAAATTGCTGAAGCATTTAGATTCCTATTCTAAAGAAGATCTGTACATTGGTATGGAATCTACTTCCCATTATGCAGAAAACCTTACCAACTTTCTTTTCACAAGGGGATTTCAGATTTGTATTATCAATCCTATTCAGATTTCCTCTCTAAGGAAATCTACCATTCGTAAGACTAAGACGGATTCGGTGGATACTTATCTCATTATTAAAGCTTTAACTCTAAATCACTATCGTCTGTTTTCAGAACGTGATTATGATTCTTTGCAATTAAAAAACCTCTGTCGCTTCCGTCAAAATTTTATCGTCTCGAACAAGCGTTTTCAAATCCATATCTCTAAATTTCAAGCGTGTTGAACGGCAAGTTACGCAAAAGAAACATCTCTGCCTCTTTCACAACTTGTCAGGTGTAAACTTCCCTGAAACCCCTAAAATCTTGTATGTGGCTACACTTTGTACATCCAAGATTGCCAGCTTACTCCACTTTCTGTAGCAAATATCAGAAAATGGATATATCTTTGAAGCCAAAGATATCATATTATATTTAAATGTATAATTTTCAAATGACATATTTTGTTCGTTAAATCAGTTCACCTAAAAACTCATTAATCTGATTAAAATAATCTTTTCTAAAAGTCAAAACAAATGAATTATGATTAGGAGCATCAGGTGAATTTTCAATCAAGCAATCCAAATATGTCCATGTACTTAAGATATTATTTGAATCTAAATAAATATTTTTTTCTAATATATCACAAAGATAGTTGATTTGTCCTTCTCTAGGGAAATATAAAAACCTTCTTTCATATATAGTACTGACCCAATCATCTAATATTGCACTTAAAACTTTTTTATCAGATATCTTTGCATATACTTCTGGTTGATTTTTTACAATTATTTTTTTTCTATCTCCTTCAAAATATACAGGGCTACAATCACGAATCAACTCTAAAACCCCAGTAATATTATCTGGCAAACCTGATGCCTTAAATACCAATTCATTTATACAGAATATCTTTGCAATGATATCATATACTAATTTACAGCTTGCATTATCGTCTGAAGAAATAACTATAGAACACTCCTCTCCATCAAGAGTAGGTATTCCATAATCATAAGAAGGATCATATATAACATTAAACATATCATTTCCCCCCATGTACTTGGATTGACATTCCATATTGCTTTTTTCCAGATTACAAATTGTTTTCTTCCTATTTTCACTTCAACTTAAATATGAAAAAACCATTCTTTGTATTTAGGGATGTGGTGCATGTAACATAATAATTAGTGTATTTGAAATTACAATACCAAATATATTCCCCCCGTATTAGAACCTTTTGCTTTCAGTGAAAACTATGTTTTTTCTATTTGTTTGATAGCTTTAAGTAAATTTGGTGTGTTTTTGACCATGAACGATGGTCCAAGCACAGCTACAATTACTCCGCATATTAGGCGATCAAGCCACATTCCAGTGGAATTAGAATACATAATAGGATTGTTCATGCAATAGGCAAAAAGATTCACTCCTAAAATACTGTCACTTTCTACAGCTAATTTCAAAATTTCTGTCTCATCCGCATTCAAAAACCTACATGTATTCGGATCATAATAGCGACTACCTACATAGAAGAATCCTGTCTCCTTATCAAGGTAGTAACCCCTATAACGCATTGGATTAATACTACCAATATTCTTTCCTGATGTATCGCTTGCTATGGTACATTTTCCCCAAGCATCATAAGTATAACTTACAATTTGTTTCCCCGTAGTGTCAAGAATACCAGTTACATCTCCTTGACCATTTAACTCATATAGATATTTCGTACCATTTCGATTAAATTGTTCAAAACATAGTAATGGAGCGGGTTTCAAAAAAACCCCACCCCCCAATTTGACAAAAAACCTATTAGTTGCCACAGCTTTAGATAATTTTTCTTACTAATTATCTTTAAAGTTCCAACCATTTTGAAGATATATACACTAACTAAGTGACATTCGGTTCTGAATAGTTACAATAATTATTTCAAAAGGTGTTCTTCATTTACATATATCTTTGAGAAGTGTTTTTTTATTTTGTTATTTTGATTCTCAATATCCTCAAAAAATCTTACTTTGCAAATAAATCGATAAAATATATAAAATCCTTTATTTGTTATAATAAACCAACCTATAATATTTTCTGTCATTCCTAATACTATTTCATTTTGATTATTCTTTTGCCTAAGTACATTATTTCCATTAAAATCAGAGGATTGAATGCTTATATAATTACCCTTAAAAATATTTATTTTTCGATTTAATATCATGTTATTATGCTTAATATAAATCTGTAAATAAAGTAAATAAGTTACAAGCCCCGTCGAAGCAAAAAATATTGACAACACAAATCTAAACATCAGTAAAGTCTCTCTCCTTTATTAAAAAGTTATATATATAATTAAAGATTTTTTACTACTCCAAAAGTATCTTTTTTCATATTTTTCCTCAACACCAAATACCTTTCCTAGACCATAAGCAACTAATTTGCCAATCGATAAATCAGCTACAATCAATGCAGATGTACTTAAAAAGGATAATATAGAAGTGGCAATTTTTATACTCAATCCTACCTTAGATAATGCTTTACTAGTTATATTAAGAATTGTTGGGATAATCTTATATCCATTTAACATTCTGTATGCTGAGCCTACTGATTTATAAAGTTTCAGTAATTTATTTATAGCCATTAAAGCAGGTATTAAATAAATCAGCAAAATCTATAACAGTTGCAATCGTATCGTTTCTTATACTAAAGGAACCATTTGAATCAATACGCATAACCGGGTTATTATTACAATAAGTAAACAAATTCGCTCCCAAGACTTCACCCTGACTCAATTCCAACATACTCGGCTCATCCGCATTTATAAATCTACCCACATTCGGATCATAATACCTACTCTGTAAATAATAAAACCCTGTCTCATTATCCAAGTAATAACTTCTATACCTCATAGGATTAATATTACCTAAATTTATTCCTGAGGTATCACTTACTATTGTACATGTCCCCCATTCACCGTAGGAATAACTTACAAGCTTCTTTCCGGTAGTGTCAAGAATGCCGATCACATCACCCTGTCCATTTAACTCATATAGATACTCCGTTCCATTTCGGTTAAATCCAACCAACTGATTATTCTTGTCATAACGGAAGTATATTTTATTAGTACCATCATCTTGACTAGTAACTCTTCCATCTATTGTTGTATATGTAGTTACAACACCATTAACCGTCTTAGATGTTCGGATACCATCATCGCCATATTTATAACTAATCGTATTTTGTCCTGATTTAATTGTATCCAGCTCACGACCGGCTTTCCAAGTCATACTCAACCCCATATAGTTAAGAGGATTACCTAACTTGTCATAAGTGATAGTTTTTCCATTATAAGATGTGAGTTGGTCAGAGAACTCATTGTTATCATACTTATAATTTATGATACTTTTAATCTCTAGAGCTGTCAAGTCAGCCTCGGTGGTATAATTGTATGTTTTTTTATTCAAGATGTTTCCATGAGTGTCATATTCATAAGTAACCTTGAAATCGGCAGAATACGGTTAGTCATCTTGGAAATCATTTCCGATGATGCATCTACTCCATATACGGTCTTTAAATGCTCAGATATATCCCTTGTTGTCATTCCATTTGCATACATTGAGAGAACCTGATTCACAATGTTTGAGATATCAGTTTGATGCTTTTTGACTATCTGCGGTTCAAACTCCCCATTTCGTGAGTATTACGGTGTAAAAGTGCAATCTTTTCGGATATTTAGAGCACCTTAATCCGAAAAATCAGAGCACTACCTTCCGAATGGAGTTCAGAGAAATTCCCTGCAATCTTTATAAGCACTTTATGCTTGCACTCTTGACCGGAATCACCTGCTCTGTTTGAGCAGAAATGGGTGATCTGAATTTCCGCAAAGACTGCACTAATCAGACGGAATATGCATTTCTCCCATATAAGAAACTACTTTCTTTTTGCAGTAGCCATTTCTACTATTTTCGGTTTCTTTGTTAGTATAATCGTACCTAGAGTAGCAGAGTTCATCATCCATTTCGACTTCAAGAAGACTTTAAAGAATATCTCCTAAAAGATATTTCAACATGTCCTGCACATCTTTGCTGTCAATATTCTAGCAGGCCTTGGACAAACGCTTTGCGTTCAGGTGTTAATTTCCATTGTCTTGCCATAAAATAATCCTCCTAGATTAATATTATTTTAACATTACTCCAAGAGGATTATTTTATAGTTTACACAAAATTTTTTACAGTCTCATTTCGCCATTATTAATTACTTTTTCTACCTTGAGTCTTTCTAGATTGTAAACATCCTTTAGCATAATAATACCAAGTAATTCTTTTCTGATTTATTTTCAGTTTACCCCATCTGCGATATATATCATCAGTACTTATCAGCTTTCACCAATTTCTTGTATATCTGGTAATTTAGTGTAAACATTGATTAGTTAATTATCAACCATTATATTACATAAGATAAATATAATCTTATTATTGGTTCTTTCTACTATATACAATATAGTCAACAACAGTAACAAACGCAAATATTGCAATAATGACCATATAAACCTTTCCTATACTTTGAAAATACTTGATGTCGGTTATATTATATTTATATCTTTTTATAAGCGAGAATAAAAACAATAAATAATTTATTATCTGCAAAGCAATAAGATGGAATGGGATTCTATTAATCTTCCAATTCAAAAACAAAAAAAATGTGACTATTTTTGGTAATTCAACAATTAAATTACTATAAAAATCCCCTGGTTTAGAATTTGGCATTCTAAATAGTCCAGTAAACAACGAAGAGATTGAATATACCATAACCAATGTAAATATCAAATATATAATTATCATAATTATAATTTACTCCTAACAAGTTTTTGAGTTTGATCTGTTATTATTCCTAAAGCATATTTGTATAATGCCTTAGCATATTCAACAAATACAGGCTTAACCATTTGAAGATTTCTAGTACTATAGCTTTTCCCTTTATAAACAAAATGCCCTTTACGAAAAAGTCCTTTTTTAAAAAATTGTAATCCTATGCCATCACCGCATAGTGCACCAATTAATACACCAACCGCAATATCTATTAATAAACTACTCAAACTAAAAGATTTATGATTTATAATACAATTCACAATATTAGTAAGTCCCGCAATCACGCCTCCTCCCACTGCTTGAGCCATCCTCACATATGTAGATGTCATTAATATACCTGCGGTAAACCCAGTCGCACCAGACCATAATAGAGACCATCCATTCAATTTAAACCCTGAAAATGATCCTTTATGCTCAATATAATACGAAAAATACTGTCCTACTATATCAAAAAGAACTGTTAATAGTGCGCCAACAATGCCTGATATAATACTTGCTGCTATGAAACCAGTATAATCTGTATTCATGATAGGACTATTAATGCAATACGCAAATAGATTTGCACTAACAATATTTCCATCATTCCAAGCCATCATATATGGCTCATCCGCATTTATAAACCTGCCCACATTCGGATCATAATACCTACTTTGTAAATAATAAAACCCTGTCTCCTTATCAAGGTAGTATCCTCTATATCTCATGGGATTAATTTTTGCCAAGTCATTCCCTGATGTACCACTTGCAATTGTACTCAATCCCCATGCATCGTATTTATAACTTACTAATTGTTTTCCGCTATTGTCAAGAATACCAATAACATCCCCTTGACCGTTTAATTCATACAGATATTCCGTTCCGTTACGATTAAAGCCAACTAATTGATTATTCTTGTCATAACGGAAGTATATCTTATTCGTTCCATCATCTTGGCTCGTAATACGTCCATTTATGGTGGTATATGTAGTAGTTACACCATTTACCGTTTTTGAGGTACGGATACCTTTGTCATCATATTGATAACTGATCGTATCCGACCCTATATTCATCGAGCTAAGTTCACGTCCAGCTGTCCAGTCCATATTCCAACCAAGATAACTTAGTGAATTCCCCAACTCATCATAGGTAATTTCCTGATCATTATAATTAGTTAATTTATCTGGGAATTCATCATTTTCATATTTATAGTCAATTGTACTACTTGGGATTTCACCCATCAACTCTGTCTCAGTGGTATAAGTGTACTCTTTTTTGTTTTTTATATTACCATGGGTATCATATTCGTATGCAAAGGTTTTCATTTGAACATGATCATCTACACGAATTAGCTCATCAGCAATATTATAATAATAATGGTATTGTTCTACACCGTTCAAACTTATCGTAGAAATATTATCGTCACCATCATAGTGTAGACCCATAAAAGTTGCTTTTCGTTCGTTATTGTATAAAATTACGAATATTGGTATATTGGGCGTAGCTAAAGGGGTAAAATTCATAGAATCTTACCCTTTTTACTACATTCATTTACCTTTATTTCACCGTAATTTTCGTTTCGATAGAATATACTTTTTCTTTATTTCCCGCTGCTTTCATTTCATCTGAAATGTCAGTCGTTGCATTTACTTTTACTAACGCTGTTCCAGATTTCATACCAGTAATTGAAAGTCCGGATACAGAGATAATATCCTCCCCGCTTAGTATTTCGATATTTTGATTTTTCCAGCCTAATACGATAGTTCCACCTGTGTTAGGATAAATAATTGAAACATCCACGGAATCCCCTTTTGATATAGTTTGTAATTTCTCGAGCTTCATTTTGCCCAGTGGATATTGAGAATCACAACCGGCAAGCAAACAAAAACAAAGCACAAAAAGAATAACTGTTAATAAAATGTTCTTTCTCATATGAGACCTCCATCATTATTTAAAAATAGTTTATAGATATTTTTTTATCAGAATATACAGCAATCGGAAAAACCCACATATTAGCAAAAAAACCTGCTGTTTTCATAGCTCCATCTGGCCCTGATGGTTTATTTGAATGCCCTATTGGATGTGTATGTGCAAATCCAATCATCTTTAGGCTTGTAAAAGGCCAGAAAAAATTAGCCACTTGCGTTGCGCCTCTGCCGACTAAAAATCCAGCACCCAATCCGTTTATAACAGTATACCAATTTTTTGTTTGAAACCCTTTATACGTTTCTCCCATAAAGTAATATGTTGTCCATAATACTCTAAAACGATAAATAATAGCTCCGTATTCTACTTCTTTGCTCTTTGGCGCGAACTTTTTTGCCCACGCAGAAACTGCCGACTTATAACTTTTGTAAAAAGATCCACATCCGCTTACAGGTAAAATTCCATATCCTGTTGGATCGCTGTGATTAACATGATTGTTATAGCAATAAGCAAAAAGATTAGCTCCTAAAACATTAAATTCTGACAGCCGCAACATCACAGGTGCATCTGCATTAATAAATCGACCGATTTCAGGATCATAGTAGCGTGAAACTACATAGAAGAATCCTGTCTCCTTATCAAGGTAGTAGCCCCTATAACGCATAGGATTAATACTACCAATATTTTTTCCTGATGTATCGCTTGCTATGGTACATTTTCCCCAAGCATCATAAGTATAACTTACAATTTGTTTTCCCGTAGTGTCAAGAATACCAGTTACATCCCCTTGACCATTCATCACGTAAACATATTCTGTGCCGTTCAGATTGAATCCTACTAGCTGGTTATTCTTATCATAGCGGTAATACATTGTGTCCGTTCCATCAGTCTGGCTTGTAATTCTTCCATCGACAGTCGTGTATGTTGTTTTTACACCATTTACGGTCTTACTTGTTCGTATGCCATTATCATCGTATTGATAACTGAGATTATCCGAGTCATTGGTCATAGAATTAAGTTCTCGTCCCGCAGTCCAAGTCATATCCCAGCCAATGTACTTTAACGGATTACCTAATGCATCATAAGTTAATGTATCTATATCTCCATCATTATATGATGTCATTTCATCCGGGAATGCAGAATTTCCATATTCATACTTTATGGTACTACTTGGTGTCAGACCTGTCAAGTCAGGTGCAGTCGTATAATCATATGTCGCTTTACT
>JAEVYT010000047.1 GCA_023392615.1 Bacillota bacterium | reverse complement strand
GCTCTCGTCCACGGAGGACTCCGCCCTGCCCAGTACGCCGGGAATCAGCCGCGACACCGCGTCAATCACCACCAGCGCGCCCAGTTCGCCGCCCGTCAGCACGTAATCGCCGATGGACAGCTCCTCGTCGACGGCGAGATCCAGCGCCCGCTGGTCCACGCCCTCGTAGTGGCCGCAGAGCAGCAGCAATTCCTCGTCCTTGGCAAGCTCCTCCACGATCTCCTGCGTCAGCGTGCGGCCCCGGGGCGACAGGTAGATGCGCCTGCCGCGAACGGGATTGGCCTCGATGGCGTCCACGATGGGCTGCGCCAGCATCACCATGCCCGCGCCGCCGCCGAAGGGTTCGTCGTCGGTGTTCTTGTGCTTGCGGTCCGAGTAGGGGCGGATGTCGATCAGTTCCACCTTGATGATCCCCTGCGCGATGGCCCGGCCCAGGATGCTGCCTTCGAGCATCGGGCGCAGCATTTCAGGGAAGATGGTCAGGACCTTGAAGGTCATTCGTCGAACACCGCCACTTCGGAGAGGCGTGCGGCCGACAAAAGCATGGTCTTGGCCCGAACGTCCACTTCCAGGAACACCGTCTTGAGCGCAGGCACCAGCACTTCACCCAGCGGACCCTGGAACACGTACACATCTCCCGCGCCCGGTTGAAGCACGTCCGTCAGCGTTCCGATCAGTCGGCCTGTGTCGTCGCGGGCAACGCAGCCGATCAGGTCGCAGATAAACTCCGCGTCCTCAGGGAGCTTCATCGCAGACGCCCGGTCGACGTACAAAAGCTGACCCCGCAATTTTTCTGCCTCGGTGCGGTCGGAGTATCCGCGCACGCTTAGGTAGACGGCGTCGGGATCAACGCGGCTGATCTTCACCTTGACCGGCGCGTAAACGCCCGCCGCATCCTTGAAGAACACTCGGGTGAGGCCTTCAAAGCGCGACGGATCGCAGGTGATCGGGCGCACCTTGACCTCGCCCTTGACCCCCTGTGGTTTCAGGATTTCCCCGATGACCAGGTATTCGTCCAGCATTACAATATCTCGACGAAAGTCGGCTTTTCGTCCTTGATGGTGGCGGCCTTGACCAGCATTCGGATGGACTTTGCGATCCTTCCCTGCTTGCCAATGACCTTGCCCATGTCGTCCGGCGCGACGCGAAGTTCGATGACGGTGGAGCCGTCGGTCTCGTTCTGGGTGACCGAGACCTGGTCCGGGTGCTCGACCAGCGCCATGGCGACGTATTTCACCAATTCCAGCATGTTTTTACCCTCTGGCGCGCCTTACAGCACGCCGCCCTTCTTGAGCAGGCCGCGCGTGGTGTCGGTGGGCTGGGCGCCGTTGCCGAGCCAATACTTGGCGCGCTCCTGGTCGATTCTGATCTCGGCCGGGTCGGAAAGCGGGTTGTAGAAGCCGATCTCCTCGATGAAGCGGCCGTCGCGAGCATTGCGGCTGTCGGTGACGACGATGCGGTAGAAGGGCTGCTTCTTCATGCCCATCCTCTTGAGGCGAATCTTAACCATGTTATTTCTCTCCCGTTCTTCCTTTTATTATAGCTTGACGCAAAATTGCGGTGCTATCCTTTTGCGGTTCCGTGAATCCATTTGCGCAAAACTCAAAGTGATTTGCTCGGATTACCGACCCCGGTCGTGCCTTGCCAATCGTTCCCGGCGACCTGCGCGCCGGAAACGGTTTCCGCAACCAGTGCGCACACTGGTGGAGGAAACAATACCTTAAGTCAGTGCGCCGACCGGAATTCCAAAGAATTTCAGGCGCACGCAGTTCTTCCCATTCGCGTTGAAAAGCCGCTTGCGGATTTTCAACGCTATTTCAGTCCAAATGGCATCCTGCCCTTGCCGAACTTGCCGCCCATCATCTGCTTCATCAGCTGGCGGGACTGTTCAAACCGCTTGAGCAGGAGGTTGACCTCCTGCACCGTGGTGCCCGCGCCCGCGGCGATGCGGCGCTTGCGGGAGGCGTTCAGGATGTCCGGGTTTCTCCGCTCCATGCGGGTCATGGAGCAGATGATGGCGGTGGTGCGGGCCTGTTCCTTCTGCACCTGATCCTCGTCGATCTTGACGTCGTTGAGCTTGTTGCCGACGCCGGGGATCATCTTGAGGATGTCGGTGATGGAGCCCATCTTCTTCATCTGGCCCAGCTGTTCCAGGTAGTCCTCCAGCGTGAAGGACTGGGTCTTGATCTTGCGGGACAGATCGACCGCGTTTTTCTCGTCGAAGGAATCCTGTGCCTTTTCGATCAGGCTCAGAACGTCACCCATGCCCAGGATGCGCGAGGCCATACGGTCCGGGTGGAAGGGCTCGAGGTCCGTCAGCTTTTCGCCGGTGCCGCTGAACTTGATGGGCTTGCCGGTCACCGCTTTGACCGAGATCGCCGCGCCGCCGCGGGTGTCGCCGTCCAGTTTGGTCAGGATGACGCCGTCCACGCCCAGCTCTTTATTGAAGGTTTCGGCCACGTTGACCGCGTCCTGGCCGGTCATGGAATCGACCACCAGCAGGATCTCCTGCGGCTTGACCGCTTGGCGCACGTCGCGCAGCTCCTGCATGAGTTTTTCGTCGATGTGCAGTCGGCCCGCGGTGTCGATGATCACCGGATCGCGGCCGTAGTAGCGCGCGTGCTCGAGGGCTTCCTTCGCGATCTTCACCGGATCGCCCTGGCCCTTTTCGAACACCTCGACGCCCGCCGCGGCGCCGACCACCTGCAGCTGCTTGATGGCCGCCGGGCGGTACACGTCACACGCGGCCAGCAGCGGCTTTTTGCCCTGCTTGAGCAGCATCGTGGCCAGCTTGCCCGCCATCGTAGTCTTGCCCGCGCCCTGCAGACCGCACAGCATGTAGACCGTCGGCGGGTTGGAGGCGTAGGTCAGCTTTGCGTTGGCCCCGCCCATCAGCGTTGTCAGTTCTTCGTTGACGATCTTGATGACCATCTGCGCCGGGGTCAGGCTGCCCAGGATCTCCTGGCCGACCGCCCGCTCGGTCACGCGCTTGACGAAATCCTTGACCACCACGAAGTTGACGTCGGCCTCAAGG
>JAEVYT010000016.1 GCA_023392615.1 Bacillota bacterium | reverse complement strand
AAATTATCACCCAGCGTCGTAATCTTATTTCCGGTAGCCAACACATAGCGGAGATTATCGCATCCCATAAAAGCACCGAACTCAATAGCCGTCACACTGGCCGGCAGCTCCAACGTGCCGCAAAGGCGACCGCAGTTGCTAAATACCCGCTGTCCGATAGATTTCAGATTATGAGGTAATTTCATATTCAGTAGATACTTTTTCTGTGCGAAAGTGAAGTCGGGGATAGCCGTTGCGTTCGTTCTGGAAATATCGACAGAGACGAGATTCGGCATATAATCGCGGATCAGTTTGAAGTCGGCGTTATCCAGCTTACCCTCCACGGTCAGGAAGTTGATGTCTCTGGGTTGCAGTCCCGCTTTCAGAATTTCTTCTTCCAGTTTGCCCATGGCGCCCACTTGCAGGATAGTCTCTACCGGTTCCCCCTCGATAAACGCAAAGTTCTGCCATCTGTCCTTGTAGCGGTAAGAGTCGCTGCTGCCCAGAGGGACGAAGATAGCGGTAACGCTGTCTGCCAACGCTTCCGGCAACAGGTTGGGAGCTGTCTTCTTGCGGATCTGGCAGATTTTCAGGTTCTCGCAACCTTTGAAGGCGGCATCTTCGATATTCTTTGTTTTCTCCGAAAGAATCACTTTCTCCAGCGTGGCTTTGCCTTTGGTCACTCCGTCCACCACATTCGAGAATGCGTATGCAGGAATGAAGTTCGGCATATAAATATAGAATTTCCCGTTGGGATAAGTTCCCGCTTTTCCGCTGTACATCTTGATTTCAGCGTTCGAAATATCCAATACTTTCAGATTATCAAATTCGTCACGGAGATGGCGGAAGTCCTCCGCGTTCAGTTTGCCGGTCAGTGTGAGATGGGTGACACTGTTGGCTTCCTCTTCAGTCATCATGGAAATCAGCGTGCCGGGCTTACTCACATAATACGTTTTACTCACTTGGGCGGCTGCTTCTAACGCATTAGCGGCCAATAAAAAACTTATCAATAGTAGTTTTATTTTCATAATTTTGTAGATTTGTTCTGACAAATATAGGAAAAATAGAGAATACATGATGTTTTTTTATGTTTTATATCTAATTTTGTAGCCGGATTAACAAATTGTAAAAATGGAGGCAGACAACATTGCTGGGGGCAAAGAACCCAAAAGACTTCCTGTGTGGGCTTGTATCCCGCTGTTTATTGTGATACTTTTCATCCTTCTTGGATTGTATGGTACGCTGGCCCGCGGATGTTTGTCGTTGGTGTTGGGTGTGGAAGCCCGCCATCCGGGAGTGATGGGATACATTATTCTCGAAGCCAGTATGCTGCTCGCCGTTCTGACCGCCGCCATTCCTATGCTCCGCTTCGAACGCCGTCCGTTTTCTGATTTGGGGCTCTCCTTAAAAGGACACGTCAAGGGACTGTGGTATGGCTTCCTGATGGCAATCCTGCTCTATCTGTTCGGCTTCGGAATCTCGTTCGTCTTGGGAGAAATAGAAGTCACCGGTTTCCAGTTCAAGCCGTTGGATCTGCTGGGCTCGTGGGTGTTTTTCCTGCTGGTCGCCTTGTTCGAAGAAATACTGATGCGCGGCTATATCCTCGGACGCCTGTTGCATACCACCATGAATAAATTCCTGGCGCTTTTCGTCTCGGCAGCGTTATTTGCCTTTATGCACATCTTCAATCCCGAAATCGCTTTCCTGCCCATGCTCAACCTGTTGCTGGCAGGTATGCTGCTGGGAGCTTCCTATCTATATACGCGGAACCTGTGTTTCCCTATCTCGCTCCATCTTTTCTGGAATTGGATTCAAGGCCCCATCCTCGGTTATCAGGTAAGCGGAAACAACTTCACCACCAGTATGCTGACTTTGCGTATGCCCGAAGAAAACGTACTGAATGGCGGAGCCTTCGGTTTTGAAGGCTCGCTCATTTGCACAGTACTTATGATTGTATTTACGATTCTGATCGTGTGGTGGGGAGAGAAAAGAGAAGCAATCAGTCTTGCGGTACCCCGATCATGCTAAGTTGAATCCGTTTCCGGTCATAATCTACATTCATCACCCTCACCATGACGTGCTGATGGATGGACACCACTTCTGTCGGGTCGGAAATGAACCGTTCCGCTAATTGAGAAAGGTGTACAAGACCGTTCTCCTTAATTCCTATATCGACAAACGCACCGAAATTAGTGATATTGCCTACAATGCCCGGAAGAATCATCCCTTCGCGCAAATCGGCTATGGTGCGTACGTTCTTGTCGAACTCGAAGACTTTGATAGCCTTGCGCGGGTCACGTCCCGGCTTGTCGAGCTCCTGCAGAATGTCCTGTAAGGTAGGCAGGCCGACGGTAGGAGTGATGTAGTCGGAAATATTGATCTTCCGGCGAAGTTCCTTGTCGGCTATCAACTCGTCGATGGTGCATTTCAGGTCTTTGGCCATTTGCTCTACGATGTGGTAACTTTCCGGATGCACGGCGGTATGATCCAACGGATTTTTAGCTCCGGGGATGCGAAGAAATCCTGCGCATTGCTCGAAGGCTTTGGCGCCCATGCGCGGCACTTTCATCAGTTCTTTCCGCGAACTGAAAGCTCCGTTCTCCGCCCGGTAATTGACAATGTTCTGTGCCAGTTGGGGGCCCAGACCGGATATATAAGTGAGCAGATGACTGCTTGCCGTATTCAGATTTACCCCGACCAGATTCACGCAATTCTCTACCGTCTGATCGAGTGCTTTCTTCAGCTTCGTCTGGTCTACATCGTGTTGGTATTGACCCACGCCGATAGACTTTGGATCTATCTTCACCAACTCTGCCAACGGATCCATCAGGCGGCGTCCGATGGAGACTGCCCCACGCACCGTTACGTCGTAATCCGGAAACTCGTCACGAGCAATTTTGGAAGCCGAATAAATGGAAGCCCCCTGCTCGCTGACTACAAACACGGGTATCTGACGGTCGAAACTCTGACTGTTGATGAAATCTTCCGTCTCCCGGCTTGCCGTTCCGTTGCCGATGGAGATGGCTTCTATCTGGTAGGCCTCAATCATCTTGCGAAGTTTCGAAGCAGCCTCGCCGGTCTTGTTGATCGGAGGATGCGGATAGATATTCTCATTATGCAACAGATTGCCTTGTGCGTCGAGACAAACCACCTTACATCCGGTACGGAATCCGGGGTCGATGGCGAGCACCCGTTTTTGTCCCAATGGCGGAGCGAGAAGAAGTTGGCGGAGGTTTTCGGTGAATACGCGAATTGCTTCATCGTCGGCTTTCTCTTTGGATTGGGCGGCAAATTCTGTCTCAATGGAAGGCTTGAGCAACCGTTTGTAAGCATCCGTCGTGGCTTCGCCCACTTGCCGGCTACATTCGTTGTTGCCACGTACGAATTGGCGTTCCAAACGTTCGATGCAGGCCTCGTCGTCGGGATTGATAGACACTTTCAGCAACCCTTCCGACTCTGCCCGGCGGATGGCGAGCAGACGGTGGGACGTGCAACGTTTCAGTGGCTCGGAGAAATCGAAATAATCGCGGTATTTCGCTGCTTCTTCCTCTTTTCCTTTGACTAGTTTGGCCGTAATCTCTGCCTGTCGCCCAAACTGGTTACGTACCGCGTTGCGGGCACGCTCGTCTTCGTTCACCTGCTCCGCGATAATGTCACGCGCACCTTTCAGCGCGTCTTCCACATCTTTCACTTCACCTTTTACAAAGGAAGCAGCTTTGGCGCTAAGGTTGTTTTCCCGTTGCAACAGCAGGATGGTGGCAAGCGGCTCCAGCCCTTTCTGGCGGGCCACTTCGGCACGTGTCTTCCGTTTGGGTTTGTAAGGGAGGTATATATCTTCCAGTTCCGTCGGGTTCCAGGTGTCGTTGATGCGCTTTTCCAGTTCGGCAGTCAGTTTGCCCTGTTCGGTGATGGTGCCGAGAATCGTTTCTTTCCGTTTGGCTATGTCGCACAACTTATCGTGTTGCTCTTTGATCTGCTCTATCTGCACCTCATCCAGCCCGCCAGTGGCTTCTTTGCGGTATCGGCTGATGAAAGGAATCGTAGCACCTTCGCCCAAAAGATGGAGCGTGCTGCTTATTTGTCTTTCCGGTATGCCCAGAAAACCGGAAATCATCTTGTGAAATAATTCCATAATTTGTATTTTTTGACAGTAAATGAGCGACAAAAATACATATAAATCTGTTAAACCCGACAAGTTTTACTATATTTGCAACTCAATTAATGAATTAACACATCAAAACTGCATTATTATGCTGGGACGTCTTGGATATTTTTTTATCTGTTTTCTTTGGCTCCTGCAGTCATCGAAGGTCTTGGCTGTCTCTAACGATAAGAAACCTATTCTGATTATCTGTTCTTATAATCCGGCAGCGCACCAAACATCGGTCACTATTTCCGATTATATGGATGAATATAGTAAGTTGGGAGGACAGCGCGACATCATCATCGAGAATATGAACTGTAAAAGCTTCTCGGAAGCTCCGCTATGGAGCAAAATGATGACACAGATTCTTGCTAAATATCAAGGGGAAAAGCATCCGGCGCAGATTATCTTGTTAGGTCAGGAAGCATGGGCCGCTTATTTGTCGCAGCGGGATGAAATGCAGGTGAAAGTGCCCGTGATGTGCAGTCTGGCCAGTAGCAACGTGGTGATATTGCCGGAAGATACCGTGGAAAGCCTGGATAGCTGGATGCCCGAATCTGTCGATCTCTTCGATGACCATCTGAATATCCCCGAACTCAAATCGGGATTTATCAACCAATATGATATAGAGGGTAATATTCAGATGATTCAAGCCTTCTATCCGAAAACGAAACACATTGCCTTTATTTCGGACAACACGTATGGCGGAGTGACCATGCAAGCATTGGTGCGAAAAGAAATGAAGAAATTCCCCGATCTGGATTTGATTCTGATGGATGGACGGAAACATTCTATTTATACCATCGTTGAGGAGTTGAGGCAACTGCCCGAAAACACGGTGATCCTGGTAGGAACGTGGCGGGTGGATATGAACGAGGGGTATTTCATGAGAAATGCCACGTATGCCATGATGGAAGTTACCCCTACCATTCCGACTTTTACCCCTTCATCGGTGAGTCTCGGTCATTGGGCGATAGGAGGGGTGTTGCCCGACTACCGGAAAGTGGGTGGAGAGATGGCTATGGAGTCTGTACGGATGGATACGCACCCGCAGGATACGGTGAAACATCTTTCGGTAATCGGCTGCAAAGCGGTATTGGATAGCCGGAAGGTGAAGGAATGGGGGCTGGATCCGGCAGTATTGCCTTTTAAAGTGCAGCTTGTCAACCAGCCGGTTTCGTTCTATCAGCAATATACTTATCAGATATGGTCTGCCTGTGCTTTGTTTGTGATTCTGGTGCTCGGCTTGTGCATCTCTCTCTTCTATTATTTCCGTACGAAACGCCTGAAAGATGAGCTGCTGAAATCGGAGAAGGACTTGCGCGTAGCAAAAGACAGGGCGGAAGAGTCTAATCGTCTGAAGAGTGCTTTCCTTGCCAATATGAGCCATGAGATACGGACACCGTTGAATTCGATTGTAGGATTCTCGGATGTATTGGCCGTTGGCGGTAGCACGGAGGAGGAACAGCAGTCTTATTATCAGATTATCAAAACCAATTCGGATTTGTTGCTTCGGCTGATTAACGATATTCTCGACCTTTCACGTCTGGAGGCCAACCGGGTGACGCTGACTTGGGAGGAATGTGACGTGGTGCAGTTGTGCAGCCAGGTGGTGGCGTCTGTTAGTTTTTCGCGGCAGTCGTCGGAAAACCAGTTCTTGTTTACCACTTCTTTCGAATCTTTCCGGATGGTGACGGATGTGCAGCGTATGCAGCAAGTGATGATTAACCTGCTGTCCAACGCCAACAAGTTTACAAAATGCGGTAAGATTACATTGGACTTTTCTGTGAACGAGGAAACGCAAATGGCTGTCTTCTCGGTGACGGACACCGGATGCGGCATCCCGAAAGAAAAACAGGGACTTGTGTTCGAGCGTTTTGAGAAACTGAATGAATATGCCCAGGGTACCGGACTGGGATTGTCTATCTGTAAATTGATTGTGCACAAATGGAAAGGAAGTATATGGATCGACCCTGACTATACCGGCGGGGCGCGGTTTGTATTCTCTCATCCGTTAAATCTAAATATAGAAAAAGAATGAAACGAATCGTATTAATTTATGGCTTGCTTCTCTGCCTCGCTCTGTCTGTTGCGGCGCAGGAGAAGGTGGTGAAACTGAAGATTGTAGAAACAAGTGATGTACATGGCAATTATTATCCTTATAATTTTATAACCCGCCACGAATGGAAGGGGAGTCTCGCACGGGTTTATTCTTTCGTGCAGAAAGAGCGCGAACAATATAAGGAGAATCTGATATTGCTGGATAACGGTGATATTTTGCAGGGACAGCCCACTGCCTATTACTATAATTATATAGATACGGTGTCTCCCCATCTTTGCTCGGAAATGATGAATTATATGAAGTATGATGCCGGCAACATGGGTAACCATGACGTGGAAACGGGACGTGCCGTTTTCGACCGTTGGATCGCCACTTGTGACTTCCCTGTGTTGGGTGCCAACATCATAGATACGTCTACGGGACAGCCCCATCTGGCTCCTTACAAAGTGTTGGAACGTGATGGCGTGAAGATCGTGGTATTGGGAATGATTACCCCTGCTATCCCTGCATGGCTCTCCGAAAACCTGTGGAAAGGATTGCGTTTCGACGATATGGAAGAGACGGCACGCAAATGGATGAAGGTTATCCGTGAAAAAGAGAACCCGGATTTGGTGATCGGCTTGTTCCATGCCGGACAGGAGGCTTTCAAAATGTCGGGCAAATACAACGAGAACGCTTCTCTCAACGTAGCGAAGAATGTGCCGGGATTCGATATTGTATTGATGGGGCACGATCATTCCCGCGAATGTAAGAAGGTGATGAATGTTGCCGGAGACTCGGTGTTGATTATCGATCCGGCCAGCAATGGGATCGTTTTGTCTAACGTAGATGTGACCTTGAAACTGAAAGATGGAAAGGTGCAGAGCAAGGATATCAAGGGTGTCTTGACCGAAACGGAGGCTTACGGAATCAGCGAGGACTTTATGAAGCGTTTTGCCCCGCAATATGAAACGGTGCAGAAGTTCGTTTCGAAGAAGATCGGCACTTTTACCGAAAGTATCTCCACTTATCCTGCTTTCTTCGGCCCTTCTGCCTTTATCGACCTGATACATACCTTGCAGCTCGACATCACCGGTGCCGACATCTCGTTTGCCGCTCCGCTTTCGTTTGACTCGGAAATAAAGAAGGGGGATGTATTTGTGAGTGATATGTTCAATTTATATAAGTATGAGAACATGCTGTATGTGATGACTCTGTCCGGAAAGGAGATTAAGGATTTCTTGGAGATGTCTTATTATATGTGGACGAACCGGATGAAATCGCCGGAAGATCATCTGCTCTGGTTCAAGGAGAAGCGTCGTGAAGGTGCGGAGGATAGATCGTCTTTCCAGAATTATAGTTTTAATTTCGACTCGGCTTCGGGCATTATTTATACGGTGGATGTCACTAAACCGCAGGGCGAGAAGATAACGATCAAAAGCATGGCTGATGGTTCTCCTTTCCGCATGGATAAGATATATAAGGTGGCCTTGAATTCTTACCGTGGCAATGGTGGCGGAGAATTGCTGACGAAAGGGTCGGGCATCCCGCAGGAGAAGTTGAAAGACCGCATTATTTTCTCTACGGATAAGGATCTCCGTTTCTACCTGATGAATTACATTGAGGAGAAAGGAACGATGGACCCGAAAGCGCTCAATCAGTGGAAGTTTGTTCCGGAAAAGTGGACGGTGCCGGCTGCCAAACGTGATTATGAATATCTGTTCCGGTCTGTTCGATAAGTATCTAAAAGTGTTCATTATGTCCGATAATGCTCCCGATTGGCTTGTATATCTGATTAAATGCTGGTATATTTGTCGCCAAAAAAAGAGAGAGTATGGATATTCAAAGTGTTCCGAAAGTAGGTATTTCTTCGGTAGTTCATTCTAAACATATAGATGCCGACAACATTGATGTTGTTGATAATGATATAGCGCTTTTCGATACGGAGAGCGTTATATCGTTGTATAACGGGCCTACCAAACTGGAAGTGTTGACGGTGGGGCTTTGTCTGGAGGGTACCGGTACTTTTAAGATTAGTCTGCGTGAATTTCAATTGTGTCCCGGATTGATGGTGATAGCACTGCCTAATCAGATTATCGAGCAGCGGTATTTCAGTCACGATTTTAAAGGCATTTTCTTTGCTGTGTCGAAGAACTTGCTGGAAACGTTGCCTAAGATCGGAAATGTGCTTTCTTTGTTTTTCTATCTGAAAGATTATCCGTGTTTCGACCTCACTCCGCACGAACAGGAGGTGGTGAAGGAGTATCACGCGTTTATCAGGAAACGGTTGAGGAATAAGGAGGCTTTATACCGTAGGGAAGTGGTAATGGGACTGATGCAGGGGTTCTTTTTCGAGCTTTGCACTATTTTCACTAATCATGCACCCGCAAACGCTACTACGATGAAGAATAAAAGCCGGAAAGAGTATATCTTCGAACGCTTTTATGAGTCTCTGGTGGAGTCTTACCAGTCTGAACGCAGCGTAAAATACTATGCCGACCAACTGTGTCTGACGCCGAAACATCTTTCGGGAGTCGTGAAAGAAGTCAGCGGAAAAACGGTGGGAGAGTGGATTGATGAGTTGGTGATTCTGGAAGCGAAAGCCCTCCTGAATTCTTCAAGTATGAATATACAGGAGATTGCCGACCGGCTGAATTTTGCAAACCAATCTTTCTTCGGGAAATACTTCAAGCATTACACCGGTATGTCTCCAAAAGAATACCGGAAAAGCCGCTAAAATCATAGAACACCGGAGCGTACACGGCTTAGTGTCTCCGGTGTCATCAGAAGATAGGAAGCGATGTGTGCTAAAGGCGCGCGTTTGATGATTTCCGGATGTGTTTCGAGCAGGAGGTTATAGCGTTCGCGAGCGGACTCAAAACGCCAGGAGTCTGCTTTAACCTGTGATACAATTAAAGAGTATTCCAATATCTTTTGATAGAACATGTTGATTTCCCAGTTCTCCCTCGCTAATTTTTGTATCATGTCGCGGGGGAATAAGTAAATAATGGAAGGTTCAAGAGTTTCCACAATTAGCCGGGTGGGTACTTGTTTCAGGAAACTTTCAATGCACATCACGATACATCCTTCGTATGAGAAATGTTCGGTCACGTCTTTCCCGTTTTTGTAATAGTACTGCCTAAGCATGCCTTTTCCTACAAAAACAAGTTCGTGGGCTACTTCTCCTTCGTTGAGCGCTATGGCTCCTTTGGGAAACTCTTCACGAATCAGTATGCTTTCTATCTGCCGTCTTCCTTCTATACTCATCTCCGGAAAGCGGGAATTGACAACAGCATTTACAGTCTCTCTTAATAGTGTATCCATGTCTTTTCTGTCTTGATGTGTGCAAAAATACTAAAAACGGTTGACATAAATCAAGGGTGGTATAAAAAAGATGTATCTTTGTCCGCAAAATCAAGAAGTAAGGTGATTATGAATAAGATAATAGGCTTGGCAGTGTTGCTGTTTTGTTTGAGTGGTTGCGTTAGGGATAATGATGCTATTTATTATCCGGTTGGCAACGTGGATGTGGAAAGAGGCGGTCCGGCTTTGGAGGCAGGAAAGGGAGATTTGATAGCTCGAAGTTATAATACCGAAGATTATGTGTTGGACACGCTTGCGCAATATCCGGGTGACCCGACTCTCGGTAAACTGACATTTATGATTAACCTGAAAAATCAGTCGGCGGATCAGGAAGTAGATGAATTTAATGGCGTCGGCCGGTCTAAACTAACGATGAGTCTTGGATATAAAGACGGTAACTATCCGGTAGAAAGCCAAGTTCCTGTTTATACCTCGTCTGACGTGACTGCCAGTTATGCAATCAAACTCCGCTTGAAAGGGGAATTGACCTTAACGGGAGACGAATGGATGATTGACTATGTGTATGCTCAATTAGCGGGCTTATTCCAGCCTTATCCGCCTACGTCTTTCCCGGAAGTGTTTATGTGTAAAGGAGGTGAGCAACCATTCGCTACTTTCGATTCTTTCCGTAGAACTTGGACGTTTGATATAACCTATGATCGTTCCAACCTTTCTTTCAGCCAACTGTATTTCAACTTGTTCGTAAACCTGGCTGGGCAGAAGAGGGAAGAAAGAGTCCGGTTGAGAATAGATAAAGAATCTTACTTTGAGATCTATAAAGAAAAAGAGGAAATGTAGTTTAGCTGCATTTCCTCTTTTTCTTTGTAGGTAGGTACATTAATGGGATAGCACGATAACTATGCGAGATGAAAATTTGCGCAAAATTTGCATTTTTCTTTTGAAAATACCTCTTTATATCGCTTGAAAACGATATTTTGAGATAAATATAAGGCAATAAAAAAGCCCCTTACTTGTTTGTAAGAGGCTGATAATCAGACAGTAGTGGGTACGAGAATCGAACTCGTATTACATGCGTGAGAGGCATGTGTCCTAACCGTTAGACGAACCCACCGGAGTTTGATAGATTAAAAAGAGCCAAGTCTTTAAAACTTAGCTCTTTTTTATATTGAGATTTTTGGCGGAAGCTGGGGGATTCGAACCCCCGGTACCCTTACGAGTACGTCAGTTTAGCAAACTGGTGGTTTCAGCCACTCACCCAAACTTCCTTGAACCCGCATTCTCTCTCAAATGCGGTGCAAATATAGGGGGAACTTTTGGACTACGCAAATCTTTTAGCAAGATTT
>JAEVYT010000043.1 GCA_023392615.1 Bacillota bacterium | reverse complement strand
AAAATCATTTGTAGGCATAGGTTAACATCCTTTCGTATTTTTTGTTTGTGGTGAACTCATTATACAAAAAAATGTTAACTTATGCCTATATTATTTTTTCTTACCCCAATGTTAAGTTTAGAACCTTTTTTATGGCTCTTTGTCAAGAGTTGGGGTGAAAATGTTTTTTTGCTGTAAAATAATACCATGTTATAAAATTTTACAAAATAAAGATAGTGAATGCTGTAGAAGAAATATTACCTTATTCAGAATGTGGCAAGACACATTCTTTGTTTGAGTTCTTATTTAGCTTTGTGTTTTAAATACTGCTATTTTATGGTATACTACTAATAGTAAAATACTTATTCGTTATATATATTCGTCTTAAAACAATAGGAATAAATTAAAACTATTGTGGGAAATGCTTTATTGAAAAGACATATTTATAGAGAGATTAGATAGCAGATTGGAGAGATATATGGAAAAGGAACAAATAGAAGAAAAGAAAGCAATGTTGGAACAATTGATTTCCGACAAAGAATATAAACCGTTGCGCTTTAAGGATTTTGTAGCACTATTACAGGTTCCAAGAGGTGCGAAGAATGACTTAAAGATGGTACTAGATCAATTGGTTTCACAAGGAACGATTATAGTAGATTCACAGGGCAGATATAAGAAACCAGGAGATGATACGAAGATTGGTACCTTCTCCGGAACGCAAAGAGGATTTGGTTTTGTGGTCTTAGAAGGAGAAACGGAAGATGTATTTATCCCGGGAGATGCGACTAAGGGAGCACTTCATGGCGATCGTGTCATGATTGTAATAAAGAACGAGCAGACCGGCCGACGCAAAGAAGGTGAAGTAATCAACATCATTGAGCGTGGTAAGAATGAGATAGTAGGAACCTTTGAAAAGAGTAAAAATTTTGGTTTTGTATTACCGGATAATCAAAAATTCGCTAAGGATATATTTATTCCCAAGGAGCACACTAAGGGTGCGGTAACCGGTCATAAGGTTGTTGTTAAGATAACCAATTACGGGGATGTTAGCCATAGCCCTGAGGGAAAGGTAGTTGAAATACTGGGACATGTAAATGATCCGGGTGTTGATATCATGTCAGTAGTTAGAGCATATGATTTACCTACGGATTTCCCACAGGAGGTTATGAGATCCCTGGATAAAGTACCGGAAGAGATTGATCCGGAAGAAATAGCTGTTCGTATGGACATAAGGAATATTCAAACAGTTACAATTGACGGAGAAGATGCAAAGGACTTGGATGATGCGATTAGTATATCCAAGGAGGATAGCATCTATCATCTGGGCGTTCATATTGCGGATGTATCACATTATGTCAGAGAGGATGCGGTTCTTGATAAGGAAGCATTAAAAAGAGGAACAAGCGTATATCTTGTTGATCGTGTTATTCCGATGTTACCTCATAAGCTTTCTAACGGTATCTGTTCATTAAATCCTGGTGTAGATCGTTTAGCATTAAGTTGCTTTATGGATATTGATTCAAAAGGAACAGTGATTGGTCATCAGATTGCGGAAACGGTGATACGATCCGACCGTCGAATGACTTACACAAATGTTGCTAAGATAGTGGAAGACAATGACGAAGAAGTCAAGAAGGAATATGAAGATTTCGTTCCCATGTTTTTATTAATGCAGGAATTAGCAGAGGTATTAAGAGAGAGACGTCATAAACGTGGATCAATAAATTTTGATTTTCCGGAGAGTAAGATACTGGTTGATAAGATGGGTAAACCGATTGAAATAAAAGCATATGATAGAAATAAGGCAACAAAGATTATTGAGGAATTCATGTTGATTGCAAATGAAACAATTGCAGAGGATTATTTCTGGCAGGAAGTTCCGTTTGTATATCGTACCCATGACACACCGGATGATGAAAAGATTAAAAAGCTTGCTATCTTTATTAATAATTTTGGTTACAGCATTAAAGTAGGTCAGGAGGATATTCATCCAAAGGAATTACAAAAGCTGTTAATCAAAGTGGAGGACACCCCAGAGGAAGCTTTAATCAGTAGATTGACTCTTCGTTCGATGAAGCAGGCCAAGTATACTGTGTCCAACTCCGGACATTTTGGATTATCCGCGAAGTATTATTGTCACTTTACTTCACCGATTCGTCGTTATCCTGATCTTCAGATACACCGAATAATTAAGGAAAATTTGAATGGTAAGATTGGGGAAAAGAGAAGAATTCATTATGACAAGATACTCTTTGAGGTGGCAGATCATTCCAGTAGGATGGAGCGTAGAGCGGATGAGTCCGAGCGTGAAGTACAGAAACTGAAAAAGGTGGAATATATGGCTGGTCATATTGGTGAAGTATTCGAGGGAGTAATCTCTGGAGTAACTTCCTGGGGTATGTATGTCGAACTACCGAATACAGTGGAGGGTATGATTCGTGTCAGTGAGATGCAGGATGACTATTATATCTATGATGAAGAGCGTTACCAGATGATAGGTGAACACACTAAGAAAGTATATAAATTAGGACAAAAGGTGATGGTAGAAGTAGTGAATGCGGATAAGCTGTTACGTACCATCGATTTTGCACTTGTGGAGGTTGAAGAGTAAGTGGGGGAAAATATAAAATTAGTCGCGAACAATAAAAAAGCGTACTTTGATTATTTTATTGAGGATAAGTATGAAGCCGGCATCGCATTGCACGGAACAGAAGTAAAATCGTTACGCATGGGCAAATGTAGTGTAAAGGAATCCTTTCTACGAATTGAGAATGGGGAAGTGTATATCTATGGTATGCACATTAGCCCATATGAGAAGGGCAATATATTTAATAAAGATCCACTTCGCGTAAAGAAACTCTTATTGCATAAGTTTGAAATTAATAAAATTAACGGTCAACTAGCGACAAAGGGGTATACCCTGGTACCGTTACAAGTCTACTTTAAGGGTAGCTTAGTGAAGGTTGAAATTGGTCTTGCACGTGGTAAGAAGCTATATGATAAACGTCAGGATATCGCGAAAAAAGACATGAGAAGAGAAGCGGAAAAGGACTTTAAAGTGAAGAATTTATATTAAGTATTAATATGTTTAAATTGAAAAATATTTTTATCGAAGTAATAAAAGTAATTTCTTGATTATAAAAACCTTATACTTTCGATTGATTAAATTAAGATTAACTGAATTAATATTATTTTGTTAAATATTTACTTGTATTTGTAAGAGGAATTTGGGGAATTTGGAATATTCATAAGGAGAATGAAGCTCCTGGTAAGATTGGCAGCAATAACTTCATGAATCTCATTCCTCTTGCTTGACGAGAAGCATAAATTATATTATGATGAATATGCGTCTGTTAGCCGGATATTACGGATAGTCACTGTAGGGTGAAGCCCTAAACACACTATTTTGTAATCACACTCTTATTATTAGGGGTTGTACTGGTTTCGACGGGGGTTTGGAAATTGTGGAAGCCATTCGCAGACTAGGACTGCGTCACCAACTTAGAATTAAATTTAAACGCAGACGAAAATTTAGCGTACGCTGCCTAGTGGCAGCTGTCGACCTTAAGCATCTCGCGGCTTAAGACCTCGGCATCAAACTAGCGAGGCCCTCTATCTCCAAAGCTTTGAGGAGGTAGAAGATTTATGAAGCTACTGAAACTAAGAGCCTGTCTGTCGGCGCTTAGCGGAGGGAATAGTGAACTAAAGTTCTCCTGGACTTCGGGTTCGCATAAAAGACCGACTGTAATGGGAGAAACTGCAATGGATGGGCTTTCGGACAGGGGTTCAACTCCCCTCAGCTCCATCAAACTATCCTTGTATATCAAGGGTTTTCAGCATTTGTAAATTGTAGGGAATTGTCCGACTACCATCGGTTAAGGTGGTGTCCGACAAGGGTTTCCTACAATTTTTTTGTTTAAGGAGATGCTGAAAATGGCTAAAAGACTAATGTTGGGAGATTTTATCAGTCCGATTACCACTAAGGATGATGGAAGAAGAGATTATTTCACAGTAAAGGATTTTATGGAAACTTACCTTCAATTCGTTGCTTATAAGAAGGCTGAAAACCTTGCACAGAGGACACTTGACGACTATGAGAGGTGCCACAAGTATATGTGCAACTACATTGATGAATGGTATTCGGACACCTTAGTCCGATACGACATAAACCTCGTCAGAAGCTACATTTCATGGATGTTAGAAAGGGTATCCCCGAATACTGTAAACATTCGAATTAGGTATCTGAAAGTATACTTGAAATTCCTTGAAGAAGAAGGGTATGTCAAGGACAGTATCAATCATAGAGTAAAGAAAGTTAAGGAAGTCAAGAATGAGAAGAAGCCTTTGACAGACTCAGATGTTACTAAAATGTTAAAGCAAGTCAACATGAAGTCTTATGCAGGTCTAAGAGATTACACCATTATGACTTTGATGTTATCTGTTGGAACACGTATCAATGAGAGTGTAAACATTAGAGTAAAGGATGTTTTCCTAAATGTGAAATACATAATCATCAATGGAGATACTGGGAAAAATAGGCATGAGAGAGTAATACCTATTAATGCTAAATTAATACCTAACTTTAAGAAGCTGATTGGGGTAAGCAACCAATGTGGAAGTCCTTGGCTATTCCTATCAACAATATCCACCGACCAAGTGAAACTTACTCACATGAAGCAACAGATAACGGAATATGGCATTAAGGCAGGTTTGGATAAATCCTCATCCCCTCACAAACTCCGTCATACAGCTATAACTAACATGATAAAAAACGGAAGTAATCCATTAGATGTTTGTAAAATTGCAGGACATAGTGATTTGAAAATAACAATGGCTGATTACTATAATAATCTTAAAGATATGCATAAGGCTGTCGAGAATGATACCTTATCTAATTTTGAATAACAGAGATGGGAAGGGTGGCGAGTATCATATTAATACAAAATATAACTCAACCGCCCTTCTAGTATAACCATTCCTTTATTCTAACATCTGTCTTTATATCGGTTAACTTATTAAAAGTCTAGTCTTTTTAAGTAACTGCATTCCGTAGGAAGGCAAAAGACCTTATGACCTTGAAGACCTAATATCCTAAAAGACCTTACCTTACTCACTTAGTCTCAAGAAAATTTATGAATTCAATTTAAGGACATTTTCTGCTTGTGTAGGTTCCGCATATTAAACTTGTTGAAATATGGCAAATAGTTAGTATATAATATTCTCATACATTTGGTTTGCAATTGTGGTAAGATACGTAGAAAATAATAGTTAGGGGCAGGAAAATGCGTAGGGAAATTGTAATTGACGGAAATAAATTTGATGATTTAGAAGGATTTTATTGTGAAATAGATAGGGTTCTTACAAAGGACTTGCCTTGGAAGACAGGTCATAATTTGAATGCTTTCAATGATTTACTTAGAGGGGGATTTGGAGTTCACGAATATGGAGAACCTATATTATTAAGATGGATAAATTTTGAGAGAAGTAGAGTTTACCTTGGATTTGAAGCAACAATTAAATATTATGAAAAAGTGTTAAAAACCTGCCATGCTTCAAATATAGATAGTATGAATATGAAATTAGAGAATGCCAAGAAGCATATAGGATTTACAATTTTAGATATGATTTTAGAAATAATATTGGACAATGATAATTCTGGACATGACTGTAAACTTGAAACCGATTAATTGCAATACCTAATAAATATGCAATCTTTCACAAATACATATAATGGTAAAATGAGAAGAGGATTATGAAAAAAATTACTAAATGGCATATATTGACGATTGGATTATTACTCTTTGTAATGTCAGGGGTATTTTTATGGTGGGGTATTTGTAATGTAAGTACTTTGTTTGATAAGATATTAGTTCTAGTCGCAGTAATTCTATCAGTTTTAATTAGCAGTGTTTTTTTTATTATATTTGCAATAAGTTGCGGAAAATCACATAATGTTTTTTTGTATGATAAGAAGACAAAAAGAGAAATTAAGATAGAAGATTTAACATTTGAAAGAATATGTGAATTTCTAGATTTGTATATCGGATTAATATTCAATGACAGAAAAAGATTATTATTTACGGATTTATTTAATAGTGATTTATTGAAAAAAGCACCCAAAATATATCATTCTTTAATCCAATTACGACTGTTATCAATCTGGATGGAAATCGATACTGGTGATAATTGGAATTTATTTGCTGAAATCGATAAAAATTATATTAATACAATGGAAGATGTTTTATTTAATTGTGGCGAGTACCAGATTTCATCAAGACTACAATATTTATGGTCTTCATATTCAGGTGATGATACCGAAATAAAGAACTTCTTTTTAAATAATATAGAGTATCTAAAAGAATTTATCTTAAGTTATGTAAAAACTAATATACATTCATTTGATTAGATAGGGTTTTACATTCCACAATCGTTATGGTAATATGATTACAGAAATTCAACTACCCTACAATTGAAAAACTGCTGAAACCCTTATGATAAGCCACTTTCAATGGCAATTGGCTTTGTTCGGACAGGGGTTCAACTCCCCTCAACTCCCCTCAGCTCCATCAGTTAAAACAAGTGAAAAGCCTGTAATTACAGGTATTTGAACAGATAAGGGATACTATCACAGACTAGAACACTGTGGGAGTATCCCTTTTTTTGCCCCTATATATCCATACTGTTCTACTATCTAAAAAAATCAAAGGAGATAGTAGCATGGCAAAGACAACAGGCATCTATCGTGTGGAGTCTGATATAAAACTATTCAAACAAGGGATAGTTGATATTAGAGAGTGAGTAGATTGTGGTAAGCTATCTGCTCCTTTTATGTATTCCTAGACAAATATATAAAAATAGTAATGTAAAGTATACAAAATATAAAAGCTTTTATTTAGTCATTATTTAGTCTCTCTAGTCAGATAAATTGATATTAAGAAAAAGCTGCTGTATAATGTTACCATGCTTATAGTTTGCAAATGTTTACAAAGTGCTAGATAAAGTGAAATTTATAACAGGGGGATAGAGTGCATGTCTATAAATATTTTGTAGCAAAGGGAATGCTAGATGGCAAAGAAAATATAAAAATATAGAAGAATATAAACTATCATACTTGATAAAAATGATAATGGAATTAAGAGTAAAAAGATGATAAACTTCAATTAGGATGTAAATATCTACAAGCCAACAAAATTATAAAACCAAGGAGGAAAAATGAATATATTATTTTTTGGTACAAAAACATATGATAAGGATTATTTTAACCCAATATTAAAAGAGTATCCTAATATTACTATAAAATATGTCAAACCGAATCTTACCGAAGAAACTGTTTCGTTAGCGAAGGATTACGATGCTATTTGCGCGTTTGTAAACGCTACTATTGATTCGGTGGTAATAAATAAATTGCATTCTTATGGAGTTGAATTAATTCTTATGAGATGTGCAGGATACAATAATGTTGATCTGAAAGAAGCAAAAAAATGCGGAATTACTGTTATGAATGTTCCAAGATATTCACCGGATAGCGTAGCAGAACATGCCATAACATTAGCCTTAGCTGCAAACCGAAAAATACATAAGGCATACAATAGAAATCGTGAAAATGATTTTAGCTTGGACGGGTTAATGGGTAGAAACTTTATAGGCAAGACTGCAGGTATTATCGGCACTGGTCAAATAGGAGCCTCCATGGCTAGAATCTGTTACGGATTTGGTATGAATGTAATTGGATATGATAAGTATCAAAATGAATCTTTAAAATTTATGGAATATAAGTCACTAGATGAAGTTTTTGCTGAATCAGACTTAATTTCTCTGCATTGCCCATTGACGGAAGATACTTATCATATAATTAATAAAGATACAATTAGCTTAATGAAAGATGGTGTTATTTTCATTAATACATCCCGCGGTGGATTAGTTGATACCAATGAATTGATTTTGGGCATTAGAAATCGTAAGTTTGGGGCTGTTGGATTAGATGTATATGAAGAAGAAAGTAATTTAATCTTTGAAGATCATTCAGAAGACATCCTACAGACATCTTTTACAGCAAGGTTATTAATGTATCCCAATGTAATTCTTACATCTCACCAGGGATTTTTAACGGAAGAATCTATGATGGCAATTAGCCATACAACTATGAATAATGCCCTGAACTTTATTAATAAAAAAGGAGATGAGATTCTAGAAAATCAGCTCTAAAGGTTTATGAGTACACTGATATAGGTGCAGCTCAATGGCTTCTTGTTGAAAAGCAGATTAGTCTTAGTTATAACTTGCTTTACTCACCAAGAGTTTATTGTAAAACGAACTACAAAGATAGCACCGCCACCTTCGGCATCTCTAACCGAGATTTTTCCCCCAAGAAGATGGACCAATTCTTTCGCTATACTTAATCCAAGACCAAAATGTTGTTTATCATTACGGGATTGATCCATGCGGTAAAAGCGGTCAAATATTTGTTTTTTATTCTGATCCTCAATGCCAGTACCCTGATCTTCAACTTCATAGTAGAGATGGTTATTCGATACGAAGGCTCGTAATGTGACTTTTTTATGAGAGGGCGTGTAGGATAAGGCATTATCTAGTAGTATGGAGAGGATTTGCTGTAAACGATGCTTATCTCCATAGGTGGTAGGTAGCTCTTCGTCCGGTATATCCAGAAGAAGAGTGATTTCTTTTTGAATGAATAATGGAAGAAAAGCTTCATAGGTTTCAACGAAAAGAGTGTCGGTTTCTACCGGCTCTTTTTTTATTGTCCAGGACTTTGCATCAACAGAGGCGAGAAATAGCATATCATCAACTAAACGTGCCATACGTTTGCATTCGTTATCAATTCCTGTAAGAAATTTTTGCGATTGTGGGGAGACATCAGTGATTGATGCCTGATTTGCCCGGATTACGGATAAAGGGGAGCGTAGTTCATGGGAAGCCGCAGCGATAAAACGAGTCTGTCTTACATTATTTTCTTCGATTGGTTTAAGCATTCTTGATACAAAACACAAACTAACGATAAATAAAGCAAAGATCCCTGCAAAACCCAAAAGAAAAAACATAATACGTTGATTTTGAATAGAGGAAGAATAATCAGGAAGGTATTGAATTAATAAGATACTTCTCCATTTTGAATCATTTGGAATTATTGCAACACATCCGTAATACATATCCCTCTTCTTCCCTTTAATTGTAAAAATGCTGCTTTGGGTTAAGGAGGATAGGATAGGTGTTTTTTCGGTATTAATTCCTTCTTCTGAAGCAAGAGCAGATAGGCGATCTAGCAACGCAAGGCGATTGGTTGGAGTATCCAATACTCCTTTGAAGTTTAGCGGGTTTCCATTATCTTCAATATGAATGATAAGATTGTTTTTTGCTTCTAATTGAGAAAGCCAGACATCACTAATCGTATTTTCAAATTGAAGTTTATTTATAATCGTATTGATATGATTTTGAAAGGTTTCCTGCCATTTATCTTTTAACTCTTTTTCAGTAAAGATCAAAAGGACAATGATTACAATAACCAGAATGAACCCTGTTGATATGGAGTATAGCAGGACTAATTTATTCCGAAGTGCTTTAATCATTATTTTCCTCCTATAAGTAATGAATCATAATTCTTCAAGCTGATAGCCTACTGAATGTATGGTTTTAATTCGTGCGTTGCAGTTTACAACCTTTAGTCTTCGTCTGACAAAGTAAATATAATTGTCAATATTACCATCCTCCACAAAAGTATCTATTCCCCAAACTCTAGCAAGGATTTGATCTCTGGTAAGGACTTGTCCTCGATTTCGGATCAGAAACTCTAATAAGCTGGCTTCTTTATTGGATAAAGTAACAGTCTTTGTTTCGGTCGATAAAGTATGTAGGTCAGTATCCAAAGAAAAATTAGAAAACTTAAGTACAGTGTTGCTTTCGATCGTTCTGGGACGCCTGGATAATGCCCTTATTCTTGCCAATAGTTCACCGCTATCAAAGGGTTTTACAAGATAATCATCCGCACCGGCATCCAATCCGTCAATGCGATCGTTAATTCCGTTCATCGCTGTGAGCAGGATAATCGGAGTGGCAATATTATTCTTGCGCAAGGTCTTTAAAATCGTTATGCCGTCCATGATGGGAAGCATTCGATCTAGAATAATAACATCATAGGAAGAAGAGTTGCCATAATAAATCGCTTCATCACCTTGAAAACAGGTATCGACTACATAGCCCTCTTTATTTAAATTATGGCATAATGCCTGACTTAGATCTATATCGTCTTCAATCAACAAGATTTTCATTGTTAAAACCTCCGAATTGTAAATGAGTTATCACTATTATAACATTATTTCACAAGCATCTCTAATATTTCTCAAAAAAACCATAATTAGAGATTTTTTAGATATTCGGTTGATATAATTTGTGAAAGTGGATGAAAGTCAGTTATGTAGTGAAAACTAATATAATTTTGTGCTGTATCTTATAGCGGATAGG
>JAEVYT010000038.1 GCA_023392615.1 Bacillota bacterium | reverse complement strand
TGTTATATTTAAAGGGCTTCGCCGCATTTTTTTGACTATTTGTCAAGTGAATTTTTTTAAATCAACAAAAAAAAGACAGCCTGATTAAAAAATCAAACTATCTTTCTTAACTTAATGACATTGGTTGACGCACGTAGCGGCACATAAGGCTCTGTCAGATCAAAGACATCTGCCACAGCCTAAATGCCAACGGCGTCAAACGGTCTCTTTATGGATTAATAAATGTATGCTATTTTTCAGCCAAGTTATGTGATATCTTCATAATATCCAACGCAGACACGTTTTCACTCGTTTATCGCCACAGACATAACTTTCAATCATTAATAATGCATCTATACGCGTCAAAAGCCATAATGGCTTCAATTCGTTAATATGCACATCAATGCCTAAACCTATAAAAATGCGAAACATATATTCTTAAGCAACTGTATGAAGTCGTTGGTGCTTAGGACATGTATTTTATGTCCTTATGCACCACTACGTACTTCATCCTAGCGAGAGCGTGTTGCTTAGGAAATATGTTTCGCAATTTATTTTGTTATATTTATTTGTGCATATTAACGATATCAATAAACGAAAAGGCTTTTGACACCTCATAAACTAATTATTGAAAATATGCCACACCGGATTCGAAGATGTATTGGTTTTGTTCTCCTGCTATATTGATTGCTACGGAAGAACCTCTACGCTCGGAATGAGCCATCTTGCCGAGAACTCGGCCATCCGGGCTTGTGATACCTTCAATTGCATTATAGGAACCATTGGGATTGAAATCCTCGTCCATTGTCGGATTACCATCTATATCAACATACTGAGTGGCTACCTGACCATTTGCTACCAGCTTCTTGATCCATTCCTCATTTGCAACAAAACGGCCTTCGCCATGAGATGCAGGAATAGAATATACTCCGCCAAGATCCGCTTTCATTAACCACGGAGATTTATTGGTAACTACTTTGGTATAGACTGATTTGGACACATGGCGACCAATATTATTCATAGCAAGTGTTGGAGAATCCTCTTTCTGTGGTGTAATTTCGCCATAAGGTACAAGACCTAGCTTAATTAACGCCTGGAAACCATTACAAATACCAAGTGCAAGTCCGTCTCTGTTCTTAAGAAGATCATTTACTGCTTCTGTAATTCTTTCATTACGGAAAGCGGTTGCTATGAACTTACCGGAACCGTCCGGTTCATCACCTGCTGAAAATCCACCGGGGAACATGAGAATCTGTGCCCCCTTAATTCCCTCTGCAAAGGCCCCCACAGATTCTCGTATATTGCTCTCCGTCAAATTCTTGAAAACAACTGTTTCGATCTCTGCACCAGCATTCTGAAATGCTTTTAATGAATCATATTCACAATTCGTTCCCGGGAATACCGGAATGAATACCTTCGGTTTTGCTACTTTATTTTTTGCAACATAGATTGTTTTGCTATCATAAAGCTTTGCTTCAATTTTGGAATCAGAAGCCACAATCTCCTCAGCCACTTTAGAACGAGTAGGATATACTTTCTCCAATGTTCCTGTCCAGGCAGTCAATGCTTCCTCCATCGTGATGATAACATCTTTATATACAAATTCACTCTTCTCGGTAACTGTACCAATTACACTATATTCCTCAGCAGTAAATCCTGCCTGTAATAACTCATCTGCTGCTTCCTTTGTCATCTCAATCACTAAGGAACCATATGCTGGCAAGAAGAGATCATTCTCATTTAACTTACTATCCAGAGTAACACCAAACTTGTTACCAAACGCCATTTTGCTTACTGCTTCTGCAACGCCACCAAATCCTAATGCAAAAGAGGATGCTACCTTACCCGTTCTCATAAAAGAGGTAATCTTTGAATAAAGTTCTATAGTTTGTGTATAATCCGGAAGATCATATTCATCCTTCTTGCTATCAAAGCGTACTAAGATATTTCCTGCATTCTTAAGCTCAGTTGTAATCACATCACCACTCTTAGCAATATCCACTGCAAAGGATACTAAGGTAGGAGGAACATCAATATCATTAAAGGTTCCTGACATACTATCCTTTCCACCAATAGAAGGAAGGCCAAGTTTAATTTGAGCATCATAAGCGCCGAGAAGTGCTACTAACGGCTCACCCCAACGTTTTGGATCATTCCCAAGTCTTCTGAAGAATTCCTGGAAGGTAAAACGGATCTTTGTATGGTCACCACCTGCTGCCACAATCTTGGCAACAGAAGAAATCACAGCGTATACAGAACCGTGGAACGGAGACCAGGTAGAAAGGTAAGGATCAAAGCCATAGCTCATCATGGTTACCGTATCACAAGCACCTTCAAGTACCGGAAGCTTCGCAGTCATTGTCTGAATAGGTGATAACTGATATTTACCGCCATAAGGCATCGTTACTGTGGCTGCACCAATGGAGCTGTCAAAGATTTCGACAAGACCTTTTTTGGAGCATACATTTAATGCTGCAAGGCTCTTTATCCAAGTTTCCTTTGTATCTTTTCCTTCTATCTCGAACCCTTTATTCAGGTAATTATCCTCTTTGGATGGAAGGGTCACATAAGCACTCGCCTCTTGATGTGCACCATTGGTATCGAGGAATGCTCTGGAGATATTAACGATTTCACTACCTCTCCATTTCATAACTAATCTAGGTAATTCAGTTACCTCAGCTACCACAACTGCCTCAAGATTCTCTTCTTCCGCAAATGCAAGCATTGTGTCCACATCTTTAGGATCTACTACAATTGCCATTCTCTCCTGTGATTCTGAGATAGCAAGCTCTGTACCGTCAAGACCAGCATATTTCTTCGGAACCTTATCAAGGTCAATCTGAAGACCTGCTGCAAGCTCACCAATCGCTACAGATACACCGCCTGCACCAAAGTCATTACATTTCTTAATTAATTTACTAACCTCTTCTCTGCGGAATAAACGTTGTAGCTTACGCTCGGTTGGAGCATTTCCCTTTTGAACCTCTGCACCACAAGTATGAATAGATTCTGTTGTATGACTCTTTGATGAGCCTGTCGCTCCGCCACAGCCGTCACGTCCGGTTCTACCACCCATTAATATAATGATATCACCAGGGTCGGAGTTTTCACGGATTACGTTCCTTCTTGGAGCGGCGCCCATAACAGCACCAATTTCCATTCTCTTAGCTACATAGTTCGGGTGATAGATTTCATCCACCAACCCAGTTGCAAGACCAATCTGATTACCGTAGGAGCTATAACCAGCTGCTGCTCCGGTACAAATCTTTCTCTGAGCCAACTTACCTTCTAATGTATCCTTAACCGGTATCGTTGGATCTGCTGCTCCGGTTACACGCATAGCCTGATATACATAACCTCTTCCTGATAAAGGATCTCGAATTGCCCCGCCAAGACAGGTTGCTGCACCACCAAATGGTTCAATCTCGGTAGGGTGATTGTGAGTTTCGTTCTTGAAAAACACAAGCCATTCCTCTGTTTTGCCATTGATCTCTACCGGTACAATGATTGAGCAGGCATTAATCTCATCGGATACTTCCATATCCTCAAGCTTACCATCTGCTTTTAATTTCTTCATTGCAAGTAAGGCGATATCCATCAAAGAGATGTATTTGTCATCTCTGCCCTTATATAATTTCTCACGCTCATTGATATAGCTGTTGTATGCTGCTTTAATTGGAGCAGTATAATATCCTTCTTCAAATTGGATGTCTTTTAACTCTGTAAGGAATGTTGTGTGACGACAATGATCAGACCAGTAGGTATCGAGTACGCGGATTTCTGTCATCGAAGGGTCACGCTGTTCCTCTTCCTTATAATAATTCTGTATAAACTGGAAATCTTTAAATGTCATAGCCAGATTTAAGGAACCATATAAATTTGATAAATCCTCCGGTTCCATCGTCTGAAAGCTTTCAAATATAATAACATCCTCAGGATCATCAAACTGTGTTACCAAAGTCTCCGGCTTTACTTCATCGGTCTCTCTAGAATCTACAGGATTAATACAATATGCCTTAATTTTATCAAAATCCTCATCCGTAATATTACCGGTCAGGACATAAGTAGTAGCAGAATGAATTACCGGCTCTTCCTTTTCATTCAATAACTTCACACACTGCTCCGCGGAATCCGCTCTCTGATCAAATTGTCCAGGAAGGTATTCCACTGCAAAGGTTCTGTCTTTCTCTCCGGTCTCAAAGGCCTCCTCGTAAAGTACATCAATCGGAGGTTCTGAAAATACTGTACCGAGGGATTTTGTATATGTTTCATCACTTACATTCTCTATATCATATCGAATTAAAACACGAACTGCTTCTATTCCTTTCATATCCAGGTAACTACGAAGCTCGGATTTTAATTCCTTCGCTCTTACTGCATACGGTGCTTTCTTTTCTACATAAATTCGTTTAACGTTGCCCATGTGATAAGCTCCTTTTAAATATTATAGTCTAAATAAACTTCAGTTTCGTATGTTATTTGTATGAAAGGAATTTAACCCCTTTTCACGCTCTGTATCATTTACTTGCATTATAGCATAACATGTCTTATAATCATAATTAATATATGTTAATCTTTTTATTAGATTTGCTTATAGATATTGGAAATCTATTTGACGCATTTGATTATAACGGAGGTTTGTATGGATATCAATTATGAATTGTACAAGGTATTTTACCAGGTTGCCAAAAGCCTTAGCTTTTCCGATGCCGCAGACACATTATTTATCAGCCAGTCCGCAGTCAGCCAGTCCATTAAGACTCTCGAAAAACGACTGAATCAAACCCTATTTATTCGTAGTACAAAGAGGGTCGCCCTTACCAAGGAAGGGGAACTCTTATTAAAGCATATTGAACCTGCCATTAACCTGATAAGCCGCGGTGAAAATCAGCTTTGCGCTGATCCTAAGAGCGGAGTTCAATTAAGAATCGGTGCCAGTGATACCATATGTCGTTATTATCTAGTTCCATTCCTAAATATGTTTCACAAAAAATATCCGATGATTCATATAAAAGTTACCAATGCTACCTCACTCCAATGTGCAAAGCTTTTGGAACGTAATGAAGTTGATATTATTGTAACCAACTCACCAAATTCTGCTCTGAATAATATGATGCAAATCATTCCGGTGAAAGAGTTCCGGGATATATTTATTGCAAATAAAGAAGCCTTTCCATTAGAAGGACGCCCAATCACCTTGCAGGAGCTTCAGCAAAATCCGATTCTGATGTTAGACAAGCGATCTACAACCAGCATCTTCTTGCATAACCTGTTCCTTGAGAATTCTTTGGATCTGGTTCCAGCGATTGAGTTAAGTAGCAATGACCTTCTGATTGATCTTGCAAAAATAGGTTTAGGTATCGCTTTTATCCCTGATTTCTGTGTAAAGGAATTGGATGATCTCTCCGTTATTACAACCACTCAAGAGATTCCTCAACGTCTACTGGTTGCTTCCTATAATAATGACATTCCATTATCAGATGCAGCAAAATTCTTTATCGACAGCTTAATCGAAGCGAAAGAGCAGGAATAATATTGATTTACATTCTGATAAAACAACCAGATTTTAAACCTATCCAGATGTTTTATATAAGTTTATATAAGTTTTATAATAAATGCACTTATAGCCAACCCATAATTACTTTATCAAGCCTCTTAATGATAATAGTATGTGGGGATATAAGTGCATTTCATTCATTATAAAAACAGCATGAACCCACTGGTTACTACCAGAGGCTCATGCTATGATTAATTAATTTATTTATTATTTAAACTCTTCTAATCTACCCTGAATTATCTTATTATAATTCATTACTCTTCTTTCATAATCCTCATTCATAAACTTGGAAGTAATTAAGAAGTCCGCAGTCGCACGGTTATTAGCAACCGGAATATCATACACAGCGCTAATACGTAGTAACGCCTTAACATCTGGGTCATGTGGCTGAGATGCAAGCGGATCCCAGAAGAATATAACAAAGTCTATGTTACCTTCAACAATTCTAGAGCCGATCTGCTGATCACCACCCAGAGGGCCGCTGTTATATGCTTTTACCGGTAATCCTGTTTTATCCACAATTAATCGTGCTGTTGTACCTGTACCACTTAAAAAATGGTTTTTTAAAATATCTTTATTCTGATTTACCCATTCAACCAACTCATGCTTCTTCGTATCATGTGCAATTAATGCAATGTGTTTTTGTTTTGCAATTGTAAACCCTATATAATCATCATTAATCATAGTACTACTACCTCACTTGTTCATCAGTATTTGGCAATGATAATTCTATATTTCACCATCACCTGCTCATAATATGTATCTGTATCTATCATATAGGAAAACAAACATGATTTCAAGTTTCTTTCTGTAAGGATGATGAAAATTTCTATTCAAATGAAATTCAAATTATGTTTATTTCTCTTTAACCGCTAATTAAATAAGAAAAGGAAACAAGTTTTCATAAAAACCGAAAACCGTCTCCCTTTTCTTATCAAGACATAGAGATATCATGTTAATTTCACACAAATAATCACTTACTACCTAAAACAGTCTATCTATTATCTCCTACTTTAACATCAACATTAAACACAACACTTATATTATCTCCTGTTTTAAAGCATCAATAATATTTTCTTTTCTTACTTTACTGCTGGAATAGAGCATCGCCATGCCTACGATAAAAAATACAGATACAATAACGATTGCGATATTTCCTATTGGCAATGTGAATTTAAAATCGAACTTTGCCATCAATACATCATAGATTATATACATTACAAAAATGCTGATTGGAATACCGTATAACAAGGCTTTAATTCCATAGAAGATACTTTCATAATTCAACATTTTATTAAAGCCCTTCGGTGTAATGCCAATAGATTTCAGCATTGCAAACTCTCGCTTACGGAGCGCTATACTGGTAGATATCGTATTAAAAATATTTGCAACACAAATCGCTGTAATCAATATGATAAAGGCATAAGTGAATACGGATAACAACAATACAGATTGTTGCTCATTCTGCTTATAATAATATACATTATCAATGTTCATGCTTCCCATACCCACTTCATTTTGAATCGCTTCTAATTGATTCTGAAGTTCCATCGGTTTATCACTGTTCAAATAGATATAAGTATTTATTATTGGTTTACTTTTACTTCCCACTCCCTTAAGCAACTGATTAAGCGTCTCTTTTGAAATAATCATATTAAAATATGCTGCGTCACCGCTGGATAACATCCCCATCGGCATCTCTTTTGTTAATGCTGCTACCTTAATCTGTGGCAATACTTTATCAATACTTGTATCTTCATTCCTGATACCGAGATTAAAAAGATCCCCCACATTGGTCTTTATACACTTTGTTTCAATATACTTTTCTGTAACTTTATCTTTATAGGTTACCGTATCAATCAAGATTGCTGATGGCTGATTTTTATCTTCCAACTGCTTCTTATCCACACCAACCTTCTTTGCATACTCTTCCAAATTCTTATCATCTAGCACAGTAAGGACAACCTCATATGGGTATTTTCCGTCTTGTAACATTTGACTACTATCCGCTTTTAGAAAATCAGCTATATTTTTTGGATCAACCATAGTTGTAACATTCCAATTCATTGCTGTACTAATTTTTGTAATGTTATCTAGAGATTTAATCTTCTTTATAATATTATCTTTCGCATCACCTACTTGCGAATCAATTCTTACTTCAACATCATAATTGACACCCACCTGAGACATAGTCAGTGATTTTCTTAGATTATCTGTAAAGGCTGAAACCACTAAGAAGAGAATCATACTAATAACGAGTGAGAACACAGTTGCTTTATATCTCGCCTTATAACGCTTTAGATTTTTTAGTCCAAGTTCCCCTTCCATTCCGAATATCATTCTAGTAAGTCGAGAAGTTTTTACTTGCCTTCTGCTGATTTTTACATCACTTACTTGGCGTATCGCATCAATTGCTGAGACATTGGAAGCCTTTCTTGCCGGAATGTATGTGGATATCAATATCGTTAATGCAGATACAACAAATGCTGTAATTACAGATGATGGATATACAATCAATCGGAATCCACCCATCTGGGTTAGCATACTTTCAAGCATCGGATTGATACATAAATACGTAATACCAAGACCAATATATCCAGCCAGAATTCCAATCGGAATACTGATAGCACCTATTACTGCCCCTTCGAAAAAAACCGAGTTTCGTTTTTGCTTTTTAGTTGCCCCTACGCTGGATAACATGCCAAGATATCTCAATCTCTCTGAAACGGATATGGCAAATGCATTATAAATCAATGAAACAGACCCTATCACAATAATCACCATAATAATAATTGACAGTGTTGTTAGCATTGATTTCGTTGTATCATCCTTGATGATTCCATAAAATCGAAGTAAGCTATTATTGTACTCATATACATCAATTTTGTTATCTTTTGCTATTTTATCACCCCAGGAAAACAGCTTATTATTAATTTTATTAAATATTACAGATACATCAAACGTATCATTGCCATTAACGGAATTTTGATCTATATAGGAAATAGTAGTATATCCGGGTGACCAGGTCAACTCCCATTCCGGACGCTCAATAAATCCAACTACAGTATAAGTCTTCGTTGTTTCGGTCACAAACTTTTCAGTAACATTATCATTATCCCAATGAAGACTGCTATTTTGTTGTAGCGGAACAGTCTTATCCGCATCTTTTAGAGTTGAAAATCTCTTACCGATGGATAACTTGATTTGATCTCCAACTTTATAGGTTACTCCCGCATTCTTTGATACTGCTTCTGACAACAGGATCTCATTCGCCTTCTGGGGAAGTCTTCCCTCGATTAATTTAACCGGCATATGCTGAAACATAGATTGACTATATTCTATAATATATAGATAAGGTTTGTTAGTATTCTTACTTCCTTTCAGGTATGCGTAACCACTCTCCCTATTCATCATTGCCGTTTCTACATGCTTGTTCTTCTCGATCTCAGTCAACTGATGTTCATTGATATTCTTATAAGTAACATGCCACTCCCCGTTTTGTGATATAACTTGCCTTTGCATAAGATCCATAAAGGATAGTCCAAGGGTAGCTACCGCTGTAATCATCGCAGTCGAAATAATTGTCCCGATTATGGTGACCAATGTACGTTTTTTATTTAGAAATAGTTGACGTATCGTTAATTTATTGATTATATTCATGGACGAATCACCTCATCCTTCGCGATTTTTCCATCCTCTATTGCAATGATTCGATCCGCTTGGAGTGCTATTCTCTCATCATGCGTGATGATGAGTAGGGTTTGTTGAAAGTTTTTATTAAACATTTTAAGTAATTCAATGATCTCATGGCTGTTCTTGCTATCAAGATTACCAGTTGGTTCATCGGCTAACATAATTGCAGGATTGTTGATTAATGCTCTACCAATAGAGACTCTCTGCTGCTGACCACCTGATAATTGATTTGGTAAATGATTTAATCGTTGCTCCAAATCCAGTGATCTTACGATATCATTTAATTGATTTTTGTCAACTTTTTGTTGATCTAAAAGTAAGGGCAGTGTTATGTTTTCTTCTACACTCAGCACAGGTATTAAATTATAAAACTGATAAATCAATCCAATCTGTCTACGACGAAAGATAGCAAGCTGAGTCTCATTCAATTGATAAATATCTGTATTATCTACAAATACCTTACCAGCTGTCGGACGATCTACCCCGCCCAGCATATGAAGCAATGTGGATTTACCGGAACCGGAAGGTCCAATTATCGCCACAAACTCTCCTTTTTCTATGGAGAACGAAACGTCATCCAGCGCATTCACTGCAGTTTCTCCGCTTCCATATCTCTTTGACAGATTCTCTACTCTTAATATTTCCATTATAAAACTCCTTTTCTATGGTGGCTTTCGCCCTCCATCCAATTATCATTATTACCTTATAAGTAAAGTTTAACTGTCATAGATTACGGTACGATGACTGCAATATTACAATTTAGTCACCTAACAGATTTAATCGATATTTATAACCCCCTCACAATGTGATCATTGTGAGGGGGTTATAATGACTAAATATATTTAATTTATGACATATCATTACAAGTTATTTCTTTTCCCCTTCTCAAGTGCCATAACTACATGACTTCCTTCTCTCAGGTATAAGCCACCTGGTTTAGCAAGCTCATCCGATGATATATGCTTTAAATCGGTATACACCTTAAACTTACCTGTTCTTAGAAGTTCTCTTCGTAGTGATAAAGTTGTATTATTCGCAGCGATATTTAATCCTGCCAATTTGTAGCATGCCGATACAAGCGACGAACAATCGAATTCTCCTTTTGCCCCAATCACTCTTTTGCCATTTCTCAATATAGCGTTGTATCCAGTCAAACGCTGTGACTGATCATATCCATAGCCTTTGTTATCACAGATTTGTTTCATAATTGACACTGCTCTATTCGCTAACATACTGTCTGTACATTCCAAATATACATTCCATGGTTGATTATACCAAGTACCGATACGAATTTCTCTACCGGTTTGATCTCCAACGATACCTCCCGCATGTTTTCCGTTCTCATCCTTACTTGCATAACCTATCTTAATACTCATTAATTCCACCCCCAGTCATTTTCTTCTCATACTATTTTAGTACAATCCTCATGAAAATGTACGTTGTCCATGTCGATTATTATCATATTTTGTCAAATAACTATTTTAGATGGAATAAGTTTATCATTACACAATATGTTTATAAAATTTTATATTAAATTCTACCCCCTGTTTCTTATTTGAGACAAAGATGTCTCCGTTCTGATTCATAATGATACTTTTTGCCATTGCAAGTCCAATACCAACACTATCTTCACTTGCGTTTTTCCCTCTATAAAACCTTTTGAAGATAAACATCAGATCCTCTTTTGCTATCCCAACACCATTATCAGATATTATGATATCTGTGCTAATTGGATTATCATTATATCTAATTGAAATCTCTCCACCCTCACCGGTATGCTCAATACAATTTTTAATAATATTAATGAGTGCTTCCGTAGTCCACTTAATATCACACTGAAAGGTAAGTAATGGATCTCCCTTTACAATAAACTGTTGATTTTTTAACTCCATTGCTATTAGCAGTGGCTCCATTGATTGATTAATTAATTCTAATATAGGAACCTCTTTTATTTTAAATTTAATAGTACCTGCGTCGATCTTAGCCAATTTTAGCAACGATGTTAGTAGCCATTCCATTCGTTCCAGTTGAACCTCAATATTTCTTGTAAACTCTTGTCTTTTATTTATATCAAGGTTTTCCTTTTTTAATAAGTCTGTCATAACAAGCATGGATGTAAGAGGAGTCTTTAATTGATGAGAGATATCGGATAATGCGTCTGCTAACTGCTCCTTTTCCTCTTTTAATTGTTCCGCTTGTTTCGACAATATAAGTGTCACCTTATATATCTCATTTTTAAGAATACTAAGCTCCCCTTCTGTATTATCACGAATATCAAGTGAATAATCTCCGTTATAAACTCTTCTTAAGTACCCCGACAGCTTTTCTATATCCCTGTATCGATTGCGTGAAAATTGAACGCATATCGCTATCAATAATAAATCAGATAATATAAGAAACAATCCTGCTACCAGATTAATTACACATGTTATAATGCCAAATATCAATACCCCTAATGCCATAAAGACTAACATGACCCGATATTCTTTATTACGAAGCATCTTAATCACCCACCTTATACCCCAATCCTCTGATTGTTTTTATTATAAGTGGATTTTGAGGGTCATCCTCCAACTTATCTCTTAATCTCTTTATATATACTGTTAACGTATTATCATTAACAAAATCTCCTGCCACATCCCATATCCCTTCAAGTAACTGATTTCGGGATAGTACTTGTCCTTCATTGTTTGCAAATGTCAATAAAAGTCTGTATTCCAAAGCCGTTAATATGACTTCTGCTCCGTTTTTATATATTTTGGCATCCAATGTATTGATACGAATAGACCCCAACTCTATTATATTCTTTACTTCGTTACTTGATTGATAACGACGAAGAACCGTTTTAATACGCGCTGTCAGCTCACGGATGCGAAATGGTTTTGTAATATAATCATCAGCACCTAATTCCAGACCCATAACTACGTTCACTTCTTCATCACATGCTGTGAGTATGATAACCGGAGTATTCCATTTCTCTCTTGCCAACTTACATAGCTCATAACCGCTCCCATCCGGAAGAGTAAGGTCAAAGATGCACAAATTAAAACTATGTTCATAAAAAGCACTTTTACTAGATGATATATCATGGCATACAACAACGGTATATCCTTCTTGTTGTAACGAATACTCTAGCCCCATTGCAATAGTTTTATCATCTTCTACGATCAATAGTTTCATGCTTCACCCCATTTCTTTTCGCTCATATCATCATTAATAACATTATATCATAGTCTTAACCTGCTTTAAATTACTTTCAATAGCTTTACATGAGAAGTCAAATTTTCATAAACTCTTCATTCAATTCATGTTCTTCGACATAATAATTTAATCTGTTGACATCAACCATACAATTTTCAACAAAATTATAATTTTTTCCCATAAATTTCATATTACCCATTTACATATATTACTAAATATGTTATAACGGGATTAGGTAAATACAATATTTACCAACATTTTTCACCATTTTTATGGTGTTTATTCCCCAATATCCTACATAGACAAGACCTTCCGGCTATAATCAATTTGATTTACCGGAAGGTCTTTCTAGTTTGTTTAAATTAATTCCAATTAAGTTTATTTACTAAAATGCTCTAGTCGTTCTGCAACCTGCTTCATCATATCTGTATATTTCTCTAGTTTTGCTCTTTCTTCAGCCAATTTACTTTCCGGTGCTTTACTTACAAAGTTCTGATTATTGAGCATACCGGTAACACGCTTTAATTCACCTTCAAGACGCTCTTTTTCTTTTTTCAGTCTTTCAATCTCTTTTTCAATATCCACCAAATCCGCAAAAGGAATATAAATAACAGCACCCTGAATTACTGTAGATACAGCATCCTCAGGAATTCCAGCCTTATCCGCTTGAACAACTACCTCATTAGAATAACTGAGTGTAGCAAAGAAAACTTTACTATCTTCAAAGATATCTCGGATCTTTTCACTCTCAGATACTACTGTAACAGTAGCTTTTCTACTAGGTGGAACATTCATCTCTGCACGAACATTACGAATGCCCTTAACTGCTTCCTTTATAAGCTCCACCGCTTCTGCTTCGCTTAGGAATGTATATTCTTCCTTGTATTCAGGCCATTTTGCAATCATAATGGACTCTGCTTCCTGCTGTCCCAACATTTCCTGAAGAGTACAGAAAATCTCTTCTGTTACAAATGGCATATATGGATGAAGTAATTTTAAGGATGTAGTTAATACATACTTTAGTGTCCATAATGCTGCAGCCTTAGTTTCATCGGTTTCGCTATATAATCTAGGCTTCACCATTTCAATATACCAATCGCAGAATTCTTCCCATACAAAATCATTAATTTTTTGTACTGCAATACCTAGCTCAAAGCTTTCCATGTTCTCGGTTGCTTCCTTCACTACAGTATTTACTCTGGAGAGAATCCACTTATCAGCGATAGTTAATAGCTTCTCATCAATCGTCTCACTGATGGTTGCTTTCTCCAGATTCATCATAATGAAGCGAGATGCATTCCATACTTTATTAGCAAAATTACGGCTAGCCTCTACTCTCTCCCAGTAAAATCTCATGTCGTTACCCGGAGCATTACCCTGAATTAAGCTAAAGCGAAGTGCATCAGCACCGTATTTATCAATTACCTCAAGCGGGTCAATACCATTTCCTAGTGACTTACTCATCTTACGACCCTGAGAGTCTCTTACTAAACCGTGAATTAATACTTTACTGAACGGCTTCTGACCCATCTGTGCATATCCCGAGAAAACCATTCTAAGAACCCAGAAGAATATGATGTCATAACCGGTTACAAGTACATCAGTCGGGTAGAAATAGTCAAGCTCCTCTGTTTTCTCCGGCCATCCGAGAGTTGAAAAAGGCCAAAGGGCAGAACTGAACCACGTATCCAAGGTATCTTCATCCTGACTCAAGTGATTATGTCCACACTTAGGGCAGCTGGTTGGTGTGGATTTTGAAACTACTACATCCCCACATTTATCGCAATAATATGCCGGTATTCTATGTCCCCACCAAAGCTGTCTTGAGATACACCAGTCTCTGATGTTCTCTGCCCAGTTAAAGTATATCTTATCAAAACGCTCCGGTACAAATTGAACATCACCGGTCTTTACTCCATGAATTGCTGGTTTAATCAACTCATCCATTTTTACAAACCACTGCTGTTTTACCAGTGGCTCAACAGTAGTTTTGCAACGATCATGTGTTCCAACATTATGAATATGGTCTTCTACTTTTACCAAATATCCCAATTCCTGAAGCTCTTTTACGATCAACTTACGAGCTTCATAACGATCGAGACCTACATACTTTCCACCCTTCTCATTGATGGTAGCATCATCATTCATGACATTGATTTCCGGAAGATTATGTCTCTTTCCAACTTCAAAGTCATTTGGGTCATGTGCAGGTGTAATCTTAACCACACCCGTACCAAATTCCTTATCAACATAGGAATCAGCAACAACCGGTATCTCTTTGTTTACGATTGGAAGTAAAACCATCTTGCCGATTAAGTGTTGATATCTTTCATCCTCTGGATGAACCGCAACAGCTGTATCACCTAGCATTGTCTCAGGTCTTGTAGTAGCAATCTCTACAAAGCCCTCTTCTCCAACAATCGGATATTTAATATGCCAGAAATGTCCGGCTTGCTCCTCATGCTCAACCTCAGCATCAGAAATGGTCGTATGACATACCGGACACCAGTTAATTATCTTAGATCCTTTGTAGATCTTTCCTTCATTATATAACTTTATAAACACTTCATTTACGGCATTATTACAGCCCTCATCCATCGTAAAGCGTTCTCTTTCCCAATCACAGGATGATCCAAGTTTTTTAAGCTGAGAGATAATTCTGCCGCCGTATTCTTCCTTCCATTCCCATGCCTTAACTAAGAATTCTTCTCTTGTCAAGTCTTCCTTATTAATGCCCTGCTTTTTTAGCATCTCAAGAATTTTAACTTCTGTCGCAATGCTTGCATGATCGGTTCCGGGCTGCCAAAGAGCATTATATCCTTGCATTCTCTTAAAACGAATCAGAATATCCTGCATCGTATTATCGAGTGCATGACCCATATGCAACTGTCCGGTGATGTTCGGAGGTGGGATTACGATTGTGAAGGGTTTCTTACTACGATCTACTTCTGCGTGAAAATATTTTTTGTCGATCCATTTTTGATACTGTCTCTCTTCAATATTTTTGGGGTCATAATTTTTTGCCAGTTCTTTTTCCATGATTTCTTTCCTTTCGTGTTCTGGGGTAGGTTTTTGACAAAGGTTTAGGTAGCGTGTTCTAGGGTAGTCATCGTGTTCTAGATACGGTACTTTGCTTACCAATTTTCATTTGTGCAACGGTATAAGTTCCTAGTAACTAGTAAAGTCTTCAAATGATAATTGGTAAACAAAGTACCTGTATTGGATTACAGGGCTACCTTATCTACAGAATTTCAAATCAACTACCGAATTGTTATATGCTAATCAGTGATTGTTTATATTACTGTTAGGAGCAATATAGATAATCTTATTTCATATGCTAGACATACATATGTTTTATACCGCTAGATAGAGTAAATACTATAATTCATTTAATAAATATATACAGATAACTGTGTTGTGCGAGTAATCATACAAAACGATTATCCGCTTTTTTGTGATAGTTATTCTATTAGTGGTGTTGCTTTCGGGTTACGGCACTCTTTATACTTCTCACTAACTCTACTACTATTTCGGCAATTTTCAGCTTATGTCCGATGGAAGCACAGATCTTATATCCGATGGCACTATAGATAAGGAGTATTGCAACTGTTAATACATTACGAATAAAATCTTTCATATTATTCCTCCATGTTTTCCATATTAATAATTATAATGATAAACACAAAATTCACGTATGAAAAATCTTGGTTTTTCATACTAAGATTTATAATCATAAAAGTTATTAAATATAAATAATTACAACTACTTTACCACGGAAAGCGAATCCTGCTCGGAGTTCTTTTTTGTAGTAGTAAATTTTACTATTATTACTATAAGTAGAGCGTCAAAAGCACTGAGTGATAATTACAGCCGTCAATATACACCACTACGTACTTCATCCAAGCGGGAGCGTGTTGCTTAGGAAATATGCTTTACAATTCTTATCAATACATAAACAGTGAATATTGACGTGACTTCTTAGCAACAGTGCTTTTGACCCTCATCCCTACACAATAAAAAAGGCCCTACGCCTCAAAGGACGAAGAACCGCGGTACCACCTTTATTCTTGGCTTGCACCTATGTCTAGTACAAGTCAACTTTTAGTCTGTAACGGGACTTCCCGACATCTCCTACACACCCTGAGGATTCAGAAATGTTGTTCAGGAGCTACCTTCAATAAGTTTGCCTTGGATCACCTTTCAGCCGGTGAGTGACCCTCTCTGATAAGCTACCCTTATCTAATCCTCTCCATCTTTACATTTACCATATGATATTTAATATTATTCAATGTTTCATGATATGTCAAGTAGTATTTCGATTGTATACCATATCACTCTTATGTTATTTTTTCATCTATGTTGAATAAACTCATAAAGAACATATCTCTCGTATCAACTGTAACAATTTCATGTTTATCAGTTATGTTATCCACATTGTTACTGTTTTATTCCCAATTCTTCCACACTTCCGGCTGATAACCCACCGTAGCCTTCTTACCGTTACGCACAATTGGGGACTTAAACAACTTTGGATTTTCTAATAACTTCTCTTCCATATCTTCTAAGGATAGATATTTTATCAATGCCAACAAATTTTTATCCTTTGCTTTGTCATCAACTAGATGCTCCACACCACCTACCGCCTGCTTTACATTGTTGAACTCACCTTTACTCATACCGAATTTTCCTAGGTCAATGGATTGAAACTTAATTCCCCGTTCCTTGAAATATCTCTCTGCTTTCTTTGTGTCAAAGCTTTTTGGCTGACCAAATATTTGTATATTCATGCTCCATTCTCCCGTCTATTAGCAAAGGAATCTACGCTTCCTCATCATTAAGATCTATCCTGTAGCTTCGAAGCAACTTATCTGTTTCATTCTCACTCTCCGGATTTTCAAATCTGATCTTACTGATTTCTTGTATGGAATTCTCAGCTTGCTTAATATTTAGGTCTATCCGCTCTCTCAGTTTTTGTCTTCGAATATTAAGTCGATGTCGAATATCTGTCATTTCCGTCATATCGAGAATTGCCGACGCCTGCAAGATCCATATTTCGCAATCAGAGATACCGAATTTTCGAAGTTCCTGAATCAATTCTTTATTAAAATACTCTAAATCATCTGTGTTTCGTTGATATTTACTCGCTTCCTCTTTAATTCTTCTGTATTCATTCCATAAGGTTTTGAACTGGTCAAAACTTTCAACACCATATTTATTATAAGTATACTCTAGATAATTCAAGTTATTTACTGATTTGATAGTTATCTTATTTAGCAATGTAACTAATCTCTTCTGTTTTTGATGGACAACATTTACCTCTGATTCATTTTTTCTTGCTTCCCTCACGATATAGAACGTAGCTACCATCCCCATCAATACAGTCATAGAAAATGGAAGGACATAATTTCCTCCGGTATATTGCTTCAGCATAATGAAAAGTGTGAATAAGAACACTACCACCATACTTATTATAATTGCAATTCCCCGAAGAAATGACTGTTTACTACTGATATCCTCCTGCTCGTCCTCAAGATCTAATCTTTCATCCTCAAGATGATTCATATCCTGTTCAATTGCCTCTCTTAACAATTCATTCTCCTTTAACTTCGGCAATTCTTTCGGAATCTGTAGCTCATATTGTTCAAATATGTGGTATTGTTGTTCCGATAGTGGACTATCTTTTCGGTTTTGAAATTTTTCTCGTTCCCTCGTTAATGTGACAATATTTTTCGCCGCTTCATATAACTTACCTCTTTGCTCTAGCGGAATCATTTCAATTTTCTGCATATCGGTAAGATATGAAGTAACTGCCTGATATTCTTTCTTGGCTTCCTCCGTCTGACGCTTACTTTCCTGAATAGCATCACAATTGTCCTTGACATAATCTAATAGGTCGCTCATTGATTTAAATCGCTTAGTCCTCTTTTTATCCTTGGCTATATCAAGTGAGAAGGTAGCTTGCCCTTTTTCTTCTATATTATGTTTCGGTTTGCCCTTAAATAGATCAAATAATCCCATTCCTACAACCTTTCTTCTGTCCGGTTAATTCAAACGAACCTTTTCCTTCCACGTTTCTATAATTTCATTTATCCCGTGATAAAATTCATTCATTCTACCATGCACTTTTTTATTTTGAAGATTATAAATAGCCTTAATCGCAGCTGTATTCTCAGCTTCCTTCTCAAGTTCGAACAAAAACCCCTTAATCAATTCGCTCTCTTCTTCATCCATCTGGTTTATCTCGATTATATTCTGATATTGTTCACCATATTTCATTAAATAAAGAGAGTAAAGGTATTGTTTGAGACTCTCTTGTTTATGATTACGTTCATATGCCTTTTCAAATAATTTGGAGGCTTCCTTAAGACCGGTAATATGAACTTTCGCTACTGCCAGATTATGATATACATCTCCGTATTCCTCCGGAGTTAATTCAATAGCATCAGGGGCTAGAATAATTCGCTCATATTCTGCAGACGCCTGTTCATACTGTTGCTCTCTTAGATAGCACCCTGCTTTTATGATATTTCGCTTAATCATGGGCATTCCTGCCACTTCATCTAATAATCGTAACAGACTTTTTATTTCTTGTTCTGTATAATAATCGGTACTGCATAAGATAAACGTTACCAGCGTTTTCAGATCTGCATTTTGTTTTTTTAGAGTTCGCAACTTATCCGCACGTTCAGTAAGTTTTAATTCTCGATCGATAAAATCAAATAGCTCCTCCGTTATCATCGTCTCATCAATCAAATGAACATGCTGATATAAATGGTAGCATAATTCCTCCATTGAATAAATACGAATTCCGTTACGGGTAAAAGTATAGGGCTTTGTCGTGCGTGCTCCGCTACATAATATTAGTTTACCCATGGATACCTCCAAACATTAGATTTCTATCGTAATTTGCGTTATCTGTCCGGTTGCAGGAAATATTTCTCCAAATCCCAAGTCGTTCACCGTCAGGAGTGCAGTTAATTTATCGGTACAATTCAGGGTAATTAAAAGTCGTGTCATTCGGTTTGGTCTTTTGGGAATCTCTTGTAGTGGATATGATATACGTTCTACTTCACGGGTCATTATATTCTTCTTTAAAAGCTCAAGATTCGTATCACCATCCAATATTACTTCTAAAGTTGTATTGACCTCAAACCAATTCTCCCCTGGAGTTAAAATCGAATATTCCTTAAAAGACGTATCACAATATACTTTAATTGATAAATAGCTGGTGACCATATCATCGCTGAGTAATATAAAATCCTCTAATTGGCCGTCTCCTGATAATTCCTTGGCGGCAAAGCAGGCTCCCATTGTATATAAATTTTGTCCAAAAAAGACTCTTCTCCCTGTACATAAAGATTTTATAACTTCTTCTGCCCAACCACCGTCAAATCCACAACCGGTAAAATACAATGTAGTGATCAATTGTTTATATAAAACTGTATTAGTTAGGTTCTCAAGAATATAAGCCGGGTCAGCTTTTCCCATCTTTCTTAGTTTTAGGATATCATAATTCATTTCCTTCGTAAAATCCAGCTTGTCGATTTCAGCAACCATAGGGGTTATTCTTCGATTCATCTTGATCTGATAATAGTTCAATCCCTCTCTATCAAAATCAAACAATCCCACATCATTCATCCATAATGACTTATCCTGACTGAGTGCATAATACAGATAAGCACCATCGTGGTTCATGATTACCACTCTGTCTTTCTCTAGCCCAAGACTCGTTAACGCCTCGTATATCATTGAAACCAACGATGGGTCAGTATTTTTCACTGTTATAACCATCTTTGTAATTGGTTCTGAAGGAAAATAATTTTTTACAAGGGATAGTGTCCGCCTAAGAAAGATCTCTAACAAGGATACTGTACTGACTGATTGTCCCATAATCTCGATATCCTCACCTATCGTCGCCTTCTCCAGAAGGCGTTCTACGAGGATACCAGCTCCTTCCTCACTGCATGCCCTCGCTTCTTCCCCAAATAGCCATTGTTTTGTACTTGTTTTCAAACACAATAAGGTTGGTATGGAGTATCGCTCTTCTCCATCCCGCATACTGATTAGAACCGGTTCCATCGACTTATAGCTAAAGCAGCTGATTTGTGTCTCTTCTTCACATAAATCATATCCAACAATCAATTTTTTCGGTGAATCCATGAAGCCAAACCTCCGACTCGCATAAAGCGTTACTACTATTCCCTTATTAATCTTCTATCTGATGAAAGCATGATTCAATCATATATTCCCTCTTCGCATAGTTACACATGAGATCAATCAGTGTCGTATCCTCTTTCATCTCTAAAGCCATTAACATTAAATTAATATGATTATAATTGGAATGATCATCCTCTGGGTTATCACACTCATATTGAAGAATCACGCTCTCCATAATCTCTTTATCATCGTCAGTTTCCACAGTAATGTAATATTGCAGGGTTTCGTGATAAAACAATAAAAAACTCTTTGTACGAATTCCCATAAAGGAGTCCTTCATAGGTTCCGTTATATACTGCTGCCCCTTGTCTTTATCCATGCGATAGTGAATATAAACACGTTTTCTTGGATCTGCATGAAATGAAACGATATGTTGATCCAGAATTTGATCAGGAAGATGAATGATATCCTTATAGCTCAAGAAGAACGGAAGAACAATTCCCTTTTGAACCAACATCAATATATTATATTCGGCGAAGGTTTTATCCTGTTCATTCAGTTCCTTATTATCAGCATGATACTTAAGCCATGCTAATAAACATACATCATTTTGCTCATAAAAGAGTTCCCTCTTCATAACCTGAAGTAACTCAGCATCGATAATCTGATCATGGATTAGGTATTGATATGCATAGTAAGAAAGAAATGCACGAACTAATACACTATTTGAAGCGCCATTATAATAACTTCGGAATATCTCATAACTGTCGCCCACGTAGCTTTCGGTGTATAGTATCTGTACCAACAATCTTTTTTCTAAACTATGGCATGAAAGCTCAAAGCTCTTTGATGCCTGCCACAACCTGTACATCGATAATGTAGAACCGGTATAAAATACTGACAGATATTGAAGGATTACCTCATCATACTTTCCTTCACTGAATACATAATGACATAACTTTACCATAAAATCCAGTTTTTCCTCTGTTCCGAACGCTTTCAAATAACCAGAACATAACTTAACCAAACGAGTTATTGCAATTCCTTCCAGACCAAACATCTCAAGATTTAAAATAGCCTTATCATATAAACCTCTGACAATCATTAATTCAATATAATTTGCTCTTTCATTTTGCCGAACATACTGCATATCTATTTGACAAAGATAATAATCTAGCCATTCATCATGATAGTGTTCAAAATAATATTCAATTAGCATCTGATAACAGGCCGTTTTATACTCATTTTGAAGTCCCTCTAGTAATAAGACTTTCTTAAACAGTTCGATTGCATCCTTCCGAAAGATTCTGTTCTTTTGATAACGATCAAACAAATGTAATAGTAGATTAGGATGATCACTGCTATTCAAACAAATATCTATGTACTGTGAATAGTCAAGGAACTGCGTTAAACGATAAGGAACGGTATCTGCATAACGATTTCCAAAGGAATCTACAAAAATAAGCTGTGTATTCTCTGATATTATGTCAAACTGAGCTTTTTGATTGACCAAATTGTATGATTCAGCGGAGTTAATTTCATCCTGTATCACAAGTAGACTTACTATTCCTGCATCCATACACTCTAACTCTTGACGGAACATTACATAGGGAAGATGTTTCCAAACCTGAGCTCCATGAATGTTTTTATTTAAAAACTCCTGGTAAAGCACTGCCAAATCTCTATTTATATAGTGTCCTTCCAGCATTTTAAGAGTAAAAATTTCCATCTTCTTGTAATAAGAACGATAAATTGGTTCATTATTCTCTTTATTCTTTACAACATTAGCATACAAAAAAGCTTTTTTTCTATCACTTAAATTATTATTATAGATAAAATAAAGTAAAACGGGTTGTGCAATTACGCCTTCAATGGAACTATTGATTGAATGCATATAATATTCATAAAGCTCTGTTATGCGAAGCTGTTCCTCCACACCCAATCGGTACCACTCATAATATTTTTCTGTTCTTTTCAACCCTTTAATCAGCAGACCACAGATAGCCGTTAGGATATCTCTTCCCCCATACTCATCGTAAAGCTTAACCAACCCGTTGAAAACAAGTGGACTAAAGCTCTTCATCTTCGTTGATAGATAAGTATACTGCTTTGCTGCATCTTTTGATAAGATCCAATTCTTAATTCCAAAGTTAAGAGTTTGGATTTCAAATTCTGATAATTCACGAAGCAGATAGGGTTCTTCATTTAGGATACACACTGCCTCATAATACATGATTGGGCTGCGACATCCTTCGTTATATTGTTCTTTAATATATGAAAGTTTCCCGCTTTTATTGCTGTCAAAACTCTTATCCGTATATAATAAAAACCATAGTATTCTCCAATTAAAATGTCCACTGACATAAAATTTACGAATTGTATCAGCTGCTTTTTTAATCTTAGCGTCTTCTTTATAATAAAGTGCATCAAGATAAAGATACGCACAATACTCTACAACAGATTTTCTTCTAACAATAACTTCATCCTTTGCGAAATCTGACAGTAATTCTTCAGCAAGTTTTGTCCTTCCTGTTATAATAGCAACATGAGTTCTCATCAGTTCCTTCATATAGCTGACTTCTGGTCCCGGCAATCTGGCAATCATCATCTCTGTATCATCCAGATATTCCTCCAGTCTTATTTTATTAAGTCGGAAACTTAAATATGTGTCAAGGAGTCCTGCGTCAATTTTTTGTCTGAAACGCTCAGCAGAAATTTTATGTTCCATCTTTTGATATTTGCATACTATGGTAACTGTGATATTCTGGTGTGCAGTTCGTATATAGATATGACCATGATTTTCTCCGGTCTTTAACTTTGATTGAATGATTGTATATGAGATTTGATGAGAATTACCGATAAAATGGTCAGCCCAAACGAATTTTTGATCCAATTGAATAAATGGAACATCCGTGCTAACTCTGATTTCGGCATATCCCCAATGATTTTTCGTTAGTGTTAATTTATCAGATATATTATCCTGGGTAATCGCATATTCACAATTTACCCGATCAATCTCTAGTACAATTTCAGATTTTTTATGTATCGTAACTAAAAACTCCTCCAAAGCCTGGCTGGTAGATATACTCTTTACCAGATTTCTATAGAGTATTCTATAACGATCTTCATTTGCAAGGAGAATGCGTTCGAATTCTTCTGAACGAAACATCTTCTTTGCATCTGACCAATCCATAATAGCTAAATTGGTGAATTGAAATAAATCCTTTATTTTCCCCATAGAAGAAGAACAGTAAGCAGCTTCCACTTGTATCGTATATGGAATTGATATCTCACCCATATCACTAATGATATGGAATTCTCCCTTTACCTCATCCCCTGCTTGTAATGGGATAGCATTAAAGCGATATTGGATCGTATTCACAATATCACTAAAGTTTTCATTTTCGATTACCATCAAACGATTCGAAGTATAGACCGAACCCTGCATCTCACACTCTCGGCTGTTACTGATAGTAAAACTACCGTCCCGAATTTTACCCGCTTCCACTGTTAATATAATTTCATCATCGGATAAGACTATAAATGGCAGCTGATATTCAAAGTACCCTTTAGAAAAACGCTTGATCTTTTCTCTCAATTTATCACCCCAAGATATCATTGATCCTTCATTACCGATTTAATCCACAAATTCCTTATCTACCCTAGTTCATATAGCGGTTGCACATTAAGGGTATCCCCTCGTTGATAAGTGATTGCAATTTAAGGAAAATCAGCTATAATATGTATCATATTATAATTCAAACAATAGAAAAAATCTAGTATTTCACATAAATCGCCAGTTAAACTTTATTTTAGTCAAGAAACTACTTAAATTTATTAAAAATAAATTCAAAACATCATTATTTACTAATACTTTAGTCCTACAGGAGGGAATTAATATGATTAAGCATACAGATCATTTTCATGGAAGTGACCTTGAGATGATAGAAAAAGTATACGGGATAAAGAAGGAAGATATCATCAGCTACTCAGCAAATGTAAATCCACTTGGAATATCCCCAAAGCTAAAATCCACTCTCTCAAGTCAAATCGATGCGATTATGAGTTACCCGGATAGAGAATACACCCAACTCCGAAACAAAATTGCAGAGTATGTACAAACTGACGCCTCGAATATCATTGTTGGTAACGGATCTACCGAATTAATCTCATTATTTATACAGATCAAGCATCCACAAAAGGCACTTATTATCGGACCTACCTACTCGGAATACGAGCGAGAAGTATCTTTGGGAGGCGGAACTACTAGGTATTACCGCCTTGATGAGGAAAATGATTTTAAGTTAAATCTTCAACATTTAGAAGAAGATTTAACCTCCGATATCGACCTTCTGGTTATCTGTAACCCAAACAACCCAACTTCTACGGCCATCACGCGTAATGATATGCGCAAAATTCTTGATATCTGTAAGCAGAAGGGTATCTTTGTGATGGTAGATGAGACTTATGTTGAATTTGCAGAAAACACAGATTACATCACCTCAGCACCACTGACGGGTTACTATAATAATATTATCATTCTGCGAGGAATATCCAAGTTTTTCGCAGCTCCTGGACTTAGACTCGGTTATGCAATATGTGGTAATGTGGATCTTCTTAAAGAGATTAATCAGAGAAAGAATCCATGGACAATCAATAGCCTCGCTGCGATTGCGGGTGAAATTATGTTCTCTGATTCTGAATATATTGAGAATACACGAAAGTTGATCAGCACAGAAAGAGCAAGAATTTGTGACATTCTTAGTAATTGTGCTAACGTAAAATATTTCGAACCAACAGCTAATTTTATACTTATTAAAATTTTAAAAAAGGATGTAACCTCTATGGATTTGTTTGAGGCAGCCATCCGAAAGGGTCTTATGATAAGGGATTGTTCCACCTTCCCTTTCCTTGATAATAAGTTTATTCGATTCTGCTTTATGGACCCGAAAGCAAATGACGCACTTTTAGAAATCCTTTTAGAGAAATTGAACGGAGATGAAGCAAAATAATAATTTTTGAAGGAATAATAGCTATCAGTTAATTGTGAATAAATAATTGGAAGGATAGATACGATGGGATGCCTAATATGTGAACGAATTGATATGATTAAGAATAATCAGAATCCGTATTTTGTGAAAGAACTAGAAACCGGTTATGTAGTAATTGGAGATCATCAGCATTTTAAAGGATATACCTTATTCTTGTGTAAGGAACATGTATCAGAACTTCACTTTTTGCCGAAGGAATTCAGACTAAAATATTTAGCTGAAATGTCTGTAGTTGCAGAAGCCGTGTATCAAGCCTTTCAACCGGATAAGCTTAATTATGAGCTCTTGGGTAATGGTGATTCACACGTTCACTGGCATCTATTCCCTAGAAGAGATGGTGATACCCCAAGAAGAGGCCCTGTTTGGTGGCTGCCCTATGAAGAGATGACAGATGATTCAAAGCGACCTTCCAATGAAGAGTTATGTAGCATGAAGAATTTACTAAAAGAAAAGCTGGATAAATTATTACTTGAACGTAATTAAAATTTTCACTAATGACAAGAAATGCTTGGGAAACAGCAAAAACCTGATATAAATTAAACCTGTTTGTATTTTAGATTAGCAAGAAAGGATACCTTCCACATGGAAAATATCTTAACAGAACGCCTGATCATTAGAAGGTTTCAGCCGAGTGATTGGCTGGATCTATATGAATATCTATCGGATGAAGAAGTCGTTAAATTCGAGCCCTACCATGTCTATTCACAGGATGCTTCGAAAGAAGAAGCGCTACGAAGATCCAAGGATGATTCATTTTATGGCATATGCCTTAAGGATAATCAAAAATTAATTGGCAATCTGTATTTAGGAAAAGGTGAATTTGATACCTGGGAATTAGGCTTTGTGTTTAATCATAGTTACCACGGAAAAGGATACGCATTTGAAAGCAGTAACGCGATTCTTGATTATGCTTTCACACAGCTTGGAGCAAGGCGTATCGTTGGTATGTGCAGTCCAAAGAATGTTTCCTCCTGGAAGCTATTGGAAAAACTGGGATTTCGCCGTGAAGGACATCTTCTTCAGAACATCTATTTTAAAGAAGACCTTAATGGAAATCCTATATGGCTGGACACTTATGAATATGCAATTCTAAGAAGTGAATGGGATCAGGCTCGGTAATATGTACATATTTATCTCTATACATGAGGATGAAGTATGTTAGTACATATTTGGCTTTATAGGTTGCGATATAGACTTTTGAACATTAAATCTCAATTACATAACTATACTTGGATGTTGCATAGAAATGCAACATCCTTTTCTTTTTCGGCTCTTTATAGTATGAATTAAGAAGTTTTGGTTACATTTTAATAATACCGAATAAATCTTAACGGAAAATTAATGTTCCGAATGATTGACTTGAATATAATGTGTGATATAATACAATTTACTTAGGTCCCTAACTAATTTGACCAAAGAAGGAGGGATGTGAAAACATAATGAAACCAGAAGTAAGAGAATTGATGGGAAACCTAGCTGAGATAATGAAATATATCCATCTTCGTTCCTATCATAAAATGAACGATAAGAATGTTTACCCAGGCCAACCAAAGCTTCTCTCTTGTATCAAATCAAATGAAGGAATCACGCAAAAGGAATTGTCTGAAAAGAGCTTTGTTAAACCAGCTACTATTACAGAGATGCTTCGTAAGCTTGAGAAGAACAATTATATCTATCGTGTGGCCGATGAAGCTGACAAACGAGTCATGCGTGTATACTTAACACCGGAAGGGCGTAAATTCGCTGAATATTCCGAAGAATTTATTAACTCAATCGTTGATCAGCTATTTTCAGGATTAGAGGAATCAGAATTACAGCAATTGTTAGCTCTCACCGAAAAGGTGAAAACCAATACTCAGAATATTGATAAATAAATGAACGGCTTAACTTATCACTAACAGAAAGGAACATTTATGTTAAAATTAATGAAATTTCTTAAAAGCTCAGCATTGACAATCGTTTTTGTCATACTGTTGCTCGTCCTGCAGGCAAACTGTGACTTGGCACTCCCTACTTATACCTCCGATATTGTTAATACAGGTATTATGAAACATGGTATCAAAACTTCTGTGCCCACTGTCATCCGCAAGACAGAACTGGATAAAGTCTTACAGCTCATGACCCAGAATGAAAAAAACACCACTCTGAAACACTACAATCTTATGGAAAAAGGGAACTATAGTGAAAAAGAATGGAGCGATTATTTAAAGAAGTATCCTGAACTTACGAATAATTCTATTTATAAATGGAATGGTGAAGATGAGGATACAGTATCCCAAGCAATGGGGAAACCAGTCTCATTAGTACTTGGTTTAGAAGGTAATAGTAAAGAATCTAAAGATATGAAAAACAAAATTTTATCAGCGTTACCAAAGCAAATCACTGATAAAACTACGGATATATTTAAAATACTTACAATACTTCCGGCCGATCAATCTGCTAAACTTATAGCTGGAATGAGAGCAGAAGTAGATAAAATGCCCGAGATTATGTTAACACAAACTGCAGTTGCCTATATTAATAACGAATACACTGCCATCGGTATTGATATGGATAAAATGCAGGTAAACTATGTACTGTTTGCAGGAGCCAAGATGCTCGCTCTCGCTCTTGTCGGAATGTTGGCAGCAATCCTCGTTGTATTCCTCAGTGCTCGTATTGCAGCAAAGATGGGTCTGGAATTGCGTGGTAAAGTGTTCAAAAGAGTATTGTCCTTCTCGAATAAGGAAATGGATCAGTTCTCAACCGCATCACTTATCACCCGTAGTACAAACGATATTCAACAAGTACAGTTGATGATGGTTATGATGATTCGAATCGTATTCTATGCTCCAATTTTAGCAATCGGTGGTATTATAAAAGTAGTAAATACCAACTCATCTATGTCATGGATTTTGATCGTAGGCGTAGGAGCAATTTTTGTATTAATCGGTGGACTCATGGTTGTCGCTATGCCTAAATTCAAGAAGATGCAGTCATTAATTGATCGTATCAACCTTGTAACCAGAGAAATTCTTACTGGTTTACCGGTAATCAGAGCTTTCAGTACTGTAAAGCAGGAAGAAGAAAGATTTGATAAAGCAAATGTTAACTTAACGAAGAACAACTTATTTGTAAACCGCGCTATGACCTTTATGCTACCTTGTTTAATGTTAATTATGAACTTAGTATCCATACTTATTGTATGGGTTGGAGCGGATAAAATAGACGCTGGCACCATGCAGGTCGGCGATATGATAGCTTTTATTCAGTATACCATGCAAATTATCATGTCCTTCCTCTTCCTGACAATGCTATCCATCATGCTCCCTAGAGCCATCGTTGCAGCAGGAAGAATTGATGAAATCCTGCATACAAAAACTACAATTAAGGATCCTAAAACTGAATCAACAATAGATGCTAGCTTACATGGTGTTTTAGAATTCCGTGATGTGGCTTTCCGTTATCCAAACGCGGAAGAAGATGTATTATCTAATATCAGCTTTGTTGCAAATCCTGGTGAAACAACTGCTATTATTGGTAGTACCGGAAGTGGTAAATCTACCTTAATTAATCTTATTCCTAGATTTTATGATGTCACAAGAGGTTCCGTTCTAATTAACGGTACAGATATTAGAGAACTTAAGCAGGAAACACTTCATAAAAAACTTGGTTTTGTTCCACAAAAAGGTGTTCTTTTTAGCGGTACGATAGAATCTAACATTAACTTTGGTGTATCTGATGTTAGTGAAGAAGGAATGAAACGTGCTGCAAGAATTGCACAGGCTGAAGAATTTATTAATAGTAAGCCTGAGGGTTATGATGAACATATTTCACAAGGTGGTACTAATGTATCCGGCGGTCAGAAACAGCGTCTCTCCATAGCAAGAGCGATTGCTAAAAATCCTGATATCTATGTTTTTGATGATAGTTTTTCAGCTTTAGATTACAAAACTGATGCTACACTTCGTAAAACCCTAAAGGAAGAAATCAACGACAGTACAGTGATTATCGTTGCACAGAGAATCAGTACCATTATGAACGCAGATCAAATCCTTGTACTGGATGATGGTCAAATTGTTGGTAAGGGAACACATAGAGAATTATTAAAGAATTGCGAAGTATATCAGCAAATTGCTGCATCCCAATTGTCAAAGGAGGAGTTAGCGAATGAGTAATGAAGAAATGCAACAATCCAAAGCTACCCCCCACAGAAGACGTGGCGGCGGTATGGGCATGGGTCCCGGCGGACCAGGTATGATGCCTGGCGAGAAGGCAAAAGATTTTAAAGGAACCATGAAAAAATTAATCTCCACTCTTTCAAAATATAAAATTGGATTTTTATTTGTATTGATTTTTGCAATTGGTAGTACAATTTTTACAGTTATCGGTCCTACCACGCTTGGTGATGCTACCACTGTTATAACTGATGGTATCATAAGCAAAGTAAAAGGTGGAGACGGAATAAACTTTACTAAGTTGGAAGATCTCTTAGTCAAACTTATCCTTATGTATGTAGCAAGTGCGGTCTTCTCCTTCCTTATGGGTCTTATTCTCACCGGAATCACACAGAGAGTAACTTATAAATTCCGTAAAGAAATCTCAGAGAAAATTCACCGTATGCCAATGAACTACTTTGATACTACCTCCCATGGAGAGATTTTATCAAGAGTGACAAACGATATTGATACGTTAGGCCAAAGCTTAAATCAGAGCTTAGCCCAATTAATCACTTCTGTTATTATGATTATCGGTGTTTTGATTATGATGATTCGTATTAGTGTACCGATGACATTATTAGCATTAGTTATGCTTCCTGTATCTGGTTTTATCGTAAGTAAAGTAGTTAAAAAATCACAAAAATACTTTAAACAACAACAAGAGTATCTTGGTCATGTTAATGGTCAAGTTGAAGAAGTATACGGTGGTCATAATATCGTTAAAGTGTTTAATAAAGAAACTGATTCCATCAACGAATTCAATGAAAAAAATTCAAAACTTTATGAATCCGCATGGAAATCACAGTTCTTATCCGGAATCATGATGCCTATCATGCAGTTTATCGGTAATCTTGGATATGTAGGTGTTGCTATTCTTGGTGGATACTTAGCTATAAAGGGTGATATCAAGATCGGACAGATTCAATCCTTCTTCCAATATATTCGAAACTTTACCCAACCGATTGCTCAGTTGACCCAGGTAGCAAACATGTTCCAGTCCACTGCTGCAGCATCCGAGCGTGTTTTTGAATTCCTTGCCTCCGAGGAAGAAGTTCAGACAGTAGAGAATGCTAAATCGATTGATGGTATTGAAGGAATGGTGGAATTTAAGAATGTACATTTTGGTTACAATCCAGATAAAATTATAATCAATGACTTCAGTGCCAAGATTTATAAAGGACAGAAAATCGCAATCGTTGGTCCTACCGGTGCAGGTAAAACCACAATGGTTAAATTGTTGATGCGTTTCTACGATATTAACAGTGGAGAGATTTTAATTGACGGGAATAATATTCAAGACTTTAACCGTAGTGATCTTCGTAAACTATTCGGAATGGTACTTCAGGATACCTGGTTGTTCAACGGAAGCATTATGGAGAACATCCGTTACAGCAAATCAGACGCAACAGATGAGGAAGTAATTAAAGCTGCTAAGGCTGCTCATGTTCATCATTTCATCTCCACTTTACCGGATGGATATAATATGGTATTAAACGAAGAAGCCAGCAACGTATCCCAGGGACAAAAGCAGTTGTTAACAATTGCTCGTGCAATTCTTGCCGACCCTAAGATATTAATTCTTGATGAAGCTACTAGTTCCGTTGATACCAGAACAGAGATATTAATCCAGCGAGCAATGGATACTCTTATGAAGGGAAGAACCAGTTTCATTATTGCACATCGTTTATCTACTATTCGTGACGCTGATTTAATCCTCGTTATGAATGAAGGAGATATCGTTGAAATGGGTAATCATGAGGATCTTCTTGCACAAGGAGGCTTCTATGCGAAGCTATATAACTCTCAATTTGAGCAATCAGCATAAACAAGCATATTTCCCATGAAAGTAATTAATTAGTTCTTTATTATCGGGAGCTGATGATTTGATAAAAATCAAATCATCAGCTCCCTTTTTCATATTATAAGAAAGGAATCATCAAATCAACTCATTATATTCCTATCTTTCAAGTACCTTACTGATCTACTTATTATTCTCTATCACAATCAGTTAATCTGCAGATTATCCAAATAAGCATCCCACTGACCATTATCAGCCGTCACAACAAGCTGAACCTCTTGGTTCCCGGTTCCATGGCTGATATTATTCAAGGTGTAAACTGCAGGATTACTACCACCGAAGTAGAAGGTTCCTTTCGTTTGTCCACCAATTATCAAATCAACTCTAGCCATGTTGGAGTTATTGGAACATCCTCGTAGCGAAAAGTTATTGGTGGAAGTAGTAAAGTTCTTAGTGAACTTCACCAAATCATTATTAGCATATAATGCAACACCATTAAAAGGAGAACTAATGTTGCCGGTGTACTGACCACCCTTTGTCATACTCTCACATTCTATCGTGTTACCTGAACCTCCAGGTACAGGGGTTGGAGTAACTGTAGCACCGGTAGTCGGAGTGGGTGTTGGGTTACTTCCGCCGCCACCAACCGTAATATTAGAACTACCGCTGCTTTGATAACCTTCCGTCTCCATTATCTGATAATCCCAAGTAGAGCCCATATTCATACCTTTACCAGCCCATGCACTAATATGGTTACCAAATGAGATTGTACCGCTTGATCTCTTAGAAGTACGAACACTCCAATATTGATCAAATGTTGCAGTTCCTATTATGGATGGCTGATTAACACGCTGTAATTTATAGATATTATATGTTCCACCATCTGAACTTAAAGTACCTAGGGATGATCCTCCCGGAGGTGTCCAGGAACCATAGTTTTCTACTACGTAGTATTCAATCAATGCATTCTTTGTCCAACCGTAAAGAGCTAAATATCCGTTGTTTCCACCATTAAAGCTACCGGAATAACTTACATTTCTCGCAGAACCGGTACTCCAACCTTTACCACAGGTAAAATTATTGCAATTGCTCCAGTTAACACTGTAATTACCACCACTGCCTAAAGTCATGGTTACAGAGCCACCTCCGGCATTCCAAAATGAATAAAAATATCCATCATGAGTGCCTGTTTGATTAGAAGTAACTGTTGTATCCGCCAAAGCATTTACTCCCGGAGTAGCCAACATAAAGCTCATTAAAACTGCTAAAAATAACCTCAACTTTCTTTTCATTAACATTCCTCCTTTCAGACTTGTAAAGCCATGATACAACTCGAGTTGAACTTCCATGTTATGTATAAGCGAATGAGCCCGGAATAAGTATAGTATATAAACTAATTTCTTATCAAAGCAACCCCTCGAAGCTTTGGCACTCACCTTACGCTCAACATGGTTGGTAAATATTTACAGCATCATAGTATCATCATTTTAGTTTTCGTGCAAGATTTTTCATGAATCAATTTACGATTGGATTCTTTCTAATATTTTATATAATGCTCTTCATCAAACCAACGCATAATTTGGTCATTTATAACATTTTTCTTTATACCAAAAAATCTTGTATAAAATAGCGAAAATTTCCTAAAATTGTCCTACTAATGCGATTCAATTTATTACAGATTGTCCCATATAGCCTTCCTATATTACCGATAAGCATAATTTATTTATCATTTTATCAATATATATCAAAATTACCCTTTATCTGATTTTATTAATTTTTTTCGATAATTGTCATATAAGATAATTTCAATCATATAATATATTGATGTCGTATGATTGGACAGGTTTGTGAAAGGAGATAAAATTATGAGAAAAACTCTTAGTCTATTTATCGTTCTTGTAATGGTTTTTGTTTGTGCTTGTTCTCAAGACAAGCCTGGTCAGCTGGTTTTGCTTAAAGGAGGGACATTTAAGAATACTAATTCTAATTTCTACGGGAAAAATGATACTAGTATTTCAGATTTCTATATAGGGAAGTATGAAGTAACACAAAAAGAATGGAACGCTGTGATGGAAAGTAATCCATCACAATTTCAAGGTGATAATCTACCAGTTGAAATGGTAAGCTGGTATGATTGTGTGGATTACTGCAATAAGAGAAGCGAAAAAGAAGGCTTGCAACCATATTATAACATCGACAAGAGCAAACAGGATCCGGAAAACAAGAGCAAAAACGACACAATAAAGTGGATTGTAACCATAAATAAGGACGCGAATGGCTATCGTTTACCGACCGAAGCGGAATGGGAATATGCTGCCGATGGAGGGCAAAAGAGCAAAAACTATACCTATAGTGGATCAAACGACGTAAACAAAGTAGCCTGGTATTGGAAGAATACAGGTGATAAAAAATTGTCCGGTGCATGGAGCTGGCCAGAAATACAGGCGAATAAAAATCAGACCCAAAGCGTCGGAAAAAAGAAGCATAATGAACTAGCCCTTTATGATATGTCCGGAAACGTAAGAGAATGGTGTTCAGATTGGTACATAGACAATAATGGCAAAAACACCTCCATGCGTGTGTGGAAGGGTGGCGGTTGGATTGGTGATGAGAGCTGCTGTGTTCCCTCCTTCCGAGGACAGCTGGATGCAAATGGAGTTGGCCCCGATCAGGGCTTTCGAATATGCCGTAACAAATAAAACCTAGAACTTCCCTTAATATTTTATACGCAAAAAGGCTATTTAAACAAATATATGGCAGGAATAATACTGTATTTCCATAATATGCTGTTGGGATTCCAACCTACGTGTGAAGCAATACAACATGATTCCTTGATTATTTGGTTAAACAGCCTTTTTTGTTATTTAAGTTCAATTATATCACTGCCGTAATTCTTCGATGAAGTACTAATGACACCTATCGATGCTTTTGATGATAGATTAATGATTCGACCGGAATCAGTCACAGCAATTATTTTATATATGCCGTCCTTATCCGTCTGGAATGTTATGCTCTGATCGGGATGGTAGCTGCCAATTAATATCACTTCTTTACTTTTCATATTTACCGCTTCAATTTGAGCGCTTACCCCTTTTAAATCAAGATATAATTCAGGGATATAAAGTTGAGAATCAGTAGTAAGTCTTACCACGGAACCATAATCGCGAAACACCAAGTCATTTTGTTTGTCACCGAATTCTGAAGTATTCGCTACTTTTAGTTGATCTCCAGTCGTATTATTATCCTGAAGAGCTAATTCACCGTCCCGACAGCCGGCTAATGTCAGAACTGATATAAGAACAATAAATATGATAAACTTCTTCATCTTATCAACCTCTCCTCTCTAATTCAATTACAATGTATTTATCTTTATAATTATTATAACTAATATTCTCTCACCAGTCTACCAATAATTCCCTCATTTATACAATTTATATATTTTAAAATTTCATTTGTTTTTCAATTTAAATCATGTTAAGTTGATTATAGACCGGTCGAGTACAATTGAAAAGGATAAATAATTATGGATTTTTATACTGAAATCATACCCCCTTATAAGATTTTATATATGAGGAATGTCGGCTCGTAATTCAAATGGAGTATTACCCGGCGGCAATTATGCCATTCTTGTTATTGACCATACAGCAACCGGATTACAAAATGCCTGGAATCAGTTATTTCCTGTATTGCAGAAACATAATTTAGCCATAGATCAATCGCATCTTACCCATTTGATCAAACTGATATTTAGCAAAAAACGAGGATAAAGTGTCTTTATTCAAAAAAGATACTTTATCCTCGATACTAGATTCTTTAATTTATCAAAATATATAAATATATCATCATATATACTGATTTACTAATTCTTTGATGCTTGTATTTGCTCCGCAAGATCATTAAGATAAACCCATCGATCCATCTTCTCTTCTAAACTCTTCTCAAGTTGCTCTTTTTTTGTCATCAATTCATTCAGTTTAGAATAATTCGTTGCAGCATTTCCAATCTCCACCTCTGTTTCAGCAATTTGATTCTCCAAGGATGCAATATCCTCATCGATTGTATCAAATTCCTTCTGTTCCTGATAGGTGAATTTTATCTTATTACTCTTCTGCTTCCAAGTTGCCACACTAGCTGATTTTTGATCTCCCGAAGAATTACCTGGAGAAGAATTGGATAATGAAGTTACCTGCCCTTCGTCTCTTAGGCTTCTTGCCTCCTTATAATCCGTAAAGTTACCCTCGTATTGACGTATCCTACCGTTTTCAAAAGAGAAAATTCTGGTCGCAATCTTATCAAGGAAATAACGATCATGGGATACCGTTACAACAATTCCGGGGAATGTCTCAAGATAATCTTCAAGTATGGTCAGAGTCTGTATATCCAAATCATTCGTCGGCTCATCCAAAATGAGAATATTCGGAGCTTCCATTAAAACCTTTAGCAAATATAGTCTTCTCTTCTCACCACCAGATAACTTAGCAATTACAGAATACTGCATTGCTCCCGTGAATAGGAATTTCTCACACATCTGAGAAGCGGTAATCGTTCCATCCGAGGTCTGAATATATTCAGCAGTTTCTCGAATATATTCTATCACCTTTAGGCTTTCGTCCATATATTCATTCTCCTGGGAGAAGTAACCAAGCTTAATCGTCGTTCCAGTCTCTATGCTACCAAAGTCAGGCTCTAATTTACCAGTCATAATATTTAGCAGAGTAGACTTGCCACAACCGTTCGCCCCAACGATACCAATTCGATCTCCCGGAAGCAGGATATAGGTAAAGTCATTTATTAATGTTCTTTCTCCGAATGCTTTTGAGATATTATTTAGCTCTATTGTCTTTTTACCCATTCTTGAAGAGAGAGCATTGATTTCAACTTTACCATCAATTTCTATTCCCTTGCGATCCTTTAACTCTTCAAAACGTTGGATATGTGCTTTCTGTTTAGTGGAACGAGCCCTTGCTCCTCTTTGCATCCACTCCAGCTCCATTCGAAATAAGCTTTTTGCCTTTCTTTCTGTTGCCAGAACCATGTCTTCGCGTTCCGCCTTCAACTCAAGAAATTTTGAGTAATTTGCATTATAGGTATAGATGTTACCCTTATCCAGCTCAATAATTTTATTTGTTACCTTATCCAAAAAGTATCTATCGTGGGTTATCATAATAAATGCCCCACGGTATTTGGTTAAGTAATCTTCCAACCATTCAGCCATTTCATTGTCAAGATGATTCGTAGGCTCATCCAACACTAATATTTCAGCAGGTGTTAATAGTGTTCGAACCAATGCAACCCTTTTTTTCTGACCTCCGGATAACTTTCCCGGATAAGCATTTACATCAGCAATACCTAGCTTAACTAGCATCGCAGCGGCTTCGCCCTCCAAATTACGGTATTCCTCCTCCGCTTTCTGGTTTAACACAACATTCTGTAATATCGTAAGTTCATTATCAAATTCCGGCGTTTGCGCCAGATAACCGATACGAACCTTCTTACCTTTTGTAACCGCTCCACTATCCGGTTCCTCAATTCCTGCTATAATCTTTAACAACGTGGATTTACCAGTCCCATTAATCCCAATAACACCAATCTTTTCTCCTTCGTTAATTCCAAAACTGACATGGTCAAAAAGCATTCTTTCCGTATAACTTTTCGACATATTTTCTATTGTTAATAAATTCATCTTAAACCTCGCATATGCTATTTCATTCAAATAATGTAGAACTGTTTCTACTGCCAAATCATCGTACCATAAGGATATAGAAAAGTCTAGAAACTTAATTCTATCGCTTATGTAAAGTACATATTTGCCAGCAAATTATCGGTATCACTGATCAGATAAGTACATGTATTACTAAACAAACCAAGCAAGTGCAAGAAAACATATATTGTTTTAGTATTTAGGGCTTTCCATATATCTCTGTCCCGCATGAAGAATAATAGATCTTGGTTTAGTGATTTATGAAGTTACATTTGTTCAACTATTTTTCTTATAAACGAATTTACAAGTATATGAGGGTTTTCCTTCGATGAGCTTAATTGTGGTTGAAATAACGTAATCACAAAGAATTTCTTCCCATCCAATACCAGTGCTCGTACTTCTCCCTGTTCATCCTTTGCTGCCACCATCCAATCTTTCTGTAATAATGTTTTTTCAAACTCCTCATTTAAGCCAAAGCTGCAGTTATAACGTTCAACCATCTTCGTTTCCTTATAGATCTCTGAAAGTAGGGTATTATCTTGAATCAATATCGTACGGCTTTGACCAACCAGGGAACAGGTCATTTCGGATAGAAAGATATTAGTAGAATAAATATCAAAATCATCATCTTCAATCTCCTTGTATTGGAGAATGTCTTTTGCATACTCAAGAATTGCGTGCTGAAAACCACCGCAGGTTCCTAGTAAGGGAACATCATTCTCCCTTGCGTATCGAACCCCATTCAATGCCCCAAGCATACTTTTATAAGGGCTTCCGGGTGCACACCATAACCCCTGATATTCGGCTAATTGTGTTGTATCACTTATTAAGGATTCCGTTGGTACCCAAATCACTTCTATAGCGGTTCCAAGTGCCTCACTACTGTGTTTCAATGATTCGGAAGTCGCAATATGCGATGGTCTTCCATCGTAATCTCCGATTATTCCAACTTTAATCGTTTTACCATTCTTCATATAAACATTCCTGCCCTTTCTTATATTATGTATACTTTTATAGCTTCCAATCTATTATTACCACTTTTATAATAAGTTTCTATTATATGTCAAATATTATCTTAGGGCAAGTGTTTCGTAAGACCCTTTGTCTTAAAGGCAAATCTAAATTAAATGGAATAGAACTAAAATTCTTTTTGGAGCCAAAATATCTATAGGACATTTCGATCATATAGACGTTTTAACTTTATTAAGTTCATTTATGAAGCCATACTTATAACCATCTTTAATATAAAATAGGCATAGTACAACATTTTATGTATACTGAGTTTTTTCAACACAACCATACATAACACGCAAACTATGCCTAAGCTAATTGTAGCCTTTCACTAACTATAATTGATCTTATAATTATTTTGAAGAAATTATATCATGTTTCCTCCCATTTTGAACAACATCGTTCCCACCAACAAATTACATGCTTTATATACATGTAATTACACAAATGGATAATTTTTATATAATAACTATATTATATATAACATATAATTCTATGTAAATCTATGTAAATAAACAATATACTCATTATTAAACAACGTTTCTTTCACATAGCTGTGGTAGTGTAACGTTTTTCCTTGTATTAAAAAAAGGAATTTTTACATCAGGCGCATCAATGATACCGAAGTCCAACTTTTTGTAAGTCCATACCGCTGAACCAATACCATGTCTTTTAAATACTCTACAGATATCCTTATACCATAAACTCGCACTTTTCGCATCAGCCTGATCAATAACGCCGTATTCTCCACAATATAAACTAACACCTTTTTTTTCTGCAACTTTGATTGCTTCTTCAAATAATTCTTCAAAAAATCTATGATCAATCAATTTCTCAGGTGTCGGATCAAATTCCATTGGGTTTTCTCTACTTGGAATAATATCAAAATACTCTTTTCTTTTTAACGGATACGTTATGCTGAAATCCTTTGGCATATCCTCAACCCAATATGCATTTTGATGAGTAAATACAAGCGGTTCATAGCAGTGGAAATTATAGATTAAGTTTTTATCCTCAGGTAAATCTAATAATTTAATCGCATTTACGCTGTTGTAGCAAACACCACCGACTATTATTTTTATATTAGGACAAATAGAACGTATTTCATTGATTGTTTCCGTTGCGATATAATTCCACTGCGAAACCACCATCGGATCAACAACTTCATTCAATAATTCAAAAGCCAGTATATCTTCCTCTTTACTAAATCTTTTTGAAAACTCTTTCCATATATCAATAAACTTTAACTGTAATTTTCTATTATAAAAAAAGTCATTTGAATTTTCGTAATCATCAAAAACATACCCTTCCGTTTTATGAAGGTCTAATATCATATTCAAACCATATTTTCTGCACCATAAAATGCAGTTCTTAATATAGGAATAACCTTTTTCTATATAGTGACCATTCCCGTCACTAATCAATTCAAAATCAATCGGTAAACGGATATGATCCGCTCCCCATTCTGATATTCTTTTTACATCATCTTCCACTATAAATGAGTCATAATGACCATATTCCTTCGGACATTGCGATAACCAACCACCTAAATTTATTCCATACATATATCCGTCTATCTTCTTCATGTTCCTATCCTTTTCTTATCTATCAATCGATTTATATATATCATCGTTCAAAACGGATAATATTAAATCTAAACTTAAGGCACAAACCATTTTTTAGAATTCACAAAAATGGCTTGTGCCCATTGTATCTTATTCCACTATAAATTTAATTATTTAGTTTTTACAAAGCTAATATCACTAATTTCTATATTAGAAGCTGGTGTATCTACATTCTCAAGCTTACCCATTGAAATTATGAAATCGATTGCAGTATTTGTATCCTTTGATATCGTTATGTCTTGCTCAAAACTTAACTCTTCACCTGCATTAAGAGCAATATCTGCCCCACCGTAATAATCGTATGTTGCTGTAAGTAAAGCTAATTTTATTGTTCTTGCTTGGGTTGATTTAACTTTAAATTTAACTTTGTAGGTTGATCCACTCTCTAGTAATAATCCTCCCTGCTTAAGTTGGACATTCCAATCTGCAGAACCCGGGTTAGTAATCTGGTAAACAGCCTTACCTTGTGTAAAATCTGCTGTAGCGGCACCCGGTGCGGTAACTGCATTCGTCCAGCTTTCTTCTGCCTTAGAAAAATCACCGTTCTTGATTAAATCAGTACCAACTTCTACTGTATCAACTGGAGGAGCCTCAACTTCAACTAATTTAATATTATCAATAAATACCTGATGCGAATCTTGAATTCGAATTCCATCTACAGCACCCATGGATATACTAAATATTGTTCTTGGATCAGTAGTAGAAGTCATCTTGAATACTTTTGAAAAATTTTGATAACTACTTGTAATACTAATTTTATTTGATCCAGAGTATGGTGTCCAATCATTATCAGAGCTTCCATCTCTTTGCAATGCATACATAATGGAACGGTTCATCGATGATTTCGCATCAAAGCTTATCTTGTACCATTTTCCTTGTTCAAGCTTAATGTTATTCTGTTTCAGCTGAATCTTCCATTCTGCATCACCTGTATCATTAATATCAAAGAGCGCTGCATTATCTTCCTTCTGTGAATCTACTGTGTAAGTCACCTTACTGGATACACTTGAATCAGTAAATGCTTCAAAACCGGTTAATCCATTTGAGAAATCCCCGTTAATCAATAATGCATCTTCTTGGATTCGAACATTGTCGATATAAGCGGTGCCCGCTACTCCTAAAAGGAATTTAAGATCACTACCGGATAGTCCGTCTTCGGTTGTAAAGGTATATTTGTAAGACTTCTTTGTAGCCGTTAAAGTTGTATCAAAAGTCTTTCCTGCAACCGTAGTTTGAATGGTTTGAGCATTATCTCCATATGCATCAAAAGTTAATATATAAGTTTTTCCTCCTGTTATTGCTACATCTTGCTTTAAAACAACCTGTGACATGTCAGCTACAGTATTTGGAACAACCGCCTTTAATTCACGAATATTATTAACATTTGTAACAGAAACTTCTGCTCCATTACACTTATTATCAATATTCCAATAAGCTAAACGGTTTATTCCTTCCTGGAAAGCTCCATTATAAACATAATTTCCGTCAGGAAGTACACTCTTAGTCTCCGGTGGTGTAACTGCATCACCGATCATCTCTAATCTAACATTGCTGATTTTTACCTGTGCAGTAGATCCCTGATTACCAAGATTAAATTCCACTCTTCCGTTCGGATCACTGTTATTTAACATATCAAAATCGTAAGTATATGATTTCTTTTCGGTTGTTAAATTCGTAATGGTATTCGGCATGTAACGAATATAGCCATTATCCGGTGCTGATATATCAGTTATCATCGTACGATTTTCTGCAGCAGATGCATCAAATGTGAGGCGATAACGTTTGCCTTTTTTCATTGGTAAATCAGGTTGTACAACTTGAACGCTGTAATCTAATTCGCCTGCGTCTGTTGTGTTAATCACTAATTCATTATTAGTGATATCTGCCGTTGCTACGCCGGTTCCTGCAAGCAAGAAATCCCAGTTTTTCTTATCAGTTAGACTCTCTTTTACTGAGAAATTTCCGTTATTAATGTAGTTGCCTGTTGCATCCGGATCACGTAAGGTTACCTCAGAGGTAGGTTTCTCTACATTTTCATTGTAACTGTCTTTCTGATATACTTTTACATAATCAACCTTAAGTTCAGCATTCTCACCAAATTGTGTTGTTGCATCCGGATTCCCTGGCCAACTTCCGCCAACTGCAAGATTGAGAATCATATAGAATGGTTGATCAAATGGAGCCGGATAGGTCACTTCACCAAAACCTGGTTTCTTTGAAAACCAATCTTTTACTGTATTATATAAAATACCATCTATATAAAAACGAATTTCGCTTGGTTCCCATTCACAAGCATATACATGATACTCACTTGCAAAGTCACCATTTTCTAATGTTAAACTTCCCTGTTTTTGAGTATGTGGTTCACCAAAATGAAGTGTTCCATATGCTTTATTTGTTTTGTCGCCAAGAACCTCCATAATATCTACTTCACCACATTTTGGCCACTGACCATATAAGTTCTCATCCGTTGGCATCATCCAATAAGCTGGAAGGAAGCCCTTTCCGCTAGGTGATTTAATTCTTGCTTCAAAACGACCGTATTTAAAGTCGTGTTTTCCCTGAGTATTTACTCTACCGGAGGTATAGGAAACATTTCCATCTTTATCTACTTTCTTAACGGCTTTAATAACAAGAGAGCCATCTTTAACAAAGGTATTCTCCTCTGAGTCAGTATACTTCTGTAATTCATTATTAACCCAGCCTGGCTCATGTAATTCATAATTCCAATCAGCCGTATTCAACTTTGTTCCGTTAAAATTATCTTGCCATTTTAAGCTATAACCTGCATCAATAATAGTAATTGTACAAGTTGCTTTTAATCCACTGCCATCTGCAGCTGCTACAGTTATCTTAACTACGCCTGTTTTCAGTAAAGATACCTTTCCACTAGCGTCTACTGTTGCTACTGTTGTGTTGGAGCTTGTGTATGTAAGTTTTTTGTTTGTTGCATCGGTAGGAAGCACACTTGCTACTACCTGATAATTACTACCAACATTTTTCGTTACATTTGTTTCTGCTATATTAATCGTTTTAACCGGAGTAACAATCGTGATTGTTACGGTTGCTTTCACTCCGCTACCATCTACTGCAGCGGCTGTAATAGTGACCACTCCTGCTTTCAGTAAGGACACCTTACCATTTGTATCCACTGTTGCTAAGGATGTACTGGAGCTTGTATATGTAAGCTTTTTGTTTGTTGCATTACTTGGCATAACAGTTGGTACCATCTGATAATTAGTTCCTACATTTTTTGTAACTTTTGTTTCCGGTAATGTAACTGATTTTACCGGAGTAATAATATTAATTGTTAAAGTTGCTTTTTTACCACTTCCATCAGTAGCATATACTGATATTGCAACTGTTCCGGTCTTTTTAAGCGCTACATTTCCGTATTTATCTACTGTTGCAAGCGCTGTATTTGAACTGGAGTATCTGATAGCTTTTATAGATGCATTGGATGGGGTAATCACCGCATTCACTTTATAATTAGTTCCAACTGCCTTTGTAATAGAGTTGGGATTAACACTAATTCCTGTTACCGGATATCCTATCACAACATTAACGGTATCCAGTTTTCCACTTCCATCTTTTGCTTTTACCGTTATTACGGTTTTGCCATTATTTTTTCCTATCACTTTACCGTTACCATCCACAGTTGCAACTTTTGTGTTTGAGCTGCTATAGCTTAAACCTTTATTATTTGCATTTGTAGGTGCTACGGATGCTTTAACCGTATATGTCTTCCCTTTTGTTAGTACAATACTATCTTCTGTTGGATTTACAATTGTTACTTTATTTACCGGAACAACCGAATTTACGGTTAGAACCGCTTTTTTACCACTTCCGTCCCTTGCTGTAACAGTAATTTTTGCCGTTCCTTTACTTTTGGCTGTTAGCTTCCCCGAATTGCTAACAACAACAATTTTACTGTTTGAACTCATATAACTAACACTTTTGTTTGTTGCCTTAGATGGTGCAACCTTCACCTTTAACTGATAAGTGCTACCCACCTTTACTGTGAGTGATTTTTTGGTTGGTTGCGTGATTGTTACCGAGCTAACTTTTACTTTAGTTTTGGCTTCCGTCAACTTCATTCCAAAAACCGGTAGTAAAACCATGACCATTATCATTGTAATAGCCAAAATAATTCTTTTACTAGTCTTTTTCATAAATTACCCCTTTCCATAAATAAGTTTCTCTTACAAGACAAACTGTATCACGTAAAATCACTAAAAAATATCACAAAATTCTGTTTTATATCTTATTTTTCTGATATAATTAAAATAAATTAGTAGCAATTAGTAACAACCGATTTAAGTACGATTTAAGCAGTTAGCTAAATTAGTGACAAACGAATTAAGTTCAGGAGGATAAGATGAAAGAAAACATTACCGATTCCATGCTTATTCACTCTCTTTTTTTACAAAGAGAAGATCATCATAATCATCTCCCTTATGAAAAAGAGCTGCGCTTTTATGGAGCAGTAAAAAATGGGGACATTGAGATGCTAAAAGAAATCATGATACCTCTGGACAACCAACAATTGGGTGTCCTTTCCACCAATGCAATTCGTAATATGCAATATCACCTCACAATCGCAATTGCATTTATCACGCGTTTTTGCATGGAAGGAGGCATGGATGTTGAAACTGCATATACATTAAGCGATGTTAATATCCGTAAGCTTGATCGATGCACTACTACAAAAGATTTAACTAAGTTACATAAAGAAATTGTTTTCGATTATGCTGGAAGAATGAAAAAGCTTCATACAAAGCGCAGTAACTCAATCCCTGTCTCACAGTGTATTGATTACATATACAACAATTTGCATGACGCTATCACGATAGAAGCACTCGCACAATATACCGGTAAAAATGCCACCTATTTATGTGGGTTATTTAAAAAAGAAATGAATACAACAATCGGGAATTTTATATTAAGCAAACGAATAGAAGCTGCGGAAAATATGCTAAAGTTTTCTGATTATTCCGCTACAGATATCTGTAATTACCTAGCATTTAATTCACACAGTCATTTTATCAATGTCTTTAAAAAGCACACCGGATTAACTCCAAAGGAATACAGAAAGCGTTATTATCGCAGTAACTGGAGATAAAAAATTTCATAACAAAAAAGAGTGCGACGCCATTTTAGTGAACGAAGTTTTTCACATAACTTAAAAGCATGTAATTATTATCCACCAGAGACACGTTTCCACTCGATTGACGCATGTAACGGCACATAAGTTGGTTACAGATTTAAAAAATTCTGCAACCAACTAAATGCCGACGGCGTCAAACGGTCTCTTTATGGATTAATAATTACATACTTCTTGTTATGTGATAAACACTCAAACGTATTGATGGCGTCTCTATCATATAACAGTTTGCGATTGATAGAATATATAACTAAATTTCATATAATAAACGAGGCTCACACCATAATTTATCTTTCATTATGAGTGTAAATCCCATTATTTATATTCAAGCATAAAGAAAATGATCCACATACAGCAATTTTTCTTTTTGATTGGAAATGTACAATCTATTCTTTTATTTTCATAAAATATGGTTCTAAACTTAACATTGGGGTAAGAAAAAATAATATAGGCATAAGTTAACATTTTTTTGTATAATGAGTTCACCACAAACAAAAAATACGAAAGGATGTTAACCTATGCCTACAAATGATTTTAC
>JAEVYT010000034.1 GCA_023392615.1 Bacillota bacterium | reverse complement strand
GTAAAATCATTTGTAGGCATAGGTTAACATCCTTTCGTATTTTTTGTTTGTGGTGAACTCATTATACAAAAAAATGTTAACTTATGCCTATATTATTTTTTCTTACCCCAATGTTAAGTTTAGAACCGTTTTAGCGGCTATTTAGCGACTTTTAATATCTGTTATGCCTGTTTCTCCAGTATCATTTCTTCCAATATTTTAGATGTTTCTTTCTTCGTCTCATCATCACTATGTACATAATAATTCATAGTCGTTGATGTTTTAGAATGTCCTAAATTCTCGGAAATAGACTCAATATCTAATTTTCCTGATTTGACTAATAGAGATGCATTCGTATGCCTTAACCCATGCAAGGTAACATAGGTAGGAAGTTTTAGGCTATCTTTTGGATCTGTCTCATTATATTTACTGATAATGGTTTTAAACGTATTATATGGAGTTGATACATTCATTAATTTACCGTCCTGTTGGATAAATATCCAGTCATCTCCTACCCATTTACTACCGATACTAATACGGTATTCCGCCTGCTGTTTTTTCCATTGCTTCAGCATTTGCATAATAAAAGACGGCAACGACAATTTTCTTCTAGACTTCCGTGTTTTAGGAGCTTTAATTATGACTTTCTTATCAATGCAATTTACTGTGCTTGTAATATTAATCATATTATTATCAAAATCTATGTTATTCCAAGTTAAACCTAGTAGCTCGCCCTTACGAGAACCACAGAAAATAGCCATATAATAGAATACTTTTAACTGAAACGGAACAAGCCATTTCTTTGTATAAGAACTGATGCATATAATATTTTCATCATTCCTCCGGTAACTGCTTCCCTTATAATGATTCTGATAACATTTATCTAAAGATTGCAAAAACAGCTTTGTTTCTGCTAAAGTAAAACGGTTATCTATTATTTTTCATAAAAACCTGCCAACACACATGAAAAAGTTTTACATCAGTTTTAGAAAAGTAGGTACTCTGACAGAAAATTGAATATTTCATAAAATATGATAAGTCTTACAGATAAAAACAACTTAAGGGCTTTTCAAGGCGAGAACTGTAATGACAATCCAAAATGGTTATTGTATAATAATGGTAGATTGTTTAAAAATAACAATTATTGAGTTACGTATTTAGCTATCGTTTGCAAGTACGAACTGGAGATTATTTATATAATCTGCAAAGTATTATTTTATAAAAAATGAATTGAGGGCTTGTATGAAAAAGTTAAATGTTTTACTTTTGGTAATTGTTATTGTAGGATTGTTTACATCATGCAATTTCAACAACAATGGCTTGGTAGGCGCACTGGAATCCGGTAATCTTGAACGTGTAAAGGAGGCTGTTGAAAATGGTGCCGATGTCAACAAAGCTTCAATCCTAAATGGACCAGATGCAAGTCCATTATATTATTCCATGAGAAACGGTCAATTGTGTATTCCAGAGTACTTACTTTCCAAGGGAGCCGATCCGAATTTTATCGACAGTGACGGTATTTCAATACTTATGTATACAGTCGGTGCTCACAAAGAGGCTGGACTTGATTATGCCAATGTTACTGATAATGAAAATTATAAGACCTTGTTAAACGATAAAAGGACAAATATAAATCTTACCGGCAAACTCGGTTGTACGGCGCTTGATTATGCATGCCGCGATATGGGCAATTTACCTACTGTAAATTACTTAATAAGCCACGGTGCAAAAATTACAACTACAACATTGAAGTGTGCCATTGAAGGATTCTCTCAGGGCTTTTGCGAAGCTTCTGTTGTGAAAGTTGTTTTTGACAGCTTAACACAACAAGGAATCCCGTATGGCATTGATCCTGAAATTGTGGCAGCGATACAAGGAGACACCGACAAATTAAGCTATTTAGTAAATGCTGGCAAGATAAAAGAAACGAATAAACAAATGGTATTGTTTCTGATCGCAGCTTTTGGTGATGCAAAAACCTTACAAATTTTTGTAGACCAAAATGTGGACTTAAACGAAAAATTTTATGGTGACACACTATTAAGTGTTGCCTGTTCATATGGAAAACTTGAAACCGTTGAATATCTGGTGAGTAAACATGCAAATCTTGAGACTCCTGTTCTTCAAAATGAAACTGTATGGGAAGAAACTGCTCTCACAAAAGCAATAAGACATAATAGGGTCGATGTAGTAGATTATTTGTTAAGGAGTGGCGCCAAATTCCAAACTTTCGATGATACAACCCAAGAAAATGATATTGAAATTGCCTGCGGAAACGGAAATTTGGAGCTTGTTAAATTGATAATAGACCATGGATATCCTTTAACAGATGACCAGCTCTTACGCGCTATGACAGCTGCTGCACTTAATGATTGTATTAATGTCCTTGAGTATTTTATCACTGATAAAAAAGCAAATATCAATGTAGAAAACTTTGATGAAACGGTATTAGGATCTGCAGCTAGGAAAGCAAGCCTTAACACAATCCAGTATTTAGTGAACCACGGCGCAGATGTAAACGGGGGCAATGCAAGGGTGTTTACGCCGTTAGACCGCGCGGTAAACAGCAATCGAATGGACATTGTAAAGTATTTGATTGACAAAGGTGCAGATGTTAACGTAATAGGTGTTTACAGCAACGGCGGTGGAAAAACCGATAGTTTGTTAACGCAAGCTGTTCAAAATGGTTATTTTGATATGGTTAAGATATTAGTAGAAAATGGAGCTAATATTAATTACGAAGAAGATTGGACTGGCGGAAAGAAAACTGCCTTAGACGTCGCTAAACAAGAAGGTAGCAAACACATTATAGATTACCTTGAAAATGCTCAAAAAAATAAATAATTTGCTCCAATCGGCATTTAAAAAAGGTTGCTTTTTATAATATGAGTTGATCAAAATCATGCCTTTTCATCTCTCATTTATAATTCCAATAAGTTAAAAGATTTATTAAATAATACATCTGCTGATAGTTTAGGTTTTTCCAATCCGACATAGCAAAAAGCTCGGAAATAAGGAAGTAGAAAACTGTTTTCTAATCCTTTTCTGAACAATCAGTCTTCAAAGTATTTTACACTGTGCTTTACTGTAAGTGGTAGGGATCTCATTATTAGCACATCTAAGGTTCTGTCTTATCTATAGACCACTATTGTAATTTAAAAGTTTCATGATTACTCAACTCCTTTCTATACTCGTACAATCATCATAAGAGTTGCAAAATTCACATGCTGGCAAGTCGCATTCAGCAATGATGAAGGCGCTAACAACAATAGGTAAACAGGCATTTAGAAAATCAGGGCAGGTACCACAAGGACTACTGTACTCATTGACCAACTGATAGTTTTGCATACACATAAAGACACTTCCTTCCTTGCTTTTGGGCAAAAAAATAAAGCCTATAGGCTTAATGTTGATTTAGTGCGTATTGTTTTTCTTTATGACTTACTGGCTGGCATCCATATTTTATACGAATATCTTCAATGCTTATTTCGGTTTTTTGACATCGCTTATAATCCCCAAAATGCCAAGTCCATGCCTTTTTATTTGGAGCATATTTAAAGCCTAATGCTTTCAGTTCATTTTTGTATGTATAACAATGAAAACACCATATCCGCTTACCGATTATTTCAATCTCCATGTTGTAGCCGATAATCTTACTAAGAACCTCTTTAAATGCCTCATTGTCCTTAAAAGTATCATAGGTATAGGTTTCACCTTCTGATTTCATTTGAACCTTAAAACGGTCAAATAACAGGTCATACTCTGCGTTGATTACTTGCATATCAGATACTTTACCTTGATTATCAGTATGATGTTTCAACAACAACTTTTTGTATTGTTGCCTTAATTCCTCCAAACTGCTTATTTCATAGAACCATTTCATATTAAAGCTACTCCTTTAATTTTTGAATTAATGCTATAAAAAAAGAGCAAGAACCGATTCTTACTCCGCTGAAATTGAACTCCGAATATTAGACCCGTACGGTTCGGAACTAGGAATACAATTTCATTATATGTGACTAGGTGGCTCGGAAAAATTATATAATATTTTTTGTTACATACGGCGCAATTAATAATATAGTATAATAGCTTATAGCGACTACTTAGCGACTAAAATTATAAAAAGCGACTAAACGATAACAAAAGATAAAATAAGAAATTACAAAGATATAAGGTATTCAATAGGGTTTAGAGAAATATAGAAGAAGATAGAAAAAGCCAGTGAGGTCATTGCCAAGGCGAGGGTCGCGGGTTCGAATCCCCGTCTTCGTGGTGACTACATATACTAGCTTCACACTCTCACAGAGTGAGACTTAGTAAGAATAAGAATTCATGCTCTCATGCCGAGATTCTTATTCTTCTAAGGGCTTTGCGAAGAAGGATCTAATCCGTTTTAATACATCTGGTTTTAATAACCAATTTCTCATGTCAATAAAATACATTTTATGGTAGATAATCGGAAACAGCTATGATAGAATGAATCATATTCTATTGTGTAATATTGTTCAAGAAACTCATTCATAATTAATATGATTACGCTTACCTAATTTATCAGTGACTTAATTTAAAATTGAATAATTTAGACTCACAAAAGATATATAAAATACTTCATAATGACAAAGGAGAAACTGGTGAAAAAATTTTAAGTTTTATATTGCTTTCCACTATCGCAGCATTCATGTTCACTTCCTGCAAAGCAAAGATTGTTTATCTGATTAAAAATTACGAAAAGTCAGAAGCAAACTGTAAACCAGTTTACTACTTATTTAACTTTGATCATTCAGGTAAGCTGATTAAGTACAAAGAAAATATTGATAGGAAATGACAGAAATATTAGTGTTAATCCATACAAAATAAGCATTTTTTTATGATATTGAAATTTCTTATCTATCAGTATATGTAAAGGTATACCAAGATTCAGGGTAATTAAAATAATACATGAAAGAGGTCTAGTGAACTTTGGAAAATATAAAAAAACTAATAATTATCAAGAAATCAAAACTTATATTTATATTATGTATAATATCTCTGCTATTCGTTCTATCTGCATGTACTGATAATAATAAGAAGAACTCTTTCGCTACTTCAAATACATTAAAAGCAACTACAACTGAGATGCCTAAATCTACAACACCAACTGTTTCTCCAACTGTAACGCCAACTCCCAATAATGATACCAATCAAGTAAACACAAAATATGGATTTAATAATGACCTTGAAGCTCCATACAAACAATACATCAATAACCTTAAATACTTAGATGAAAACGACAAAAAGTCTATGTCATACTACATAGATATTAATGCTAAAATGGTTGAAACAACACATAAATCACTTAATAACTGGGATAAAGAATTAAACAAAATATATTCTCTATTAATTAATAAACTTCCATCCAAAGATGCAAAGAAATTAAAAGTGGAAGAGCAAACATGGAAAAAAGAGAGAGATCAATCTGTAGCCAAATTCTTAACAAAATCAAAGAAAGATTATGAAAAATCCATCAATCACAATTATTGGTTGTACTATGCTACCAAAAATAGAACGCTTGAGCTAATACATAGATATTTTAAGCATGATCTTGATAAGGGCTCAGCAATGGAAGCATACCGTGCGATTTTAAGAAATGATGCTGAATTCTTCTGTATAGATGATACCAATAATAACAATAACAAAGATGAATACTTGAAAGATTACTTCCATGATGATCTTGAATCACCACAACTTTATCTTCATTTTGCAGTAGTAGATATGGATTGTGATGGTGTCCCTGAAGTCGTAGTAGAATTATATGATGAATATGATGATGGCGAAAGTGAAAGCGGTATCGTGTTGCATTATGAGGATGGCACAATATATGGATACCAATATGGAGCAGGAGAAATAAACGAGTTAAAAAAAGATGGTTCATTTAGTTATACATACGCTGACGGAGTTGGAGATGCAAAAATACAGTTTTGGGGAATCATCAATAATTATGTGTATTTGAGTTTTAATGATGGTAATTATTTAATCAATAATAAACCCACAACTGAAGAAAAATTTAATAACTTTAGTAACGCACAAAAACAAAAAGAAAATGTGAATTGGTTTAGTCTTAATTCAGATAATATCAAGTCGCAAGTATTCAATAGCTAAATACGAGCATAGATATAATGGATTCCGGTACAACATCCAGACTCTTTTATTATACTCTTTGGCGTTAATCCTATCAGCGGTATTAGTATTGCAGTTCGTAAGAAAGATAATTGTAAATCGAAACAAATCTAACTAAGCATTGTATACCAAATTCCTCTTTCATTAATTACAAATCATATTATTTTTATACTGTGATACTATCCAACATAAATTTTACTAATCCAAGAATGGGCAAAATTACAGAAAAATTACTGGAAGTGACAATTGATTAATACTTTACATATAAATTTGAATTAGTACAATAGATAGGGGGTAGCATGAAAGTATTATTATTATGTTTAAAAGCATTTGAAACGATGGAATTCAGCGTGTTTATTGATATTATGGGATGGGCTAGAGATGAAACAAATAAAGATATTCAAGTAGAAACTTGTGGGTTTAAGAAAACTGTTGTCAGTACATTCGGAGTATCAATTGTAATGGACAAAACCATTGATGAAATCTGTGTAGACGATTATGACGCGCTTGCAATACCTGGAGGTTTTCAGGAGTATGGGTTTAGGGATGAGGCTTTTCATGAGAAAACAACTAAGTTGATTTGTGATTTTAATCGTCAACAAAAACCAATTGCCACAGTTTGCGTCGCGGCATTTGCAATTGCAAAAAGTGGTATATTAAATGGAAAAAAAGCCACAACTTATCATCTGCTTGATGGTGCAAGGCAGAAGGAACTCGCAACTTATGAGGGGGTTACAGTTATAAATGAACCTGTAGTAACGGATGGTAATCTCATAACATCCTATTGCCCTCAAACAGCACCCGAAGTAGCATTTCGTTTATTGGAGTTACTAACTGATAAGGAAACAGCTGATTTTATAAGAATTATAATGGGCTACTCATCTCGCTAAATAACACAGTTACTAAATTCTATATTTCACTTTAGTCCATATATTTATAAAAAAAGTATGGGTTTTTGTATGAGTAAAAAATCTCAAATATTAATTAGCATATTTATGATTATATGTTGTATTTACGCCATAGTATATTACACCGACTTTAAAAGTGACATATATGAAGCTATGACGAGCAAAGAAGTTAACACCCTTTATCAGGCTGATAAAAATATAGAAAATACATATATTTATGATAATTTCTTAGAACACTTTGACTGCCATGGAGAAAAATATTATTATGCCTTTATAAAATTAGCAGGTTATGATTATCCTATTCTTCTACTATCGAATGGTGTCTACAATTTTAAAAATGAGGCCATGGCTGCAATGGGAACATATATTTATTATCCCATTGACAACCAAATAACCAAGTTAGGATCTATAGGATCGGATGGAACTGCGTACCCCATTTCCGCCAATACAACGGGTATTTTTACAGCAGGTGGACACGAGGTTACAAAGTATGGTTTGGATCTTAAAAACCATCAGATAAAATTGATTAATAAATATATGATGATTTTCTATACGGTAGGTGAAGAAGTAAAATCAATAACAATCAGAATTACAGACGGTGAAAATCAAATTGTAACAGAAAATGAATTTGACAAGGCCAATAAAGAGTACGGCGATGCAAATATCATATATTTTAGACGCTTATGTTGACTTTTTTATCATAAAAACCTTTATGATAAATAACAGGTAGAACCATGGAATAATTTAGTATCAATTGTAAATATCTAAGGGGAATACATTATTAGGAAATTTTTATAATTGCTATACCATCTCTACTTTAATTTCATTTCAATTCATATTGATATTTACACAATGTGTAAGATCCGTTCGATTGGACGCTACTAAAAAATCATAGTGAATTACAATTATGCAGTTAATATATGAGCTATTACACCCTGGATCAGTTAGTTATAATTCCAGGATGCAATAGCTCTTTTTTCACTTAGTAGAACTGATTATTCCAAACAAGTTTACCAAACTGCCCTGTTATTGAGTTTTAATCAATTATTGCACAAGTGTTCCATTATAATATACCTTCACAACCGGATTGGTCAACGTACCATAATTCGACCAGTCTGATTTCGCAAATCGGATATTTACTGAGCAATTACCAGTTCCTGATTTCAGAGTTACCGGATCTGTAAAAGTAATTGTCAGTGCCGAATTCGCTATTGCTCCACTTACACTACTGGTAATATTAGAATACCACGGTGATACATTAAGCTGTAACGCCGCACTATCACACCAAAAGTTTTGTGCTGCGCTGCTCATGCCGGTAGCGGTATAAACGATTCTGACTTTGGATAGATCAATCGTTCCATCCTGTGCCGTTATGTTATACTGTTGATTTACCGTATTTCCATTCACATTTGTCGTAACCGCAACTACAGGAATTGCTGTTCCTGGTATTGGCGTTACCGTAGGAATCGGCGTTACTGTAGGGGTTGGTTTAACCGTTGGAGTTGGTGTTATCGTCGGAATAATTGTTGGAGTGATGGATGGTGTTATGGTAGGAGTTAATACTGGTGTTATAGTCGGCGTAACTGTAGGCTTCACTGTTACGGTAGGTGTAGGTGTGACTGCACCCGGTTCATTACCAAATACTTTTACTCCTGCATCATATACTGGAATATAAGTTGTTTTCACTACATTACCGGAACTGATGCCACTTAACCCGGTGAAGGAATAATCATTTGAATTATCCCAGAAGGTAGTATTCATCGGTCCTGATATTCTAAACTGCGTTTCTTTGCGGTAATTGGACTGCCCACCAGGATATATCTTGGTTCCGGTGTAGTCTACATTTACATAATAGATGTTATTCGCTACATCCCAAGGTATAAGCTGTGATACGGTTGCTCCACCATTGTAGTTTGTCTTAACCGTGAAATCCGATACGGAATATCCTAATTTAACAGCTTCCGAGATATTTACGAAGTACTTAAAGGATAACTTATCTCCCATTCGTGCCGGCCAACCGGATTCATTGTATAACAATGATTTTATTTCGATAAAGTTAGGTCCGGATGCGTTAATTCCAGCTTCCACAAAGAACTCATCATTGGTTACCGGCTCCATAGCGGTGAAGTTAGCAATAGGATTGCCACCATAGGTACCGTATAGCTTAGCCAACGCACCTACAAAGCCTGCATTGTAATCACACGCAACTTCATTGTTAACGTAATTATCAATAGTATCCGTATAACTATCATCATTGGCAGGGCCACCAACCAATGCTCCATAGATTGTATGTCTATGATAATTCGGTACTGTCTGACTATCTGCCCAGGAGCTGTGTGCTGTTCTATGATGCGGATGCTTCGGAGAATTTGTACCAAAGCCTACTTCAAAGCTTTTGCCCGTGCTTCCAAGTGCATAATCCACTTGTTGCTTCATAAAATTCTTATATGTTGAAACCTTGCTCGATGTACATCCTGACCAGTCAGCATACACGCCCGCAAGGAATGCTGTTGTTGTAGCATATCTTAGTGATCCCCAAGAATCCAACCAAGCAAGGCCTTTGGGAGTATAAGTAATACGGCTACCGTTATAACCGGTCGTCCAGTAATCCAGATACATTTCCATAAAGTTCTTATAGACCGCTTTGCCGGTTATCTTCGCTAGCAGCAGAGCTGCGCCATAGTGAACATCATCCCAGCTTTGGGTCCATTTATATGCAATGTCAGTTGTTTGTCCTTCTTTCCCCCAATTTGCCACATAACTTTCAGCCTTATCTAGATATGTAGAATCATTGGTAGCTAGATACAACCATGTTCCTGCCCATGATAATTCATCATAAAATCCTCCATACAGGCTATAATAACCATTTGCAGCGGTATACCCGGCATCACTCTTAACCGTATCCGAATAATTAAATAATTCTTTCGCATGTTTTAAGCAGGTTGCAGCATAAGTAGGATTGGAATCCTTAAATATCACTGATGCCGATGCCAACGCTGCTGCCGCTTCTGCAGTTACCGCCGAACCCGGATTTGATAAGTCCACCTTATAGGAAGGACGTGCCATCTGCATTACTTCAGCCGGGCCCCACCAGGAATGATCCGCGCTACCGGAACCAACTTGATAATAATACACATTAGCGGAAGGATGGCATTTAATCAAATAATCGGTTGCCCATTTTATATTTGCCAACAGATAATTCAACTGACCGCTGTCTGCTAAAGCATCCTTTGATTCGTAAGCACTCCAAGCCAACATGCTTGCCGTGTATGCCATCGGCAGATTAAATTTGACATGATCGCCTGCATCATACCAGCCCCCGGTAAGATCAAGACCAGCATCAGAACCATCTGTCATTCCAGAATCTCCTCTCCAGTTATTTCTGATATTCGCCGGAAGATCACCGGATTCTTGGAATTCATAAAACATGATTGCCTTTTGCATCGCTTCTCCATAATTGTAATTTGTTTCTGCCTTAACATTCGTAGGATGATACAGAATAATAGTTGACAACATACATACACATAACATTATACTTATTATTTTACGCATACCCTTACCTCATTTCTTAATATGAATATTTTAATGGAACGATGTTAATGTTGAACCAAACAAACTGATAATTTCCCTTGCAATTAAAGAACTTGTCCATTTTTTACTGTTACGTTTTTTGTTACATCCCTCCTTATAATTATTATTATTCTTGCAATTACTTTAAGCAATATGCCTGCTTCACCGCAGTATTCCCCAATATCACTCCCTTCCTTACAAATTTCAGTAACTATGGCATTACTTAAAATAATTGAAAGTACCCATTCATTAAATTGATTTACAATTATGTAATTTTCACTAATTTGTCAATAAAAAAGCTCCTCAAATATGTATTTTCATTAAATATAACGAAAATGCGAGGAACTTGTGACATAATATGTAAAATTTAATTGATAATCATTATGAAAATAGATTCGAATAGTAACATTTTACTACTCATGTAATAACAGTTTATACAAAATCTACTTGATCTTAATATTATAATTATTCCAGTGCCTAAAACTCAGTGTAGCAATTACTATAAGTAATGCAAATACAAATGCCCAGCGAATACCAGATAGGGTTAGTTTTTTATGATACTTATTAAGAATTTGCTTCTTTCTATAATTGTAGTTCTTTGAAAAGCGATTATTCAATATTGGTTGATTATCCATTTCCGATGCTATATTTCGTTCAAAGTCATCCTGTGCTAATAATAAGAAATCCTGAAGTGTTTTCACTGCTTTAATTTCCTTCCTCTATGATTATTTTTTTTACAGCCTTTTTTGCGCGACAAATATGCTGGCGAACGACACTATCCGTCATGCTTAAAAGATTACCAATCTCACTGTTTGATAATTCGTATACATATTTCAACAAGATAATTTCTTGATACTCTTTCTTCAAATTATTTAGCTTTAGCATAAACTCATGATGATTTTCATCAGCAATTATTTGATCAAGTAACCTGTCATCATTATCACTAACATCATCTCGTTCTTCGGTTTCGTACTCATATTGTTTTTTGCGCTTCCGATAAATATCGATCGCAGTATTTTTTAAGATAATAACTAATAGTGCTTTGGTTTTATGACTATATATATTATCGATGTCGGGTAAATATTTAATTAGTTTGATAAAGGTTTCATTAATCGCATCTTCTGCAAGGTATTTGTCATGTAAAATACTATACGCAATATTATACATAGCTGCTTCATAATATTGATATAGCACTGTTAAGCTGTTTTTATCGTTTTCACTTTCAAATACTGTTAAATACGGTAGTAACATTAATCCTTCCCCCCTCAATAGATTCATGCTTATCAATATAAATGTATTATAACATATTTTACATTAATTTCCAATCTACTCATTAAGGAATAATACCTACTTCCAAATCTCATATACACTTATGCTGGATTACTTCGGTAATTTCAATTATATTTATTAGTTTTGTTTCATTAACCTATTGACTATCACCTTAGGTATTGGATTATTATACTTATGGAGGTGATATATCTATGTTAATTAATGAAGTAAGCAAAATAACAAATTTGACGAAAAAGGCAATTGAATATTATACCGAACAAAATTTAATACATCCTGAGATACTCCACAACGGCTATCGAGATTTCAGCAACGAAGACATCGACTACCTAAAGAAAATCTCTATTCTTCGTAAACTTGGACTTAGTATTGAAGATATCAAATCCGTACTTACGGATGAAAATGGAGACACCCTAAAAAAACTATCCGTTCAAAATGAGTTGAATGTACAAAGAGAAAAATCAAAGAATGCTATTCTTGATCACCTTGCCTGTGGTAAAAGTTATTCCGAGATTAAACTTGAATTAGCAGCAATTGAACAAGGTGCTACCGTTACAGAGAAATTACTAGATGCATTTCCAGGATATTATGGAAGATTCCTTAGTTTACATTGGGCACGCTTTTTAAATGAACCGCTCCTAACGGAAGATCAAAAAACTGCCTATGAGCAAATCTTAGCATTTTTAGATAAGACACCTGAATTACATTTTCCTAAAGAACTACAAACTTATTTGGATGAAACCACAAAAACCATCAGCACGTTAGATATTAGTAAAATGAACGATAAAACCAAGCAATCAATAGAAAACCCTGAAGCATTTCTAGAGGAGAATAAAGAGTTTTTAGAGTATTACTTAACATATATTCAATCAGATGAATATAAAGTCTCTCCGATGTATCAAATGAAAGCGTTATTGATTGAGTTTAACAAAACCAGCGGTTACTATGATATCTTAGTCCCTGCAATGAAGAAATTAAGCTCCTCCTATTCTGAATACTGTAAACTAAGTGAAATCGCAAACGAGAAATTATATGCTCAATACCCGGAAGCCAAAAAGCTTGATACATTTACAAAATAGTTTTTAATGAAACTCAAAATGAGTAATAAAAGCTTGCCTGTTACATCAAATAATTAATAAAAAACCATAAGAGTACTATCGTTAATTTTCAGATAGCACACTTATGGTTTTATAAGTTCTTTCACGTAACAATATTGCTCTATACAAGGCTCTTTATTTTTCGTCCAGATGTTCTATGGCCAATTCAATTATTTGCCGCACATGATCATCCGCTAACGAGTAGAAGCTATGTTTCCCTTCTTTGCGACTGATCACCAAATTATTATGTTTTAACCCTCTAAGTTGATGAGATATTGCAGATTTCGTGGAATCGAGTAATACCGCCATATCGCAAACACACATTTCGCTTTGCTCTAATGCAAGTAATATTCGAATTCTGGTACGATCTCCAAAAACTGCAAAGAAATCTGCAATTCGGAATGTTTTATCCGAATTAGGAACTTTAGCGGATACCCTCTCTATCACATCACTATAGATGGGATCACAATCACTTCCATTTTTACTCCGTCTCATAAAGTCACTCCCTGTTTTTTAATGCATCACTCATGTGAATGCGATTTACCTTATTGATATGTCTAAAATTGATAATCAAATATGATATAATTCCTGTAAATACCACTTGGATTATTATATACCCAGATAAATAAAATGGCAAATATCCCTCTAGTTTGCTAAATGCATAAACCATAATCAGCTTCATAAGTTGGATTTCTAAAGGGATACATAATATCAAGGAGGCGATAACGGTAAAAGTGGATGCATTCAAATACAATCTTCTAATTTCCTTGCTCTCATAACCAAAAACCTTCATAAAAGAAATTGCAATCGCATTCTTATCAATGACTACTTTTGTCAGTATATACATTAGTACAAGAAATATTAAAACTGAAAACACTTGAATAAGGAACATCATATTACCCATGGAAGCTGTCATTTGATCTGCCGCATTAGTCATATCATCCTTGGTTACCGTCATTGCAAGATAGGAGGAATTAATCGACAATTCCTGATTGGACAAATATCCATTATAATAATCCTTCTCTTCCTTCATCAGAAGGTTCAATTTATCCTGTTTCATAAATATAGCATATCCAGCATTATAATCTTTTACTTTACTAACTTTCATATGATACTTTTTCCCAGAATCAAAAGAATCGGTAAAATTGATTATATCATCTGTTTTAATATTTAGCTTTGAAGCAAAGCCACTGCCAATAGCAACGGTATCATCCTCTGGCAATGATGCAGAATCAAAATATTTGGAGTCATCTGGTAACCCAAATACGGTTACATCTACGTCCCTATTGCCAAGTTTATAATAAGTATGAAATTTTGTAATGGTAATTCGTTCTCCGTCCTTATTATTAACTGGCGCTTTTAAAACATATTGATAGTTAGAAAGCATCGTCTCATCCACTGTTCTAACATAATTTTCAACAATTGGTAATATTCCCAGTCCAAACAATAATAAAAAACTTGCAAAAAAGATTCCTACAAACAGAGTGATATAAACTCCAAGGTTTTGTATAATAATCCTAATTTGAAAACGGCGGATAAATTTCCAATTGGGTAGTTTGATAGGCTTTCGATTGGTCGATTTCTTCAAATCTTTTCTTAAGAATCGAAGAGGTGACATCGATAGTTTTCTTCGAAGCATAAGATAATTAACAAATATCATGATAAGTATCGGCACTACCGTTGTTAATACAAAAGCCTCCGTATTAAACCTCATATTAAGGGGTGCAAGGCTATATGTATTATAATAGATTTTAGAGAATACCTTTGCCATATACACATATCCAAAGAGATTCCCTACGATTGCACTTAAAAATGTGATTAATACCGGCAATGACACATAGTGTGTTATCATCTCTCTCTTCGTATAACCATTTGCGCGCAGTGTGCCGATAATCGCTGATTCCTCATCAATGGTTGAATTGGTTAGTATCGCGAAGACAAAGGCCATAATTGTAATCATGATAAAGAGCAATGCTCTCATCATGGGAATATCTCCACCAAAATCCTCCTTACAAAAGCTCCTCGCTTGATTATCTTCTCCGGCAAGAAAGGAAGATAGCATAGAGGACTGTGCTAAACTGAGCTTGATTTCATTATTTTTCTTAGCTCTAGAGTCATCTGTTATGTTCCGATCTTGATAATAATAGGCATAATTATATACAATTCCATCCTTTGAGAATTGATTAAATGCTTCTTCATCAACAACTCCAATACCAAAATGTAATGCATCCATTACCATTGTATTATTAGTCTTAAAAAGAGAGGAATAATCAGGAATTGAGATTGTTCCGACAACCTGATAGTTCTTATTCAAAAGTTTAATTTGATCTCCGATTGTTATCCCTGCATTCGCCGCAAATAATCTGTCTACTGCTATTTCCTGTTCTGCTTTTGGAAGCCTCCCTTCGTGTATACTTGCTTTATTGATTGATTCTCTGTTTCGATATACACGTAGTGATAGACCTTGTTCTTTGTCTAGGGTAAATTCCTTATAGAATTGCTTCTCTATCTTTACATCCTTTTCCCTAATTCTTTGTAAAACTGCATCATCCATTTCATACAAAGAAGTAAACTGACCATCCTCTACCTTGTTTTTAACCCAATCTTGTTCCATTGTATACTTTGAACTATCTGCCGCTACCAAAAAACCTGAACCGAGTATAATTGTCAGGGTCATTAAAAGAAAAATCGATAGATATCTTCCTTTGTTTTTATTTATCTCTCTTTTAAACCGCTTCCTTAATGGATTCCTCATATCACCACTCCAATTCTTTGGCAGGTATTCTATTTTCATTTACATAGTTCTTTATTACCTGACCGTCTCTTAAGCGCATCACTTTATGTGCCATTTGTTTGATTGCATCGTTATGTGTAACGATGATTATGGTATTATGATATTTTTTATTCACTCGTTCGATTAGTTCCAATATCTCTTTGGATGTATTGTAATCCAATGCGCCGGTGGGTTCGTCACATAATAAAATGTCCGGGTTTTTCACCAACGCTCTTCCGATTGCACATCTTTGCTGCTGTCCACCCGAAAGTTGGTTTGGAAGCTTATCTTTATGTTCCCAAAGCCCCAACGTATGAAGTAGTTCATCAATATCCAAGGGTTTTTTACTAAGATATTCACATACCTCGATATTTTCCTTTACTGTAAGATCCGGCACCAAATTATAAAACTGAAACACAAATCCAAGATGATTTCTGCGGTAGCTACATAATTGTTTTTCAGACATATCTGAAGTGCATTCTGTACCAATATCGATGCAGCCGGAATCCGCCTTCTCAATTCCTCCAATAATATTTAACAAGGTCGACTTACCTGATCCGGAAGGACCTAAGAGTACACAAATTTGCCCCTCTTCTACCTCACAATCAACCCCACGTAATACTTCAACTTTTGTATCCCCTTCACCATAGAATTTATGAATATTCTTAATTATTAAGTCCATACTTCTCCCCCTTCATCAATTGAATATATAATCAACTATATTATAGTTGATTATATATTCAATTGTAAAGTGCTTTTTGTGAATAAATGAAAATTTATTCCAAATCCAATTTCATATAAATGGCCGTCGTCATCGGGCTATCATTATACGATTTAATTTCATAAAAACCATATTTTTTATATAAATGTATTGCCTCATTTAAAAAAGGTAGAGTATCTAAAAGCACGCTTTTATATCCGATACATTTTGCGTCTTGTAATATCCTTTCTATTAGTTTGTGAGCAATTTTATTGCCTCGAAAAGATGGTCGGACATACAATCTTTTGATTTCACCTATTTCTTCATCGATCCGTCTTAAAGCAATACAACCGGCTGCTTCGTCACCGATTTCAGCCAGATATAACCTTCCCTCTGGTAACCCGTATTTTACATGCAAGTGTTCCAGCTCAGAATCATAATTTTGTACCTGCAAATAATTCGCTACTGCAGGATCATTTTGAACTAACATCTCTGTATATTCCATAAACAATTCTTTAATATCACTCGCATTATCATAAGCTGCTTTTATATTAATATTCATTACATCATCCTTCCATATTGTTTGGAACAAGTTTTTTAATAATATTTTGAATACTCTATAGTTTCATCTCGAAGGTTAATTCTGTCAAATCATCTCTCCAAATTATATGTGCTTCTTCTGATATCTTTTCAAAACCCAGTTTTTGATACATACTGATTGCAGTATCCAAATCATTACATGTTAGAAGATAAATGCTCTCATACTCTTTCTCTTTTGCAAAACGAATTGCTTCCAGTAATAGTTTCTTACCCAGTCCTAATTTACGATAGTGTGGGTCAATCAAAAACCACCTCAGCTGAGCTCGCTCTCCTCGGTCAATTATACCGATACAGCCTACAATGTTTCCATTATGTTCCGCACACCATAGGCGTTCCTTAGCCGGATTATAATCATCTAAAAACTTGTATAATGATTCTGCAACATAACTTTCAAATGCTTCAGAATATCCATACTCTTCATTATAAATCAATGCATGTAAATATGTAATATATCCGATATCTCCGGGATGTATCTTTGTTCGGATCAAGATGTCATCTAGTTTAATAAAATTCCCCAATGTTAAGATAGTTTCTATCGATGTCATATTCTGAACGATTCGTTTTTGATCAACCTTAGGTAACTGTTTTATCAATTCGATAATTTGCTCATCTGAACTATGATTTAGTTCATTCATTTTTTCTTTACCATTAGATGTTAGATATAAATATTGTGCTCTCCCGTCCTTTGTTGATTTTTCTTTGATTATCAAATCCCATTTATACAACTTCTTTAATATTCTACTTAGATATCCTGTATCCATACAAAGTATGTCTGATAACATTTTCGAAGTGCAGTCTTTTGTTTTTTCTATTTCATGTAATACACGCACTTCTGATAATGATAAATCACTTTGTAGAATATACTGATCCAATAATCCCAGTATATTCGTATAATATCGATTGAATCTTCTAATTATTTTTACACTGTTTCTAATACCACTATTCATACTTTATAATCTCCTTCACTTTATAGTGGAATTATATAAGTATTACTTGTATATGTCAATCATTTTATTTGCTTTTGTCAACTAATTAAGAAACTATCCATCGCGAAGAATTACTGATTTTGATACGATTATTCTTACTAGAATTTATTTTTACAAGCATATAAGCAAGTGGTATAATGGTATAAATTAAATATACATTTAACTTATGAAAATGAGGTAATTACATGAACAAAAATAAAATTTTAAGATTCACAAAAGCTCTTTATATCATTGCTTTTGTTTCCACAATCATTGTACTTTTTATTGTTTACACTAAAAACGAAAGTAAAATTGCTTGGCGATTCGTAATCGTTTTTTTGTTTTTCCTCATCTTTTTTGCTATATATATGCTTATTATTACGATTACAAATTTAAGAAAACTCAAATGGCTAGAAATAAGAAAAATGTTACGTAATTTTATTGTTTTATTCGTTATGTCTGCTATTCTGTGCTTTGCTGTTAATATTATCTTTAGACCTTCCAAAGCTGATTTTTTTCATGTGCTTCCATCTGCCTTTAGTTCTGCTCTTGGTATAACTCTTTTTGATGTAATCTTTTACAATAGAAATGATAATTAATCATTAAATATCATTTACAAATATCCTCCAAATGTAATGTTGACATTACACAAGAATATCTATATACTTAATGTAAGGTAAACATTACAAAAAAGGAGATTGATACATGAAGAATCGAATAAGGATGCTGCGTGAACGCAAAGGACTAACACAAGAACAATTAGGAGAATTAGTAGGTGCGTCAAGGCAAGCAATTAACGCTATCGAGACAGAGAAGTTTGAACCTTCCATTTGGCTTGCTTATGATATCTCAAATGTATTTGAATGTCCTATTGAAGAAGTTTTTATATTTGAAGAAAGCCCGCGCAAGTCAAGATCGGAACGCAGCAGGAGGATTGTCAATGGCTATTAGACAACTTAGATTGAATGATGATAAGATTCTTCGTAAGAGATGCAAAGAAGTTCTTATCATTGATGATAAAATCCGTCAATTACTTGATGATATGATGGATACCTTACATAATACGGAGAATGGTGCTGCATTGGCAGCTAACCAGGTAGGTATATTAAAAAGATTGGTTGTTATCGATTATTGTGACTATTATTTGAAGTTGGTTAATCCTAAAATTGTCGGTTATAGCGGAGATCAAGAATGTATTGAAGGGTGCTTAAGCTTCCCTGATCGTATCGTAAAAACGATTCGCCCTCAGAAGGTCACCGTTCAGGCACTAAATGAAAATGGAGAAGAAATATTGATTACCGGAGAAGATGATATGGCAAAATGCTTTTGTCATGAACTTGAACACCTTGATGGAGAGATTTTTCTAGATAAAGCCATATCTGAAATTGAGCTATAAGATTGTCTACATGGAATCCGCATCCTTACCGTATTGGTCACTTGTAGCTAAAATTTCCTTCAAATCTTTAATAGTTGTACCCTCGATAAAATTGATAGATTGTCCAAGACAAACAGCAAAACCTCTTCCATGCTCACCGGCTCTTGCAGCTTCTATATAATAATGCTGCATCTGATTTATCCTTAACTTCAACGAATAGGATGTTTTTAAATTATTTCCACTTTGGTATAATATTAAATATAGCAATTAATGGAGGGTATATTATGACTGTAGTTCCTTCACCCATTATCAGAAGAAAAATGATTATTAAAAAATTCATAAATGCAGGAGCAGTATCTCCAGCCACTGCAAAGTCACCGAAAGAAGTCGGGTCATTTAAAGGTCTCGGATTAATCTATTCACGCCTTGTATCCAGAGGATTATTAATTCAGACAGAAAATGAAAAATACTATGTTGATATAACAAAATTGCACAATCGAGGTTGATAACGGCAATACATTAATTGCTTTCTCAAGCGATAAAAAACTTTCTCCCGGTATGGTTGCTTCTACCCTATGTGAAAATAAGAAAGAATTGAAAGAAAGGTTAATCAGTATCATGAAATATAAAAAGAAATCAAGATGGGTTGCTATAGTGACCGTTTTATTAACATTTATGCTCACCGGCTGCGCTACCGTACTCGGGGTTGCTGATAATATCAGTTCCACCCCAAAACCAACTATGGAAACGAACTCGAATTCTGTCTCAAAACATACTGAGCCTGATCAGAAACTCACGGGCTCACCCACACCTGGAACTTATTCCTCCGATCAATTAAAAGTAGCCCTGACGTCATACACAAAAAAGCCCATATTATTCTTTCAAAGTTTCCACTTCGGTAATCACAATGCTGCATTTGCAACCGTCCAAGGGGGAGAAGTTTGGTACATAAATGATTCCAAAGCACTAAGATTAAAAACAGGGCTATCATTTTCTGAAGATAACCCTACTGATACAACCTTTTTATGGACTTACGATAATATAACCATATTCAAATGCGAGGATGTGCCCGGTGGTAGCAGCTCTATCTCCTATGCCTGGTATGTAAAGGATGGAAAGCCATTTCCACTTGCCAATTCAGGAATGAATTTAACCTATCTTGGTAACGGTCAATTTATAACAATTGAGGAGGCTTTTGATTCAGTTATAACGGATGGAACCTCAGCAGGCCACACCTATAAACCCTATTATTTATATTGGGAAGGTGATAAATTAAAAGAATACGGTGGAATTATAATCACTCAGCAAGAATTATTGAAACAAAAAGGTGCAAAAGCAATCCTTGATGTAATCAAGAATTCCGGCTACACGATTGACGATATATATTCTCGAGAAAATAATATTATTAATATTAATTATCATACCGGAGATAAAAACAATGGAAGGTTTGATAATGTAACGCTCCGATATGATAAGAAGACATACGTTCCTATTCTCGTTTCTAGCAGTGCAGGTAATTCTCAAACTGCACATTTTAATAAAAGTAACTTAAGTAAATTTTCTTATGGTGGTATATATAAGGCCGCACTCTTTCCTAATATTGCGACCTATTTACAGTAACCGGTTTCAAAATCAACAACATTCTTAAGCGGCTTGCCTGCAAGATGATTTTCTATATTCGTAGCTGCTATCTCCACGATTTTATCCAATGTCTCCGGTAAATGATATGCACCGGAGACATGTGGTGTAATCATTACATTCTTCTCCTTCCACAAAGGGTGTTCAGGCGGGAGAGGTTCCGGATCGGTGACATCTAGACCTGCGGATAATATCTCCCCATTTTGAATTGCGGCTAATAGGGCATCCTGATCCACCGCTGTCCCTCTCCCTCCATTTAAAAAAATTGCTGAATTCTTCATACACTTGAAGAAATCAGTATTATATAGATGGTAGGTTAAAGGTGTGTTGGGGAGAAAGGATACAATGATATCGGATCTTGGTACAATTTCCTTCAAATCTTCCATCAGGTGAAGTTCATCCACTTGGGACGGGCAATCACTTTTCCGTCTCTTTATTCCAATCACATAAGCGCCAAGGGCTTTCGCCATTTTCGCAAAATACAACCCGATATCGCCCAATCCGATTATTGTAACCGTTGCTTCCGATATTGAGCTGACAATTCCGTAATCCTTCCACTCACCATTTGTTCTATCATCTCGGTAAAGGTGTAACTTTTTCTGTAGGCTCATCATCATTGCAAACATATGCTCCGCCACACTTTTCCCATATGCGCCTGTGGCATTGGTCAAAACGGTATTAGTAAATAAAACCCCAGGAAGAATGTAGCCGTCTGTTCCGGCAGAATTTAGCTGAAGCAGCTCCAATATATTGGAGGCTCCTATATAAGTGGGTGGTACATTACCGACTATAATTTCTGAATTTTGCACTAGCTCTGCTGTTACTTCCGATATTGGAACATAGTGAAATACACTATCATTACTGATACGCTCCAATCGTCTTTTATGTTTTTCATTAACCGGTAGTACTACAAGAATTCGCTTCATCTGTTTATCCTTTCAATACGTGATTAATATATTAGGTATTATTCACTTATTATGTGTAAGCCACTTATTCGATTTATTTTATACCAATAGATTTTATATATCAAGTATCCCTGTAGACTTAATGACTACTTATGTATATTTGGAATTATCTCAGGCCGACGCTGCATCTTATCTTCCTATTTAACTGTACCATCAAACCATGTTAGAGTACAAATATTTTTGTAAATCTGTGACTAAGATAATTTAATATCATCAAGTAATATGGTATAATGGGTTATATTGGATAAATAAAATAATGAGGTCTTCGAAAAGGAGAGCGACTATGACAAATCAGTTTCATATTATGCAGTCAAATGAAGATATGGATATAAGAAAGATTAGAGAATTGTTGACTCGTACTTACTGGACAAACAAAAAGGCGGAAGCATTAATTCAAAAATGTATTGAGAACTCCCTATGTTACGGTGCCTTCACCAATGATGAAAACACACAAATCGGTTTCGCAAGAGTTATTACCGATTTCGCTACGACCTACTACATATGCGATGTTGTAGTAGACGAGCAATACCGTGGTATCGGTGTGGGTAAGGCATTAATACAAATGATCACCTCAGATTGTAGATTGAAAGATATGCTGGGTATGCTATTAACTGATGATGCTCATGGCTTATATCAACAATACGGCTTCAAGCAAATCGATGGCACCTATATGGCCAGGCGATAGTACTGCCCCAAATAATGATATAATTTTATCCATTACATACCATATAAAAGTTCTTTCTAATAATGATATGATTATGGTATGATTAACGCAAAATTTAATCAGATAAGGTACAATTATGAATGACATAACCTCAATAAAAAATAAAATAAAGAGCTTTCCTGAACTTCCGGGAATATATAAGATGGTGGATTCCGGCAATAACATCATCTACATTGGTAAAAGTAAATGTCTCAGAAAAAGGGTACAGTCCTACTTTGTCAATTCCCCAAAATGGGAAAAGGTAACGAAGATGGTCTCATCGATAAAAGATGTAGAATACATTGTTACCGACACACATCTGGAAGCGCGGTTATTGGAATGTGAGTTGATTAAACGTCTTCAACCTCGTTTTAATGCACAGATGAAAAATGATCAACGCTATATCTATCTAAAAGTAAACTCCTATAATCGTTATAATGCGCTATCCGTCGTCGCCGAACGGGAGGTGGATTGCTTTGGACCTTTACGCAGGAAATATGCTATGGCTGAATTTACTAAAAAGTTAATGAATATATATCCCATTCTTAAGCTTGAGGAAGGATATCAATTTAATTATAATCTTTTTCCAATAAAGCTCAATAAGGAAGACTTTGAGCAAAACCGAGCTGTTTTGTTAGAACTCTTTCATAACAGTGATCAACTAACCATTTTCATAGACTATCTTCAACAGAAATTAGAGGAAGCTGCAAGCCAGTATCGATATGAAATAGCTTCGTATTACAGAGATTTGATAATTGACTTTACATCGATAAAACATGGTTTGGATGGGTATAAAAATCTGTCCTTAAACGATATCTTATTAAAGTTGCCTATTCAAATCGGATATAAATTATTCTATGTATCAGATGGTAGAATTCGAAACTGTAAAACAGTACATGACTTATCTGGTAATACCATTAAGGATTTTCTTGTTCACAGCCAATCCTCAGACTCATGCTTAATACCCGTCGCAAAGACCGATAAATCATACATTGATTTCCGGGATATATTATATTCCGAGATAAGTGTCCTTCAAGAAGATATGATTGAAATACTGTAATGGAACTCTTATTTCTATCAGTTCCTCTAGTAATAACTGTGATTGTTTAATTATTACTTCATTTATGAAATTCAAATTATAATTATGCAGATTCTATAATATTATCACCTTTTGAAAACTAAATCATATAGTATAATGCAGATTAATTTGTCGAATTTTGTAATTTGAAACCATTTCAAGTCAACCTCCTCATTTTAATTATAATCGACAATTACACTAATCTGTGATTAAAAGGAGGTAATATATGGACTCTAAAGAAATAAGAATTGGAGCGTTATATCCACTTACCGGCAGTTATGAATATATCGGACAAAGCATAAAGCAAGTAATTGATTTTTATGTTCATCTTGTAAACACACAGTGTGATTATAATTATCCACCCGAATTAGGCTTACCTTGCTTGCATGGCAAAAAGATTAAACTAATCTGGGCGGATACAATGGGTGATTCCGTTGTGGGTACGAATGAAGCATTACGATTAGTAAAAGAAGAGGGAGTAGTCGCTATAATCGGTTCCTTCCAAAGCTCGGTGACTGCAGCAGTCTCCCTACAGATGGAGGTCCTTAACGTTCCTTATCTCAGTCCGAACACAGATGCTAGCTCACTGACTCAAAGAGGGTTAAAATGGTTCTTCCGAACCGGCCCAACTAGTTTTGTGTATACAAAAGCATATTTCGATCTACTGACAACACTTGGATTCTCTCATTCTAGTGTTGGATCATTGGCTGAAAATTCCTATCTCGGTTTAGATGAAGTGCAGGCAGTAGTTAATTTATCACAGATCTACGGACATGATATAAAACTATTGGAATTGTACAATCCAGACTTACCAATTCCGATAGATAAATTACTCCGTATAAAATATTGTAATCCTGATTTCCTCTTTACCGAAGCCTCTGTTGATGCAATAATACAAACTATTAGAACCTTCCAGGACATCAATTACTATCCAATGGCAATTTTTCACCAAACTTCAACCTATACCTATCCACAAATCTTAAATACTTTAGGTATGGCTGCGGATTATGCGTTTAGTACAGTTATATGGTCTCTCGGTCTAACGAAAGAAATCCCTTTAGCTAGGATCGTAAATCATATGTACAAGGATGAATACGGAATTGATATGAATACGGTTAATGGCGGAAGTTATGTCGGAATATACACATTGGTAGATGCGATATGCAGATCAGAATCTCTCACTCCATATGCCATAAGAAAAGCTCTGACAGAGATCAACATCTGCGGTAAAAACTTAATTGTACCCTGGAAAGGGGTACGTTTTGATTGTAATGGTCAAAACATTTATGCGAAAGGAATGATTGATCAGATCCAACATGGAACTCCACAGATTGTGTGGCCACTACCATATGCTGAGGCGGAGGCTGTCATACCCGCTCCTCAATGGACGGGGAGGTGAATTTATGTCTGAAACATGTGACAACACCATCGAGCTTGTGATCATTCTCCCAAAAGGTAAGATAATCATTATATTCCCTGCTGATACAACTATGGATAATACAAAGATTGAACAAATAAAGAAATATCAAACAGCTACTGAGTTAGGTGATTCGAATGGAATTCCTTCCTCGATCTCCTTATCTACTATCTGCGGAGATATGCCCCAATCTTATTCCACCACTGATGAGTTTACATTAACAATCAACCTCGTAACCAATATAATTGATTGTGAAGCGGAGCATTTCTTAGCAAGAACTTTTGACAGTAGAGGCAATGTAGTTAATACAAAAGTAATATCAAAAATAATAATACCACTGAAGGATTTTTTTGCCTGTAGATACGATACCCTGGCATTGAATCCCCAGAATCCTGACAATGGACAGATTGCACAAAACGAATTATGGATTTCAAACTCCATCCATTCATATAATACTCGTAATGTTGGTGGCATTATACTTTTTAAAGAAGGAGTTACTATTATTACGCCGGATGATGATCATGTTCTTTTTACTGTAATTTATCAAAACGGCAAAATTGTAGCCAAAAATGTATGTAATCTCATGATAGCAGCTACGAATCTATTAAGCAGTTATCTAGAAGATGCAATTGAAACAACTTGATATGCAATCGAATAAGGGGATGTTTCAAATTATTAATTCGAAACATCCCCTTATATGCTGATCACATTCCCATATCACCGTTATCATGGCTTAATTGCCACCCTATACCAAACTTATCAATTACACTACCATAACATTTACTCCAAAAGGTTTCACCCAATTCTTGCAGAACCACTCCTCCCTCTGAAAGTTTATTATATATTCCTTTCATATCCTCAACATCCTTACTGATATAGGAAAGCGTGATATTATTTCCAACCGTATATGGCGTTCCCGGATAATTATCAGAGAACATCAATACACTTTCTTTTATATTCATACGGGCATGCATAACCAGCTGCTTAACTTCCTCAGGGATTTGATACTGTGGATTTTGAGGTGCCTCTCCAAAGGTCATCTTCTGATATTTTTTTGTATTAAAAACCTGTTCATAAAAATCCAGTGCCTCACTACAGTTTCCGTTAAATATTAAGTAAATATTTACTGACATATTACTCTTGGTCTCCTTTACTACTTTATTTATTACATCTTACTTGGTTATATCATAAATCATAATCTCACTAATCTTAATAAAATTATTCTTTATGATAATTTGTAACATAATTTGGTCGTACAACCTTAGTGATATAGGTCTGTTTTCAATTTCACATTAACATTATCCCTCTTTGATAATATATTATTTGTTATATGAATCACAAAATGTTAATAAAAGTTTAAATATATTAAATATCCCCAAACAGTATTTACAACAGAATCCTATTCAGATATGATGTATCTATCATTTATCGAATCATATGATAATTGCAATAATAAATAAAATACATACTTCACGATAAAAGGAGAATTACTATGTTAAAATCAAACAAGTATTTTCTAAAGCTAATATCCAGTGCCTTAATTTTGTCTTTCATAACAATAGGTTCCTCTTGCAAAATGTCACAAGCTAATTCCCCTGTTATGAATATTGACGCAAAACTTACTTCATCTCCTACATTACCTCTTTCTCCTACCACTATACCCACATCCACACAGATCATAACTCCAACCAGGGCAGTTACAACCAAACCAACCTCAACACCAACTCCTATTGCCACGTCCCCAGTGCCTACTCTTCCTAATGATTATGTTGAACCGATAGATCCCATCATATGGTACGCAGATATTACGCATGATGGGAAACCCGAAAAGATTGCAGTGGATTTAACCTATGTTCTGAATTACCCTAAAACAGGCAAAGAGAAGACAGTATCGGTTTATTCTGGCCGTACCGGTAAATTAATATGGACAGCCCACGCGGATACTGTTCATGTCGGATGGAATGGCATCTATGTTTATAATGATGGCAAACAGGATTTCCTATTAATATGGCAACCTATGATGTATCAAGGTAGCGCCAATTATACATATACAATTTTGTCATTAAATGAAACAGGGAAAGCACATGTACTTTCTTCAGATACCCTAACTTTTGATATAAGTAAAGTGAAACCCTATAAAACAGATAAAATTAAAGATTATTTGGATAAAGTAAATCATTACTTATTAAACAGTTATGTTCTTGTAGATACGGATGATGCAGAGGCTATCTACAGCGCGAAGGGACTAAAGAAAATCAATCTTTTCGACACATCCCAATTACTTGACGAGATCGAATTACAACAGAAATAATTGATATAACAAAATCGAAACACTTAGGTAGTAATTAGATAAATAAAATAGATCGATTTAGCTATCTTTTCTTTATTTATTAATCGAATTATTACCAATGGAAGGATTGGAGGTATCCTATGAATATCGGTTTTTATGCCTGCATAATATTTGCAATTATATTTGGAATTTTAGCTCTCATTTTCTTTTTGATTAAGGAAAAAGGAGCATCATTGATTAGCGGTTTTAATTCTCTATCGAAGAGCGAGCAAGATAAATATGATGTTGTTCGAATGTCCAAGGATTATAGAAACTCCATCGTTCTTTGGACTATTATCATGGTAATTGGAGCAGTATTGTCCCTAATATTTTCTCAGTATATTGCAATCCTTGCATTTCTGGTTTGGCTCGTCGTATTTTGCAAGGATGTACATTTTGATACAGAAAAGGCTTTTGGAAAATATAAAATCAATACGGAGAACTCTTCAAAATGAGAGTTCTCCTTTTTTGATATAGTTACTCTAAAATAAGAATTTAGTTACACTTATCGTGTTTTTATCGTTATTATTATTCAAAAATACTATGTAACCTTTTTTATTCATCTGTATCTAATATTCGAAAGGAGGCGTAATGGAATCATTTAATGACGTATATCTTAAATATTATAATATGATTTATCGTTTTCTTTTGAAGCTATCCTGCAACTCCAGCATTGCTGAGGAATTAACACAAGAGGTATTTTATAAAGCTTTCTTACATATTGGAAAATTCAAAGAAAAAAGCAGCTTATATACTTGGTTGTGCGCGATTGCCAAAAATGAATGGTTAAGAGAATGTAGAAGAAATAAGCATTATTCCTTTGATACAGTGGACGAGCTCACTAACCGAACAGATGATATAAGCATCGTGGATCAATTAATTCATAGGGATATTAAAAATAAGCTTCGTAAAAAGTTACTATCAATGCCCGAACTCTACCGGGATGTACTGATTTTGCATGTCTATGCAGATATCCCACTTAAAACGATAGCAAGAGATAAAGGGAAATCGGAAAGCTGGGCTAAAGTGACCTATTATCGCGCCAAAGAGTATCTATCGAGAGAAATGGAGGAATTTCATGAAAGTTGAATGTAATGTAATTAAGGATTTAATACCTTTATACGTGGATGATTACTGTAGTAATGAAAGCAGGCAGCTTGTAGATGAACACATGAAAAAATGTGATAATTGTAGGGCAAGCTATGAGAATATGAAGGTTCCCTTGTTAGATCCCCATGACCCTTTAGACATCGAACCCTCTTCTGCTGATATGGTCATAGTAAAAAAAGGTGTTAAAAAAATACGCAGGTTATGGGCTTTATCTATCATAATTGTTCTCTTATTGACTCCTATTGGTTACTTCACAGTAAATCAAATCAGGGGAAGTGGTTTAGCCTTTACCAATATGGATGATATAAAGATGTGCAGGGACTTTTTAAATGATATTAAAGAGGAAGACTTTGATGAAGCATTTCGCTTTATCAATTGGGATAGTCATTACCACTTTTTAATTACTCCAAATTTGAAACAAGTAGTAACAGATCATTACCGCTATACAACTTCATCAAAAGTTGAACCTGATAAGAAAAAATATTATGAAACCGCCAAAAATTATTTCATCCAGGATTTACAACTCCTTTATAAAAACGGATACCGTGTGGTTGATTACAAATTCTCCACAATTTCAAAATATAATTTACGCGAATGGCAGGTGGAATATAAAATCTATATGAGTAATAGCGAAGGAAAAAAACAATACATTGGTAAACTATCATTTATCACCGCAAAAAACAAAATAAGTTCCATATCAAATATCTCATCCAGTCAACCGAAATTCTTCCCTGATTCTGATATATCCTCCAATCAATCTAGTTATGAGGAAGAGCAAGAAACTAAGATTATATTTTTAGACCAAGCCATATCGGATTGGTCAGGTGAAGCATATGATGAGTTTACAGGAGACGATCAATTCGTACCGATTAAAGAACACGAATTATGGAGATAATCCTATCCTAATACAACATCCCTGATACTACCCTCTTTGGTTCATGCCAAAGAGGGATTTTTGATCGTCATTAATCCAGTTACCCATGTTTCGGTGTACGAGAATATTCAGTGAATATTCTTAGTTCTGGAAAACAAATTTAAATCGTGATAGAATATTAATATCTTATTTTACTTATCGGAGGTATTATCTTTGAGAACGAAAGCACTGCTTGTAATAGTACCAGGAATTATCTTAGGATTAAGTATTAGTTTCATTGCATATAGAGCAGGTATCACACATAACGATATGATGAGATATTATCTATATACCGCATTAACCCTGATTGTTGTGATTACTGCAATCTTATTATATCGAAAACAGAACTTTCAAAAGCGGTATCAAGAAATATTACCAATTCTTATATATGAGAAAGACCCTGCTCGCTTCATCACAGAGATGATTCGGTTAGTAAATAAAGTTTATGGTTTTTATACTAGAAATCTTTATGAGATATCTCTTGCTACCGGATATAGTGCAAACGGGGATGATGAACGTGCATATCAAATACTAACTACCATTGATCCCAGAAATTTATCTGAGATTAGTCAGGCAATTTACTATAACAACTTGTTTGCCATCATTTATAATCTTGGTGATGAAGCTTCTGCCATCACCATACTGGAGGATAATAAAGAATTATTTAAGCAGTACGAAGATCATCCTACGCTAAGCGGAGGGTTGGCTCTTAACAAGGTATTCCGTTACCTATCAGAACAAGATATTGAATGTGCAAAAACTCATCTAGAGAAAGCAGAAAGTTTGTGTTCTGATCCATATCTTAACGACATGGTAGAATACCTTAAAGCAAAAGTTCTCTTTCATGAAGAGAATTACGAACAGAGTGAAATTTCACTTCGAAAACTAAAGGATCGAAGACTAACCCCTTCTATGCTTAATAAAATTAATCGACTTGAGGAAAACCTATCTGTAATTAACAGTTAGCTTTGTCCTATAGATAGGTTACGGTATGTTAATATTGTATGGGAGAAAACCCTAATTAACAAATAGGAATGGAGAACGACCATGTATGATAAGATTACGCTAAAAGATATTAAGAGAATGGAAGAAGAAATTGAATATCGTAAGCTAGTCGTCAGAAAAGAGGCTTTGGAGGATGTTAAAACTGCAAGAGCACATGGTGATCTTAGTGAGAATTTCGAGTATAAAGCTGCAAAGCAATATAAGAATCAGAACGAAAGCAGAATTAGATATCTGGAACGAATGATTAAAACGGCTCAGATTATCCCTGAGGATTCGAACGATGATGAGGTCGGTTTAAATGATAAGGTCACCATATATACACCGGAAGATGAAAGCGAAGAAGTGATTAAAATTGTGACAACGGTACGCTCCAACCCTCTCAAAGGAAGGGTTAGTATTGATTCCCCTCTGGGTAAAGCACTCCTTCACCGCCATATCTCTGATAAAGTTACCGTTCAATCTAACGACACCTATACCTACGAAGTTATTATAAGAAAAATTGAAAAACTGGAAGATACAGATGACGATGAGATGAGAAAATATTAATACATTACCTATCAATATAAAAGTGCTGTTGCATAATAATAATTGAAAGGAATCATGTTATTTGCTTACAACCTAGGTGTGAGGCAAACAACATTGTTCTGTAAAAGAATTATTATTTTGCAACAGCTCCTTTATTATGAATAAAAGCTTAATCGATTCTCGGCTCTACTGCGCTGTTTCGCTGCGATGTTAAGCACCAGTCCCACACCCATCATTGAACTTAAAAGCGAGGTTAAACCATAGCTGATAAACGGAAGCGGAAGTCCTGTATTCGGTAATATCTTTGTTGCCACGCCCACATTAACAAAAATTTGGAACATCAGATACCCTGACACACCCATACTGATTAACCTTCCCATATAATCCGATGCACGGGTAGATATCATCAAACACCTTATAATCAGAATTGCATAAAGAATCATAACGATAAAGCTACCTATAAATCCAAAATCTTCACCTACGATTGAAAAGACGAAATCACTTTCCTTAGCATAGATCAAACTATATTCTTTATTATCATCGATCTCAGAATCTATCAATTTTCCATGAAGTCCACCTGAACCTATCGCCCCAATTGACTGCAACTGTTGATAATCTCCGCCCTGGCTATCCGCTTCATCATTTGACAGATAATTTAATACTCTATTAACCTGATAGCTTTCAATAAATGGTAGTTCTACGTGAAAGAACACCACACTTACAAACATCGCAATTACAGTAGGTAGTATAATCGCCAATGCTGCACCAATCACTTTGTATCCAATCCCGGATGCATAGACGATAATAGCAAATATAAACATTAAGGACAAACTTGAACTCAGATGAGGTTCTAATAGAATCAGAACCATCGGAATTAACGATACAATTCCTAGAATGACTAATACATAAATCTTGTCCAACTTACTTCTGAACCGATTACACAAGTATGCTAAAAATAGAATCAACACAATTTTCGCAACTTCTGATGGTTGTAATGGCATACCAAATACAACAACCCATCTCTTTACGCCATTCTTATTGTCAGCAAAAACAAGAGTTAATGCGAGCACTATTTGCATCATGATATAAAGTGGGAAAGACAGAGAACATAGAGTACGATGATCAATTAGCATAATTCCCATAATTAATATATAACCTAGTAAGATACCTGCTATCTGTTTTATAAATATTGCATCTCTATTCTTACTTGCGATGAAAGCCTGTCGCTCACAATATAGCCCAACCAAAATTAATATGGTCATCACAATAACTATCAGAAAATCTATTCTACTAAGACGTGCCTTTATTTTTTCTATCACTGCTTTAACTTCCCTTCAATCCGTTATTATGCTATATATTTTTTATAAATTCAAAAATCACTTTGATCATAAACATTCTTACTGTTATATCCATTATATTCTATGATTTGTCAATTCACAAGGGGGCTTGGTTAATTTAGATTCTTAATACTCCCATACTATGCAATGCAATGCAATTTAATATTTACTATTATTTTCTATTAAAGTATAATATGTGCAGATTATTATATCAATTCAGGGAGGTACCTTTGATGAAAATAGGAGAAGTCGGATTATTAACTAATGATGTGCTTAGATTAGCCTTATTCTATAAGAATCTATTACATATCGAAAATGAAAGCAATGATTCCATACATCAGACAATAATTGCTGATGAGACCATGTTGACGATCTATAATGATGGTAGCTTCAAACATAATAATAACCAAAATATCTGTCTCGCCTTTACCGTCGACGACATCGATAAAGAATATAAGAATTTATTAGCTCTTGGCGTGGAGATCATCGAAAAACCAACGCCGCGCCCTTGGGGAATGACTAATATGAGTTTTTATGATCCTGATAACAATATAATATATTTTAGGTGTATCAACAAATAGTTACCTATCTATTACCCCATCAGTATATAATATTTAGATTCAAGCAACTATTTATCCACAAACACGCATTATCACTTATAAATCATCCTCAATTTGAAAGACATAAGAACAAGAAAATAAACATTAATAGGAGCAATAGATATCATGAAAGTTGTAATTGCAATTGACTCATTAAAAGGTAGTTTATCTTCAATGGATGCAGGCAATGCCATTAAACAGGGAATTCTTCGCGTCTGTGATGCTCAAGTTATCGTAAAACCTCTAGCAGATGGTGGTGAGGGCACGGTTGACGCACTACTTTCTGGCATGGAGGGGCGTAAGGTTGAACGAATTGTCACTGGTCCTCTTGGTGAGAAAATTTCTGCTTCCTACGGAATATTGTTTGAAAATAACACAGGAATACTTGAGATGGCTGCTGCCGCCGGGATTAACCTAGTTCCAAAAGACTTATTAAATCCTCTTAATACTACAACCTACGGGGTAGGTGAGATGATTAGTGACGCGATACAACGAGGATGTAGAAACTTTATTATTGGAATTGGCGGAAGTGCTACCAATGACTGTGGCATCGGTATGCTTCAGGCACTTGGCTTTAAATTCACAGATAAAGATGGTAATTCAGTTGGAATTTTCGGGAAGGACATCTTAGAGATCACCGGGATTAACGAGGAAGGTGTATTGCCTGAATTAAAGGAATGTCGTTTTAAGATTGCCTGTGATGTAACAAATCCTCTCTTTGGAGAACAGGGTGCCACCCATATATTTGGTCCACAAAAAGGGGCAACGCCTGACATGGTTACTATGCTAGATAATGGTTTTATAAAATTCTCAGAACTGATAAAGCATACTGTCTCCAAAGACTATGCAAGCATACCCGGAGCAGGAGCAGCCGGCGGTTTAGGTTATGCGTTCCTTACCTTTTTAAATGCCACACTCGAATCCGGCATCCAAATAATTTTAAATCAAATTAAGTTAGAGAACGATATTCATGATGCTGATTTTGTAATCACAGGAGAAGGAAGATTAGATTTCCAGACTTCTATGGGTAAAGCTCCCGTTGGTGTTGCAAGACTAGCAAAAAAGCACGGTAAAAAAGTAATTGCATTTGCAGGTGGAACTACAATGGATGCTGAAAAATGTAATGATGTTATAGATGCTTATTTTAGTATTCTTCAACTTCCCATGCCACTCAATGAAGCGATGAATCCGCAAACCACAACAGAAAATTTATCTTCTACTGCCTCACAGGTCTTTCGCTTAATATCTACACTTGATTCATCTAAGAATGAAAAATGAATAGTATAAACTCTATAATTCATCCGGATTAGTTCCTAATATATGCTGGTTTATGACAAGAAAAGAGCACATATCGCTATGTGCTCTTTCCCATTTATAGTTTTCGGAATAAGATAATAAACGTAATTAAAATATAAACTTATTATATCCTACAGTTCTTTATATTCAAAATAATCAAAGTCAGCATACGAACCTCGACCCGAAAAATCCTGAGAACAGATTCCAATAAATGCTCCTGTAAACATAATATGACCGGTTTTATCAAAATAGTCATCTGATAAGACCGTAGCATCCAATTCATTTCCGATTTGGATATAATTCTCACTATCAAGTGAATATGAGAAAAATGCTTTTTCCTTCTGTGTGGTTAATCTTAAGTACACTTCCCCATCAGGTGGGAGCGGGATACCAACACCAATTGGCTGTGAACCCTTACCCAAGATACATGACATAATCGAAAGAACTCGACCTGCCACTTCATCCTCTGTAATATATAAATAATAATAGCTTATATTGTTATAGTAATAAACCAATCCGGCTAATGTCTGAAAGCTCTTAGGGTTAAAATCAATCTTAGTTGTTGCTTCCACATGGAAGCTTTGTTGTCTATGTGCCAAGAGGGATTGTTGATGGTTTGAGCTAAAGGATTCTTTGCCATACAAGCGAAGATATCCAGGTCTTTCAGTTAAGGATGCTCTTTCGCCAAGCGGTACTCTTAAAGTCTGTAAATTAATGTTCCAGGATGAGTCATTAAAGTCTTCCATCATATACTTTTTATCGATAGTAGAATCTACTTCCACTCCTGCAATCTCCACCATCTCACTCGGTGTATTACCCCCATTCGCAAGACGGAGCCATCCATCCTTCCATATAACTTCCTGTAAAGATGTTTCACGACCTAAGATACACATGCGTTCCTCCCCTACAGGACGACCACAAAGATGTGCTAAATACCATCTGTCATTATGTCCCTTTACCAAGCTGGCGTGACCTGCTTTCTGAAGTGGATTAAGTAATGCATGCTGTGAGGTCAATAAAGGATTTCTTGGATCTACCTCATACGGACCCTCTATGTTCTTACTTCTTGCCATTGTAACCGCATGTTCATACGATGTACCACCCTCTGCAGTCATTAGATAATAATATCCATCATGCTGATATAGGTGAGGTCCTTCTGTAAGTCTTAACTGGGTACCTTTAAATATATTAATCGGTTCCCCAATCAATGCTTTTTTTTCTTCTGAATATTCCTGCAATACGATTCCACTGAATTTTGTACTCCAGCATCGGTAATCATTCAACATGTTCACAAGATACTTCTTGCCGTTCTTGTCATGGAATAAAGACGGATCAAAACCACTGGAATTCAAAAATATAGGTTCTGACCAAGGCCCCCTAATATCCGATGCAGTCACAAGATAATTATGGGTATCTTTAAACATACCGATAAAAGATTTCACATCCGTATAGATTAAATAATAGGTACCATTGTCATAGGATAAGCATGGCGCCCAAATCCCGCATGAGCTGGGCTCCCCAATCATATTTAATTGAGTCAATCTCTCTAGTGGATGTGCAATTAATTCCCAGTGGATTAAATCTGTAGAATGATGGATTTGTACTCCTGGGAACCATTCAAAGGTTGAAGTTGCTATATAATAATCATCACCCACTCTAAGTATGGAGGGATCAGGATTAAAACCTGTTAGTATTGGATTTTTTGCGTATGCCATGTTGTTCTCCTTAAGTAAATCTTAAATGCAATTTTCTGTATTCAATATTCATAAACATTTATTTTAATCTAAAAGTTTTACATCATTTTAGTAATAACTTTCTTACAACTATGAATTTTCTTATCTTAGTATATTATACCACATAATAAGTTAACATAATATGCGTATAATCATAAAAAAAACACCTAATATTTTATAACATTTGTCCAATAAAAAATAATATTATGTCGATTATGTATCGAAAAATACAATTTTTATGGATAAAAAAGGGTTTGAGTTATATCTGATAAATCAGATTACTCAAACCCTTCCCTAAGTATATGAGCACTTCTACTAATAAATCACGATGAAAACATTGATTTGCCATACTCACAAACACCTAATTACTGTATTTGAGACCATACCCTACCGGATATAATACATTTTCCGTTCGAATATCCTTGGTATTAGAATAATATGGCATTGGAAGTTTTCCTTTAAAATCGCTTTTTCCGGTCAATACATTTGATATCCCGTCTCCCTCACTTCCTGGCAAATAGCACATCACTATACTATCCCACTTATTCATATAATCTGTCATAATAACATTTCTTCCTGCTACCATCAAAGCTATAGTAGGATGGCCAAGAGAATCAGCAAGTTTTATCGCATCTGCATTCCCATCAAGTGCTAGTGCACCTGTTATACTGATGTCTTCACTATCACCCTCCCATTCTGCATAAGGCTTTTCGCCAAGACATAATAAGGTTAGATCAGCATCAGCAGCTTTCTTTTTATCCGTTATTATTGTCAAATTGTTTTCTTTTGCGATCTCCTTTAAACCTTCTAAAATGGTAGTTCCCCCAGCAATCCATTTGTCTGCGTTATCCACATCTGTCTTGCCAGACCAGGTTATTGTCCATCCACCACACTGAACACCCACGTCGTTGGAAGCCGGACCGGTGACAAAGATCTTACTTCCTTTTTTGATTGGAAGAATATTATTATCATTTTTGAGTAGAACCATACTCTCTTCTACGAGTTTCTTGGCTAAATCACGGTATTCTTTTGACCCTGTTTTATCAACTTTTGATGTTACCTTTTTCATCATAGGATCATCAAGAATACCCATCTCCTTTTTAACTGAAAGTATTCGACTCACCGCATCATCAACTCGCTCCATAGATATATTACCTGAATTAACCGCCTCAACGATATACTGACGACACTGTTCATAATCGGTATCCTCCATCAACATATCGATTCCGGCATTAATTGCTGTAATTGTCTGATCCTTCAATGAATTACCCGGTATATTATGTATCGAATCCCAGTCACTTACGATAAATCCTTTAAAGCCCATGTCTTTTTTCAGAATCGAGATATATTTCTCATTTGCATGCATTTTGACTCCATTTACGCTACTATGACTAATCATAACGGTCTTTACGCCTGCATCAATTAATGATTGATATACTTTTAATAAATTCTGTATTTCAGCATCTGTTAGCTGTGCATCCCCTCGATCGATTATGCGATTAATACCGTCCGAACTTTCCCCTGTTCCATACATTACATTACCATCGCCGAAGAAATGCTTTGCACAAGGAAGGATGTGTTCCTCCATCAATCCTTTCGCAAATGAAGTACCTAGCTTTGCTACGATATCTGTCTGTGAGGAATAACTTTCATAAGTGCGCCCCCATCTTGGATCCTGGCTTGCAGCCACACAGGGCGAAAAGGTCCATAACATTCCGGTCAACTTGGCTTCATTTGCTACCGCTTTGCCCATCTCATATGTCAGCTTCTCATCATTTGCTGCACCGATGCCAATGTTATGAGGAAAAATCACTGTATCAGTGCATGTATTTACCCCATGAACCGCATCATTCCCATAGATATATGGGATTCCCGCCTGTGACTTTAATGCATTCTTTTGATAATCCAGAACTAGTTTCTTCCATTGAGCAGCATCCATTGCACTTTCCCCATACGTAGAAAGAATGCTTCCATAATCGTATTTCTTCATATCATCGGAGGCTACATTATAAACCGCCCCTTGTACCATCTGTGCTGCCTTCTGATCCAATGTCATCCCTTTTCGTATCTCTTCCACCGTTCTTGCTGGTGCATTTGTAATAGGTGTCTTTGTTAAATTATTTTGAGGATTTTTTTCTCCCGTAGGTTTAGAACATCCGGTAAACATAAGGCAGAAAGCAAGTAATAAACTGATGAGTTTTCGTTTCATAGACAGATCCCCTTCCCTGTTTATTTAACTATAGTTACCCAACTACATTTTAACTTATGTGGAATAAATTTACAATGTTTACATTCTTGCTAGTTCATTCCATTCTGATTACTTAGGTATGAACCTTAGGAGAAATCTACATCCTCTCAATCATAATGGACTATTTTATTATAATAGTACCGGGCGCCTTCTCTAAATTCTCATTGATATATCCATTCTCAACAACCTGAACCCCATTCACAAAAACAAAATATATCCCTTCCGGTCGTTCCGGTAAATCACCTTTTGCTGACACGGTTGAAGGATCAAATATTGTTATGTCAGCAGCATATCCCTTGCGAAGATAGCCACGATTTGGAACCTGGAATCGATCCGCAATCGCCCCGGACATTTTACGTATCGTCTTTTCCATTGATATTGTTTTATTTTCCCTTGATAGAGCTAAAAAGTGGGGAAAACAGGTGAATGCCGCAGCATTTTGAACTCCGTTCTCTTCAATCCAGGCATCAGTCATTAAAAGTGAAGGTTCATGTTTTACCAATTTGGCAATAATTTCATCATTATAATAACGATACATATTCACCCTTCCTCTTCCCTCACTAAGTTCAACTACTCTAATATAAGCTTCAAGCTCACTTATCTTCCAATCCTTGGATAGTTCACTGATACGTTTACCACATATCTCACGCGCATTCTTTCCTGCCCAAGCAACCTGTATGTCCTCAAATCCAAATCCTAACGCCCTCTTTGTAATTCCAAGCTCAATTCCCAACCTCTTCTTAATAAACCAGCTGCTACGTTTCTCCTTCGGCATGGACAGATACCAATTCGGAAGTACGACCGTTATTACTGATACACCAAATGTCATAGAATATAAATCATAGGCAAAATCTAGTCCTTGCTCCCTAGCTTGATCAATCATCTCAAGGCTCTTGTCCACCGTTTTCCAAGTTGATTTACCTACAAATATATGATGTGAATACTGCATTCTGACACCAGTTCGTTTAGTCAGTTCAATCATCTCACTTAAGGCTCTTAAATTATGTGCTTCTCCGCCTATCGGAGGATTATATGAAGTAGATGCCGCTGATTGTGCTCTAGAATGTACAGTCAGTATACCATCTCTTTTCGCTACAATTTTCGCTGCTTCTTCCAACTCATCGGCGGTTGCATATCGATCCGGCTCATACATAAGCCCAAAAGAAAGGCCGAATGCGCCTTGATCAAAGGATTCCTCTAATTTTGAATTATGTAGTAACATCTCTCTGGCAGTAAGTGGACGATTTTCATAACCGGATAAACCAATTCGTATCGATCCATGACCCTGTAGTGGTATTAGATTTAAAGGTACCGATTTTTCAGCGTTTTCGCGCCATCCCTCAAATGAAGAGAAATCACCCGTTGCATCACCCATTTCGAACAACCCGCTTCCTAATAAATGATAATGGCTAGTCCCTTTCTCGAATCCAAACGGAGAAAATCCGCAATTACCACTGACCTGAGTTGTAATACCCTGTTCAGCAAAGCTCTTAAAGTACGGTACCGGATTTCTACGAGCTGCATACCAATCATTATGAGAATGTCCGTCGATAAATCCTGGGGCGATTACCATTCCCTTACAATCAATCACTTTCCCATTAAAATCATTGATATATTCACCCTGAACAATGTCACGAATAACTGAATCCTCAATTATAACAGAACCAAGGTAGGAACTTTCCCCGCTACCATCCATAATCGTTCCATTCATCAATAATGTTTTCATTCACCCTTCTCCTTACTATAGTTCTTACTATTCACTCTCGAATCTTATAAATCTTCATTATATTACCTATTATAACGCCTGGATTTTCCAAATACTAGCCAAATGTATTACTCTATACAACATCTGCCCAAAAATATATTCCATTTATTGCCTTATTATGGTAAACTAGGGTTTATCTGTAACTCAATTCCATTTTAATACATAACTGACTTAATTTATGCATTACAATGCATTACAATTCTAAATTTCAAAACAGGCAATTTTAAAGCAGCCAACACAAAACCTGAATATGGAGGTACCATTATGATGAGAAATCCGGTACAAACAATAGGAAACTTAATCGACAAAAGCAGTACATCAATGATTAGCTATGTAGACGAAGAAGGCTATCCTATCACAAAAGCCATGCTTTCCCCCAGAGAGCGTGAAGGAATCAAGGAATTTTGGTTTACTACGAACACATCCTCGAATAAAGTTAAGTACTTTCGTAGTAACTGTAAAGCCAGTATTTATTTTCTTGATAAACGCTTTTATCGTGGAGTAAGCTTGATTGGTACAATAGAAATTCTCGAAACAATTGAAGATAAAGAAAGAATATGGCGCAGTGGTGATACGATGTATTATCCCGGTGGTGTGACCGACCCGGACTATTGTGTGTTAAAATTTACAGCTAATAAAGGCAGATTCTATAGTAACTTCCACAATGAGGATTTTGTCATATAGATTATGTTTATATGTTTCGGTTTTCATTAATATTAGCCATATGTTATAATTGTTCTATTATTTTTAACAAGAAAAACTACAAAAGCATTATGGACAAAAACCAATTCTTTACGCTACAATGAAAACCTATAATTATTATTTTAAAAAAGATTTTGATGATTATCGTTTATGGAACACAAAAAGAATTCACACTCATTCAGGAGGTTTTTTTATTTGCTTAACTCACTTGAGAAACACAAGAAATCATTTTCCAGCATATTTTTTCTGATTTCCGCAATTTTATTACTACCATTTATCTTATTAGTGAAACAAAATTTTATACAAACTACATTAACTGTGGTTCTTGCAATTCATTTATTTATTAGCTGTATCTATTTTTTTAAAGGAGTATCTTGGTTCGTTATGAGTATCGCTTATTATCTCATCCTGGTATTGGTGATTATACTCGGACTTTTGATGCAATGTTTTCTTCCTTTACCGTCTTTTCTAGATAAAGAAGTATTTAACTCCGTTTCTATCGCTCTATTTGTATTCCTCACTATCGTGTTACGAATTCCTCAACACGCCAGAGAGTTCATCGATAATCGAGTACAGGACTTAACCCCTTTGCTCTCCCTCGATGATCTTTATCAAAAGTCTTTTGGGGTGGACGGTTTGAAAGAAGCCCCTGTAAATTATAATACCTATATAGAATACAATAATGGTTTAAATAATGCAGAAAAGCCATACAGTTTAGCAAATGCCCCCAGGGTTCTTCGATGTTTTAGAATTACTTTGAGTATTGTAATATACATATCTAGTTTTATCGGTATAATCATCGGCATAAATTCATGGGATAATGCTGCCTCATTTATTACTTCCTGGGTGTTTTGGCTTGTTATTATATCACTGACAGGATTATTTACATCTTCCATACTGTTGATATATGGGATCATTCGCTTCCTAATCAGTATTCTGGCAAGTGTTATCCTCGTTGTTGTTTCCTATTTTGTATCTCAACTATTAATTCGTATGAAACAAATCTCCATCTCTTTATTTATCATATTGCTAATTTGTATCCTACTCCTTTTAATCCTTTCATTTTATCGATTCATTCGATACATCTCAAAGGAGCCAAACCGGACTCTGACCTATTATGATAAGGATGATATCATAGTAGGAACAAATCTTGTATTATATGACCTGTGTCCAATACTAGATTATACAAAGTTAGCAATAGCACAGATTCATTTTAAAGAAAAAGACGTTCCTGACATATTTGAAAGCTTTAGTGATGACGTTGCTTTCTTTTGCAAGAATAATAAGATTATTATTGCAGGAATCAGATTTGATCTGAATACAAGGGTTTTTCTAATATATCTTTATTGTGAATCTAATAAACAAATTAAAGCTATCGATCGATTTTTAAATAAGCATCTTATCCGCCCATATCAGATCACACTTACGAACGACCAACATTGGAATACTTATAAAACTGAGCTGTATCCTGATATCATTAGCCTAATCAAGTTAAAAAACGAACAGATAATTGAAACCCTTGAGGAACAAAAATTTGATTTTATCCAACCGCATCCTATGATATTTACCGTGCAATTCGAAGACAAGGACAACGCTTTATCCTTTAAAACAGCAGCTATAGAACATGGGTATGATAAAGCTGTTTATATCGATAACAGTGGCGTTGCGAAGGAATTAAATCTCATCAAGAAATATTTTAATCAAGTATACGTACAAAAAACATTTCGAATATCACCTGAATGGTTAAACATCGAAACCCTTAAACTCAATTCTCTGGCACAGGATTATAATGGTGATTATGATTTCATACAATTAGGTGAAATTGATGAGGAATTCCTTGAAAGTCTGTTCGATGGCTCCCAATTGAATGAGATCTAGCTATGTAAATGATAATTTCATGAATTTGATGCATTACACATATAATATATTGACCAAAGCCGGAGGCAAGAGGATGTTAATGTTATATCATATCGGTAATGTATTCGGTGTATTAATCGGTTTGGGATTATGTATAATCTCTGGAATTGGAATTTATCAAACCTTGATGTCCAAAGAAGAGGTTTCGTAGTCACATAATCAAATTAACCGGAAGAAATGCGTATCACAAATTTCTTCCGGTTTACTATTTTGAAACTTTTTCATGTTCATAGGTACAAAAATTAGTCAGCAAAATAATATTACGAAATCTCATGAAATATCTCTAAAAGCACGATAATTCAGCATTCTTTGATAATAAATAAGGAGTAAATTGAAAATATAGTAAAATATACTTACACAATTACAAGAAAAATATGTTGACTTTATCTTCATTTCATAATATCATAAATATGTTATATGAGATGTAATTTTAGATTCACATATTTTTATAAATCATTAACACTCTTTGATGATTTATAAAAATATGTGATTTTTAATATTCGCCGAAAATAATAAAAAATATATTAGGAGGTATCTTTCATGAACAAAGGTACAGTAAAATGGTTTAACGCACAAAAGGGATTTGGATTTATCACTAACAACGAGAACGGTGAAGATGTATTCGTACATTTCTCTGGCATCGCTGTTGATGGTTTTAAAACTTTAGAGGAAAATCAGAACGTAACTTTTGATATTGCTCAGGGTGCACGTGGTTTACAGGCAGTTAACGTTCAGTTAGCATAATTGTAACTACCCAAAAAGCTCCGGACGAAAGCATATGCTTAGTCCGGAGCTTTTTTATATTGTGGTAACAATGTATGAGATATATTCTTGAGCCCAAAACGTTATTCATATATAGAGTTAATATATGGCTCTTTGTCAAGAGTTGGGGTAAAAATATTTTTTGCAACCGGAGGGTGTTTCCCTCCGGTTGTTTTACGATAGGGCTAACATAATTCTGTTTCTGAAGTTCTGAAAGTTTCTGTATCCAAAA